>NZ_JABFFR010000056.1 GCF_013423485.1 Azospirillum oleiclasticum
GCGCGTCGGCGGCGGCACGAAGCCGGCGAGCAGCCCGGCCCCCAGCGCGCCCAGGACGGTGGCGACCGTGCCCTCCGCCATGGCCGGGCCGTGCGGGCCCACGGTCGCCGTCGCGGTCGCGGCGAGGGTGCCGGCGGCGGCGATCAGCGTGGCGAAGGGGCGCACACCGGTGCGGCGGGTGACGGCGCGGCGCACCGGCGGCTCGGCGAGGCCGTCGCCGAGTGCGGCCAGCGTGCGGTCGCGGGTGCGCTCCACCTCCGCCGCCACGTCGGCGTCGAAGACGGCCGTGCGCACCTCGTCGGCGTGGGCGACGAAGCGCTGGCGCAGCTCGTGCACGCGGAAGACGGTGGCGTTGAAGGCGAACATGGCGCGGCCCAGCCCGTCGCGCGGGCGGCGGCCGAGCAGCGTGCCGAAGCGCCCGTCGGCGACATCCATCATCGCCCGCCCCAGCCGGCCGAGCGGCGCGCGGAACGCCTCCTGCACCGTCGAGCCGGTCAGCTCGAACACCAGGAGCAGCACGGCGGCGGCGAAGGCCAGCGCGCGCGGCAGCTCCTGGAAAAGCTGCTCGCGGATCTGCTTGGGCTGGATCGCCACCATCAGCGTGCCGGCGCCGTCGCGCAGGGGGTAGCGCAGCACCAGGAACTCCAACGCCTGGATCGGACGGCCATCGACGGCCATTGCGGCGGAAGGACCGGCCGCCAGGGCGCCGTCCACGATGTCGAGCACCGGGTCGAGGCGGCGGCGGCCGATGCCGGCGTAGTGCAGCCGCTCGCCCTTGGGGCCGGTCACCGCGAAGAAGCGCAGGTCGGGGTTGCGGGCGACGATCCCCTCCAGGAACTCCCCCACCCCCTCCAGCTTGTCGAGCGGCACCCGGTAGGCGAGCGCCCGGTCGAGGTCGGCCTGCACGGCGTTGGCGACGGTGGCGGCCTTGGCCAGCCGCGTCTCCGACAGCTCGCGCTCGGTGGTGAGGAAGGCGGCGGCCGACACGCCGATCATCGCCAGCGCGGCGGCCAGCAGGGCCAGCAGGACGGCGCCCAGGCCGAGGCGGCTTTCAGGGAGGGTCATGCCATCTCGTCCAGGCGGGAGATCTCGCGGGTGGCGTCGTCCAGCGTGCGCACCCGCTGCCGCACCGACGCGGCGAAGCCCGGCAGCGGCAACCCCAGCAGCGGCGGCATCGGACGGTCGCGGTCCGGCGCCGCGGCGAGATCCTCCAGCTCGACGGCCAGCCGCTCCACCGCGCGGCGCGAGCGGCGGGCGAGCGCCAGCGCGGCGAGGCTGACCACCGCCCCCACCGCCAGCGCCACCCCGAAGGCCTGGAGCCCGAGCACCAGGGCGAAGTCGTTGACCCGCTCCGTCAGCAGCCCGGCCGGCAGCCGGAGCGCCACCGCCCCCGCCGCCGTGCCGAAGCTGGTGGTCAGGCCGAGCCCGTAGGTGCGCGCACCGCCGGTCCGCACCGACCACAGCGCGTCGCCGTCGGTCGTGCCGGAAACGGCAGGCTCGGCCGTGCCGAAACCGGCGGGGAGATCGGGTGCGCGCTCCCCCACCTCCACCACGTCGGTGGCGAAGACCACGGTCCCCTCCTCGTCCACCACGACGATGGACTGGATGCCGGGGAGAGCGCCGCGCGCCTGCTCCAGCAGCGTGTCGGCCTGCGGCAGCTCGCTGATGGACAGACCAAGGTTGAGCCGCGATTCCAGCGCCGCCTTGAGCTCCGCCAGCACGAACTCGGCGTGCCCCGCCACCGCCTGCTCCAGCCGCCGCTGATGGCCGTGCGACCACAGCGCGGTGGTCGCCACGGCGGCGAACAGGGTCGCCGCCAACACGGCGCCGATCAGGCGGTGCGTGAAGCCGGCGGGGCTCATCCGCTCGTCCCCGGTCAAGCCGCGACGACCGCGGCGGGCGCCGCCGCGGTCTGTTGCCCGGCTGGAACCGGGGCCGGCGCCTCGCGCCGCGGCCGGGCGAGGAGCGCCAGCACGCGCCCCTCCATCCGGCAGCGTCCCCACACCCAGTAACCGTCGTCGAACAGATCGCGGCGCAGCGACAGCGCGTCCACCGGGCAGACTTCCAGCGCCTCGGGGTCGATGGACGCGCGTTGCCGCAGGTCGCGGTGCACCAGCAGCCGCATCAGCCCGTTGCCGACCTGGATCAGCCGCTTGGGGTAGATGGCGTGGGCCGCCAGATGGCCCCAGCTCTGGTGGTTGCGCGGCGACACGGTGGTGAAGAGGTGCCAGCGCTGCAGCATCCCGGCGAGCGCGAGGCGCCAGTCGATCAGCCGGTGGTGCAGCCCGAGCCCGCGGTAGTCGGGATCGACCATGGCCGAGGCGACGTGGGCGACATGCTCCAGCTCCGCTCCCGCCAGCCCGAAGTCGTGGCCGCGGTTGAAACCAGCGGCGTCCGGCAGGGTGAGGGCGCCGTAGGCGGCCATGCGGTTCCCGTCGAAGATGCCGGCGGTCAGCCCGATCAGGCCCAGATGCTCGGACACGAAGTCGCCGACCTCCCCCGCCATGCGGTAATGGTCGGGATCGGCCAGCCGCTCCACCACGCCGAGCCGGAAATCGCGCATCGCCGGCCCGTCCGACGGCCGCAGCAGGCGGCAGGTCAGCCCGTTCGGAAGCTCCGCCGCGAGCGGCGCCAGCGAACGGTCGACCAGGTCCGCGACCCGGCCCAGTTCCGGAGACAGGCGCACAGGCGGCAGCCCGCTGTCGGACATGTTCATTGATCGATGACCTCGGCGAAGTTCAGCAGCCCGAGCGGCGGGTAGAATTCCAGCTCGCGCACAACCGGCATGTTGATGATGACGGAAAAGCGTTTCAGCGTTTCCACGGGGATCTCGCCCGGCGGCAGGCCGCCCGCCAGGATCTGCTCGGCCTTGAAGGCGGTGAAGCGGCCGATGCCGTAGCTGGAACTGGCGAGCGCCAGCATGGCGCGGTCGGTGCGCACGATCAGCTCGGTCACCGAGAAGGTCGGCAGCCGGTGCTTCAGCGCCTCCGCCGCCAGGACCTTGCGGTTGTGGAAGGCGATGAAGGTGTCGGGGCCGATGTACAGCATCTCCGCCCCGCGCCGCGCCGCCTCCGCCACCAGCTCGGGCACCGCCGTGCTGTCCGGTTCGCGCGCCTCGGTCAGCGGCACCGGCAGCTCGATCAGCTCGACCGGGCGGTTGACCAGCTCGCCGCGCAGCCCCTGCACGGTGAGCACGGAGTTGCGCTCGTTCGGGTTGTAGATCACCGCCAGCCGCCGGATGGCGCGGTAGGCCAGGATGGTGTTGAGCTGCACCGGGATCGGGGCGATGTGCACGGTGCCGGTGACGTTGCCGCCCGGCCGCTGCAGGTCGGGCACGATGCGGGCGTCGATGGGGGCGGCGACGAAGGTGAAGACCACCGGGATGTCGCGGATGAAGGCGCCCGGGTTCGGGTCGTCGAAGGCGCCGACCAGCCCGCGCGTCTGCGGCGTGCCCCAGGCGTAGATCAGGTCGGGCCTGGTGTCCCGGATCTCCTCGATGATGCGCGGAAGCTGGCTGGTGTCGCCGCCGGTGTTGCGGATGGCGTAATCGACCTTGAAGCCGCGACGGGCCAGGAAGTCCTTGAAGCCGAACTCGTTGTCGCTCTCGCCGCGGCCCAGCACCATGGTGATGCGGAACTTGCGGTCGGGTGCGGCGGCGGGCACGCCTTCCGGCCAGGCGGCGGCGGTGCCGGCCAGGGCCGCGGTGGCGAGGCCGGAGGCGAGGAAGCGGCGGCGGGGGAAGGGCGTCATCTCACGCCTCCTGCGGGTGGGCGACGGGTGTGGGCGGGCGGGTGCGGAAGGCCAGCCAGAACAGGATGGCGCTGATCCCGCACAGCAGGCTGATGCCGATCATGGCGTCCTGGTAGGAGCGGGTGACCGACAGGCCCATGGCCAGCACCGGTCCGAGCGCGCCGCCGAGACGCTCCAGCAGCCGGAACCAGCCGATGGCCGCGGTCTCCGACAGGTTGGAATCCCGGGCGAGCTGAGAGACCAGCGTGAGCTGCGGCGCGCCGACCAGCGCCTGCGACAGGCCGAACAGCGCGATGGCCAGCGGCGGCCCCCACCAGGCGTGGACGTAGACCATCGGCACGCAGCTCAACAGCGTGCCGATGCCGCCCAGCGCGATGAAGCCGCGCCGCGCCTGCCAGCGGTCGGACAGGGTGGCGGCCAGCGGCGAGACCAGGATGAAGGCGATGAAGTACATCATCTGCACCCGGCCGACCTCCGCCTTGGTCGAGCCCTCCTGCGTCAACAGCAGCGGGACGAGGCAGAACAGCACGGCGGTCGCGGCGATCTTGGTGGGGATGGCCGACAGCAGCATCAGCAGCACGAAGCGCAGGTTGCGCGCCAGCCCGGCCGCCGCCCCCAGCGACAGCCGCGCCCCGGCCATCCGCACCGGCGCGGCCGCCGCGCGCGCCCCCATCAGCAGCGCGATGGCGAGGCCCGAGCCGGCGGCCAGCACCGCGCCGATCAGGAAGGTGGAGCGGAAGCCGATCTGGTCGGCGATGATGCCGCCGGTGACCGGGCCGCAGACGCCGGCCGCCAGCAGCCCGCCGATGAACATGGCCATGCCCGACGCGCGGTCGCGGCTGGTGGTGTGGTCGATGACGATGCCCTGGGCGGTGATCAGCACCAGCCCGTAGCCGAGCGCCGTCAGGCAGCGCCACAGCAGCAGCTCGTACATGGTGGCGGCGTAGGCGGTCATGGCAAGGCTGACGCAGCCGATCAGCGCCCCGGCCACGAAGGTGCGCTGCCGCCCCCAGCGTTCCGACCAGCGCGCACCGCTGGGCTGCGACAGCGCCCAAACCAGCATGAACAGCGTGATCGGGACGCTGACCACGAGGTCGGGGGTGAGCCAGGGGACGGAGGATGCGAAGGTCTGCGCGTAGGCCGGCAGGAAGGGGCGCGACAGCTCCTCCGACAGGCAGAAGAGGAAGACCGGCAGCCGCAGGAAGACGAGGTTGACCGGCGCCGGCTCCCCCGGCTGCCCCGGCTCGCGGAAGCGGTAGCCGGCGGACAGCGCGGCGTAGCGGCGGCGGATCTCCTCCACCGCGGCGCCGGTGCGGCCCTTCAGCCGCTCCCCCAGATCCGTCCAGAGCTGGTTCACCCGGTCCAGCCGGTAACGGCAGGCGCGCGCGACGTCGATGGCGTCGCGGCTGCCGCCGGCGGGCACGGTGCAGCGGAAGTCGCCGCCCTCCGCCCGCAGCGCCACGCTGCGCAGGGTGGAGACGCGGGACATGGCGAGGTTGACCACCAGCAGCAGCACCTCGAAGGTGATCAGCACCGACACCACCAGCACCGACACCACGTCCAGCATGAGGTCGACCGACGCCTTGGCAAGGTAGGCGTTGTCGATGCCGACGTTGAGGCGGGCCACCGTCTCCGCGCCCTTCTGCAACGGCAGGGAGGTGTTGTGGAAGCCGGCGACCAGCGGGCCGGGGCCGGTCGGCAGCCGGTCGCCCACCCGGATGCGGGTTCCGGCCGACGCGATCACCCGGCCGTCGGCCGCGGTCAGCACGATGTAGGCGATGTCGCCGTGCGTGCGCATCTCGTCCGTGAACAGCGCGTCGATGCCCGGCATGCGATCGACCGGAATGCCGTAGTCGAGCGCGCGCGTCATCTGGGCGTGCAGCGACGCGCCGACCGTCCCGGCCTTGCGGGCCAGTTCCGGGGTGAAGGCGGGATCGAAGCGCTGGAAGGCGGTCCAGGAGGCCCAGGCGGCCATGCCCAGCATCACCGCGACCGTGACCGCGGTCAGCCGGAAGACCAGGGAGCGGAGCGGATCGCGCGTCACGTCAGGCCCCGCTGCGGCCGGATGCCGACGGGTGCCGCGGCCGGAAAGCGGCGGTCGAGCTCGTCGAGATCCCGGCCGAGGGCCGCCAGCTCGTGCTCGGCCTTGGCGGTGGCGGCGGCGATGCGCGGCTCGACGGTGCGGTGCAGGGTGTCGGCCGTGGCGTCGCCGATGCCGCCGCTGCGCCCGCGCATCGACAGGCGGATGGTGACGAAGACGGCGAGGATGGTCAGCAGCCCGGCCGCCGCCACCATCCGCCCGATCTTGCGGGTGAGGTCGCCGCGGACCGCGTCCATCTCCGCCCGGAGCGCCGCCAGCGAGGAGCGCAGCACCACCTGCCCCACGGTCTGGCCGAAGCTGTTGCGGACGATGGCGCCGACCGTCACCCGCGCCCCGGCCACCGCGTGCTGCATGGGGCCGGACGACGCCGTGGGCTCCCCCCATGGCAGCGCCGCGGCGCTGCCCAGCTCGGCCCGGTCGGAGGAGAACACCACGGCGCCGTCGTCGGCGACCACGGCGACCGATTCGATCTCCGCGCTGCCCTCGGCGGCCCGCTCGACCACGCCCTGCAGATCGGCCATCTCGGCAAGGTCGAGACCCAGCGTCAGCCCGTATTCGGACTTGCGCCGCACCTCCTCCGCCACCACCGACAGGCGGGAGATGGTGACGTCGATCAGCTTGCGCTCGAATTTCAGGTAAGCCAGCGCGACCGTCATCGCCACCGCCGCACCCACCGTGGCCGCGATGACGATCCCCGCGCGAAGCGCAAGTGCGCCGCCTTTCACCATTCCGGACGATCCCCGCTCCGCTCGCCGCCTGCGCTTTGGTGTAGTGCCAACGCGCCGTGCGGCGCAAGTGACCTATCCCCGGATCGCCCACAGTTCCATGACGACCTGCGGAAAGTCACCGGCCAGGTGAACGGCGATGCCACCGGAAACCCCGAGTTGTTTCCAGATCGGACTGCCGCGTTCCAGCTCGAAATACACGGCTCCGGAGTGGAAGGGTATTTGACGTGGTGCCACAGGCAGGGCGCGGACGCGGATGCCGGGAAGCTGTACGTTGACCAGTTCACGGATTTGCTCAACCGGACCGATCTTGACCAGCGCCGGGAAGTTGCGCCGCAGGTTCTCGGTCGGCATGTCGGCCTTGACCGCCATGACGAAGGTGGCCGAGGTGAGCAGCGAGCGGTCGGCGATGGTGCCGACGCGGATGCCGTATTTGCGCTCCTGCAGCTCGATCGACATGGCCGTCTGCTCCAGCACGGCGCTGAGCGAGCGGCGGAGTTCGGCCATCACCGGCTCGAAGGTGAGCTGGAGATCGTCGTGCCGGTAGGGCGGGAAGGAGGGCGGGCGCTTGCCCGCCGCGGTGAAGGTCGCCAGTTCCCCGGCGAGCGCCAGGAACAGGTTGTGCAGCGTTTCCGGGTGCACGTCCGGCATCTTGGCGAGGTTGACCACCACCGGCTCGACCCGGTTGATGGTCTGGAGCATCAGGAAATCCGCGATCTCCGCGACGCCGCGGGCGCCGGAGCCGCTGACGCGGGCCGCCAGCATCTCCGCCCGGTGGTGGATGAGGCCCTGCACCTCGTTCAGGAACCCCGCCAGCGGGGTGACCGCCATGGAGTTCAGCGTCGGCGGGATGTAGCGCTCATCAAGCGTGGTGTTGCGGTCGGCGCGCACCTCCTGCACGCGGGCGAGGCCCAGGCAGTGGTAGCCGGCGCGCTCCTGCCGCTCCAGCATGAAGCGCAGGCGCAGCCGGCCGACGCGCAGCCGCGAGGTGCTGGCCGAGCCGGCCACGGCGTCCACCGTCTCCACCTCGCGCGCGGCGTAGCGGGCCACCGTCTCGCCGGTGTCGCCGACCTCGAACTCCACCCCCATCGGCTGGCGCGCGGGCAGCGCCAGATAGACCATGCTGTTGGTCAGCGTCTCCGGCAGGTCGATGGGGGGTGGCGGGTCGTCCTCGTCCGGGATGCAGAAGGGGGTGCCGTCCTCCAGGATGCCGCGGCAGCGGATCACCGCGAATTTGCCGACCGTCAGCAGCTCGCGGTTGATCACCAGTTCCGTCACGCCCCAGGTGAAGGGTCGCAGGCCGGCGACCCGGCCGCGCACCAGACGCTCCGTGTAGCGGTCCTGCTGCTGGAAATGCTGGGCCCGAAGGAACATGCCCTCGGACCAGATGACCTTGCTGTCCCAGCTCATCGACCACCGCCTCCGTTCACGCGCGCGCTGCTGCTCTGGTGCTGATACGCCGGCCGCGGCGCGGCGTCGAGGGGATGAAGCGACACAGGCGCCGCGCGCCGCCTCACCGCAGGCCCCTCAGGGCGCCGGCCAGCGACGACACGGCGTCCCTGGCACCGGCCGGCCCCAGCGCCAGCAGCCGGTCGGTCGCCTCGGCGCCGTCGGCGGCGGCGGCGAAGGGTGGCGGCAGCGGCCGGCCGGACGAGCGCGCCAGCTCCAGCAGCGTGCCGGCGAGCTCGCGCGCCAGCGCCAGCACCGGATCCGCGTCCGGACCCGTTGGCGGCCCGGCCGGCGGGGCCGCCAACGGGCCGGGGCGCAGCGCGAAGGCGGGCGGGGCCAGTGGCTCGTCGTCGTCCCAGTCGTCGGGCAGCACCGGGGCAGGTGCGGAGACCCCCGACGGAGTGCCGGCGGCAGGCGGGGTGGCGGCGAAGGGGGCGGCGGGCGGTGTTTGCGGGGTGGCGGGCGGCTCGATGTCCCAGTCGTCGGGGATGGCGCCGCCGACGGTGCCGCCGATGCTCATCGCCTCGGTCATGACCGGGAGTTCGTCGGGCTCCGCCGGCGGGGTCCAGCCCGGCGCATCCCAGCGGTCCGGACGGTCAGCCCAGGCGGGGGGTGACGAGGGGCGGGCGCCGAACAGCTCGTCGTCCGCCGGGATCGGCATCACCTCCATGGTCCCGCGGCGGCCGCCGGGCGGGCCGAACGGGTCGTTGTCCTCGGGCGGGGCGGCGAAGGGGGACGCGGCGGGGCTGTCCTTGAGGACGGCGAGGAAGGGGTCGGACTTGGCGTCGGCGGCCGAGTCCTCGACGAAGCGGGCGCCGATCAGGAAATCACCCATCCGCAGCCGGTCGCCGTCGTGCAGCATCGCGGTGTTGCCGCGACCAACCGGCTCGCCGCCGTCGTTGAGGAAGACGCCGTTGGTCGAGCTGTCGATGACCAGATAGACGCCGCCCTTGAACTCGACCATGCAGTGGTTCTTGGACAGCACCCGCTCCTGGTCCTGGAGCACCCAGTCGTTGTCGGGGCCGCGGCCGATGGTCAGCCGGCCGGTCGCCAGCTCGCGCGACTTGTCCGCCCCCTGCTCGGGCGGGCAGCGCAGCAGAGTCAGGCGCAGCTTCATGACGCCGCCCCGTCCTCGCCGATCCGGCCGGAGCCGCCGTTGGCGATGTCGATGGCGCGCTCCAGCGCCCCGCGGTGGCGCAGCGCCGCCTTGGCCGGCACCGTGGCGGCGGCCAGCAGCACCGCGGCGGCGGCTGCGGTGCCGGTCAGCCCGTCGCCCGGCGGCACGACAACCGGCGCCTCGGGCGGGGCGATGCTGCCGCCGCTCCAGTAGGCGGCGAGTGCCGCGTAGGAGCCGGCGGTCTTGAAGTCCAGCGCCTGCGCCGGCGCGAAGGTGGCGCGGCGGTTCTCCTCGGTCGGGCGGTAGACCCACGCCTCCGCCGCCTCGATCGCCGCGGTCTCCTCCGGCGGGGCGTCGGGGGCGATGCAGCGGCGGGCCAGCAGGCAGGCCCACCACACCGCCTCCCGGCGCGGCAGCGCGATCGCCATCAGGCGGATGGCGTCGACCAGCAGCTCATCCTCCAGCAGCGCCTTCAGGAAGGCGCCGGGGGTGATGGAGGGGGTGAGCCGCTTCTTCGCCTCCGGCGACAGCTCCAGCCCGGCCACCGCCTCGGCGGCCTTGGCGAAGCGGATTTTCGGCAGGGGTCCGATGTCCACGGGAAGCCTCTCAACGCCTGAACGCGATCAATTGATGGTGACGATGCCGCCCTTGAGGGTGAGCATGCCGTCGCCGCTCACCTGGGTCATGGGACCCTTGACCTGCACCTGGCCGTCGCCCTGGACGGTCACCAGCGTGCCCTTGATGGTGATGCCGGACATGTCGATCTTGATGCTGTTGGAGCCGACCTTCAGCTCGATGCCCGACATCGCTTCGATGCTGACCTTGCCGGCGTCGGCCTTGATGGTCGCATTGCCGAGACCCAACTTCAACGAGTAGTTCCCCTGCTTCACGTCCACCGTCTCGTTGCCCATCTTGACGGTCAGGGTGTCGTTGCCCTGCCCCACCTCCACCGTGCGGTTGCCCTGGCCGACGGTGATGGACTCGTTGCCCTTGCTGACCTCGACCGTGCGGTTGCCCTTGGACACCGTCAGCGTCTCGTTGCCCTCGGTGATGGTGACGGTGCGGTTTCCCTTGGAGACGGTGACCTTCTCGTTGCCCTCCGAGATCGTCTCGGTGCGGTCGTTCTTGATGGTGATGGTCTGGTCGTGATCGACGGTCAGCGTGTCGTCGTTCTCGACCATCCGCTTGAAGTCCTTCTGGGCGTGGAAGTAGATCTCCTCCGCGTCCTTCTTGTCCTCGAAGCGCAGCTCGTTGAAGGTGGCCGTGTCGCCCTGCTTGCTGGAGCGGGTCTTGATGCCGCTCTGCGTCTTGTTGTCGGGCAGCGTGTAGGGCGGCATGTTGTCGCCGTTGTACAGGCTGCCGACGACCAGCGGGCGGTCGGGATCGCCTTCCAGGAAATCGACCAGCACCTCCATGCCGACGCGCGGCGTGAAGATGGAGCCCCAGTTCCGGCCCGCCAGGATCTGCGCCACGCGGATGTAGCAGGTCGTCGTCTCGTCGTTCGCACCCAGCCGGTCCCAGTGGAACTGGACCTTGATGCGCCCGTACTTGTCGCAATAGATCTCCTCGCCGCTGGGGCCGGTGACCACGGCGGTCTGCAGCCCGTGCACGATCGGGCGCGGCGTGGCGCGCTGCGGGCGGAAGACGGTGGCCGACGGGATGGCGGTGAAGCGGTTGCCGTAGCTGGGCACCCCGCCCTGGTTGCCGAGATGGCTGTGGTCCTTGGCGGCGTGCTCGACGCCGGTCAGCACGTAGGTCTTGCCGGCCTCCGACGACACTTCGTGCTTGGACAGGGTGAAGGTCAGGCCGGGGGCGAAACCGCGGTAGCTGCCCTCCCCCTTCACCACGGCGTAGGCGGCCTCGTCCGCCTCCATCAGCAGGCGGGAGAAATTGGTGCCGTCGGCCTTGACCTTGTAGTTGCCGGGATAGTCGTAGCGCTCCCACTTCTTGAACAGGGAGTTGTCGAGCACGGTGGCGGTGTTCGCCTGCAACTCGGTGCTCGGCGCCTCGAAGTCGTAATCGTCGAGCACCCATTTGCCGGACTGGAAGTTCACCGACGGCGCCCAGCGCTCGATCACCTCCGACCCGCCCTGGACGGCGCCGGCGTGCTCGCACTCCGCGTCCATGCAGGCGGCGTAGCCGGACGCGCTGTCGCTCAGCACCAGCGTGTGCTTCCCGCTCTCATGCGCGAAGTAATAGTAGATGCCCTCCTCCTCCAGCAGCCGGGAGAAGAAGGCGAAATCGGTCTCGCGGTACTGCACGCAGTAGTCGCGGGCGTTGTGGGTGCCGCTCAGCCCCTGTTTCTTGAAGTCGGTGACGCCGCCGTCGCCCAGCAGGGCCTCGGCGATCTCGACCACCGTCTTCTCCTGGAAGATGCGGCAATCCGAGGTGCGGGTCAGGAACCACAGGGTGGGCACCAGCTCCAGCCGGTAGCCGCGCCAGCCGCGCGCCACCTTGCCCAGCGATTCGAAGGAGCGGACGATGCCGTTGATGCAGCGCGGGTCGCGGTCCTTGCGGGCGATCGACAGGGTGACCGACTTGCCGAGGATGTCGGCGGGGTCCACCGCCTCCTCCGTCGACACCGCGTCGATCACGAACCGGAACAGCCGCGACAGCCCCTCCTCCCCGCGCAGTTCCACGGGGATCAGGACGTCGGCGCCGAGCGGCGTCGTCAGCGACAGCAGGCGGCCGGTCTGTACGATGGCGTCGCTCATCCGGCGGCAACTCCCTTGGGCTGGCCCCCGGACCGGGGTCGTCCGCCGCGCCGGGCGGCGGACGACGGCCGACCGGGTATCAGGCGGACTTGGTGGTGGAGATGTCGTAGGACACGGAGATCGGCGTGCCGGCCTTGTTCTTGTCGTCGTACGGGATGAACTTGTACTCCATCTTCGTGAAGGAGATGGAGACGCTCTCCGACGGCCGGTCGCCGCCCGACGACATGGAGTAGGCCGAGACCAGCGCGTTGGTCAGGATGTACTCGGCGTAGGTGACGCCCGGGCTGCCGGTGGTGACGAGATGGATCTCGACCTTCTTGCCGACGGCGCCGGTGCAGGCCTCGGTGAAGAACTTCGGCGAGGAGGCGTCCATCAGCTTGGTGATGGTCACTTCCGACACCGAAGGCTCCGACGCCTCGCGGTTGGCGGTGGAGCCCGACGGCGTGCTGATCGCACGGCCGACACCCCACTGCAGCGAGCCCACGTCCAGCCACTTCTTGTGGTCCTGGTGGGTCGCCTCGCCGTCGATGCCCTCGTACTTCACGTAGATCGCCATGGTCTGTCCTCTCCTGATGTTTGCCAACCACCTCCGGTCGCGGCCCGTGCCGGAACCGGTTCCCGACGACGCGCCGGGCCCTCACTCCAGGGGCTGGGCGTTCAGCCCAGCTCGTAGGTGAAGGCGTCCTCGGCGTCGACCGACACATGCACCCGGCCGATGCCCTCGCCCTCCGCCATCCGCGCGAGGATGCGCGCCGACAGCTCCGGCAGCAGGGTGCGGCTCAGGATGTTCTCGATGTTGCGGGCGCCGCTCTCCACCTCGTGGCAGCGCTTGGCGATGCTGTCCACCAGCTCCGGCGAGTACGAGAACTCCGCCTTGTAGTTGTCCACCAGCCGCTTCCTGATGCGGTTGATCTGGAGCACCACGATCTTCTTGATGTTCTCGTCCGACAGCGGGAAGTAGGGGACGATGGTGGTGCGCCCGAGGAAGGCCGGCTTGAAGGACTTCAACAGCTCCGGCCGCAGCGCCTCCAGCAGGCCGCCGGCGTCCGGCATGGTCTCCGGATCGGCGCACAGCCGGTGGATGAGGTCGGTGCCGGCGTTCGACGTCATGATGATGACGGTGTTCTTGAAGTCGATGTCGCGGCCTTCGCCGTCCTTGATCGTGCCCTTGTCGAACACCTGGAAGAAGATGTCCTGCACGCCCGCATGCGCCTTCTCCAGCTCGTCGAGCAGGACGACGCTGTAGGGCTTGCGCCGCACCGCCTCGGTCAGCACGCCGCCCTCGCCGTAGCCGACATAGCCCGGCGGCGAGCCGAGGAGCAGCGACACCTTATGCTCCTCCTTGAACTCGGTCATGTTGATGGTGGTGACGTTCTGCTCGCCGCCATAGATCAGGTCGGCCAGCGTCAGCGCCGTCTCGGTCTTGCCGACGCCCGACGTGCCGACCATCAGGAACACGCCGATCGGCTTGCGCGGGTCGGTCAGCTTGGCCCGGCTGGTCCACATCGCCTGGGCGATCGCCTCCAGCGCGTGGTCCTGGCCGATGATGCGGCCGAGCATGCGATCCTTGAGAGTCAGGATGGTCTTGATCTCGTTGGACACCATGCGGCCGACGGGGATGCCGGTCCAGGCGGCGACCACCTCGGCGATGGCCTGGCCGTCCACCTCCGGCTTCACCAGCGGGTCCTCGCCCTGCTCGGCCTTCAGCGCCGCGACCTTCTCGGCCAGCGTCGCCTGGAGCGGGGCCAGCGCCGCCTCGTCGGCACCCGGCTTGCCCTCGGCCCGCGCCTTGGCGTGTAGGTCGAGGATGGCCTCGCGCGCCTCGTTCGCCGCCTTCACCAGCTCGGACTCGCGGCCCCAGCGGGCCTCCAGCGCGGCCAGCTCGGCACCCACGCTCTCCATCCGCTCCTTGAGCACGCGGATCTGGTCGCTGTGGTCGATGCCGACGGCCAGCTCGCGCTCCAGGATGTCGATCTCGGTCTGGGTGAGCTGGAGCGTGCGCCGGCGGTCCTCGATGGCGGCCGGGGTGGCGTTCTGGCTCATCGACACCCGCGCGCAGGCGGTGTCGAGCAGGCTGACCGCCTTGTCGGGAAGCTGCCGGGCGGGGATGTAGCGGTGCGACAGCCGCACCGCCTCCACCAGACCCTCGGTGACGATGCGCACCTTGTGGTGCTTCTCCAGCGTCTCGGTCAGGCCGCGCATCATGTCGACGGCGACCTTCTCCGACGGCTCCTCGACCTTGACCACCTGGAAGCGGCGGGTGAGTGCGGGGTCCTTCTCGAAATACTTCTTGTATTCGGCCCAGGTGGTGGCGGCGATGGTGCGCATCTCGCCGCGCGCCAGCGCCGGCTTCAGCAGGTTGGCGGCGTCGTTCTGCCCGGCCTGCCCGCCGGCCCCGATCAGGGTGTGTGCCTCGTCGATGAACATGATGATGGGCTGCGCGGAGGACTTCACCTCCTCGATCACGCCCTTCAGCCGGTTCTCGAACTCGCCCTTCATGCCGGCGCCGGCCTGGAGCAGGCCGAGGTCGAGCGACATCAGGCGGACGTTGCGCAGGTCCGGCGGCACGTCGCCGGCGGCGATGTGGATGGCGAAGCCCTCCACCACCGCGGTCTTGCCCACGCCGGCCTCGCCGGTGAGGATCGGGTTGTTCTGGCGGCGGCGGGTCAGGATGTCGATGATCTGCCGGATCTCGCCGTCGCGGCCCAGCACCGGGTCGATCTTGCCGGCCTTGGCGCGGGCGGTCAGGTCGATGGTGTACTGGTCCAGGTTCGGGGTCGGGCCGCCGGCCCTGGGCGCACCGCCGGCCGCCGGGCCGCCGCCGGCCCCGGAGCCCTGATCGACGGGGGCGGAGGTCTGCGCCTCGGCGCTGTCGGCGACGATCTTGGGCAGGTCGCGGCGCAGCGCGTCCGGGGTGATGCGCGAGAACTGGGCCGACATGTCGCGCGCCAGCGTCTGCAGCGTCTCGTCGGACAGCAGCGCGGCCAGCAGATGGCCCGAGCGGACCTTGCCTTCACCGTATTGGAGCGAGGCCAGCACCCACGCCTCGCGCACCATCTTCACGAGGTTCGGCGACAGGGATGGGGCGCGGCCGTTGCCGGTCTTCAGCTTGTCGAGCACGCGGGTGAGGTCGGCCATCAGCCGGCCGGCGTCCACCTCGTAGACCCGCAGGATCGCCGCAAGATCGCCGTCGGCCGGTTCCAGGAGCTTCAGCAGCCAATGCTCGATCTCGCAGTTGTAATGCGTCCGCGAGAGAGTAAGGCCGACCGACGCTTCCAGCGTGCGGCGGCAGACCGGGTTGAGCCGTCCAACCAGACTCTGAAGATCAACGGCGACCATAGTCCCCTCCCCCTCCGTGATGGCCCCTGCAACGGCGAATAACCCCGTGGGGGTAGACAAGCGGCCGAACTGTGTCCGAGCCATCGATAAAAATCTACCCCCATCATCCGGGTAATCCTGCGCTCAATTCATGACATGCCCGTCCGGCGGGTGCCTTGCCGATTCGAGCACAACCACATGCGCGCGGTAGAGCATGGCGGACCGCTCATGCAGACGCACCGCCCAGTCCACCTCGACCGGCCCGCCCAGCGGCGCCAGCCGCCGGGTCGATTGCGGGTGCGCGCCAGGGGTGGTCAGCAGCCGCAGCATCGTCTCGCTGGACCCGTCCTGCGGGCCGCGCTGCGAATGGCCGCCCAGCCACGCCTCCACCGGCGTGGCGCCGGTCGACCAGTCGAAGGGTGTGGCCAGCACCGCCGCACCGCCCGGCCGCACCAGGCGGTCCAGCGCGGCCAGCAGGGCCGGCGGCGAGGCCACGCAATCCACGATGTTCAGCGCCGCGGCGAAGCCGAAGGCGTCGTCGGCGAAGGGCGGCGCCTGGGCGTCGGCGATCCAGAAATCGACCCGCTCCATGCCGGCGAAGCGCACAGGGTACCGGCGGCGGTCGTAGACCATGCCGACGCGGCGGCGGGGGTAGACCGCCTCCCCCGTCTCCAGCGCGCGGCGGGCGACGCGCAGCAGCGGCCAGTTGAGGTCGATGCCCAGCACCGGCCCGTCCACCCGCGCCGCCAGTTCGAAGGCCGTCCGTCCGCAGGCGCAGCCGAGGTCGATGGCCGGTCCGGGCAGCCGTGCCGAGGGAGTGTCGTCCAGCCGCCGCAGCCCGGCCTCCAGGCAGCGGACGACGCCGCCGGGGCGGACGGGGCCGGCCGGCTCGGCGGGATCGAGGTCGGCGTAATGGTCCCAGGCGTAGCTGGAGCGGTGCTGGCGGGCGATGTTGAAGGCGCTGTCCGGCCCGGTTCCGTCGCCCAGCAGCGACTCGACCAGCGGCGTCAGGTCCTCGCGCTCGGTGATCAGATGGGCGTTGGCGGCCAGCCAGCCACGCACGTCCGGCACCAGGACCGGGGCGCCGTCGATGATCGGAAACTCCAGCCAGCAGGCGGGGTCGGTGCAGTGCAACGTGCCGGAACGGATGCCCGCCGCGTCCTCCTCCTCGACCAGGCCGAGGACGAGCGGCGACAGCACGCCGCGCGTCTGGCGGCAGCGCGGGCAGACGGGCTTCAGGGCTTCGAAATGGCTGCGGCGCATGGCGAATCCGGTAGAATCGGGGCGGGTTGCGGCGCGCTCACCCGCCGATCATCACCGTCGGGCAGCCGGGCGGCATGACCTTGCCGACCGGGCCGGGGATGGGGGCGACGCAGCTGACGTGCGAGGTCATGTCGTTGACCCGCGCCGCCGGCATGCTGCCGATCAGCACCGTCGTCGAGCCGAGCGCGATCATCCCGGGACCGGCGGGAATGCAGCCCGGCAGCATGCAGGGCATGGAGATGTCCGTCGCCCGCGCCGCCGGCATGTTGCCGATCAGCACGGTGAAGCAGCCCATCACGATGGCCAGCGGCAGACCGGGATGCGGCACCGGCGCCGGCACCAGGGCCGGCGGATGGATCGGCGCGTGGCAATGCGGAGCGTCCTGCTTGATCATGTCGCCGACACGGGCGGCCGCTGGCATGGAAACCTCCGGTAGCGTGAGACGGGCCGGTTGGATCAGAAAGGGCTGTCGCCGGGCGCTCGGAACCGGCTGTCGCCGGGCGGGGCGGCGGGGTCGGCGATCAGGCGCGACGGAGGGCCGGCGACCGGCACGCCCTTGCGCAGCGTGCCTGAGGCAATGACCGTCTCGCCATCCTCGGCGTAGAAGACGCAGGGGCCGTCGACGACGCCATCGACGAGACGGACACGCGCCAACAGCCGCCCGGCGGCGTCGCGCTTCTCAACCTCGACGATGGTGGGCATGCCGTCCTTCTCCCCTCGGGGGGAGCATGATCGCCATGGGGCTACCCCGTCAAGCCGCCGCAGCACGGCCCGGCGATCGCCGTCCCGAAAAAATCACGGGCCGAAAACACGCGCGGCGCGACTCGGCCACCGTCATTTCGTGAATCGGCCAGTTCGTGGGCAATGATGAGATCACGGAGGTGGACTTGGACTGGCAGCTCTAACCCTGTCGCGCATTGAACCGGGTTGTGACGGGATTGGGTATTCGAGCGAACGGGATTGTCAAAGCCTGTGTAGTAACGCTATTAGATTACCGCTATTCACCGGCCCGGCCACCGGTCGGGGAGCGCGCGCGGCACACCGCGCCGCATTCAACCATCGCGAGACCCATGCCGACACCGCCGACGATCGACCTGGACGCCCTGCTCGCCCCCATCGACGGCGACAACCCCGCCGGCGCGGACCTGCGCGAGGACCACTCGCACGCCTCCGTCCTGCGCGCCATCAAGGACGCCGCCGGCGACGCCCGGAAGAAGGAGAAGCAGGCCGACTACGACGAGGAGGCGACCGCAACCCCGCAGGAGTGGCGCACGGTGCTGGAGCTGGCGCCCAAGGTCCTGATGACCCAGTCCAAGGACCTGGACGTCGCCGGCTGGTACATCGAGGCGCTGCTGCGGGCGGAGGGCTTCGCCGGCCTGCGCGACGGCTTCCGGCTCGCCAAGGGGCTGGTGGAAACCTATTGGGACAGCCTGTACCCGCTGCCCGACGAGGACGGCATCGCCACCCGCGTCGGCACACTGGCGGGGCTGAACGGCGAATCCGGCGAGGGCACGCTGATCCAGCCCATCCGCAAGGTGCCCTTCACCGCCGGCAGCGAGGGCGCCTACGCGCTCTACCACTACAACCAGGCCCTCGAGCTGGCCAAGATCACCGACGAGTACAAGAAGCAGGCGCGCATCGAGGCGGGGGCGGTCTCCTGGGACGCCTTCGAGCGCAGCGTGCGCGAGACGCCGGGCGAGATCTTCCGTGAGCTGCTGGACGATCTGGAGGAATGCCTGGCCGCCTTCGAGGAGCTGGGCAACGTCCTCTACGAGAAGGCGGGCGGCGACGCGCCGCCGGGCGGCAACATCCGCGGCGTGCTGAACGCCGTGATCGACGCGCTGAAGCACGCCGCCCGCGACAAGCTGGCGGCGGCCGACGCCGCGGCGGAGGCCGAGGCGACCGCCGCCGAGGACAACGCCGCCGCGGCGGCCGGCGACGGCGGCGGCACGGTCGTCATGGCGACCGCGCGCACCACGGTGGGGGGCGGCCCGCTGGCAACTCGGGATGATGCCTTCAAGCTGCTGTTGCAGATCGCCGATTTCTTCCGCAAGACAGAACCGCACTCGCCGATCTCCTACACGCTGGAAGAGGTCGTCCGCCGCGGCCGCATGACGCTGCCCGAACTCTTGGAGGAGTTGATCACCGACGAGACGACGCGGCAGTATTTCTTCATCGCGTCGGGCGTGAAGCCACCGCAGCCGCCGGAGTCCAGCGGCTACTGACGTCATATGCGCCCGACCGCATCCGGCTGACGCCGGACCGGGCCCAGACGGGTCGGGCGAGAGGTTCCTCCGGCGAGGCACGGGCCGGGACGAGCGAGAGAGGGGAGGTTCCATAGCATGGCCAGTATCCACCAGAAGCTGGACCGCGTGCGCAAGCCGCGCGTCCACATCACCTACGACGTCGAGACCGAGGGTGCGACGGTCACCAAGGAGCTGCCCTTCGTGGTCGGCGTGCTCGGCGACTTCTCCGGCGATCCCACCGAGCCGCTGAAGCCGATGAAGGACCGCAAGTTCATCCAGATCGACCGCGACAACTTCAACGACGTGATGGCCCGCATGACCCCGGGCCTGAAGATGAAGGTCGACAACACGCTGGCCGACGACGGCAGCCAGTTCGCCGTGGATCTGGCCTTCAAGTCGATCGAGGACTTCGAGCCGGGCCGTGTGGTGCAGCAGGTGGAGCCGCTGCGCAAGCTGCTGGAGACCCGCAACCAGCTCCGCGACCTGCTCTCCAAGGCCGACCGGTCGGAAGAGCTGGAGGGGCTGCTGGAGCGCGTGCTGCAGAACACCGATGATCTCGCGAAGCTGGGCGAGCAGCTCGGCGTCGAGAAGAAGGAGGGTTGAGGTCCATGAGCGAATCCCAGGCCCAGGGCGCTGGCGCCGCCACGGAAGTCGCGGAAGGCACCGGCTTCTCCATCCTCGACCAGGCCATCGCGGCCACCAAGCAGACCGAGCCCGACCGCGCCCAGGAGCTTCTGAAGACCCTGACGCAGGAGGCGATGGCCGGCACCGTCACCTTCAACAAGAATCTCGGCGCCACCATCAACAAGGCGATCGCGGCGATCGACGCCAAGATCTCCAAGCAGCTCAACGCCATCATGCACCACCCGAACTTCCAGAAGCTGGAAGGCTCGTGGCGCGGCATGCATTACCTGGTGATGAACTCGGAGACCAGCTCGACGCTGAAGATCCGGATGCTGAACTGCACCAAGAAGGAGCTGTACAAGGACATCTCCAAGGCGGTGGAGTTCGACCAGAGCGCCATCTTCAAGAAGATCTACGAGAACGAGTTCGGCACGCCGGGCGGCGAGCCGTACGGGGCGCTGATCGGCGACTACGAATTCACCAACCACCCCGAGGACATCGAGCTGCTGTCGGGCGTGTCCAACGTGGCGGCGGCGGCCTTCGCCCCCTTCGTCGCGGCGGCCAGCCCCAAGCTGTTCGGCTTCGAGGACATGACCGAACTCTCCAAGCCGCGCGACCTGGAGAAGATCTTCGACAGCATCGAATACACCAAATGGCGCAGCTTCCGTGAAAGCGAGGACAGCCGCTTCGTCACGCTGACCATGCCGCGCACGCTGGCCCGCCTGCCCTACGGCGCCAACACCAAGCCGATCGAGGAGTTCGATTTCGAGGAGGCTCCGACCGACGGCGGCGTCGCGCGCTCCATGGAGCACGGCGACTATTGCTGGATGAACTCCTCCTACGTGCTGGGCGCGCGCCTGACCAACGCCTTCTCGCAGTACGGCTGGTGCACCGCCATCCGCGGCGCCGAGGGCGGCGGCAAGGTGGAGAACCTGCCCTTCCACACCTTCACCTCCGACGACGGTGACGCCGACGCCAAGTGCCCGACCGAGGTCGGCATCACCGACCGGCGCGAGGCGGAGCTGTCCAAGCTCGGCTTCCTGCCGCTCTGCCACTACAAGAACCAGGACTACGCCGTGTTCTTCGGCGCCCAGACCGCGCAGAAGCCCAAGAAGTACGACCGCCCGGAGGCGACGGCCAACGCCGCCATCTCCGCCCGGCTGCCCTACATCATGGCGACCTCGCGGTTCGCGCATTACCTGAAGATCATGGCCCGCGACAAGATTGGCTCCTTCATGGAGGCGTCGGACTGCGAGGCCTGGCTGAACCGCTGGATCCTCAACTACGTCAACGGCAACGCCGCCGCCGGCCAGGACATGAAGGCGCGCTACCCGCTGGCGGAGGCCAAGATCCAGGTGAAGGAGATCCCCGGCAAGCCGGGCTCCTACAACGCGGTGGCGTGGCTGCGCCCGTGGCTGCAGATGGAGGAGCTGACCACCTCCCTGCGCATGGTCGCCCGCATCCCGCAGGTCGGCTGACGGACGGGGCGTGGACGGTCCCGGCCTGGACGACACGGTTCCCGCGGGCACCCCGATCCCAGGGGTGCTCCGCGAGGCCGGGTCTTTGCCCGGGGGGCCGTTGCGCGAGCGGGCGGTGGACATCGCGCTCGGCCGCGACGACGCCGCCCCGCTCGACGCCTTCCTGACGGAGACCGACACCGCCCGCGCGCTGGCCGCCTGGTTCGGTCCGGAATCGCCCTTCCTGAGGGCGACGCCGGACCGCATCCGCGCAGCCATCGACCGCGACATCGCCCGCATCGACGAGCTGCTGTCGGACCAGGTCAACGCCATCCTGCACCACCGCCGCTTCCAGCGGCTGGAGGCGTCCTGGCGCGGGGTGGCCTTCCTGACCGGACAGGTCGAGGGGATGGAGGACGTGATCATCCGCGTCCTCAATGCCGGCTGGGCCGAGCTCTCCCGTGACTTCGAACGCGCCATCGAGTTCGACCAGAGCCAGCTCTTCCAGAAGATCTACAGCGAGGAGTTCGGCATGCCGGGCGGGCTTCCGTACGGCGTGCTGGTCTGCGACTACGCGGTCACCCACAAGCCGACGAAGGAACGGCCGACCGACGACATCGCCTGCCTGAAGGGCCTGTCGCAGGTGGCCGCCGCCGCCTTCGCCCCGGCCATCGTCGGCGCCGATCCGGCGCTGTTCGGGCTGGAGACCTTCCGCGAGATGGGTCTGCCCATCGACCTGAAGACCGCCTTCCGGCACGCCGAGTACCAGCGCTGGCAGCGTTTCCAGCAGAGCGAGGACGCCCGCTTCCTGGGCATCGTGCTGCCGCGCGTGCTGATGCGCCCGCCCTACCCCGACAACGCCAGCACCCGCTTCGGCTTCCGCTACCGCGAGAACGCCGGCGGCATGCGGCTGGAGGAGCATTGCTGGGGCAACGCCGTCTACGCCTTCTGCTCGGTGCTGGTGCGCGCCTACGCGCAGTACGGCTGGTTCGCCGACATCCGCGGGGCGCAGCGCGACGTGGTCGGCGGCGGGCTGGTGGACGGGCTGCCGGTGCCGTGGTTCGCCACCGACGAGCCGGAGCTGGCGCTGAAGTTCGGCGCCGAGGTCGCCATCTCCGACCGGCTGGAGAAGGACCTGGACGACCTCGGCTTCGTGTCGCTCAACCGCTGCAAGGACACGCCCTTCCTGGTCTTCTACGGCAACCAGTCGGTGCAGCGCACCCAGACCTACGACACGCTGGCCGCCACCGCCAACGCCAAGCTGTCGTCGATGCTGCGCTACATGTTCTGCATCGCCCGCTTCGCCCATTACCTGAAGGTGCAGGTGCGCGACCGCGTCGGCTCCTTCATCACGCCGGAGAAGTGCGAGCAGGACCTGCAGAAGTGGCTGCACGGCTTCTGCCTCGGCAACGACGACGCCTCCATCCACCAGAAGGCCCGCTACCCCCTGCGCGAGGCCTGGGTGCAGGTGCGCGAGAGTCCGGGCAAGCCCGGCAACTACCTCTGCATCATCCACCTCCGACCGCATTTCCAGCTCGATCAGGTCTTCTCGACCTTCAAGCTGGTGACCGAACTGGCCCAGACCTCGCCCGGTTGAGACGCCCCGGCCAAAACGGGGACAAAGGAGACGAACCATGAGCGAAACGCCCGCACAGCTCTATCAGGCCGGCCGCCTGACCGACGCCATCCAGGCGATCAACGGCCAGCTCCGCTCCAAGCCCACCGACGCCGACCTGCGCGTCTTCCTGGCCGAGCTGCTGAGCTTCAGCGGCAACCTGGAGCGGGCCGACCTGCAGCTCGACACCACCGGCACCCAGCAGCCGCAGGTGGCGCTGACCATCGCGCTGTTCCGCCAGCTCATCCGCGCCGACCAGGCGCGCCACCAGCTCTACGCCGACGGCCGCGTGCCGGAATTCCTCGACGGCGACCAGCCCGAGCATCTGCGGCTGCATCTGGAGGCGTTCCTGCTGCTGCGCGAGGGCAAGGCGGAGGAGGCCGCCGCGGCGCTGGCCAAGGCCGAGGACCTGCGCCCGCCGCTGGCGGGATCCCACGACGACATTCCCTTCGACGACTTCCGCGACCTGGACGACCTGACCGGCGGCCTGTTCGAGGTGCTGACCAGCACCGGCAAATATTACTGGATCCCGGCCGAGCGGGTCGAGCTGATCGAGTTCCACAAGCCCGAGCGCCCGCGCGACCTGCTGTGGCGGCGCGCCCACATGGTGGTGCGCGACGGCCCCGACGGCGAGGTCTTCCTGCCCGCCGTCTACGCCGGCGCCGCCGCCGACGCCCCCGACGCCGTGAAGCTCGGCCGCATCACCGAATGGTCGGAGACCGTTCCGGTGCGCGGCAGCGGCCAGCGCTGCTTCCTGATCGGCGAGGAGTGCGTGCCGATCATGCAGCTCGGCACGCTGACCTTCCAGAAGGCGTCGTGAGGGTTGCCCCTCTCCCGCCTCCGGCGGGGGAGGGAATCGGGCACAGGACTTGATCGGGCGGATGCGCCATGAACGGCATCGAGAAAGGCCAGCCGTTGACTCTGTCGGTCTTCGACCGGCTGATCGACGACAACCCCGACAGCGCGCGCGATCCGGCGCCGGCGCGGGCGCAGACCTTGGCCGATCTGCGCGGCGCCATCCGCCGCGACCTGGAGGATCTGCTGAACACCCGCCGCCGCGTGGTGGGTTGGCCCGACGACCTGACGGAGCTGGAAAGCTCCGTGCTCAACTACGGGGTGCCGGACATCCTGGCCGAGAATCTCGCCACCGAGACGCGGCGGCGCGAGGTGGTGGCGCAGATGGAGACGGCGATCCGGCGCTGGGAGCCGCGCTTCCTGCGGCTGTCGGTCTCGCTGCTGGAGAACAGCGACCAGACCGACCGCACCCTGCGCTTCCGCATCGAGGCGATGATCCGCGCCGATCCGGCCCCCGAACCGCTGGTCTTCGACAGCGTCGTCGACCCCACATCCAACGTCGTGAGCGTGACGAGCAAGGCCCGTGGCTGACAAGCTCCTCCCCTACTACAACCGGGAACTGACCTTCCTCCGCCGCATGTCGGGGGAGTTCGCGGAGGCGCACCCGAAGATCGCCGGGCGCCTGCGCCTGTCCGCCGACGCCATCGAGGACCCGCATGTCAGCCGGCTGATCGAGGGCGTCGCCTTCCTCAACGCCCGCATCGCCGCCAAGCTCGACGACGACTACCCGGAGCTGGTGGACGCGCTGCTCGACGTGCTCTACCCGCACTATCTGGCGCCCGTCCCGTCGATGTCGGTGGTGCAGTTCCGCGGCCAGCCGGACCTCACCGGCCCCTACACGGTGCCGGTCGGCACCGAGCTGGAGAGCGAGGCGCTGAAGGGCGAGAGCTGCCGCTTCCGCACCACCTACCCGGCGACGCTGTGGCCGGTCACGCTGGAGCAGGCGGTGCTGACCGGCCGCCCGCTGGTGGCCCCGCCCAACCGCCGGGCGGCCGACGCGGTGGCGTCGCTGCGGCTGACGCTGCGCTGCCAGGCCGACGACATGCGGTTCGACCAGCTCCAGCCGGACGGGCTGCGCTTCTTCCTGCGCGGCCAGCCGCAGCAGGTCTATCCGCTGTACGAGATGATCTTCAACAACACGGTGTCGGTGGCGCTGGCCGACGGCGCCAACGACCCCAACCCGGTCATCCTCGGCCCCGACTGCCTCCGGCCGGTGGGGTTCGGGGCGGACGAGGGGATGCTGCCCTACCCCGCCCGCAGCCACATCGGCTACCGGCTGCTGACCGAGTTCTTCGCGTTCCCCGAGAAGTTCCTGTTCTTCGATCTGACCGGCCTGTCGGCCAAGACGCTGATGAAGGCCGGCAACCGGATGGAGGTCTTCCTCTATCTGAACCGCGCCAACGGCGAGCTGGAGCGCTCGATCTCGGCGGAGAATTTCGCCATGGGCTGCGCGCCGGTGGTGAACCTGTTCCGCCAGCGGGCCGAGCCGATCGCGCTGACCCAGACCACCTACGAGTACCGCGTGGTGCCCGACGTGCGCCGCCAGGGCGCCATGGAGGTCTATGCGGTCACCGACGTGCGGGCCACCGACGGCGAGGGCAAGGAAAGCCGGTTCCTGCCCTTCTACGGCCTGCGCCACGGCGGGCAGGACGCGGCGGCCAGCCGTTTCTGGATCGGCGCGCGACGCCCGGCCGGCTTCCGCGACGCCGGGACGGAAGTCTTCCTGTCGCTCTACGACATCGACTTCAACCCGACCTCGCCGGCGGATTCGGTGCTGTCGGTGGACACGCTGTGCCTGAACCGCGACCTGCCGGCGCAGCTCCCCTACGGCGGCGGGCACCCGCACCTCAAGCTGGTGCAGGGCGCGTCGGCGGTGAAGTCGGTGTCCTGCGTCACCCCGCCGACGCCGACGCTGCGGCTGTCCGAACGCGACGGCCACCGCTGGCGGCTGGTCTCCCACCTGCTGCTCAACCACCTGACCATCGGCGGCGGCGACCAGGGGGTGGAGGCGTTGCGCGAGATCCTGCGCCTCTACGACTTCCGGGATTCGGCGGAGACGCGGGCGTTGATCGACGGGGTGACCGCGGTGTCCACCAGCCGCATCGCGGCGCGCGCGCCGTCGCGTCCGGGGGATGTGCCCTGGGGCGACGCCGTGTGCCGCGGCACCGCGGTGACCATGGAATTCGACCCGGCGCGCTTCGCCGGCGGCGGGCTGTTCCTGCTGGCCATGGTGCTCGACCGCTTCCTCGCCCTCACCTGCTCCATCAACTCGTTCACGCGGCTGACCGCCACGGTCAAGGGCCGCCCCGGAGTGCTGCGCACATGGCCCCCCCGCGCCGGCGATCGCCCGCTTCTGTGATCGACCGCCTGTTCCGGGACCCCCGCCGCTTCGAGTTCTTCCAGGCGGTGCGGCTCCTGGAATGGCAGGCGGCCCGCGACCAGCGCGACTTGCGGCTGGAGCCGCGCAAACCCGTGGGGCGCGACCACGACCCGCGGCGCGAGGTGGTGCGTCTCGCCACCGAGCCGTCGCTGACCTTTCCCGGCAACGAGATCGCCACGGCCGAGGCGCCGGCGGGCGGCAAGCCGGGCACGCTGACCGTCACCTTCCTGGGGCTGGTCGGGCCGGTGGGGGTGCTGCCGCAGCACTACACCGAGCATGTCATCCGCGCGCTGCGCCAGCGATCGCGATCGCTGCGCGACTTCCTCGACCTGTTCCACCACCGCAGCCTGTCGCTGTTTTACCGCGCCTGGGCCAAGTACCGGCTGCCCGTCGCCTACGAACGCATGCCGGAGCGCAGCAACGGCCACGCCGCGGACCCGGTGACCACCGCGGTCGCCGCCTTCGCCGGTGTCGCCACCCCCGGCCTGCAGCACCGGCTGGCGGTGGAGGACAGCACGCTCCTGCATTACGCCGGGCTGCTGTCGGGCGAGGTGCGGTCGGCCACCGGCCTGCAATCCATGCTGTCCGACTTCCTCGGCCGCCCGGTCGCCATCGACACCTTCGTCGGCGGCTGGCTGACCATCGCGCCGGAAGGGCAGAGCCGCCTGCCCACCGCCGACGAACCCATGGGGCAATATTGCCGGCTGGGTTTCGACAGCGTGGCCGGCGAGCGCGCCTGGGACGTGCAGGGCCGCTTCCGCATCCGCGTCGGCCCGCTCGACCTGCCGACCTTCGCCGCCTTCATGCCGGAGGGGCGGGACATGGCGCGGCTCCGCGACCTCGTGCGCTTCGCCGTCGGGCCGGAGCTGGATTTCGACGTCGAGGTGACGCTGGCCGCCGCGTCGGTGCCGCAATGCCGGCTGGCCGACGGTGCCGACGACGACACCAACGTCGGGCTGGAATCGCGGCTGGGCTGGAACAGCTGGCTGATGCACGGCCCCAGTCCGGAGGACCGCAAGGACGCGGTGTTCCCGACCCGCGATCTGTGACGCCCGTCCACCAACACCCGCAAGCCCGAGGACATCATGAGCGACTGGAGCGCCGGCTATGTGTCGGACATCGAATATCTCCCCGGCTTCTACCGCGAGCAGGGGCCGGCGCATCTGCACCTGACCTGCCTGATCAACGGGATCGAGCCGCCGGACCAGTCGCAGGGCTTCGATTATTGCGAGCTGGGATGCGGCACCGGGGTCACGGTCAGCCTGCTGGCGGCGGCCAACCCCAAGGGCCGCTTCCACGCCATCGACTTCCACCCCGCGCACATCGCGCGGGCCCGCGCCTTCGCGGCCAGCGCCGGGCTCGACAACATCACCTTCCACGAGGCGAGCTTCGAGGAGATGGCGGCCGGGGCCGGGCCGGCGCTGCCGCAGTTCGACTTCGTGACGCTGCACGGCGTCTATTCCTGGGTGAGTGCCGAGAACCGGCGGGCGATCACGCGCTTCCTGCGCACGGCGGTGAAGCCGGGTGGTCTGGTCTATGTCAGCTACAACGCGCAGCCCGGCTGGACCGCCATGATGCCGCTGCAGCGGCTGCTGTACGAGTTCGGCAACCTGGTGCACGACCGCAGCGACCGGCAGGTTTCCGCCGCGCTGGACTTCGCCGAAAAGCTGCAGAAGGCGGGCGCCCGGGTGGTCGGCGAGGAGGGCATCGTCCAGAAGCTGCGCGGCGAGAACAAGGCCCAGGGCGGCGAGGACCAGCTCGTCTATCTCGCCCACGAGTATCTGAACGGGAGCTGGCAGCCGCTCTACCATGTCGACGTGGCGCGCGAGATGGCGGACGCCAAGCTGGTCTTCGTCGGGTCCGGCACGGTGTTCGAGAACTACCCGGAGCTGGCCCTGACGCCGGAGCAGCGGGAGGTGCTGGCGACCGTGCCGGTGCCGTCGCTGCGCGAGACCTTCAAGGACTACTGCGTCGGCCGCCCCTTCCGCCGCGACCTGTATGTGCGCGGGGCGCGGCGCCTGTCCGCCCACCGGCGCGACGAGCTGCTGCGCGCCATGGGGCTGGCGATGACCGTGCCGCCGGCCGACGCGCGCACCACCATCAAGGTGCCGCTGGGCGAGGCGGAGATGGAGAAGGCGCATTACCTGCCGATCCTGGCCGCCCTGTCGGAGGGGCCGCGCAGCATCGGCGCGCTGCTCGACCTGCCGGTGCTGCGCGAGACCAAGGCCAGCCTGACCCCGGTGGAGGTGGCCGGCATGCTCGTCGGCTCGCAGCAGGCCGTCCCGGCCCTGGATCTGGCGGCGACCGGCGACGCGCCGCTGCCGTCGGTGCTGCGCTTCAACCGCGTGCAGGCGGCGGAGGTGGCCGCGGCGGCGCGGCGCAAGATGTCCTGCATGGCGACCGGGGTGGCCGGGTCGGGGCTGCATGTGTCGATGATGGAGGTGCTGCTGTATGACGGGCTGGCTGCCGGCCTGCCGGCCGAGCTGGAGCCGCTGGTCAACCACGCGCTGGGGCGCATCCTCGGCAGCGGCGAATCGCTGGTGCGCGACGGGGTGACGCTGGAGGGGGCGGAGCAGAACCGCGCCGCCATCGCCGACAGCCTCGGCTGGTGCCTGGAGCACAGCCTCCCCGTTTGGAAGCGGCTCCGGATGATCTGAAACGATAATTGGCGCACGTGAATAATTTGAAGTTGTGCGCCTCCTTGTATGTCCCGGCTGAAATAAGGACGGTGAACGAAGGTTCGCACAACAAGAATTCATTGACGCAGGGCCGCCTTCATGCCACATGATCATTGCGGGACAACGAATCACCGCAGAGTCGGTCAAGGAGACGGCCCATGGCCATTTACGTGAAGTACGAAGGCATCGACGGCGAGGCGACGCACCAGGAGCACAAGAAGTGGCTCGATGTGGGCTCGCTGCAGTGGGGCGTCGGGCGTGCGATCAGCACGCCGTCGGGGTCGACCGCCAACCGCGAGGCGTCGGAGCCTTCGGTCTCGGAAGTGACCATCACCAAGCTGATGGACTCCTCCTCGCCGAAATTCTTCACCGAGGCCTGCACCGGCGCCATCGGCAAGACGGTGAAGATCGACCTCGTCACCACCGGCAGCCCCGGCACCACCTACGCCACCTACACCCTGACCAACGCGCTGGTCTCGGCCTACTCCATGTCGTCGGGCGGTGACCGGCCGTCGGAGAGCATCTCGATCTCCTTCACCAAGCTCGAGTTCAAGTTCACCCCCTACGACGACAAGAACAAGGCCGGTACGCCGACCACGGTGTCCTACGACATCTCCACCACCAAGTCCGCCTGACGCGCCCTCGCGCGACACGGACCACGTCGCAGAACCCCCGGCCGGGCCCCCGCCCGCGCCGGGGGTTCT
>NZ_JABFFR010000057.1 GCF_013423485.1 Azospirillum oleiclasticum
CGCGCCCTCGCGCGACACGGACCACGTCGCAGAACCCCCGGCCGGGCCCCCGCCCGCGCCGGGGGTTCTGCGTTTCCAGGGGGGCTACGCCGCCCGGATCTCGCCCACGAAGGCGGCGACCTCCAGCTTCAGCGCCGCGGACTCCTCGCCCAGCGCCGAGGCGGCGTCGAGGAGGGAGGTGGCGGCGCCGCCGACGTCGGTGGCTGCGTGGGACACGTCGGTGATGCTGTGGGCGACGGTCTGGGTGCCCTGGGCCGCCTGATGGACGTTGCGGGCGATCTCGCCGGTGGCCGCCGCCTGTTCCTGGCTGGCGGCGGCGATGGCCTCGGCGATGTTCTCCACCCGCTCGACGATGCCGCAGACCCGGCTCGCGGAGTCGACCGCTTCGCCGGCGGACTGCTGGATCTCGACGGCCAGCCGGGCGATCGTCTCCGTCGCCGTCTCGGTCTGGCGCGACAGCCCCTTCACCTCCTGCGCGACGATGGCGAAGCCCTTGCCCACCTCGCCGGCACGCGCCGCTTCGATGGTGGCGTTGAGCGCCAGCAGGTTGGTGTTCTTGGCGATGGCGTCGATCAGCGCCACCGCCTCGCCGATCCGCCCGGCCCGCTCGCGCAGCGTGGTCATGATGGTGTTGCCGGCGGCCGCGGTCGTCCGCGCTTCCGCCGTCAGGGTCGAGGCGAGCTGGATCTGGCGGCTGATCTCGGCGATGGAGCTGACCAGCTCCTCGGTGGCGGCCGACACGGTCTGGACGTTCGCCATGGTCTGTTCCGACGATACGGCGACGGCGACCGCACGGTCGCGCGTCTGGTCGGCGACGGCGGACATCCGCGTGGCGTTG
Source organism: Azospirillum oleiclasticum (assembly GCF_013423485.1). Lineage (GTDB taxonomy): Bacteria > Pseudomonadota > Alphaproteobacteria > Azospirillales > Azospirillaceae > Azospirillum > Azospirillum oleiclasticum. The sequence goes on from NZ_JABFFR010000057.1 coordinate 839, forward strand.
CTGCGCAGCTCCTGCGAGGAGCTGGTCACCGTCTCGACCACCCCCCCGACGCGCTGTTCGAAGCGGGCGGCCAGGTCGTTCAGGGTGCGCCGCTTCTCCTCCGCCGCCTGCCGTTCCATGTCCGCCTGCTGGGCGGCGAGGCGGCGGGCCTCGCGGGCGTTGGCGCGGAACACGTCGAGCGCGCCGGCGAGTGCGGCGATCTCGGCGATCGCGGAGGCCGGCGGCTCCGCACCGTCGAGGTCGCCGCCGGCGACCGCGCGCATGGCGTCCGTCATGCGGCCCAGCGGCCCCACCACGCCGGCGAGGATGGTGTAGGCGGCGAGCCCGACCGCAAGCGCCGATACCGTGACGATGATCGCGATGATGAGCTGGTTCGCCGCGAAATCCTCCTGAGCCGCGATGTAGGAGGAATTGGCCACCTCGATCTGGAGATCGACGAGACGGCTGATCGACTCCGTGACCGGATCGATGGCGGGGTAGAGCGCGTCGCGCCGGAAGGCGGCGAGCCCAGACCGGTCGCCGGCGAGCAAGGTTTCGAGCCGGTCGATGGCGCGCTCGGCGGCGGGAAAGCGGGCGGCCACCTCCGCCACCAGGGCCTTCTCGTCCGCGGTCAGGTAGGTGGCGGTGTAGGCCCGCCACAGCCGCACGATGTCCACCCGTGCCTTGCGCAGGTCCGCCAGACCTTGCTCGGGCGTCATGGAGCCGTCGGCCACCTTGTGCACGAGATCGACCGTGTGGACCGCGTAGAGGTCGGAAATCGTCTTCAGGTCGCGCAGCGGGACGACGCGGTCCTCATAGACGGTGTGCAACGCCGCGTTGGTGTTGCTGAGCGCGACCCAGCCATCGGTCGCCAATGCGGCGATGGCGAGGCTGAGACCGATTAGGCAGGCCAGCAATCGACCCTTTATGCTCCCGACCATGGGAGGACTCCCTTGCACAGAGTTCGCACCAAAGTACAGTGCGTGCAATCGTCGTACCGATCCCACGCGCGCGGATTTCCATGCGCCGACTGTGGCTTCTGCGGGTCGATGGATCGGTTCCGAGCATTATGCGGTGCAGAATGCGAACGTCCTGTGCAGAGCGCATCCGGCAACAGGCGCCGGCGCGTGCAACCGGCTTCCGTCCGCCCCCATCCCCGTGCTAACCCCAGCCCCGTCACCATCGTCCGACACGCCAACGAACGCAGCGGGTCCGCATGACCAGCCCCCAGACTCCCAAGATGTCCGGCGCCAGGATTTCCAGCCCCGGGATTTCCAAACGCGGCGCCATCCCCCCCTTCTACGTGATGGAGGTCATGCGCGCCGCCGCCGAGCGCGAGGCCGCCGGTCTCGAGGTCCTGCACATGGAGGTCGGGCAGCCCTCCACCGGTGCGCCGCTGGGCGTGGTGGAGGCGGCCCGCGCCGTGCTGGGCGTGCAGACGCTGGGCTACACCGGCGCGCTGGGCATCCCGCCGCTGCGCGCGGCCATCGCCCGCTGGTACCGCGACCGCTACGGCGTGACGGTGCCGGAGGCGCGCATCGCGGTGACCACCGGGTCATCGGGCGCGTTCCAGCTCGGCTTCCTCGCCGCCTTCGATCCGGGCGACCGGGTCGCCATGGCGTCCCCCAGCTACCCCGCCTACCGCCACACGCTGACCGCCATCGGCGTGGAGCCGGTGGAGCTGGAGGCCGGGCCGGAGACGCGCTTCCAGCCCACCGTCGCCATGCTGGAAAAGCTCGACAAGCCCGTCCAGGGGCTGATCGTGGCGAGCCCCGCCAACCCCACCGGCACCATGCTGAGCCGGGAGGAGCTGGCGGCACTCTCCGCCTGGTGCGACGCCAACGGCGTGCGGCTGGTGTCGGACGAGATCTACCACGGGCTGACCTATGGCGCGGTGTCGGCCGTGACCGCGGCCGAGGTCAGCGAGCGGGCGCTGGTGGTCAACAGCTTCTCCAAATACTTCTCGATGACCGGCTGGCGGCTCGGCTGGATGATCGTGCCGGAGGAGCTGGTGCGCTCGGTGGAGTGTCTGGCGCAGAACCTCTTCATCTCCGCGCCGTCGCTGTCGCAGGTGGCGGCCGTCGCCGCCTTCGACTGCACGGAGGAGCTGGACGGCCACGTCGCCCGCTACGCCCGCAACCGGGCGCTGCTGCTGGGCGAGCTGCCCAAGGCCGGCTTCGACCGGCTGGCCCCGGCGGACGGCGCCTTCTACGTCTACGCCGACGTGTCGGCCATGACCGCGGACAGCGAGGCCTTCTGCCGGCGCATCCTGGCCGAGACCGGCATCGCCGCCACCCCCGGTATCGACTTCGACCCCGCCCGCGGCCGGCGCTTCGTGCGCTTCTCCTTCGCCGGGGCGGAGGAGACGATCGCGGAAGCCGCGCGGCGGCTGATCGCCTGGGGGCGGTGACACCGCCTACCGCAGCTCCGCGATGAACGCACCCAAAGGCGGCAGCGCCAGGGTGCGGCCATCGGGGGTGACCTCGGCGGCCGGCACGCCGCGCAGGTCGAGCGGGTGCAGGGTGGTGCCGCGTTTCAGCGCGTGCTCGGCCGGGGCGTCGGCGAGGTTGAAGACGCACAGCAGGCTGCCGTCATCGCCCGTCCGCTCGAAGGCCAGCACGGCACCGGTGGACTCCACCGCCGCGACGCCGCCGCTGCCGAGTGCCGCGTGGCCGCGGCGCAGCGCCAGGGCGTGGCGCCAGACGGCGAGCGGGCTGTCGGCGCGGGCCTCCTGCCGGTCGATGGCGAGCGGGTGGTGTTCCTCCGGAATCGGCAGCCAGCTGTCGCCGGCCTCCGTGAAGCCGGCGAAGGGTGCGGCCGCGCGCCAGGGGATCGGGGTGCGGCTGCCGTCGCGGCCGGGAAAATCCGGCCAGTAGGTGATGCCGAAGGGGTCGCGCAGGTCCGCCTGCGCGATGGTGGCGTTGGGCAGCGCCAGCTCCTCCCCCTGGTAGAGGCAGAGCGTGCCGGGCAGCGACGCGAAGAGGGCGGCGAGCAGCGCGTTGAAGCGCTCGGGATCGGCCCCGGCGGGCAGCCAGCGGCTGACCGCGCGCTCCACGTCGTGGTTGGACAGGCTCCAGGCGATGGCGCCGGGATCGGTGACGCCGGTCAGCGCCTCGGCGAAGGCCCGCGCGGTGAAGGGCTGCTTGGCGAGGCTCAGGGTGTAGGCGGCGTGCAGCCCCCCGGGTGCGGTGTAGGCGGCGATCCGCTGTGGCGCCCCCGGCTGGCTTGACAGCTCGCCCAGCAGCACCGCGCCGGGGAAGCGGTCAACCGTCGCCCGCAGCCGCTCCAGGATGGCGCGGATCGAGGGGTGCATCATGTCGTGGACATGGTGCTGCAGCGCGAATGGCTTCAGCGGCGGCTCCGCCCCGGTCCAGGGCTTGGGCGGGTTGGAGCGGAGATCGGGGTCGTGGGCGAAGAAATCCACCGCGTCGATGCGGAAACCGTCCACCCCCCGCTCGAGCCAGAAGGCGGCGGTGTCGAGCAGCGCCTGCGCCGTCGGCTCGTCGTGCAGGTTCAGCGCGGGCTGGGAGGGCAGGAAATGGTGCAGGTAATACTGGCGCCGCCGCGGCTCCCACGTCCAGGCACCGCCGCCGAACACCGACAGCCAGTTGTTGGGCGGCATCCCGTCCGCCGCCGGGTCGGCCCAGACATAGCGATCGGCGAGCGGCCCGGTGCGCCCGCGGCGCGACTCCCGGAACCACGGGTGCTCATCCGACGTGTGGCCGCAGACGAGGTCGAGCACGACCTTCAGCCCGCGCGCGTGCGCCGCGGCGATCACCCGGTCGGCGGTGTCCAGGCTGCCCATGCGCGGGTGCACCGCGCGATGGTCGGACACGTCGTAGCCGAAATCCTTCCAGGGCGACGGGTAGAAGGGGCTGATCCACACCCCGTCCACCCCCAGCGAGGCGACATGGTCGAGCCCCGCCAGCACACCGTCGAGATCGCCCCAGCCGTCGCCGTTCCCGTCGAGGAAGCTCAGCGGGTAGATCTGGTAGAGCGCGGCGCCGCGCAGCCACGAGGAAGCCAGGGTCACGGACGCACTCCGCATCGGTCGAACGCGGTGCTATCAGGGACCCGGCCGCGCTTAAGGAATGGTTAGCGGACGCGGGAGGTTACGGCGGGAACGCGGTCACTCCCGCCCGATCCGCGGCGCCGCCCCCATGGCGGCGAGCCAGGGTGCCCAGGCCTGCTGCACCATGCTGGTCCAGGCCTGCATGGGAGCCAGCCACAGGGCGGCCATCGGCATCATGGGAGCGAACTGGCCGCGCAGCGCCTCGAAATTCGGAGTGGCGCGGAGCTGGATGGCGACGATCTCCGCCCCCGGCTCGTCCCGGTGGATGAATTGCACGTCGAGGTTCGGCAGGGCGGCGGTGATCCGGGTCTCGTCCATGGCGGCGTTCTCCCTTGCTGCGGCGCACACTGTAGGGGTGCGGGCGGGGGGAGTCCATGGGGGCGGCGGGACCAAAATGCGCGCCGGGCGGTTGATGCGGGTGGACTGACAGCCGGACCCGCCGATGGACACGCACGCCGCCAGCACCCCTCCCCCTGCCCCGCCCCCCGCCTCCGACACCGGTTTCGACACGCGGGAGGCGGCGGCCTGTGCCGGGCTTTCCCACGTGTCGGACGAGGAGCCGGGGATCACGCGCCGGCGCGCCGGCAAGGGTTTCAGCTACCGCTGGCCCGACGGGCGGACGGTGACGGAGCCGGAGACGCTGGAGCGCATCCGCAAGCTGGCGATTCCGCCCGCCTACACGGCGGTGTGGATCTGCACCGACCCGGACGGCCACATCCAGGCGACGGGCCGCGACGCCAAGGGGCGCAAGCAGTACCGCTACCACCCCCGCTGGACCGAGGCGCGGGAGGGCACCAAGTTCGGCCGCATGCTGGCCTTCTGCCGGGCGCTGCCGAAGATCCGCGAGCGGGTGGACGCCGACCTGAAGCGCCGCGGCCTGCCGCGGGAGAAGGTGCTGGCGGCCGTGGTGCGGCTGCTGGAAACCACGCTGATCCGCGTCGGCAACGAGAGCTACGCCAAGGAGAACCGCAGCTACGGCCTGACCACGCTGCGCGACCGCCATGTGGATTTCGACGGGGCGGAGATCACCTTCCAGTTCACCGGCAAGTCGGGCAAGAGCTGGAACGTGTCCTTGCGCGACCGGCGCCTCGCCAAGGTGGTGAAGGCCTGTCAGGAGGTGCCGGGCGGCGAGCTGTTCCAATATGTCGATCGCGACGGCACACGGCACGCGGTGGGTTCCGGCGACGTGAACGACTATCTGCGCGCCGCCACCGGCGAGGACTTCACCGCCAAGGACTTCCGCACCTGGGCGGGGACGGTGCTCGCCGCCATGGCGCTCGGGGAATTCGAGAGCTTCGACAACAAGACCAAGGCCAAGCGCAACGTCACCCGCGCCATCGAGCAGGTGGCTGCGAGGCTGGGCAACACCGCCTCGGTCTGCCGCAAGAGCTACGTCCATCCGGAGGTGCTGGACGCCTATCTGGAGGGGCAGCTCCTGGAAAGTCTGAAGACCGAGGTGGAGCGCGACCTGCGCGAGGATCTCGCCGGGCTGAACGCGGAGGAGGCCGCCGTGCTGGCCTTCCTGCGCGACCGGCTGGAGCGCGAGCAGCGCGACCGCGCGGAGGAGGGACGGCGGCACGCCGGGCGCACCGCCGCCTGATCACGCCGCTTCCGGTGCGGGTCTGTCGCGTTTACGGCCGGCAGGGCTGCGGAACCGCCGCGTCCGTCCACTCCGTGACCGGGACGCGGCGGGCCGGGACGGTGAACGGCGTGCCGTTCTTCTCCCCCTTGCCGGTCAGCAGGTTGACGTCGCAGCGGCTGGAGGCGTCCGGAGCCAGCGTGTCGCGCGATTCGTGGGTGTAGCCGGCGACCACCAGCACCCCGCCGCGGTGCGCGATGGTCAGGGTCTCGCGCCAGCGGTTGCGCCCGATCGCCTCGTTCTGGAAGACCACGGTCAGGGAGCCGCGGGCGGTGACGGCGATTTCCGGCCGCTGCCCCTCCATGTCGCCCATCCAACCGAGACCGTCGCGGTGGATCGTCGGCGCCACGTCGGCCGGACCGACCGGTCCGGCCGGTTCGCGGGCTGTGCCGGACAGGAACACAGACAGTGACACGCTGTCGCCGTCGCCCGACAGCGCCGCGCGGTCGGGCACGCCGTCACCGTCGATGTCACCGGTCGCCGACGCGATCCAGGGCTGCGCGGGCATCGCTCCGGCCGGCGTGCCGGTCAACAGACCGGCAACGGCCATGGCGAGCCGGAGGACGGACCGCACCGGTACGCCGCCTCAGAACGGGATTTCGTCGTCGAGGTCGTCGTGACGCGGGGCACGACCGCCACCGCCGCCACCCTGGTCGCGACCGCCGCCGTAGCCGCCGCCACCGCCGCCGCTGCGCGACTCGTAACCGCCGCCGCCGCCGCGCGACTCGTATCCGCCGCCACCGCCACCGCTGCCGCCGGCTTCGTCACGGCCGCCCATGAAGTCGACCTCGCTGACGCGCACGGACAGGCCGGCGCCGCGGGTGCCGTCGCGCTTCTCGAACTCACGCATGGTCAGCTCGCCGGAGACGGCGACCTGCTTGCCCTTGGTCATGTACTGGGCGATCGCCTCGCCACGGCGGCCCCACAGCGAGCATTCGACCCACTGGGTGGTCTTGCGGTCGCCGAAGCCCACGTCGTTGGCGACGCGGAAGCCCAGAACCTTCTCGCCGCTCTGGGTGGTGCGAAGCTCGGCATCGGCCCCGAGCCGGCCGGTAAAGGTCCACACATTCATGAAAGCCGCACTCCCTCGCTGGCGTTCCGGACGGATGCTGCCGCCGGATGAGAACAATACAGGAACAACCGATTTCGGTCAACCATAGCGGAGATTTCATGGCACGAGAACCGCCCGCAAGGCGACGGACGCGCTTCCAGCCCCGCTCAACCGCGTTTCAGTTGCGGCCCCCCGGAGGCCGGCGGGGATCGCCTGGCACGAAACTGGCGCAGCGCATGCTCGATGGAGACGGTCATCGGATAATCGGCGGGAAGATTCCAGCGCACCCGGTATTCCTCCGGCGTAATGCGGAACCGTCCGAGGTACCGTTTCAAGTCCTGAACCTGCTTTCCGTCCTCCAGACAGACGATGTAGGTCGGCGTGACCGAGTCCTCCACGGGGACTGCGGGGGCCGGCCGGAGCGCCCGGATGGCGCGCCAAGCTGCGCCGTCCATCAAGGCTTCGTACCGCTCCCACGCATCGTCCGTCGCGCGCGCCGCCACATCGGGCCCGCCCCACTCCACCGCCATATCGTAGGCGTCGTGATGGAGCACGTCGAACATCCCGCCTTCCGGAAGACTGCGGAAATAGTCATCCAGCCGGGCAACGGCTGCCGAGGCCGCCGGCTCCTGGAACACCTCGGCCAGCACGAGTTCAATGCGGGCGAGGTGGGCGAGATACTCCGCGATCAGGTCAGGCTTCATGGTCCCAAGATAATCCTTCCCTCCCACATCGCCAAGCACCCGCTCAGTGCCAGTCGATCCCGGGTCGCTCCACGATGTACCGGTATAGCTCGGGCGTCAGCAACACAGGGTCGGACAGCAGGCCGACCGCCCGGCGGCTCCGGAAGCAATATTGGTCGTAATCCTGGAAGAAGTCCGGAAATCCCGGCAATCGCGACACCGGGCCGACAACCACGTCATAGTCATGGGCGGGCCTTCCGCCGACGGTACGGCCATCGGCTCTGGCGCGATCGTCGCGGAAATGTCGGATGAAGGCTTCGAGCATGCGCGACGGTTGCATGAACAGGAGGATGTCGAGACGCGCGAAGGCGTTGCGGTCGACATCGAAGCGCAGGACCACGGGCTCACCCCCTGGCCACGGGCCCGATGATGGGCACGGTTGCTTGCCGCCTGGAAGTTCTCCGTAAGGTAGAAACCTCGACCGAAATCCCGCCGAAACCCTCCCACGTATGGATTCACCCCGGCGTCCCGAATGGAGGCCGCACCATCGACGTCGGTCCCGTGATAAAGAACCATGGGAGGATCAAGCCACGGCATCGGTGATGACACGCTCCAGCTGCAGGGCCGGAAAGCCCCAGGTATGTGCGTGATATCACCCGACGCACCGGAAGTCGATTGCGCCAGCCGATGTTCGACCCAGACGACGCATCCGCTCCCGCTCGCCCTGCCGACAACGGCCCGATGGCAAATCCGTGGCCCGCCCATATATCATCTCGCGGCGCAACAACGCGCCGCCCCTTCCCTCGCGACCCGGAATCGGCTAAGAACACTCCATGAACAAGTTCATCAGCGTCCGCGGCGCGCGGGAACACAACCTCAAGAACATCGACGTCGATCTGCCCCGTGACCAGCTTGTGGTGATCACCGGGCTGTCGGGGTCGGGCAAGTCGTCGCTGGCTTTCGACACCATCTACGCCGAGGGGCAGAGGCGCTATGTGGAGAGCCTGTCGGCCTACGCGCGCCAGTTCCTGGAGCTGATGCAGAAGCCGGACGTCGAATCGATTGAGGGGCTGTCGCCCGCTATCTCGATCGAGCAGAAGACGACGTCGAAGAACCCGCGCTCCACCGTCGGCACGGTGACGGAAATCTACGACTACATGCGCCTGCTGTGGGCGCGGGTCGGCATCCCCTACTCGCCCGCCACCGGTCTGCCGATCGAAAGCCAGACGGTCAGCCAGATGGTCGACCGCATCATGGCCATGCCGGAGGGCACCCGGCTGCTGCTGCTCGCCCCCTTCGTGCGCGGGCGCAAGGGCGAGTACAAGAAGGAGATCCAGGAGCTCCGCAAGCGCGGCTTCCAGCGCGTGCGTGTCGACGGCACGCTGCACGAGATCGACGCGGTGCCGGCGCTGAACAAGAAGCTGAAGCACGACATCGAGGTGGTGGTCGACCGCATCGTGGTGCGCGAGGGGCTGGGCAACCGGCTGGCCGATTCGCTGGAGACGGCGCTGGGCCTCGCCGACGGCATCGTCTTCGTGGAGAACGCCGACAGCGGCGAACAACAGGTGTTCTCGCAGAAGTTCGCCTGCCCGGTGTCCGGCTTCACCATCCCGGAGATCGAGCCGCGGCTGTTCTCCTTCAACAACCCGTTCGGCGCCTGCCCGGCCTGCGACGGGCTGGGCAGCAAGATCTATTTCGATCCCGTGCTGGTGGTGCCGGACGAGCGGCTGTCACTGCGCAAGGGCGCCGTGGCGCCCTGGGCCGGCTCGACCTCCCCCTACTACCCGCAGACGCTGGCGAGCATCGCCAAGCATTTCGGCGTGGAGATGGACACGCCGTGGGAGGAGCTGCCGCAGGCGGTGCGCGACACCATCCTGTTCGGCTCCAAGGGCCAGCCGATCACCATGACCTTCGAGGACGGTCTGCGCAGCTACCAGACCAACAAGCCCTTCGAAGGCATCATCAACAACCTGGAGCGCCGCTTCCGCGAGACGGAGAGCGCCTGGTCGCGGGAGGAGATGGCGAAGTACCAGTCCTCCCAGCCCTGCGAGACCTGCGGCGGGGCGCGGCTGAAGCCGGAGGCGCTGGCGGTGAAGGTGCACGGGCACCACATCTCCGCCGCCGCCGAGATGTCGATCGCCGACGCCGCCCGCTGGTTCGGGGGCCTGAACGAGCATCTGCGCCCCAAGGACCGCGAGATCGCGTACCGGATCCTGAAGGAGATCAACGAGCGGCTGGGCTTCCTGAACGCCGTGGGGCTGGAGTATCTGACGCTGGCCCGCGGCTCCGGCAGCCTGTCGGGCGGGGAGAGCCAGCGCATCCGCCTCGCCTCGCAGATCGGCTCGGGCCTGACCGGCGTGCTCTATGTGCTGGACGAGCCCTCCATCGGGCTGCACCAGCGCGACAACGACCGGCTGCTGGCGACGCTCAAGCGCCTGCGCGACCTCGGCAACACCGTGCTGGTGGTCGAGCATGACGAGGACGCCATCCGCACCGCCGACTATCTGGTCGATATGGGGCCGGGTGCCGGCCAGCATGGCGGGCGCGTCATCGCCCACGGCACGCCCGACGAGGTGCAGCGCAACCCCGAGAGCCTGACCGCCCAATACCTGACCGGCAAGCGCGCCATCCCCGTGCCGGAGGAGCGCCGCCCCGGCCACAAGGGCCAGTTCCTGGAGGTGACGGGGGCGCGGGCCAACAACCTGCGGAACGTCACGGCGCGCGTGCCGCTGGGCACCTTCACCTGCGTCACCGGCGTGTCGGGCGGCGGCAAGTCCACGCTGGTGGTGGAAACGCTGTACAAGGCCGTCGCCCGCCGCCTGATGGGGGCCCGCGAGCACCCGGCCGAGCATGACGCGCTGCACGGGCTGGAGCATCTGGACAAGGTCATCGACATCGACCAGAGCCCGATCGGCCGCACGCCGCGGTCGAACCCGGCCACCTACACCGGCGCCTTCACCCCGATCCGCGACTGGTTCGCCGGGCTCCCGGAGGCGAAGGCCCGCGGCTACGGCCCCGGCCGCTTCTCCTTCAACGTCAAGGGCGGGCGCTGCGAGGCGTGCCAGGGCGACGGCGTCATCAAGATCGAGATGCATTTCCTGCCCGACGTCTACGTCACCTGCGACGTCTGCCACGGCAAGCGCTACAACCGCGAGACGCTGGAGGTGCTCTACCGCGACAAGAGCATCGCCGACGTGCTTGACATGACCGTCGAGGAGGGCAAGGAGTTCTTCAAGGCCGTGCCCGGCATCCGCGACAAGCTGGAAACGCTGGAGCGGGTCGGCCTCGGCTACATCCACATCGGCCAGCCGGCGACCACGCTCTCCGGCGGCGAGGCGCAGCGCGTCAAGCTGTCCAAGGAACTCAGCCGCCGCGCCACCGGCCGCACCCTCTACATCCTCGACGAGCCGACCACGGGCCTGCATTTCGCCGACGTGGAGAAGCTGCTGGAGGTGCTCCACGCGCTGGTCGACCAGGGCAACACCGTGCTGGTGATCGAGCACAATCTGGAGGTCGTCAAGACCGCCGACTGGGTCCTCGACCTCGGCCCCGAAGGCGGCACCGGCGGCGGCGAGATCGTCGCCGAGGGCACGCCCGAGCAGGTGGCGAAGGTCAGGCGCAGCCACACCGGCACCTATCTGGTGCCGTATCTGGCGACGAGTCCGAAATCGCGGAAGAGGGCTTGAACGGGCGCGCGGAAGGCCCCCCGCCCCCCCCTCACCCCCGTTCCAGCACTTCCACCAGCCCCAGGAAGGCCGGCAGGGGGTGGGCGATGACGAGGGTGGGGATGGGGTTGAGGAAGTCGCGCATGCGGCCCTTCTCGACGAAGCGCTTGCGGAAGCGGGAGTGGAGGAAGATCGGCCCCAGCTTCGGCACGATGCCGCCGGCGATGTAGACGCCGCCGCGCGACCCCAGCGTCAGCGCCAGATTGCCGGCGACCGTGCCGAGCATGGCGCAGAAGGTCTCCACCGCCTCCACGCACTGGGCGTCGCTGCGGTCCATGGCGCGGGCGGTGACGTCGGCCGGGCGCAGCGTCTCCGGCTCGCGCCCGTCCAGCACGCGCAGCGCCTGGTACAGGTTGACGAGGCCGGGGCCGGACAGCACGCGTTCGGCCGACACGTGGTCGAAGCTCTTGCGGAGCTGGGCGAGGATGGCGCCCTCGCGGTCGCCGACCGGGGCCATGGTGACGTGCCCGCCCTCCCCCGACAGCGCGGTCCAGCCGCCACCGGCGGCCGGCACGAGGCCCGACACGCCGAGCCCGCTGCCGGGGCCCAGCACGCCGACGACGCCGGCCGGATCGGCCACCCCGTCACCCACCGCCCGCACATCGTCGGGGCCCAGCCGCGGCACCGACATGGCGACGGCGGTGAAGTCATTGATCACCACCAACCGGTCCAGCCCCAGCGCCAACCGCACGGCATCGACGGAGAAGGCCCAAGGCAGGTTGGTCAGGGCCACCCGGTCGCCGGTCACCGGCCCGGCCACGGCGAAGGCCGCCCGCACCGGGCGCAGCCGGCCGACCCCGGCGGCGGCCAGGAAGGCCTCCGCCGCCGCCTCGATGGTGGGGTAATCGGCTCCGCGCAGGGTGCGCGTCTCCCGCAGATGGTTGCCGTCCATCAGCCCGAAGCGGGCGTTGGTGGCGCCGATGTCGGCGACCAGGGTGGGCCGGGGGTCCGTCATGCCGATCCTTCAACACTCCCGACTGTCACGCGTAGGGCGCGCGGGTGAGCGCGTCCACATAGCTTTCCCGCCAGTGGCCGATGCTGTTGGCGCGCAGTGTCTTCAGCATGGCCGCGTGGCGCTCCCGCCGCTCCTCCAGCGGCATGGTCAGCGCGCGCTGCAACGCATCGGCCACACCCTCGCTGTCGAAGGGATTCACGATCATCGCCTCCGGCAGCTCATGCGCGGCGCCGGCGAATTCCGACAGCACCAGCACCCCGGGGTCCTCCGGATCCTGGCAGGCGACATACTCCTTGGCAACGAGGTTCATGCCATCACGCAACGGCGTGACCAGACCGACATGCGCCAGCCGGTAGAAGCCGGCCAGCACGCGCTGCCCGAAGCTCTTGTTCAGGTAGCGGATCGGCACCCAGTCGAACTCGGCGAAATTGCCGTTGATGCGGCCGGCCAGTTCCGACAACGCGCGGCGGATGGAAACGTATTCCGGCACGTCCTCGCGCGTGGGCGGTGCGATCTGCAGGAAGGAGACGCGGTTGCAATGCTCGGGAAAGCTGACCAGAAGCTGCTCGAACGCCTCGAAGCGCTGCGGCAGGCCCTTGGAATAGTCCAGCCGGTCCACCCCGATGATGAGCCGCCGGCCGACCAGACTCTCGCGCAGCCGCTCGGCATGACGCGAGCGCGCGGCGGTGCGGGCCACGCTCTCCAGCGCCGGGGTGTCGATGCTGATCGGGAAGGCGCGGGCCAGAAGCTGGCGGCCAAAGGCGCGGATCAGCATCCCCTGCCCCGGCCCCAACGGCTCCACCTCGCCGCCGGCCTCGTAGCGGATGTAGTTGGCGAAGCAGCGCAGGTCCACTTCGGTGTGGAAGCCCACCAGATCGTAGGCGCAGAGGTCGCGCACGAGGTCCCGGTGGTTCGGCACCACCACCAGCAGTTCCGGCGCCGGAAAGGGCGTGTGCAGGAAGAACCCCATCCGCTGCCCCAGCCCCTTGTCGCGCAGGTTCCGGGCGAAGGGGATGAGGTGGTAGTCGTGCACCCACACCATGTCGTCCGGCCGCAGCAGCGGCGCCAGCCCCGTGGCGAAGATGGCGTTGACCCGGTCGTAGCCCTCCATCGTGCGCCGGCTGACCGACAGCAGGCCGGGGCGGTAGTGGAACAGCGGCCACAGCGTCTGGTTGGCGAAGCCGTTGTAATATTCGTCCCAATCGCGCCGGCACAGATCCTGGGTGGCGTAGGTGAGCTTGCCCACCTGGTGCAGCGACGGCTCGGTGGGAGAGGCGTCGGTGTCGAGCACCGTGCCGCTCCAGCCGAACCAGATTCCACCGCTTTTCTTCAGCGCCGCCAGCACCGCGACGGCAAGACCGCCGGCGGTCTGCTTGCTTTCGTCGATGGGCGCCACGCGATTGGAGACGACGACGAGCCTGCTCACTCCCTGCAACCCTCCCCCCATGGCCGCCGCATCCAGCCCGCGGGCCCCTGGTGGAACCGCGGACTCGGCCATTCTGTTCCCGACCTTCCATTCACCGGAAGCGTCGGGCAGCCGGACGTCATCGTCAAGGGGCCGTCGAACTTTTCCGGGTCGGCGGTGTTGTCGGACGGGGGCGGCCCGACGTCGCCCGACATCCCCATGCTGCGCGGCATGAAGGGGGCTGGACATTTGTGCACTGCAACAATGTTCGCCGGGCGCGCCGCGCAACCGAGCCGCCGCCGCCGCCTCAACTTCATGAAAAACATGATATATTTTTTTTCCCCTTGATCGCAGCCCGCCCTTCCATCATATTGTGCAGTGCGACATCGGTCGCATCGCTGATGCGGTCGATGGCGTAACGCACTTCTTGGGCGTTTCCTCCCTAAACTCAGGGCCGCGGTCTCCGCGGCCCTTTTTTTTCGCGCAGCAACGATTCCCCGGCGGAGGCGCCCGACGGCGAATCACGTCGGCCTGGATCGGCGGCCGGGATCGGGACCATCCTCGCCTTCTGCCGGATCATGGACGGTCACGTTAACGATGGCCTCGCCGGCCTGGAAAAAAACCTCTGTTCAAACCTGAAACCCGATGCTATAACCCGCGCCCACGACGGAGACGACGCCAACGGCGCTCAACACTCCGTCCCGCTTGGGGGATCGTCTAGCGGTAGGACAGCGGACTCTGACTCCGCCAGCCTAGGTTCGAATCCTAGTCCCCCAACCAACCTTTCCCAAGATCCCTTGAACATCAGGCGCTTAGGGCGAAGCCACCAGGCTGGTCCCCCAACTGTGCCATCGACGGTCCGGCGCCCCGCACGGGGAGCGTCGTCGATGTCGCTTGGGGTCCATCTCTACCGCCGTGGGTCCGTCTACTGGTGCGGCCCCCGCGGCATCAATCGACACCATCAAACCCGGCGCCAGCCCGGTGCCCGACCGGACGGCGGTGGAAGCCCACCCGCTCTCCCAGGCCACTCGGCCCGTCGTCGCTGCGGCGGCGTCCGTGCACGTCACGACGTCCCCAGTCACGGCTTCAGCAAGCCCGATCGGCCCCACTGCCACCATGGTCGACCGGACGCCCGAAGCGGCGGAGGCGGATACACGCCCACAGCCGCAGAGGGCCAGCCCGGCTACGGACTGGACGATACAGCAGGCCATGGGCGAACGGGTCTGCCGCCGCCAGCGCGATACAAACCCGGTCAAGACAGCGTCCCTGTGCAAGGAGGAGGAACGGAACTACCGCGTCGCCGCGGAACTCTTCACCAGCCTCATCGGCGACCGCCGTGCCGTCGACGTGACGGAGGACGACCTGTTGCGGTTCAGGGGTGAGCTGCACCGGGTTCCGACCCTGTTCGGCCGCGGCACCTACCGCAACATGACCGGCGCCGAGGCCGTCGCCCGGGCGGACGCGGTGACGGCCTCCCAGCAGGCGGCGGTGATGGCGCGTGCGGAGGACGGACATCTCGACCGCGACAATCTGGCCCACGAATTGCGCGACGCGGAGGTGCCGCGCCTGTCCATGAAGACCGTCAACAAGCATCTCGACACGATCAAGGGCCTGCTCCGCTGGCTCAGGACCACGATGAAGGTGGCGATCGACCGGGACCTGCCCGATCTCAGGATCCGCTACGATCAGAAGGACATCGGACGCGCGGCCAACGCCGATCGGGAAGCCTTCTCGAGCGCAGAAATCCGCAAGCTGTTCGCCAGCCCGTGCTGGACCGGCTGCGCCGGGGTGGACCACCGGCATCGTCCGGGCTTCAAAATGGTGAAGGACGCCAAGTTCTGGATTCCGCTGCTGGCTGCCCTCGAGGGGGTGCGGCTCGGCGAGGCGGCGCAGTTGCTGACCACCGACATCCAGCTGCGCTGCTTCGACCAGGACGACGCGGTAGGCGCCGCTATCCGCCTTCGACGACACCTCTTTCCGCTTGCCAACGAATAAATCTGCACACATCATGCGCATAACCAAGGAGGCAATGATGCGCATTGCAGCGTACGACGCAACGGCGAAGAAGCGCCCCACGAACGTGTCGCTGAACGAGGATCTGCTGGCGAAGGCTAAGGAAATGGGCATCAACATCTCTGCCGCGGCAGAAGACGGTTTGGCCAAGCGTGTGCAGCAGGAGTACGAGCGCCAGATGAAGTCTAGGATCGACCGCGCGATGGACTGGCGCAATTCTTATTATCGGGACGATGGCCACCCTGCGGACGAGTTCGGCGAACTCTGACCAAGGCACCCCGACATGAAACAATTCGACGTCTGTAGGAACACGGGCAAGACCAAAACGTCCGTGCCGTATTTGCTCGTGATCCAATCCGATTGGTTTGACCGATCCGACCGACGGGTGGTCGTCCCGCTGCTTGCGAACAAGCCACCCGCTTCGGCACACGACCCAACCGCAATGCCGCCGATCACCGTCGGGGACGCTATGTTCTACCTGGACATCCTGGGGGTTCTCAACATTTCGGTGGACCGGCTTGGCGAAGTGGTCGCATCCGCGAAGGAGGACCAGGATGCCATCGTCAGAGCGTTGGATTGGCTGGTCCACACCGGGCCGTCTACGCTGGATTGAACAGATCCGGATGTCCATTGTGTTGAGCCGCCGAGAACGCGGCGGCGCAACACCTTTGTGTAGGGGCTGGGGCCACCGGCGGTTCCCTTTCAGCACCCTGACGGGAGCACACCGGTCGCCACCAGAAGCCCCTTTACCAGCTTTTCCGCGGCTTGCTGACAATGGTAGGCGGCATTCCCCGGAGAGGGCGGAGCCATGGCATGGCAAGCCTGCGCCACCCGCAGGTCTTCCGCTGCGACCGTCCACCAGCGCCGCGTCTCCTCCAGGATCGTGGCGCGATCAGTGGCGCTCATGGACGACGACGCCTTCCTGATCGGCAACGTGCGAGAGGGATCCGACCACCCCGCGTCTGCGCTCGTACACCGACGCACGGCACGCGACGATGTCGACCGCAAGGTGATAGGTCTTGCGCGCCTCATACTTGCCGCGCCAGGACAGCCGTTCAGGCGGGGTGTCGTCGTCCACCACGACGAAGAGATCGACGTCGCTGTCGTTGCCGGCGTCGCCGCGCGCCTGCGAACCGAACAGGATCACCGTGCGCGGGCGGTAATAGGCGACCACCGGCCCCAACAACTCGTCCGGCACCGGCTGACCGGAACCTCGACCGTTCAGGTTGGCTGCACCCATGTCGCTCTCCCTCGGCACCCCGATCCTATCAACATCGGCAGGGGCAGGCACCCCCTCCTGCCGATGACGCCAGCGCGCCACCCCGGCTCCTCGACTACCGCGTCCGGGTCCCGAGGCACCCGTCCAGTATGTCCAGCGCGCGGTCGAGGTCGTCGCGCGCGATGATCAGCGGCGGCGACAGGGTGAGCACACGGCCCATGGTCACCTTGAAGCTGAGCCCACGCTCCAGCGCGGCGTAGAGCACGGCTTCCGCCCGGTCGGGCTCCTCCATCTCCATCCCCAGGAGAAGCCCGGCGCCGCGCACCCCGGCCACGCCGGGGTGGCGGGCGGCGATCTCCTCCAGACGCTGGAGTGCGTGGCGACCGAGGTCGGCGGCGCGCCCGGCCAGCCCCTCCTCCGCGATGATGTCCAGCGTGGTCAGGCCGGCGCGGGCGAGCAGAGGGTTCTTCTCGTGCGTGTAGTGGCCGATGGCACGGTCGCCGCCGACCTCCAGCCCGGCCCGCGCGATCACCGCGGCGACGGGAAGCATGGCACCCCCCAGCGCCTTGCCCAGCACCACCATGTCCGGCACCGCGCCGACCCGCTCGTGGGTGAAGAGCGCGCCGGTCTTGCCGAGGCCGGTGGGGATCTCGTCGAAGATCAGCAGGGCCCCGGTCTCGTCGCAGGCCTGCCGCACCGCCGCCCAGAATCCCGGCGGCGGCAGGTAGGGGACGGCGCGCACCGGTTCCGCCACCACGGCGGCGATGTCGCCCTCCTTCTCCAGCGCGTAGCGCAGCATGCGCGCGCAGGCCATGCGGCAGGCGTCCAGGTCCGGGGCGGCGCCCGGCGACGGGAAGCCGTAGGGGCAGCGCTGGCAGGCGAAGGGCGCCACATGCTCGGCCCCCGGCAGCAGCGGCCCGATCCCGTGCGAGCGGAACAGCGCCTCGCCCCCCACGCTGCTGGCGCCGAACCCGGCGCCGTGGAAGGCATCCCAGAAGGACAGGGTCTTGAAGCGCCCGGTTGCCAGCCGGGCAATCTTCAGCGCCATCTCGATGGCGTCCGACCCGCTGGGCGCGAACAGCACCCGCGATCCCGGTCCGGTGGGCGACAGCCCGGCCAGCCGCTCGGCCAATTCCGCCGCCGGCTCGCAGGCGAAGCGGCGGGGCGCGAAGCTGAGATCGTCGAGCTGGGCGTGCAGCGCCGCCCGCAGGCGCGGGTGCGCGTAGCCGATGTGGTGGGCGCTGTTGCCGTGGAAGTCCATGAAGCGGCGCCCGTCCATGTCCTCGATCCAGATCCCTTCCGCCCGGCGTATGGCGGACAGGCAGGGGCTGGACAGGGACTGGGGCAGGAAGGCGGCGGCGTCGCGCTCCACCAGCGCGCGGCTGGCCGGGCCGACGTGGCGCCCCGCCCAGGCCGCGCGGCGATCGGAGTGGTTGACGTCGCCCTCCGACTGGGCCGGCGCCGCGCGGCCGTCGATCACGGCCGCTCGCCGCGCGCCAGCCGCGCCTCGATGTCGTCGAGCAGGGGCAGCGCGCCGAGCAGGCTTCCCGCCACGTAATGGGCACCGGCGCGGCGCAGCCGCTCCTCCGCCGGGGCGCGCAGCGCGGCGCGCCGTTCCTCCGACAGCAGGCTCCATTCGCCGAGCGGCACGCCGACCTCGTTGCCGGTGTCGGTCAGCGCGATCGTCCACATGCCGGCGTTCAGCCCCTCCTCCACGTCCAGCGTGGTGTCGCCGATCTTCACGCAGGCCTCCACCGGCGAAATGCCCAGCTCGATCACGCAGCGCAGCGCCATGGCCGGGCCGGGACGACCGGTCGGCGTGTCGCCGGCGGCCACCGCGATGTCCGGCTCGTAGCCCTGCGCCGCCGCCACCTTTTGCACCACCTGCAGCACCTGGCGGGGGTAGCCGGTGGTCGAGCCGATCCGCATGCCGCGCTGGCGCATGGAGGCGATGGCATCCACCACGCCGGGGATCACGTCGGCGTAGCGGTCGACCACCTCGACCTGGAGCGGCAGGAAGGTCTCGTAGAGGCTGTCGACGTCGGCGTCGTCCGGACGGCGGCCGTAGCGGGTGACCCAGGCGGCGGCCACCGCGGGCATGGCGAGCACCGCCTTGATGTGGTCCCACTTGGGCATGCCCATGGGGCCGCGCGCCTGCTCCAGCGTGATCTCGACTTTGTGGCGGCGGAACGCCTCCATGAAGGCGCCGGCCGGCGCGAGGCAGCCGAAATCGACCGTGGTCCCCGCCCAGTCCAGCACCACGGCCTGGAGCGGCCCGGTGTAGCGGCGCGTGTAGGTGTAGCTCATTCCTGGTTTCCTTCCCCAGCGGGCGCGCCGGTGGCGACGCCCATCTCGTCGAGCGTGGCGCGGATGGCGTCCAGCGCCGCCCTCATTTCAGTGGCCCCCAAACGGCCGATGCAGCCGATCCGGAAGCTGTCCGACACCGTCAGCTTGCCCGGATAGATGACGAAGCCGCGCTCCCGCAGCCGGTCGTAGAAGTCCGCGAAGACGAAGCGCGGGTCGGCCGGCATGCGCACGGTGACGATGATCGGCGCCTGCAGATGGTCGGGCAGCAGCGTGCGGAAGCCCATGGCGCGCAGCCCGTCGATGAGGACGCGGGCGTTTTCCCGGTAGCGGGCGCCGCGCCCCTCCACCCCGCCTTCGGCCTCGTGCTCCTCCAGCGCCCGGTCGAAGGCGGCCAGCGCATGGGTGGGCGGGGTGAAGCGCCACTGCCCGTTCGCCTCGAACCCCTTCCACTGGTCGTGCAGGTCGAGCGACAGGGAATGGGCGTTGCCGGCCGCGGCGTCCAGCGCGTCGCGACGGACCAGCACGAAGGCCAGCCCCGGCACCCCCTCCAGGCATTTGTTGGCGGAGGCGGCGACCGCCTGGAACGGCGTGCGGCCGGCGTCCAGCGGCAGGGCGCCGAAGGCGCTCATGCCGTCGATCAGCAGCGCGCGTCCGTGGGCGGCGGTGACCGCCGCCACCGCCTCGATCGGGTTGAGGATACCGGAGGTGGTCTCGCACTGGACGACCGCCACATGGGTGACGGCCGGATCGGCGGCCAGCGCCCGGTCCAGCGCCGCCGGCTCCACCGGCCGGTCCTCGGGCGTCTCGATGGCGGCGACATCGAGGCCGATGGTGCGCGCCATGCGCAGCATCCGTTGCCCGTAGGCGCCGTTGACCAGCACCAGCAGCTTGCCGTCCGCCGGCACCAGCGTGCCGATCATCGCCTCGACCGCGAAGGTGCCGGAGCCCTGGAGCGGCACCGCCACGAAGGTGTCGCCGCCGCCCACGAGCCGCACCAGCCGGTCCCGGATGCGCGCGTTCATGGCGATGAAGGCGCCGTCGCGCGAGCCCCAGTCGCGCAGCATCGCCTCCTTCACCGTGCGGGAGGTGGTCAACGGTCCGGGGGTCAGCAGGTAGGGGGCGGTGCTGGTCATGCGCGTCTCGGCGGAAAGCGTGTCCAAGGGTGGACGGATGACAGCGCGCCGCCTACCATAATGCCAATCCATTCCATCTATGGACCCATGGATGAAATCCATAAATCACGCCCAGCTCCGCGCCTTCCACGCCGTGGCGACGGAGGGTGGCTTCACCAAGGCCGCGCGCCTGCTGAACGTCACCCAGCCCACCCTGTCGCAGGAGGTCAAGGCGCTGGAGGAGGCGTACGGCGTGCTGCTGTTCGACCGCACGCGCCGGTCGGTGGCGCTGACCGAACTGGGCCGGACCCTGTTCGCCGTGACCCGGCGCCTGTTCGCCGCGGAGCAGGAGGCGCTGGAGCTGCTGGCCGGCGTGCGGCACCTGGAGGGCGGGACGCTGGCCGTGGGGGCGGACGGACCCTTCCACGCCGTGCCGCTGCTGGCCGACTTCACGCGCCGCCATCCGGGGCCGACGGTGACGCTCTCCGTCGGCAATTCGCGGACGCTGTTGCAGGGGTTGCTGGACACGCGCATCGACGTGGCCGTGCTGGCCGACGTGCCCGGCGATTCGCGGCTCTACGTCGTGCCGCTGCGCCGCGACCCGGTGATGGCGCTGCTGCCGCGCGGCCACCGGCTGGCGCGCCACCGGGCGGTGACGCTCGCCGAGCTGGCGGCGGAGCGGCTGGTGCTGCGTGAACCCGGCTCGATGACCCGGCGCCTCGTCGAGCGGGCCTTCGCCGCCGCCGACCTCGCCCCCGCCACGCCGCTGGAGATCGAAAGCCGCGAGGCGGTGGTGGAGGCGGTGGCCGCCGGGCTGGGCATCGGCTTCGTCTCCGCCGCCGAGTTCGCCCAGGACCCGCGCCTCGCGCTGCTGCCCTTCGCCGGGGTGGTGGTCGAGATGGACGAATACGTCGTCTGCCTGCGCGAACGCCGCCGGCTGGCGGTGGTGCGCGCCTTCCTGGAGGTGGCGCGGGAGCGGGCGGTTCCCTGACCCTACCGCGCCCGCCACGCCTGTGTGCGCCTCTGCAGGACCCAGGACAGGACCGCGTGGAGCGCGCGCACGCCGGCGGACGTGTAGACGATCATCATCGCCATGGCGGCGGCCCCCGCCACCTCGCCGGCGTCGTCCATGTTGAGGACCGCGACCGACGCCGGCTTGGTCGCGGGGGCGTACAGGAAGACCACGGCGGACACGGTGGTCATGGCGTTGACGAAGAAATAGATGGCGATGTCCAGGATCGCCGGCAGGCACAGCGGCACGGTGACGCGCAGGAAGGTGGTCCAGACCGGAACCTTCAGGCTGGCCGACACCGCCTCGAACTCGCGGTCGAGCTGCTTCAGCGCGGTGACCGCGGTCAGATGGCTGACCGTGTAGAAATGCACGACGGTGGACAGCACCAGGATCGCCATGCCGTGGTACAGCCAGCCCAGCGGGTTCCAGGGTGCGTTGAAGAAGAAGATGTAGGCGAGCCCCAGCACCATCCCCGGCACCGCGAGCGGCACGATGGCCGCCATCCGCGCCACCGCGGCCAAAGGCCGTGCCGCCGGGCTGCGCTCGATCAGCCAGGCTCCGACGAACACCACGGCGGTTCCCACCACCGCCGTCCAGACCGACAGGCGCAGGCTGTTCCAATAGCTGCTCCAGCCCGCGCTGTCGAACTGCGCGAAGTCGTAATTGGCGAGCGTCGGCGTCAGGTCGTAGGGCCAGAAGGTGGCGAGCGAGGCGAAGCCCGCCATGCCCAGGATGCCCAGCAGCAACCCCGCCACCAGCGCGCAGAACAGCAGCGCCAGCCCGTCGCCCGCCGGCCGGCGCCGCGGCGCATAGGGGACGGAACGGGCGGACAGCAGGGCCATCTGGCGCTTCTGCCCGATCCAGTCGGCGACGAAGGCCAGCACCGCCGGCACCAGCAGCACCATGCCGACCACAGCACCCATGCCGAAATTCTGTTGCCCGACCACCTGCTTGTAGACGTCGGTGGCGAGCACGTTGAAGGAGCCGCCGATCACCTTGGGCACGCCGAAGTCTGTGATGACCAGCGTGAACACCACGAAGACGGCGCTGATCAGGCCGTAACGCGCGCCCGGCAGGGTGATGGTGAGGAAGCGGCGCAACCGCCCGGCGCCCAGCGCCTCCGCCGCCTCGTACAGGCGGGCGTCGGCGGTCGACAGGGCGACCGTCAGGATCATGACCGCGTGCGGGAAGGTGTAGAACACCTCCCCGATCACGATGCCGATCGGGCCGTAGATGCTGTGGCCCATCATCAGGTCGCGCAGGACGCCCTTGTTGCCGAACAGATAGACCAGCGCGATCGCCGGCAGCAGCGATGGCGCCAGGATGGGAATCTGCGCCAGCGCCTTGAACAGCCCCTTGCCCGGCATCGCCGTGCGCGTGATGGCGAAGGCGTACGCGAAGGCCAGCGGCACCACGATGGTCGTGGTCAGCGCGGACACGGCCACGCTGTTCCACACCGACACGGTGAGCGCCGGCGTCTGAAGGAAGGCCGCGAAGTTGGCGAGGCCGACGAAGGCGTCGTTGCGGTCGTACAGGCTGCGCACCAGGATGGCGCCCAGCGGCAGCACCACGAAGACCACCAGCAGCAGGGTGAGCGACACCAGCCCCGCGGCCAGCATCCCGGCCTCGCCCCAGCGGACCGGGCGGCCGCCGGGCAGCGCCGCCGTGGTCATGCGCCCGCCGCCTCGAAGACGCGCAGCCGCTCACGCGGCAGCGACACCGGCAGCCGGCGCCCGGCGCCGAGGTCGAGGTCGCGCACGAGGTTGGCGGAGAGATCGGCCGTCAGCCGCTGCTCGCCCAGCGGCTCCACCGCCAGCCGCGCGCGGTGGAATGGCCCCAGGAACTCCATGGTCTCGATGACCGCGTCCAGCCGGTTGACCCAGGCGGGGGCGCGCACCTGCACGTCCTCCGGTCGCAGGCAGACGGTCACGGCCGCTCCCGGCACCGCGTCCGCCTCGCACTCCAGGTCGAGGCCGCCGAGCCGGACGCGCCCCGTCTCCGCCACCACCCCCGGCAGCATGTTCATGGCGCCCACGAAATCGGCGACGAAGCGGCTGGCGGGGCGGCGGTAGATGTCGTCGGGGGTGCCCACCTGGTCGATCACGCCGTTGTTCATCACAACGATGCGGTCGGCCATGGTCAGCGCCTCCTCCTGGTCGTGGGTGACCATGATGGTGGTGATGCCGAGCCGCTGGTGCAGATCGCGGATCTGCCGACGCAGATGCAGGCGTACGCGCGCGTCGAGCGCCGACAGCGGCTCGTCGAGCAACAGCAGCCCCGGCGCCGGGGCGAGCGCGCGGGCCAGCGCCACCCGCTGCTGCTGGCCGCCGGAGAGCTGGCCCGGAAACTTGGCCCCGGAGCCGGGCAGCCCGACCATCGCCAGCAGCTCCTCCACCCGCGCCCGCTCGGCGTCGCGCTTGAGCTTCAGCCCGTACGCCACGTTGCCGTGGACGGACAGGTTGGGGAACAGGGCGTAGGACTGGAACACGATGCCGTAATCGCGCGCCGAGGGCGGCAGGCGCGACACGTCGCGCCCGTCCAGCTCCACGCGCCCCTCCGTCTGCGGGTCAAGACCGGCGATCACCCGCAGCAGCGTGGTCTTCCCGCAGCCGGACGGGCCGAGGAAGCACAGGAACTCACCCCGCCGCACGTCGAGCGACACGGATTTCAGCGCCGTGAAGCCGCCGTAGGTCTTGGTGATGCCGGTCAGGCGCAGATACGGAAGCGGCGACATGGCGGTGCGTCAGCTCTTCGGCTCGGACTTGGCGTTGTACCGCTTGCCCCACTCCGCCAGGATGGCGTCGCGGTTGGCGGCGGCCCAGGCGAAGTCGTTGTTCTTGATCATCGACGCCTCGGCGTTCTTCGGGTAGTTGGGCGTGTCCTTGGTGACGCCGGGGTGCGCGGTGACCTGGTAGAAGTTGACGTACAGCTCGTTCGCCTTCCTGGTCGCGGCCCAGTCGGCCAGCTTCTGCGCGGCGTCCAGGTTCTTGGTGCCCTTGACGATGGCGGTCGCCTCCATCTCCCAGCCGGCGCCCTCGGCGGCCAGGATCACGTCGATCGGCGCACCCTTGGTCTTCTGCTGGGCGCCGGTGTACTCGATGGAGATGCCGATGGCGTACTCGCCGGACGCCGCCATGCGGCAGGGCTTGGAGCCGGAATGGGTGTAGACGGCGACGTTGTCGTTGAGCCGGTCCATGTAGGACCAGCCCTTGTCGGACCCCATGGTCTGCAGCCAGCCCGACACGGCCAGGAAGCCGGTACCGGACGACGCCGGGTTGGGCATCACCACCTGCCCCTTGTACTCCGGCTTCAGCAGGTCCGCCCAGGAGGCGGGCTTGGGCAGCTTGCGCTTCTCCGCCTCCACCGTGTTGAAGCAGATGGCCGCCATCCAGGCGTCCATGCCCACCCAGGCCGGCGGGGTCTTGCCATCGACGAAGGCCGGCTTCAGAGCGCCCGCCTCCTTCGGCGCGTAGGGATGCAGCATTCCCTGCGCGTCGAGGATCATCAGGCTCGACGCGGCCAAGCCCCAGATCGCGTCGGCGCGGGGGTTGTCCTTCTCGGCCAGCAGCTTGGCGGTCACGACGCCGGTGGAGTCGCGGACCCACTCGATCTCGATGCCGGGGTTGTCGGCCTCGAACGACTTCTTGTAGGGAGCGAGCTGCTCGTTCTCCAGCGCGGTGTAGACCGTCAGCTTGGTGGCGGCCTGGGCGGCGGACAGCCCCAACCCGGCGGCGATGGCGATGCCGGCGGCCCCGGCCAGCGCGGTTCGAAGGGTCATGCGTTGCTCCCGTTTCCCGAAGTCTCGGCGGTGGAGGCCGGCCCTTGCGCCAAGACCCCGTCACCCCGCGTCTTGTACCGCCGGAGCGCGCGGACGACGCGTTAAGCTTTGGTTACGTTTGCGCGGCTTCTGTTGCAGTGTTTGCGCCGGGGCGGCGACCGGGTGGAACGTCGGCCATTTCGGCGGCTCGCGTCGACGGTGATCCTGCCGGCGGTAGGCTGACACCCGCTGTTTCCGATCGACGACCGCCGCGTGACCGTCGATCACACGTCCATCGTCCGCTGGATCCTGGCCAACGCCCCGTAGCTGGACGATCGCCGGCTGCAAGATCCTGGTCATCGTGCGCAAGGGGCCGTCCACCACATCACCTCACCCCATCGGTCGGGTCGAGGTGTGGTGACCAGACTCCACCGAAGAACCACGATGGCCGCCGCGGCTGTGGGGAACCGGCCCGCCTACGCCAGCCATGGGGGCGCTTCGGCGGGCCGGTTCCCCACAGCTACATCACCCCGCGGGGCACGACCGCGATCTTCCGCATGGCATCACACCGGCAGATGCAGATCGCCCGGTACGGCGGGACGGAACTCGCCCGCACGGGTCCGCTGGTGCAGTTCGGCCACGGACATGCCCGCTTTCCGAGCGGCGATCATCTTCGGCGGATCGCATTCCTCGCCGATCGGGTTGCGCACGAATTCCTGGGAGGTGCGCATCCACTCGCTGGACAGGTTCCAGTTGCCGAAATTGTCGCATTGCAGTTCGACACTGTTGCCGTCCGGGTCCTCGTAATAGAACGAGGTAGTCAGGCCGTGATCGAGGCAGGCATGGGGAAGGATGCCGGCCTCGGCCAAACGGGCGTAATTTGCCAGCAGCCCGTCGAGCGTCGCGAATTCGAACGCCATGTGGTGCATCCCGGCATGATGCAGCTTGTCAGGGTCGTTGCGGATCGCCGGAGTCTGCAACAGGGCGACCCTATGGTTTGCGGTATCGTTGGTCGTCCAAGCCCCGCCCTCGAACCTGAAGTTCGGCACGCAGCCAACCACCGCCCTGTACCAGGCCAGCATCTCCTCCATCCGGGTGGTCTTCAAGGTGACGTGATGCAGGATGGGCCGTTCCTCGATTTGCTTGATATCGTTCATGGTTTCCTCCTTGTTGTCAGATGTGGAACCGCCTCTGGTCGCGGCCCGGTATGGCTTTTCACTCCCGGAAGCATCGTGTCGTAGCCGACACGCCGGGATCGCGTCGCACCACTGCGGCGGAGAGCGCCCCGATTCCGCCCAGGTGGCTGACTTCTGCAGCATTCCCGCGTCGATCTGCGCCATGGCTATGATTGTCCCGCCGGCGCCGATTGCACGCAGATCAGCCGCCATCGCCCCGAGGTCCGGGACCAGACCGCCATCGCCATCGCCTCGATCCGCTTCGGCTTTCCACCCACGAGGATGTCGATCCCCAGGCGGCTCAGCACCAGCGCGGCATCGCCCGAAACCTGGATCGACTGCCCGCTTCGGGTGACGTGCCGATAGCGCACATGTCCGCTGGCGAAGCCGGCGATGTAGCTTTCCTTGCTGTCGGTGCCACCGCTGGAATGGATGTAGCGCAGCGTCGTATCCAGCAGACGGTCGAGCGTCGCGATGTCGCCGGCCAGCATCGCCGCGTAGCGTTCGTCCTCCAGCGCGGCAATGGTGACCGCCGGCTCCCGCGTGGGCAGCGCCGCGAGCGCGCTCATGTCGCGCCCGCCCCAGCCCAGGGCCTCGGCCTCGGCCAGGCGGGCCCGGTTCAGCGCCGCCTGCGGCATCGCCAATCCCCGCGCCTCGGCCAGCGCCAGCACCAGGTCCAGATCCTTGGCGATCAGGCTGATCGACGCGGCCGGGGTCCAGTCCCGCTCTTTCAGCTTTTCCACCTTCGACGCGATATAGGGCGAGGCCGCGGCGCTCCCGGCGATCAGATCGATCACCGCGGGGCGGTTCAACCCGCACGCTTCGGCCAGGGCCAGCGCCTCGGCCAGCGCCCCGTTCATCGATCCCACCAGCGAGTTGACCACAAGCTTCGCCACCCGCGCTTCTTCCGCCGGACCAAGCCAGGTGATGCGCTTGCCCAGAACCTCGAGGATCGGGTGCTGCGCCTCGAACACGTCGCGCGGACCCGAGACGAAAAGGCTCAAGGCTCCCTCCGCCGCCAGACCGGTGCTGCCGGAAACCGGCGCCCGCAGATAAGCCACGCCCGCTTTGTCCAGGAGGTCCGCCGCCCGGGCCGAGGCATCGGGCGACAGCGTGCTCATGTCGATCAGCGTGGTTCCGGGCCGCAGTGCGCCGGCCAGCCCGGCCAGCAGCGCGCGAAAGGCGGCATCGTCGGGGATCGTGGAGATCAGCACGTCCGCCCCCGCCGCGAGTTCCACCGGCGTGGCCGCGGCGGCCACCCCGCATCCCGCCGCGCGCGCCGGGTCGAGGTCGTAGCCGGTGACGGTCCAACCGACAGCCGCCAGACGCGGTGCCATGACCGAACCCATATGGCCCAGCCCGATCCAGCCGATGCCGGGCCTCATGAGCTGGCTCCGTCATGGCTGCCGGGGCCAAGGCGGTCGTCCCAGCGCTTCTTGAACAGATGGATGCTGATGGTCCCCCAGACCCCGGCCTTGTGGAAGGGGTCGTTGCGGTTGAACGCCTCGGCCGTGGCGTGGTCGGGCGCCTCGATCACGAACATGCTGCCGACGGCGGTCTCGCCGTCTTCGGCCAGCAGCGGCCCGGCCACCACCAGCCGCACCGTGGCGGCCTTCAGATAGTCCTGATGCGCCTGAAGGTTCCGGGCCCGCAACCCCGCGCGGTCGCCCCCGTCGAGACAGTGGATGCTGTAGAGCATGGTCCCCCCTATGTGCCGAGATAGAATTGCCGGACGAGGTGATTGTCCCGGAGGCTTTCGGCGGTCTCTCCCTCGAAGGCGATGCTGCCGTGAACCAGCACCGAGCCGCGGTCGGCAATGCGGATCGCCTGGGTGAAATTCTGCTCGGCCATCAGCACGGTCAGGCCCAGCTTCGCCTTCAGGCTGCCGATGGTCTCGATGACCTGCTTGACGATGATCGGCGCAAGGCCGACCGAAGGTTCATCGACCAGAAGGATGCGTGGCACCGACATCAGCGCCCGGCCGATGGCGACCATCTGCTGTTCGCCTCCGCTCATCGAGCCGACCCGCTGCCGCCGCCGTTCCTCCAGCCGGGGGAAGGTCTCGAAGCAGAGCCGCAGGTTGTGCGAAATCTCGCGCCGTGCGGCGGCCCGCCAAGCGCCGAGGACAAGGTTCTCCTCCACCGTCAGATCGCGGAACAGGCGCCGTCCCTCCGGCACCAGCACGACGCCCAGATCGACGATCTCCTCCGGCGCCCGCCCGGTCAGATCCACCTCGCGCCCGTCCAGCCAGGCGCGAACCGTGCCGCGCGTGGGCTTCACCAGCCCCAGGATCGACTGCATCAGCGTCGACTTGCCATTTCCGTTGGTGCCCAGCAGCGCCACGATCTGCCCCTCGGGCACCCGCAGCGACACGTCGTGCAGCACGCGGACCGCGCCGTAACCGGCATCCAGCCCCTGAACGACCAGCGCATCATGTGCCAAGATATGCGGCCTCCACCTCGGGTGTCGCCAGAACGGTCTGCGGGTCGCCCTCCACGATCTTCCGGCCGGCGACGAAGACCGCCAGACGCTGCGAAAAGGCGGTGATCGCCCGC
Organism: Azospirillum oleiclasticum; assembly: GCF_013423485.1. Taxonomy (GTDB): domain Bacteria; phylum Pseudomonadota; class Alphaproteobacteria; order Azospirillales; family Azospirillaceae; genus Azospirillum; species Azospirillum oleiclasticum. Next base: position 29,498 of record NZ_JABFFR010000057.1, read on the forward strand.
ATCACGTGCTCGATCATGATGACCGCCGTGCCGTCCCCATTCAGCGCGAAAAGCAGATCCAGGATCTGGTCCACCTCGGAATGGGACAGGCCCGCCATCACCTCGTCCGCGATCAGAAGCGCCGGCTCCGGCGCCAGCGCGCGCGCCAGCTCCAGCTTGCGCAGATCCACCTGCGTCAAGCTGTGCGGGTGTGAATGGGCCTTGTCCTGCAATCCCACCCGTTCCAGGCACGCGCGGGCCCGGGCCCGGGCATCCGCCACCGGCAGCGGCGGCACGGAAAACCGCAGCGGCACCGTCACGTTCTCCAGAACGGTCAGGCTGCGGAACGGACGGGGCAGTTGGAAGGTGCGGCTGAGGCCGAGCCGCGCCCGTTCGTGCGGCTTCAGCCCGGCCAGCGGCCGGTTCCTGAACAGCACCACGCCGGCATGGTCGGGGAAATCCCCCGCGATGCAGTTGACGAAAGTGCTTTTCCCGGAGCCGTTGGGGCCGACCAGCCCCAGCCGCTCGCCCGGGGCGACGGTCAAGGCGATGCCGTTCAGCGCGGTGAAGCCGCCGAAGGTTTTGCCGAGGCCGCGCACGTCGAGGACCGCGTTCATGCCGTGTCGCCCCGTCCGCGCCAGGCCCGGATCAGGCCGAGGATGCCCTTGGGGGCCAGCATCACGAACAGGATCAGGACGCCGCCCACGATGAGCAGGTTCCCGGCCGAGGAAATCGTCACTGTGGCGCCCTGTTGCAGCGTGCTCAGCAGCGTCGCGCCGATCACCGGACCGACCCAGCCTTGTGTGCCTCCGATCAGCGTCATGGCCATGGCGTTGATCGTATGGGTCAGCGAGAACGCGGCCTCGGGGTTGAGGTAGGAGGCGTAATAGGGCAACGGCGCCCCGGCCATCCCCATCATCCCGCCGCTGATGGCCGTGGCGATCAGTTTCAGCCGCAGCGTCGGCACCCCGGCGGCGGCGGCGGCCCGCTCGTCGTCGCGGATGGTGGCAAGGCCGAGGCCAAGGCGCGACCGCTCGATCCCCGCCGCCACGGCGATCCCGCCAAGCGCCAGGACGAGCATCAGCACGAACAGGAACTCGCTGTAATTGCCGAAGACGGCATACCCCTGCGGGCGCATCGTATAGGCGCCCGAGGAGCCGCCCGCATACGGCCAGTTCACCACCAGCGTCTGCAGCACCACGGCCAGCGACAGCGTGGCGATCGAGAAATAGACCCCGCGCAGCCGCAGCGTCAGCCAGCCCATGCCGAGACCCAGCGCGCCGCTGACCAACCCCGCCGCCAGCACGCAGACAAGCAGGTCGAGATTCAGCGCCTTGGTCAGAAGGATCGTGGTGTAGGCCCCCGCGGCGAAGAAGGCGGCGGTACCGAAGTTCACATAGCCGGAATAGCCCGCCAGGATGTTCCAGGCGACGGCGAGAAGCACATATTGCAGGATCACATAGCCCGTATACCAGGCATAGTCGTTGTCGATCAGCCGCAGGATGAGGATCAGCGCCACCCCGGCGGCCGCAAGACCCACGTTCAGGCGAAGGGGGCGGCTCATGCGTGCGCCCTTCCGAACATGCCCTGCGGGCGCAGCGCCAGGACGGCCAGCAGCAGGCTGAAGGCCACCGCGGGGGACCAGGCCGGGCCGAACAGCGTGGCGGTGACATTCTCGATCACGCCGAAAACCAGCGCGGCGACCAGCGTCCCGGGCAGGCTGCCCAATCCGGCAAGGATGACGACCGCGAGGACGCGCCCGATGAAGACGTGGCCCGAATGGGCATCCACCGGCTGCACCACGATCAGGCAGCCCCCGGCGATGGCGGCGAGCGCCACCGACAGGCCGAAGGCCACGGTCTTGATGCGGATCGGGTCCGCGCCAAGGAAGCGCAGCGCGTCGCGGTCCTGCGCCACCGCCGCCACCGCCCGGCCGGTGAAGCTGCGGCGCAGCCACAGAAGCAGCGCGGCGATGCAGGCCAGCGACATCAGCGCAGGCAACAGCATACGCAGCGGCAGGCCGACCGGACCAAGGCCGAGACTGAGCCCGCCATAACCGGTTTCGACCCAGCGCTGGTCGGCGCCGTAGACCAGAACCAGGGAAACCTCGATCACGATCATCAGCCCGAAGAAGAAGGCAAGACCCTGCATCGCCTCGTCGCCGCGCCGCTCGAAGTACAGGTGGTAAAGCCGGTAGAGCCCTGCCCCCAGAAGCCCGAAGACGGGGGCGATCAGCAGGGCGGCCAGGAGCGGGTCGAACCCGGTCGGGGCGCACAGCGCGGCGATCACGCAACTCGCCAGCACCATCATCGCGGGATGGGCGATGTTCACCACATCCAGCATCCCGAATGACACCGCCAGCCCCATCGAGGCGATGGCGTAAAGACAGCCCAGCAACAGGCCGGACACGACCGCGTTGGCGATCAGCACAGGGTCCAGCATCTCGTCTCCATCCGTGAAAGGGGCCGGCTCCCCGCAGAGAGCGTCAGGCGCATCAGGCGGCGGGGAAGCCGGGGCGCAGCTGGCCCGATCTGTATTGCGGCGGATAGAGGATCACCTGCGTGCCCGGCTGCTTGAACTGCGCCAGATCGTTGCCGGTCACGCCCTGATACTGGATGTAGATGTTGCGCTCCTCCACCCATTCGCCGGTCTGGTCGAAGCGCAGCTCGCCGATGATGGTGGGGAAGGCCTCGCGATGCAGCGCCGCGCCGATGGCCGCCTGATCCAGCGAGCCGGCCCGCGTCACCGCCTGCTCGAGCACCTGCATCTGCGCGTAGGCCAGCGGCGGGGCGTAAAGGCCCAGCGTCTCGGCCCCCTTCGCCTCGGCAGCGGCGCGGTAGCGGTCGAGGAAGGCGGCGGTACCGGGGAAGGTCATCGTCGGTTCCGGCGCGTAGACATCCCAGCAGACGAGATTGTTCAACTGCGCGCCGAGCTGGGCCTTGATCGCCGTCACCTGCGGGCCGACCATGCCGCCGCCCAGCATTTTCGCCGTCAGCTTCAGTTCGCCCGCCGCCTTCAGCAGTCCCACCGAATCCGGCGGGTAGGAGGCGAAGAACACCAGGTCCGGCGCGGCCGACCGGATGGCGCGCACGATGGGCGAGAAATCCACCGTCGAAGGCGGGTAGGCGCGATCGTAGACCACCCTGATGCCGTGCTCCCGCGCCTGCCAGCGGGCGCTTTCCATCGCGCGGTTGGAAAAATCGCTGTCCAGGCCGGCGATGGAGAGCGTGGCCGGCGTCGGGTTCAAGCCGCGGGCGATCTCGAAAAATCCCTTCGCGAAGTCCACATTCATCCTGCGGCCGACCGGGCTGATGTTGGCGGTGCCGCCGTATTTGAACATCTCGTTGGTGCTCGATCCGAGAAGCGAGACGAAAGCCATGCCGCGCCGTATGATCACGGGCATGGCTGGGGCAATCAGGGCGGTGCCATAGGACGAGATCACCAGATCGACTTTGTCCACGTCCAGAAGCTTGGTGTAGATCCCCGGAACATTGGCGCCGTTGCTTTGGTCGTCGTAGAAAACCAGCTTGACCGAACGGCCCAGAAGCCCGCCGCGGGCGTTGATGTCTTCGGCCCAGACCTGCTGGGCCAGAAGTGCGGGACGGCCGTTCCCCGCGAGCGCACCGCTGAGCGGCATCGAAAACCCAATCCGGATCGGCTCACCCGCGGGGGCCTGCGCCACCCCCCGTCCGGCCGCGGCCGATACCGCGGCCGCCGTGGCGAGAAGCCCGAAGCCCCGCCGCGTCATTCTTCCGTTCATTCGCACCCTCCCCGATGTCCGGCCGTCACCCTCCTGTTCGGAGCGGCAGCCATTTTTTGTATCATTGACTACAATTTCTATATCGTCAACAAAAATATATATTTCTTGACGGCCGCGCGCCCGGTGCCGAGGATGCGGGGCGGAGCAATCTCGGAGAGAACGCGATGACGTCGGAGGTTTCGCGATTGGAGGAGGCGGAGGCACGTCGCTGCGCCGCGCTGATGGCGGGGGACGCCAGTGCGCTGGAGGCGATGCTGGCCGCTGACCTGGTCCATATCCACCTGAACGGCCGGATCGACGACAAGATCGGCTTCATGGCCGGCTTCCGCGACACATACCTGTTCCGACAGGTCACCCGCGGGCCGCTGAACATCCGCACCTGGGGCGACAGCGCGGTGATGATCGGGCCGCTGACACAAAGGCTCGCGATCCGCACGACCGGAGAGGAAATGGCGGTGCGCGCCATCACCACCCAGACATGGCAGCGGTCGGGTGGCGAATGGCTGCTGACCACCTGCCACAACGCGCCGGTCTCCGGCTGACGGAAGAGCGAATGCGATGCCCCTGGCAGTCTTTTCGCGCGGCAACGGTGTCTTGAGGCTCGGCAAGGTCATCGGCGACGCGCGGCAGCGCGCTCGCACATCGCGGCCGATCCACAACATCCGGGAGCAGATCTCCCATCCATCGCAGATGATGACGCTGAAGCCGGGCGACATCCTGGCCACCGGGACGCCATCGGGCGTGGGCGTGGCGAAGGTGCCGCCGGCTTTTCTGCCGCCGGGAGACGTGATGCGGGTCGTGATCCCCGGTCCCGGTCATAGCGAGAACCGGGTGGTGACCGAGGCACAACCCGTGGGAGCGGGAGTCAGCCCTTCCGCGCCCGCCATCGTGGGATCGCGGCCTCTCCCGCTTCCCGGGCGGCGGCCAGAAGCGCCTCGGACGTGCTCAGGAAATGCTCGGTGATCGCCACGCAGGCGGCATCGGCATCGCGGCGCTGCGCCAGTTCGGCGAGTTGGATATGCTCCTCGCGCACGTTGCGCTTGCCCAGGGTCAGGCTGAGCGTAACCGACCAGTAGCGATATCGCTCGCTGCGTTGGTACAGCATCTCGCGGAGGTCCAGCAGGCAGCGGTTCGGGCAGGCGGCGACCAGGGCGCGGTGGAATTCCGCATGCGCCTCCAGCCAGGCGGGTCCGGGACCCTGCGGCCCGCTGCCCTGTCCCGCATCATGCAGACGCGTCAACCGGTGCAGGGCCGCAACAAGGCGGCTTTCCCATTCCACATCACCGTGCATGATCGACTTGCGCAGGCAGGAGGCATCGATCTCGGCGCGCGTCTCCGTCAACTGCTCGAACTCTTCCCAAGAGATCGGAGCGACGGCGAACCCCTTCTGCGCCTCCAACGTCGCCATGCCGTCCGCGGTGAGCCGCTGCAGCGCTTCGCGCGCGGCACCAAGGCTTACGCCATAGGTCCCACAGACATAGCTGGTCTTGATCTTCGCCCCGGGAAGGAGGCGGCATTCAAGAATTTCACGCCGCAGCCCTTGATAAACGATTTCCGATTGGGTTGGCGATTTGTGATCCAAGCTATGCCCCTTGTCCAGCGACGTCCCGGACTGCCCCTCTGGCGCCATGAGGAATTGCCTCCCTTGAAGGAAAGGGATTTGAGGGATGTCAGGGGGGCCGTCTGACGTGTCGCCTGACACCCCCGGGAACCGCTACGATAATATATATTTCTGCGAAAAATGCGCAAGTCCTCCCTCTGTGTCGTGCAGGGCAATTGCTTGAAGCGACGTCCGTTGCCATCGTAGGCTTTCCGTCATTCCCGCGAAGGCGGGAATCCCGCGCGAGCATCCGCGAGCCCTGAGAGTCAGGTCGTGTCCCGAGACGTGGTGTGGGAACCGGGTCGCTCGTCTGGTCCCGGGCAGGTCTGGCCTGAACCGCGCCGGGATTCCCGGCAACTGTATTCAGGCTGCTT
>NZ_JABFFR010000058.1 GCF_013423485.1 Azospirillum oleiclasticum
GCGCCGTCTCCAGCGTGATCACGTCGGTGCCGGCACCGCCGGTCAGGGTCTCGAGCTGGGAGGCCAGCATGGTGGTGCCGCCGGAGCCCAGCGCGATCACGTCGGTGCCGGACCCGCCGAGCAGCGTTTCCAGCAGCGATACGGTGGTGGTGCTGCCGGTGTTGCCGATGGTGATCGCGTCCGTCCCGGCGCTGCCGGTCAGGCTTTCCAGCCCCCGCAGCAGGATGGTGGCGCCGCCGCTGCCGAGCGTCACCGCGTCGGTGCCGGCCCCGCCCACCAGCGTCTCCACGCCGGAGACCACCAGCGTGCCGCCCGACGAGCCGATGATGATCAGGTCGGTGCCGGCGGCACCGGCGAGGCTTTCCAGGAGGTGGGCGGTGAAGGTGCTGCCGCTGCCCCCCAGCGTCACGATGTCGGTGCCGGACCCGCCGACCAGCGTCTCCAGCGCCGCCACCGTCAGGGTGTTGCCCGAAGCGGCGAGAGTCACGACGTCGCTGCCGGCACCGCCGGTCAGCGTCTCCACCAGCCCCGCGGTGATGGTGGTGCCGGTGGACCCCAGCGTCACCGCGTCGGTGCCGGCACCGCCGGTCAGGCTCTCCACCGCCGACACCGCCAGCGTGCCGCCCGCGGTGCCGATGGTCACGATGTCGGTGCCGGCGCCGCCGGCCAGGCTTTCGATCAGGGTGACCGTCACCGTGCCGCCGGTGTCGCCCAGCGTGATCACGTCGGTGCCGCTGTTGCCGGTCAGCGTCTCGATGCCGCGCAGCGTGAAGGTGTTGCCGGACGAGCCCAGCGTGATGGCGTCGGTGCCCGCGCCGCCCACCAGGAACTCCACGCCGGACACCACTGTCATGGTGCTGCCGGCCGAGCCCAGCGTCACCACGTCGGTGCCGCCGGAGCCGGTCAGCGTCTCCACCCCGCTCACCGTCACGGTGTTGCCGAGGGCGCCGGTCAGCACATTGCGGTCGAGGGTGCCGTCGAAGCGCGCCGTCTCCAGCGTGATCACGTCGGTGCCGGCACCGCCGGTCAGGGTCTCGAGCTGGGAGGCCAGCATGGTGGTGCCGCCGGAGCCCAGCGCGATCACGTCGGTGCCGGACCCGCCGAGCAGCGTTTCCAGCAGCGATACGGTGGTGGTGCTGCCGGTGTTGCCGATGGTGATCGCGTCCGTCCCGGCGCTGCCGGTCAGGCTTTCCAGCCCCCGCAGCAGGATGGTGGCGCCGCCGCTGCCGAGCGTCACCGCGTCGGTGCCGGCCCCGCCCACCAGCGTCTCCAGCGCCGACACCGTCAGGGTGTCGCCGGCGCCGCCGATCAGGATCAGGTCGTTCCCGGAACCGCCGCGCAGGGTTTCCACCGCCTGAACCACCAGCGTCGCACCGTCCGCCGACAGGGTGACCAGATCGGTGCCGGCGCCGCCGGTCAGGGTCTCCAGCAGGGAGACGGTCAGCGTGCCGCCGATTGACCCCAGCGTCACCACATCCGTGCCGGCCCCGCCGGACAGGCTTTCGAACAGCGCCACGGTGACCGTGCCGCCGGCGCTGCCGATGGTGATCACGTCGGTGCCGGCGTTGCCGGTCAGCGTTTCGATCAGGGCGGCGGTGACGCTGTTGCCGGACGTGCCCAGCGTCACCGCATCGGTGCCGGCGCCGCCGATGATGCTGTCGATCAGCGACAGGGTGACGGTGGAGCCGGTGGAACCGAGGCTGATCACCTCCGTCCCCACCCCGCCGGTCAAGGTCTCGATCGCCACCATGGTGAAGGTCGCGCCGGTGCTGCCCAGCGTCACCGCGTCGGTGCCGACGCCGCCGGTCAGGCTCTCGACGCCGCTCAGCACCGTCAGCGTGCTGCCCTGCGACCCCAGCGTGACGAGGTCGGTGCCGGCGCCGCCCGCCAGCGTCTCGACGGCGGCCACGGTCAGCGTGGCGCCGCTGCTGCCCAGCGTCACCACGTCGGTGCCGGCGCCGCCGGTCAGCGTCTCGATGGCGCTCAGGGTGACGGTGTTCCCGGAGGAGCCCAGCGTCACCGCGTCGGTGCCGACGCCGCCGGTCAGGCTGTCGATACCGCTCACCACGGTGAGGGTGCTGCCCTGCGACCCCAGGGTGACGATGTCGGTGCCCGCACCGCCGGTCAGCGTCTCCACCGCGGCGATGGCGAGGGTGGAGCCGGCGGAGCCCAGCGTCACCATGTCGGTGCCGGCACCGCCGACGATGCTTTCCACCAGCGACAGGGTGACGGTGGAACCGGCGGTGCCGAGGCTCACCACGTCGGTGCCGGCGTTGCCGGTCAGCGTCTCGATGGCGGTCAGGGTGAAGGTGCTGCCGGTGCTGCCCAGCGTCACCGCGTCGGTGCCGACGCCGCCGGTCAGGCTGTCGACGCCGGTGACCACCACCAGCGTGCTGCCGGCGGAGCCCAACGTCACGATGTCGATGCCGCTGCCGCCGATCAGCGTCTCCACGCCCGACACGACCAGGGTGACGCCGGCACTGCCCAGCGTCACCACGTCGGTGCCGGCGCCGCCGACCAGGGTCTCCAGCAGGGAGACGGTGAGGGTGTTGCCGGTGGAGCCCAGCGTCACGAGGTCGGTGCCGGCCCCGCCGATCAAGCTTTCGATCAGCGCCACGGTGACCGTGCCGCCGCCGGTGCCCAGCGTGATCGCATCGGTGCCGGCACCGCCGATCAGCGTCTCGATCGAGGTCAGGGTGAAGCTGTTGCCCGAGGAGCCGACGGTCACCACGTCGGTGCCGACACCGCCGATGATGCTGTCGATCAGCGACAGGGTGACGGTGGAGCCGCCGGTGCCGAGGCTGATCACCTCCGTGCCCACGCCACCGGTCAGGGTTTCGATGGCGGTCAGGGTGAAGGTGCTGCCGGAGCTGCCGAGCGTCACCGCGTCGGTGCCGACGCCGCCGGTCAGGGCGTCGATGCCGGTGATCACGACCAGCGTGCGGCCGGCCGAGCCCAGCGTCACCACGTCGGTGCCGGCACCGCCGGCCAGCGTCTCGATGGCGACCAGCGTGTAGGTGCCGCCCGAGCTGCCGAGCGTCACCGCGTCGGTGCCGACGCCGCCGGTCAGGGCGTCGATGCCGGTGATCACGACCAGCGTGCTGCCGGCCGAGCCCAGCGTCACCACGTCGGTGCCCGCCCCGCCGGCCAGCGTCTCCACCCCCGAGATGGTCATGGTGCTGCCGGCGCTGCCCAGCGTCACCACGTCGGTGCCGGCACCGCCGGCCAGCGTCTCGATGGCGACCAGCGTGTAGGTGCCGCCCGAGCTGCCGAGCGTCACCGCGTCGGTGCCGACGCCGCCCGTCAGCCCGTCGATGCCGCTCACCACGGTGAGGGTGCTGCCCTGCGACCCCAGGGTGACGATGTCGGTGCCGACACCGCCGGTCAGCGTCTCGACCCCGGCGATGGTGAGGGTGCTGCCGGCGCTGTCCAGGGTCACCGCGTCGGTGCCGGCGCCCCCCGTCAGCGTCTCCAGCAGGGAGACGGTCAGCGTGCTGCCGGTCGACCCGAGCGTCACGATGTCGGTGCCGGCCCCGCCGATCAGGCTTTCGATCAGCGCCACGGTGACCGTGCCGCCGCCGGTGCCGATGGTGATCACGTCGGTGCCGCCACCGCCGATCAGCGTTTCGATCGAGGCCAGGGTGAAGCTGTTGCCCGAGCTTCCCACCGTGACGACGTCGGTGCCGACGCCGCCGATGATGCTGTCGATCAGCGTCAGGGTGACGGTGGAGCCGCCGGTGCCGAGGCTGATCACCTCGGTGCCGGCGCCGCCGGTCAGCGTCTCGATGGCCGTCAGGGTGAAGGTGCTGCCGGAACTGCCCAGCGTCACCGCGTCGGTGCCCACACCGCCGGTCAGGCTGTCGACCCCGGTCACCACCACCAGCGTGCTGCCCGCCGAACCCAGCGTCACGATGTCGATGCCGCTGCCACCGGTCAGCGTCTCCACACCGGAGACGGTGAGGGTGACGCCGGCGCTGTCCAGCGTCACCACATCGGTGCCGGCACCGCCCACCAGCGTCTCCAGCAGGGAGACGCTGAGGGTGTTGCCGGTGGAGCCCAGCGTCACGAGGTCGGTGCCGGCCCCGCCGATCAGGCTTTCGATCAGCGCCACGGTGACGGTGCCGCCGGTGCTGCCGATGGTGATCGCGTCGGTGCCCGCACCGCCGACCAGCGTCTCGATCGAGGCCAGGGTGAAGCTGTTGCCCGAGCTTCCCACCGTGACGACGTCGGTGCCGACGCCGCCGATGATGCTGTCGATCAGCGACAGGGTGACGGTGGAGCCGGCGGTGCCGAGGGTGATCACCTCCGTGCCCACGCCGCCGATCAGGGTTTCGATCGCGCTGAGCGTGAAGGTCATGCCGGTCGAGGCCAGCGTCACCACATCGGTGCCGACCCCGCCGACGATGCTGTCGATGCCGGACGCCACGGTGAGGGTGCTGCCCTCGGAGCCGAGCGTCACCACATCGGTGCCGACGCCGCCGGCCAGCGTCTCCACCGCGGCGACGGTCACGGTGCTGCCGGTGGTCCCCAGCGTCACCACGTCGGTGCCGGCACCGCCGACCAGCGTCTCGATCGCGCTCAGGCTGTAGGTCCCGCCGGCACTGCCCAGCGTCACCACGTCGGTGCCGGCGCCGCCGGTCAGCCCGTCGATGCCGCTGATGACGGTCAGCGTGCTGCCGGCCGAGCCGAGCGTCACGATGTCGGTGCCGACGCCGCCGGTCAGCGTCTCCACGCCGGAGATCGTGAGGGTGCTGCCGGCCGAGCCCAGCGTCACCACATCGGTGCCGGCGCCGCCCGCCAGCGTCTCCACACCGGAGACGACGAGGGTGCCGCCGGACGAGCCGATGGTCACCGCGTCGGTGCCGACGCCGCCGGCCAGCGTCTCCAGCAGCGCGACGGTCAGCGTGCCCCCGGTCGAGCCCAGCGTCACGAGGTCGGTGCCGGCGCCGCCGGTCAGCGTCTCCAGACCGGAGACGGCAAGGGTCGTGCCCGAGCTGCCCAGCGTCACCACATCGGTGCCCACACCGCCCGCCAGCGTCTCCAGACCGGAGACGGCAAGGGTCGTGCCCGAGCTGCCCAGCGTCACCGCGTCGGTGCCCGCACCGCCGGTCAGCGTCTCCAGCAGGGAGACGGTCAGGGTGCCGCCGGTCGAACCCAGCGTCACGAGGTCGGTGCCGGCGCTGCCGGTCAGGCTTTCGATCAGCGCCACGGTGACCGTGCCGCCGCCGGTGCCGATGGTGATCGCGTCGGTGCCGGTGTTGCCGACCAGCGTCTCGATGGAGGCGAGGGTGAAGCTGTTGCCGGACGAGCCGACGGTCACCACGTCGGTGCCGACACCGCCGATGATGCTATCGATCAGCGACAGGGTGACGGTGGAGCCCGCGGTGCCGAGGCTGACCACGTCGGTGCCGACACCGCCGGTCAGCGTTTCGATGGCCGTCAGGGTGAAGGTGCTGCCGGAGCTGCCGAGCGTCACCGCGTCGGTGCCCACACCACCCGTCAGGCTGTCGATGCCGCCGACGACCGTCAGCGTGCTGCCGGCGGAGCCCAGCGTCACGATGTCGGTACCTGCACCGCCGGTCAGCGTCTCCACACCGGACAGGGTGAGGGTGCTGCCGCCGGATCCCAGCGTCACCACATCGGTGCCGGCGCCGCCGGCCAAAGTCTCCAGCAGGGAGACGGTCAGCGTGCCGCCACCGGTGCCGATGGTGATCGCGTCGGTCCCGACGCCGCCGGCCAGCGTTTCCACGCCGGACAATGTGAGGGTGTTGCCCGCGGACCCCAGCGTCACCGCGTCGGTGCCGGCACCGCCGGTCAGACTGTCGATGCCCGCCACCACGGTCAGGGTGGAACCCGCGGACCCCAGCGTGACGATGTCGGTGCCGGCGCCGCCGGTCAGCGTCTCCACCCCGGACAGGGTGAGGGTGCTGCCCGCGCTGCCCAGCGTCACCGCATCGGTGCCGGCGCCGCCGGTCAGCGTTTCCAGATCGGCCAGGGTGACGGTCGTGCCGGCGCTGCCGAGCGTGACGACGTCGGTGCCGGCGCCGCCGGCCAAAGTCTCCAGCAGGGAGACGGTCAGCGTGCCGCCGGCCGAACCCAGCGTCACCGCATCGGTGCCGGCGCCGCCGGTCAGCGTTTCCACCCCGGACAGGGTGAGGGTGCTGCCCGAGGAACCGAGCGTC
>NZ_JABFFR010000059.1 GCF_013423485.1 Azospirillum oleiclasticum
GATCGGCCAGGGTGACGGTCGTGCCGGCGCTGCCGAGCGTGACGACGTCGGTGCCGGCGCCGCCGGCCAAAGTCTCCAGCAGGGAGACGGTCAGCGTGCCGCCGGCCGAACCCAGCGTCACCGCATCGGTGCCGGCGCCGCCGGTCAGCGTTTCCACCCCGGACAGGGTGAGGGTGCTGCCCGAGGAACCGAGCGTCACCGCATCGGTGCCGACGCCGCCGGTCAGCGTCTCCAGGTCCGACACGGCGATGGTGCTGCCGCTGCTGCCCAGCGTCACCACGTCGGTGCCGGCGCCGCCGCTCAGGGTCTCGATCAGCGACACCGTCAGCGTGTTGCCGGCGCTGCCCAGCGTGATGGCCTCGGTGGCGGTGTTGCCGGTCAGGCTTTCGATCAGCGACACCGTCAGCGTGTTGCCGGCGCTGCCCAGCGTGATGGCCTCGGTGGCGTTGTTGCCGGTCAGGCTTTCGATCAGCGACACCGTCATGGTGGCGCCGGTGGCGCCCATCCGGATGACGTCGGTGCCGGCGCCGCCGATCAGCGTCTCCAGCAGCACGAGCGTCATCGTGTTGCCGCCGCTGTCCAGCGTGATCACGTCGGTGCCGACGTTGCCGAAGAAGAACTCCAGCCGCGACACGGTCAGGGTGCTGCCGGTCGAGCCCAGCACCACGGCGTCCGAGCCGGTGTTGCCGAACAGCGTCTCCAACGCATCGACGGTGATGGTGGCGCCCGAGCTTCCCAGCGTGATCACTTCGGTGCCGGCGCCGCCGGTCAGGGTCTCCAGGGCGCGGACGAGCATCGTGGTGCCGGCGCTGCCCAGCGTGATCACATCGGTGCCGGCGCCGCCGAGCAGGCTTTCGACAAGGGTCGCCGTGGCGGTGGTCCCGGCGCTGCCCAGCGTCACCACGTCGGTGCCGGCGTCGCCCGTCAGCGTTTCCAACCCCGACGCGGTGAGCGTGTTGCCGCCGGTGCCCAGCGTCACCACGTCGGTGCCCACCCCGCCGGTCAGAGTCTCGATGGCGATCAGGGTGAGGGTGGTGCCGGTGCTTCCCAGCGTCACCACATCGGTGCCGACGCCGCCGGTCAGGCCGTCGATGCCGCCGACCACGGTCATCGTGCTGCCGGCCGAGCCCAGCACCATCACATCGGTGCCGGCGCCGCCGGTCAGCGTCTCCACGCCGGACAGGGTCAGCGTGCTGCCGCTGGACCCCAGCGTCACCACGTCGGTGCCGGCGCCGCCGGTCAGCGTCTCCAGCAGCGACACGGTCACCGTGTTGCCGGCGCTGCCCAGCGTCGCGATGTCGGTCCCGGCGTTGCCGGTCAGGGTTTCGATCAGCGAGACGGTCAGGGTGGTCCCGGCCGAGCCCACGACCAGCCGGTCGGACCCGGTGCTGCCGATCAGGGTCTCGATCAGCGCGATGGTCACGGTGACCGGACTCGGCGCCAGCGTCACCACGTCGGTGCCGGCGCCGCCGATCAGGCTCTCGACATAATTCACGATGATGGTGCTGCCGCTCGAGTCGAGGATCAGCACGTCGGTACCGAGGTTGCCGGCCACGGTCTCGATCAGCGACACCGTGAGGGTCGCGCCGGCGATGTCCAGCGTCACGTCGTCCAGGCCGCCGCCGCCGATCAGGGTCTCGATCAGCGACACGGTCGTGGAGTTGCCGCCCGACGCCAGCGTCACCACGTCGGTGCCGGCGCTGCCGACCAGGCTCTCGACCAGAGCCACCGTGACGGTGCCGCCGCCCGACGCCAGCGTCACCCGGTCGAAACCGCTTCCGCCGGTCAGGCTTTCCACCGACGCCACGGTGATGGTCTGGTCACCCGACCCCAGCGTCACCACGTCGGTGCCGGCGGTGCCGGACAGGCTCTCCACCAGCGACACCGTGATGGTGCCGCCGCCCGTCTGCAGCGTCACCATGTCGGTGCCGGCGCCGCCGGTCAGCGTTTCCAGCAGCGAGACGGTCAGCGTGCCGCCGGAGGACTCCAGCGTGACGAGGTCGGTGCCGGCGCTGCCGATCAGCTCTTCGATCAGCGCCACCGTGACGGTGCCGCCACCGGTGCCGATGGTGATCACGTCGGTGCCGGCACCACCGGTCAGCGTTTCGATGGCGGTCAGGGTGAGGGTGTTGCCGGTGGAACCGACGGTCACCGCGTCGGTGCCGACCCCGCCCGTCAGCCCGTCGATGCCGCTGACGATGGTCAGCGTGCTGCCGGCCGTGCCGAGAGTCACGATGTCGGTGCCGACACCGCCGGTCAGCGTCTCGACGCCGGACAGGGTGAGGGTGCTGCCGCTGGAATCCAGGGTCACAACGTCGGTGCCGGCGCCGCCGGCCAGCGTCTCCAGGATGGAGACCGTCAGCGTGCTGCCGGTGCTGCCCAGCGTGACGAGATCGGTGCCGGCGCTGCCCAGCAGGGTCTCGATCAGCGCCACGGTGACGGTTCCGCCGCCGGTGCCCAGCGTGACCACGTCGGTGCCGGCGTTGCCGGTCAGCGTCTCGATCGAGGCGAGGGTGAGGGTGTTCCCCGAGGAGCCCACCGTCACCGCGTCGGTGCCGACGCCACCGATGATGTCGTCGATCAGCAGCAGGGTGACGGTGGAGCCGGCGGTGCCGAGATCGATCACCTCGGTGCCGACACCGCCGGTCAGCGTCTCGATGGCGGTCAGGGTGAAGGTGGCGCCCGAGTTGCCCAGCGTCACCACGTCGGTACCGACACCGCCGGTCAGCCCGTCGATGCCGTCGATCACGGTCAGCGTGGAGCCGGCGGAGCCCAGCGTCACGATGTCGGTGCCGGCGCCGCCCACCAGCGTCTCCAGCAGCGCGACGATCAGGGAATTGCCGGTGGACTCCAGCGTCACGACGTCGGTGCCGACGCCGCCGGTCAGCGTCTCCACACCGGACAGGGTCAGCGTGGAGCCCTCGGAGCCCAGCGTCACGATGTCGGTGCCGGCGCCGCCCACCAGCGTCTCCAGCAGCGCGACGATCAGGGAATTGCCGGTGGACTCCAGCGTCACGACGTCGGTGCCGGCGCCGCCGGTCAGCGTCTCCACACCGGACAGGGTCAGCGTGGAGCCCTCGGAGCCCAGCGTCACGACGTCGGTGCCGGCGCCGCCGATCAGGCTTTCGATCAGCGCCACCGTGATGGTGGCCCCGCCCGTGTCGAGCGTGATCAGATCGGTTCCGACGCCGCCGATGATCCCTTCCAGCGCGATCGGGGTGAAGGTGTTGCCGGAACTGCCCAGCGTGATCACATCGGTGCCGGCGCCGCCGGTCAGGCTTTCGATCTCCAGGATCGCCAGCGTGCCGCCGGCGCTGTCCATGGTGATGACTTCGGTGCCGGCGCCGCCGATCAGGGTTTCGAAGGCGGTGGCGGTCAGCGTGTTGCCGGCGCTGCCCAGCGTGATGACGTCGGTGCCGGCGCCGCCGGTCAGCGTCTCGATGTCCGACACCACCGTCATGGTGCTGCCGGCGGAGCCCAGCGTCACCACATCGGTGCCGACGCCGCCGGTCAGCGTTTCCAACGCCGCCACGGTGAAGGTGGTGCCGGTCGACCCGAGGGTCACGATGTCGGTGCCGACGTTGCCGACCAGCGTTTCCAGCATCCACGTCAGCAGCGTGTTGCCGGACGTGGACAGGCGGATGAAGTCGCCGCCGCTGTTGCCGATCAGCGTCTCCAACCCCCACACCATCGTGGTGGTGCCGGCGGAGCTGATGGAGATGACGTCGGTGCCGGCGCCGCCGATCAGCGTCTCGAGCCGCCAGATCTCCAGCGTGTTGCCGGCCGTCGACAGGGTGTGGACGTCGACGCCCGAGCTGCCGCGCAGCGATTCGATCCCTTCCACGTATAGCGTGGAGCCGCCGGTCAGGCCGAACACGTAGTCGTAGCCGTCGCCGCCGATGACCGTCTCGAGGAATTGGATGGCCGTGGTGTTGCCGCCGGACCCGAGCGTCAGCACGTCGGTGCCGGTGTTGCCCACGAGGGTGGACACCAACGTGACGGTCAGGGTGTTGCCGCTTGTGCCCAGCGTGAAGAGTTCGGTACCCGCCCCGCCGATGATGGTCTCGATGCCCGACAGGGTCGCGGACATGCCGGACGAGCTTATGGTGATGAGGTCGATGTCGTCACTGCCGACGATCGTCTCCAGCCGCGACACGAGCATGGTGGAGCCGCCCGTCGCGAGCGTGACGACGTCGACGCCGGTGTTGCCGAACAGCGTCTCCAGCTCGCTGATGACCATGGTGGCGCCGCCGGTCAGCAAGTTGATCCGGTCGGTCCCGCTCCCGCCGGTCAGGGTCTCCAGAATCCGGACCGACATGGTGTTGCCACCGGACCCCAGCGTGACCGCGTCGGTGCCCACCCCGCCGACCAGGGATTCCAGCCGGGAGACGATCAGCGTGCTGCCGGTGGACCCCATCGTGATGATGTCGGTCGCGCTGCCGCCGATCAGCGTCTCCAGATACAGCACCGTCAGCGTCGCCCCGCGGGTGGAGGACACGACGACGGTGTCGGTGCTGTTGGCCTCCGTGCCGACGATGATGTTCGGGGTGCCCCCGGTGTAGGTGTAGGGGTTGTCGCCGGGATTGAGGGTGGTAGCGGTCATCGGTCGGTCTCGGCTTCGGTCTGTTCGGCGGAAAGTTGCGGCGGTTGGCGGCGGGGCGCCCGCCCGTCAGGCGCTCAGATCGGGATTACCGGCGCATGATCGCCCGTCCATTGCGGAACAGCCGCGCCCGATCAACGCATGGCAGCCGATCGCTATTGGCCTGCGCGCGCATGGCCAGCATCGAGTCCCTCACCGCTACCCTCATTCGTTCCGTGCCGTTGTCGGTCACCCGGCGGCGGGGAGTGTCGGTATGGAGATACCGCCACCACGCAGCCGACCGGCCAATCCGAGGTACCCCGATAATATATGAACCGATCTGATGAATGATCATTAAATCTTTTCGATCGGCGCGCGCCTGCAAGTTGCCGGCGCCTGGCCGGCCTCCTTCACGGAATCCGGTGCCGGAATTCCGTCCTTTTGTCGCGCCTTCCCGCGTGCTTCACAATCTTAGCTCGAGGAGCCGGCAGGGGTTCCGCATGCCCCCCGCATTCCTGCGTTCACCGGACAACGAAAACGCGCGTCGCCGATGTCCCGGCGACGCGCGTGGTCGTTCACGCAAAGGTGAATAGGGGTGGCGGCGCCCGCGCCGCTCTGCCGTTACCCCCGCCGCGGGCGGCGCGGCGGCGCGCTGCGGCCGGCGGCCTCCACCTCCGCCAGGAGGCCCATCGGTTCCGGGCGGAACAGCCGCTCGTCCATCGTCTTCAGGTCGTCGGCGATGCGCGTGCGGAACGCCATGTGGGGAAGGATGTCGCGCCCGATGTCGATGCCGGGGGCGATCTCGACCAGCTCCAGCGTGCCGCCGGCGGCGCGGAACACCGCGCGCTCGGTGACGAAGAGGGCGGTGCGCCCTTCCCTCTCGGCGAAGGCAGCGTTGTAGCAGATCTGCTCGATCGAGGGGACGAACTTGCGGTGGCGCCCCTCCTGCGCGATGCGCAGCCGGCCGCCGGCGCAGTCCAGCTCCAGCCCGCCGGAGGTGAAGGTGCCGCTGAACACCACCTTGCGGGCGTTCTGGCTGATGTTGATGAAGCCGCCGATGCCGACGATCTTCGAGCCGAAGCGGCTGACGTTGACGTTGCCGGCCGGGTCCACCTCGGCGAAGGACAGGAAGGCGATGTCCAGCCCGCCGCCGTCGTAGAAATCGAACTGGTAGGGCTGGTCGACGATGCAGTCGTAATTCTGCGACGCCCCGGAATCCACGCCCGTGAGCGGCGCGCCGCCGATGAAGCCCTGCTCGTTGGTCAGCACGATGTGGTCGAGGATCGCCTCCTCCGCCGCCACCGCCGATATCCCCGTCGAGATGCCGGCGCCGAGGTTGCAGATGGCGCCCGGCACGATCTCCATCGCCGCCCGCCGCGCCACGATCTTGCGCGGCCCGAAGGGCAGCCGCTTCAGCGCGTGCAGCGGCACCCGCAGCTCACCCGCGTAGGCGGGGTTGTAGTCGGTGGCGTAGGTCTGGCGCTGCTCCGGATCCACCACGACGTAATCGACGAGGATGCCGGGGATCTTCACGGTCTTGGCCGGCAGCGTGCCGCGCTTGGCCATGCGCTTGACCTGCACGACGACGATGCCGCCGCCGCGGCGCGTCGCCTGGGCTGACGACAGCATCTCGCCGAAGATCGCCTCCTGCTCCATGCTGACGTTGCCGTCCTCGTCCGCGGTGGTGCCGCGCAGGATCGCCACGTCGATGGGGAAGGGCTTGAAGCGCAGGTATTCCTCCCCGTCGATGGTCATCAGCTCGACCAGATCCTCCTTGGCGCTGGGGCTCTGGCGGGCGCCGCCGTGGCGCGGGTCGACGAAGCTGTGCAGGCCGGTGCGGGTGATCAGGCCGGGCCGCCCCGCCGCCATGTCGCGGAAGATCTGCGACAGCACGCCCTGCGGCAGCGTGTAGGATTCGAAGGCGTCGGCGAAGGCCAGCTCGATCAGCGGCGGCGAATCGATGAGCGCGCTGGTGATCGAGCGCTTGAGCATGCCGGGGTGGCGGAAGCGCGCGACACCCTTGTGCACCCGGTCGCCCAGCCCGACCACATGGATCAGCGTCAGCCTGCCGGGCGCGCCCTCGGCCAGGTAGCGCGCCTCGATCGCCTCCAGCACCGCCTCCGGGATCGCGTGGCCGCCGCCGGAGCCGCTGGCCAGCACGGAATCGCCGTCACGGATGAGTGCCGCCGCCTCTGCGGCGCTGATGACCTTCACGCCTATCCCCTCCCCCGGAAATCGCCATCCCGGACGGACGCCGGGATTGACAGCGGCAACGGCCGCTGAGTAAACGTTTACATCAGGGTTGGATATAGAGGCCGGATCGGGGCGCTGTCAAGACGGCGCCCGGCGCGCCGCGCAGGAGGAAGCAAGCCATGAAGTTCGTTCGTTTCGGGCGCCCCGGCGCGGAGAGGCCGGGCCTGGTGGACTCAGGAGGCCGCATCCGCGACCTGTCCGCCATCGTGCCCGACATCACCGGTGCGGCGCTGGGCCAGGGGCTGGCGGCGCGGGTGGCCGGGGTGTCCGTCGACAACCTGCCGCTGGTGCCGGAGGGCACGCGGCTCGGACCCTGCCTGGGCAATGTCGGCAACTTCATCGCCATCGGGCTGAACTACGCCGACCACGCCACCGAGACCGGGGCCGCCATCCCCAAGGAGCCGATCCTGTTCAACAAGGCGCGCTCCTGCATCGTCGGCCCCAACGACGACGTGGTGCTGCCGCCGGACTCGGTGAAGTCGGACTGGGAGGTCGAGCTGGCCTTCGTCATGTCGAAGACCGCCAGCTATGTGAGCGAGGCGGACGCGCTGTCGCATGTCGGCGGCTACTTCATCTGCAACGACGTGTCGGAGCGCGAGTACCAGCTCGAACGCGAGGGCCAGTGGATGAAGGGCAAATGCTGCCCGACCTTCGGCCCCATCGGCCCATGGCTGGTCACCCCCGACGAGGTCGGCGACCCCCAGGACCTCGCCCTGTGGCTGGAGGTGAACGGGGAGCGGGTGCAGAACGGCTCGACCCGCACCATGATCTTCCCCATCGCCCGGCTGGTGGCCGACCTCAGCCGCTACATGATCCTGGAGCCGGGCGACATCGTCACCACCGGCACGCCGCCGGGCGTCGGGCTGGGCATGAAGCCGCCCCGCTTCCTGAAGCGCGGCGACACCATGCGGCTCGGCATCGAGAAGCTGGGCGAGCAGCAGCAGCGGGTGGTGTGACGCGGCGTCCGGTTGCCGGGCCGGAACGCGCCGCGCTAAGGTCCGGACACGCCATGGACGAGACCAGCCCGCCCCCCTCCCCCGCCGGCCCGAAGCCGCGCAGCCCGCGCACGCCCAAGGGGCTGCGGGCGGTGGCGCGGGCCGCCGGCGTGTCCACCGCCACCGTGTCGCGCGCCATCAACCGGCCGGAGGTGGTGTCGGAGGAGCTGCGGACGCGCATCGCCGCGGTGATCGAGCATCTGGGCTGGGTGCCGGACGGTGCCGCGCGGGCGCTGGTCACCCGCCGGTCCGGCACCGTCGGGGCGGTGTTCCCGACCCTCATCCAGGGCGACTTCGCGCGCGCCGCCAACGCCCTGCAACGGGAGCTGCTGGGCGAGGGCCACACCCTGCTGATGGCCTGCTCCGACTACGACCCGGAGCTGGAGTTCCGGCAGGTGCGCATCTTCGCCGAACGCGGGGTGGACGGGCTGATCCTGGTCGGCGGCACCCATCACCCGGACCTCGTGAGGCTGCTGGAGCGGCTGGCGCTGCCGGTGGTCAACACCTTCGTGTTCGACCCCGCCAACCCCGGCCGCACGGTGGGGCCGGACAACCGCCGGGCGCTGTTCGACCTCACCAGCTACCTGATCGGGCTGGGCCACCGGCGCTTCGGCGTGATCGCCCAGTCCACCCGGAACAACGACCGGGCGGCGGAGCGGCTGGCCGGCATCCGCGACGCGCTGGGCGCCCACGGCCTCGCCACCCGGCCCGCCCACCACGCGGAGGGGCTGTCCGGCATCGCCGAGGCGCGGGCGCTGTTCCGCCGCATCATGGCGGCCGAGCCGCGCCCGACCGCCATCCTCTGCGGCAACGCCTATCTGGCGGTGGGGGCCGAGCTGGAGGCGCTGGCGATGGGGCTCGCCGTGCCCGGCGACCTGTCCATCGTCGGCTACGACGACATCGAGATCATGAGCGAGCTGCCGGTGCCGATCACCACCGTCCGCGTGGCCGGCGACGAGATCGGCCGCCGCGCCGCCCGCTGCCTGTTGGCGCGCATCCTCGGCCGGCCGGACGCGGACGGCCATGAATGCCCGGCGGAGATCGTGGTCCGCGCCTCCTCCGGCCCGCCGCCGGCCTGACGTGGCCGGCGCATATGTAAACGTATACATTCGGGCGGAACCGAACGGGTGCCCGTCACACGTTTTCAGACAACCAGCCCAGGGGAGGGACGAACCGATGACCCAGCCGCCGCAGCCCAACGCCGTCGCCATCGACGGCGCCACCCGCATCCTCGCCATCGTCGGCGACCCGATCGTTCAGGCCAAATCGCCGCTGCTCTACAACCCGCGCATCGCGCGGGCCGGGCGCAACGCGGTGCTGGTGCCCTGGCACGCGCCGGAAGCCCACTTCGACGCGGTGATGGCCGGGCTGATGCGGACCGGCAACGTCGACGGCATCGTGGTCACCTTCCCCTTCAAGCAGCGGGCGATGGCGCTGGCCGACCGGCACGGCCGCATGGCGGGGCTGGTGGGGGCGCTCAACGCGCTGCGCCGCGAGGCGGACGGGAGCTGGACCGGCGACATGTTCGACGGGGTGGGGCTGGTGCGCGCGGTCGCCGCCACCGGCGCCAGTGTGGCCGGCCGGCGGGTGAAGCTGCTGGGCGCCGGCGGGGCCGGCAGCGCCATCGCCTACGCGCTGGCCGACGCCGGCGCGGCGTCCGTGTCCATCTTCGACCGCGACACAGCCCGCGCCGCCGCGACCGCCGCCGGCGTGACCGGCCAGTTCCCCGGCTGCGCCGCCGCACCGGGCGGGCCGGAGCTGGGCGACGTCGACCTGCTGGTCAACGCCACCACCGTGGGGCTGGCGGCCGACGACGGCCTGCCGGTGCCGCTGCCCGACCTGTCCCCCGCCACCCTGGTGGTCGATATCGTGCCCCGCACCGGCGGCACCGCGCTCCTGGCCTTCGCCCGCGACCGCGGCTGCCCCCATGTGGCCGGCCCCGCCATGGTGGAGGGCCAGGCCGACGCGGTGCTGGAGTTCTTCGGGATTTCCGCGGCGGGGTGAGCGGCGGCGGCGTGAGCGGCGGCGGCCTCACACCGCGATGGTGCCCCCCAGCTCGTCCTCGATGTGGGCGCGGATGATGGCGTCGAAGTCGGCTTCCGCCGTGAAGCCCAGCGCGTCGGCGCGGCGGGTGGCGAAGTCGCGGGGCCAGCTGCCGATGATGCTCAGCACGGTGGGGTCGGGTTCACGGCGGATCAGGGACACCGCCTTCTCCCCCGCCACCCGGCGCAAAGCCTCGATCTGCTCGCCCACCGTCACCGAGACGCCGGGCATGGTCAGGTTGCGGCGCGGGCCGACCGCCTCGCCGTCGATGCCGGCGGCGTGGACCAGGAAGCCGACCGCCGAGCGGGGCGAGGCGTGGAAGTGGCGCAGGTCGTCGGAGACCGGCAGCAGCGCCTCCATCCCGATCAGCGGCTCGCGGATGATGCCGGAGAAGAAGCCCGACGCCGCCTTGTTGGGCTTGCCCGGCCGCACGCAGATGGTGGGCAGGCGGATGCCGATGCCGTCGAAGGCGCCGCGCCGGGTGTAGTCGGTCAGCAGCAGCTCGCAGATCGCCTTCTGCGTGCCGTAGCTGGTGAAGGGCGTCAGGATGAAGTCGTCGGGGATGGCGTCCTCCGGGTAGGGGCCGCCGAAGGCCGCGACGGAGGAGGTGAAGACCAGCCGCGGCGTGTAGCCGTCGATGGCGCGGATCGCCTCGAAGAGCTGGCGCGTGCCGTCGAGGTTGACGCGGTAGCCCTTCTCGAAATCCGCCTCCGCCTCGCCCGACACCACCGAGGCGAGGTGGATGACCACGTCCGGCCGGTCGGCGACCAGCGCCTCCGCGGCGCCGGGAACCGACAGGTCGGAGACGGCGGTGTCGGTGGCGAAGGGGGCGCCGGCCGGGGCCGCGGGCTCCACCACGTCGTGCAGGGTCAGGCGGGCGATCTCCCGCCCCTTGATCCGGCCGTCGCGGGCCAGACGGTCGGAGAGTTTGCGGCCGATCATGCCGCCGCCGCCGATGATCAGGACATGCATCGCTGAGGGTCCTTGGACATGCTGCTGGTGTTGCGGGAAACCATTACGCGCTTTTGCGGGCGTCGGTCACGGCCCCGGTGCCGATTTCATCCTGCGCGAGGCCGTACTGGAGCCGGTAGAGGCCGCGGGTCACCGGCAGCGCCGCCCCCGCCGCCGCCAGCGCCGCGTCCCCGGCATCCCCGGCGCGCAGCGCGCGCAACGGCGCCTCGTCCACCGCCTCGACCAGCAGCACCCAGTCGGCCACCCGGTCGGGGCCGCCGCGCAGTTTCTTCTCCGCCGAGCCGGCCCCGCTCGCCTCGCGCCGGCCCTCCAGCAGATGGGCGGCGACGATGCCGGGTGCCGCGGCGAGGCGTTCGGCCAGGGCGCCCATCGCCGCGCGGAAACGGTCGGGCGGCACCGCGCTGGACAGGCGCAGCGCGTCCACGAAGCCGCCGCCGCCGATGCCGTGGCTGACCGCCACGTCGCAGACCGTGCGCCAGGTGTCGGTGAAATGGGCGACCACGCGGCGCGTCCACTCCGTCGGCGCGTCGAGCCGCGCCTGATAGACCGGGGAGGTCAGCGCGTCGGCCCCCGTCGTCTCGTAGAAATTGAAGTATTTCGGGTCGCCGTCGACCGCCACGTAGCGCCGGCCGCGCAGGAAGCCCGGCAGACCGACCCGCTCCGGGATGTGCTCGCGCACATGCCAGGCGACGAACTCGTCCTCGGCCTCCGCGGCGATGCCGTTCCAGATCGCCAGAACCCCTTTGCCCAAGAGTGCCATGGGCGCCTCCGTATCGCTGTGCATGGTTGCGGGCGCCGCGCGGCCGGGAGGCCGGCGGTGCCGTCGAAGTCGGAACGATGGGTGCCACGCCGCGCTAGACGGCGACGCGGCGGTGCGCCGGGCTGCCGTCCGCGGCTTCCGCCCGGAAGCGGCGGGTGCGCAGCGGCCAGAAGTCCGACAGCTCGGCGGCGGTGGCGTCCAGCGCCGGGACCAGCTCGCGCACCCGTGCCTCGGTCATGCGCACGCCGGGGCCGGCGACGCTGACCGTGCCGACCACCGGCCCGTCGTTGCCGGAGCGGATCACCACGGCGATTGCGGTGACGCCGGGTTCCGCCTCGCTGTTGGCGAGGCCGTAGCCGCGCCGCCGCGTCTCCTCCAGCTCCGTCATCAGGGCGCCGATGGTGCGCACGGCGTTGGGGCCGTAGGCACCCTCCGCCCCGATGCCGCCGTGCTTGAGCGCAAGCTCGACCGCCTGGTCGGTGTCCAGCGTGGCGAGCCACGCCTTGCCGCTGGCCGTGGCGTGCAGCGGCACCACGTTGGTGGCGAGCGAGGGCTGGTACATCAGCCCGCCCCTGGCGCCCTGGGCGTGCGCCACCCACACCAGGGCCGCGGAATCCACCACCGCCATCCGCACGAACTCGCGGGATTCACGGGCGAGCCGGTCGAGCAGCGGCTGGCAGAGGTCGGGTATGCCGGTGGCGACGTAGAACTGCTGCCCGAGGATCGCCAGACGCATGGTCAGCCGGTAGAAGCTGGTCTGCGGGTCCTTCTCCACCCAGCCCAGATCGACCAGCGTCGCCAGCAGCCGGTGGGCGCCGCTCTTGGGCAGGTCGAGCCGTTCCGCGATCTCGCCCAGCGGCATTTCGCCGGCCTGATCGGCCAGAAGCTGGATGATGGACAGGCATCGTTCGGCTGGCACGTGTGACATGGCGTTACCGCGATCCGCGTGGGTTGCAAGGCTGTCCGTTCCAGGAAATCCCGGCTCCTGTCAAGCGCGCATCGCCCAATGTCCGTCCGCCCCCGGTCATCGGCCGTCGAACTCCGGCTCGCGTTTGGCGAAGAAGGCGGCGACGCCCGTGTGCAGGTCGGACGAATCGAAGATCGCCTGCTGGGCGACGGTGGAGGCGCACAGGGCGGCGTCCAGCGCCTGATCCTGGGCGGCGTCCACCAGAGCCTTGGCCAGCCGGTTGGAGACCGGGCCGCGCGCGGCGATGGTGGCGGCCATGGCGCGGGCCGCGTCCAGTGCGGAGCCGTCGGCGATGCGGTTGACCACACCCCAGGCGAGCGCCTGCTCGTCGCTGATGGTCTCGCCGGTGAACAGCATCTCCTTGGCGCGCGCCGGGCCGACCAGCCGGGTCAGCCGCACCGAGCCGTTGCCGGCCAGCCCGCCGAGCCGCGATTCCGTCAGCCCGACCGCCACCCCGCGCCGCAGGACGCGCAGGTCGCAGGCCAGCGCCAGCTCCAGCCCGCCGCCGAGTGCCGGCCCGTCGATGGCGGCGATGGTGGGCATGGGCAGCCGGGCGAGGTTGCGCAGCACCATGTCCTCGAACAGGATCTTGTGCTCGCTGGCGTCGGCGCGGAGATCGGCGAATTCCCGGATGTCGCTGCCGGCGCAGAACGCCCTCCCCTCCCCGCCGTGCAGGATCACGCAGCGGATGCCGGCTCGCCCGGCCAGATCCCGGATGGCGGCGTTGAGGTCGCGCAGCAGCGGCCGGGTCACGAGGTTGAGGGGACCTGCGGCCAGCGCGATCTCCGCGACGGCGCCCCGCACGGCGAGGGAGACGGTCCCGTCCATCACGCGGCCCCCGCGACCTTGGGCAGCCGCGACACCCCGTGCAGCACGCCCAGCCGCTCGAACTGCCGGTGGATGCGGTCGACATAGGCGGCGAATTCCGGCGCGTCGCCCAGAACGATGGGGCGCGGGCGCGGCAGGTCGACCATGATGTCGTCGATCACCTCGCCGGGGCTGGGGCTCATCACCAGGATGCGGTCGGACAGGCCGACGGCCTCCTCCACGCTGTGGGTGATGAAGAGCACGGTCGGCCGGCGGCGCATCCACAGCGATTCCAGGTCGGTGCGCACCTCCAGCCGGGTCAGCGCGTCGAGCGCGCCGAACGGCTCGTCCATCAGGATGACGGCCGGGTCGTGCACCAGCGTGCGGATCAGCGACACGCGCTGGCGCATGCCGCCGGAGAGCTGGCGCGGGTACTTGTTCATGGCGTGGGTCAGGCGGAGCTGCTCGAACAGCTCCTTGGCCCGCCGCTCCACATCCGCGCGCGGCAGCCCGCGGATGTCCGCGTGCAGCATCACGTTCTCGAAGGCGGTGCGGAAATCCAGCAGCAGATGGTCCTGGAAGGCGATGCCGACGTCGGTGATCGGCCTGGTCACGCTGCGGCCGTCCACCGTGATCTCGCCGGTCGTGCGCTCCAGCAGGCCCGCCACCATCAGCATCAGCGTGCTCTTGCCGCAGCCGGACGCGCCGACGACGGAGATGAACTGCCCCTGCGGGATGGAGACGCTGACCTCCTTCAGCGCGCGGAAGGGCTTGTCGGTGTCCTCCCCGAACAGCTTGGAGACGTTGCGGATCTCGATGGGGACGCCGGAGCGCGGCCCCTGGAGATTGTGCAGGGTGCCCATCCCCATCGCTCAACCCTCCGCGGTCGAGGCGGCGACCGCCGCCAGCGGGACCTTGGAGACCAGCAGCGCCTTGCGGCCGCGCTGGAGCACGGCGCCGTCCTGGTTCACCAGCTCCACGTCGAAGTTGGCGATGGCCTGGGTCGGGCGGGAGCGGCTGTCGCGCAGCTCCGCCAGCGTGTAGTTCACGAAGATCGTGTCGCCGACGAAGATCGGCCCGACGAACTTCCAGTCGCTGATGCCGAGGAAGGCGATGGCGGTCTCCCGCAATTCCCCCGTGCGCGCCCACATCAGGCCGTGGGCGTAGGCCAGCCCCAGCATGCCGTGGGCGACGCGGCGACCGAACTGGCTGGCACGGGCGTAGACGTCGCTGGTGTGCAGCTCCGAAAAGTCGCCGGTCAGCCCGGCGAAAGCGATCAGGTCGGCGTCGGTGATCGTCCGTCCGGGGCTGCGGAAACGCATGCCCTCGTGCAGATCCTCGTACCGGTAACCGAGACGTGGCTTCTGGTCCATGACGTCCATGCTCGTGGGTGTGGGCGGCCAGGGAAACGGGGGCCAGGGGAACGGGGAAGCGCGCTCAGCCCTTCTTGCAGGGCCGCATGGCCGCCTCGGCCGGCAGATAGTCGTTGGTGTAGTAGGACTTGGGGTCCTGGCCCTTGGGCAGAAGACCGACCTCCTCCAGCAGATCCTGGGTGCGCTGCCAGTGCGCCGGCTCCGCCCGGCCGACGAAGCGGGCGTCGGCGCTGCACAGCAGCGGCACGATCGCCGCCAGCTCCGACGCCGCCAGCTTCTCGTTCATCTCGGGGAACACCGCCTTCAGGTGCTTCACCGTCTTGTCCTGGTTATCGACCGCGAAGCTCCAGCCCTTCAGGCTGGCGTCGATGAACTTGCGCAGCACGTCCGGGTTGGCCTTGATGAAGTCGTTGGTGGCGAAGATCGACGTGCTCACCGTCGGCACGCCGTACTCGGCGAAGCGGTAGTTGTCGAGCTGCGCGCCCTGCGCCTCCAACTGGATCTGGTAGGCGTCCATGGAGCCCAGGATCGCGTCCACCTGCCCCTGCAGCAGCGCCGGCACCATGGACGACGGCGGCATGTTGATCTGGGTCAGGTCGGTCTCCTTCAGGTTGTTGGCCTTGAAGAAGAGCGGCAGCATGGTCGTCTGCGAGGAGCCGGCCGGCACGCCGATCTTCTTGCCGACGAGATCCTTGATCGACTTGATGTTCGTCTTCTTCAGCGCCGACACCTGGTTGGGGTTCGACTGATAGACGGTCGAGACGATCTTCATCGGCGCGCCCTTGGCGATGAGCTGGCTGACCGCCACCGCATCGGCGTAGGCGAGCTGCGCCCGCCCGCTGGCGACGAGCTGCGCGGTGTTGCCGGAGCCGTTGCCCTGGACGATGGTCACGTCGAGCCCGGCCTGCTTGTAATAGCCTTCGCCCACCGCGGCGGCGAAGCCGGCGTTGGGACCGCCCGCGGTCCAGTTGAGCTGGAAGGTGACGGCCGTCTGCGCCGCGGCGCTGCCGGCGAAGGCGGCGGCCGAGACGAGTGCGGTGAAGCCCAGAAGATGTTTCACGGTGATGCGCATTGGTTTTCCCTCCCGGTGGATTTGGCGGCGGTTCACGCCTTTGGTTGATCGCGGCTGGTGTGGTGTCAGAGATGGCCGGAGCGTTGCCATGGGGTCATGGCCCATTCGCTGAACTCGACCACGTAGTTGATCAGGATGCCGATGACGGTCAGGACCACCAGCACCGCGAAGGTCAGCTCCAGATCCATGGTGCTGGTGCCGCGCAGCAGCACATAGCCCAGCCCCTCGTTGGCGCCGACGAATTCGGCGACGATGGCGGCGGTGGCGGCGATGGTGGCCGAGGTCTTGACGCCGGAGAAGATCACCGGCAGCGCCGCCGGAACCCGCAGGTAGCGGAAGGTCTGCAAGGTCGTCGCCCCCATCGACTTGGTCAGGTAGAGCAGGCGGGGGTCGAGGATCTGGAAGCCGCTGATGCTGGCGATCAGCAGCGGGAAGAAGGTCATCAGCAGCGTCAGCAGCACCTTGGATTCGATGCCGAAGCCCAGCCACACCAGGAACAGCGGCGCCACCGCGATCTTCGGCACGAGCTGGAGCAGCATGATCGGCGGGTAGAGGATCTGCTTGGCGACCGGCGAAAGCGCGATGACGAGGCCGAGCGGGATCGCCGTCAGCAGCGTCAGCCCGAAGCCCAGCACGATCTCGGTCAATGTCACCAGGGAATGGGTCCACAGCATCGGGGCGTCCGTGATCACACGGGAAAAGACCGCCCCCGGTGCCGGCAGCAGATAGGCCGGGATCTGGAACAGGCTGACCGACCAGGACCACAGCAGCACGATGCCGACGAAGGTCAGCGGCGGCAGCAGGTTCCAACCGACGCGCCGCAGCGTGCGGGTGAGCTTCGATCGTCGCACCACCGTCCGCTGGGGAGACGGCGCCGACGGCGCTGGACCGCCGATGTCGGTCGGCAGGCGGGAGGTTGCGTTTGAGGCCATGGGTCGAACCATCGTTTCTGGACGTCGGCCGGCCCCCCGACCCGGCCGGAGCCGGAAGCGGGGACGGTTCCACGCGGCGGGCAAGTCGGCACCGCGATCAATGTTGGAATGCTATTCCAACATTGATCGGTCTTGCAACATAAAATCCGTGACATGGATTGTTTGTGGTTGGCGCGAATTTTGGGTGCGGGTCTGTCGTTCTGAACGCGATGGACGCCCTGCCCTCGCGCAGCACGCGAAAACCTCCGCAAGGCGACGCCCTGCCCTCACCTGCCCAGCGGCTAGGGCATGCACACGTCTGGCCGAGGGCGGCAAAACTACCCCTCTCCCGCCTCCGGCGGGGGAGAGAGGGGCCCGGCCGGAGGCTGGGAGGGTGGGGGCTGGGTGTTTCCGACGGAGCCGGCGCCCCTGAGTTGCCACGGATGGGCGCTGGATTTTGGCAGGACCTAGCCCCCACCCGGCGCCTGACGGCGCCACCCTCCCCCGCCGGAGGCGGGAGAGGGTTGGATCGCGGGTGCTTATTAGACGTCTAATCGCGCCCGCGGTCCGGCGTCGGTTTATTAGACGTCGAATAACGGCCTACCGGCCGATCAGCGCGTCGATGGCGACGCGGAGTGTGCGCAGGGCGTCGCGGTCCTCGTCGGTGAGGCGGGCGCCCTGCCCGCTCAGGTCGCGCAGCTTGGCGACGCCGGTGTGCAGCGTCTTGAGCGTCGGACGGAAGGAGGTGGCGGCCGGGGCTGGGACCGGGGCCGGGCGGTTCTGCTTGACCGCGCGCAGGCTCTTCACGGTGAGCGCCCCGCCCTCTCCGCGCCACAGGGCCAACTGCGCGGCGGCGTCGCCGATCTCCGCCAGCTCCATCAGGGAGGAGACGGAGACTTCCGGCCGGGCAGGCGCCTCGTCGATGATCGCCGGCGGCAGCCGCAGGATGCCGAGCAGGCGGGCCACATACTCCTGCGACTTGCCGATCAGCACGGCGGCCTGCTCCTGCGTCAGGCCCTTCTCGCCGATCAACCCGTCGAGCGAGCGGGCGACGTCCACCGGGTGCAGGTCGACGCGCTGGACATTCTCGATCAGCGCCAGCGCCTGGGTGTCGACGGTGTCGAGGACCAGCGCCGGGATGGTCTCCCGCCCGAGCTGGCGGAAGGCCCAGTAGCGCCGCTCCCCCGCGATGATGCGGAACTGGTCGGCAGCGACCTCGCGGACGTTGATCGGTTGCAGCAGGCCCTTCTGGTCGATGGAGGCCGCCAGCGTGGCGATGTCGGCGTCCCGCGCGTTGCGCCGGGGCTGGTCGGGATCGGGCTCGATCCGGTCGAGCGGAATCTCGCGGTAGCGCATGCTGGCGCTCAGCCCGAACAGCGCCGCGTTGGCGCCCGCCCCTGCCCCGCTGCGCCCGACGGCGCGCTTGAACAGCCCGGCGTTGCTGGTGTCGAGTTTACGCGCCACGGCCGGCCTCCTCCTGCGCCGTCACCGGGTGCAGCGCCAGCAGCGCCGCGGCGATCTCGCGGTAGCTCTCCGCCCCGGCGGAGTTCGCGTTCATCGCCAGGCCGGGACGGCCGGCCATCACGCTCTTGGTGTAGTCGGCGGCGCGCCGCACCGGCGAGAACAGCCGCAGGTTCTCCGCCGTGGCAAGCTCGTTGAGGTCGGCCATCACCTGCTCGTCCTGCAGGCGGCGCGGGCTGTACATGGTGGGCAGGATGCCCAGGATCTCCAGCCGCGGGTTGACCAGCTCGCGCACCGCCACGATGGTCTCGAAGAGCTGCGGGATGCCCATCATCGACAGCATCTCGGTCTGGGTCGGGATCAGCAGCTGGTCGGCGGCGTTCAGCACCGACACCGTCAGCTCGCCCAGATGCGGCGGGCAGTCGAGCACCACGAAGTCGTAATGGCCGGCGAGCTGGGCGACCTTGGCGCGCAGGATCAGCGTGCCGTTGGGCTGGCGCAGCAGCTCGCGGTCGGTGGCCGCCAGCGAGATGGAGGAGGGCAGGAGGTCGAACACCCCGTCGCACACCGGCGTCACGAACTCCCGCATCGGGCGGGTGGAGCGCAGCGCGTGGGTGAGGGTGGCCTTCGCCACCTCGCGGTCATGCGGGTCGATGCCCAGATGCACGGTGGCGTTGGCCTGCGGGTCGCAGTCGATCAGCAGCACCCGCCGTCCCTCGCGGCCCAGCAGCCAGGCGACGTTGACGCAGGTGGTGGTCTTCGCCACGCCGCCCTTCTGGTTGGCGGCGCAGAAGACCAGCGGCGCGCGCCCCGCCACGACGGCGGCCGGGATGCCGGTCGGCCGCGTGCCGTCCTTCAGCGCCGCGGCCACGGTCTGCGGAATCCGTTCCGATCCGGTTTCCCAGCGCGAGATCTTCGCGCGGTCGTAACGCCGGCCGAGATGGTCGTTCAGCCAGGACACCAGCTCCTGCTGGTTCATGCCCCGCTGCTCGCGGTAGCGCCGCAGCTCCTCGCCGCTCATTGCATGGGTCACCGGTCCCCCCTTGTGCAGGATTCCGGTGCACCATGAGCAACGGTGATGGTACTGTCAACCGGTGTGATGGTGAGTGTGCTTCACACCCCGTGCCGGCCAGGGGGCCGGTCAGGGATTGGTGGGAATGAAGCGCTCGCCGAAGACCGGCTCCTTGTGCGGGGTGGGGGGCAGGGCCCAGGCGCCGGTGGCGGGCGGGCGGATGTCGGCGTCCACATGCACGTCGATCAGGAAGGGGCGGTTGGCCTTGACCGCCGTCTCCAGCGCCCCGGCGAAATCCTCCGACCGGGTGACGGTGATCGCCTCCACCCCCGCGGCGCGCGCCCAGGCGGCGAAATCGGGGTTGTAGGGCCCCTGGTTCGGCCCGGCGTAGAAGGCGGTGCCGATCTCCCGCCCGTCGAACAGCCCGTACTGGATGTCGCGGATGGCGCCCCAGGCGAAGTTGTTCCACACCACCCAGACCACGGCGATGTCGTACTCCACCGCCGTGCACAGCACATGTGGCACCATGGTGAAGCCGCCGTCGCCGCAGACCGACACGCACACCTTGTCCGGTGCCGCCAGCTTGGCGCCCAGCACGCTGGCCGGGCCGAAGCCCATGCCGGAATAGCCCCAGCTGTTCAGCATGGTCTGCGGCCGGCGCGCCTTCCAGAACTGCATGAACCAGTTGTGGTGGACGCCGGCGTCGAAGGTCAGGATGGCGTCGGGCGGAAGCACCCGCTGGCAATCCTCGACGATGCGTTCGGGACGGATGGGGCTGGTGTGCTGGCCGAAGCGCGGGGCGACGAACTCGTCCCAGGCGGCGGCCCAGCCGCGGATGCTTGCCCACCAGCCCTCCAGCCGGGTCGCAGGCGTCGCGTCGCGCCCGTCCAGCTCCGCCACCATCTGGCGCAGGAATGTGCGCGCGTCGGCCAGGATGCCGAGGTCGGGGGCGTAGTTGCGGCCGATCTCCGCCGGGTCGACATCCACATGGATCAGCTGGGTGGTCGGGAAGTTCCACGAATAGCCCGGCATCCAGGAGGAGGAGGAGCGGTCGTCGAAGCGCGCGCCGACGGCGAGCACGAGATCGGCGTGCCGCCCCGCCTGGTTGGCGGGGTAGGCGCCGTTGCGGCCGATGAAGCCCAGCGACAGCGGGTCCTCCATGTCCAGGCAGCCCATGCCGTTGGGCGAGCTGATCACCGGGATGGAGAGGCGGCGGGCGAGAGCCGTGAGCTCCGCCGACGCCTCCGACAGGGCCACGCCGTGGCCGATGAACAGCAGCGGCCGTTCCGCCGCCAGCAGCATGTCGATGGCGCGCGCGATGTCGTCGGCCGACGCCGCGGCGCGGCGGTCGTTGAGGGTGCGGGGTGCGCCATGCTCCAGTGCCACCTCCGCGGTCTCCTGGAACAGGTTGAAGGGCACGTCGATCTGCACCGGCCCCGGCCGGTCGGTGATCATGGTCGCGAAGCCCTGGCGCAGCGCCAGCGGCAGCATGTCGACACGCGTCGGCTGGTAGCTGCGCTTGACCACCGGCCGGATCACGTTCGGGAAATCCGCCTGGTAGTGGCGGTTGATCTCCTGGAACGGGCTGCGGTTGAACTGCGAGGTCGGCACGTTGGCGGTGATGGCGAAGAAGGCCGAGCTGTCGGTCAACGCCACCGCCAGCGCCATCACCAGATTGGCCGAGCCCGGCCCGCAGGAGGTCAGGGTGGCGGCCGGCGCATGCTTCACCCGGAAATAGCCGTCGGCCATGTGGCCCGCCACCTGCTCGTGGCGCGGCGAGATCAGCGTGATGTCGCCGCGCGCCTCGTACAGCGCGTCCAGCATGCCGACGTTGCCGTGCCCGCAGATGCCGAAGACGTAGGGCACCTTCTCCTTGACCAGGAACTCCGTGATGAGGTCCGCGCCCTTCCGGTCCGCCATGTCCATCCCTCCCCAATGCCGGCCGCGATTGGCCGCGATCCGGTTTTATGAGATAGACTGCGACCATGTGGCATGTCAACCGGAACAGCCGCGCGCAGTCGCTTCGAAAGCCGGGTTTCTGGCGAGTCTGCCGCGTCATCGAACCAATATTGCGACATTCTCGTGTTTCATCCTACAATGTCGCATTACTAGGGCGGGCCGTCGGTCGGCCGCGCCGCAGGGGAGGGACGAGGGATGAAGGAACGCAACGCCGCCACCATCCGCAGCATCGCCGAGGTGCTGTGGGTCACGCCGCCGGAGCATTACGACGCGCATTCCAAGATGCTGGTCACGCCGGAGACCGACCGCACCCGGCATTTCGATTTCCGCATCTCCAGCTATCAGCCCAAGGGCTACGTCGCCCGCCACAGCCACACGGTCCAGGAGCAGATCTACTACATCCTCCAGGGCGAGGGGCTGATGGAGCTGGACGGCGAGCGGACGGTGGTGCGCAAACACGAGTACATCTTCATCCCGCCCGGCGTGGAGCACGCCATCTTCAACACAGGGCTGGAGGATCTGGTGTTCTTCGTGATCACCAGCCCGCCCACCGACGAGCCGATCGCGGAGGCGGCGCGCTGAGTGCCGGGTCGGCGTCGCCCGACAACCCTCTCCCCCCGGGGAGAGGGTGGAGCCGAAGGCTCCGGGTGAGGGGGCTTACCCTCTCCCGCCCCGGGAGAGGGTGGCGCCGGCAGGCGCCGGGTGAGGGTCTTTGCCGCGGCTTCGCCCAACGTTCCTGCGACGAGCCCTCACCCGGCCGGCTGGCGCCGTCCACCCTCTCCCGGGGCGGGAGAGGGTTTTCCCCCTCACCCGGCGCTGCGCGCCGACCTCTCCCCAGGGGGAGAGGTGGAGAGGACGTCATGGGCGATTGACTCCCCCCACACCCCGGCCCCATCTCTGACGACGCGAAAAACCGGAGCGGAATGCTTATGAGCGGTGTGTTGGACGACGCCACGACCGAGGACCCGCGCAAGGATCGCGCCGGGGTGCAGTCGATCGTGCGCGCCTTCTCCATCCTGGAGGCGGTGGCGGCGGCGCGCGGCGGCATCGGGCTGGCCGAGCTGAGCAAGGCCGTGGCGCTGCACAACAGCACCACCTTCCATCTGGTCAAGACGATGCTGACGCTGGGCTATCTGCGGCAGGACCCGAAGACCAAGCGCTACCGGCTCGGCCGGCCGCTGTTCTCGCTGGCGGCCGGGGCGATGAACGAGGTCGATCTGGTCAACCAGGTCATGCCCTTCCTGGAGGAGCTGTCGGAGCTGACCGGCGAGACCAGCCATTTCGCCGTCACCTCCGGCGACGAGGTGGTGATCATCGCGCGGTCGGAAGGCACCGGCGCCTTCCGCCTGCGCGAGGGCACCGGCGCCCCACGCCCGGCGCACGCCACCGCCATCGGCAAGCTGCTGCTCGCCACCGGCGACGCACGCCACCTCCACCGCTGGCTGGAGACGCACCGGCTCGACGCCTTCGGCCCCAACACCATCACCGACCCGGTGCGGCTGCGCGAGGAGCTGGAGCGCGTGCGCGGAACCGGCATCGCCTACGACGACGCCGAGTTCCACCCGGAGCTGCGCTGCGCCGCCGTGGCGGTGCACGACTTCACCGGCCGGGTGGCGGGCGCACTCGGCTTCTCCGGGCCGGTCTGGCGCCTGTCGCTGGCGGTGATGCAGGACAAGGTCCGCCACCTGCGGGTGATCGCCGACCGCCTGTCGCGGGAGCTCGGCCATGGCGGGGTCGCCATCCAAGGCTAACCACTCACGACTGACCCTCACGGTGCACCGAAATGCGTCCGCCGTTCGCGGGCGTAGCGCACCAGTGCCAGGAACCGGTAGAGGCCGTGCACGAACTTGCCGTAGGGCATGGTCAGGAACAGCGCGAACACCACGCCCAGATGCACCGCCAGCAGCATCCCCATGGCCGGGGTGGCGCGGAACATCAGCAGCAGCAGGCCGGTCAGGCTGGTGAGGAACAGCATGGCGATGAAGGCGGTGTCCATGCCCAGCGACGGCTCGTCGCGCACCGCCGGCTCCCGCCGCCGCTTGGCGAGCAGCAGCCCGGCCGGCCCGAGCAGCAGCCCCAGCCCGCCCAGCGTGCCGAGCAGCACCGGCAGGTCGTACCAGGGGTAGGGCGCCTCCCGCCCCAGCAGGTAATGGTAGAGGGTGGCGACCGACGTCGCCGCGACGCACAGCAGGAAGCCGTAGAAGGTCAGGTGGTGGAACAGGCGGCGGTTGTCGGTCGGCCGCTCGTCCTCGTTCATGCAGCCGGCACCACCACCGTCGAGGTAGCGCAGTCGGCCGGCGTCCTTCACCGCCTGCCAGAGCGGCAGCGGATCGGCCAGCGTACACGCCGGCTCGCCGATGTCCAGCCAGAAGGCGCGCAGGCCCAGCGCCAGAGCCAGCAGCGCGTACAGGAACACGCCGCCGAACAGCAGCGCCATGGCGTTGTGCGGCATCAGCCGGTAGAAGGCGCCGGGGCCGTGGTGCGCGGCGAACAGCGCGGCCGGATCGACCAGCGCCGCGAAGCCCAGGATGAAGGCCGCCACCCCGCCCGCCGCCGCCAACGCCACCACCACGCCGTTGCGCGCGAACACCCCGGCGAAGGCCCGCGGCCAGACATAGGCGGCGTAGGATTCGGCGCGCAGCCGGGCCAGCGTGCGCGGCACGTTCACGTCGAACTCGTGCGGCGGCGAGAACTGGCAGTCATGGAAGCAGGCGCTGCAGCCGTGGCAGAGGTTGGCCAGATAGTGCAGGTCGCCGGCGGCGAAGCTGCGGCGCAGCTCCATCGCCGGGAACACGGCGCACACCCCCTCGCAGTAGCGGCAGGAGTTGCAGACCGTCATCAGCCGCTCGGCCTCGCGCAGGGTCGCGGTGGGCAGCGCCGTGCCGCCGGTACCGGCGGTGGTCATGTCAGTGGCGTGCATGGGCCGCGGCCTCCCTGCCGGCGACGCGCCCGAAGACGCCGCCGATGGTCATGCCGATGCCGGCGGCGTAGCCCTGGCCCAGGATGTTGCCGGCCATGATCTCCCCGGCGGCGAACATATTCTCCGCAGCACTCCCATCCGTCATCAGCATGCGCGCGCGGTGGTCGACCCGCGTCCCCAGATAGGTGAAGGTGATGCCCGGCCGCACCGGGTAGGCGTAAAAGGGTGCGGTGTCGAGCCGCCGCGCCCAGTGCGATTTGGGCGGGTCCAGCCCCTCCGTCCGGCAGTCGTCCAGCGTCTTGTCGTCGAAGTGTCCGGGGCGGACGGCGGCGTTGAAGCCGTCCACCGTCGCCTCCAGCGCGTCCGGATCGAGGCGCAGCCGCCCGGCCAGCTCGCGCAGCGTCGGCGCCTGGATCGGCGGGAACAGCGAGGGCATGAACAGCCGCAGCGACTTGGCGTCGAACAGGATGTAGGCGATCTGGTCGGGCTGGGCGGCGACCAGCCGGCCCCAGATGGCGTAGCGCTTGGGCCAGATGTCCTCGCCCTCGTCGTAGAAGCGGCGGGCGTGCTTGTTGACCACGATGCCGAACACCACGCAGTCCAGCCGGGTGATGATGCCGCCGTCGAATTTCGGCGCGCGGGCGTCGATGGCGACGGCGTGGCACTGGGTGGGATCGCCCACCGGCGCCACCCCGTGGTCGAGCAGCATGCGCAGCACGGTGCCGCGGTTGTAGCGGGTGCCGCGGATCAGGAAATTCTCCGCCACCGCGCCCCAATGGGCCTTCAGCCACTCGATGTTGGCCTCGAAACCGCCGGCGGCGGCGACCAGGGTGGTGGCGCGGACCTCCTCCGTCCCGGCCGGGCTGCGGACGGTGGCGGCGGTGAAGACGCCGTTGTCGACCGCGAGGTCGATGACCTCCGCGTCGTAGCGCACCTCGACCCCCAACCCCTCGGCCGTGCGGTAGAGCGCGTTCAGCATCGCCCGGCCGCCGCCCAGGAAGAAGGAGTTGGTGCGCCCGAGGCTGAGCGTGCCGCCCAGCGACGGCTGGAAGCGCACCCCCTGCTCGGCGATCCAGTCGAGCATCGATTTCGACTCGTGAATCATGAAGCGTGCCAGCGCCTCGTCGGTGTTGCCCTTGGTGACCAGCGTCAGGTCGGTCCAGAACTCCTCCTCGGTGTAGGGACCGGTCAGCGTGCCCGTGGCGGTGTCGTGGGCGCAGCGCATGTTGCGGGTGTGGCGCGTGTTGCCGCCCCGGTAGAATTTCGGCGCCCCTTCCAGCACGAGTACGGACGCGCCCGCACGGCGGGCGCTGATGGCGGCGCACAGCGCCGCGTTGCCTCCGCCCACGACCAGCACGTCGTGGCGGCTCCTTCGATCGACCATGCGTGACCAACCCGGAATTTGGATGCGCGGACCCTTGCCCGCGTCGTTCATGTATGCTGCTGTATACGCCGGTATACGTCAAGAGCGGGCGTGACCCGGCGCATGCCGACGCGACGGTACGGACGGGGAGGGCAGGGGCGTGTCAGAGGGTCGGGTCGTCGGGGGCGTCGGCGCGGTCGGTGAGCAGGCGCTGGCGCAGCAGCTTCAGCCGGGCGCGCTGGGCGTTGCGGATGTGGGTGCGGGCCGTGGCCTCGGCGCGGTCGGGGTCGCGGGCGGCGATCGCGGCGACGATGTCGGCGTGCTCGCCCAGCGCCGCCTGGAACCGCTCCTCCGCGGCCAGCGTGGTGCCGCCCAGCAGGATCATGGCGTCGCCCAGCGCCAGCAGCGCCTTCAGCAGATAGCGGTTGTGGCCGGCGCGGTAGAGGGCGGCGTGGAAGGCGCGGTTCAGCTCCGCCCGCGCGCCCAAATCCCCGGCCGCCGCCCGCTCGCTCTCCACCAGCTCGGCCAGATCCTGGATCTCCGCCTCCGACGCGTGGCGGGCGGCGTAGCGGGCGGCGGTGCCCTCCAGCATCTCGCGCATGTCGTACAGCTCGATCACCGACTGGTGGTCGAGCTGGGCGACGACCGCCCCCTGGTGGGGCGCGTGCACGATCAGCCCGTCGCCCTCCAGCCGCCGCAGCGCCTCGCGCACGGGAGTGCGGCTGATGCCCAGCCGCTCGGCGATCTCGTTCTCGCGCACCCGGCTGCCGGGCGGCATGACGCCGGTGGCGATGTCCTTCTTCAGGCGGGCGTAGGCGCGTTCGCCCCGGGAGCTGTCGCTGTCGGGCTGGGTCATGGCGGGCGGCTTCCGGTCGGGCGGCGGGGCAGGGTCGGGCGGCAGGATAGCCCAGCCGTCCGCCACCGGCCAACCCCCCATGCAGACGACCATGTCGCATGGCCTGCGACGATGTGATATTAGCCGACGCGACAACGGGGCGGGGGAGGGGCGTGTGGTGACGGGGGACGGGATCGCGACGGATCTGGTGGTGCTCGGCAGCGGCGCCGGCGGGCTGACCGCCGCCCTCACCGCCGCGCTCGCCGGGCTGCGGGTGGTGGTGCTGGAGCATGCCGACCGCATCGGCGGCACCAGCGCCCGCTCCTCCGGCACCGTGTGGGTGCCCGACAACCCCTATCTGCGCGCCGAGGGGGTGCGGGACGACGGCGAGCGGGCGGCGCTCTACCTCGCCTCCCTGGTCGGCGACCGGGGGACGGAGGCGATGTGGCGGGCCTTCCTGGCCGCGGCCCCGGCGATGGTGGAGGCGCTCGACCGCGACGCCGGCATCCGCTTCCGCCCCTACAGGACGGCACCCGATTACCGCCAGGACCAGCCGGGGGCCGCCACCGGCGGCCGTGCCCTGGAGCCGCTGCCCTTCGACGGGCGGCTGCTGGGGGCGGAGTTCGGGCGACTGGCGGCGCCGCTGCCGGAGCTGATGCTGTTCGGCGGCATGATGATCACGCGGGGCGAGGCGGCCAGCCTGCTGCGCGCCGACCGCTCGCTGTCCGGCTTCCTGCTCGGCGCGCGGCTGGTGCTGCGCTACGGCCTCGACCGGCT
The DNA here is from genome assembly GCF_013423485.1 of Azospirillum oleiclasticum. Lineage (GTDB taxonomy): Bacteria > Pseudomonadota > Alphaproteobacteria > Azospirillales > Azospirillaceae > Azospirillum > Azospirillum oleiclasticum. The sequence continues at coordinate 27,060 of NZ_JABFFR010000059.1, forward strand.
GCGCCACCCCCGCGGCACCCGGCTGGTGCTGGGCAACGCGCTGGTGGCGCGGCTGCTCAAGGCGGGGCTCGACCGCGGTGTGACCGTACGCACCGGCGTGACGGCGACGCGGCTCCTGCGCGAGGGCGGGCGCGTCACCGGCGTGGCGGCGGTGGGGGAGGGCGGGCGCCCGCTCACCGTGACCGCGGCGCGCGGGGTGGTTCTGGCCGGCGGCGGCTTCCCCTCCGGCGCGGCGTGGCGGCAGCGCCACCTGCCGGAGCCGGTGCCGGCGCACAGCCCGGCGGCCCCCGGCTGCGACGGCAGCACCCTGGATCTGGCGCTGGAGGCGGGGGCGGTGCTCGGGCCCTCCGGCCTCGACAACGCCCTGTGGTTCCCCAGCTCCATCGCCACGCGGGCGGACGGCAGCACCGCCGTCTACCCGCACATCGTGCTCGACCGCGCCAAGCCCGGCGCCATCGCGGTGGACCGCGGCGGCCGCCGCTTCGTCAACGAGGCGGTGTCCTACCACGAGTTCGTGCGGGCGATGTACCGGACCCGCGGCAACGACGGGGAGGTGGCGGTCTGGCTGGTCTGCGGCCGGGACTTCATCCGCCGCTACGGGCTGGGCCTGATCCGCCCGCGCACGCCGGTGCTGCGGCGGTACGTGGAGAGCGGCTATCTGGTGGAGGCGCGGGACGCGGCCGATCTGGCGCGGCGCATCGGTGTGCCCGCCGACGCCCTGGCCGACACGCTGGCCCGCTACGACCGCGCCGCGGCGCAGGGGCTGGACGATCAGTTCGGCAAGGGCGGGAACGCGTACGACCGCAGCAACGGCGACCCCGCCATACGCCCCAACCCCTGCGTCGCCCCGGTGGGCGCCCCCCCCTATTACGCGGTGCGGCTGGTGCCGACGCCGCTCGGCACCAGCCGCGGCCTCGCCACCGACACCAGCGCCCGTGCGCTCGACGCCGCCGGCGGCGTCATCCCCGGCCTGTACGCCTGCGGCAACGACATGCAATCGGTCTTCGGCGGCGAGTACCCCGGCGCCGGCGCCCAGCTCGGCCAGGCCATGACCTTCGCCTGGCTCGCCGCCCGCGACGCGGCGGGGTGAGCGACGGTCATACCTAGCCCTGATGAGTTCCACTCATCGGGGCTTGGTTGGGCCGTTGAGGCCCCGCGCCCACATGGGCGCGAAGCCAAGGCACGCGGATGCGGGCCGCCCGGCG
>NZ_JABFFR010000006.1 GCF_013423485.1 Azospirillum oleiclasticum
GGCACCCTCCGAGGAGGAACAAGCCGATGTCCTTTGACCTGCTGGTGCCGACGCGGGGCGCCCTGGCCCAGCAGTTGGAGAAGGGGGGCGGCGGCGGACCCGCCGCCGGCCACGCATGACGACGCCGCAACAAGCCCCGCTGGCCGTCACGCTGGGCCTCTCCACCGCCGCGCTGCGCCTGCGCGGCGGCACCCCGCCGGCCCCGGCGGAGTGCCGGCAGCTCGCCCGGCTGCTCACCACCACCGTCCTCATCCTGACCGGCCGGCCGGCGCCGGCCGACGCCACCGCCGATCCGCTGGCGCTGGTCCGCGACGCCATCGAACACGCCCGCACCGCCGGCGTCGCGGCGCGGGACGTGGTGGACGCCGTCAACGACGCGCTGGAGCGGGCGACCGCTCCGGCCGGGAGGTGAGCATGGCCCTGTCTCCCGACGAACAGGCGTTCATCGACGGGGTGATCCGGCGCCAACAGGAATGGGACCGGGAGAACCCGGAGAAGGCGCGGCTGCGAGGGTTCCTCTGGCACTTTCTGGGCCTTGCCGGCGCCGCTCCGACCAACGAAACCAATGGTCCGAGGAAGGCTTAACCATGGGCGACAAGACAGGCATTCAATGGACGGAGGCGACCTGGAACCCGGTCGCTGGGTGCACCGTGGTTTCTCCGGGCTGCACCAACTGCTACGCGATGAAGGATGCCGCCCGGATCGTCCGGATGGGCGGCAAGGGTGCCAAGAAGTACGTCGGATTGACGCGGGACAGTAAAGGCGGCCCCGTGTGGACCGGCGACATCCGGATCGCGGATGACGACACCTTCGCTATGCCGCTGCGCTGGCGGCGACCGCGCGGCATCTTTGTCAACTCGATGTCCGACCTGTTTCATACCGACGTGCCGTTCGTCGTGGCGGCACGAGTGTGGTGGGTGATCGGCCAGTGTGCGGGCTTTCTCGATCCCAGCCGGACCCGTGGGCATCGGTTCCAGATCCTCACGAAACGTTCGGCGCGGATGGCCGAATTCCTGGCGGGTTGGGCAAACACGGAGATCCGGCGCGGCTGGATCGAAAACCTGTACGAACAGGGTCGGGGAGAAGTGTTCGACTGGATGAATGGCCCCGCGTACTGGCCCGACGTGTTCCCGAACCTGACCATCGGCTTCTCCGCCGAAAATCAAGAGCGCTTCGACGCACGTTGGGCCGATCTGCGCCACTTGGCCGGCACCGGCTGGACGATCATGGTGTCGGTGGAACCATGCCTTGGGTCGATCCGTCTGCCGCCCGACTTCCTGGCGCTCGGTCATCGCGGATGGGTCATCGTGGGTGGTGAGAGCGGCCCCAAGGCGCGCTTGATGCCGGAGCACTGTGTACTGCCGATCCTCCACCAGTGCCGGGACGCCGGTGTGCCCTTCTACCTGAAGCAGCTTGGCACGGCCATGGCGGCAGTCCTGGGCCTGCGACATCCGAAAGGTGGCGAACCCGCCGAATGGCCGGAGGACCTGCGCGTCCGTGAGTTCCCGGGGATGGCAAGATGACCACCAGCGTCAAACCATCCGGCGCGAAGAAGCCCGCCGACCCCCTCGCCAAGCTGCGCGCCAAGGTCCAGACCCTGCGCCGGCAGGTGCCGACGCTGGCCGACGACGCCGTCTGGCGCCCCTTCCTGGCGCTGCACGCCGGCGGCATCGACAGCACCCGCGCCATGTCCGAACCCCAGCTCAAGGCCGTCGTGCGCGCGCTCCACGACGCCGGCGCGCCGAAACGGCCGGGCCGGGCCGGCGGGAAGCGCCAGCGCTACGCCGACAGTCCGCAGTACAGCAAGGCGCGCGTCCTGTGGATCGCGCTGGCCGACGCCGGCAAGGTCCGCGACCGCTCCGACGCGGCACTCGCCGCCTTCGTCGCCCGCCAGACGCGCCAGGACATCGGCCGGCTGACGCCGGAGCGGTGGGCCATGGTCATCGAGGCGCTGAAGGATTGGGCCGCCCGCGCCGATGTCCACATGGAGGTCGCACCGTGAACCCTGTCCCAAGGCGCTATGGTCCCGCTCCCAAGCCGCTGCCGAGCCCGATCGCCGCCGCCGTCCAGGCCGAGCCGACGCCGCTGGCGGTGGCGATCCGCGTCGCCGCCGCCACCCCCGGCCTGCGAAGCCGCAACGTCTTCATCGCCGGCCACCGCACCAGCCTGCGGCTGGCCCCGGCCTTCTGGGAGGCTCTGGCCGCGATCGCGTCCGCCGAGCGCTGTCAGGTCGATGAACTGATCACGACGATCGCCGCGCGCCGCGGCGCCCCGGAAGGCGGCCTGGAAGGCGCGGCGGAGGGTGTCGTCGCAACCGCGGCCGAGGCCGCCGCCGATGGGGCGACGCTCACCGCGGCCGTGCGCGACTTCATCCTGTCCTACCACGTCGCGGCGGCCTCGGCCGTCAAGCCGGCCTGAGACCGCCCATGTCCACCGCCCGCCGCCCCGATCCCCGCATCCGCCGCCGCCGGCTGCCCGGCCTGCTGGGCCAGATCGAGGATCTGGTGGGCTATGAGGCCGCGGAGCGCTTCGCGGTGACCTTCGGCGGGCAGGAGGTCTACATCCCCGTCGTCTGCCCGGCCGGCCATCCCATCGCCAAGGCCATCGGCCACCGCAGGGCGCGGGAGGTCTGCGCGGTGTTCGGCCGGCAGGGGCCGCTGGCGAACGGCAGCTACAGCGTGCCGGTGGCCGACGTCGAGCTGAAATGGAACATCGCCCGCGCGCTGCGGCTGGCCGGCAAGTCCCGCAACGAGATCGTGCGGACGCTGCGGGCGCGCTACGGGCTGGTCAGCACCACCACCGCCGTCTCCCAGCTCACCAGCGACCTGCCGCGGCCGGAGCCCGACCCCGCCGCCCCGGACCACCGGCACCGCGCGCCGCCGCCGCCGGACCCGACGCTGTGGGAGTATGGGGCGCTGCTCGCCGCCCGCCGCCAGCGCGCCGCCAAGGGGTAATCCCGTCTGCCAGCCGCCACCGGCTTAGCTTACCCCCTTCGCGCACGCGACACTGGGGCATCCGCCACCCTCGGGATGCGCCCATGTCCGGCTACAGCGGCCCCGGCCTTTCGCCGCGCCACCTCGAACATTTCGTCATCCGCCCGACGCTGGCGCGTCTGGCCGGTGCCGACGCCCCCGGCATCGACCGGGACGCGGCCGTGGAGCTGCTGCTCGGCACCGCCGCGCACGAGAGCGGCCTGCGCGCGCTCGACCAGATCACGTCGGCGGCCGACCGGACGCTCGGCCCCGCCTTCGGCCTGTTCCAGATCGAGCCCGCCACCCACGACGACATCTGGGACAACTTCCTGAAACACCGTCCGGCGCTGGCCGGGCGCGTGGCGGCGCTGGCCGCGGCGCAGCCGTCGCGTCACGAGCAGCTCGCCACCACCCTGGCCTACGCCGCCGCCATCGCCCGGCTGGTCTACTACCGCAGCCCGGTGCCCCTGGCCGCCCCCGGCGACATCGCCGGGCACGCCGCCGTGTGGAAGCGCGTCTACAACACCGCCGCCGGCAAGGGCCGGCCCGACCAATTCGTCGAGGCGTGGACCCGTCTCGTCCAACCCTACCGTTGAGGTGTCCCATGGGCGTCGCCGCCGCCGTCTCGCTCGTCTTCCTCTGCGCCATCTTCACCGGGGCCGTCTATCTGATGCGCCGGCCGTCGTCGGACCTCGGTGACCGCGTCCTCGGGCTGGTGGCGGCGCTGATGTCCTTCACCGGCATCCTGGTGCTGTCGCTGGCCGCCAGGGCGGCCGAGGCCGCGCCGGCACCGCCGCTCCCGTCCCTGTCCGAGCTGGCGGGGCTGGCGCTGGCCGGGGTGCTCGGCCTGCTGGGGCTGCTGGTCCGCGGCCTGGTCAAGGTCGCCGTCCGGCATCTGGAAACGCGCACCGGCCTGATGGTGGACGCCGCCACCCGCGATTATCTGGACGCCGCCCTGGACCGCGCCGTGGACCTCGGCCTCGCCAAGGCGGCCGAGGCGCTGGGGGTGGCGGCTCCGGCCGCCGAGCTGCGCGCCCACGCCCTGCATGTGGCGGCCGGCTACGCCCAGGAACGGGTGCCCGACGCGCTCGCCCGCTTCGGCATCGGCACCCCGGCGCTGGCCGACATGCTGGCCGCAAGGCTGGCGACCGCGCCGGCCTTAATCGACCGGACCATCTGAAAGGGCCGCCGCCATGTTCGACCAGGTCAAGGAATGGGCGACGCTGGCCGGGGCGGGCTGGGGCGTGATGGCGCCGGCCGCCCTGTGGTGGCTGTCGCGCACCTTCCCCACGCGCCGGGAGATGGCCGAACTGACCGCCCGTCTGGCGAAGGCGGAGGACCGGCTGGCCGCCGGCGAGGTCCGCTTCCAGGCGATGGACGCCGCGGTGCGCGAGGTCCGCCACGCCGCGACCGAGGCGAACGAGGCGGCCGACAAGGCGACCGAGGCCGCCGACCGCATCACCGAGCTGCGGGTGGACGTGGCGGAGCTGCGCGGCGAGCTGCGCACCTTCCGCGAGCTGCTGAAGCGGGTCGAGGACGACAGCCGCCGCATGGTGGACGGGCATCTTGCGATGGGGAAGACGGTATGAGCATGAACGACCAGGTCCGCGCCGTCTTCGACGCCGATCGGCGCCTCACCGCCCTGCGGCTGCTGGACGAGGGCGGTGGCGCCGCCAACAGCGCGACGCTGGAGAAGGCGGTGCGCGTCTTCTTCGCCGGCATCGACCGCGCCACCGCCAACGCCGACGCCCGCTGGCTGGCCGCCGCCGGGCTGGTGGACACCGAGGAGCTGCGCCCCGACCTGCTGTCGGTGCGCCTGACCGACCGCGGCGAGCGCGTGGCGCGCGGGCTGGAGCGGGTGGCGGGCGTGTCCCGCCCGTCGCGGGACTGACCCCATGGCCGGGCGCCCCAGCAAGATCGACAAGCTGCCGGACCCGTTGCGCGAAGGCATCGCCCAGCTCTGGCATTCCGGCCGCTACGGCCTGGACGAGATCCTGCGCCACCTGCGCGACCTGTCCGAAGGCCGGCGCACCATGCTGCCGCCCGAGCTGGACGTGGCGGTGTCCGTCACCGCCGACGATCTTCCCAGCCGGTCGCGGCTGCACGCCCATCTGCAAGGGCTGGACCGGGTCGCGGAGAAGGTCGGCCGCTCCCGCGCGGTCGCCGAGGCGCTGGTGAAGCGCTATGGCGACGAGCCGGAGAGCCGCACCGCCCGGCTCAACATCGAGCTGGCGCATTCCGCGGTGCTGGACCTGTTCCTGGCCGAAGGCGGCGGCGCTGGTGCGGGCGGCGATGGGGAGGATGGCGGCGCGGCGCCGGTCACGCTCGACCCCGAAGGGGTGATGTTCGTGGCCCGCGCCATCAAGGATCTGGCGTCGGCCCGCAAGGCCGACGCGGAGCTGGCGCTGAAGCTGCGGCAGGAGTTCGCCCGCAAGGTGGACGCGAAGCTGAAGGCGATCGCCGCCGACGCGGGCGCGGTCCCCGCCACCGCCAGCCCGGCCGAGGCGAAGGCCGCACTCCTGCGCCGCATCCGCGAAGAGGTCTACGGCATCGTGGAGCGGTCATGACCGGTCTCCTCATGCCCGGCGCCATTCTCCCCGGCCCGGCGGTCCCGCTGCACCCCTACCAGCGCCGCTGGTTCCTGGACCGCTCGCGCTTCAAGGCCGGCATGTTCGCGCGCCAGACCGGCAAGACCTTCACCACCACGCTGGAGATCGTGGACGACGCCTTCCAGGCGTGGGCGGCCGGCACCCGCACCCGTTGGGTGATCCTGTCGCGCGGCGAGCGCCAAGCGCGCGAGGCGATGGAAACCGGCATCAAGCTGCACGCGAAGGCCTACAAGCTGGCGATGGACTTCGCCATCGAGGACGAGCGGGAGTTCGCCTTCATCCCCGACCCCGACCGGCCGGAGATCGCCCACAAGGCGCTGGAACTCACCTTCACCGGCGGCAGCCGCATCACGGCGCTGCCGGCCAACCCCGACACCGCGCGCGGCTTCAGCGCCAACGTCTTCCTGGACGAGTTCGCCTTCCACAAGGACAGCCGCGAGATCTGGAAGGCGCTGTTCCCGGTCATCTCCGCCGGCTGGAAGCTGCGGGTGACGTCCACGCCCAACGGCAAGGGCAACAAGTTCTACGACCTGATGACCGCCCGCGACGACACCTGGTCGCGCCACACGGTGGACATCCACACCGCGGTCGCCGAAGGGCTGGACCGCGACGTCGCGGCCCTGCGCGCCGGTATCGCCGACGAGGACGCCTGGGCGCAGGAGTTCGAGTTGCAGTGGGCGGACGAGGCGTCGGCCTGGCTCACCTACGAGCTGATCACGTCCTGCGAGGACGAGGCGGCCGGCGATCCCGCCCGCTACGCCGGCGGCGCGGTCTTCATCGGCAACGACATCGCCCGGCGCAACAACCTGTGGGTCGCGTGGGTGCTGGAGCTGGTGGGCGACGTGCTGTGGACGCGCGAGGTGGTGACCCGCCGCAACGTGTCCTTCAGCGAACAGGACCGCATCATGGACGGGCTGTTCCAGCGCTACCGCGTCCAGCGCACGGCCATGGACCAGGGCGGCATGGGTGAGAAGCCGGTCGAGGACGCCCGCGCGCGCTACGGGGAGCTGCGGGTGGACGGCGTGCTGTTGCAGGGCGCCACCCGCCTCAACGTCGCCACCATCGGCAAACAGGCGTTCGAGGACCGCCGCATCCGCATCCCCATGGGCGACGCGGCACTCCGGGCCGACCTGCACAAGGTCCGCAAGGTCACCGGCGAGACCGGCGGCATCCGGCTGGTGGCCGACGACGACGCCGAGGGCCACGCCGACCGTTTCTGGGCCTGCCTGCTCGCGGTCGCCACCGCCGGCGGCCCGCAGGACGCCTATGGCTACACCCCCGCCACCGCGGCCCCCGCCACCGGCGCCGCCGGCTTCCGCCGCCCCGACCACGACGACGACACCGCCCGCGGCCTGGGCGGCCTGATCGGCCGCGCCGGCCGCGCGCTGGGAAAGGTCTGGTGACCAGCATGCCCCCCCCACCGTCCAAATCCACCATCCTCGGCCCCGACGGCCGCCCCATGGAACGCCGGGCGCTCGCCGCCGAACAGGCCGGCCCCACCGTCACCGGCGTGCGCTCCATCCTGTCCGGCCACCCCGCGGCCGGCCTGACGCCGGAGCGGCTGGCGCGCACGCTGCGCGCGGCGGAAGACGGCGACGCCACGGCGCTGCTGGAGCTGGCCGAGGACATGGAGGAGCGCGACCTGCATTACCGGGCCGTGCTCCAGACCCGCAAGCTCCAGGTCTCCCAGCTCGACGTGACGGTCGAGGCGCATTCGGACGCGCCCGAGGATCAGGCCGCCGCCGAGCTGGTGCGCGAGTGGCTGGACGCCGACAGCCTGCCCGACACGCTCTACGACCTGCTGGACGGGCTGGGGAAGGGCTACGCCGTCTGCGAAATCATGTGGACACTCGACGGCGCCCGCTGGCTGCCGGAGCGGTTCGAGCCGCGCGACCCGCGCTGGTTCCAGTTCGACCGCAACGACGGCCGCACCCTGCGGCTGGTGGACGGCAGCGCCGACGGGGCGGAGCTGCTGCCCCACAAGTTCCTGATCCACCAGCCGCGCACCAAGTCGGGCCTGCCGATCCGCGGCGGGCTGGCGCGCGCCGCGGCCTGGGCCTTCCTGTTCAAGAACTACGCGCTCAAGGATTGGGTGGTCTTCGCGGAGGTCTACGGCCACCCGCTGCGCGTCGGCAAATACGGCCCGAACGCCAGCGAGGCCGACAAGGAGGTGCTGCTCGACGCCGTCCGCAATCTGGGCACCGACGCCGCCGCCATCGTCCCGGCCTCCATGCTGATCGAGCTGGTGAGCGCCAGCGTCAACGGCATCGACCTCTGGGAAAAGCTCTGCAACTACCTGGACCGGCAGGTCAGCAAGGCGGTGCTGGGGCAGACCGCCACCACCGACGCCATCGCCGGCGGCCACGCCGTGGGGCGCGAGCACCGCCAGGTGCAGGAGGACATCGAGCGCGCCGACGCCCGCCAGCTCGCCGGCACCCTCAACCGCCAGCTCGTGGCCCCGCTGGTCGCCTTCAACCTCGGCCCCCGCCCGGCCGGGGCCTACCCGCGCATCCGCATCGGCCGGCCGGCCGAGGAGGACGTCAAGGCGCTGGTGGACAACGTCGTCAAGCTGGTGCCGCTGGGCCTGCGGGTGGAAGCGTCCGTCATGTCCGACAAGCTGGGCCTGCCCGACGCGCCGGAGGGCGCGGTGCTGTTGGCACCAGCCCCGGCCGCCGGCGCCGTCCCGGCACCGGGCACAGCCCCGCCGCCCCGGCCGGCAACCGCCGCGGCACGCGCCGCCGCGATGGCAGCCGCCGACGCCGGCGGCGCCCCCTCCGGCCCCGACGCCATCGACCGTCTCGTCGACTCCATGCTGGCGGATTGGGAGCCGCTGATGGCGCCGGTGGCCGAGCGCATCGCGCGGGCGGCGGACGAGGCGGCCGGCGACCCGGCGGCCTTCCTGGCCGCGCTCGCCGCCATCGCCCGCGACGGCGCCGCCCCCCAGCTCGTGGAGCTGCTGGCCCGCGGCGCCTTCGCCGCCAACGTCGCCGGCCGGGTGGGGATGGACGTCCATGGCTGATCAGCGCACTCTCTCCGGGATCACCATTTGCCGGAGAGCCCATCATGTTCGCACCGCCGGAACAGGACATCCTGATCGTCTTCGACGCCGTGACGGAGACCATAGCCATGCCCGCCGCCACGCGGGCCGCCATGCGCAAGGGGGTCGCCGCCGCATTAGGCTCCGGCGACCCGCGCAAGGAGGAGCGCTTCTTCCACCGGCATCTGGCGGGCGTCACCTGGATCTGGCCCGCCTTCACGGAGTGGCACGACCGGTTCGCGGCGGCGGGGCACTGGCCCTATCTGTGGCCCGCGCACGCGAAGGGGGAGCCGGCGGCCGACCGGGAAAAGGAGCGCCGGAAGCTGCTGGGCCACGTCATGCTGACATGGGTCTCCCGGCTCGGGCAGCACCGCCGCCGCATTCCCGGCTGGACCATGCGCCTGATGGTCACGCCGCCCGACGACGCGGCGCCGGGCTGGGCGGAGGCCGCCGCCCGGTTCGATCCGGACAGTCTCGTCACCTGGCCGCCCTTCTATCCGGGCGACCGCACCGGTGTCATCGCGGAACGCCCGCGGCGCTGATCCCGGCCGGCGGCGCCGATGGCTGACGTCACCCTCAAGCCGCTGCCGCCGGCCGACGCCATCGCCTTTTTCGAGGCGAAGGGCTACCGCATCGGTTTCGACTGGCGGGACACCTGGAACCACCAGCACGCCGAGAGCTTCACCGTCGCCAAGATGATGGACCTCGACCTGCTGTCGGACGTGCATCGCTCCTTCAGCCAGACGGTGCTGCGGGGCGGCGGCACGCTCGCCGGCTGGTCGCAGGAGATCACGCCGCTGTTGCAGGCGCGCGGCTGGTGGGGCCGGCAGACGATGACCGACCCGAAGACCGGCGAGGACGCCGTGGTGCGGCTGGGCTCCCCGCGCCGCCTGCGCACCATCTTCGACACCAACCTTCGCACGGCGCATGCCGCCGGGCGCTGGGAACGGATCACGCGGCTGGCGCCGGCGCGCCCCTGGCTGCGCTACGTCGCCACGCTCGACAGCCGCACGCGGGACGCCCACCGGGTGATGCACGGCGTCATCCTTCCGTGGGACCATCCGGTGTGGGACCGCTGGTATCCGCCCTGTGGCTGGCATTGCCGCTGCACGGTGGAGCAGTTGAGCGACCGCGACCTGGACCGCCGCGGCCTGAAGCCATGGTCGGCACCGCCCGACATTCCGGAGGTGGAGTACACCAACCCGCGCACCGGCCAGACGGAGGCGCTGCCGGAAGGCATCGACCCCGGCTTCGGCACCAACGTCGGCCGCGGCGCGGAGGCGGTGCAGCGGGCCCGGCTGATCGAGCGCATGGAGGCAAGCCCGCCGGCCATCGCCCGCCAGCTCGCCGCCGGCATGGCGCTGGACATGAGCTTCGACGCCTTCGTCCAGGGCCGGCTGCCGGGCCAGTGGCCGGTGGCCGTGCTGGACGACGCGGCGGCGGCGCGCATGGACACGGCGGGCCGGGTGGTCCGCCTGTCGCAGCAGACCGCGGCCGACCACCTCAAGCACCAGCTCGGCACCGAGGAGTATGGCGCGCTGCAGGCATTGCTGGATCTGCCGGCCGACCGCTGGCTGCCGGGCAACAAGCCCGGCCATTGGGCCGTCGTCGGTGAGATCGGCGGCGACCCGTACCTGCTGGTGGTCAAGCGCACCCGCGACGGCCGCGAAACCTACGTCGTCACCTTCCACCGCACCGACCAGGCGCGGATGGACGCCATCTTCGCGCGCGGCCACGCCTCGGCGGGGATCGACTGGTGAGACGGAAAGGGAAAGTGGCGGCCGGGAGGGCTCCGCTCCGGTCCCGTGGGACCGGCACCTCCACGCGCGACGTGGCTACGGCTCAGAGGTTCACCGTGTTTCGGCCGCCACTCCTTATGTAGTCCCGCCCGTCCCCGCCGTCCAGTGGGGCTGGCCGCGCCAGAGCGTCGCTGGATGGGCCGCGGCGTCCGCCGCCCCGAGACAGCGGCGAATTCCTTGAACGCGTTTTTGAACGCGCTCACGGCCCCGCACGGGGTATCCGGAGCGATCGGCTTACCCCCTGTCTGCCCCCACGGCCGCGGACGGCTTACGACCATCGCGCCACCGGGCGAAGATGGCGCCATGACCGATCCCGCCGCCATCCTGTCCCCGACCGGGGCGCCCGCCCATGGGCTCGCCCTCTGCGCCTCCGACCGCGGCGGGGCCGCCGTCATCGGCGCGCTGGCTGCCGCCCTTCCCGACGCCGGCGGCGGCGCCCCCGACTGGATCAAGGTGGCGCCGCTCGGCACCGTCACCGGCCGCGACGGACGCGGCCCCTATGTCTGGGGCGACCGGGCGCAGGCGGAGCGGATCGTCGCCGCGTCGCTGGCCTACGCCGCCGGGTCCGGGGCCGGCGGCGGCCAGGGCATCGACCTGATGGTCGACTACAACCACGCCTACGACCTCGCCGCGATGCGCGGCACCGGCGAAGCGCCCGCCGCCGGCTGGATCAAAGCCTTGGAGGTCCGCGACGACGGCATCTGGGGCCGCGTGGACTGGACGGCCCGCGCCGCCGCGCAGATCGCGGGGCGGGAATACCGCTACTTCTCCCCGACCTTCGAGTTCGACCCCGCCACCCGCACCGTGACCCGCATCGTCCGCGGCGGGCTGGTGACCCACCCCAACTTCAACCTCACCGCGCTGGCCGCGGCCGGAGACCCCACGGACATGGATGAAACCCTGAAAGCCTTCCTGAAGGCGCTCGGGCTGCCGGAGACGACGGCCCGCGACGCCGCACTCGCCAGCGCCGCCCGGCTGGCGTCGGCCAACGGCCCGGCGCTGACGGCGCTCGCCGCCGCCGCCGGGCTCGACGCCACGGCCGACGCGGCGGCCGTCACCGCCCGCGTGGTGCAGCTCGCGTCCGCCCGCAGCGGCCTCGACCAGGTCGCCGCCGCCGTCGGGCTGGCCGCCGGCGCCGAGACCCCGGCCGTGCTGGCCGCGGTGACCGCCCGACCGGCCACGGCCGATCCGGCGAAGTACGTGCCGATGGAGCAGTATCTCGCCACCGCCGCGGCCCTGACCGCGCTCCAGAAGGAGACGGCCGCCGCCGGCGCCGACGCCGCGATCGACGCGGCGGTGACGGCCGGCAAGATCACCCCGGCCACCCGCGACCATTTCAAGGCCGTCTACGCCGCCAACCCCGCCGGCTGGCCGGCGCTGGCCGCCGCCCTGCCGGTCATCGTGCCGCCGGGCGGCGGGGCTGCACCGCCCGGCAAGCCCGCGGGGACCGCCGGGCAGCCGGACGAGACCGAGGCCACGGTGTTCCGCCTGCTGGGCATCGACACCGCCGCCGCCATGAAGACCAAAGCCGAGCTGGGGATGTGACATGAGCGCGCTGACGCAATCCCGCAACACGCCGTCCGTCTTCGGCGACCGGCTTGAGCCGCCGGTGGCGGCGGCCACCCGCATCCATCAAGGCTCGCTCGTCTGTCTCGACACCGCCGGCAACGCGGTGCCCGCCGCCACCGCCACCGGCCTGAAGGCCATCGGCCGGTCCGGCGAGACCGCCGACAACAGCGGCGGCGTGGCCGGCGCCGTCCGCGTCCTGGTGGAGCCCGGCGTCTTCCGCTGGGCCAACAGCGCCGGCGCCGACGCCATCGACCGCGGGCACATCGGCCGCCTGTGCTGGATCGTGGACGATCAGACCGTCGCCGCCACCCCGGCCGGCGGCACCCGCAGCCCCGCCGGCACCGTGTGGGATGTGGACGCGCTGGGTGTGTGGGTGCGCAGCGGCCCGGCCGAGACGGCGGCGGCCGGCGGCACGGTGCATCTGACGGTCGCCGTGCCGTCGCTGGTCGGGGCGGACGCCGGCGTCGTCCGCGTGCCGTCGCCGGTGGCGGGAACCGTCACCGCGATCCGCACGGTTTTGAACGGGGCGCTCGCCACCGGCGACGCCACGCTCACCGCGAAGATCGGCGCCACCGCCATCACCGGCGGGGTGGTCACCATCGCGCAGAGCGGCTCGGCGGCCGGCGTCACCGACGCGGCCCTGCCCACCGCGGCGCGCACCGTGGCCGCCGGCGACGCGCTGTCGCTCACCGTGGGCGGCGCCAACACCGCGTCGGTGTCCGCCACCGCGATCATCGAAATCACCGTCTGAGGCCCGCCATGATCGTCAACACGGGCGCGCTGCGCTCCCTCTACATCGCCTTCCGCACCGACTTCCAGATGGCCTTCGCCGGCGTCACGCCGCGCTGGAGCACCGTCGCCACGCTGGTGCCCAGCACCACCGGCTCCAACGAGTATGGCTGGCTGAAGGCGTTCCCGCGGGTGCGGGAATGGATCGGCGACCGCCAGGTCAACAACCTCGGCCAGGCCGACTACACCATCAAGAACAAGGATTACGAGAGCACCATCGGGGTGGACCGCAACGACATCGAGGACGACAACATCGGCATCTACAAGCCGGTGGTCACCGAGTTCGGGCGGTCGGCCGCGAGTTTCCCGGACGAGCTGGTGTACGGGCTGCTGGCCGCCGGCTGGGACACCCTGTGTTTCGACGGGCAATATTTCTTCGACACCGACCACCCCGTGCTCGCCGCCGATGGCAGCGAGACCAGCTACGCCAACACGGACGGCGGCAGCGGCGCGCCGTGGTTCCTGCTCGACGACACCCGCGCCATCAAGCCGGTGCTCTACCAGGAGCGCAAGAAGTTCCAGTTCGTCGCCATGGACAGCCTGACCGACGAGAACGTCTTCAACCGCAAGGAATTCCTGTACGGCATCGACGGCCGCTGCAACGTCGGCTTCTCGTTCCCGCAGCTCTGCTGGGGGTCCAAGCAGGACCTCACCGCCACCCGCTACGCCGCCGCCCGCGCCGCCATGATGGCGCTGAAGGGCGACCACGGCCGCCCGCTGGGCATCCGCCCGACGCTGCTGGTCTGCGGCGCCTCGAACGAGGGGGCGGCGCGCAAGCTGCTGATGAACGAGCTGGGCGACGGCGGCGTCTCCAACGAGTGGAAGGGCACCGCCCGGCTGGAGGTGGTCGAATGGCTGCCCTGATGGACAGCCCCTTCATGGGCCGGCTGCGCATCACCGCGCGGCCCGCGAAGGGCTTCCGCCGCGCCGGCGTGCACCACCCGGCGTCGGCGGTGGAGCACCCGCCCGGCACCTTCACCGTGGCGCAGGTCTGGCGGCTCGGCGCCGAACGCCTGCTGACGGTCGAGTTGTTGGAGAGCCCGCCGGCGACGGTCGCCCCGGATGACGGTTCCGCCGTCGCCGCGGGCGCCGACACCGACCCCATCGACACCGGGGACACCGATACCGGGGCGATCGTGGACGGGCCGCGGCCCAACGATCCGTCCCGGATGGTGGCGGAGACCGGCACCACCGACGGTGCCGCCGCCACCGACGCCGCGGCACCGCCCGCCCCGCGGGGCGACGGCGGCGCCGCGGCACCCCATACCACCCCCGCCGACGAAGCGGCCGGCATCGAGGCCGGGGCCGGGGCCAAGGACGGGGAGGCGGCGTCCAAACCCGCCGCCCCGGCCAACCGTGGGCGCAAGCCCAAGGCCGCGGCCGAGGACGCGTAAGATGGCCGACGCGACGCCTCTGTCCGTCATGCGCGCCACGGTGGAGCGGCTGCGCCGCCGCTCCGACCATGGCGGCGCGCAGGCCCAGGCGCTGGAGCAGACCGACCGGGTGTTGGTCGCCGCCGGCCGGATGGTGGCGCTGATCGAGGCCGCCGGCGTGCCCGACGATCTTCTGACGGCGGAGGAGCGGGCGCTGATCGACGCCGTGACGGGAGAGGACGCCTGAAGCATGCCCTACGCCACCGAAACCCACCTGCGCGACCGCTACGGCGACACCGCACTGCTCCAGCTCGCCGACCGCGACCGCGACGGCACCGCCGATCCGGCCGTGATCGCCCGCGCGCTGGCCGACGCGGACGCGGAGATCGACGGCTATCTGGCCGGGCGCTACCCGGTGCCGGTCACCCCGGCGCCGGCGCGCCTGACCGACCTTGCCGGCGCCATCGCCTGGTACAAGCTGCACGCGCAGGGCGCGGCGAAGGACGGGCCGGAGCGCATGGCATACGACGACGCCGTGGCTTATCTGGTGCGGGTCGCCAAGGGCGAGGTGTCGCTGCCCGGTGTGGCGGCGGCGGGTGCGCCGGCCGCGGCGGCCGGCAGCGGTGCGGCGCGCTCCGGGGCGGCCCGCGTGTTCTCCCGCGACGCGCTGCGGGGGATGTGATGGCCGACACCGGCATCTCCACGGGCGTCTCCATGGGCGTCACCGTCGATGACGCGGCCCTGCGCGGCCTGTTCTGGCGGCTCCAGGACGCCGGCGTCCGGCTCGGCCCGGCGATGGCGGAGATCGCCGGCCATCTGGAGACGGAGACGCGCCACCGCTTCGCCACCGGCACCGGGCCGGACGGCGTCGCCTGGACGCCGTCGCGCCGTGCCAAGCGGCAGGGCGGCCAGACGCTGGTGGACCAGGGCCATCTGCGCGACAGCGTCACCAGCCGGTCGGACGATCGGTCGGCCGAGGTGGGCACGGACCGCGCCTACGCCGCCATCCACCAGTTCGGCGGCACCATCAACCGACCGGCCCGCACCGTCACCGTGTACCGTCGGCTGCGCGGGCGCATGGACCGTTTCGCGGACTGGCGCTTCGTCAAGCGGTCGAAGGCGAACTACAGCGAGACGCACCAGGTGCCGGCCTACACGATCCGCATGCCGGCGCGCCCCTTCGTCGGTTTCGGCGCCGGCGACATGGACGCGATCCGCGCCATCCTGACCGACCATCTGCGCGCCGCCGGCGGCGGAGGCACCCCGTGATCCGGCTGTCCACCATCGTCGCCCGGCTGGCGCCGCCGGCGACCACTCTGGGGCTGGTGCAGGGGGCGGCGGAGCTGCGCGCCGTGACACAGGCGCCGCCCGCGCACCTGCTGCCCGCCGCGTGGGTGGTGCCGGTGGGCGACGTGGCCGGCGCCGCACGGGTGGTCAACGCGCCGCGCCAGTCGCTCACCGCAACCTTCGGCGTCGTGCTGGCCGTCGCCGACCGCTCCGACCCGCGGGGTGCCGCGGCGGCCGACGCGCTGACCGACGTGCGCCGCATGGTGCTGTCCGCCCTGCTGGGCTGGATGCCCGAGGGTGCGGACGGACCCTGCGCGTTCGGCGGCGGCGAGGTGCTCGAACTCGAAACCGCGGCCCTGTGGTGGATCGACCGCTACACGGTGCCGCTCCACCTGCGACCCTGAGTGAGGTGACATGACGCAACCGCTTCAGCATGGCGGCGCCTACGTGATCGGTGAGGACGGACGGACCCTCGCGTTCGAGCTGCCCACCGCCCCGGCCAGGGGCCGGCGCTGGTCCTCCGTCCGCAACGATCCGCCGCCCGCCACCCAGGCGGAGCCGGAGCCGCCCGCCCCGGCGGAGCGGGCTGCCCCGGAACCGCCCGTCCAGGCGGATGCCCCGCCGGGCGATACCCCGCCGGCCGGTGACGCGCCGGCTGATGCCCCGGCGAAACCCGCCCGCCGTACGAAGGGAACCGTCTGATGGTGTCCTACGCCGAGAAGTCCTACGACCAGATGTGCCTGATGGTGGCGCGCGAGACGGAGTATGGCGAGGACGCCGGCCCCACCGCCGCCGCCAACGCCATCCTCGCCATGAACGTGAAGATCGCGCCCATGGTGCAGGAGATGATCGAGCGGGCCTATTACAAGCCCTTCTGGGGCCGCAGGCCGCAGCTCGCCACCGGCCGGCACCTGACGATCGATTACGAGATCGAGCTGGCCGGCGCCGGCACCGCCGGCACCGCCCCGGCCTATGACGCCATCCTGCGCATGGGGGCCTGGGCGCGCACGCTGGTCACCGGCACCGCCACCATCGCCGCCGCCGCGGTGCCGGCGACGGACGCCGTCGGGCGCTTCACCTTCGCCCGCACCACCAAATACGCCGGCCTCTACCGCCGGACGGCGACGCTCACCTGCACCACCGGCGGCGGCAGCGGCGTGGCGGCCTTCACCGTGACGGCGGCCAGCACCCCGGCCGACAGCGCCTACAACCAGACGGCCGTGGTGATGACGACGGCCAGCCCCTTCGCCCTGCCGAACGGCGCCGTGATCACCCCCAGCGCCATCGGCACCGATTTCGAGACCGGCGACGTGCTCACCATCGCGCTGACGCCGGAGCGGGCTGCCTACACGCCCGTCTCGGCGGCGGTGGAAAGCTGCACCCAACTCCTCAACATGGACGGCACGCTGCACAAGGGTCTGGGTTGCCGCGCGTCGGTGTCGCTGAAGGTGTCCGCGTCCACCTTCCCCGTCCTGATGGTGAAGAGCTTCGGCCTGTTCGTGCCGGTCACCGGCGCCTCTCTGCCGACCGACGCCGATTACAGCGGCTTCAAGGACCCGGAGGAGAGCAATCCGGACACGGTGCCGGCCTTCCTGATCGACGGCTACGAGCCGGCCTTCAGCGAGCTGTCCATCGACACCGGCACCAAGGTCGGCCACCGCCAGGTGGTGAACAAGGCGGCGATCCGCTCGTCCGGCCGCGACGCCACCGGCCAGCTCACCATCGACGAGCCGCCGATCGGCGAGAAGGACTTCTACGCGCTGGCCGAGGACAGCACCCACCGCTCCACCCTGTGGCTGCGCCAGGGCACGGTGGCCGGCTCCATCATCGACATCGAGGC
Source organism: Azospirillum oleiclasticum (assembly GCF_013423485.1). GTDB lineage: Bacteria > Pseudomonadota > Alphaproteobacteria > Azospirillales > Azospirillaceae > Azospirillum > Azospirillum oleiclasticum. Next base: position 17,276 of record NZ_JABFFR010000006.1, read on the forward strand.
GCCGGCCGTGCAGGTGGACGGCGTGGAGAAGTCCGACGACGACAACGTCACCCAGCTTCAGATGAAGCTCGGCTTCCTGCCCGTCGCCGGCAACGACGAGCTGACCCTGTCCATCGGCTGATCAAGCCCTGTTGAAGCCCCCTTAGAGAGAGCGTGAACCCATGTTCAAGGTGAAGAAACAGGCCGACCGGACCTTCTGGCATGAGGTTGTGGTGCATGTGCCCAACGACAGCGGCGCCACCACCAAGGTCGATTACGACATCCGGTTCAATCTTCTGACCAAGGCGCAGGAGGACGAGCTGCTGAAGGTCCCCGGCGACGATTACGAGGAGGAGTGGTTCAAGCGCCACCTCTGCGGCTGGAAACGCATCGAGGACGAGGACGGCAAGGCCATCGAGTTCTCGATGGAGGCGGCGCTCGACATCCTGTTCCAGGACCGCCCGCATCGCACCGCCATCCTGACCGCCTACCACCAGGCCACGAACGGCCAGCGCCGAAAAAACTGACGGACGCCGCGCGCTGGTGGGCGCGCGGCGGACGGCCGGCGGCGGGGGCGCGGTCCCCGGCCGGCTTGGACAAGGTGGCGGCCGACCTCGCCGCCATGGGCGCCCCGGCGGCGGTGCTGGCGCGCTGGAAGGCAAAGGCGGACCCGGATGATGCCGAACAGGATGATGACGACGGAAAGCCCCCGTCCGGCGAACGGCTCTTCGCCGTGCGGCCGGACAACTGGCCGTGCGTCCGCCTGTTCGCCGCGCTCGATACCCAATGGCACCACGCGCCGCTGGGCATGGCCGGCTCCATGCACAGCGGCCTGCGCTACGAGGTGCTGGACCTCGTCGCCCGCCACCTCGGTGTGCGCGTGACCCCGCGGCTGTTCGAGGACATCCGCGCGATGGAGGCCGCCGCGCTGGACGAGCTGGCGCGCGTGCGGGCCGAGCGCGAGCAGCGCCGGCAGCGCGAGCGCGAGCGGGGCCGCCGATGACGCTCGTCGTCGCCCGCATCGAAGCCGACGCGTCAGGCCTCAACCGCGGCCTGTCGGAGGCGGAGGGCGCGCTCGACCGGTTCGGCCGCCGCGCCGCCGGCGCCGGCGCCGGCGCGTCGGGCATGGCCGCCGACGCGCAGCGCGCGGCGGAGACGGCGCGCGAGCTTCAGCTTGAAGCGAACGGCGCCGGCCGCGCGATGGAGCTGGCCGGCCGGGGTGCGGCGATGCTTCAGGGGGCGCTCGCCACGCTGGGGCTGGTCGCCTTCGTGCGCTCCGTCGTCGAAACATCGGCGGAGTTCCAGAAGCTGAACGCCATGCTGAAGACCGCCACCGGTTCCACGGCGGAAGCGGCGGCGGCCTTCTCCATGCTGAAGAAGTTCGCGGCGGAGACGCCCTACGACCTGGCGCAGGTCACCACCGCCTTCATCCGGCTGAAGAACCTGGGCCTGGACGCCAGCAGCGACAGCCTGCGCGCCTACGGGAATTTCGCCAGCTCGTTCGGCAAGGGCCTGATCGACATGATCGAGGCGGTGGCCGACGCCGCCACCGGCGAGAACGAGCGGCTGAAGGAGTTCGGCGTCCGCGCCAGCATCGAGGGCGACAAGGTCAAGTTCACCTTCCAGGGCATCGAGACGGCGGTCGCCAACAACGCCCGCGCGATCGAGCAGTACCTGATCGGCATCGGCAAGGTGAAGTTCGCCGGCGCCATGGAGGAGCAGGCGAAGACGCTGGGCGGCGCCCTGTCCAACCTGGGCGACGCCATGGCCTCCTTCCGCAACGAGGTGGGCCAGGGCGGGCTGGCGGGCGCGGTGGCCGATGTGGCGCGCTCCATCGCCGCGGCGGCCGAAGGTTCCGACAACGCCGCGCGCCGGATCGGCGCCGCGCTGGGCGAGGGCGTGCGGCTGGGGGCCGACGCCCTGCGGCTGCTGGCGGACAACGCGGAGCTGGTGGTGACCGCCATCGGCGCCATCGGCGCCGCCCGCGTGCTGGCCGCCGTCGCCGCCTTCACCACCAGCGTCCAGGCCGCCGGCGGGGCCATGGCGGCACTGAACGCCATCGCACTCGCCAATCCCTACATCCTGCTGGGCACGGCCATCGCCGCCACCGGGCTTGCGGTCTATGAATGGCACCAACGATCGGTGGAGGCGGAGCGCAGCCAAACCGAGCTGGCCGCCGCCAACGAGGAGGTGCGGCGCATCGGGGCCATGTCGGCCACGGAGATCGCCAACCAATCCGAGCTGCTGCGCACCAACACCCTGGAAGCCGCCCGCAACGCGGAGGCGAAGCTGGCGATGGCGGATGCGGAGGCGCAGAGCGCCGCCATCCGCGCCCGCGCCGACCAGGACGAGGTGCGGCGGCAGATCGCCGCCTACCAGGCGCAGGGTCCCGGCCGCTTCGTGACGCCGGAGATGACCACGCGGCTGGCCGATGCGTCGGCCCGCGTGGCTGACATGGACACGGCGGCGGCGGCGGCGCGGGCATCGCTGGTGGAGGCGCAGGAGGCGCTCACGAAGTTCACGGCCGGGGCGGCGGCGGCGGGCACCGCCACGGCGACCACCGTGCCGGTGACGCAGAAGGCCAAGGACGCGCTCGACACGCTGATCGCCGGCTACGACGAGACGGCGGCCCGCGCCTTGAAGGTGAAAAAGGCGGAGGAGACGATCAACGCCGCCATCGGCGCCGGCGGGATCACCCGCGAACGCGGCAACCAGATCCTTGAGGAGTACAAGAGGCACCTGGACGAGGAGGCGGCCTCCAAGAACAAGGGCGCCAAGGCCGCCGGCACGCTCACTCAGCAGATCGAGCGCCAGCTCGACACCATGAAGGCGGAGACGGCGGCGCTGGCGCTGGACGAGCGCGCCCGGTTCCAGGCGGCCGAGGTGCAGAAGGCGCTGCTCGCCGCCAAGGAACGCGGCATCGCCCTGCATCCTACCGTGATCGAGCAGATCCGGGCGGAGGCCGGCGCCCATTACGACCAGGCGAAGGCCGCGAAGGCCGCCGCCGACGCGCGTGAGCGGATCGGCCGGCTGGTCGAGGAGACCCGCACGCCCTTGGAAGCCTACCGGGCCAAGCTGGCGGAGCTGGAAAAGCTGAAGCCCTTCGCGAAGACGCCGGAGGAGCTGGAGGCCATCGCGCGGGCCGCCCGTGCTGCCGACCCGGCCGTGGCCGAGCTGAAGCGCCAGTGGGAGGAGTATGCCCGCGAGGTCGCGCGGGTGGTGGACGACGTCTCCACCGACGTCGCGACCTTGATGTTCGAGCGGCTGACCGACCCGGACAAGGCCGGCGACGTGCTGGATTTCTTCCGCGACCTGTTCAAGAGGATCGCGGTCGAGGCGTTGAAGACGCAGATCGTGCAGCCGATCGTTGCCCAGGTGGTCGGGTCGGTGCCGCAACTGTTCGGCCTGTCGCCGCCGGCCAACCAGAACGCCCAGTCGGTGAGTGTCGGCGGGCGGACCTATGTGCCCGCCAACCAGAACGTCCAATCCGGGGGGGGCACCGGTGGCCTGTCCATTGGTTCCCTGTCGCGGCTGACCGACCCCGCCAATTTGCCGAGCTGGTGGAACAACCCGATCTTCGGCGGCGGCGGGCAGACGACGGTGACCGTCAGCCCGTCCGTGCTGGCCGACCAGAACGCCATGCTGCGGGCGGCCAACCCCGGCATGAACATCACCGCCGACCCGACGGTGGCGACGGGGGCTTCGCCGGGTGTGTCCGCCGCCGGCGGCGTCACCTGGGGGCAGGTGGCGACGGCGGCGGGGTCGGCGTTGAGCGCGTTCAACGCCTTCAAGGCGTTCTCGAACGGGCAGATCGGCAGCGGCATCGGCAACACGATTTCGGCCGGCATCGGCATCGCCTCGCTCGCCGGCGTGGCTATGGGGCCGCTGGCACCGATCGCGATGATCGCGGCGCCGATCATCGGCGGCTTGCTCGACGGTCTGTTCGCGCGCGAACAGAGCACCATGGAAGGCGGCTCGACCCGCAACTTCGACACCGGCGGGGAGGTGATCGGGGGGCAGACGGGCAAGAAGTTCAGCCAGGAGAACCGCGCCGAAGCGTCCCGCGTCGCCGGCGCCGTCTATGACATGGGCGAACGGCTCGAAAAGCTTCTGGGCGGCACGCTCACCGGCGAGATCTTCGTTGGCGCCGGAAACCGCGACGGCTACCGGGTCCAGGACGGCGCCCCCGGCCCGGTGACCGAGAAATATTTCCCGCGCACCGAGGAGGGCCTGCGCGAGCTGACGGGTTGGTTCGCCGGCCGCTTCGTGGACCGGCTGAAGGGCAGCCTGTCCGAGCAGGTGCAGCGCGCCATCCCCAACATCGACTGGTCGGACCTGGAGAAGGGTCTGGCGCAGCTCCAGCACGCCATGGATTTCGACGCCACGGCGACGGCGATGGCCGGCGGCTACGCGCTGGAGAACGCTGCCCGCACACAGGCCAAGGAGGCCATGCGCCAGACCACCGAGGCGTGGCAGGACTGGCTGGACACCACCGAAAAACTGTGGCCGGGCACCACCACGGGCGGCACGACGCGCACCGAGACGGTGCGCGAGCAGGTGACCCTGTCCGCGGCGGAAGCCATCGCGCAGGGGTTGCTGACGCGGTCGCAGAACTACCTCGGCGACGCTACGTGGGAGACCGTGTGGAAGGACCTGGACGGCAATATCGTCCAGGTCGGCGAGGATCTGCGCGACACTGTGAGCGTCTGGAAAGAGGCGACGAAGACGGTGACCGAGGGCGGCCAGGCCGT
>NZ_JABFFR010000060.1 GCF_013423485.1 Azospirillum oleiclasticum
CCCACATGGGCGCGAAGCCAAGGCACGCGGATGCGGGCCGCCCGGCGTGTGAGGGATCATTGATCGGTCACGATCAATGATGTTTGGCATCACGCCGCCGGCTCCTCGAAACCCGGCCACGCCTTGCCCTCGATCAGCTCGCGCACGGTTTCCTTGATCTCCGCCGCGACGACGGCGGCGGCGGGGGTCAGGCGTTCGGAGGGGAGGGAGTAGAGGAAATTGCGGCGCTGGAAGGCGACGTCGGAGAAGGACAGGCAGCGCCAGCGGCGGCCCTTGGGCTGTTCCTGCATCACCGCGCCCATCGGCTTGATGGTGGCGCCCACCTCGTCGTAGACGCAGTTCATCAGCAGCGACAGCGAATCGATCTCCGCCACCACGTTGAGCGACAGGCCGCGGTTCTCGAACTCCGCGGCGATGCGCTGGCGCAGGCCGTGCACGCCGGTCGGCAGGATCAGCGGCACCGCCGCCGCCTCGGCCAGCGACACCGCCGTACGCCCGGCCGGGATCAGGGCGCTGTGCTCGGGAATGATGAAGAACAGCTCCTCCACCATCAGCGGCTCGGTCACCAGATCGGGGGCGAGGTCGGGGCTGAACAGCACGGCGAGGTCGAGCTGGCCCAGCCGCATGAGCTGGCCGATGTGGCCGCTCATCCCCTCCACCACATTCAGCAGCACGCCGGGGAAACGCTGGCGCACGCGACGCACCAGTTGCAGGCCCAGCGCCGACACGGTGGTCGCCGGCAGCCCCACCGACACCATGCCGCGGATGGCGCCGGCCTCGCTGCGCACGATGGCGATGGACTGGTCGAACTGGCGCAGCAGGAAGCGGGCGTGGTGGTAGAGCGCCAGCCCGCTCTCCGTCGGCGTGACGCCCTTGGAGGAGCGGTTCAGCAGCGGCTTGCCGATCTCCTCCTCCAGCTGCTTGAGCTGCTGGCTCAGCGCGGGCTGGGCGATGTGCAGGCGCTGCGAGGCGCGCGACAGGCTGCCGCTCTCGATGATCTGCACGAAGTAGCGCAGTTGCCGGATTTCCATGGCGGCTCGCTCGCGGGCGGGGAGGGGAGGGGGTGCGGTCCGTCGGTGCGGCGGATTGTTCGCTATAAGTCGCGCTTATGGCAAGTGTCGTTATTCCCTATTTCCGCTCTGCCCGTCGCTCCGCCTAAGGTCCATCACCGCCCGTCCCGACCACGCACCGTGATCGGGTGGGTAAAGACGAAGAATCTCGTCCGGGGAGGAGACCGACATGGACAGGATTTCACCTGGTTCCCGCACTCCGATACTGGCGCCGACGCGGCGCACCGCGCTGAAGATCGGCGGTGGTCTGGCGGCGGGGGCCGTTCTGGGCTTTCCGGCGATCGTCCGGGCGCAGTCCGATGCGATCCGCATCGGCCACCTGACGCCGCGCACCGGCTTCCTGGGGGCGCTCGGCGACTACGCCGTGCTCGGCATCCAGATGGCGGCCGAGGAGATCAACGCCGCCGGCGGCGTGCTGGGGCGCCGCATCGAGGTGATCTCGGAGGATTCGATCAACCCCGACACCGCCGCCACCAAGGCCCAGCGCATGCTGGACCGTGACGGGGCGCAGGTGCTGATGGGCGAGATCAGCTCGGCCTCGGCGCTTGCCATCTCGCAGACGGCGGCGCGCAACAAGCGGGTCTTCCTCAGCACCGGGGCGCGGTCGGACACGCTGCGCGGGCGGAGCTGCAACCGCTACATGTTCTCCATCGACATCCCCAACACCATGATGGTCAACGCCGTCGGCAGCGCGCTGCTGCGCGACGGCATGGTGAAGGGCAAGGGCTTCTACACCCTGACCGCCGACTACGTGTTCGGGCACGACCTGCGCCGCGCCGCCAAGACCTTCTTCGACCGCAACGGCGGCATGCTGATCGGCGACGAGCTGGTGGCCACCGACGTCACCGACTTCAGCCCCTATCTGCTGAAGATCCGGCAGGTGCGGCCGGACATCGTGTGCTCCAACCTGGCCGGCAACCAGGTGACCAACCTGATCAAGCAGTACGCGGAATATGGGCTGAAGGCGCCGATCGTCGGCTTCAACCTGAACACCGCCGACGCCTGGGCGGCCGGGTCCGGCAACCTCAGCGGCATCTGGCCGACGGTGTGGTACCACACGCTGGACGTCCCGGCCTCCAAGGCCTTCGTCGCCACCTTCACCAAGAAGCACGGCAAGCCGCCGGAGAATCACGCCTGGATCGAGTACATCTCGCTGAAGATCCTGGCGCAGGCGATGGCCGAGACCAAATCCACCGACAGCGAGGCGCTGATCGCCTATTTCGAGAAGGGCGCCGAGTTCGACATCCTGAAGGCCCGCAAGGCCAGGTTCCGCGACTGGGACCATCAGTTGATCCAGGAGGCCTATCCCTTCTCGGTCAAGGCCAAGGGGGCCGACAAGTGGGACCTGATGGAGCTGGGCACCGTGGTGCCGGCGCCTGATGTGGCGATGGAGACCCTCTACCCGACGCGCGAGCAGAATCCCTGCTCGCTCTGACCGCCGCGTGACCATACGCGCGGCAGCGGGACCGGCACGGCGCCGGTCCCGGCCGCCGTAGGTTTCCGACAGGACCGGTTCATGCAGATCGTCTTTCTTCTGGAGCAGGTTTTGAACGGGCTGGTGCTCGGCGGGTACTACCTGCTGATCGCCCTCGGCCTCTCCCTCATCTTCAGCGTCGGCGGGGTGGTGAACCTCGCGCATGGCGCCTTCTACGCGCTGGGCGCCTACGCCGCCATCACGGTGGGCGAACAGTTCGGCTTCCTCACGGGGGTCGTGCTGTCGCCGGTGCTGGTCGGTGTCCTGGGCGTGCTGTTCGAGCGCTTCCTGCTGCGGCGTTTCTACGCCGCCGACCCCATTCTCAGCCTGCTGCTGACCTTCGGGCTCGCCATGGTGGCCGAGCAGGTGATCCGCATCCTGTGGGGGGCGGCACCGCTGCCCGCCTCCATGCCGCCGGCGCTCAAGGGGCCGGTGATCATCGGCGATTTCCTGTTCTCGCGCTACCGGCTGATGCTGCTGGGCATCGTCGCCGCGGTCCTGGCGGGGGTGTGGCTGCTGCTGCACCGCACCTCCTTCGGCCGCGTCGTGCGTGCCGGCATGCAGCGGCCGGACATGGTCGCCGCGCTGGGCATCCGGCTGCAGCCCTACATGACCACCATCGTCGTGCTCGGCGTCGGCACCGCGGCGCTGGCCGGGGCGCTGTTCGCACCGGTCACCGTGGTCCACCCGGCGATGGGGGTGGAGATCATCACCATCGCCTTCGTGGTGGTGGTGATCGGCGGGCTGGGCAGCTTCTGGGGCGTGGTGCTGGCGGCCCTGCTGGTCGGCGTGGTGCGCGGCGTGACCATTCATTTCCTGCCGGCGGCCAGCGAGGCGTCGATGTACGTCCTGATGTTCCTGGTGCTGATGTTCCGCCCGCGCGGGCTGCTCGGCGAACGCATCGAGAAGTTCGAACGATGACCTCGACCCCTGTGCGAACCGGGCCCCTGCAAGGCAAACCCCTGCCAAGCGAGCCCCTGCAAAACGGGCTCCCGCACGCGGGGCCCTGGCAAACCCTGCGCCCGCTGCTGATCGGCGCGGCCGGGCTGGTGTTGCTGCCGCTGGCGCTGTCGGCGCTCGGGCTGACCCTCAACACCGCCGCGGCCGTGGTGGCGCTCGCCATCGCGGCGACGGGGCTGAACATCATGGTCGGCTACACCGGGCTGACCTCCTTCGGGCATGCCGCGTGGTTCGGCATCGGCGCCTACGCGGCGGCCCTCTGCCAGAAGGCGTGGTTTCCCGACCAGATCCTCCTGCCGATCCTGCTGGCGCTGGTCTTCGTGGCGGCGGCGGCGCTGGTGGCGGGGGCGCTGATCCTGCGGCGGCGCGGGGTGTACTTCTCGCTGCTGACGCTGGCGCTGTGCGCGCTCACCTACTCCGTCGCCTTCCGCTGGACGGCGGTGACCGGCGGCGAGGACGGGCTGGGCGGGCTGACGCGCGGCACGCTGGGGCCGGTCGACCTCGACGATCCGCTGGCCTTCTATGTGATGGCGGCGCTGGTCGGGCTCGGCGTGCTGTACGTCATGCTGCGGGTCGAGCGTTCGCCCTTCGGCCATGTGCTGATGGCGATCCGCGAGAACCAGCTCCGCGCCTCCTTCCAGGGCTACCCGGTCGATCGCTACAAGCTGGCCGCCTTCGTGCTGTCGGCGGTCATGACCGGGCTGGGCGGCGCGCTCACCGGCTTCCAGCATTACATCGTCTCGGCGCAGTCGGTGTCGGTCACGCTGTCCGGCGAGATGCTGGCGATGGTGGTGATCGGCGGGATGCACAACATCCTGGGGCCGGCGCTGGGCGCCTTCTTCTACATCGTCTTCCGCGAGCTGTTCTCGATCTGGACGGCGAACTGGCTGCTGTGGTTCGGGCTGGTGTTCGTCGGCTTCGTGATCCTGTCGCCCGGCGGTCTGGTCGGGGTGTGGGCGCAGATCCGGCGGCGCTGGCGGAAGGATCCCACCGACAGCGCGGCGATGAGCCGGCGCCGCATCTACCAGGGCCTGCCGCTGCCGGCCTTCCTGCAGCCCGAGCCTGGCGCCGGCACCGTGCTGGAGGTGGCGGGCGTGTCGAAATCCTTCGGCGGCATCCGCGCCGTGCGCGACAACAGCCTGACCGTGCGCGCCGGGGAGATCCACGCGCTGATCGGCCCCAACGGTGCGGGCAAGACCACCACCTTCAACCTGATCTCCGGCATGTTCCCGCCGGACGCCGGCAGCATCCGCCTGCACGGCGCCGACATCCACGGCCGGCCGGCGCACGCCATCGTCGGGCTGGGGATGGCGCGCTCCTTCCAGATCACCAGCCTGTTCAACGGGCTGACCATCTTCGAGAACCTGCGCCTGTCGGTCCAGGCCAAGCACGGCTGCGGCTTCGACGCGTGGCGCGACATCGACCGCTACGACCGCGTCCGGCAGGAGACGGCGGAGCTCGTACGCTTCCTCGGGCTGGAAGGCATCGAGGAGGTGAAGGGCGGCGACCTCTCCTACGGCGGCCAGCGGCTGGTCGATCTGGGCATCGCGCTGGCGCTGAAGCCGCGCATCCTGCTGCTGGACGAGCCGCTGGCCGGGCTGGCCGCGGCGGAGCGGGAGCGGGTGTGCGCCCTGATCCGCACCGTCTCCGCCAGCATCCCCGTGCTGATCGTCGAGCACGACATCGACCGCGTGCTGTCCTTCTCGCGGACGGTCACGGTGATGAACCAGGGCGAGGTGCTGATGAGCGCGGGGCCGGAGGCGGTGCGCGCCGACCCGCAGGTGCAGGCGATCTACACCGGCACCGGCACGCCCCAGGTGACCGGCCGCGTCGCCGGCCGCTCGGCCGACAGCGCACCGCTGCTGCGGGTGGAGGGGCTGAACACCTTCTACGGCAAGAGCCACATCCTCAACGACGCCTCGCTCGACATCGGCCGCGGCGAGATCGTCGCCCTGCTCGGCCGCAACGGTGCCGGCAAATCCACCTTCCTGAAGGCTCTTGCCGGTCTCGTCCCGGCGACGTCGGGCCGGATCACGCTCGACGGGCGGGAGATCGCCGGCATGGCGGCCCCCGACATCGCCCGGCTCGGCATCGGCTACGTGCCGCAGGGGCGCGGCATCTTCGCCGGCATGACGGTGGCCGACAATCTGGCGCTGGGCCGGCTCGGCCGCAAGACCGACGGCTCGACCGGCACGGTGTGGAGCGAGGAGCGGATCCACGACATGTTCCCCGCCCTGTGGGAGCGGCGGAACACCCACGCCGACCATCTGTCGGGCGGCGAGCAGCAGATGCTGGCGGTGGCCCGCGCGCTGTCCGCCAACGTCCGGCTGCTGCTGCTGGACGAGCCCTTCGAGGGGCTGGCCCCGGCGGTGATCGAGCAGCTCTTCACCGTCTTCGACCGGCTGCGCGCCGACGTGTCGATCCTGATCGTCGAGCACAACCTCGACCTCGTGCTGGCGCTGGCCGACCGCGTCTTCGCGCTGGAGCGGGGGGCGGTGTTCCACAGCGGGCCGGCGGACGCGCTGCTCACCAACCTCGATTACCGCCGCGAAATCCTGTGGCTGTGATTGCCTGAAAGGACGCCATTGTGACTGAGATCGACGCCGATCCGGAGCGTGAGGCGGGAGCGCTGACCGATTACCCCCTGCTGATCGACGGCCGGTGGCAGGCGGGGGAGGGCGAGCGCATCGCCGTCCTCGACAAGTACCGGCTGGAGCCCTTCGCCACGGTGCGCGCGGCCAGTGTGGAGCAGGCGGAGCGCGCGCTCGACAGCGCCCACGCCGCCTTCCGCCAAGGCGCCCCCACCCCCTACGAGCGTGGTGCTGTGCTGGAGCGCGCGGCCCGGCTGGTGGAGGAGCGGGCGGACGACTTCGTCCGCACCATGCAGCGTGAGGCCGGCTTCACCGCCGCCGACGGACGGGGCGAGGTGGCGCGCGCGGTGGAGACCCTGCGCCTGTCGGCGGAGGAGGCGCGCCGTCTGGTGGGCGAGGTGGTGCCGATCGCCGGCGCGCCGAAGCAGGCGGGGCGCATGGCCTTCACGCTGCGGGTGCCGCTGGGCGTCGTGCTCGCCATCACGCCCTTCAACTCGCCGCTCAACACCGTCGCCCACAAGGTCGCCCCCGCCTTCGCGGCCGGCAACGCGGTGATCCTGAAGCCGTCCACCAACACCCCGGTCACCGCGTACCGGCTGGCCGCGGCGCTGGTGGACGCCGGCATGCCCGCCGGCTTCCTGTCGCTGGTCAACGCGCGCGGGGCGGCCTTGCAGGGGCTGATGGACGACACGCGCGTGCGCTTCTTCGCCTTCACCGGCAGCACCGAGGTGGGGCGCGGCATCCAGCGGGTGGCGGGCCTGCGCCGCACCCAGATGGAGCTGGGCTCGATCGCCCACACCATCGTCTGCGACGACGCCGACCTCGACCGCGCGCTGCCGAAGATCGTGGCGGCCGGCTACCGCAAGGCGGGGCAGGTCTGCACCTCCGTCCAGCTGCTGCTGGTGCAGGACACGGTGATGGATGTCGTGGCCGAGCGGCTGGCCGCGCTGGTGGCGGCGCTGCCCCACGGCGACCCCTTCGCCCCCGACACCGTGGTCGGGCCGGTGATCAGCGAGCGCGAGGCGGCGCGCATCGACGCCTGGGTGGAGGAGGCGGTGCGGCAGGGCGCCACCCGGCTGGCCGGCGGCCCGCGGCGGGGGGCGGTGGTGCCGCCGACGCTGCTGGCCGGTGTCGACACGTCGATGCGGGTGGGCTGCTGCGAGATCTTCGGGCCGGTCGTCTGCCTCGTCCCCTTCACGACGCTGGACGAGGCGATCGAGCGGGTGAACGCCACCCCCTTCGGGCTGGCCGCCGGCATCTTCACCAACCGGCTGCTCGACGCGCTGAAGGCGGCGGAGCGGATCGAGGCGGGCGGCGTCCACATCAACGAGACCTCCAGCGCGCGGGTCGACCTGATGCCCTACGGCGGCTCCAAGGACAGCGGCTTCGGCCGCGAGGGGCCGCGCTACGCCATCCACGAGATGACCGAGGAACGCGTCGTCTCGATCTCCACCCTCTGACCGATTTTCCCTTCACCAAGGACCCGGAAGACATGAGCAAGAAGACAGCGATCGTGTTCGGCGGCTCGCGCGGCATCGGGGCGGCCTGCGTGCAGGCCCTGGCCGGGGCCGGCTACGACGTCGCCTACACCTATGTGAGCAGCCCGCCGGCCGATTTGGCCGGCGTCGGCGACGCCCGCATCGCCGCCCGCATCGCCGCCCACCAAGTGGAGATCACCGACGAGGCCGCCGTGGCCGCCCTGTTCGACCGGGTGACCGCGGAGTTCGGCGCGCCGCACTGCGTGGTGGCGAACGCCGGTATCAACGTGCCGCCGGCCCCGGTCGGCCAGTTCCCGACGGAGAATTTCCGCCGGCTGGTCGAGGTGAACATCGTCGGCGCCTTCAACATCCTGCGCGCCGCGGCGCAGCGGGTCGCCGACGGTGGCTCCATCGTCGCGCTGACCACCTCGCTGGTGCGGCATGCCGCACCCGGCGTCGGCCCCTATGCGGCCACCAAGGCGGCGGTGGAATGCCTGGTGCGCTCCATGGCGAAGGAGCTGGCGCCGCGCGGCGTGCGGGTGAACGGCGTGGCGCCGGGGCCGGTCGACACCGACCTGTTCCGCGCCGGCAAGTCGGCGGAGATGATCCAACGCTCCGCAGCGCTCAGCCCCTTCAACCGCGTCGGCCGGCCGGAGGAGGTGGCCGCCGTCGTCCGCTTCCTGGCGTCGGACGAGGCGTCCTGGGTGCATGGGCAGATCGTGCAGCCGAACGGCGGGCTGATCTGAACCGCCGACCCGCGGCGTCCATTACACGTCTAATGACCGCCGCTCCCGCCTCCCGTCAGCGCACGGGGCGGCAGGAGCGGACGATCAGCATGTCCACGGGGTGGGCCGTGCTTTGCAGCATGTGCCCGTCCTCGCCCATGCGCAGGATGCGGCACTCGCCGCTGTCGTGGGTGATCGACTTGACCGTGAAGTTGATGGTCTTGGCGTTGCTGCCGAAATCGATGGGAAAGGTCATGCCCACGGCGATCTCGCCGGGGATCTCGACCTTGCCGTACTCCCGGCAGCTGTCCCAGAGGACCCAGTTCCGGCACAGCTTCAGGGTGCCGGTGGACGGGGTGGAGACCGCCTGCGGCATGCTCATCCCATCCCCCGCCAGGGAGGGGCCGGCGCCCGCCGCCAGCATCGCCAGAACCGCAAGAAGGTACGCCGACATAGGAGAACTCCGGGTGCATCGGCCCGCCGCAGGGCGGCGGTTCCGGCCACACTGTGCCAGCCTCCCCGCCCGGTCGGCAATCGGGACCATGGGGTTGCGGCCGAGGGCCGCCCCCGCCTCAGGGTAGCGCGTTGCGGGCGTTGCCGGCGGCCTGGCTTGCCCGGTCGGCGTGGCCCTGCGCCTGCCGGGCGGCCTGCTGGGCGCCGCCGACCGCCTGCTGGGCCGAGCCCAGCGCCTGGTCGGCGGCACCATGCACCGCCTGGGTGGCGCTGACCGCCCCGGCCTCGGCGCTGTGGGTCACCTGATTGGCCCCGGCGGCGGTGGCCTGGGCGAGGTCGCCGGCGGACTGGGCCGCGTGCTGGGCCGCGTCGCGGGCCTGGGTCACCGCGGCCTGGGCGGTGCCGGCGGCCTGTCCTGCGGCGTCGTTCATGGCCTGCGCGGCCTGCCGGCCGGCGGCGCGGGTCTGCGTGGCCGCCTGTTCGGCGGCCGGACGAGCCGAGTCGCAGGCACGGTTGGCGGCACCGCGCGCCTGATCGGTGGCGGACGCCACCACGCCGCTCGCCGACTGGTGGGCGAGGTCGACCTGGTCCATGGCGCGGTCGGCCAACCCCTCCCCGGCGTCGACCGCCCGGTCGGCGACGTCGGCCGCCGTGTTGATGCCGGGGCGTACGGCGTCGGCCGCGGTCTGCGCCATGCCGACCGCCGGTTCGGTGACGGTGGCCGCGGCGTCCGACACCATGGTGCCGCCACGGGTCACGGTGGAGGTCACCAGCTCCGTGGCGCGGTTGAGCTGTTCCGACGCCCGGCCGCACAGCTCCTGCACCCGGCCGGCGGCGTTGTGGGCGGCGTCGATGGCGGGCTGGGCCGCGGCGGCGCCGGCGGTGATGGCGCTGTCGGCGGCGGATTCCGCCTGCTCGATCAGGGAACCGATGCTGCGGTCGGCCTCGTCCAGCAGCCGGGCGGCGCTGTCGGCCAGCCGGCTCGCCTGATCCAGCGCCTGCTGCACCAGCGCGGTCGCCTGGGCGGCGGCGCTGTCCGCCATACCCTTGATCCGGTTGGCGAGAGCCCGCGCCTGCGCGGCGAGCGCCCGCGCCGCGGCGGCCGCGGCGGCGGCTGCCGCCGCGATGCCCTGGCGCACCGAGCGCGCGGCGCTGCGGATGGCGTTCAGGCTGCCGGTCAGCGGATTGGTCGCGAAGGGGTCGGGCAGCTGGTTCGCCAATCCCTGAAGGAGCGGGCAGGCGGCCACGATGTTTCGCGGCGAGACCTTGCCCAGCACGCGGGCGACGGTGTCGTTCACCCGGTTCAGGTCACGGTCGAGCGCGTTCTCCGCCCCCTCCGCCGCCAGCATGGCGAGCTCCGCCGCCCGTTCGGCGGCCTCGGCCGCGCGTTCCGCCTCCTGCGCCGCGCGGTCGGCCTCCGCCGCGGCGCGGGCGGCGGCGGCGGCGATCCGCTTCTGCGCGTCGGACGCCGCACCCGCCGCGGCGGCCTTGGCGTTGGTCAGGGCCGTACGCGCAGCCGTGCGCGCCTCCGCCGCCGCCGTACGCGCCCGGCCGGCAGCGTCGCGCACGGTGTTGCGGGCCGTGGCCGTGGCGTTCCTCGTGGCGTTTTCCAGCGAGTCCGCGGCACCCTGCGCGCCCTGCGACACCCGGTCGATGGCACCCTGCGCCTGGTCACGGTAGCCCTGGACCTGGGCGTTGGCCTGGTCGGCCAGTTCGCGCGGCTTGTTCACGATGGCCTGCCGGGTGTCGCGCACCGCCTGCACGGCGCGGTCCGGCGCCTCGCGGGCCAGTTGGGCGGTGCCGTGCGCGGCGTCGGCGTAGGCCCCGGCGGTGTCGCGCGCTCCTTGCGCCGCGGAACGGGCGCCGTCGACCACGCCCTGGGCGCGGTCGTGCGCGTCGTCCACCCGCCGCATCGCCTCCGCCCGCGCCTGCTCCGGCGCGTCGCCGACGGTGTCCGCCACGCGGTCGGCGGTGTCGGCCACGCGCTGCGCGGCCTGGGCGGTCTGGGTCCGGGCGCCCTGGATGGATTGGCCGGCGGCCTGCGCC
>NZ_JABFFR010000061.1 GCF_013423485.1 Azospirillum oleiclasticum
GGGCGCGCTCGGCCGCGGCGAGCGCCCGGCGCGCGGCGCCGCTGCCACCGGTGCCGCCGCGGCGCGCCGCATCCTCCGCCGCCGTGACGGCCTGACGGACATGCGGGGGCCAGGCGGCGGAGGCCGCCGTTGTCTCCGCCTCCTCCCGCGGATCGGTGGGAACACCCGGAAGCATGGCGACCTGCCGGTCGGGTTCGGGCTTCGCCGGTTCGGGCTTCGGCGCTTCGGCCCTCGGCGGCTCCGTCCGCGCGGGCGCTGGCTCCACACGGGCAATCAACGGCGGAAGCTCGCCGTCGGGGGTCAGGCTGCGGGCGGCGACGTAGCCTTCGTTGTAGAAGATGTCGCGGACACGCACCCAGCTCGGATTCTCCGCGGTCTCCAGCACCGTCAGCGGCGCGCCGCGCTCCAGGTTGCGCACCGGGGCGGCCCCGGCAGCGGGGGTGGCGAGGAGCACCGCCGGGCCTACCGTGGTGTAGACCCTCCCCACCGGAAAGCGGCCGGAAACGGCGTCCGGCACTCTGGGCGCGGCCAGGGCGGCGGTCCGCACCGGCTCTTCCGTTGAGGTCGGGGCCGGAGCAGACGGCGGCGCGGCGGCGATCACCGCCGGCTTTGGGACCGGCGGCGGCGGGATGACGATCGCGGGCGGCGGCACCGGCGCCACGGGCACCGGCGCTGTAGAGGCCACGGGCGGAGTCGCCGCCGCCACGGGCGGTGTCACCGCGGGCGGAGGGGCCACCGCGGCTGCCGGAGCGGAAACCAGGACGAGGGCGCCGGGGAGCCGGTCGGCGAACCACGGCCGCTGCGCCCCGCCGGTCTGCGCGGCCACCGCGTCGGCCGCGGCCGTCAGCGCGGCGCGCAGCTCGGCACCAGGCTTGGCGATCTCCTTCGCCAGCGCGATGGCGTAGGGGCCGGCGGTGCGGCCCGCGACCGGCGGCGGGGCGTCGCCGGGCTGGTGCGAATAAGCGGTCAGCAGGTTCGGCTTGTCCGGCGGGTTCGCCGGAGCCGGCTTCACGGTGGAGGCCGCGTCCCCCATGCCGGCGGCCAGCCGCGCCACCGCCGGGTTCGGCATCATGGTGTCGATGACCACGACCGCCTTGTGCGAGGCGTCGCGGATCTGCTGGAGGATCTGCTCCAGCTCGACCGTCTCGAACACCACGTCGAACTCGTAGCGCAGCCGCGCATCGACCGGCAGCAGGAAACTCTGCCCGCCGATGCTCATCATCAGGCCGGAGTAATAGAGCAGGCCGAGATCGGCGGTGGCGAGCCGGCGCTGGAACTCCGCCATGGCGGAGGCCAGCGTGCGATGGTCGACGTCGGACGCCACGGTCACGTCGAAGCCGGCGGTGCGCAGGGCCACCGTCATGGTGGCGGCGTTGGCCGCGGCGGCGGCAAGCTGCGGCCCGTCCTGGTAGGCCGCGTTGCGGATCACGAGCGCCACCCGCTTCTCAGCGGCCCAGGCCCCGGCAATCGGCCCCACGGCGACCACCACGGCGGCCATCATGGGAAGGACCACCGCCACCGCCAGCCGCACCGCCCTGCCCCTCATCCCCGCCTCCCTTGCCGGCCCGGCCCTCAGCATCGGTGGAAGGGCCGGTTGTAATCCCGCCACTGCGCATCGCCCTGGAATCGGGCGCGTACCTGCACCATCGACGCGTGATCGGCCGATATGGACCCGAAATCCGACACCGCCGCCAGCCCGTCCGGCCAGGTGCCGGACACCGACAGACGGCCGTCCGCGACGTCGTAGCGCTGCACCGTGAAGACGGACTCCGACCCGTTCGGCAGGATGTAGGTCCAGCGGGCCGGCGTCAGTGTCAGCTTGAAGGCGCTGCCGCACCAGTTGCCGAAGAGCGCCCGCGCGTGCTCGGTGCCGGGCGGCTCGGGCGCCGGCGCCGGAACGGCCGGTGCGGCCGGGATCGGGGCTGGGGCCGGACTCGCGGCCGGCGGGGTGACCGCCGCAACCACGGGCTCCGCCGAAATGGGCGTCGGTGCGGTGGCTGTCTGCACATCGGCCGTCGGCGCGGCCCCGCCGCTGAGCGCCAGCCAGGCGCCGACGCCGGCCACCGCCAGCACCGCGGCGGCCAGCATTGGCACGACCGGCAGGGGCCGGCGCGACAGCGCCACGCGGTCGAGCGCCAGATCGACCAGGAAATGATCGACACTGTCGGTGCGCTTCTTCGGGTCGAAGGCCAGCGCCCGCTCCAGCGCCTGCCACTGGCCGTTGCGCAGGGAGGGGATGCGCTGCGGCCGGATGTTGGCGTCGCGCGCGTGGGTGGAGGGGATGCGGCCGAAGGGATGGCGCCCGGTCAGCAGCTCGTACGTGATGCAGGCCAGCGAGAAGACGTCGCCGCGCGGGTCGGCGGTTTGCGTCTCGATCATTTCGGGGCTGGCGTAGGCCGGCGTCATCCCGCCGAGGCTGGCGATGTCGAAGTTGGTGACGTCGGCGACGGTCGCGTCCTCCGCCGGGCCGGCGCGCTTGAAGGCGCGCGACAGGCCGAAATCGATCACCTTCACCCGCCCCTTGTCGGTGACGAAGATGTTGCCCGGCTTCAGGTCCCAGTGCAGGAAACCGTTGGCGTGCGCGAAGGACAGCGCCGCACCCACCGCCCCGACGATCCCCGCCGCCTCCGGCTGCGTCATCGGCCCGAAGTCGTCGGAGCGGATGATCCGGTCCAGCGAACGACCGGTCAGATACTCCATGGTGATGAAGAAGCGGAACCCGTCGCGGTCGAAGTCGTAGACCTTGATGATGTTGGGGTGCGACAGCTCCTGCGCCTTCCGCGCCTCGCGCTGGAGGGCGATGATGCTGGCGGAATGGCCGGCCATCCGCTCCTTCAGCACCTTGACGGCGACGTAGGGGTTGCGGTCGGCGGCCTCCTCCTTGCGGAGGTCGAGCGCCTTGAACACCTTGCCCATGCCGCCGGCGCCCAGGAACTCCTTCAGGATGAAGCGGTCCTTCAGCGTGTCGCCGACCCGCACCGTGTCGTCGTCGAAGGCCAGGGCATCCACGGCCGGCGGGCCGGCGGGGGTCTGCGAGGTGGAATCGGCGTCATCGGCGCCACTATGGTACGCCGCGGGGTCGGGCGGGGAACCCGGCGCGGGAAAGGACCCGGCGCTGCTCGGACTGGGCGGGATGGTCACGGATCCTCCAGACCACACGGGCGCCGCGACAGGACAGGTCGCGGCGGGATTCTTTGGTAAACGATACATTAACTTTTCCAACCGCCCCGAGAAAGAACGCAAGCGCCCGACCGCATCCCGCAACGGGGGTGGTGCCTTCCCCGAATTGGCAGCCGGCACCACCTATGGCGCTCTTCAAGTCGCACGCGTATCGGTGGCGCAGTGACCGTATCGGACAAACCAGGAGGTTTCCCATGCCGTCTTCGGTCAAGGACATGCTGAGCGCCGCCAACGCCTCGGTCCCGCGGATCACCCCGGCGGAGGCGGCCGACCTGATGGAACGGGGCGAGGCGCTCGTCGTCGACGTCCGCGACGCACCGGAGCTCGATGCCGTCGGCAAGGTGGCCGGGGCGAAGCATGTGCCCCGCGGCATGCTGGAGTTCCGCGCCGACCCGGACTCGCCCTACCACGACCCCGCCTTCGACCGCGACCACACGGTGATCCTGTATTGCGCGTCCGGCGGCCGCTCGGCGCTGGCCGGGCGGACGCTCCAGGAGATGGGCTACCGCGACGTGCGCAACCTCGGCGGCTTCAAGGACTGGGCGGAGAACGGCGGCGCGGTCGACCGCTCCTGACCGATCCGCAGGGGGACACCGGCCGGCCCGGATTCAGGCGGCGGTCTCCTCCGCCGCCTGCTTGGCTACGCCGTCCTTGTACTGTCCCCAGGCGCCCTGGAGGGCGGCGAAGGCGACGGGGTCCAGATCGACGGCCGGCAGCGGATCGGGATCCCAATGCCCGTAGCGGTCGGTGCCGCGCACCAGCGTCGCCGTGCGGCGCCCGATGGTCGAGGTGACGTGGGTGGGGATGTAGAAGAAGGCCAGCCCGATGCGCCGGTCGGCGGTGCGGTTGGCCTTGGAGCCGTGCGCCGTGCGCTCGTGGTGCAGCGAGAACTGGCCGGGCGCGAGTTGCAGGCTCACCGCCTCGGACTCGTCGATGTCGCGCAGTTCCTGGCCGCGCGCCAGCATGTTGTCGGGGGCGTAGGTCTCGACGTGCCGGCGGTCGGGGCCGAGGTGGGTGCGCGGCACGACCTGGAGGCAGCCGTTCTCCGTCGTGCTTTCGGTGAAGGCGACCCAGGCCGTCACCTCCTCGTGCGGGGTCAGGCCGAAATAGGCGGAATCCTGGTGCCACGAGACGTAGCGGCTGTCGCGGGCACCCTTGGCGAAGATCGAGGCGCCGAACAGCAGGATGTCCGGGCCGATGAGGTCCTCCACCGCGTCCAGGATCTCCGGCCGGCGGGCGAGATCGACGATCCAGGGGGCGGCCAGATGCCCCTTGATCTTCATGAAGGCGTTGGCCTCCAGCCCCTCCACCCGCTCGCGGCAGGCGCGCGCCTCCTCGGCGCTCATGACGTCGAGCGGGGCCAGCCATCCCTCCTCGCGGAACTGGCGCACCTGATCGTCGGTCAGCAGCTTCGGCATGTCTCTTCCCTCACAGTGTCGGTGGTGGGCGTCAGTCCGGATCGCCCACGGCGTGGCGCAGGTGGCGCAGGACGGTGGCGCGGTCGAGATGGCCGACCACCCGGCCGGCGGCATCGACCACCGCGACCGCCGCCTCCCCCTCGCACAGCGCGTCGAGCACCACCGGCAGTGGCGCGTCGGCGGGAAGGCGGGTGCGGGCCGCGGGCTCGCCGCCCGTGGTCAGCGGGCGGGCGAGGTCGCCGGCGCGGGCGTGGCGGCGGCGCAGCCCGTCGGTGGCGAAGGCCGCCACCTGCTCCGTCGCCGGGCGCATCAGGATCTCGTGCGGCGTGCCGATCTGCACGAGCCGCCCGCCGACCATCACGCCGATGCGGTCGGCGACCTTCAGCGCCTCCTCGAAATCGTGGGTGATGAAGACCGCGGTCTTGTCCAGTTCGCGGCAGAGCGTCACGAATTGCGCCTGGAGATCGCGGCGGATGATCGGGTCGAGCGCGCTGAACGGCTCGTCCAGCAGCAGGATGTCGGGGTCGGTGACCAGCGTGCGGGCGAGGCCGACGCGCTGCTGCATGCCGCCCGACAGCTCGGTCGGGAAGCGGTCCTCGGCGTCGCGCAGGTGCAGCCGGCCCAGCCAGTCGCGCGCCCGCTCCTCGCGCACCGCCCGCGGCAGGCCGCGCACCTCCAGCCCGAAGGTGACGTTCTCCAGCACCGTGCGGTGGGGGAACAGGCTGGCGCTCTGGAACACCATGCCGACCTGCGTGGTGCGCAGCTCCCGCAACTGGTCCGCCGACAGCCCCTCGACGGCGCGGCCGTCGATGCGCACGCCGCCCAGCGTCGGCGCCACCAGCCCGTTGATGTGGCGGACCAGCGTGGATTTGCCGCTGCCCGACAGTCCCATCACACAGAGAATCTCGCGCCGCCGCACGGTCAGCGACACCCCGGCCACCGCGGCGAACACCCCATGGTCCGCCACGGCGCGGGCGCCGTCGGCACCCTGCCGGATCGCCGTGGCGGCGGCCCGCACCGCCCGGCTCGGGCCGAACAGCTTCCACAGCCCGTCGACGGCGATGGCGGGAATGCCGGCCCCGACCGCCGTGTCGGTGGCGGCCTCGACGGAAGGCGGCTCGGCAGCGGCGGCGGTCGCGGCAACGGTCATGGGGCGCACCTCACAGACAAGGGTCAGGACTTGGGCGCCTGCATCGCCTGGGCGATCCAGCCGTCCACCTTGTCCTTGTTCTTCGCCACCCAGTCCTCGGCGTGCTTGCGGATCTGCGCCGGCGACTTCTCGCCCTGATAGACCTGGAAGTTCTCGGCGTTCACGTCGGCGATGGGGATGCTCACCAGATTGAACCACGCCTTGGCGGCCGGGTTCTTCTCGATGAAGCCCTTGTTGGCGACGACGTGGATGGTGTTCTTGGTGAAGCCGATGTTGCGCCCGTCCGGCAGCGTGGTCAGGGCGGGGTCGGTCTTCTCAGGCAGGGCCGTGAAGGGCACCTCCAGGAACACCACGTCGCGGCCGGGGACCAGCACCTGCGACAGCCACAAGGGCGTGTAGGTGTAGTAGAGGACCGGCTTGCCCTCCTTGAAGCGGGCGATGGTGTCGGCGGCCAGCACCGCCATGTCACCCTGCACATGCTCGACCGTCGGGCGCAGGTTGTAGGCGGTGAGCTGGTGCTCGATGGCGCGCTCGCAGCCCCAACCCGGCGGGCAGCCGATCAGCTTCGCCTTGGACCCGCCGTCGGCGAAGATGGCCGCGATCTTGGGGTCCTTGAGCTGCTCGACATTCTTGATGCCGTGCGCCTCGGCGGTCTTCTTGTCGACCAGATAGCCCTGGGTGGCGCCCGAGATGACCGCCCCCAGCCGCACCAGCGCCGAATCGCCGCCGACCCGCTCGTAGAAGGCGTTCTGCAGCGGGTTCCAGCCCGACGCCGTGAAGGTGACGTCGCCGGTGGAGGCGGCCAGATACATGGCCGGGATCTGCAGCGGCAGGATCGGCTTCACGGTGTAGCCCAGCCGCTCCAGCCCGATGTTGACGATTTCCGTCTGGAACAGCGTCTCCGCCGTGCTGTCGTGGGTGGCCTGGACGGTGATGCCCTGACCCGGCAGCGACGCGGCGTGCGCCGGGACGGCACCGACGACAAGTCCGACGGCGAGGGCAGCGACGGGGAAAAGCCGGTACAACGGCGCGCACAGGGGCATGGCGTGTCTCCTCGCGATGGGTGGGGGTCAGTCGGAAAGCTGGCCGGCCGGCTGCGCGCCGGGCGCGGGCACGGCGGGCCGCAGGCGTCGCAAGGCGGCGCGGACGAGGCCGATCGGGGTGGAGCGGGGCGGCGGGCGGACGCCGGGCACGGTGCCGCGGGGCTGCACGAGGTCGGTGAGCACGACGGCGAGCGCCACGATTCCGGCGCCGCCGACCATCGCCAGCCCCATGTCGAGCCGCCCGATGCCGCGGAGCACGAGCTGGCCCAGCCCGCCGACGCCGATCATCGAGGCGTAGGTGACCATCGCCAGCGCCATCATGATGGTCTGGTTGATGCCGGTGAGGATGGCGGGGAGTGCCATGGGCAGGCTGACCTTGCGCAGCACCTGCCACGGGGTGGCGCCCAGGGCGACGGCGGCCTCGATCATCGGCGGCGGCACGCCGCGGATGCCCAGGCTGGTCAGCCGGATCAGCGGCGGCACCGCGAACACCGCGGTGACCAGCACCCCCGACAGGTCGCCGATGCCGAACAGCAGCACGATCGGCACCAGATAGACGAAGGCCGGCAGCGTCTGCATCAGGTCCAAGAGCGGCTTCAGCCCGCGCTCCAGCCGCTCCGACCGGGCGGCCAGGATGCCCAGCGGGAAGCCCAGCACCATGCACAGCCCCACCGCGACCAGCACCAGCGCCAACGTGCGCATGGCGTCCGTCCACACCCCGATCATGCCAACGGCAAACATCAGCAGGGTGGAGACGACGGCGCTGCGCAGGCTGCCGATCTGCCAGGCCAGCAGGAACAGAAGCACCAGGACCAGCGGCGGCGGTGCGACGGCCAGCAACCCCGACAGCCCCTCGATCGCGGCGACCAGCGGCCCGCGGATGGCCTGGAAGGCCGGGCGCCAGTTCTGCGCCAGCCACATGACGAGGTGATCCGACCAGCCCTGCACCGGCAGTTGGATCGCGGCGAACCAGTCCTGGCTGCTCATGGCGCGTTTCCCTTCCCGCCGTTCAGGCGTAGGCGCCTTCGAGGCGCCGCAGCAGCCAGGCACCGCTGGTGACCGGCTCGAAGGTGGCGGCGGCGCCGATTGCGGCCGGCAGCGGCTCGATCATCACGTCGGGATCGGGGTGGAAGAAGAAGGGGATCGAGTAGCGCGAGCCCGGCGACACCCGGACCACCCGGTGCGGGGTGGCGCGGAAGGAATCGTCGGTCCAGCGCGCCATCATCTCGCCGATGTTGCAGACATAGCTGCCGGGCAGCGGCGGCACGTCGATCCACGCCCCGGCCCGGTTCTGCACCTGCAACCCGCCGCTGTCGTCCTGCGCCAGGATGGTCAGGTAGCCGTAGTCGGTGTGCGCGCCGCAGCCGAAGGGCGGCAGCGCCGCGGGATCGGGCACCGCGTCCACCGGCGGATAGTGCAGGATGCGCAGGATCGCCGTGGGCGCGCCCAGCTTCGCGGCGAAGAACCCCTCCGGCAGGTCGAGCGCCAGCGCGAAGCCGCGCGACAGGGTGCGGCCGAGGTCGCTGAGCGCGTCGTAATAGTCGGTCAGCCGCTCACGGAAGCCCGGCACGCCCTCCGGCCACTGGTTGGGGCCGCGCAGCCGGTGGTACGGCCCGGCCGCGGCGTCCGCCGGCAGCTCCAGCGAGATGTCGAAGCCTTCCTTCGGGTCGCCGCCGAAGGCGGTGTCGGTCACCTCCCCCTTGAGCGGGAAGTAGCCGCGGAACTGCGGGGAGCGGGACAGCGCCACCGCCATCTTGTCGGCCAGCGGTTGCTCGAAGAAGGCGCGCGCCGCGTCGTAGACGCCGGCCAGCATGGCGGGGTCGATCCCGTGCCCGACCACATAGAAGAACCCGGTGCTACGGCAGGCATCCCCGATGCGCGCGGCGCAGGCCGCGCGTTCACCGGCATCCGCACTGTTCAGTACACTGACGTCGATGACCGGAATCGTCGTGAAATCGTCCACGGCACGGCTCCCTCGGACGTCCCCCGCGGGTGCCGCCGGAGACAGGATACCGCTTACAAAGCAATGCTTGTGCCAGCCGGACCCCGGCTCTGGGCGGCTCGAACTGCGGCATTGCGCCGCGCCCGGCCGGCGGTGCTGACCGATTCTTCAGCATACTGACTATTGGCGGCGCATGCTGCCGTATGCATGAGCATGAACGGCGCGGCGCCGTCCCCGGCGCGGATCTGGCGGTGGTTCAGGGAGCGTTCAGAGCACCGTCAGGGCCGCTCGCCGCGCGCCAGACGGGCCTCGATCTCGTCGAGCAGCGGCAGCACGTCCGGCAGGCTGCCGGCGACGTAATGCGCACCCGCCCGGCGCAGCCGCTCCTGCGCCGGGTCGCGCAGGGCCGCACGGCGCTCCTCCGGCGTCACGCGCCATTCGGCCAGCGGCACGCCCACCTCATTGCCGGTGTCGGACAGGGCGATGGTCCACATCCCGGCGTTCAACCCCTCCTCCACGTCGAGGACGGTGTCGCCAATCTTCACGCAGGCTTCGACGGGCGAGATGCCCAGCTCGATCACGCAGCGCAGCGCCATCGCCGGCCCCGGACGCCCGGCCGGTGTGTCGCCCGCGGCCACTGCGATGTCGGGCTCGTAGCCCTGCGCGGCCGCGACGCGGCGCACGACATCCAGCACCTGCCGCGGGTAGCCGGTGGTGGACCCGATCTTCAGGCCGCGCCGCCGCATGGCCGCGATGGCGTCCGCGACGCCGGGGATGACGTCGGCGTAACGATCGACGATCTCCACCTGCAGGGGCATGAAGGTCTCGTAGACGCTGTCGACGTCGGTGTCGTCGGGCCGGCGGCCGTAGCGCGCGATCCAGGCCGTCGACACCGGGGGCATGGCGAGCACGGCCTTGATGTGGTCCCATTTGGGCATGCCCATGGGGCCGCGCGCCTGCTCCAGCGTGATCTCCACCTCGTGGCGGCGGAACGCCTCCATGAAGGCGCCGGCCGGCGCGATGCAGCCGAAATCCACCGTGGTCCCCGCCCAGTCCAGCACCACCCCCTGGAGCGGCCCGGTGTAGCGGCGGGTGTAGCTGTAGCTCATCTCGTCCTCTCCTCCTGGCCGGCGTGTTCGACGCCCGTTTTGCCCGAGTGTGACACGGATGGGACCGGATCGTTCCGAGATTCCGTTCGATCGCGAATGGCCGGAGCGGCGAACCGGGACCGCCCCGCCCATCGACTCTTCATCGGGGTGAAACACGAGCATCACAGTTTTCGGTCATCCTTGCGGGCGCCGCACCTCACAGGGACCCGCCATGCCCGCCCTCCTCCGCCGGAGCTTCACCGTCCGGGCGCTGCTGCCCCTGACGGCCCTGCTGGTCGTCATCGCCGCGCTGGCGGTCGCCGGCGTCTCGGCCATGACGCGCGACATGGCGCGCGAGGAGCTGGGCAGCCGGGCCCGGCTGCTGGCCACCGTCGTGTCCGACGGCAGCGGCGAGATCATGTGGAACATGGACAGCCAGGCCGCGGCCGCCCTGCTCGGCGCCCTGGCCGCCGACGGCGACTATGTGTTCAGCCGGCTGACCGGCACCGACGGCAAGGTCTTCGCGTCGCACGGCCGCACCGACGCGGCGGCCGGCGACCTCATCGTCGAGACGGCCGAGGTGCGCTACGGCAAGGGCGGCAAGAGCAGCGTGGTCGGCCGGCTGGAGCTGGGGCTGAGCCCGGCGCGGGTCTTCGCGCGGATCGAGGAGACCACCGCCGGCATCGCCGCCAAGGGGGCGGTGGCGCTGGCCTTCGTGCTCGCCGCCTTCGTGCTGATCCTGCGCGGCATCACGCGCCCCATCCTGCGGCTCACCGCCACCATGTCCGCGCTGGCCGGGGGCGACACCGCGGCCGAGGTCACCGACACCGCCCGCACCGACGAGATCGGCCGGATGGCGGCGGCGGTCATCACCTTCCGCGACAACGCCATCGCCAAGCAGCGGCTGGAGGCCGAGCAGCAGCGGCTGGAGCGCGCCGCGGAGGAGGAGCGCCAGCGCGCGCTGCGGACCATCGCCGCCACCTTCGAGGACGACGTGCGCGGCGTGCTGCGCCAGTTGGAGGAGACCGCGCACGCCATGGCCGGCTCGGCCGACATGGTGCACGGCACCGCCGGCAGCAACACCGAGCTCTCCCACGCCGCCGCCGACGCCGCCGACGAGGTCAGCGCCAACGTGCAGACGGTGGCGACGGCGGTGGAGCAGCTCGCGTCCTCCATCAAGGAGATCGCGGTGCAGTCGCAGAGCTCGCTGTCGGTCTCCTCCGACGCGGCGAGCCGCACCCAGGTGGCGGTGGAGAAGGTGAAGACGCTGGTGGGTGCCGCCAACCGCATCGGCGACGTGGTCACGCTCATCAACTCCATCGCCTCGCAGACCAATCTGCTGGCGCTCAACGCCACCATCGAGGCGGCGCGCGCCGGCGAGGCCGGCAAGGGCTTCGTGGTGGTGGCGAACGAGGTGAAGCTGCTGGCCGCCCAGACCGCCAAGGCGACCGGCGAGATCTCGCAGCAGATCGGCGCCATCCAGGCCTCCACCGGCGGCACCGCCGCCGACATCACCGAGATCGCCGGGATCATCGACAACGTGTCGCGCATCGGCTCCACCATCGCCGCCGCGGTGGAGGAGCAGAACGTCGCCACCGCCCAGATCAGCCACGCCGTCGTGGCGGCGGCGCAGGGCACGCAGCGTTTGCAGGAGAATGTGCGCGCCGTCGCCGGCTCGGCGGCGCGCAACGGCGAGGCGGCGCGGCGGCTGATGGACGCCATCGCGTCGCTCCAGGGCTCGCACGCCGCACTCCAGGTCCGCATCGACGGCTTCGTTTCCAAGATCGAGGCGGCGTGACGCGCCGCGGCCCCACCCCCAGCACGGAGAACATCGTCATGCGCGCCCGCCTGTTCGCCATCGCCGCCCTGTTCCTGGCAGCAGCCGGTTCCATCGCCGCCACCGCGCCCGCGGCGGCGCAGGAGAAGGTGGTCCGGCTGACCTCCCTCGACTGGCCGCCCTTCAGCGGCGAGTCGCAGAAGGACCAGGGGGCCGCGGTTGCGGTGGTGCGGGCCGCCTTCGCCGCCGTCGGCTACCGGCTGGAGGTGTCCTTCTTCCCATGGAACCGCGCGGTGGCCTTGGTGAAGGCCGACGGCGGCCCCGACGGCTATTTCCCGGAATATGACGGCGGCGAGGTGCGCCAGGGCTTCCACCTGTCGGTGCCGCTGGGGACCAGCCCGCTGGGCTTCGCCGAGCGCAGCGCGGCGCCGGTCGCCTGGGCATCGCTGGACGACCTCAAGGCCAAGCGCATCGGCGTGGTGGACGGCTACGTCAACACCGACGAGCTCGACGCCCGCATCGCCGACGGGCGTCTCCAGGGCGAGACGGCACCCAGCGACCTGCTGAACCTGAAGAAGCTCGCGGCCGGGCGCATCGATCTGGCGGTGATCGACCGCGCCGTGATGAACGACCTGCTGCGCACCGTGCCCGAGTTGAAGGCCGCCGCCCCCACCCTGCGCTTCAACCCGGCGGTGCTGGAGGACAAGTCGCTGCACATCGCCTTCCGCAAGGACGCCCGCGGCGAGGCGATGGCGAAGCTGTTCGCCGAGGGCCTCGCGAAGATCGACGCCACGCTCATCCTGCAGCAGGCGCTGGGGAGCTGAACCGGGCGGCACAGCGGGCCGCCACCGTTCGACATCGCTGACACCGAAAGCGCCCGGCCGCCCAAAAATCGGCCGGGCGCCGTTTTTCTGTGCAGTTGCAGCATTGGCCCGGCACCGCCGTCGCGTTGAATCGCGCGGCGCGCAAGACACGCACGTTTGGCATAGGACTTGCTAATAACTTTGCGAGGCCGACAACGGCGTCGGATGCCTCTTTGCAAGGTCCCAAGGGTCTGGGACGCGCACAGCCCGGCTCAAAGACGAGCCGGCGAACCGTTGAGACGCACCGGACAGCGGCCACGCCGCCCGGACGGTGCACAGGGTCTTGGCAACCGCGCTCTTGCAGGAGGAACTGCATGTTCCGTCCCGTCTGCCCGTGTCTCCCTCCAGGCTGCGGCCCGGTTTCGATCCGGCCCGCGACACGGCGTGACCGCGTGATCCAGACCCCTCTCCTCGACCCGTCACGCTGACCGGCCACGCAACCGGCCCCACGCCCCGAGGATCCCTGCCATGTCCGACACCACCGACCGCAAGCCCGCCAACTCCGCCCCCCTGGCCGCCCCGCTCTCGCGCCGCGCGTTGCTGAGGACGGGTGCCTACGCCAGCGGCACCGCCGCCATTTTGGGCGCCGCCTACAAGGCGCTGCCCGGCGGCGCCTGGGCCGCCCCGCTCGACACGCCGGAGGTGACCGCCGCGAAGCTTGGCTTCATCGCGCTGACCGACGCCGCCCCGCTGATCATCGCCCAGGAAAAGGGCTTCTTCGCCAAATACGGGATGCCCGGCGTGGAGGTGCTGAAGCAGGCCTCCTGGGGCACCACCCGCGACAACCTCGTCCTCGGCTCCGAGGGCAACGGCATCGATGGCGCCCACATCCTGACGCCGATGCCCTACCTGATCTCCGCCGGCGTGGTCACCCAGAACAACCAGCCGACGCCGATGTACATCCTGGCGCGGCTGAACCTCGACAGCCAGTGCATCTCGGTGGGCGCGGAGTACGCCGACCTCAAGATCGGCCTCGACACCGCGCCCTTCAAAGTGGCGCTGGAGAAGAAGAAGGCGTCGGGCAAGCCGATCAAGGCGGCCATGACCTTCCCCGGCGGCACCCACGACCTGTGGATCCGCTACTGGCTGGCGGCCGGCGGCATCGACCCCGACAAGGACATCGAGACCATCGTGGTCCCGCCGGCGCAGATGGTGGCGAACATGAAGGTTGGCACCATGGACTGCTTCTGCGTCTGCGAGCCGTGGAACGAGCAGCTCAAGAACCAGAAGATCGGCTACACCGCCATCAACACCGGCGAGCTGTGGAACAAGCACCCGGAGAAGGCTTTCGGCATGCGGGCGGCCTGGGTCGACAAGAACCCCAAGGCGGCCAAGGCGTTGCTGATGGCGGTGCAGGACGCGCAGATGTGGTGCGACGACATGGCCAACCGCGACGAGGTGTCGGCCATCGTGTCCAAGCGCAACTGGATCAACGCCCCCGTCGCCGACATCAAGGACCGCATGAAGGGCAAGTTCGACTACGGCACCGGCAAGGTGGTGGAGAACAGCCCGCACATCATGAAGTACTGGCGCGATTTCGCCTCCTACCCCTTCCGCAGCCACGATTTGTGGTTCCTGACAGAAAACGTGCGCTGGGGCAAGTTCGCCCCCGACACCGACTTCAAGGCGCTGATCGCCAAGGTCAACCGCGAGGATCTGTGGCGCGACGCGGCCAAGACGCTGGGCGTGGCGGAGGCGCAGATCCCCACCTCCACCTCCCGCGGCAAGGAGACGTTCTTCGACGGCACCGTCTTCGATCCGGAAAACCCGGCCGCCTACCTCGCCAGCCTGTCCATCAAGCGCATCGCCTGAGAGCCGGGAGAGTTCCAATGCAGACCATTGCGAGAAAGCCGGTGACGGCCCCCATGGACGCGGAGGTTCCCGCCACCCAGGCCCCGCGCAGCAAGGCCGCCGTGCTGACCCTGCCCGTGCCACGCCGCCCGGCCGCCAGCGGGCGGCTGGCGCGGGCGGTGCGCGACATCGCCACCGTGACCCTGCCGCCGCTGCTGACCCTCGCCATCCTGGTGGCGGTGTGGGAGATGCTGTGCTCCACCCCCGGGGCCAGCCTGCCGGCGCCGTCGGCCATCATCGAGAACAGCTGGCAGCTCATCGTTGATCCCTTCTTCGACAGCGGCGGGACCAACAAGGGGCTGTTCTGGCATCTGCTCGCCAGCCTCCAGCGCGTGGCGCTCGGCTACACCATCGCCGTGGTGGTCGGTGTGGCGCTGGGCACGCTGGTCGGGCAGAGCGTCTGGGCGATGCGCGGGCTCGACCCGCTGTTCCAGGTGCTGCGCACGGTGCCGCCGCTGGCCTGGCTGCCGCTGTCGCTGGCCGCCTTCCGCGACGGTCAGCCGTCGGCCATCTTCGTGATCTTCATCACCTCGGTGTGGCCGATCATCATCAACACGGCGGTCGGCATCCGCAACATCCCGGCCGACTACCAGAACGTGGCGCGGGTGCTGCGGCTGAACGCCGGCGAGTATTTCTTCAAGATCATGATCCCGTCGGCCGCCCCCTACATCTTCACCGGCCTGCGCATCGGCATCGGCCTGTCCTGGCTGGCCATCGTGGCGGCGGAGATGCTGATCGGCGGCGTCGGCATCGGCTTCTTCATCTGGGACGCCTGGAACAGCTCGCTGATCAGCGACATCATCCTGGCGCTCATCTATGTCGGGCTGATCGGCTTCATGCTGGACCGTCTGGTCGCCCTGCTCGCCCGCGGCGTCACCCGCGGCACCGCCAACACCTGAGGAGGGCCGGAGCCATGAGCCACGCCTATCTGTCCATCGAGCAGGTCGACAAGAGCTTCCGCCGCGGCGGGACCACCACCGAGGTGCTGCGCAAGGTCTCGCTGGAGGTCGACAAGGGCGAGTACATCTCGATCATCGGCCATTCCGGCTGCGGCAAGTCCACCCTGCTCAACATCGTGGCGGGTCTGACCGACGCCACCAGCGGGGCGGTGCTGCTGGACGGCAAGCTGGTGGACCAGCCCGGCCCCGACCGGGCGGTGGTGTTCCAGAACCATTCGCTGCTGCCCTGGCTGACCGTCTACGAGAATGTCCAGCTCGCGGTGAACAAGGTGTTCGGCAAGACCAAGTCGGCCGGTGAGCGGCACGACTGGACCATGCGGAACCTGGAGCTGGTGCAGATGCAGCACGCGCTGGACAAGCGCCCGGCGGAGATCTCCGGCGGCATGAAGCAGCGCGTGGGCATCGCCCGCGCGCTCGCGATGGAGCCGAAGGTGCTGCTGCTCGACGAGCCGTTCGGCGCGCTCGACGCGCTGACCCGCGCCCATCTGCAGGATCAGGTGATGCAGATCCATGCGGAGCTGGGCAACACGGTGCTGATGATCACCCACGACGTGGACGAGGCGGTGCTGCTGTCCGACCGCATCGTGATGATGACCAACGGGCCGGCGGCGCGCATCGGCGAGATCTGCGAGGTGCCGCTGCCGCGGCCCCGGCAGCGCATCGCTCTGGTGGCCGACCCGACCTATCTGGAATGCCGTTCCACCGTGCTGCGCTTCCTCTACGAGCGGCACCGGCTGGTCGCGGCGGCCTGAGGCGGGCAGAAGGCGAGAGGAGCGGCGGGCATGACGGACGGTCGCGATGCGGCACCGGGTGGAACGACGGGATCGCCGGCGGCGCGGTTCCTGCGGGTCGCCCGGCTGTGCCGCATCCGCGACGTCGAGCAGCTCCTGTCGGTCAGCGAGCTGGTCCGCGACATGGGCGAGCTGATCCACGCCCTGCAGAAGGAGCGTGGGGCATCCTCCATCTATCTCGGGTCCAACGGCCTGCGCTTCGTCGCGGATCTGGCACGGCGGACGGAGGACAGCCGGCGGCTGGAGCTGGTCCTGCGCGCCCGGCTGGAGCGGGTGGACGAACGGATCGACCGGATGAGCTCCGGCGCCCAGTTCTACACCCGCGTGGCGCTCGCCCTGCACGCGCTGGACGGCATGGCCGCGCTGCGCGAGCAGGTGGCGTCGCTCTCCCTCGTGCCCCAGGATTCGGTCAAGGCCTTTACCGACGTGATCGGCCATCTGCTGAACGTGGTGTTCGAGGCGGCCGACACCGCCGCCGATCCCGCCATCTCCCGCGCCCTGGTCGCGCTGTTCAACTTCGTCCAGGGCAAGGAGTATGCGGGGCAGGAGCGGGCGACGGCCGGGGCCGGCTTCACCCGCGGCCATTTCGACACGGCCGAGCACCGGCGGCTGGCGGATTTGATGGTGGTGCAGAACCGCGCCTTCCAGATCTTCCGCGAGTTCGCGGCCCCGGCCCAGGCCACGGTCTTCGACATGGCGATGGCGGGGCCGGTGGGCGGCGAGGTCGAGCGGATGCGCGCGGTGGCGCTCAGCGGCGGGCGCAACGGCGACTTCGACGGCATCACCGGCGAGGCGTGGTACGAGCACACCACCCGCCGCATCGACGCCATGAAGACCGTCGAGGACCGGCTGGCCGAGGATCTGCGCCTTCTCTGCACCGCCACCCTGGCCCAGGCCCGCGCCGACCTGGACAATTTGGCCGGGGAGGTCGACGGGACGCCGGATGCGGTGGTGCCGGTGGCGATGATGCTGCTGAACCCCGATCCCGCCGAAACCGCCATCGGCAGCGAGGCCGGCGGTGGCGTCTACGCGCTCGACGGGCTGCGCCCGAAGCTGATGCGGTCCCTGCTGGACGTGGTCCAGGCCCAGTCCCGCCGCCTGCGGGACGTCAGCCTGGAGCTGGAGTCGGCGCGGACGGCGCTCAGCGAGCGCAAGGTGATCGACCGGGCCAAGGGCCTGCTGATGACCAGCCGGGGGGTGTCCGAGGAGGACGCCTACCGGCTGATGCGCAAGACCGCGATGAACCAGAACAAGCGGATCGTCGATGTCGCCGAGGCGATCCTGAGCATGTCGGACATCCTTCGCAGCCCCCCGCGCGCCAACGAAGGCGCGGCCACGGCGGGCTGAGACCGGAACCGACCAACCCGACAACCTCGATCACAAGGGCGCCCCGTCCGGGGTCCCCGCGCAGGCGGGACGCGGACGCGCGAGGCGCCAGGGAGCAGCCCTATGGATACCCTCACCCACCCTTCCCCGCCGGTCGCCCTGTCCGCCGACGGCCGCGAGCGTCTGGTCGTGGTCGGCAACGGCATGGCGGCGCTGCGCACATTGGAGGAACTCTTCGCCCGCGCGCCGGGCCGGCACGCCGTCACCGTCTTCGGCGCCGAGCCGCGGGTGAACTACAACCGCATCATGCTGTCGCCCCTGCTGGCCGGGGAGAAGCGCTTCGACGACATCGTGCTGAACGGCCACGACTGGTACGACGCCCACGGCGTCACGCTGCACGCCGGCGATCCCGTCGTCGCCATCGACCGGGCGGCGCGGGTGGTGGTGTCGCGCGCCGGGCGGCGCGTGCCCTACGACCGGCTGCTGCTGGCGACCGGCTCCGACCCGGTGATCATCCCGGTGCCGGGCAGCGCCCTGCCGGGCGTCGTCACCTTCCGCGACGTGGACGATGTCGACCGCATGCTGGCCGCCGCGGCGTCCGGCGGTTCGGCGGTGGTGATCGGCGGCGGTCTGCTGGGGCTGGAGGCGGCCAACGGGCTGATGCGCCAGGGCATGGACGTCACCGTCCTGCACCTGATGCCCACCCTGATGGAGCGCCAGCTCGACGAGAGCGCCGGGCACCTGCTCCAGGCCGAGCTGGAGCGCCGCGGGCTGACCGTGATCACCCGCGCCGACACCGCCGCGATCCTCGGCAGCGACCGGGTGGAGGGTGTGCGCCTCAAGGACGGGCGGGAGATCCCCTGCTCCCTGGTGGTCATGGCGGTGGGCATCCGGCCGGGCACGATGCTGGCGCGCGACGCCGGGCTGACGGTGGAGCGCGGGGTTGTCGTGGACGACCTGATGGCCACCTCCGACCCCGCCATCGTGGCGGTGGGCGAATGCGTGCAGCACCGCAACACCTGCTACGGGCTGGTAGCGCCGCTGTGGGAGATGGCGAAGGTCGCGGCCGACCGGCTGGCCGGTCGCGAGTGCGCGGGCTACACCGGCTCCGTCACCGCCACCAAGCTGAAGGTCACCGGCATC
Source organism: Azospirillum oleiclasticum (assembly GCF_013423485.1). Taxonomy (GTDB): domain Bacteria; phylum Pseudomonadota; class Alphaproteobacteria; order Azospirillales; family Azospirillaceae; genus Azospirillum; species Azospirillum oleiclasticum. The sequence goes on from NZ_JABFFR010000061.1 coordinate 18,532, forward strand.
GACCTCTATTCCGCCGGCGACTTCGCACCCGCCAAGGACCGCCAGGACATCGTCTTCCGCGACGCCGCCCGCGGCGTCTACAAGCGCCTCGTCCTCAAGGACGACCGGCTGATCGGCGCGGTGCTCTACGGGGAGACCGGCGACGGCCCCTGGTACTTCCAGCTTCTCAAGGACGGCACGGATGTGTCGGGCCTGCGCGACACGCTGGCCTTCGGGCAGGCCTACGCGGCCATGGCGGAGGGGGGTGCCGGCGCAAACCCTAGGAATGCCGTTGCGTCCCTCTCCGACGAGGCGGAGATCTGCGGCTGCAACGGCGTGTGCAAGGGCACCATCGTCAAGGCGATCGGTGAGAAGGGGCTGACCAGTCTGGAGGAGGTGCGCACGCACACCAAGGCGTCGGCCTCCTGCGGGTCCTGCACCGGGCTGGTGGAGCAGCTCCTGAAGGCGACGCTGGGCGACGGGTACGAGGCCGCCACGGCCGCCAAGCCGATTTGCGGCTGCACCCACCACACCCACGACGACGTGCGCCGGCTGATCGCCGCCATGGGGCTGAAGAGCATCCCGGCGGTGCTCCAGGCGCTCGAATGGCGGACGGCGGACGGGTGCCACGTGTGCCGGCCGGCGCTGAACTACTACCTGCTGACCGCCTGGCCGGGGGAGTATGTCGATGACAGCCGCTCCCGCTTCGTCAACGAGCGGATGCACGCCAACATCCAGAAGGACGGCACCTATTCGGTGGTGCCGCGCATGTGGGGCGGGCTGACCAGCGCCAAGGAGCTGCGCGCCATCGCCGACGTGGTGGACAAGTTCGCCATCCCCACCGTGAAGGTGACCGGCGGCCAGCGCATCGACCTGCTGGGCGTGAAGAAGGATGATCTGCCGGCGGTGTGGGCGGATCTGAACGCCGCCGGCATGGTTTCCGGCCACGCCTACGCCAAGGGGCTGCGCACGGTGAAGACCTGCGTCGGCACCGAATGGTGCCGCTTCGGCACCCAGGATTCGACCGGTCTCGGCGTCAAGCTGGAGCGCATGACCTGGGGAAGCTGGACGCCGCACAAGGTCAAGCTCGGGGTGTCCGGCTGCCCGCGCAACTGCGCGGAGGCGACCATCAAGGATCTGGGCGTGATCTGCGTGGACAGCGGCTACGAGCTCCACGTCGGCGGCAACGGCGGCATCAAGGTGCGCGCCTGCGACCTGCTGGTGAAGGTGGCGACCGAGGGGGAGGTGCTGGAATACACCGGCGCGTATATGCAGCTCTACCGCGAGGAGGCGCGCTACCTGGAGCGTACCGCCCCCTGGCTGGAGCGGGTCGGTCTCGACCACATCAAGGCGCGGCTGGTGGACGACCCGGAGGGGCGCAAGGCGCTCAACGCCCGCTTCCTGTTCTCCCAGAGCTTCAGCCAGGACGACCCCTGGGCCGCCCGCGCCTCCGGCGGCGTCGACCGCCACGAGTTCGCCCCTCTGGCCGAGGTGGGGTAAGCGATGACAACGCGTATGCCACGTCGGCCCCCACCCTCCCCCCTGCCCGGTGGGGGAGTTCGGACGGTGAGCTTCCGTTTCGATCAATCCGCATTGCCGAGGGCCTGAGCCATGGACCAGATGATCACGTGGACCCCGGTGGGCCGGGTCGAGGACATTCCGGTGCAGGGTGCCCGCGTCGTGCGCACCGCACTCGGCGATCTGGCGGTGTTCCGCACGGTGACGGACGAAATCTTCGCGCTGGAGGATCGCTGCCCGCACAAGGGCGGGCCGCTGTCGCAGGGCATCGTGCATGGCGGCCGTGTTACCTGCCCGCTGCACAACTGGGTGATCGACCTCGCCACCGGCGAGGCGGTGGCCCCCGACCATGGCTGCGCCGGGCACATCCCGGTGCGTGTCCGCGACGGTGTCGTGGAGATCGCGTTCCGTCATGCCTGACGATCTGGCCTGGCGCCCCGACGACGGCTCGGGGCCTTGCGGGAGCGTCGCCCTGGTGGGCGCCGGTCCCGGTGATCCGGACCTGCTGACGGTCGCCGCGGTGAAGGCGCTGGCGGCGGCCGACGTGGTTCTCTACGACCACCTCGTCGGCCCCGGCGTGCTGGAGCTCGCGGCGGCGGGCGCCCGGCTCGTCTGCGTCGGCAAGCGCTCCGGCAAGCACAGCATCGCGCAGGAGGGGATCGGCGCGCTGATGGTGGCGCACGCGCTGGCCGGCCGCAACGTGGTCCGGCTGAAGGGCGGCGACCCCATGCTGTTCGGCCGCGCGGCGGAGGAGCTGGACGCGCTGGAGGCCGCCGGCATCCCGGTGCGAGTGATCCCCGGCATCACCGCGGCGCTGGGCTGCGCCGCCGCGGCCGGGATCCCGCTGACCCGCCGCGGCGTGGCGCGCAGCGTGCACTTCGTCACCGCCCATTGCCGGGAGGGCGAGGAGGACGCCATCGACTGGCACCGCCACGCCAACCCCCAGGCGACGCTGGCCATCTACATGGGCCGCGACCGCTTCGGCCGCATCGCCGCATCGCTGGTGGAGGGCGGGTTGCCGCCCGACACGCCGGTGCTGGTGATCGAGAACGGCACCCGCGCGGACGAGCGCCGCACCGCCGCGACGCTCGCCACCCTGGCCGAAGCCGCCGCCGGGGTGGGCGGCGGGCCGGCGCTGCTGCTGGTCGGCCGCGCCGTCGCACCGGGCGAACCGGAACCCGGCTACAGCCGGGAGCGGACCTCCGCGGCCACCCGCTCCGCCGTGATACCGAACTTGGCGTAGAGGTCGGGGACGGGGCCGGAGGCGCCGAAGCCGCTCATGCCGACGAAGCCGCCATCCTCGCCGATCCAGCGGTCCCAGCCCTGCCGCACCGCCGCCTCGACCGCCACCCGCACGGTGCCGCGGTCGATGACGGCGGCGCGGTAGGCCGCGTCCTGCGCCTCGAACAGCTCCCAGCAGGGCATGGAGACCACGACGGTCGGGATCCCCTCGGCCTGGAGCAGGGCGCGGGCGGCACGGGCGATGGCAACCTCCGACCCGGTCGCCAGGATGGTGGCGCGGCGGGGGCCGCCCTCGGCCTCCTCCAGCACATAGGCGCCGCGGGCCGAACGGTTCTCCGCCCCGCCGTCGCGCCGCGCCGGCTCCAGCGGCTGTCGGGAGAAGACCAGCGAGCAGGGGCCCGTGCGGTGGGTCAGCGCGATCTCCCAGCACTCCGCCGCCTCCACCGCGTCGGCCGGGCGCAGCGTCAGCATGTTGGGGATGGCGCGGAAGGCGGCCAGGAACTCCACCGGCTGGTGGGTCGGGCCGTTGGTGCCGATGCCGATGCTGTCGTGGCTGAAGACGAAGGTGACCGGCAGCCCCATCAGCGCCGCCATGCGGATCGCCGGCCGCTCGTAGTCGGAGAAGACGAGGTAGGTGATCCCCGTCGCCACCACGCCGCCGTGCGCCGCCATGCCGTTCAGCATGGACCCCATGGCGTGCTCGCGGATGCCGTAATGGACGTAGCGGCCGGAACGGTCCTCCGCGGTGAAGGAGGGCAGCCGGCGCTTGTGCAGCGTCGCCCCCTCCAGATCCGGGGCGCCGGAGAACATCTCGGGGATGGCCTCGGTCAGCAAATCCACGATGTCGCCGGAGATCTTGTAGCCGTGGTCGCTGTGCCCGGTCTCCGCCGCGCGGGCCTTGAAGGCGCGCAACGCCCCCTCCCAACCTTCCGGCAGGCGTCCCTCGCGGATGCGGTCGAAGGCACGGCGCGTGTCGGCGGGCAGCGCCTCCACCCGGCGCCGCCACGCCGCCTGCTCCACGGCACCCCGGCTGCCGGCCTCGCGCCAAGCGGCCAGGATGTCGGGCGGGATCTCGAAGGGGGCGTGCGGCCAGCCCAGGTGCCGGCGGGCGGCGTCGGTGTCCTCCCGGAACAGCCGGCCGCTGTGGGCGATGCGCAGCCCCTCCACCCGCGGGATGCCGCGACCGATGGCGGTGGTGCAGGCGATCATCGACGGGTGCGGGTCGCGCTTGGCCGCGGCGATGGCGGCCGACACCGCCTCGGCGTCGTGGCCGTCCACCTCCTGCACGTGCCAATGGCTGGCGCGGAAGCGGGCGACCATGTCGTCGGACAGGGCCAGCGCGATGTCGCCGTCGTCGGTGATGCGGTTGTCGTCCCACAGGAAGGTCAGCTTGCCGAGCCGCAGGTGCCCGGCCAGCGAGATGATCTCCTGCCCGACCCCTTCCTGAAGGCAGCCGTCGCCGACCAGCGCGTAGGTGTGGTGGTCCACGATGTCCGGGCCGAACCACTGGTTCAGGAAGGCCTCGGCCAGCGCCATGCCGGCGGCGTTGGCGATGCCCTGCCCCAGCAAGCCGGTGGTCACTTCGATGCCGGCGTCCTGGTCGATCTCCGGATGGCCGGCGCAGTGGGAGCCCAGCACCCGGAAGATCTTCAACTGGTCAAGGCTCATCCGATCGTAGCCGGCCAGATGCAGCAGCGAATAGATGAGCATCGAGCCGTGGCCGTTCGACTGCACGAAGCGGTCGCGGTCGAACCAGCGCGGGTCGGCGGCGTTGAATTTCAGGTGCCGGGCGAACAGCGCGGCGCTGATGTCCGCAGCCCCCAGCGGCGTTCCGGGATGCCCCTCCCCGGCCCGCTCGATGGCGTCCATGGACAGGAAGCGGATGGCGTTGGCCATGGCGGTCAGGTCGACGCCGGGCATGGTGGGTCCCTCCTTGGCGGGTGTCGGCTCAGGCGACGAGGTTGCGCGGGGTGCCGGCGGCGAAGCCCTCGATGCAGGCGGTCACCTGGTCGGCCACCGCCTGCCGCGCCTCGCGGCTGGCCCAGCCGACATGCGGGGTGAGGATGAAGTCCGGCCGCTCGGCCAGACGCATGAAGGGGTGGTCGGCCGGCGGCGGCTCCGGGATCACCGCGTCGATGGCAGCCCCGGCGATGCGCCCGCCCTCCAGCGCGCGGACGAGCGCCTCCTCCTCGATCAGCCCGCCGCGGGCGGTGTTGATGATCAGCGGCCGGCGCGTCATGCGCGCGAACTCCGCCTCCCCCAGCAGGTTGCGGGTGGCGGGGGTGAGCGGGCAGTGCAGGCTGATGACGTCGGCGCGCTCCAGCACCTCGTCGAAGGGCGTGTAGAGCGGCCCCATGTCGGTGCGGCCCTTGTGGGCGGCGTAGAGCACGGCCATACCGAAGGCGCGGCCGAGATCGCCGGTGGCGCGGCCCAGCGCCCCCTCGCCGATGATGCCCAGCGTGGACCCGTGCAGGTCGCGGATGGGGTGGCTGAGAAGCGTGAACTGGCCCGACCGCTGCCACTCCCCCGCCGCCACCGACGCGCGGTAGGCGAACAGCGACCGGCGCAGCGCCAGGATCAGGGCGAAGGCGTGTTCCGGCACCGTGTGCACGGCGTAGGCCTGGACGTTCGACACCGGGATGCCGCGGCGGCGGCAGGCGGCCAGATCGACGTTGTCGGTGCCGGTCGCCGCCACCGCCACGAAGCGCAGATCCGGCAGCCGCTCCAGCGCCGCCTCGCGCAGCGGCACCTTGTTGACGATCAGGATGCCGGCGCCCCGCGCCCGCTCCACCACCTGGTCCGCCGTGGTCAGGCCATAGGCGGTCCAGTCATGGTCGATGGCGGGGCGGCGCATGGCGACCTCGGGGCCGAGCGTGTCGTGGTCCAGGAAGACGATGCGATGGGTCATGGATCGGCATGGCTCCAGGCGGACCTCCGGCTTCGGGCGCCGCGGGGGCGCCCGGCAGGGTCGCGGAATGGGTGGGAAGGACGGGAGCCGCGGCGCGTCAGCGCTCCGGCGGCTCGGTTCCGTTCATCAGGTGGTAGCTGCGGATGAGCTGGCTGTCGTCGGCCGCCCCGTCACCGCGGCCGGAGGTGGCAAGGAAGAGCTGGTGGGCGACGGCGGCCAGCGGCAGCGCCGCCTTGGCGTCGCGCCCGGCCTCCAGCACGATGCCGAGATCCTTGACGAAGATGTCCACCGCGCTGGTCACCTCCGGATCGGCCTGAAGCATGCGCGGGCCTCGGTCCTTCAGCATCCAGCTCGACGCCGCCGAGCCGCCGAGGATCTCCAGCAGCACGGCGCGATCGACGCCGATCTTCTCGCCAAGGGCCAGCGCCTTCGCCGCCACGGCGATGTGGACGCCGCACAGGAGCTGGTTGACGGTCTTGACCGTGGCGCCCTGCCCATAGCGCTCGCCGACATGGAACACCTTGCTACCCATGGCGCGCAGCACCGGGGCGGCGGCCTCGAACGTGGCCCGCGGGGCGGCGGCCATGATCGACAGCGTTCCGGCGCGGGCGCCGACCACCCCGCCGGACACCGGCGCATCGACGAAGCGCCGCCCGGTGGCGACGACGCGAGCCGCCAGCGCCTCCACCGACGATGGCGGGCAGGTCGCCATCAGCACGACGATGGCGTCCGTGGGCAGCGCCTCCAGCGCGCCGCCGGCGAACAGCACCGCCTCCGCCTGGGCGGCGTTGACCACCATCAGCACCAGCGCGTCGGCCCCCGCGGCGGCCTCGGCGGCGGAGGCGGCACCGGTGGCCCCCAGCGCCGCCAGGGCGGCCACCGATTCGGCGCGCACGTCGTGGCCGCGCACCGCGAAGCCCGCCTTGAGCAGATTGCCCGCCATGGGAATGCCCATCGAACCGAGACCGATGAAGCCGATGTTCGTCACGTCGCGTCGTCCTTTTGGTTGTCCGGTCATGGGTCAGTACAGGATGAAGGCCGGCACGTAGGAGACCAGACCGAGCACCGTCAGCGCCACCAGATAGAAGGGCCACAGCTCGCGCACGATGGCGCCGATCGGCTCGCGCGAGATGGCGGCCGATATGAACAGGGTGGTGCCGATCGGCGGGGTGAACAGCCCGATGCTGAGGTTGACCGCCATCATGATCCCCAGCTGGATCGGATCCAGCCCGATCGCCCCGCCGACCGCGACGAAGGTCGGCCCGAGCAGCAGGATGGCGGCGGGAAGATCGAGGAACATGCCGACCACCAGCATGATCAGGTTCATCGCCAGGATGATCAGCCAGCGCTCCTGCAGCACCGTCTGCGCGTATTCGGCGACCGCGTTGGGGATCGCCTCGGTGATCAGCACATAGCCGACGAGGTTCGACGCGGCGATCACCAGCATCACCACGCCCGTGGTCACCACCGTGGCCATCAAAGCGCCGTAGATGCGCGGGACCGTCAGGTCGCGGTAGATCAGCGCGCTGACCACCAGGGCGTAGGCCACCGCCACGACGCTGACCTCGGTCGGGGTGGCGATGCCGAAGCGCAGCAGCACCAGGATGAAGGCCGGCATCAGCAGCGCCGGCAGGGCGGTGAGCGTCGCCTTCAGCAGCCCCGGCAGGCCGCCGTCCGAGCGCAGGAGCGGGAAGTGCCGGAGCCGGCCGCTGACGTAGCAGACCAGCATGAAGCCGGCCGCCAGCATCAGTCCGGGAACGATGCCCGCCAGGAAGAGCGAGGCGATCGATGCGTTCGACACGGCGGCGAACAGGATCAGCGGAATGGACGGCGGGATCAGGCCGGCGATCACCGAGGAGGAGGCGGTGGCGGCGGCGCCGAAGGCCGGCGGATAGCCCTCGCGCTTCTGCCAGGGGATCAGCATCGAGCCCAGCGCCGACGCCTCGGCCACCGCCGAGCCGGACACCCCGCCGAAGATGGTGGAGCCGACCACCGTCACCTGTGTCAGCCCGCCGGGATAGCGGCCCACCAGGGCGGCGGCGAAGGCGACCAGCTTGCGGCCCAGCGTGCCGCCCATCATCAGGGCGCCCGACAGGATGAAGAAGGGAATCGCCAGCAACGGAAAGCTCTGGGTGGGCTGGAACAGCTTCACCACGGCGATCACGGTCGGAACGGCGCCCATCGTCATCACCGCAGCGCCCGAACTGATCACCAGGGCGTAGCCGACCGGGAAGGCCAGTAGCAGAAGCACGCCGAAGACGGCGACCATCACCAGCGTCATATCTCTTCCTCCGTCACATGGGCGCGGACGGATCGGGGGTCGTCCGCCATCAGCAGGCGCGCGAAGGTGGTCAACGCGGTCAGGCCGACACCGATGAAGCCGACGATCAGCGACCCGTAGGCCCAGCTCGCCGGAACGCCCGTGACCGGGTAGATCTCCGATCCGGTGATCTCGATCACCGCAAGACCGATGTAGGCGAGGTAGAAGAAGGTGGCGGCGACCACGATCTGCATGCCCAGCAGAAGGAGGCGGGCCGCGGCGGTTCCCAGGGAGTCCAGCACCAGCGTGACCGCGATGTGGGCCCCGCCCTGGGCGGCCAGCACGATGCCGCCCATCACCAGCCAGGGGAAGAGGATGTTCGGCAGCTCCGACGGCCAGCCGAGCCCCTGGGTGGTCAGATAGCGCACCACCACCTCCGCCCCAAGCGCCAGGAACAGCGCCACCAGCGAGCCGATCGCGACGACCCTGGCGGCCACCGTTATGGCCGTGTCGACCAGGGTGACGAGGGAGGCGGGAAGCCCCGCCCCCCCCATCGCGCTGTCGCCCCGGATCGTCATCACTTCTTGGCCGCGGCCGCGGCCTCCTTCTGGATCAGGGTGACCAGTTCGGGGAACTGGGCCTGCCACTTGTCGTAGACGGCCTTGGTCTTGGCGACGAAGGGTGCGGGATCGACCTCGTTGAACTTGATGCCGGCCGCTTCCATCTTGCCGCGCAGTTCGGAGTCCGACTTCTGCGACATCTCGCGGTTCAGCTTGCCCGCCTCGGCCGCGGCGTCGAGCACCGCCTGCTGGTCGGCCTTGGACAGGCCGTCGAAGACGACCTTGCTGGCGAGCACCGGCGTCGATTCATACTTGTGGCCGGTCAGCGAGATGTACTTCTGCACCTCGTGGATCTTCGACGAGTAGATGTTCATCAACGGGTTCTCCTGCCCGTCCATGACACCCTGCTGAAGCGCGATGTAGAGCTCGGAGAAGGCGAGCGGCGTCGGGTTGGCACCCAGCGCCTTGAAGATGTCGACCGTCATCGGGTCGGGCGGCGTGCGGATCTTCACACCCGCCAGATCCTCCGGCTTGGTGATCGGCCGGACGTTGTTGGTGGTGTGGCGGATGCCGTTGTCCCACATGGCGAGCAGGACCAGCCCCTTCTCCTTGGCGTTGTTGCCGAGCTGCGTGCCGACCGGCCCGTCCACCACCGTCCAGGCCTGCGGCAGCTCCTGGAACAGGAAGGGCAGCCCGAGCACCGCGAACTGCGGCACCACTCCGGAGGTCGAGCCCTGCGAGTTGGCGCTGAAGGCCAGCGTGCCGAGCCGCATGTTGGTCAGCGCCTCGACGTCGTCGCCGAACTGGGCGCTGCCGCCGACCACGACCTTGAGCCGGCCGTTGGTCTTCTGCGCGACCAGCTCGGCGAACTTCAACGACGCCTCGGCCTTGGGGTTGCCGGGGGCGGCGTTGTGGGCCAGACGCAGGGTCTGCTGCGCCCAGGCGGGGGCGGCCATCAGCGTCGCGCTCATGACCACGGTTGCCAGCAGTGTCTTCATCGCTTCCTCCGGTTTTTGGTGTCGATTGTGGGATGGGCCGTTGGTCAGAGCCAACCCTTGATACGGTCCGTCATGACCGCCGTGGAGATGCCGTAGCGGTCGTGCAGCGTGGGCAGCGCGCCGGCGGCCAGGAACTGGTCGGGAAGCCCGATGTGGCGGAACACCGGGGTGACGCCGGAGCGCAGCAGCAGCCCGGCCACCGCCTCGCCCAGCCCGCCGATCACCGAATGGTTCTCGGCCACCACCACCATGCGGCCGGTGCGCCCGGCCTCGCGCAGGATGGTCTCGGCGTCGAGCGGCTTGATGGTCGGGACATGCAGGACGGCGGCGTCCACCTTGTCGGCCGCCAGCGCCGCCGCCACCTCCAGCGCCCGCATCGTCATGATGCCGGAGGAAACGATCAGCACGTCCCGGCCGTCGCGGATGGTCTTGGCCTTGCCCAGCTCGAAGCGGTAGCCGTACTCGTCCAGCACCAGCGGCACGTTGCCGCGCAGCAGGCGCAGATAGACCGGGCCCTTGTGGGCAGCCATCACCGGCACCGCCTGCCCGATCTCGTGCGCGTCGCAGGGATCGATGACGGTCATGTTCGGCATGGCGCGGAACAGCGCCAGATCCTCGGTCGCCTGATGGCTGGGGCCGTAGCCGGAGGTCAGGCCGGGCAGCGCGCAGGCGATCTTGACGTTCAGATCCTCCTCCGCGATCGTCTGGTGGATGAAGTCGTAGGCCCGGCGGGAGGCGAAGACCGCGTAGGTGGTGGCGAAGGGCATGAAGCCCTCGTGCGCCAGCCCGGCCGCCGCCCCGAACAGGAGCTGCTCCGCCATCCCCATCTGGTAGAAGCGGTCGGGGAAGGCCTTGGCGAAGATGTGCAGGTCCGTGTATTTGCCGAGATCGGCGGTCATGCCGACGATCTCCGGCCGCTGGCCGGCCAGCTCGACCAGCGCGTGACCGAAGGGGGCGGACACCGTGCGCTGCCCTTCCCCCGCGATGGAGGCGATCATCGCCGAGGTCTTGAGCTTCGGCTTGGCGGCGGGGGCGGCGGGGGCGTTGCTGCTCATCGGGTCCTCCCGGCGTCGAGGGCTTCCAGCGCCAGTTGCCATTCTTCGGGATCGACGCGGATGAAGTGGTTCTTCTCGCGGGCTTCCAGGAACGGCACGCCGCAGCCCATCTTGGTGTCGGCGACGATCATGCGGGGCTTCTGCTCGGGATGGTCGCGGGCGGCGTCGAAGGCGGCGATGACGGCGTCGAGGTCGTTGCCGTCGATCCGCTGCACGAACCAGCCGAAGGCCTGCAGCTTGTCCACCAGCGGCTCGAAGGCCATCACCTGGGTGGAGGGGCCGTCGGCCTGCTGGTTGTTGACGTCCACGACGGCGATCAGGTTGTCGAGCTTCCAGTGGGCGGCCGACATGATCGCCTCCCACACCGAACCCTCGTCCAGCTCGCCGTCGGAGAACAGGGTGTAGACGCGCGAGGCGGAGCCCTTGCGCTTCAGGCCCAGCCCGATGCCGACGGCGATCGACAGCCCGAGGCCCAGGGAGCCGCCCGACATCTCCATGCCCGGCGTGTAGCTGGCCATGCCCGACATGGGCAGCCGGCTGTCGTCGCTGCCGTAGGTCTCCAGCTCCTCGTCGGGGATGAAGCCGGCCTCGATCAGGGCGGCGTACAGCGCGATGGCGTAATGGCCGTTCGACAGCAGGAAGCGGTCGCGCTCCTCCCAATGCGGGTCGTCGGGGCGGACGCGCATAGCGTGGAAATAGGCCACCGCCAGCACGTCGGCGATGTCGAGCGCCTGGGCGATGTAGCCCTGGCCCTGCACCTCGCCCATCCGCACCGCGTTGCGGCGGATGCGGTAGGCGCGCTCGGCCAGATCCACATTGTGGCCGATCGGGTTGTGGCCGATGGGGCCGGTCGGGTTGGTGTCCATGGGTTCTCCCGTGGTCGCTGGCCCGCTCAATGGATGAGCATGCCGCCGTTGACGTCGAGCACCGCGCCGGTGATGTAGCCGGACAGGTCCGACGCCAGGATCAGGCAGGCCCGCGCCACATCCTCGGCATCGCCCAGCCGGTTCAGCGGGATGCCCTTCAGGATCTCCGTGCGCATGGCGTCGGTCAGCTTGCCGCCGGTGATGTCGGTCTGGATCAGGCCGGGGGTGATGGAGTTGACGCGGATGCCGTCCGGTCCCAGCTCGCGCGCCATCGCCTTGGCGAGGCCGAGCACGCCGGCCTTCGCGGCGCTGTAGTGCGGGCCGCCGAAGATGCCGCCGCCGCGCTGCGCCGACACCGACGACATGCAGACGATGGAGCCGGACTTGCGCTCGCGCATGTGCGGCACGACGGCCTGGCTCATGTAGAGGGTGCCGCGCAGGCTGACGTCGAGTACCGCGTCGTAGTTCTCCGGCCCGATGTCCATGAACTTCAGCGGCTGGGTGATGCCGGCGTTGTTGACCAGCACGTCCACCCGCCCGAACTCGCCGACGATGCGCTCGGCCACCGCGACGCAGGCGGCCTTGTCGGTCACGTCGCAGGCGTAGCCGCGGTGCGCCTCGCCCAGTTCGGCGGCGGCGGCCTCGGCCTGGGCGGCGTCGAGGTCGAGGATGATCGAACGGCCGCCGTGCAGCGCGAACAGACGGGCGGTGGCGCGGCCGATGCCGCGGCGGGACGCGGCACCCGTGATCACGCAGACCTTGTTGGAAAGCAGCATGTCCTCTCCTTTGCACGCAGCCGCCCGCGGCGGCGTCGCGCGCCGCGTCCTGGAGCTGCCGGAATTTTTCGATTTGTGTTGCGGATGATCCGTGTCATCCGCCGATTGATGGGACAACTGTATGATCTTGAGCTGAATTGGACAAATGAATAAGATCGCTTTTTGATGAGCTGAATTCATGGATATACCGCCGTGCGGAAACGCGTGTCCATCAAGGCCGTGCAAGCCTTCGAAGCCGCCGCAAGGCTCGGCTCCTTCGCGCTCGCGGCCGAGGATCTGGCCGTGACGCCATCCGCGGTAAGCCATCAGATTCGTATTCTGGAGGATCAGCTTGGGGTGCGGCTGTTCCACCGCGTGCACCGGTCGGTGGTGCTGACCGACGGCGGGCGCGTCTACGCCGCGGAGGTGACGGCCGCCTTCGCCCGCATCGAGGCGGCGACGCAGAACGCCGCCATGGCCGGAGGCAGCGCCATCCTGACGGTCCACTCGACGCCCAGTTTCGCCACGCAGTGGCTGATGCCGCGGCTGGCGCGGTTCCAGGAGCAGCATCCCGGCATCGACATCCGGCTCCAGGCGTCCGTCACCCCGGTGGATTTCGCGGCCGGGGTGGTGGATGTGGACATCCGCTACAACCCCGGCCCGGCCGCGGTGGGCACGGTGCTGGTGCCCTTCCCGGAGGACACCATCGTGCCGATGTGCTCTCCCGGCCTGGCGCGCGGGCTGAAGCCGATCCGCCGGCCGGCGGATCTGTCCCACCACACGCTGATCCATTCGGAGGTGAACATCCTCGGCTGGCGCGACTGGGCGCGCCTGCACCGGCGTGTGCCGCTCGACCTCGAACGCGGTCCGCGCTTCGACCGCAGCTTCATGGCGATCAGCGCCGCCGTGGACGGGCTGGGCGTCTGCATCGACAGTCTGCTGCTGGCCGAACGCGAGCTGCTGTCCGGCCGGCTGGTGGTGCCCTTCGCCACGCCGGGCCTTAAGGCGCAGGGCCATGGGCTGGTGACCCTGAAATCCGCCGCCGACCAGGCGAAGATCCGCGCCTTCCGCGAATGGCTCTTCTCCGAGCTGAAGAAGGGCCGGCAGGGGGAGGAACGGTTCCTCAAGGGGCCGGCGGACTGACCCGCGCGTGCCCCTCTCTCAGCCGTCCGTCCAGTCGAAGCGCAGCGGCGCTTCGCGGAAGGCGAAGCGGTCGAGATGGCTGGCCACCACGCCCTTGAGCCCGTCGCGCTGGCCCTCGGCGCTCGCCTCGATCCGGCAGTCCAGCGCGTCCGCGTCAGCCACCAGGGTGAGGGTGGCGGGGCCGGGCCAGTCGGCGCCGCGGATGTCGCGGGGGAAGACCACGCTGCCCCGCTCCGCCGTGAACTCGACGGTGAGGTTGTGGCCCCAGTGCTTGCAGAGCTGTTGCAGGTAGCGGCTGCCGTTGGCGGTGGGCACACGCGCCGCGGTGGCGAAGACGGCCACCGTCATGGCAGCCGCTCGATGCGCTGAGCCGCCTCGTCCAGGATGGCGGCGGCGGCGTGGATGGTGTCGGCCTCCACCCCCTCGCGGCCGAGCCGGTGCATCAGCACCGCGCGCAGATTGTCCATGGCGCGGCGGATCGGCGCGCCGTCGGTGCGCTCGCGCCGGGCGGCCAGGGCGCCGAGCTTGGCGAGGACCGCCTCAACGACGTCCTTCTCGGCATCGAGCCGGGCGATGCCGTCGGTGGTGGCGGTGAAGGCCTTGCGGGTGCCCTCGTCGCCGGCCTTCTCGATCTGGCCCAGCTCCTCCAGCATCGACAGCATGGGGTAGACGACGCCGGGGCTGGGCGCATAGGCCCCGCCCGTCCGCTCTTCGATGGCGCGGATCAGGTCGTAGCCGTGGCGCGGCTGCTCGGCCAGCAGCTTCAGCAGCACGAGCTGGAGCTCGCCACCCTCGAAGGCACGGCGACGCCCGCCGCGTCCCCCCTCGTCGTGATGGTGCCCGTGGCCGTGCCCGAAGCCATGACGCCCGCCACCGCGGTGCATGGCGTGGTGCCGGGCGCGCAGGGCGCCGCAGGCCTTGATGAATGAACGCATGACTGTCTCCAACCTATTCAAGATAGGTCAAGATATATCTTAGTTAGGTTTGAAAGGCAAGGCCCTTGTCAACAGCGACGCTGCGCGAACCGCGGGGCTGGGCACCGCCGCTCTCATGATTGCACTCGTATGCATTTCCGGAGACAATCGGGTTGTTGTTGGACTGAAAGAAACCCCTTACGCGTGCTTATCAGATTCTGTGTTGCTACTTTTCTTCTGGTCCTGGCGCTGCCGGCCGCCGCCGGGGAGGCGCCGCTGTCGGATTGGGGCGGCACCGGGCTGCTGCAAGGCCCGGTCGCGCGGATGCTTCCCGACGGCAGCGTCGCCGCCGGTTTCACACGTTTGGGGGATTTGCAGCGGCATCTGTTCGTCACCGCCCAGCCGCTGCCCTGGCTGGAGCTGACTTTCCGGCAGACCGCCTACCCCAACTATTACGGCCTGTTCGAACCCGGTCTTGACGTCAAGCTCCGCCTCGTGAAGGAGGGGGAACTGTGGCCGGAGATCGCCATCGGCGGGCGCGACGTCGCCGGGTCCGGCTTCGTGCTGCCGGGAACCGGGCGCTTCGCCGGCGAATATGTGGTGGCGACACGGCGCTGGTGGGATGTCGACCTGACGGTCGGGCTGGGCTGGGGCCGCTTCGCCGGGCGCAACGCCGTGCCCAACCCGCTGGGCTGGCTGGGCGGGCGCTACGCGCGCGACCGCGACCCGGCCGACACCACCGTCCGCGGCCCGCGCGCGTGGTTCACCGGACAGGACGCGGCACTCTTCGGCGGGGTCGCGTGGCGCACCCCGCTGCCCGGCCTGACGCTGAAGCTGGAATACTCCGCCGATTCCTTCCGCGCCGAGCGGCAGGAAGACCCGGCCTTCCGCGCCGGCATCCCGGTCAACGCCGGCCTGTCCTGGCGGCCTGTGGAGTGGCTGGAGATCGGGGCCGGGTTCGAGCAGGGGCGGCGCACCATGCTGCGCGTCGCCACGCGGCTGACGCCGCGCCTGCTGGCCGACGATCCGGTGGACACGCCGCCCCCGGCGGTCGGGGCCCCTCCGGCCAGCACCGCCCAAGCGGCCGACGCCGTGACGCTGGGGCGTATGGCGCGGGCCGAGGGGCTGCCGCTCACCGCGGTCGAGGCGGCGGGGGATCGCGCCGTCGCCTGGCTGGCCCTGTCGGGTCCGGACGGCGGGCCGCTGGCGCGCACGGTCGGCCGCACAGCGCGGCTGCTGGCCGACGGCGCCCCGTCCGAGGCCGACGCGGTCACGGTGGTCACCGGCGCCCGCGGGCTGGACGGCCTTGCCGTCACGCTCGACCGCGACGGGGTCGCGCGCGCCGCGAACGCCCGCGGCAGCGCGGAGGAGCTGTGGCGGACCGCCGCCATCGCCCCCGCCGCCACGGCCGGCCCCGCCCCCGGCCGATCCTGGGGGCTGGAGCCGGTGCTGCGCAGCACCATCGACCTGAGCCTGTCGGAACGCGGGATGGCGCCGGTGTCGCGCGCCTACACCGACGCGTCCATCCGGCTGGAGCCGCTGTCCGGGCTGGTGCTGGGCGCCGGTGTGCGGGCGGAGGCGGGCGACACCCTGGCTTGGCTGGACGGCTCCGCCATCCCGGCCGAACGGCCGGTGCGCAGCGACCTGCCGCTCTACGCCGAGGCCGGGGCGGGGATCGAGCACGCCTGGGTCTCCTGGCTCGACAGCCCGGCGGAGGGCTGGCACGCCCGCCTGTCCGCCGGCCATTTCGAGGAGATGTTCGGCGGCGTCTCGGCCGAGCTGCTGCGCAAGCCCCTGCTCTCCCGCTGGGCGCTGGGGCTGGATGTGAACCGGGTGTGGAAGCGCCCGCCGGGTGGCATCCTGCGCGTGGACGACGACAACGTCGTCACCACGGGTCACCTCTCCGCCTATCTGGACGGCGAGGGGGAGGAGGGGTGGAGCGGCGCCCTGCGGCTGGGCCGCTATCTCGGCGGCGACTGGGGCGGTACGGTGGAGCTGTCGCGCCGCTGGGAGGGCGGCATCCGTCTCGCCGCCCACATGACCTGGACCGACGGCCCCCGCCCCGGCCAGAGCCCCTACGCCGGGCGGCTGGAGCATGGGGTGGCGCTGGTGGTGCCGCTGCACGCGCTGGCGCGCATGGGCATCGACGCGGCGGTGGGAGGCAGCGTCCGCACGCTCGGGCGCGACGCCGGCCAGCGGCTGGAGGCGCCGCTGCCGCTGCACGACACCTTGGACCCCGCCGGCTTCGGCCGGCTGGCCGGCACATGGCGCCGCCTGATGGAGTGACAAGACGCAGTATCGACGGCGTTTCGCGGTGCGCTGCGGAAGTCGGGGCCCCCGGAAGGGTGGCAGGAACTTTCCCCGCGCCCGCCCGTTACTGGAATGCGCGGCACACATGCCACCGGAAAACGGGCTAGGGGGCGGTTTCCGCAAGGTCCCGCATGTCGGCCGCAGGTGACGGAGGGAAAGATGCTTTATTGGGCCGCTGTGTTTCTTGTGATCGCGCTGGTCGCCGGTCTGTTCGGCTTCGGCGGTGTGGCGAGCGCGTCCGCGGGCATTGCCCAGTTCCTGTTCTTCCTGTTCGTGGTGCTGTTCGCCGCGAGCCTGATCCTGGGTCTCGTCCGCAGGCGCTAGACCCGCCGGTCTCCAGTCTCTCGATGTTTCGCCTCGCACCTGGCGGCAGCGTCCCCACGCGGGCGCTGCCGTTTTCTTGAAGGGAAACGGTTCAGTCCTCGTCGTCGTCGGACGGCACCCGGCCTTCCATCAGATAGCGCAACGCCTTGCGACCGCGCGACAGACGCGACTTCACGGTGCCGATGGAAATGCCGAGGATGTCGGCCGCCTCGCCGTAGGAGATGCCCTCCAGCCCGATCAGCAGCACCACCTCGCGCTGCTCGGCCGGCAGGCGGCCAAGGGCGCGGCGCAGGTCGCGCAGTTCCAAAGTGACGATCTGTGCGCCGGACGCGGAACCGATGCTCGCCTGCGCCTCCGCGTCGATGTCCACCACGGTCTGGCGCCGGCGGATGGCGTTGATGTGCAGATTGCGCAGGATGGTGAAGAGCCAGGCGCGCAGATTGGTGCCCGGCTTCCACAGATGAAGCCGCGACAGCGCGCGCTCCAGACATTCCTGCACAAGATCGTCGGCCAGTGTGGCGTCGCGCACCATCGCGCGGGCGAATCGGCGCAGCCGCGGGATTTCGCCCTCGATCTGCTTGATGATGGCCGGATCGGGGGGACCGGAGGGACGTTCGGGCCGCTGATCCCCGGCCTCGTGCTCCAGGCCCTCGCCCTGTCCGATCGCGTCGTCGTCCGGCGCGATCGTGTCAACCGGAGCGGGGCGCACCGGGTTGGCGACGTGGTTGGCCATGGGTGAAACGCTGCCTCCGTGAACTGGTGCCGGAGGAGCCGTCCCGGCGGGCCGGCTCCGGACCGATGGCCAGCGTGCGCATTCCACACACGCACGGTCCCCGGAATACCCGAGGATAACCATCGGTCTCACAGTACCTAATCCCCGCCGACCCCGCTCGCCAGTCGGGAAAAAGGCTAGGTCGCTTCGCAAGGCGGTGAGCGTAAGCCCAGCCACCGATTCCGCGTGCGGCATGCCTTTCGTGGGGTGCCGCAATCTCCACCTCTGCCGTACCGGATGGTTCATCCCGGTCGTTCGTCATGGCCGCGTCTGCGGTTCGTCCAGGCCGGTTTGGCCGAGCGCCGGGATTCCGCATCTTCCGAATGCGCCGCCGGATGCGCCGCGGGCGTCGCGCGAATTGGACCGGAACCAGCCGATTGCCCCACTGTGCGGCGCCGCGTTCGCACGCTTCATTGGTGGGCGGTTATCCCGCTGTCACCGACGCCGTCCGGTCCCACCCAGCACCCTCATCGGGAACCGGACGGTCCACCGAATGTGCCCCGCGGGTGCAAGGGAAGCAGGGCGGAAGAAGGGCCGGACCACACGGCCCCCGCCATCGTTCCTCCGGCATCCGCGAGGCGAGAAGAGGAACCGCATGCGACGCATCGCAATGAGCCTGGCCGTCAGCGCCGTCTGCCTGTTTCCGATGGCGGCCTCCGCCGGTTGGGCGGAGAAGACCGTCAAGGCGCTGGAAGCGCTGGCCCAGAAGGGCAGCATGCGCGCCCAGTTCGAGCTGGCCGACCTCTATGAATCCGGCAAGGGGACCAAACGCGACGCGCGCCGGGCCTTGTCCTACTACTGCCAGGCCGCCCGCCAGGGTCATGCGGAGGCCGCCTACCGCGCCGGCCAGATGCACATCGCCGGCAACGGCGGGGTGACGGCGAGCGACGAGTTGGGCCATGGCTGGATGCGTCGGGCGGCGTGGCTGGGCTACGGCAACGCGCTGCGCTACGTGAAGTTGCCCGGCGCCGAGCCGAAGGCGCCGGAGAAGTGCGAGCCGCCCAACGTCAACTGGAACGGCATCCGGATGCCGCCGGCCGAGGTGAAGGCGATCGTCGCCAAGCTGGCCCCGACCTACGGCCTCGACCCCGACCTGGTGCTCGCCGTCATCGCGGTGGAATCCGGATTCCGGCCGGGCGTGGTGTCGCCCAAGAGCGCCATGGGGCTGATGCAGCTCATCCCGGAGACGGCGCAGCGCTTCGGCGTCACCGACGCGTTCGACCCCACCCAGAACATCCGCGGCGGCATGAAGTACCTGCGCTGGCTGCTCGCCTATTTCGACGGCGACGTCACGCTGGCGCTCGCCGGCTACAACGCGGGCGAAGGGGCGGTCACCCAGTACAAGGGCGTGCCGCCCTACCGCGAGACGCAGGATTATGTGGTGAAGGTGCACGGCATCTACGCCGCCAAGCGTCACCCCTTCGACCGCGCGGTGGTGGCGTCCGCCGGCCTCAAGCCGCAGAAGGAGCAGGTGGCGGAGCTGTCCTTCACCGCCCCGCGGCTTCAGCCGAAGAGGGTGTCGATGGAGGACTGATCGAGCGGGCGAACCGGCGCCGGCTCCGCCGCCGGCCGCGCCGGGGCGGCAGTCGGAGCGGGCTTGCCGTTCAGCAGCCGGTCGATCTCGTCCTGGTCGATGCCGGTGTCGGTGGGGCCGTTCAGCAGATGGGCGTCGGGGCGGTGGTCCTGCGGCTCCCGCGGCAGGTCGGCCGTAGCCACCCCTTCCACCCCCCACAGATCCATCAGCGTCAGGATGCGCTGCTCGATGTAGCGCAGAGCGTTCACCACCTTGGTGGTGCGCTGCCCGGTCAGATCCTGGAACGAGCAGGCGGTGAAGATGGTGGTCACCTCGTGGTCGAGCACCGCCACCAGCGCGTCCGGTGCGCCGGCCTTGCGCAGCAGGTTGGCGGCCTCCAGCACCCGCTCGGCCGAGCCCAGGATCTCGATGGACGCGCGCTCGGTGGACAGCACGATGGCGTCCAGCTCGTTGGCGGCTGACGTGATGCGGTCATCGCCGTCCTTGGGACGGATGGCGGCGATCTCGCGCCGCGCCTGCACGATGGAGGCGCTCATATCCTGCAGCTCGCGGCGCAGCACGTCCACATGGCGCGCCACGTTGGCCGCCGCCTCGTGCCGCTGCCACGCATCCTGCAGGGTGGTCATCATGCCGCGGACCTCGTCCAGCCCCACGGTGCGCGCACGCTTTGCGTGCTCGGCGAGGAAGGCCCGTCCGTCCGGCGTGTCGGCGAGCGACGCTTCGATCTCGCGATACCGCGCGTCCGCAAGTGCAAGATCCTCGGCCATCCCCCACCCCACCGGTCACAGGCTGCGTTTCGGGCCGGCAGTATTCATCGCCAATCATTAACGAACTTCGCACATCCTGGTGGAATCGCCGGCGTTCCGGCCGAACCGCCCCTCCACGCCTTCGACTGTCGCCGTCCGCTTTCCGGCGGTTACGGTGAACCTCAAGACGAGCGCTGCCGGGCGACTGTTGCAAAACCAGAACAGCAAACAAGTAAGCTGTGGTTTGGTCCAATTTATCACAGGCACGGCCGCGTTCACGCTTAATGATTTGGTTACAAAGCCCTTCGTATCATCCTTTCACATGGCAATTCTTGTCATGTTGAGAAGGAAGCCCCGCATGCCCATGGCCGCCGACGTCGATACCATCGAGCGCACCTCGATCGTCACCTACACGCTCATGAAGGAATTGCACGAGGTTCTCGCCCTGCCGCAGCAACCGGACGATGTGACGCTGGGCATGCTGATGGGCCTGTCGATGTTCCTCGACGAGAAGGTCGGGCCGATGCGGGCCAAGCGCCTGATGACCGAAGCGCCGACCATCGTGCTGAAGACCGATGCCCATGTGACGCCGGAGCAGATGCAGCGGATCCTTCCCGTGCTGCGCGCCTTCGGCGACCATCTGAAGGAGACGCGCGTCGCCGCCGACGCGCCGGCCGCCAGCAAGGTCATCTGACCGCCGGCCCTTTTCGCCTTGCGGGCGGTCCATCGGGTAACAGTGTGACCATCGTCACTTCGCATGAGGTGTGCAGGCCGTAGCGTGGCGTCGGTTCCAGGAAATGTCGCGAGGGAATAGAGCTCCCGGCTGCTACGTTTCCCCGGACGGAGGCGATCGGAAACGAAGGAGACGGACATGCGAATCGCAGGCAGGCTGGCACTCGGCCTTGGTGCCGTGAACCTCTTCACCCTCGTCCTGATCGCCGCCGTCTCCGCCGAGGACGGTTCCTGGGCGAAGCGCAACAAGCTGCCGCCCGCCCACGCCATCCCGGTTTCCGAGGTGGCCCTGCGCGCCGAGCGGTCGGGCCTCGACCGCATCGTGCGCATCGACACCGACGGCACAAGCTACCGCGTCGAGGGGCTGGACGGTTCCGGCCGCCGCGTCGATCTCCGCGTCGATCCCGTCAGCGGCACCGTGACGCGCTGACAAGGCCCCGCCGACGGGGCGGCTTGACCACACCCGCGTTTCGGCCGATGCTTCCCGGCAGGCCAGGAAGGGGCTCGGCGGTGATGGACTGGATCACGGCGCTCGCCGTCGTCATGATCTGTGCCGGCGTGACCATCAGCGTCGTCGTGCTGGTGGCCGTCGGGTCGATCAGGCGCAGCCTCAACGACGGCGCCGCGCGCCAGGCGCAGCAGGCACGCCGCATGGCGGAGACCGTCGCCACCCTCGGCCTTCAGCTCCAGAACGCGCAGACCCGCATCGACGCGCTCACCGACTCCAACCGGCGTCTCGCCGAACAGCTCACGGCGCTCGGCGAACGGGTGGGCGACGGGGACGCCGGCTTGCGGACGGGCGGCCCGGCGAGGCTGCTCCACTGATGACCACCCGCAACAGCCCGATCGACGCCAGCGCCGAGCGCCGGCGCTGGAACGACAGCGCCGGGAGCTGGGACCGCTGGGCCGACGCCATGGCCGACATCGCCGACAAGCTCAACCAGCCGCTGCTCGACGCCGGCGGGGTGGACCAGGGGCACGCCGTGCTGGATCTTGCGTCCGGGGCCGGCGAGCCGGCCTTCAGCGCCGCACGGCGTGTCGGGCCCGGCGGTCTGGTGATCGGCACCGACATCGTGCCGGCCATGCTGGCCGGTGCGGTGCGCCGCGCCGCGGCCCTGCCGCCACCGGTCCCGTGCTTCGCCGCCGCCGACATGACCGGGCTGCCCTTCCCCGACCACGCGTTCGACCGGGTGACATGCCGCTTCGGCATCATGTTCGTTCCCGACGTGCAGGCGGCCCTGCTGGACGTGCGGCGCGTGCTGCGCCCGGCCGGACGCGCGGCCTTCATGGTGTGGGGCCCGCGGTCCGACAACGCCCTGTTCGACGTGGTGGCCGACGCGGTCGACCAGCATCTGGGCGCGGACGCGGACCGCGCGCTCGACCCGCTCTTCCGCTTCGCCGGGGCGGGGGAGCTGGCGGAACGGCTGGACGCCGCCGGTTTCACCGCGGTGTCCGAACATGCGCTGACCCCCGTCCGCCACGCCAAACCGGGCCAGCCCTTCTGGAAAGCGACGTTGGAGATGAGCTTCGCCCAGCGCCTCTCCGGCCTGACGGCCGCCCGGCGCGCGGCGTTGGATGCCGACATCGACGCGCGCTTCGCCGCCCGCGCGCTGGGCGGTACGGTGCCGCTGCCTGTCCATGTGCGGATCATCGTCGGCAGCCGGCCGGGCTGAACCCACCCGGCAAGGATTTCCCGCCTTTTCCGGCCCGCCGCTTGCATCGCCCCTCCCATCCGTTGATGGGACCGACCAGCGATGAGCAGCGTCACCGACATCCAGGGCATGGCCACCGGCCTCCAGCAATCCGTGGATGCCGCCATGAAGCGGCTCCAGGATCAGGCCAAGAGCGCCGATCCGGCGCCGGAGAACGTCCAGGAATTCGAGCAGGACGTCCGCAAGAAGGCGCTCAACATCCCCTCGCTCGCCACCGACATCGGGGTGCTGACCAAGGACGTCAGCCGCCTCAACGTCATGAGTCAGCTCGGCAAGAACGACCCGGTCGATTTCTACAAGGTCAAGGTGACCACCGCCGGCGAGGTGACGCTGGGCCGTGTCGGCGACGAGGGCGTGCGCTTCCAGCTCATGGACAAGTCCGGCACGATCATCGCCGACAGCGACCCCGGCCAGGGGAAGGCCTACGACGCCTTCCAGAAGATGCAGGGCGGCACCCAGCCGCTGGACCGCGGCGATTACACCGTGCGCATCAGCCGCGACAAGTCGGTCCCGCAGACGGAGCAGCGCAACTACGCCTTCCAGCTGCGCATGGGGACCTACAGCAAGGACTACGACACGATCGCCCGCCAGCCGAAGGAGGGCGACCGGCCCTTCGACCCGCCCTCCTACCTCGCCATGCTCAACGGCGGCTCCGCCACCGGCGGCACCGCCGCCGGCAACTCCCTGGCCAGCATCCTGCTGGCCGGCTCCGGCGGGCGCGGGTCGCTGTTCAACGGGCTGTTCTGAGCGCCCCTACTGCACGACGATGCGCGGTGCCGCGCGGCCCGACGCCCCGCCCGACACCTTCTCCCACACGCGGGCGGCAATGCGGCGGTAGACCTTGGCGTGCTCGGACTCCGGCGTGGCGACGACGACCGGGGTGCCGGCGTCGGAGGTCTCGCGGATGACGATGTCCAGCGGGATCTCGCCCAGGAACTCCGCCCCCAGCCGCTCCGCCTCGCGCTTCGCCCCGCCGTGGCTGAACACGTCGGTGCGGTGGCCGCAGTTGGGGCAGCAGAAATAGCTCATGTTCTCGATGATGCCGAGCACCGGCACATCCACCTTGCGGAACATGTTCAGCCCCTTGCGGGCGTCGAGCAGGGCGATGTCCTGCGGGGTGGAGACGATGACCGCTCCGGCCAGCGGCACCTGCTGCGCCATGGTGAGCTGGGCGTCGCCGGTGCCGGGCGGCATGTCGACCACCAGCACGTCCAGCTCGCCCCAGTTGACGTCGCGCAGCATCTGCTGGAGCGCGCTCATCACCATCGGGCCGCGCCAGATCATCGGCGTGTCCTCGGCGACCAGGAAGCCCATGGACATCACCTTGACGCCGTAATTCTCCATCGGCTCCAGCACCTTGCCGTCGCGGCTGGTGGGCCGGCCGGAGATGCCCATCATGCGCGGCATGGAGGGGCCGTAGATGTCGGCGTCGAGCAGCCCGACGCGCAGGCCGTTGGCGGCCAGCCCGAGGGCGAGGTTGGTGGCGGTGGTGGATTTGCCCACCCCGCCCTTGCCCGAGGCCACCGCGACGATCGCCCGCACCCCCGGCACCAGCGGCTTCTCCGGCTGCTGGGCCGGGTGCGCGTGGCCGTGCCCCTGCCCGCCCCCATGGTTGTGGTTGTGGCCGGGCGCCGGCCCGTGCGCATGGCCGTGCCCGCCGCCGGAGGAGGCGACGCGGTGCGCGGTCAGCACCGCCGTCACCGAGGTGACGCCGGGGATGCGGTCCACCACCTTTTCGGCGGCGTGGCGGAGCGGTTCCGCCTGTGGACCGCGGCGCGGGTCCACCTCGATGGCGAACGCCACGTTGCCATCCTTGATCGCGAGGCCGGAAATCATCCTGAGGGTCACGATGTCGGCACCGCGGTCAGGGTCCTGAACGGTGCCGAGCGCCGCGAGGACTTGGGCTTCGGTAACCTGCGCCATGGTTGAAAACTCCAGTTCCTTCACGATATTGGCGGATATCCCTCCGACGGCCGCCCCCTTGCGGGTGATAGCACTATAGGGCTGCGGAGCGGGCATGGTAAAGGGACCGGCCGACCGTCGAGTGCGCGAACAAGAGGAACGACACGAATGCCTTGGACCAATCAGGGAGGGGGTGGCGGAGGCGGCCCCTGGGGACCTCCGCCGGGCGGCGGAGGCCCGAACCCGTGGGGCCGCCCGTCGGGCGGCGGCGGGGGCGGACCGCAACCGCCGGATCTGGAGGAACTTCTGCGCCGCAGCCAGGACCGGCTGAAACGCGTGATGCCCGGCGGCTTCGGCAGCGGCCGCGGCGTGGCGATCGTGGTCGGCGTGCTGGCCGCCATCTGGCTGGCCAGCGGCATCTATCGTGTCGAGCCCGACGAGCAGGGCGTGGTGATGCGCTTCGGCGAATGGGTGCGCACCGAACAGCCCGGCCTGCGCTACCATCTGCCCAACCCCATCGAGACGGTCCTGTCGCCCAAGGTGACCCGCGTCAACCGCATCGAGGTCGGTTACCGGTCGGCCGGCGACGGGCGGCGCGGCGACCGCGACGTGCCCGACGAAAGCCTGATGCTGACCGGCGACGAGAACATCATCGACGTCGATTTCTCGGTCTTCTGGGTGATCAAGGACGCCGGCGAGTTCCTGTTCAAGATCCGCGACCCCGAAGCCACCGTGAAGAAGGCCGCGGAAAGCGCGATGCGCGAGGTGATCGGGCGCACCGATCTGCAGCCCGCCCTGACCGAGGCCCGCCAGCAGATCGAGCAGCAGACGCTGCAGCTCCTCCAGGCCATGCTCGACGAGTATCAGGCCGGCATCGAGGTGACGCAGGTGCAGCTGCAGAAGGCCGATCCGCCGTCGCCGGTCATCGACGCCTTCAACGATGTGCAGCGCGCCCGTGCCGACCGCGAACGCCTGCGCAACGAGGCCGAAGCCTACCGCAACGACATCATCCCGCGCGCCCGAGGCGAGGCGGAGCGGCTGGTGCAGGAGGCGAGCGCCTACCGCGAGCAGGTCATCAGCCTGGCCCAGGGTGACGCCGACCGCTTCCGCAAGGTGTACGAAGCGTACTCGTTGTCGAAGGACGTGCTGGCCCAGCGCATGTATCTGGAGACGATGGAGGAGGTGCTGCAGGGCACCAACAAGGTGATCATCGACGGGAACGCCCAGGGCGCCCAGGGGGTGGTTCCCTACCTGCCGCTGAACCAGCTGCAGCCGCCGGCGGGCTCCCCGCCCAAGCCCGGCCAGCAGCGCGCGCCGTAAGGAGACCGCACCATGAACCGCAAGCTCTTCGTCGCGGGCATCGCGCTGGTCGTGCTGGGCATCCTGGCGTCGGCGTCGCTGTTCACCGTCAACGAGGCCCAGCAGGCCCTGGTGGTCCGGCTGGGCGACCCGCGCCGCGTGATCCAGGAGCCGGGCCTGAAGCTGAAGCTGCCTTTCTTCGAGAACGTGGTGGTGATGGACCGCCGCGTGCTCGACCTCGACCCGCCGGTCGAGCAGGTCATCCTGGCCGACCAGAAGCGGCTGGACGTGGACGCCTTCGCCCGCTACCGCATCCACGACCCGCTGCGCTTCTTCCAGACCGTCGGCTCCGAGGCGGTGGCGGAGACGCGGCTGAACGCCGTGGTCAACTCCGCGCTGCGCCGCGTGCTCGGCAACGTGACGCTGCTGGCCGTGCTGTCGAACGAACGCGCCCAGGTGATGACCGACATCCGCGGCCAGGTGAACAACGAGGCGCAGCGCCTCGGCATCGAGATCGTGGACGTCCGCATCCGCCGCGCCGACCTGCCGGAGGAGACCAGCCAGGCGATTTTCGCCCGCATGCGCTCCGAACGTGAACGCGAGGCGGCGGAGGCCCGCGCGCAGGGTCAGGAGCAGTCGCAGCAGATCCGCTCCCGCGCCGAGCGCGAACGCACGGTGCTGCTGGCCGAGGCGCAGCGCGATGCGCAGATCCTGCGCGGCGAGGGCGACAACCAGGCGCTGCGCGTGATCGGCGACGCGACCCGCCAGGACGCCCAGTTCTATGCCTTCTACCGGTCGCTGGAAGCCTACCGGAAGTCGCTGAACAAGGACGACACCACCCTGGTGCTGTCGCCCAACAGCGAGTTCTTCCGCTTCTTCGGCGACGGCGTCGGCACGCTGAACGGCACCCAGCGGGCGGCCGAACGCGCCGGTGCGCCGGCCGGGGCCGCGGCCGCGGCCGCGGCCTCGGTACCGCCCGCCGCTCCCGCGGCCGCGCC
>NZ_JABFFR010000062.1 GCF_013423485.1 Azospirillum oleiclasticum
GCTGGCCCGAGGCGACCGCCCGGGCCTGGACGCGCGGGCGCCGGCTGCTGGCCGAGCTGGGCGGGCTGCTGCGCCGGCCGGGGCTGGCCGCCGCGGCGGCGGCGCTCAGCCTCGCCATGCTGGGGCTGGGGGCGGCGGCGCTGATGGTGCTGGCGCGCCCGCTGGTGCCGGATTTCCCCTACGCCACCGCCTGGGGGCTGCTGGTGGTGGTGCTGGCGGCGCAGATAGCACCCCTGTCGATCAACGGGCTGGGCGTGCAGGAGGCGCTGTTCACCCTGTGCCTGACCCAGGCCGCCGGCTGGACGGCGGAGGACGCGGTCGCCTACGGGCTGCTGGTGCGGCTGCTCACCATCCTCACCAGCCTGCCGGGCCTGCCGGTGACCCTGCGCCTGCTGCGCCGGAGCCCGGCGGCGGGGTGAGCGGAGCGAATACCAGGCTTCGATGAGTAGCACTCATCGGAGCCTGGTTGGGCCGTCGAGGCCCCTGCCAAGCCCATGCCCGCGAAGCCAAGGCCCGCGGATGCGGGCCGCCCGGCGTCTGAGGGGCATTGATCGGTCACGATCAATGCGAATTGGTATCAGGTCCAGGGTATCAGCGGGCGGATGCGGCGGGCGGGAACGTCGGGCTCGACGAAGATCCGCGCGGTGGTGTTGAGCCGCGCCGCCAGCAGGCTGAAGCCGCTGGAGGCGCTGATCCCCACCACGTCGGCCTGGCTCAGCACGTGGAAGTCCTGGAGATACTCCAGCCCCGGCCAGGGCCGGATCACGTCGGGCAGCGCCACCGGGGCGAACTCCGCGAAGTCGGCCTTGACCCCGGCCAGGTCGTCGCTCGCCAGATAGAGCACCGGCCGGTGAAGCGTCGGCCACAGCGCGCGCAGCCACTCCACGTACCAGGCGGTCTCGGTGATCGGGTAGCGGTACTGCACGAAGTCGCCGCGCCGGATGTGGATCGCCACCACCGTGTCGCCC
The DNA here is from genome assembly GCF_013423485.1 of Azospirillum oleiclasticum. GTDB lineage: Bacteria > Pseudomonadota > Alphaproteobacteria > Azospirillales > Azospirillaceae > Azospirillum > Azospirillum oleiclasticum. The sequence continues at coordinate 969 of NZ_JABFFR010000062.1, forward strand.
AGCGCCCGCAGCCGCTGCATGGCGGGGTCCAGGAAGGGCCTCCACACCGGCCGCGGCTTCAGCCAGGACTGCACCCGCTCCCGCCATTCCGCCCGGTGCTCGAAGAGGAAGAGCGGCGACAGGATGTCGCGGTCCGCCACCGGCGCGTGGTTGCCCCGCCCGGTCAGCAGGTCGTTGAGGATGCGGCGCGGGAAGTTCATGGGGGCGAGCGGGCCGCTCTGCGGCGGGTCGTCCAGGTCGAAGAAGCGGCCGCCGACCCAGTCCGGCGTTTCCAGCACGCAGCCCCGGCTCTCCGCGTACAGGCGGACCAGCACATACTCCAGCGCGTTGTGGGCGAAGCGCCCGTGTGTGGCGAGGGTGGAGGAGGTGAGGCGCGGGCGCGACGGGTCGGGGTTGGGCGTACGCGTCAGCCGTACGCCCAGTGCGGCCAACGTGGAATCCAGCGCCGCCAGCGACTTGATGGTGAAGAAGCGGCTGCTGTCGCCGCGCACGCGGGCGAGCCGGGCGGCGGCGTCCTGCGGCCGCCCCTCGTGCAGGTCGAGGGAGGCCAGCGCCGTCAGGCATTCGCCGGGGTGCACCCGGCCGTCGCCCAGCGGCCGCTCCATCAGGCCGGTGAAGAAGGCGCGCGCGTCAGTCGTCCGGCCGTTGCCAGCCATGATGTCGGCCAGCGTGTCCAGCGCCGTCTCCACCTCCACGCCGGGATGGACGAGCGCCTGGCGCAGCTCCGTCTCCGCCTCCGCCGGGCGGCCGAGCAGCCGCAGCACGACGCCGGCCCGCACCAGCCCGTTGTGCAGGCCGAACCGGGCGGCGCGGCGGTAGGCGGCCAGCGCCTCCTCCCCCCGCCCGCCGGCGTGCAGGGCGTTGCCCTGGTTGTAGTACAGCTCCGGTCCCGCCGGCAGCAGGGCCAGCCCGCGGCGGAAGGCGGCGACCGCCGCCCCGATCCGCCCCTGCTCGAGCAGCGCGTTGCCCAGGCTCATGTGCACGGCCGGGAAATCGGCGCGCAGCGCCAGCGCGCGGCTGTACGCCTCGACCGCCTCGTCCACCCGCTCGGCCTGGCGGAGCGCCAGCCCCAGGTCGTGATGGGCGCCGACATCGCCCGGCTCCAGCCGGATGGCGCGGCGCAGGACGGCCGCCGCCTCCGGCCAGTCGCCCGGCCCGCCGCGCCCGCACAGCAGGGTGCCCAGGTTGCGGCAGGCGGCGGCGGATCCGGGCGTCAAGGCCAGCGCCCGGCGGTGCGCCGCCGCCGCGCGCTCGGTCTCGCCGGCCGCCTGCAGCGCGTTGCCGTAATTGCCGAAGATCTCGGCGATGCCGGCCCCGGCGGCGATGGCGCGGCCGATCAGCCCGACCGCCGCCGCCGCGTTGCCGATGGCGCGCTCGACCAGCCCCAGCAGGTGCAGCGCGTCGATGTTGCGGGCATCGACCTCGAGGATGCGGCGATAGACCGCACCCGCCACGTCGAGGCGGCCGGCGCGGTGATGCTCGACCGCCAGGGCCAGGGCTTCAGGGATGGTCGGCATGTTGCGGCTGCCCGGTGATGGAGGGAGGTGATCGGACGAGGGCCCCGACGGGAACCGTCCCGGTGTGGCGGCAGGCCCCGGTGTGGCGGCAAGCCTCAATGCGGCGGCAGGGCGCACACCCGGTCGACCATGCGCAGCACCCCCTGGGCCAGCCGCACGATCGCCGGCGAGGCGATGAACAGTTCCCGCAACGCCCGCTCCTCGCCGAAGCGCAGCACGAAGCCGTTGGGGTTGAAGACGACCGCGATGCGCGCGGTCTCCGACAGCACATGCTGGGTGCGGCCCTGGAACACCGCCTCCAGCAGCGCCCGGCCCAGCTCGCGCGCGTCCTCCGCCTCGATCGACGCGATGGTCGCCTCGGTGCGGCTCTCGTTGAACAGGAACACCGCGTCCAGCCGGATGCCGCCGCCGGCATCCTCGGCGATGGCGACGTGGGTCAGGAACTTGCCGTCGGGGAACAGGACGGTGCGGTCGTCCATCTCGACGTTGACGACGAGACGGGCGCGCGCCGTGGCGCTGGACAGGTCGTTCATCCCCGCTTCCTCACGCGGCCGCCAGCCGCGCCTCCACCTGCTCGCACAGGAAGTGGTAGAGGCAGATGTGCGCCTGCTGGATCAGCGGCGTGTGGCGCGACGGCACGTCGAGCAGCACGTCGGACAGCGCCGCCAGCTTGCCCCCGCCCTCGCCGGTCAGCGCGACGGTGGCCATGCCGGCGGCGCGCGCCGCCTCGAAGGCCTTCACCACGTTGGCGGAGTTGCCGGACGTGCTGATGCCGAGCAGCACGCCGCCCGGCTCGCCATAGGCCTCCACCTGGCGGGAGAAGACCGTTTCGTAATCGTAATCGTTGGCCCAGGCTGTCAGCACCGCGGCGTTGGAGGACAGGCAGATCGCCTTCAGCCCGCGCCGCTCCTTCAGGAAGCGGCCGACCAGCTCGCCGGTGATGTGCTGGGCGTCGGAGGCCGAGCCGCCGTTGCCGCAGACCAGCAACGCCCGGCCGGCCCCCAGCGCCGCCGTCACCAGCGCCGCCGCCGCCTCGACGCGATCGTCCGCGCCGGCGTCGCGCAGGCGCTGGAGGACGTCGATCGAGCGGTCGAGATAGGCCGTCAACGCCGACGGCTTGGAAACGGACATGTCCATGGGTGGTGCTGGCTCCGTGCCGCGAGACCGGTGCGGACATTGCCAAGCGGCGGCATGGGCTTCAACGGAAATATGCCCGCCCCGCCCCGCAGCGCCCCTGGAAAGCCGGTGACAGGACGGCGCAAAATGGCTAGCGTCCCCCCCGCCCGGACGAGGCGCCGCCCGCCGGCCGCGGGCCGCCGCCCGTGCGGTGGCCGCCCGTGGCATCCGTTGGACCGGTGCGGCGCGCCGGTTTCCCGGCATGGACCGTCTCATCCGGATGCGGTAATGCATACCGGCCATTGGCGGTAGGACGCGCCATGTTTGAAGAAAGACTGATGCCATGAGCTTCGAAGCCGCATGCGCCCAAACCGCGGTCCGCTGTCTGGCGACCGTGGCCCGGCACCACGGCGTCGACACCTCGGCCGAGCGGCTGATCCATGACTTCGTGCTCGGCAACGAGGAGCCGCCGCTTCCCTTCCTGCTGCGCATCGCGCGCGAGATCGGGATGCGCGCCAAGACGGCGACGCTGTCGTGGGACGACCTGTTCGGGCTGGGCGACGCCTTCCCGGTGCTGGTGCGGCTGAAGAACGGCAACATGATGCTGGCGGTCGGCACCGGCACCCGCGGCAGCACCCGGCTGGTGCTGCTGCAGGATCCGCTGGCCGAGGACGCCGGCGTGCTGACGCTGGACGAGCACCGTTTCACCGGCGCCTGGGACGGCACCGTCGTCTTCGTCAAGCGCGGCCTCGCCACCGAGGCGGAGGAGCGGCCCTTCGGGCTCAGCTGGTTCATTCCCGAGATCGTGCGGCACCGCCGCCTGTTCCGCGACATCGCCATCGCCTCGCTGATGCTGTCGGCGCTGACGGTGGCGTTCCCGGTGTTCATCCAGCTCGTCTTCGACCGCGTCGTCGTGCACCGCAGCCTCGACACGCTGTACGTGCTGGCCATCGGCATGGTCTGCGTCGTGGGGTTCGAGACGCTGTTCAACTACCTGCGCCAGTACATGGTGCTGTTCGTCACCAACAAGATCGACGCGCGCATCAACACCAAGACCTTCAACAAGCTGATCAGCCTGCCCATGGACTTCTTCGAGCGCACGGCCTCCGGCATGACGCTGAAGAACATGTACCAGACCGACCGCATCCGCTCGTTCCTGACCGGGCAGGTGTTCATGACGGTGCTGGACGGGCTGACGCTCTTCGTGTTCCTGCCGCTGCTGTTCTTCTACAGCCCGCTGCTGAGCGCCATCGTGCTGGGCTTCTCGCTGGTGATCTGCATCGGCGCCGCCTCGGTGATCCCGATCCTGAAACGGCGGCTGCAGGGGGTGTACGAGGCGGAGGTGCGCCAGCAGTCCTTCCTGGTCGAGAACATCCAGGGCATGCGCACGGTCAAGTCGCTGGCGCTGGACGCCCGCCAGCGCAAGAACTGGGACCGCCGCGTCGCCCACACCGTCACCAAGCGGTTCGAGACCGCCAAGCTGACGATCTTCATCCAGTCCTTCATCCACCCGCTGGAAAAGATGATGCAGGTGGCGGTCATCGGCGTCGGCTCCTGGCTGGTGCTGGAGAACGAGATGACCATGGGGGCGCTGATCGCCTTCAACATCCTGACCCAGCGGGTGACCCAGCCGCTCGTCCAGTTCTCGCAGATCATCCCGGCCTTCCAGGAGGTGTCGATCGCGGTGGGCATGCTGGGCACCATCATGAACCACAAGAGCGAGCAGGGCCGCACCGGCACCGGCCTGCGCACCCCGCTGAAGGGCCAGGTGGAGTTCCAGAACGTCCGCTTCCGCTACGCCCCCGGCACGGCGCCGGCGCTGGACGACATCTCCTTCACCATCCCGCAGGGCACGATCTTCGGCATCATGGGCCGCTCCGGCTCGGGCAAGACCACGGTCACCCGGCTCCTGCAGCGGCTGCATTCGCCGCAGGAGGGGCTGATCAAGATCGACGGGCACGACCTGCGCGAGATCGACCTCGACCACCTCCGCTCCTCGATCGGCGTGGTGCTGCAGGAGAATTTCCTGTTCACCGGCACCATCCGCGAGAACATCGCCGCCGGCAAGCCGAACGCCACGCTGGAGGAGGTGTTCCGCGCCGCCCGGCTGGCCGGTGCCGACGAGTTCATCGAGCGGCTGCCGCGCGGCTTCGACACCATGCTGGAGGAGGGGTCCTCCAACCTGTCGGGCGGCCAGCGCCAGCGCCTCGCCATCGCCCGCGCGCTGCTGCTCGACCCGCCCATCCTGATCCTGGACGAGGCGACCAGCGCGCTCGACGCCGAGAGCGAGGCCATCGTGCAGGCCAACCTGATGAGCATCGCCCAGGGCCGCACGCTGATCATCATCTCGCACCGCCTGTCCTCGCTGGTGCCGGCGCACAACATCCTGGCGCTCGACCGCGGCCGGGTGGTGGATGTCGGCCGCCACCAGCAGCTCCTGGACCGCTGCTCCATTTACCAGCAGCTCTGGTACCAGCAGAACCGCCACCTGAAGGGGGTCGAAGCGTGAGCGCCCAACTGCCGGTCGCCATCCAGACCGCCAAGCGGCCGGCCGTGCCGGCCGTGCCCGACAAGAAGCGGGACGTCGCCCGCGTGGTGAACGAGTTCCAGCTCGACACCATGGAGATCGAGACGCGGCCGGACCCGCTGGCCGCGCGCGCGACGCTGATGTCGCTGGCCGCCTTCGTCATCGCCGCCATCGTCTGGATGTCGCTGACCCAGCTCGACCGCATCGTCTCCGCCACCGGCACCATCATCTCCACCGCCCCCAACATCGTCGTGCAGCCGCTGGAGCCGGCCACCATCCGCTCCATCGAGGCCAAGGTGGGCGACGTGGTCAGGGCCGGCACCGTGCTGGCCCGGCTCGACCCCACCTTCGCCGTCGCCGACCTGGACCAGATCGAGGCGCGCATCGCCAGCCTGAACGCCGCCGTCGCCCGGCTGGAGGCGGAGCAGGCCAAGACCGCTTTCGTCCTGCCGCCCAACCCCAGCGAGTACGAGCAGCTCCAGTCCGCCATCTGGAAGGAGCGGCAGACCGAGTACGCCGCCCAGATGCGCCTCTACGACGAGCGCGCGGCCCGCGCCCGCGCCTCCATCGCCGCCATCACCCGCGAGCGCGAGCAGCTCCAGCAGAACCTCAAGATCACCCGCGAGGTCGAGGACATGCGGGTCGAGCTGGAGCAGAACAAGACCGGCAGCCGGCTCAACTCGCTGATCGCGCGCAGCACCCGCATCAGCATGGAGCGGGAGCTGACCAAGCTGGAGAACAACCTGACCGAAAGCCGGCACGAGCTGGAGGGGATCGAGGCGGAGCGCGCCGTCTACCAGCGCCGCCGCGACAGCGAGACGGTGCAGGAGCTGGTGACCAAGCGCGACGAGCGCAACAGCCTGTCCGAGCAGCGGATCAAGGCGCAGCGCCGCAAGGAGATGGTGCAGCTCACCACCCCGGTGGACGCGGTGGTGCTGGAGGTGGCCGAGCGCTCGGTCGGCTCCGTCATCAAGGACGGCGAGGCGCTGTTCCGCCTGGTGCCGGCCGACAGCCCGCTGGAGGTGGAGGCCAACGTCGAGGCCCGCCAGATCGGCAACGTCGCCGTCGGCGACGAGGTCCAGATCAAGCTGTCGGCCTTCAGCTACATGGAGCACGGGGTGGCGCACGGCGTCGTCCGGGTGATCTCCAGCGACGCCTTCACCCCGAAGGAAGGCGGCGAGCCCTTCTACCGCGCCCGCATCGAGATCACCGACATGGACCTCACCAACATGCCGGCGACCTTCCGCCTAATCCCCGGCATGCCGCTGTCGGCCGAGATCAAGGTCGGGCGGCGGAGCATCATCCGGTACCTGCTGCGGCCGATCCTGCGCAGCTTCGACGAGGGTCTGCGCGAACCATGAGCCTGTTCCGGAGCCGCAAGCCGACCCCCGCCCGCCGCGGCCGGGGCAACCTGAAGGCCGCGCTGGAGGCCTATTCCCAGGGCGATTTCCCCACCGCCTTCTCCCATTTCCTGCCGCTCGCCGAGGCCGGCAACGCCGAGGCGCAGTACCATCTGGGCATGATGTACGGCTCCGGTCTGGGCGTCATGCGCGACTCCGGCGATGCCGCCGCCTGGCTGCGCCGCGCCGCCGAGCAGGACCATGCGGAGGCGCTGTTCCAGTACGGGCTGCTGCTCGCCAGCGGGGCCGCGGCCCCCAACGACAACGACCCCGCCGTGCGCTGGCACAAGCGCGCGGCGTCGCGCAACCCGGCCGCCGCACAGGCCAACCTGGAGCTGCTGCACCCCAACGGGCTGGGCGTGGCGCAGGACCAGGCGGAGGCCGTCCGCTGGTACCGCCGGGCGGCCGATCTGGGACACGCGCCCTCGCAGACCAACCTCGGCATGATGCATGTGATCGGCCAGGGTGTGCCGCGCGACGCGGCGGAGGGGCTGCGCTGGCTGACCGCCGCCGCCGGGCAGGACAACGCCGCCGCCCAGTTCCACATCGGCAGCCTGTACGCCACCGGCGAGGGGGTGGAGCGCGACCCGGCCGCGGCGCTGGACTGGTACCGCAAGGCGGCCGACCAGGGCCACGTCATCGCCCAGCTCAACCTCGGCCTGATGTACGCCAACGGCCAGGGGGTGGAGCGCAGCTACGAGGAGGCGGCCCGCTGGTACGCCGCCGCCGCCGAGCAGGGCAACGCCGCCGCCCAGGTCAATCTGGGGCTGCTCTACGCCAACGGCCAGGGCGTGCCGCGCGACTACAGCAAGGTGATCGAGTGGTTCCGCAAGGCGGCGGAGCAGGGCAACACCTCGGCGCAGTTCAATCTGGGCTTCATCTTCGCCAACGGCGTCGCCGGCCGGCAGGACTTCGCCGAATCGGTGATCTGGTACCGCAAGGCGGCGACGCTGGGCAACGTGGCGGCGCAGGTCAACCTCGGCCTCATGTACGTCAACAGCCAGGGCGTCATGCAGGATTTCGAGGAGGCCGCCACCTGGTTCCGCAAGGCGGCCGAGCGCGGCAACGCCACCGCCCAGGTCAATCTCGGCCTGCTCCACGCCAACGGCCACGGCCTGCCGCAGAGCCACGCCGAGGCGGCCCGCTGGTTCCAGCAGGCGGCGGCGCAGGGCAACAGCACGGCGCAGGTGCATCTGGGCCAGATGTACGCCGACGGACGCGGCGTGCCGCAGGACACCACCCAGGCGTACATGCTGCTCAGCCAGGCGGCCTCCGCCCTGCCGCCGGGCGAGGAGCTGAACCGCGTCACCGCCAGCCTGAACGCCATCGCCGGCACCCTGTCGTCGGAGGATCTGCAGCGCGCGACCGAGCTGGCGCGCGGCCTGCGTGAACCCGTGCCGTCGGCCGGCGCATGACCGGCATCGACATCCCCACGGTGGAGCGGCTGATCGCCGCCAACCCGCAGGATGGCGGCGCCTGGAGCGCGCTCGGCGTGCTGCTGCGCCGCGCCGGCCGGTCGGAGGCCGCCGCCGCCTGCCAGTTCCGGGCGCTGGAGCACGCCCCCACCCAGGCCGGCATCTGGTCCAACCTGGGCAATGTGCTGACCGAGCTGGGCCGGCACGACCGGGCGGTGGCGGCGCACGCCCGCGCGTCGGCACTGGCTCCGGGCGAGCCGACCATGCTGTTCAACCAGGCGATCGGCTGCCGCAAGTCGGCGGACTTCGCCGGCGCGCTGCGGGCGCTGGACCGGCTGCTGCGGATGGCCCCGGACCATGTGACCGGGGAGTGGGAACGCGCCCTCACCCTGCTCCAGACCGGCGACTACGCCCGCGGGCTGCCGGCCTACGAGGTGCGCCGGCGGATCCCCAGCTACCGCAACCGGCCGGTGCCCGGCACCCCCTGGGACGGCCGCCCGCTGGCGGGGCGCACGCTGTTCCTGTCCACCGAGCAGGGCTTCGGCGACGCCCTGCTGGCCGCCCGCTTCGTGCCGCTCCTGCGCCGGCTGGCGGACGGGCCGGGCAGTGGTGGATCGGGGGGTGGGCGCATCGTGATGGAATGCCACGCCGAGCAGCGCCGGCTGCTGTCCGAGCTGCCGGTGGACGGCACCATCCCCGCCGGCGCGCCCTTCCCCGCCTATGACGCGCACGCCTCGCTGATGAGCCTGCCCTGGCTGCTCGGCGCCACCACGGCCAGCCTGCCGCCGCCGGTCCCCATCCATGTGCCGGACGCCTCGCGCGAGAAGGCGCTGCGGCTGGTCGGGCCGCCGGACGGGCGCCGCAAGGTCGGCATCGTGTGGTCGGGCCGCGTCACCTTCGCCGACAACGCGCGCCGCGCCACCACCCTGGACCGCTTCCTGCGCTTCGCCGGGGTGCCCGGGGTGCGGCTGTTCAGCCTGCAGAAGGGGCCGCCGGAAGCCCAGCTCGCCGAGCTCGGCACCAGCGCCCTGGTGACGCCGCTGGGGCCGCATTTCGACGATTTCGCCGACACCGCCGCGGTGCTGGAGCGGCTGGACCTGATCGTCATGACCGACAGCTCGGTCGCCCATCTCGCCGGCTCGCTGGGCCGGCCGGTCTGGAACCTGGTGCAGTACGTGCCCTACTGGATCTACGGAACCGAGGCGGACGGGGAGCATACGCCCTGGTACCCCTCCATGCGGCTGTTCCGCCAGGGACGCGACGAGGACTGGGACCCGGTCTTCGCCCGCGTCGAGCGCGAGCTCGCCCGTTTCGCCGCCACCGGAAAAGCCTCATGACCAAGGTCGCCTTCGTCTTCTCCTGCAACGACCGCTATTTCCCGCTGGCCAAGGGGCTGGTGCTGTCGCTGGCCGACCATGGCTGGCCGGACGCCGACACCTCGCTGACGCTGATCGACATCGGCTGCACCGACGCCGACCGCGCCTGGTGCGCGGAGCACCGGGTGAACGTCGTCCGCTTCGACTACCGCGACCACTACCGCTTCCCGGCCGACGCCCAGATCAAGCCGCATTACGGCTCGTTGCTGTGCCGGCCGCTGATCCCGAAGCTGGTTCCGGGCCACGAGCTGTACGTCCACATCGATTCCGACATCTGGGTGCAGGAACGCTCCTTCCTCCAGGACTACATCGACATCGGGCTGCGCCTCCCCGACCGCACGGTGATCACGCCCTGCCTCGACTACAGCTACCAGTCGGAGTTCAAGAAGACCTTCGAGCATCTGCAGGCGATCCGGCGCGGCTACCTGAACCTCTACGGGCCGGAGATCGCCAACAGCTACTTCGTCCGGCCGCTGCTGAGCTGCGGGCTGTTCGCCATGCACCGCGACAGCCCGATCTGGGAGATGTGGTACCCGCAGCTGGTCGCCGCCTTCGGCCGCAACTTCGACATTCCCGGCGACAAGCCGGCGTCCGAGCAGCTGGCGCTCAACTACCTGCTCTACCAGACCGAGTCCTTCATCCCGCTGAGCGCCGGCCACAACTACCAGGGCCATGGCGGCTTCATCCTGCGCGCCCAGTCCAGCGGCAAGGTGGTGGTGGGCTACCCGCCCTACGAGACGGTGGGGATCATCCACCTGACCTGCGCCGAGATCAACATGGCCACCTACCACCGGTACGCCCTGCTCTACGACATGGGCCGCTACCTGACGGCGGAGGACCGCCGCATCCTCGGCATCACGGCGGGGTGAGGCACGGACACGGAGTCGCGGCGGTTTTCCCTGGCCAAAATACGTCAATGACGTAGAATCCGCCAGGTCGCACCGGGAAACCCTGCGTGACCGGATTAGAATTCGATCCTGCCAAGAACGCCGTGAATCTGCGCAAACATGGCGTTCCCCCGGCCCTCGGCGTGGATGCCCTGGCCGATCCAAATCTGATCGAACGGGAGGACCGCTCGATGGATTGCGGGGAGGTCCGCTGCACCGCCCTCGGCATGGTCGCCGGCACGGTCCATGTCGTCGTCTTCACCAAGCGGGCGGATCGGATCCGGTTCATCTCGGTCCGTCCGGCCGACCGCCACGAAACCGACCATTATACCGGCAAGCCAATGACTTGGCTTGCCGTATTGCGTTCAAACGCCACGCAGGCTTTCCGCGCCCATGTGGGCGCGCCGCCGCGGTCGCGGCGGCCGGCGAGCGCTTGAAGAGGTCCGTTCGAGCGCTCGCCGGTATTACATCCGGATGCGGGGGTGATCCCCTTTCCCCCAGGGAGTTCCCGGCATGATCGACGCTTCCGATCCCGACAACCCGCCGCTCACCGACACCGATCTGGCCGCCATGGCACGCCCACCGCTGGCGCGGCGGGTGCGGCGCAGGCTCGGGATGAACCAGCAGGCCTTCGCCGACCGCTACGGCATTCCCCTGCGCACCCTCCAGGAATGGGAACAGGGACGGCGCGAGCCCGACGCCACCGCGACGAGCTACCTGACCGCGATCGGCCATGACCCCGAAGGGGTGGCCCGCGCGCTCGCCGCAGGGCGGGCCGCCTGACGGGCGGGCATCATCCCGCCCGCTTTCCCGACACCCGCCTTACTCCGCCACCTTGATCAGGAACGCCACGCGGGACAGCACCGTGCGGTGGATGCGGGCGGGCAGGCGGTGGCGGCTGAGATAGTCGTGCACGGCCAGCGAGCAGCCGTCCCAGTCGTCGTAATCGTCGATGATGATGGCGCCGCCGGGGCTGACCAGGGGGTAGAGCGCCTCCAGGCAGGTCATGGTGCTCTCGTACCAGTCGCCGTCCAGCCGCAGCACCGAGATGGGGCCGCCGGCATAATGACCGACCGTGTCCTGGAACCAGCCGCGGTGGATGTGGATGCGCTCCGGCGCCACGCCCTGGGCGTGGACCAGGGCGGCGAAGCCCTCGTAGTCGGCCGAGCAGTTGTTGAAGTGGCCGGGGGCGTCCGGGTCCTTCTGGTAATCGACGGCGGCGGTGCCGTCCTTCTCGGCGTCGGCGGGGGGCAGCCCCTCGAAGCTGTCGAAGAAGTGGAACCGGCGGTCCGGCGCGTTGCCCGCGGCCTCCGACACCGCCATCAGCCCGCAGGCCATGCCGCCGCGCCAGGTCCCGCACTCCACGAAGTCGCCCGGCACGCCGCGGCCGACATGGTCGGCCAGCATGATGTTCTCGATGTAGCGGTTGCCGGGAATCATCGTGCGGCTTTGGAATCTGTTATAGATTTCCACATAGGCTCGCGGAACCTGCAGGTTCACCGGCTGGAAGGAAAAGCTCCGGTCGACGGGCATTGGACGTCCTCGAATGGGAATGGCGGTGCAGGGTCGCGAAGGCGTGCATAGTATGCTTCACCGGCGATTTCCACAGACGAAATGCGGCCGTCGGGCCGGCGGTCACAGCGAGGTTCCCCCATTCACATGACGACACGCATCCTGGTCCTGGGCGCCGGCGGTTTCATCGGGACGCATCTGTGCGCGGCGCTGGCCGCGGAGGGCTGGGACACCATCGGTTTCGGCCGCGGCGAGCGGCCGGCGGAGCTGGCCGGCGTTCCGGGTGTTTCCTGGATCCGCGGCGACCTTGGCGACCGCGCGCTGCTGCGCCGGGCGCTGGAGGGCTGCCGGGTGGCGGTGCATCTGGTGGGCTCCACCGCCCCGGCCGGTGCCGGCACCGATCCGGTGACCGAGCTGCAGGCGGATCTGGCCGGCGGCGTCGGGCTGCTGGAGGCGGTGCGCGAGGCCGGGGTCGGGCGGGTGGTCTTCGCGTCGTCCGGCGGCACGGTCTACGGCCTGACCGGCGACGGCCCGGTGCCGGAGACGGCGCCGACCGAACCGCTCTGCTCCTACGGCATCGTCAAGCTGGCCTTCGAGAAGTATCTGGCGCTGCACCGCCACCTGCACGGGCTGGACTACCGGGTGCTGCGCATCGCCAACGTGTTCGGCGAGCGCCAGCGGGTGCGCCGCCAGCAGGGGGTGATCGCCGCCTTCATGACCGCCGCGGTCGAGGGCCGGCCGCTGGAGGTGTGGGGCGACGGCTCGGTGGTGCGCGACTACGTCTACATCGGCGACGTGGTGGACGCGCTGGTGCGGGCCGCCCGGCTGCCGGTCGTGGCGCACCGGGTGGTCAACATCGGCAGCGGCGCCGGCCGCTCCCTGACCGAGGTGATCGACGGCATCACCCGTCTGCGGCGCACCCATGGCGCCCGCCCACCGGAGGTGGTGCACCGGCCGGGTCGGCGTGTCGATGTGCCGCGCATCGTGCTCGACATCGCCCGCGCCCGCGAGGCGCTGGGCTGGGAACCGGCCACCCCCTGGGAGGAGGCCCTGACCCGCACCCACCGCTGGTACGCGGCGGAAGCGGCGGAGGTCGGCGTCCTGGCGGCGGCCGGCTGACGGGAGCGGTGACGGGGGGCGGCACGAGACCCTACCCTTGACGCTGGACGCCCGCGGCGGCGGCCCTTAAGAAGGGCGCACCGCACCCGCCGCGGTGCCTCGTTTGGACCGCCGTCCGGTGCAGACCTTCCGCCTGAACATCATCGGGGACCCGGGCTTCGACCTGGCCATCAACCTGGCCATCAACCTGGACGACCAGACCCGGCGTGATGTCATCGGGCACGGTCACCACGCCTTCCCGCACGCACGCCCCGCTGACCAACCCGGATCGACCGCATGAGCGACACCCCCTACGATCCCACCTTCTACGCCGTCCAGGCCGACGGCTCCCAGCGCTCGGCGCAACGCATCGTGCCGGTGGTGCAGGAGTGGGTCGATGTCCGCTCGGTGCTCGACGTGGGCTGCGGCGTCGGCACCTTCCTGTCGGTCTTCGCCGCGCGGGGGGTGACCGACATCCAGGGGGTGGACGGCGACTATGTGCCGCGCGACCGGCTGCGCATCGACCCCGCCCGCTTCCGCCCGCATGACCTCGCCGTGCCGCTCGACCTCGGCCGCCGCTTCGATCTGGTGATGTCGCTGGAGGTGGCCGAGCATCTGCCGGACGGGGCCGCCGACCGCTTCGTGGAGAGCCTGTGCCGGCACGGGCACACGGTGCTGTTCTCCGCCGCGGTGCCGCGCCAGGGCGGCACCCACCACGTCAACGAGCGCTGGCCCAGCTACTGGATCCCTAAATTCGCCGCCCGCGGCTACGAGGTGTTCGACGTGATCCGCCCCGCCGTCTGGGAGGACGACACGGTGGAATACTGGTACCGCCAGAACTGCCTGCTGTTCGCCGACGCCGAGGGGCAGGCGGCCAGCCCGCGGCTGGCGGCGGCGCGGGGCGAGGGGCTGGTGCCCGGCGCCCCGGACGTGGTGCACCCCGCCCTGTTCCTGTCCAAGACCGCGGAAGAGGCGGCGGTGGCGCAGGCGCGCACCATCCTGGAGACCTTCCTGCGGCTGAGCCGGGAGGGCGGGCGCTACAGCTTCGATCCCAACCCCGACGGCAGCGTCACCATCCGCCGGGTCTGACCCGATGGGCCCGACGTCCATGCAAACGCCGGCGATCTCCCCACGCGACGTCACCGTCGTCGTCCAGGGCCCCTGGCACCCCGACCAGACCCCGCAGGTGCTGGACAGCGTCGCCCGCGTGCTGCCGGGGGCGGAGGTCGTGCTGTCCGTGTGGAAGGCCGGGCCGGACTTCGCCGCCCATGCCGTCCGGGTGGACACGGTGCTGCTCAACGAGGATCCCGGTGCCGTCGATATCGCCGGGGTGCTCAGCCCCGAGGTGGAACGGCGCACCAACATCACCAACACCAACCTGAACCGCCAGATCGTCTCCACCCGCAACGGGCTGGCGCTGGCGGGTCGGCCCTACGCGCTGAAGCTGCGCACCGACATGGTGCTGGAGCACGCCGGTTTCCTCGATCACGCCGCCCGCTGGCGGGGCATCCCCGGCCCGCTGCGCGCGCTGGAGGAGCGGGTGGTGACCACCAGCGCCCGCAGCCCGCGCCGCTCCTACTGCTTCTTCGTGCAGGATTTCTGCTCCTTCGGGCTGGTCGGGGACATGCGACGGCTGTGGGACATCCCGCTGGTGCCGCCGCGCGACGCGCTTCTGGCGCTGCCGCAGGCGGAGCGCGACGCCCGCGTGCTGGTGCCCGAGCAGCACATCCTGCTGTCGGCGCTCCGCCGCCGATTCGCGATGCCGATGGCGGGCGCGCTCGACAGCTCCCCGGATCTCATCGAGGCGAGCGAGCGGGCGATCGCCGGCAACCTCGTCTGCCTGGACGTGCGCCGCTTCGGGGTGCGCTCGCTGAAGCCGGCGCTCTCCTGGGTCAACGAGCCGGGCGACATCCGCTTCACCTGGCTGTGGATCCTGAAGGCCAGCCACGCGGAGTTCCTGTCCTGGTGCCGGCGCCACTGCGACCACGACTTCACGCCGCTGGTCGCGGCGATGGGGGCGGAGTACGAGGCGGAGCTGGCCGACGTGCCGCTGAAGGACCGGCTGATCGTCGGCGACAAGGCGCTCGCCTCCGGCCCCCTCCAGGAGGAGGCGGAGCGCGTCCACCGTGCAGGGCGGATCGTCCAGGCCCGCAACGCCTACGTCACCCTGATGCGGGCGGGGGTGCGCAACGCGCGGCTCCTCCACCATCTGGGGGTGGCGCAGATCCAGACCGGCGACACGGCGGGCGGCGTCGCCAGCCTGGAGGAGGCGCACCGGCTGGATCCCGGTTTCCTGCCCACCTGCGACAGCCTGGCGAACCACTTCCGGAACGCCGGCGACGCGCAGCGCGCCGCCCGCTGGGCGGCCGAAGCGGCGCGCATCCGGGAAGCCTGAGCTGGCGGCTTCAGCCGCCCATCGCCAGGATGCGCACGGCGGCCTGCTGGCCGGCATAGCCCAGATACTCGTAGCGCACCCCGTAGGTCGCGACGAACTCCTGGAACGCCTTCCACTCGTTCATCCGCCAGAACGGGTAGTTGAAGTACTCGTCGAAATTGATGACCGTCCCCGGTACGAAACGCGACCGGCACAGCTCCAGCACCGTGCGGGTCGAGGCGTAGGTGTCGGAGTCGATGTTGATGAAGGCGACCGGGCCGGGATTGCGTTCCAGGAAGCCGGGCAGGGTCTCGTTGAACCATCCCTTGACCAGGGTGACGTTGGCCTCCACCGACGGCATGACGCCGCCCAGCGACAGCCCGCCCTTGGCCAGGTCGGTGCCGTGGAAGTCCTCGTCGATTCCTTCGAAGCTGTCGAATCCGTAGACCGGACGCCCCGGCAGCCGGCGGGCGATGTGGTTGATCGACTGTCCCCGGTAGACGCCGAACTCCAGCACCAGCCCGGTGGTCGGGATCCGCTTCAGGCAATGGTCGAACAACGGCCACTTGTCGGGGAAGCGCAAGGTACCGGGCAGCCGCTCGTAGATGTAGTCGGCGGTCTCGATCGCGGCGCGGCGGTGCAACTCGATGTCGAGCATGTCGTTGCAGAAGAAACGCTGCCGCACCTCCGGATGGCGCCAGAAGGCGTAAAGGCCTTTGATGATCGCGTTGTGCAGGTCGTTGGCATCCATCGACGATGTCCTTCAAAAGGGATGGTAGGGGGGGGTGGTGTCGACCGGGGGCTCCCGCAGTCACGGATTGGTCCAGGTCTGGATGCCGTGGACGCTGCCCATATCCCTTCCCTTCACCGCGGCGGAAGCGGGATCGATCACGACACCGCGGCGACGAAAGCTTCCGCGAAGGCGCGCCAGGTGCGCTCGCCGCGGATGAAGTCGATGGCGCGGCGCGCCCGCGCCTCGGCCGCCGCGCGGTCGGCGTGGAGCTGCTCCAGCCGCTCCACCAGCTCGTCCACCGAGGATTCGCCCCAGCCGACCCGGCTGCCGTCGCGGTCGGGCACCGGGTCCTGGCGGTCGAGCGTCAGGCACACCCCGTCGCGGATCAGGTCCATGTGACCGGTGTTGGCCGACAGCACCACCGGCACGCCGCAGGCCATCGCCTCCATCGCCACCAGGTTGGTCGCCCCCTCGCAGCGGTTGGGGAACAGGGCGGCGTGGCAGTCGGCCATCACCCCGGCGATCTGCGGCCGGGTCAGGAAGCCCAGATCCAGGAAGGCCTCGGCCGGCAGCCCGTTGGCCACCGCCCAGTCGCGGATGCGCAGGCGGCCGTCCTTGCCCACCTCCGGCCGCACCGGGGTGTGCGGCGACTCGGCGATGGAGGCGGCGGTGTGGGGCCAGGGGTTGTGCCAGGCGGTGACCAGCAGCGCCTCCGGATGGCGCGCGTGGAAGCGGCGGAAGGCGGCCAGCACGAGGTCCTGCGCCTTGCGGAACTCCATCTTGCCGCCGGAGAACACGACGAAGCGGTCGCCGAAGCGGCGCTGCGGCTCCAGCGGTCCCATCTCGCTGGGGTCGACGCCCTGCAGCGCCACGCCGACGTTGGTGAAGCCGCGCTCCTCCAGCAGGCGCCGGTTGTAGGCGGAATGCACGATCAGCCGGTCGTAGCTGCCGGCCCGCGCGAGAATGGCCGCGTCGAAGCGGGTGTCCTCGAAGGCGATGACGCCGATATTGCGGTCGCCGCGGTAGGTCTCCGACGGCGGTCCGGGCAGGAAGCCGTTGCCCAGCGCGTGCAGCACGGTGAAGCCTTCCAGGTGCAGCACCTTGCCGGGGTTGCGGGCGGCGATGGCCTCGACCCGCGCGAAGCCGTCCTCCAGCCCGCGCAGCGCCGCCTGGTTCTGCGGGCGCAGCGAGGACAGCCCCGGCTTGACCAGCAGCAGCGGCGGCGTGCCGCGATCAACCAGATACAGGCAGGTGTGGACCCCCACCAGCCCCCAGCCATGAACCTCGCTGAGCTGCCACGTCAGGGCCAGTCTGTCATCCGCCACGGCACCACCTCGCTGCGCCGCGCCCGGGTGTACCACCCCCGCGGCTTTCGCGCGGCACCCTATCGGGCTTGCCAACGGCGTTCAACCGCCATGCGGTGCCCCCCGCGCCGGCCCCGCCGTTGCCACATCCGCATCCCGGCCTCCGTCCCGACGCCCCCGCTTCATCCCCCCCGCCCCAGCCGGTCGCGCCACATGGCGCGGTAGGCGGCCTCCATCCGGCGGGCGAAGCCGGTGTAGTCGGTGAGCGGCGAGGCGGCCAGCCGCGCCCGCATGCCGCGCCTGAGACCGGCCAGCCGCGCCGGGTCGCCGGCCAGCGCCGCCGCCGTCTCCACATAGCCGGCCTCGTCGGTGGCGATCAGCCCGGGCAGGCCGCACTGGGTGAGCAGGCTGGCGCCGACGCGGGCGACGTGCCCGACCCCGGCCAGCGTCACCACCGGCACCCCCATCCACAGCGCCTCGCAGGTGGTGGTGGTGCCGTTGTAGGGGAAGGGGTCGAGCCCGATGTCGATGCGGTCGTAGGCGCGCAGGTGATTGGCCACCGGGTCGATGCGGGCCAGCAGCTCCAGCCGGTCGGGACCGATGCCGTGGGCGGCGAAGCGCGCCGCCAGCCGGTCGCGGGTGAAGGTGTCGCCGAGCTGCCGGCTCTTCAGCAGCAGCCGCGCGCCCGGCACCCGGTGCAGGATGGCGGCCCACACCCGCACCACCTCCGGCGTCACCTTGGAGGTGTTGTTGAAGGAACCGAAGGTGACGTGCCCCGCCGCCGCCGAGGGCGGCGTCTCCAGCGCCTCGGCGGCGATCACCGGCTGGAAGGCCAGGAAGCCCTGCGGCAACCGCACCAGCCGCTCCGTGTACCAGCGGTCGTGGGCGCCGGGCGGGTCGGCCACCGCGTCGGTCAGACGGAAATCCACCGCCCGCATGCCGGTGCTGTTGGGATAGCCGAGCCAGGTCGCCTGCACCGGCGCCGGCCGCCGCGCCAGCACCAGCAGCCGGCCGTCGCAGGTGTGGCCGGCGAGGTCGACCAGGATGTCGATGCGGTCCCGCGCGATCAGCGCCGCCACCGCCGCGTCCTCCATCCCGGCGACGTCGCGCCAGTGGTCGGCGAGCTCCTGGAAGCGGCGGGTGGTGACGTCGCGCCGGCGCGAGCTGTGGTAGCAGAACACCTCGACCGCGGCGCGGTCGTGGGCGCGGATCAGCGGTTCGCTGAAATAGGCGCAGGAATGGGTGCAGAAATCGGGCGACAGGTAGCCGACGCGCAGCCGGCGGTCGGGATCGGGGTCCTGCGGGACGGCCGGGGTGATAGGCGGCAGCGGGTCGGCGTGCCGCTCCCCCCAATGGCGGTGCGTGCGCGCGATCAGGTCGGGCGGCAGGTTCGGCATGTAGTTGAGGGCGAACAGCAGGTTGGAGTGCATCGGCACCTCCGCCGGGTGCTGCTCCACCCCCTTCTGCAGGACCACGATGGCCTCGTCGAGCCGCCCCTGCTCCTTCAGCGCCTCGCCCAGGTTGTTGTAGGGGGCGGCGAGGTCGGGGCGGCGCTTCAACGCCGCCATGAACAACTCGATGGCAGTGCCCAGCTCCGCCCGCTCCTTGTGCAGGTCGCCCTTGTTGGCCAACGCCTCCGCCATGTCCGGGCGGATCAGGAGCGCGCGGGCGTAGGCGGCCATCGCCTCGTCGCGCCGGCCCAGCGCGCGCAGCACGTTGCCCAGGTTGAACAGCGCGTCCGGATAGTCCGGCCGCAGCGCCAGCGCCCGGCGCAGGGTGTCCGCCGCCTCGGCGTCGCGGCCAAGCTCGGCGTACAGGCAGCCGAGGTTGCTGCGCAGATGGGTCGCCTCCGGATCGGCGGCGATCCCCTGCCGGTAGAGCGCCTCCGATTCCGCGTGGCGGCGGGTCGCCTTCAGCAGGATGGCCAGGTTGTTGAGCGCGTGCGGGTGGCCCGCCACCGTGCCCAGCACGGTGCGGTAGCCGGCCTCCGCCGCGTCCAGCCGCCCCTCCCGGTGCGCCGCGAAGGCCGCCTGGAAGGCGGTGTCCGCGTGACCGGGGGCCGGAGCGGGAACGGATGCGGCCGGCACCGGGGCGGCCGGCACCGGGGCGGGGCGCGCCTTGCGGACGGGGCGGTGCTTCTGCTTCTTCATGGACGGACCCTTCCCGGCCGCGGCGGACGAAGCCCGGCCAAGGCGGGTCGATAGCAACCGCCGGGAGCGGCTGGCAAGCGCCAAGCGCGGGGCCGGCGCCCGCGCCGGCTCACCCCGCCATCTCGAAGCGCCGCCCGTGCAGGGTCAGGTGCAGGCGGGCGTCGGGTGCGGCGCGGATGGCGCGCGCCCGGCGCTCCAGCTCCGCCGCATCGATGTCCGGCGGCAGGGCGCACAGCGCCTCCAGCGCCCGCTGCGAGCAGCGCCGCGGCCCCCAGGACAGGGCCACGGGGTTCAGCGGTTCCGGCCGGGCGAGCGCCGGGGCCAGCGCCAGGAACAGCCGCACCGCCGCCCGGTAGGTGCGCTCCGCCAGCCAGCCATGGTCGGCACCGGCCGGCACCGCGAACTCCACCGCGCCGACGATGGGGCCGGAATCGACCCGCTCCACCATCACATGGGCGGTGGCGCCGAAACGCTCCGCGCCGTCGTAGAGCGCGAAGGGGACGGGGTGGCGGCCGGGATAGGCGGGGGACGCCGGGTGGACGTTGTAGGCGGGCGCCCCCAGCCGCTCCAGAACAGCCACCGGCACCACGCTGCCGGTGCAGAAGGCGATCAGCCGGGTGCCGGGCGCGGCGGTCGCGGCGTGCGCGGCCAGCGCCGCCGCGTCTGGCACCGCGGCGACCGTCAGGTCAGGGTTCTGGTGGGCCAGCACCTCCGACAGCCAGCGCACCTCGGCCGGGCCGCAGAGCAGGACGACGGGAAACGGCACCGCCCCCGCCCCTCAGCCGGTGCCCAGGTCGCCGGTGGCGATGGTGGCGCTGACGAACAGGCCGAGCAGCCGGATCTCCGAGGCCGCCACCACGCCGTCGCCGTCGCCCTCCACCACCACATAGACCCCGGTGTGGGTGCCGTTGCCGGCGACCACCAGCACATCGGCGCCGGGGGTGGCGTTCGCCATGCGCCCGATCGCCGTGCGGATGTTGGCGAGGCCGCTGTCGGCCAGGGTGCTGATGGTGGTGCCCAGCACCACCGCCTCGTCGGTCAGCAGATCGATGCCGTCTGTGGCACGGGTGGCGGTGGCGAGTGCGGCGTCGTTGTTGTCGTCGATCAGCCCGCGCAGGACCCCCGCCACCAGCAGCTGGTCGGTGCCGCTGCGGAAGTTCTGGATCTGGTCGTAGCCGGTCGATGCCCCCGCCGCCGCCCCGTCGTCGAGCCCGGCGAAGACCACCCGGTCCAGGTCGCTGGCGGGAAAGGCGCCGGTCTGGAAGGTGACCACGTCGGCCCCGCCGTTGCCCTGGAAGCGGTTGCCGGGGCCGCTGGTGAAGGCGACCACGTCGATGCCGGCGCCACCCGCCAACGTGTCCACGGCCCCCGCCGACAGCGTGTTGTCGGTGTCGCCCAGCGTCACCACGTCGGTCCCGGTGCCGCCGGCCAGCGTCTCGATCCCGCGCAGCAGCAGCGTGACGCCGGCGTCCGCCAGCGTCACCACGTCGGTGCCGGCCCCGCCCACCAGGATCTCGACGCCGGTGGAGACCGTCATGGTGGTGCCGGTGTCGCCGATGAACACCCAGTCCGTGCCCGCCCCGCCGGCCAGAGTCTCCAGCCCGCGCAGCAGGATGGTGCTGCCGGACG
The DNA here is from genome assembly GCF_013423485.1 of Azospirillum oleiclasticum. Taxonomy (GTDB): domain Bacteria; phylum Pseudomonadota; class Alphaproteobacteria; order Azospirillales; family Azospirillaceae; genus Azospirillum; species Azospirillum oleiclasticum. Next base: position 22,007 of record NZ_JABFFR010000062.1, read on the forward strand.
GCCCCAGCGTCACCCGGTCGGCCCCCGCCCCGCCGACCAGCATCTCCACCAGCCCGATGGTCACGGTGGTGCCGGTGTCGGCCAGGAAGATCAGGTCGGTGCCGGCGCCGCCGGTCAACGTCTCCAGCAGGGCCACGGTCATGGTGGTGCCGGTGTCGCCGACGGTGATGGCGTCGGTGCCGGCCCCGCCGGTCAGCGTCTCCAGACCGCGCAGCAGGATGGTGGACCCGGCCGGGTCGAGCGTGATCGCGTCGATGCCGCCGCCGCCCACCAGGATCTCCAGCGCCGAGACCGTCATGCTGGTGCCGGTGTCGCCGACGAGGACGAGGTCGCTGCCGGCCCCGCCGGTCAGCGTCTCCAGACCGCGCAGCAGGGTGGTGGTGCCGCCGGAACCCAGCGTGATCACGTCGGTGCCGGTGCCGCCGACCAGAATCTCGACGGCGGTGGAGACCGTCATGGTGGTGCCGGTGTCGCCGGTGAACACCACGTCCGAGCCGGCGCCACCGGCCAGCGTCTCCAGCCCGCGCACGGTGACGGTGCCGCCGGCCGACGCCAGGGTGACGAGGTCGGTGCCGACATCGCCCACCAGCATCTCGATCAGACCAACGGTCAGGGTGGCGCCGCCGGTGGCGAGCAGGATCAGGTCGGTGCCGGCCCCGCCGGTCAGGCTTTCCAGCAGGCTCACGGTCATGCTGGTGCCGGTGTCGCCGATGATGACGGCGTCGGTCCCGGCCCCGCCGGTCAGGCTCTCCAGCCCGCGCAGCAGGATGGTGGTGCCGGCGGAGCCGAGTGTGATGACGTCGGTGCCGGTGCCGCCGACCAGGATCTCCACCGCCCGCTGCACCAGCATGGTGGTGCCGGTGCTGCCGATCAGCACGATGTCGGTGCCGGCGCCGCCGGTCAGCGTCTCCAGCCCGGACAGGGTGATCGTGCTGCCGCCGGACGAGAGGGTGATGACGTCGGTCCCGGCGTTGCCCACCAGCGTGTCGGTGGTCGACGACACCGTCATGGTGGTGCCGGTGCTGGCAAGAGTTACGAGCGCCATGCCCTGTCCCGCGACACCCGGTCTCGCTCCGTCCTGGAACCGTGCTTCACGCCGTCTTCGTCCGCGGCCGCGGGCGGGCCGGTGTTCCGCAACCGCCATCGCACCCTACATGGGGGCCGGGAGAGCCGACAATCGATTTTCCGGCGCCGCGGCCTGCGCCCTTTTTTCTTATTCCCATGAATCCTTCGGGGCAGATATACCCGTCGCGTCCTTCCCCATCGGAGACCGGCCGGCCCGCATGGCTACCGTCCAGGAAACCTTGTCCCTCGCCGTTCGGTACCACCAGTCGGGACGGCTGGCGGAGGCGGGCGGGCTTTACCGCTGCATCCTCGACGCCCAGCCCGACCACCCCGACGCGCTGCACCTGCTGGGGCTGATCCTCGCCAACGCCGGCAACGCGGTGCAGGCGATCGAGCTGATGCGCCGCGCCATCGACCTCGACCCGGCGATGGCGCACGCCCGCTACAACCTCGGCAACGCGCTGAAGGGCCAGGGGGCGCTGGCCGCGGCGGAGGAGCATTACCGCGGCTGCCTGAAGCTGCTGCCCGACTTCGCGCCGGCGCGCGGCGGGCTCGGCGTCACGCTGGGCGCACTCGGCCGCAACGAGGAGGCGGCGGCCGAGCTGCGCCGCGCCTGCGAGCTGGCCCCCACCGATCCCAATGTCGCCATCCAGCTTGCCGGCGTCCTGCTGAAGCTGGGCCGCATCGACGAGGCGATCGCCGCCTACGACCGCGTCGTGGCGCTCGCCCCCGGCAACGACCGGCTGCACATGACCCTGGCGGCGCTGCGCCGCCAGACCAACCGGCTGGCGGAGGCGGCGGACGACCTGCGCCAGGCCGCCGCGCTGAACCCCGGCAACGCCCAGGCGCACGACGAGCTGGGCCAGATCCTGGAAGCGCTGCGGGTGTGGGACGGGGCGGCGGATGCCTATGGCGCGGCGCTGGATCTGCGGCCCGGCGACGTGGCGCTGCGCCTGCGCAACGCCAAGGCGCTGCGCAACGCCGGCCGCAACAACGCCGCGCTGGAGGCCTTCACCCGGGCGGCCGAGCTCGGCGTGTCCGACGGCGAGGCGCACCACCAGCGCGCCCTGATCCTGCGCGAGAAGGGCCGGCTGGAGGAGGCGGCGGACGCCTTCCGCGCGGCGCTGACCGTGCAGCCCAACCACGCCCCGGCGCATTTCCACCTCGGCCTGACCCTGGCGCTCCTGGGCCGCCCGGGCGAGGCCTTCGCCGACCAGGCCGGCTACGCCGGCGCCTTCGCCGACCGCGCCGACGCGCTGATGGCGGAGGGCCGGCTCAAGGACGCCTGCGCCTACTACCACGAATCCCTGCTGTTCCGGCCGGGCGACGCCGCGGTGCGCGGGCGGCTCCACGACGCGCTCGCCCGCCGCCGCGCGCTGTGCCGCCCCGAGGCGATGACCGAGAAGGAGCACACGGACGAGTGGGGCAACATCGCCCTGTACGAAGCGATGGATCTCCACAACCGGGCGCTCGCCGCCGACCCGCGGCTGGTCGGGGTGCCGCCGGCCCCCGGCGCCGCCCCGGCGCGCATGCCCCGCGTGTTCGACGCCTTCACCTTCTACAACGAGCTGGACCTGCTGGAGCTGCGGCTGGAGGAGCTCTACGACCACGTCGACGCCTTCGTCATCGTGGAGGCGCCCTGGACCTTCCAGGGCAAGCCCAAGCCGCTGGTGCTGACGGACAATCTCGCCCGCTTCGCGCGCTTCGCCGACAAGATCGTGCATGTGGTGGCCGACGGCTCCCCCGGCCCCTCGCCGTGGGACCGCGAGAAGCACCAGCGCGACGCCATCCTGAAGGGGCTGGAGGGCCGGGCGGAGGACGGCGACGTGGTGTTCGTCACCGACGTGGACGAGATCCCGCGTCCGGCGGCGGTGGACGCCATCCGCCGCTCGCCGCTGCTGGCCGGGCGGCTGAACCGCCTGTCGGTCGATTACTACTGCGGCTTCGTCGATTTCCGCTGCAGCTACAAATGGCACAAGCTGATCTCGCTGCCCTACGGCCTGCTGCGCGCCATGGGCCCCGACCTCGCCCGCTTCATGGCCATCGCCAAGTACGGCACGCTGCTCTACGGCTGCGGCTGGCACTTCTCCTGGCTGGGCGGCATCGAGAAGGTGATCGGCAAGCTGCGCTCCTACGCGCACAGCGAATACACCGGGCTGGCCGAGCAGGACCCGGCGGCGATCCGCGCCGCCCTGCGTTCCGGCCACGGCATCTTCGCGCTGATGGACGGCTCGCACGGCTACGGCGGGGAATTCCGTGCGGTGCCACTCGACGACGGCTTCCCCGCCGCGCTCCGCCGCGACCCCGACCGTTACCGCCGGCTCGGCTGGTTCTACGACGACGCCCCGCCGCCCTGAGCCAGCGCCTCGAACGGCAGCGTCACGCACTGCATCACGGCGTCGCGGCCGTGCGTCTCGTAATAGGCGTTGGTGTCGCGGATCACCGGCGGAACGTCCATGTAGTCGTGCCAGATCTTCAGCGGCCCGAAGAAGGAATGCTGCCAGCGCGGCCGGTAGTTCCAGTTGAGCGGCAGCACCGCCGGCAGCACACCGGTCCGGTCCACCGCCTTGGCGAAGGACGCCTGGTCGTTGTAGGGCATGCGGCCGACGACCCGCTGCCCCGGCGGCACGTGCAGGAAGGACGAATCGAGGGTGGGGGCCAGCGTCTTCCACGCCTCGAACACCGGTGCGGCCCTGCGGCTGAAGAAGACCACCCCGGTGTTGTACTCGACGATATCACCGTCCAGCCCGCCGTAGCGCCGCGCCCACGGGCATTCGCAGATGGAGCAGGCGAGCCCGAACCGGTCGGCCTGGGCGAAGCCGAAATCGAGGTTGCCGAGCACCACCGTGTCGGCATCCAGGAACAGCGTCGTGGCGAAGGGCGACAGGTCGAGCATCCGGGCCTTCTGCAACAGGCCCTGCATCGGGTCCAGCCCGTCCGGCAGCGTCGCGACATGCACCGGCAGGTCGGGGTGGTACTGACGCAGCGAGGCCAGCGAGCGGTTCATCAGCGCCCGCCCCTGCTCGCCCCAGACGATGTAGAGGACGCCCTTGTCGGCCATGATCGGCTTCGTCTCCGGTTGTTCTGCGGGCCGGCCCGGGCCGGACGCCGACGGTTCGCTGCCGTCTGATCCTCCGCCGGAAGGCCGGGTGTCAAGCGCGCCGGGATGACGACCCAATTCCATCCCCACTTTCAAACCCCCAGGCCACGGGTTAGAACCCAGCCTGTCGTTCCAAGGATCCCCCCACGTCCACAGCGGCCACCACATGACCACAGCCCAGACCATTCTCCAGGAGGCCACCCGCGACCGCGATGAAGGACGCGCGTCGGACGCCGTGATCCGGCTGGACGTGCTGTGCCGACTGGAACCGGCGCTGATCGAACCGCACCGCCGGCTCATCAGGATTCTGGTCGAACTGAACCGGCCGGCGGAGGCGGAGGCGGCCTGCCTGCGGGCATTAGAGGACAACGGGCATCCTGTCTTCCATTTCGAGCTGGGTCTGATCCTGCACCACCGCGGCGCCCTGCGGGAGGCGCTGGCGGCGTTCGAGGCTGCGCTGGCGGGCGACCTCCGGGAACCCTCGGTCTTCGTCAACGCGGCCGACTCCGCCGCCCGGCTCGGCCTGCTCGACAAGGCCGAAGACTATGCCCGCCAGGCGCTGGCACTCAACCCGCGCTCGGCGTCGGTCTGCAAGCTGCTGGTGTCCCTGGAGCACGCACGGGGCCGGGTCCGGGAGGCGCTGCAAAGGGCGTGGGCACTCGTCAACGTGTACTACAGGCCCGACATCGACACCCTGTCCGGGATGGTGCCGGCGGCCCAGGTCCTCAACCACATCGACGCCCTCCTCCCGCCCGACGCGGGGACGGCGCCCAGGACGCTCGTCTATCTGTTCGCCCGGAGCGTGGCGATCGGCCACATCACCCAGGAGCTGTTCTACCTGAAGACGCTGTTCCAGGACTCCTTCGACGAGATCGTCCTGGTGGTGTCGCCGCTGACGCCGGTGGAGCGGATCAACCAGAGCGTCTTCGCGCTGTGCATGCGCAATGTCCGCGTGGTGGAGACCGACAGCATCACGGTCATGATGTCCGATCTCGATATCGGCGTCGCCAAACGCGGCAACCGGACCTATCTCCTGTGGTCCTACCTGCAGCTCTTCCGGACCTTCCACAACCACCTTCTGGCGGGCAACCGGCCGCGTTTCCTCGCGCTCACCGACGACGAGCGCGCGGAGGGCACCCGGCTCCTGGCCCGGATGGGTGTGCCGGAGGACGCCCGGCTGGTCGTCCTGCATGTCCGCACCGCCGGCTATTACGGCGGGGACACCCATTTCGACTTCCGCAACCTGGACATCCGGGACTATGTGAGGACGATCCGCCACCTGACCGGCCGCGGCTACCACGTGGTGCGGATCGGCGACCGCACGATGCCACGCCTGCCCGACCTCGGCGGGCGGGTGATCGACGCGCCCTTCAGCGAGCATTACCGGCATCTGCTCGAACCCGCCGCCATCGACCGCTGCGACTTCATGATCGCCAGCATGTCGGGCCCCTGCTCGCTGGCCCGCGCCATGGGCAAGCCGGTCCTGGCGCTCAACGCCCCACCCTATTTCTGCAACCTCCATGTCGGGCCGGAACTGATCGCCTTCCGCCGCTGCTACGATGTCGGCGGTCCACGGCCGCGGCTGCTGTCCTACGCCGAGATCCTCGAACGTGGGGTCTGCGATTTCGTGACCCGGCGCGACTACGACCTGGCCGGCATCCGGCTGGAGTCCCTGGGCGAGGACGAGCTGGTGGAGATCACGGAGGAGATGATCGCCTTCCTGGCCGACCCCGCGGGGCATCCCGGCGAATTCCAGCGGCGCTTCGCCGCCCTGTCGCGGGCCGACCACGAGCGCCGGGCCGCCGATCCGGGGCTCGCCCTGCAAAGCCGCAACTGGCTGGGCTACGCGCTGCCCACCGCCACCGTATCGACCCGCTTCTGCGAGTTGCACGGCGCCTTCCTGCCGGGGTGAGCCCCCCGGCCGTCACGACGGGCGGAAGAGCTGGGGCGGGTCGGCGTCCCAGGGGTCGTAGGGGACGAGGCAGCGGCGGTCGCGGTCGGGGCGCAGGAAGCGGCGCGCCTCCCCGCCGTCGCGGGCGGCGTTCAGCATGGTGGCGGTGAAGGAGAAGGTGCTGTTGGAGATCAGCACCACGTCGGCGCAGGACAGGATGTGGAAATCCAGGTAGAAGTCCGCCCCCGGCAGCGACACGCCCAGATCGGCCGGCACGACCGGCCGGTAGCGGCCGAAGGCCTCCGCCAGCGCCGGCTCGTCGGTGGCGAGGTGGAGCACGGGGGCGTCGAGCCCGGCCCAATGCTCCTCCAGCCACGCCTGGTACCACGCCTCCGGCGCGATCCAGAACGGCCCCTGGCCGAAGTCGCCGCGCCGCAGATGGACGGAGACGACCGTGCGCCCCATCCCGCGCAGCCGCTCCATCGCGTGGTCGAGCCGCGGGCGCAGCACCGGATTGGGCGCCAGCATGTCGCGGAACAGCCCGCGGTGGCGCGCCATCGCCGCGGTGGGGTAGCAGAAATGCCCGAGCAGATTGTAGTTCCGGTAGACCAGCGGAATCCGCCGGGCCAGCGAATCCGCCAAGCGCGCGTCCGCCTCGTGCAGCACCGACAGCGGAGCCGACGGCCAGGGGTCGTTGCCATCGAACAGGTAGCGGCCGACCCACTCCGGCACCTCGTACGCCATCCCGTGCTCCGCCGCGTACAGGCGCAGGAAGGCGTATTGCAGGATCGAGTTGCCGAAGCGGCCGTTGCGCCCCAGCGTGGTCATCGTCACCCGGGCCCCCGACGCGGCGAGCCGCGGCTTCTCCGGCCAGTCGAAGGCGCGGCGCAGCCGCAGGAGCGCGTGCAGGGTGAAGTTCTCGCCCGAGCTGGGGCAGAGCCGGACGGCCAGCGCGTAGGCGGCCTCCGCCCCGTCCCAGTCCTCCAGCGCCTCCAGCACCATGCCCAGCGACAGCGCGTTGCGGTGGTCGCCCGGTGCCAGCCGGTCGCAACGGCCGAGCGACCCCGCGGCCTCGGCCGGACGGCCCAGCTTCAGCAGCGCGTGGGCCAGCATGAAATGCGGCATCTCCAGATCCGGCCGCAGGGCCACCGCACCGCGGTAGGCACCGAGCGCCTCCTCCATCCGGCCGGCACGGTCATCGTAGGAGGCGATGCTGAGCCACGCCTCCACATGGTCGGGGACCAGGACCAGCATGCGCCGGAACCATGGAACGGCCTCCCGGCCCCGCTCCGCGCCGTTGAGCGCCATGCCGAGGGCATGGCAACCGTCCGGCCATTGCGGATCGATCGCCAGCAGGCGCCGCAGCACCGCCACCGCGGCATCGTACCGCCCGGTGGCGGTCAGGAAACGGGCGTGGTTGTGGAGCGCTTCGGGAAACTCCGGCCGGGCGGCGAAGGCCGCCCGGTAGAGGGCGTCGGCCTCCACGCCGTCGCGGGGGGCCACGACCAGGGCCAGCAGGTGCAGCGCGTCGGCGTTGCCGGGATCGTTCCGGAGCACCGCGCGGTAGAAGGGCTCGGCCTCGTCCGGGCGCCCGGCGCGGTGGCGGCCGAAGCCCGCCCTGAGCAGCCGGTCGATGGCGTCCGGCAGCAGCGCCGCCGCCTCCGCATGGCCGGGGCTGGCCGCCAGCACCGCGCGCCAGAGCCGGATCGCCAGTTCCAGCTCGCCGGCCCGCGCCCGCTCCAGGGCGATGGCGCAGACGGCACCGGGATCGCGGCGCGCGGCCCGGACCAAAGTGTCGTCGTTCATCGCCGCTCCGTTGCCCGCTGCCGATCGCTCCATCGGGCGGCCGACACCATACAATTCCCAGACGCCACGGCAAGAGAGGCAAGGGGGAGCGGCAAGGGGGAGCGCTTGAACGGGCGGAAGGGCGGCGCTATGGTCGCGCCGCCGCAAGCAGGGACACGCTTCGATTTGCCGATCGCATCCACAGGACGGCCCCTGGCCGCGGGCACCGGTCCGCTCGCCCCGCTCCTCACCGTCTGGCACCACCGCACGCTGATCGGGCGGCTGGCCCGCCGCGACATCGAGGCGCGCCACCGCGGCTCCGCGCTGGGGCTGCTGTGGAGCGTGCTGAACCCGCTGATCATGATGGCCGCCTACACCTTCATGTTCACGATGATCTTCCGCGCCCGCTGGGGCAGCGGCGGCGGCGGCACGGCGGAGTTCGCGGTGCTGATGTTCTCCGGCATGGTGCTGTTCACCATCTTCGCCGAATGCGCCAACCGGGCGCCCGGCCTGATGCTGGAGAATCTCAGCTACATCAAGAAGGTGGTCTTCCCGCTGGAGATCATGCCGGTGGTCGTGCTGCTGTCGGCGCTGTTCAACGCCGCCATCGGCTTCGTCATCCTGGCGGTGTTCTCGCTGGTGGTGATGGGGCCGCCGCCGCTCACCGTCCTGCTGCTGCCGCTGGTGTTGCTGCCCTTGTGCCTGTTCACGCTGGGGCTCGCCTGGGTGCTGTCGGCGGCCGGGGTGTTCCTGCGCGACCTGCGGCAGGTGGTCACGGTGCTGGTCACGGTGATGATGTTCCTCAGCCCGATCTTCTACCCGGTCTCCGCCGTGCCGGCGGAGGTGCAGGCGGTGATCCTGGCCAACCCGCTGGCGATCCTGCTGGAGCGCTCCAAGGACGTGATGTTCTGGGGGCACGGGCTGCCGCCGGTGGAATGGACGCTGGTCTGCCTGGGCTCGCTGGTCTGGGCGTGGCTCGGCCACACCTTCTTCGTGAAGACCCGCCGGGGGTTCGCCGATGTCGTCTGACGGGATCGTCCCTGGGGAGACGGTGATCGAGGCGGTCGGGCTGGGCAAGGCCTACGCCATCTTCAAGCGCCCGCAGGACCGGCTGAAGCAGATGCTGGTGCGCGGCCGCCGCCGCTACTACGACGAATACTGGGCGCTGCGCGGCGTCGACCTGACGGTCCGGCGCGGCGAGACGGTGGGCATCATCGGGCGCAACGGCTCGGGCAAGTCCACCTTCCTGCAGCTCGTCTGCGGCACGCTGACGCCGACCTCGGGCCGGGTGACGGTGAACGGGCGGATCGCCGCGCTGCTGGAGCTGGGGGCCGGCTTCAACCCGGAATTCACCGGCCGCGAGAACGTCTATCTGGCGGCCTCCGTGCTGGGTCTGTCGACGGCGCAGATCGACGAGCGCTTCCAGGCCATCGCCGAGTTCGCCGGCATCGGCGACTTCATCCAGCACCCGGTCAAGCTCTACTCCAGCGGCATGTACGCCCGCCTCGCCTTCGCGGTGGCGGCGCATGTGGACGCCGACATCCTGATCGTCGACGAGATCCTGTCGGTGGGCGACGCCGCCTTCACCCAGAAATGCATGCGCTTCATCCGCGCCTTCAAGGAGCGCGGCACGCTGTTCTTCGTGTCGCACGACACCGGCCAGGTGGTGAACCTGTGCGACCGGGTGGCGTGGCTGGACCGCGGCACCCTGCGCGAGGTGGGGCCGGCCAAGGACGTCTGCCACCGCTATCTGGCCGACCTCTACGGCACCCGCGACGACGCCGCGGGCTTCCGCATCGGCGGCAGCCGGCGCGAGGGGCCGGACCAGCCGGTGACCGACGCGCGGGCCGAGCTGCTGAAGGCGTCGGAGCACCGCAACGCCATCGAGATCTTCGATTTCGACGAGAGCGGCCCGTGGTTCGGGGAGCGCGGAGCCAGCATCACCGGCGTCGCCCTGCTGGACGCCGGCGGCGGCCGTCCGGCGGCGCTGGAGGGCGGCGAGGAGGTGGTGCTGGCGGTGACCTGCCGGGCCGAGCGCGACCTGTTCCGCCCGATCGTCGGCTTCTACGTGAAGGACCGGCTGGGCCAGACCCTGTTCGGCGACAACACCCACCTGACCTACCAGCTCGACCCCATCAGCGTGCCGGCCGGCGCCAGCTTCACCGCCCGCTTCCGCTTCCAGATGCCCTACCTGCCGTCGGGCGAGTTCGCGGTGACCGTGGCGCTGGCCGAGGGCACCCAGGCCGACCACGTGCAGCACCACTGGATCGACGACGCCCTGTTCTTCAAGGTGCACGCCAGCCACGTCGTCCGCGGGCTGGTCGGCATCCCCATGCTGGACATCGCCATCGATGCGGGGACGCCGTGACGGCGCGGGCGGTGCACCGTGACGGCGCGGGCGGCGCCTTTCCGGCGCGGCTGCTGGCGGGCGCCCTGCTCGGCCTCGCCGTCGTGCTCTATCTGTGCGAGTTCGGCCTGAACCTGCACGTCAGCACGGGCATCCCCTACTGGGACGACTGGGGCTATTTCTTCGGCGAGGCGCAGGGTGTGCAGCAGCCGCTGACCCTGCACAGCCTGCTCGCCAAGGACAGCGACCACGTCGCCCCGCTGTTCAAGCTGCTGACGCACGCGCTGTGGCGGGTGATCGGCGTCGATTTCGTGGGCTTCCGGCTGCTCGGCTGGATCGTCTACGGCGCCATGCTGGCGCTCTACGCGGCGCTGCTGCTGCGGGTGTGCGTGCGCTCCGCCGCCGAGGCGGTGCCGGTGGCGGCGGCCGGGCTGCTGCTGGTCAGCACCGCCAACGCCGAATATTTCTATTACCAGGCGATGGGGCTGGCGCAGCCCTTCATCTTCCTGTGCCTGTTCGGCTTCCTGTACGCCATGGCGGCGCGGCGCTGGTGGCTGGCCGGGCTGCTGCTGCTGGGCTATGGCGGCACCGGGGTGTTCGGCTCCTCCTATCTGCTGGGATCGGCGGGGGCGGCGCTGCTGGGAGCGCTGGCCGCCGGACGGCTCACCCCGCGGGCGCTGCTGGCCGACCCGCGGGTGCGGGTGGCGGTGCTGGGCGGCGTGGCGCTGACGCTGCTGATGTTCGCCCTGACCTTCATCGGCTCCTACGCCAACCACACCGAGCAGGCGCTGGTGTGGCCGTGGGAGAAGGATTTCTGGTTCTTCGTGCTGGGCGCCTTCGCCGCGGCGGCCGGGGTGCCGGCGGACGCACCGACGGACGTGGTGGCGCCCTACGCGCGGCTGGCCGTCGGGGCGGCGCTGTTCCTGGCCTTCGCCGTGCCGGCGCTGCTGCTGCCGCTGCTGCGCCGGGGTGACGACGACGACGAGGACGGGGACGGGGACGAGGATGGGGACGGGGGGGCCGCCCCGGCCTTCGTGCTGTCCGCCCTGCTGGCCGGCAGCATCCTGCTGACGCTGGCGACCGCCGTCGGCCGCAGCCACCTGTGCGGCGACGGCGGGGTGGTGATCATGGGCTGCGGCGCCTCGCCCCGCTACGCCTTCCCGGTGGTGCTGGCCCTGCCGGCCCTGATGGCCGCCTGGATGCGGCTGTTGCCGGCCCCGGCGCTGCGGCTCGCCGCGGGTGCGGCGCTGGCGGTGGCGATCCTCGGCCTGCACCTGCTCGGTCTGCACCCGCTCGACCCGCACTCGCCCGACCGGCGGCTGGAACCGTCGCTGGCGCGCTGGGACTTTTCGCGGCTGAACCAGGTGGCGGCCGCGCGCGACCACGCTGCCGCCACCTGTCTCGCCGTCTGGCTGCAGGACGGCGACGAGGACCGGCCGCTCTACTGCCCCACCGTCTCCCCCCGCAACATCGCCCCCTATCTGGCGGTCGCCCGCCGCATGGACGCCGCCTTCGCCCGGCCCCTGATGGAAGGAACGGCGGGGGAGCGGGCGACGCGCGAGCTGCGCCGCCGGGTGATGGCCGCCACGCTGGAGGGGGCCACGCTGCGCACCGAGCCGCCCCTGACCCCGGACGCCGCGCGGCTGACCGGCTGGGCGGACAGCGTGATGTTCCTGAAATACGGCACCCCCGTGATCACCGGCTGGGCCGCCGACCTCGGCCGGCGGGAGCCGGCCGCCCTGGTCGCGGCGGTGGCCGGCGGCCGGGTGGTGGGGATCGCGCTGCCCGGGAGGCTGCGGCCGGACGTCGCCGCGGCGCTGGGCGCCCCCGGCTTCGCCGCCGCCGGCTTCGCGGTGCCGGTCCCCGCCGGCCGTTTCGAGGGGACGGCCGTGCGCGTCTTCGCCCTGTCGGCGGACGGCGCGGTGACCGAGCTGCAGCCACCGGGGGGCGTGACGGTTCCCGCCGCGGCACCCGGAGGGGGCTGAGCGGCCGGCTTGCATTGGACGGGCCGGACGGCGTATCCCTGTCCGCGGCCGGAAGCGGCGCGGGCGGGGCTTCCGCGGCGCACGCGCGTCCGGCTCATGGAAAAAAGAGGCCGCCGTCCTTGCGGGCGGCCCCGCAAGAGCGAGAGGCGTTCGGTGGATTTGCACGTGGTGGACCAGGATTCCGACACGCTTTCGCGCCTTTCGCGCCCGATCAGCCTCCTCGTACCGGATCTCATCGTCGCCCCGCCCTCCTGGCTGGGGCATGTGCCCTTCGCCTTCTGGATCACCGGGGCGCTGAATCCCGGTACCTTCGTGGAGCTGGGCACCCACACCGGCAATTCCTACGCGGCCTTCTGCCAGGCGGTGAAGCATCTGGAGCTGCCGACCGCCTGCTTCGCGGTCGACACCTGGGCCGGCGACCCGCAGGCCGGCTATTACGGGGACGAGGTCCACCGCGCGCTGGCGGATTTCCACGATCCCCGTTACGGCGCCTTCTCCCGCCTGATGCGGATGACCTTCGACGAGGCGGCCGGGCATTTCTCCGACGGCACCATCGACCTGCTGCACATCGACGGGCTGCACACCTACGAGGCGGTGCGCCACGATTTCGAGACCTGGCGGGCGAAGCTGAGCCGCCGCGGCGTGGTGCTGTTCCACGACACCAACGTGCGCAAGGACGATTTCGGCGTCTGGCGCCTGTGGGAAGAGCTGTCGGCGCAGCATCCCCACTTCACCTTCCTGCACTCCAACGGGCTGGGCGTGCTGGGCGTCGGCGACGAGCTGCCGGACGATCTGCGCTGGCTGTTCGCGGCGCAGGTGGAAAACGGCCCCCGCCTGCGCGGGATCCGCGCCTTCTTCGACCGGCTGGGCGGCGGGGTGGTCAACACCCAGCAGGCCCAGCAGCGCGCCGCGGAGATCGAGGCGCTGAGGGCCGAGATCGCCGGGCTGCACGACAGCGTGCGCGGCAAGCTGGACGAGATCCGCGGGCTGATGACCACGGTCGCCGAGCGCGACGGCTCCATCGCCACCCTGCAAGGCTGGGTCGCCGACCGCGACTCCAGCATCGCCGACCGCGACTCCGCCATCGCCGCGTTGCAGGGCGAGATCGCCGGACGCATGGACGAGATCCGCGGGCTGATGACCACGGTCGCCGAGCGCGACGGCTCCATCGCCACCCTGCAAGGCTGGGTCGCCGACCGCGACTCCAGCATCGCCGACCGCGACTCCGCCATCGCCGCGTTGCAGGGCGAGATCGCCGGACGCATGGACGAGATCCGCGGGCTGATGACCACGGTCGCCGAGCGCGACGGCTCCATCGCCACCCTGCAAGGCTGGGTCGCCGACCGCGACTCCAGCATCGCCGGGCTGAACGGGGAGTTGGGCCGGACGCTGGGCGCGGTGGCCGAGCGGGACCGGACCATCGACGCCCTCCAGGGCGAGATCGACAACCTCCGCGCCGGCGTGGCCGGCATGGAGACGATGCTGCGCAACGCCCACCAGCAGCTCCACGCGGTCTACCACTCCACCTCCTGGAAGCTGTCGGCCCCGGTGCGCCGGCTCGGCCGGCTGGCGCTGCGGCTGCGGCGGCTGCACCGGTCGCGGCTGCACCGGATGATGCTGACCCCGCTGCACGACGTGCGGGTGGCGGACGGCGCCTTCGAGAGCACCGGGGTGGACCCCGCCTTCCGGCTGGCCTCGGACCAGGGACGGCCGCCGACCGGCTGGTGCCTGCTGTCCTTCCGCGTGACCGAAACCTCGGTGCCGCTGGCGCCGCTGCTCTACATCGACACCGGCAACGGTTTCGGCGAGGGCGGCACCATCCGCCTGCCTCCGGTGGCCTCGGGAACGGTCGAGACGGTGCTGCTGCTGCCGGCCGAAACCAAGGGGCTGCGGTTCGACCCGACCGACCGGCCCGCCCGCTTCGCCATCGACAACGTCACCGTCCGCGAGATCGGCAAGCTCCAGGTGCTGGGGCGCGCGCTCGGCCTCTACCGCGGCCGCATGGGCGAGGCGATGCGGCTGCTGCGCGAGAACGGGCTGGCGGTGGCCAAGCAGAAGCTGGTCCAGGAGCTGATGCCCAAGGGGGCGGCGCTCGACTACCCGACCTGGGTGCAGCTCTACGACACGCTGTCGCCGCACGACCGCGGGGCCATCGCCGAGGGCATCGCCCGGCTGACCCGCAAGCCGCTGATCTCCATCGTCATGCCGGTCTACAACACGCCGGACCCCTACCTGCGCCGCGCGCTGGACACGGTGATCGACCAGCTCTACCCGCACTGGGAGCTGTGCATCGCCGACGACGCCTCCACCGCCCCGCACGTCGCCGCGACGTTGGCGGAGTACGCCCGCCGCGACCCGCGCATCAAGGTCGTGCGGCGCCCGGCCAACGGCCACATCTCGGCCGCCAGCAACACCGCGCTGGAGCTGGCCACCGGCGAGTTCGTCGCCCTGATGGACCATGACGACGAGCTGCCGCCGCACGCGCTCTACGTCGTGGCGCTGGAGATCGAGAACCACCCCGACCTCGACATCCTCTATTCCGACGAGGACAAGATCGACGAGGCGGGCGTCCGCTACGACCCCTACTTCAAGTCCGACTGGAACTACGACCTGTTCTGCGGCCAGAACATGATCAGCCACCTCGGCGTGTTCCGCCGGACGCTGCTGGAGGCGATCGGCGGCTTCCGGGTGGGCTACGAGGGCAGCCAGGACTACGACCTGGTGCTGCGCGCGGTCGAGAAGACCGAGGCGGCGCGGATCCGGCATGTGCCGCACATCCTCTACCACTGGCGCGTCTTCTCCTCCTCCTCCTCCTTCTCCACCACGGCGCTGCCGACGGCGACGAACGCCGCCCGCCGCGCCCTGCAGGACCATTTCGACCGGATCGGCGTGCCGGCGCGCGTCGAGCCGGCGCCGGGGGCGGAGTGGTACTCGCGCATCGCCTACCCGCTGCCCGACCCGCTGCCGCTGGTCTCCCTCCTGGTGCCGACGCGCGACAAGCTCGACCTGCTGCGCCAGTGCGTGGACGGGCTGCTCGACGGGACCGACTATCCGAACCTGGAGGTCCTGATCCTCGACAACAACAGCGAGGAACCGGCGACGCTGGAGTGGTTCGCCGCGCTGGAGGGGCGGCCCCGGGTGCGGGTGCTGCGCTACGAGGGAGCCTTCAACTTCTCGGCCATCAACAACTTCGGCGTGGAGCACGCGAAGGGCGAGCTGATCGGCCTCATCAACAACGACATCAAGGTGATCGAGCCGGGCTGGCTGAAGGAGATGGTCAGCCACGCCGTGCGGCCGGAAGTGGGGGCCGTCGGCGCCAAGCTCTACTACGGCGACGACACCATCCAGCACGCCGGCGTGGTGACCGGCATCAACGGGGTCGCCAACCACATCCACAAGCACCTGCCGCGCGAGCATCCCGGCCATTTCGGCCGGCTGCGGCTGGTGCAGGACATGTCGGTGGTGACCGCCGCCTGTCTGGTCATGCGCCGGTCGGTGTTCGACGCGGTGGGCGGGCTCGACGCCGGGAACCTCGCCGTCGCCTTCAACGACGTCGATCTCTGCCTGAAGGTGCGGGAAGCGGGCCACCTCGTGGTGTGGACCCCGCACGCCGAGCTGTACCATCTGGAATCCGCATCCCGCGGGTCCGACATGGCGCCCGACAAGATCAACCGCTTCATGGGCGAGATCCGGCACATGCACGCGCGCTGGGGCCGCACCCTGCTGAACGATCCCTACTACAACCCCAACCTGACCCTGGACGCCGGCGATTTCAGCCTGGCGTTCCCGCCCCGCCTGCCGAAGCCATGGCTGCCCGCAGCGACCACAGTCGAAGACCCCGCCAAGGAAGGTGCCTGACCCATGGAGATCGAAGCGCTCGCCATCCCCGACGTGAAGATCATCCGGCCCAGGAAGTTCGGCGACCACCGCGGCTTCTTCTCGGAGACGTACAGCCGGCGCGCCTTCCAGGCGGCGGGGCTGGATTTCGACTTCGTGCAGGACAACCACTCGCTGTCGGCGGAACCCGGCACCATCCGCGGCCTGCATTTCCAGACCGAGCCCTTCGGCCAGGTCAAGCTGGTGCGGGTGGTGCGCGGCGCCATCCTGGACGTGGCGGTCGATATCCGCCGCGGCTCCCCCACCTACGGGCGGCACGTGTCGGCCCGCATCTCGGCGGCGGACTGGAACCAGATCCTGATCCCCATCGGCTTCGCGCACGGGCTGTGCACGCTGGAGCCGGACACCGAGGTCCTCTACAAGGTCAGCAACTTCTACTCCCCCGAGCACGACAAGGGGCTGCTGTGGAACGACCCCGACCTTGGCATCGACTGGCCGGTCGCGGCCGCGGAAGCGCGCCTGTCCGACAAGGACAAACTGCATCCTCGTCTCGCCGATCTTCCCGACTGGTTCCACCACGCCTGATCCCGGTTCCCAGGGGGTTTCCATGAAGCGCATCCTCGTCACCGGCGGGGCCGGGTTCATCGGGTCGGCCGTGATCCGGCAACTGCTGGCGGAGACCGACGCCCACGTCGTCAACGTCGACAAGCTGACCTACGCGGCCAACCCCGCCTCGCTGCCGGGGGCCGAAGGGAACCCGCGCTACGCCTTCGAGAAGGTGGACATCTGCGACGGCGAGGAGCTGCGCCGGGTGTTCGCCCAGCACCGGCCCGACGCGGTGATGCATCTGGCCGCCGAATCCCACGTCGACCGCTCCATCGACGGGCCCGGTGCCTTCATCCAGACCAACGTGGTCGGCACCTTCCGCCTGCTGGAGGCCGCCCGCGGTTACTGGCTGGACCTGCCGGAGGCCGAGCGCGCCGCCTTCCGCTTCCACCACATCTCCACCGACGAGGTGTTCGGCTCGCTGGGGGCCGAGGGCTTCTTCACGGAGACCACGCCCTACAGCCCCAACTCCCCCTACTCGGCCAGCAAGGCGTCGTCCGACCATCTGGTGCGGGCGTGGCACGAGACCTACGGGCTGCCGGTGGTGGTCACCAACTGCTCCAACAACTACGGCCCCTACCATTTCCCGGAGAAGCTGATCCCGCTGGTCATCCTGAAGGGCCTGCACGGCCAGCCGATGCCGGTCTACGGCAAGGGCGACAACGTGCGCGACTGGCTCTATGTGGAGGACCACGCCCGCGCACTCAGGCTGGTGCTGGAGCGGGGCCGGATCGGCGAGAGCTACAACATCGGCGGCTTCAACGAGCGCACCAACATCGCGGTGGTGCGCGGCATCTGCGCGCTCTTGGACGAGATGAACCCCGCGGGCGCGCCGCACGACCGGCTGATCACCTTCGTCACCGACCGGCCGGGCCACGACCAGCGCTACGCCATCGACGCCGGCAAGATCGAGCGCGAGCTGGGCTGGCGCCCGCAGGAGAGCTTCGAGAGCGGGCTGCGCAAGACGGTGGCCTGGTATCTGGAGAACCGCTCCTGGTGGCAGGCGGTGATGGACGGCTCCTACCGCGGCGAGCGGCTGGGCCTGACCAGCGCGGAGGCCACGGCATGAAGATCCTGATCCTCGGCACGCCCGGCCAGCTCGGGCACGAGCTGATGACCGCCTCCTGGCCGGCCGGCACCGAGCTGGCGGGCGAGGCCTACCCCGACTTCGACATGGGGCGGGCGGGCGACGTGGAGGCGGCGGTGGAGCGCCACGCCCCCGATCTGGTGGTCAACGCCACCGCCTACACCGCGGTCGACAAAGCCGAGAGCGAGCGCGCCGCCGCCTGGGCGGTCAACGCCGTCGGTGTCGGCCGGCTGGCCGCTGCCTGCGCCGGGCGCGGCATCCCGCTGATCCACGTCTCCACCGACTATGTCTTCGACGGCGGCAAGGACGGGGCGTACACCGAGGACGACCCGGTCGGCCCGGTCAGCGTCTATGGCGCCAGCAAGGCGGCCGGCGAGATCGCCGTGTGCGCCGGCTGCGCGCAGCACGTCATCCTCCGTACGTCCTGGGTGTACGCGTCGCACGGCGCCAATTTCGTGAAGACCATGCTGCGCTTCGGCGCCGAGCGCGACGAGATGCGGGTGGTCGCCGACCAGCACGGCGCCCCCACCGCAGCAAGCGACCTCGCCGCCGCCATCCTCGCCATCGTCGCCCGTATCCGGGAAAACCCCGCCACCGTCCCCTGGGGCATCTACCACTGCACAGGGGCCGGGGTGACCACGTGGCACGGCTTCGCCGAGCGCATCTTCCAGCGGCTGGACCAGAAGACCGGCCGGCGCCCGCGGCTCACCGCGATCACCACCGCCGACTACCCCACCCCCGCCGCGCGCCCGGCCAACTCCCGCCTCGACAACAGCCGGCTGCAGGCCGCCTTCGGCATCGCCCTGCCGCCCTGGGAGGAAAGCCTGGACCGCGTGCTGGATACGCTGCTGGCCTGACCAACCGCCCCCGGACAATGTGGAGCACCACGGGCCATGGCTGATCAACCGGTGAAGGGACCGGCTTCCTACTTCCCGTCCATCGAGAAGAAATACGGAAAGTCCATCGCGGAGTGGCAGGCGATCATCCGCGGACACCTGCCCGCGAAGCACATGGAACTGGTCGCCATGTTGAAGAACGACCACGCGATGGGCCATGGCCACGCCAACGCGCTGGTGGCGCACACGTTGGCAGCGGAAAAGGGCTGAGATCAACGGCCCTGGACGTTGACACCTCAGGCTCCCATACGGTGGGCGGTGCCGCCGTCGCGGGCATCCGCCCGGAGGGCGGCATGATCGGGATCGACTGGCGGATCGGCGGGGCCTACGGCTGGGGGGTCTTCGGGCTCAACCTCGCGCTGGACTGCGCCCGCCCCGGCCGGCGGCCGGCGGTTCCCCTGGCCGCCCCGATGGATCTCGACCTGGGGCCCCTGCACGCCCGGCTGCTGGCCCCGGCGCTGGCCGAGCAGCGGCGGCTCGACGCGCTGGCCGCCGCCCATCCCGGCCATGCCCTGAAGCTCGACGCCACGGTGCTGCGCGGGCTCGCCTTCGACATGCAGCCCATCGTCCCCGCCCGCTTCGCCGGCCGCCACGAGGTGGGGGTGGTCTTCTTCGAGAACACCGCCCTCTCGCGCCCGGCGCTGGAGCGCGCCGCCGCCTACGACCGGGTCGTCGCCGGCTCCGGCTGGAACGCCGCGGTGCTGCGCGGGCTGGGGCTGGGCAATGTGGTTCTGGCCCCGCAGGGGGTGGATGGAACGCTGTTCCACCCTGCCCCGAAGGCCGGGCTGCTGGGCGACCGCTTCGTGGTGTTCGCCGGCGGCAAGCTGGAGCACCGCAAGGGGCAGGACATCGCGCTGACCGCCTTCCGGCGCTTCCACGCCCGCCACCCCGAAGCGCTGCTGCTGACCGCTTGGCAGAACCCCTTCCCGCAGCTCGGCATCGGCATGGCGGCCGGCGGTCTGGTGGATGGCGACCCGGCGCTCCTGCCCGGCGGCGGGCTGGACATCGCCGGCTGGGCGCAGGCCAACGGGCTGCCGCCCGGCTCCGTCATCGACTGCGGTCTGGTGCCGCAGCGGCATCTGCCGGTGCTGCTGCGCGAGGCGGACGCGGCTCTCTTCACCAACCGTTGCGAGGGCGGCACCAACCTCGTCGCCATGGAGGCCATGGCCTGCGGCCTGCCCACCGTGCTGTCGGCCAACACCGGCCATCTCGACCTGATCGCCCCGGATCCGGCGGCGGCCGATCCTGCCGGGGATACGGCCTGCTACCCGTTGCTCCGCCAGGGGCCCGTGCCCCCGACGGACCGCTGCCCGGGGACCGAGGGCTGGGGCGAATCCGACCCCGACGAGGCGGTCGCGGCGCTGGAGGCGATCCATACCGACCGGGCGGAGGCGCGCCGGCGCGGCGCCGCGGCCGCCGACCGCATGCGGTCCTGGAGCTGGGCGGAGCAGATCGCCCGGCTGACGGCGCAGCTTCCATGCTGACGGAGCTGCGCGCCGGGGCGGAGGCGGCGCGGCGCGCGCTCTTCGCGCAGGCGGTCGACCACCACAAGGCCGGGCGGCTGGGGTTGGCGGCGGCGCTCTACCGGGCGCTGCTGGCGCTGGGCTGCGCCGACGCCGCGGTCACCGGCAATCTGGAGCTTCTGCTGAACCAGGTGCTGGCCGCGGCCGTCGGGCGGCTGGAGGCGGGCGACCCCGGCGAAACGGCGGGCCTCGCCCGCTGGGCGCTGGAGCAGCGCCCCGGCCGCGACGACGCGTGGCGGCTGCTGGCCATGGCCGAGCGCCGGCAGGAGCGGCCGGAGGCTGCCGCCGCGGCGCTCGCCCGCGCCCTGACGCTGGCGCCGGGGGTGGCGGAGGGTCACGCCGAGGCCGGCCGGCAGGCCGAACGGAGCGGCACGGCGGACGGCAGCACGGCGGAGGCCGCCGCGCGGCACTGGCGCC
>NZ_JABFFR010000063.1 GCF_013423485.1 Azospirillum oleiclasticum
GCACGGGGCCGCCACCTGGGGCGACGGCAACCGCGCCACCGACTGGGCCGCCGCCGCCGAGCGCATCGGCAACGCCATCCAGTCCGTCAACCCCAACTGGCTGCTGATGGTCGAGGGCA
Organism: Azospirillum oleiclasticum; assembly: GCF_013423485.1. Taxonomy (GTDB): domain Bacteria; phylum Pseudomonadota; class Alphaproteobacteria; order Azospirillales; family Azospirillaceae; genus Azospirillum; species Azospirillum oleiclasticum. Next base: position 120 of record NZ_JABFFR010000063.1, read on the forward strand.
TCGAGATCTACCAGAACAACTGGGACTGGTGGGGCGGCAACCTGATGGGGGCGAAGAACGAGGGCATCGACTTCAACGTCGACAACAAACTGGTCTACGCCCCGCACTCCTATGGACCCGGCCTCTACCAGATGTCCTGGTTCAACACCAACGACTTCCCGAACAACCTGCCGGCCAAGCTGACGGAGTCCTTCGGCTATCTTTACAAGAACGACACCGCGCCGATCCTGATCGGCGAATTCGGCGGCCGCTTCGACGACGCGCAGGAGCGGGCCTGGATCAGCAAATTCGTCCAGTACATCAACGGCGACCTGGACGGCAACGGCACCAAGGACATCGCCGCCAACGAGCAGGGGATGAGCTGGACCTACTGGTCCTGGAACCCCAACTCCGGCGACACCGGCGGCATCCTGATGGACGACTGGAAGACGATCGACCAGACCAAGATGAACCACATCAAGCCGGCGCTCTACCAGGGGACGGACACGGAAGTGGCGGGCCGAACCGACGCCGTGTTCACGGTCTCCCTCTCCAAGGCGGCGACGCAGACGGTCAGCCTGACCTACGCCACCGCCGACGGCACGGCGAAGGCGGGCCAGGACTACCTCGCCACCAGCGGCACCCTGACCTTCGCGCCGGGCGAGACCGCCAAGCAGGTGAAGGTGACGGTGCTGGGCGACAGCGTCGCGGAGGGGACGGAGACCTTCAGCCTGAAGCTGGGCGGGGCGGTGAACGCCGGCATCGCCGACGACACCGGGCTGGTCACGCTGTGGAACCACGTCGCCGGCCAGTCCCAGGCCGCCTCCACCCTGATGGCTGTCGACAGCGCGTCGCTGGCGACGGACGGCGGCTATGACGGGCTGCTGCTGATCGACCCGCTGCAGGACGCCGCCTGATCATCACCGCGACGGCATCCACGGAAACAACAGGGGCCCCGTCCTCCGGTCGGAGGACGGGGCCCCTGTCGTTTCAACTGTTGCCGTTCAACCGCAGGTGGGGCAGACCGTGCGCACCCGCGGGCGGGGTCGCGGCGCCGTACCCCACAGGGCTGCGGCCAGGCGGCGCTCCACGGGATCGCCCGCCGCATCCGGACCGGACCCCGGGCCGGCGGCCGGCCGGGCGTCACCTAAGGGCGGGGCGCACCCATTGATGGCGGCAAGCATGCCCATCAGAACAACTCCACATCATCATCGGCGGGGCCGCCGACCCGGGCGGCGACATGGCCGCCGCCGTCCAGGATCGTCACGGGAACACCGCCGCAGTCGTCGGAGATGAATTCCGCCAGATCAAGCAGCGGCACCCGGCTGAATTGCCCACGTTCATGCCGCTGGTTCGGGCTCGGAGCGATCGTGATGGACATCAGCATGGTCGGAGCGCCTCGCGCAGCAAATCGTTCATCGTTCTACGAACAGTCTGCGCCGAGATCGTTACCAGTTTCTTGCCGCGTAATTTTCAGAATTGAAACAATGGCCGAAGAAAAACGCTGAAGACTTGCAAATTGCGAAATGCATCGACGTTTACAAAAATACCGAGAGATTTTCTTTTGATACCGCAGTAAGATTTGATCCGTCTCGCCACAATGAATCCATGCGGAGTGCGCGCACCGGCTTTCGATCTCGCAATAAACGCAATCCATGCGCGTGCCGTGACGGATCGTGCATCCCTTCTCCATCGATGGCGGGAGGATTTGCCAGTCGCCGCGGATGTGCGGAATGGGACTGTACCGTACCGTACGCATGGCTGCGGCCCGCGGAGTGCATCGATCCGCGGGCCGCACGGTATAGTGGCGTAATTACACCAGGCTCGACACGTCGAACCCGACCATGCCGTTGTGCGTCATGGTCTGGTCGTGATCGAGCAGCTCATGCCCATTGACCGAGACGGAGTGGAGGTGGAGGTTGCGGTCGAGACCCGGCCCCTCGCTGAAGTCGTTGAAGAAATCGACGCCCAGCGTCTTCGTGCTGTCGGGAAGGTTCAGGCGGTAGACGAACTCCTGCCAGCCGTCGCCATGGTCGGTGGAGACGTAGGTGGGGCCACCCACCAGCGCGCCATCGGCCAGCAGCTTGAAGCCCGGATCGCCCTTGTAAGCGTCGCCCGCCGCCTTGATGACCACCACATCGCCGCCCGTCCCGCCGGTGCCGGTGCCGCCGCCCGTGCCGCCGCCGGACGTCGAACCGAGCGTGGCCGTCGCGGTGTCGCCGGTCTTCATCAGCCCGGACTTGTCCACCGCCAGCTTGGTGCCGTTCACCGTGACGCTGTCCACATACAGGTTGCGGTCCTGACTGGCGCTTTCATACAGGTTGTTGATGAAGGTGACGCCCAGCGACTTCGCCCCGTCGGGCAGGTCCACCTTGACGGTGACGTCCTGCCAGCCGCTGCCCTTGGCGGTGGAGGTGTAGGCGGGACCTGTCAACTCCTGACCGTCCGCCACCAGTTTGAAGCCGGCGTTGCCCTTGTAAAGGTCGCCGGAGACCCGCACCGTCACCGTGTCCGGCCCGCTGCTGGGCAGCCCGGCGCTGGCCGTGCCGTTGGAGGTGAGGGCCGACTTGTCCAGCGTCAGTTTGCTGCCGTTGACGGTGACGCTGTCCACATAGAGGTTGCGGTCCTTGCCGGCCCCGCCATAGGCGTCGTTGAAGAAGTTGACGCCGATCTTGGCGGCATTGTCGGGCAGGTCGAGCTTGAAGGTGATGTCCTGCCAGCCCGCCGCCTTCTGGGTGGTGACGGTGGCGGCGCTGCCGACCGCGACGCCGTCGACCATCAGCTTGAAGGACGGGTCGCCGTTCCAGCTCTGCGCCGCCGCGCGCACCACGATGGTGTCCGGACCGGCCGGCGGTGACGGCGGCGGGGTGGTGGGGGTGGTCGGCGTGGTGGGGACCGTGGGGGTGGTGGTGCCGTGGCCGGGGTCGTAGCCGGTGGGCGGGGCGACGGTGCCGGGCTGGCTGGTCTCCACGATCAGGTGGCCGTTCGCCTCGAAACCCGGAATGGTGCGTGCGCTCGCCCATTCACGCAGCGAGCTGTCGAACATCCAGAGCTGCTTCGACCCGTCCGGGACGATCCAGTCGTTGTTGTTCCACACGATGTTCCAGCCGTGCGACTGGCTCTGCTGGTAATTGACCTGGAAGCCGCTGAGGATGTTGTTGCCGAGATAGGTGATCTCGTTGTCGGTGATCGTGATGTTCTTGGTGGTCCAGGTGCCGTAGGTGCTGCCGCCGCGGTTCTCGTGCAGCAGCGCTATGCCGCCGGCGCCGTTCGCGGCCTCCATCGTGTTGCCGTAGACCTGGATGTTGGTGCTGTTCTGGATGCCGAGCTGCGCCCCCACCAGCCAGTTGCCGGGCTGGCCCGGTTCCGGCGTGCCGTTGCGGATGAAGTCGTTGTTGCGGATCACCGCGTCCCACGAGATCTCGTAGGCCAGCCCGACCTGCTTGTTCAGGGCGATGGTGTTGTTCTCCACCAGCACGTTCTTCATGTCGATGTCGAACCACAGCCCGACGCCGTTGTTGTGGTGGATGTAGCTGTCCTTCACCGTCACGCCCGTGGACTCGGTGATCTTCAGCCCGCCCGCGTCCCAGAAGGTGTCGAAGCCGGCGTAGTTGTTGCGCGCCGCCTCCACGCCGGTCACCTTGGCGCCGTCGGCCTTCCAGGCGCCGATGCCGACCTGCCCGTTGTCGTTGTAATGGCCGCCGGTCACCGTGGTGCCGCGCCCCATCACCAGACCGACGCCGTGGTTGAAGCGGGCGGTGACATGCTCGACGGACCAGTTGTCGCCGTCGATGTCGATGGCGCCGGTCTGGGCGGCGCTGGCGTATTTCTCGACCGTGATGTTCTTCAGTGTGACGTTGTCGGCCTCGCCGCGGATGGCCTGGGCGGTGGAGCTCATCTCCACCTTGGCCCCGGCGGGCGATTTGGACAGGTAGGCGGTGCGGCTGCCCTGGTCGTAGTACCAGGTGCCGTCCTTCACCTCCGCCAGCGAGCCGACGCGCTTGTAGAGGGTGTCGTTGACGAACAGGTCCTCGCGCAGGGTCGGCAGCGTGCTGCCGTTGGCGCCGATGCCGGCCGGCTGCAACGGGGCCGGCAGGCCCGACGCCTTCCAGTAACTGCCGGACGACTGCCAGCCGTTCACCTCGACGGCGCCGTTCAGCACGGTCCCGGCGGAGCCGATGAAGGACTGGCCGTCCTTCGGCGTGAATTGGGCGCCACGGTAGACACCGGCTTCAAGCAGGAACGTCGTGCCCGCCGGGTTGGCGTCGATCGCCGCCTGGATGGACATGCCGGGTTTGAGGACGATGGTGGCCATGAGCGTTTCTCCATGTGTTCACGGCGCGACCATCGACGGCGGCAGTTAATGAAAATTTACCGATAATACTATGTTACCTTTCCTAAAATTATGTCCTTCCATTGTCATACCGCCGCCCGCGAGGGGCGGCGGAGCGGCGGGGTGCCTGGTTACCGGTGGCCCTTCACCAGCGATACGTCACAGTGCCCAGGATCTGCCGGCGGTTCCCGTAGAACACCGTGTTGTCGTAGAAGCCGGGGGTGACATACTCCTTGTCGGTCAGGTTGGTGACGGTCAGCGCCAGCGTGGTGCCGGCGAGTTCGGAGCGCAGCTCACCCAGCTCGTAGCGGATGGCGGCGTCCACCAGCGTGTAGTCCGGCACCTTCACCGTGTTGGCGGCGTTGTAGGAGCTGCCGACGTAGCGCACCCCGGCGCCCAGCCCCAGCCCGCGCAGGACACCGTTGGCAACCGTGTAGTCGGCCCACAGCGACGCCGTGTGGCGCGGCACCGAGGACGGGGTCAGCCCCTCCCGGCTGGTGGTGCTGCCGACCGCGGCGTTGTCCTTGGTGATCTCGGCGTCGATGTAGGCGTAGGAGGCGATCAGGCTCATCTCCTCCGTCAGTTCCAGCTTGCCCTCGATCTCCAGCCCGCGGCTGCGCACCTCGCCGTCCTGCACCGAGAAGCCGCTGTAGACCGGGTCGTTGGTGGTGACGTTCTGCTGCGTCAGGTGGAAGAGCGAGACGGTGATCAGGCTCTCGCGACCCGGCGGCTGGTACTTCACGCCGACCTCGTACTGGGTGCCGGTGGTCGGGCTGAACATGCCGCCGCCCCGCTCCGGCGCGTAGCTGCCGCTTTCCGGCTGGAAGGAGGTGGCGTAGCTGGCGTAGGGCGCCAGGCCGTTCTCGAAGACATGGGCGAGGCCGACGCGGCCGGTGAAGGCCTGGTTGTCGGCCTTCTGCTCCGTGCCGCCCAGGTAATCCTTCTCCTTGTTGATCACCCAGTCCTGACGGCCGCCGAGGGTGAGGACCCAGCCGCCATGCTTGACCTGGTCCTGGAGATAGACGCCGAGCTGGTCGATGGTGCTGCGGCTCTTCACCCAGGCGTCGCCATAGACGAAATCCGTGGTGCCGTAGACCGGGTTGAGGATGTCGATGACCGCGGTGTTCAGCGAGTTCCGCCGCGTCTCCTTCCCCGAATAGCGCGCGTAGTCGAGACCGGCGAGCAGCCGGTGCACCAGCGGCCCGGTCTCCACCCGCCCCTGCACGTTGGTGTCGACCAGGAAGCTGGTGGTGGATTTCGGCCGGTCCTGCACGCCGATCGGGTAATACTGCCCGTCCACCAGATCGACCGGCCAGCTCATCGGGAAGGCCGCGTGGAAATCGACGCGGGTGCGGGTGTAGCGGGTGTTCTGCTGCACGCTCCAGTCCGGGGTGAACTTGTGCTCGAAGGCGTAGCCGATGGAGGTGCTGTCCACGGTCCAGTCGGTCAGGCCCGGCTCGCCGAAGTAGATGTTGGTGCCGATCTGCCCCTTGGGGTTGTCGTAGAGGCTGCCGACCATGGGGATGCTCTGTTCGGAGCCGCTGACCTTGCTGTGCAGATGGCTGGCCAGCAACGTCAGCGAGGTACGGTCGTTCGGGCGCAGCGTGATGGCCGGGGCGACATAGACGCGGTCGTCGGGCGCGTGGTCGATCTGGGTCCCGCTGTCGCGCCACAGGCCGGTCAGCCGGACGAGCACCCGCTTCTCCGCGTCGATGGCGCCGCTGAAGTCGGCCGCGCCCTGGATGCGGTCGTGGCTGCCCGCCTGGAACTGGAGTTCGCGGATCGGCGTCTCGGATGGGCGCTTGCTGGTCAGGTTGATGATGCCGCCCGGCGACCCCTGCCCGAACAGCACCGACGCCGGCCCCTTCAGCACGTCGATGCGCTCCAGGCTGTAGGGTTCGAACTCCGCGTCGTAGGCGTTGAAACCGGCGCGCAGCCCGTCGCGGTACACGCTGAACAGCCCGGTGTCGCGGAAACCGCGCAGCAGGATGTCCGGCGCCCCCGGCCCGCCCGGATAGTCGATGGCGCGGACGCCCGGCGTGTAGGCGATGGCGCCGTTCAGCGTGGTCACGCCGCGCTGCTCCATCTCCTTGCGGGTGACGACCGAGACGGACTGCGGAATCTCGGTGATCGGGGTGTCGGTCTTGGTGGCGGTGGCGCTGTCGGTCGCGACGGTGCCCGGCACCGCCCCCGATCCGCCGGCCCCGCGCCCCTGCCCGACCACCGTCACCGGGTCCAGCATCAGCGCGCCGTTCACCGGCCGGGACAGGGTGACGGCGTCCGGGCCGGAGAAGCGCCACGCGATCCCGCTGCCGGACAGCAGCGCGCGCAACGCCTCCTCCGCCGTGGCGGTGCCGCGGAAGCCGGGGCTGCCGAGGCCCGCCACCGTGTCCGGCGCGTAGGCGATCTGCAGCCGCGCCTGCCGCCCCAGCGACGCCAGCGCGTCCCCCAACGGTGCCGCCGGAATGTCGAAGGCGATGCGGCGTGGCGCCGTCTCCGCCGCCCCGGTGCCCTGCGCGCCCGTGCCCTGCGCCTGCACCGCCCCCATGGTCATGCCCGTGACCGCCGTACCCAGCCACAGCGCCGCCAGCGCGCGGCCCGCGCGCCCCCCCCTCCGCTTCCCGAACCCCATCTGCCCCTCTCGCCTCGACTCATTCGTCGCGCCGCATTGTTGTTGCGACGCATTCTCATGAACCCAGGACGCGCGAGGGGGATGGCTTTCAACAGCGGGTGCGAAAAAAACTTGGCGGGTCAGCCGGCGTCCACCAGCAGCAGCCAGCCGGTCACCCGGCGCACCCGCCCCCCATAGGGCCGCACCAGGGCGCGCAGGGCCGCTTCCGGCTGGTCGAGGTCGAAGACGCCGCTGACCGGGCGCCGGCCGAAGCCGTCGTCGAGGATGAGGATCCGCCCGTGGTGCCAGCGGCCGAGTTCGGCCGCCACCTCGGCGATGGGGCGCTGGTCGACCACCAGCATGCGGTCGCGCCAGGCCGCGATCCGGTCGGGGGAGGCGGCACCGCGGGCCACCGCGCCGTCCTCGCCGGCGCTCAGCCACTCCCCCGCCGTCAGGGTCGCGGGCGCGGCCGAGCCGGCGGGCTGGACACGCACGGAGCCGTGCTGCACCGCCACGGTCGCCCGCCCCTCCCCGCGGCGCAGCTCGAAGGCGGTGCCGAGGACGCGCACGCTCAGTGACCCCGCATCCACCACGAAGGGCCGGTCGGGGTCGGGCCGCACGGTGAAGAAGGCGACGCCCTCCGCCAACACCACGCCGCGTTCGCCCGGCGTCATGACGGCGCGCAGCACGCTGCCGGGGCCGAGCGTCACGCGGCTTCCGTCGGGAAGTTCCAGCTCGCGCAGTTCGGCGGTGCCGGTCACCGCGTCGCCGCGCAGCCGGTGCCAGGCATCGGGGGCCAGCAGCAGCGCGGCACCCCCGGCGGCCAGCGCGCCGGCCCCCGCCAGCACGGCGCGGCGGCCGGGGCGGGCGGGCTCCCGGTTCCACCGTGCCGCGTGGGCCGCGGGAAGCGCGCCGGCGACGCGCCAGACACGCTCCGCCTCCGCCCAGGCCGCGGCGTGGGCGGGGCTGCGCGCCCGCCAGTGGCGGGCGGCCCGCTCGGCCTCCGGCCCGGCGGGCATGGCCTTCACGCGGATCACCGCCTCCATGGCCTCGCCCCAGAGGACGTCCGCGGAATCGACGTCATCGGGCGGCGTGTGGGCGGCGGTCATGGCCGTCCGTCCGGCGGTTCGTTGAGGGCCGTGCGCAGGGCGGCGTACGCCTCGTGGATCATGCGCCACACGACGGTGACGGACACCCCCAGCTCGCGCGCGATCTCGGTCTGGGTGCGACCGCCCAGCCGGTGCATCTCGAAGGCGATGCGGGTGCGCTCCGGAAGTTTGGCTATGGCGGCGGCGGCACGGGCCAGCTCCTGCCGGTCGGCGGCCACCACCTCCGGCGTCGGGGTCGGGTCGGCAAGGGAGCCCAGCACCGCGTCGTCCTCCTCCGGCCGGGCCACGCGGCGGTGCCGGTGGTGATCCAGCGCCAGCCGCGCCGCCGTGGCGAACAGATAGGCCCCGGCGTCCTGCACCTCCCCCGCCGCCGGTGCGGCCCGCATCACGCGCAGGAAACTCTCCTGCATCAGGTCGGCCGCATCCTCCCGCGATGGCACCCGGCGGCACAGGAACCGCATGAGCTCGTCACGGTAGCGGCGGAACAGGCTGTTGACGTCGAGCGATGCCACCGGAACCACGCCCCATGGCTGTCCGTCGGTTGGGGAATGGAAACCATAGCGCAGATGAGTTTCATTCGCAACAGCGGTCAGCCCCGCGGGGCTGACCGGCGCAACAGCGGTCAGCCACACGGGGCTGACCGCCGCAACAACGGTGGCAGCCCTGTGGGGCTGCCGGGCGGGTCACTCCGCCGACAGCATCAGGTTGCGGACGATGGGGTAGATGTGGTTCTCCCAGCGCCGGCCGCTGAACACGCCGTAATGGCCGACACCCACCTGCATGTGGTGGCGCTTCAGGTACGGTCGCAGGCCGGAGCAGAGATCCTGCGCGGCCGAGGTCTGGCCGAGCGCGCAGATGTCGTCGCGCTCGCCCTCCACGGTCAGCAGCGCGGTGCGGCGGATGGCGCGGGGATCGACGCGGCGGTCGCGCCAGGTCAGCTCCCCCTTCGCCAGCCGCGCCTCCTGGAACACCCAGCGCACGGTTTCCAGGTAGAACTCGGCCGGCAGGTCCAGCACCGCGAAATACTCGTCGTAGAAGTCGCGGATCGCCTGCGCCTGCTCCGTCTCGCCCTTGACCAGATGGTCGTAGAGGTCGCGGTGCGCCTTGTCATGGCGGGTGATGTTCATCGACATGAAGGCGATGAGCTGGACGAAGCCGGGATAGACCCGCCGCCCGGCCCCGGCGTGGCGCCAGGGCACCCGCGCGATCAGCGTGCGCTCGAACCAGTCGATCGGCTTGGAGGTCGCCAGCTCGTTGACCTTGGTGGGGTTGATCCGGGTGTCCACCGGCCCGGCCATCAGCGTCATGCTGAGCGGCTGGGCGGGGTTGTCGTCCTCCGCCATCAGGGCGGCGGCGGCCAGCACCTGCACGCAGGGCTGGCACACCGCCAGCACATGCGCCCCCGGCCCCATCACCTCCAGGAAGCGGATGACGTGGGCGATGTAGTCGTCGAAGCCGAACCGGCCGGCGTCCAGCGGCACGTCGCGCGCGTTGTGCCAGTCGGTGACGTAGACGTCGTGGTCGGCCAGCAGCGTGCGGATGGTGCCGCGCAGCAGGGTGGCGAAATGGCCGGACAGCGGCGCCACCACCAGCACCCGCGGCTGGGCGAGGTCCACGTCCTTGCGGAATTGCAGCAGCGTGCCGAAGGGGGTGACGTGGATCGGCACCTCCGTCACCGCCGCCTCGCGGGTGCCGCAGGTGACACGGTCGATTCCATAGGAGGGGCGGTGGTGGGTCAGCCCGACTCGGGACACCAGCTCCAGCGCCGCCACCATGTGCCGCAGGGGGATGGAGACCGCACCGGACAGTGCCCGCGGCGGCAGCTCCGCCGCCCCGTTCCAGGGGCCGAGAGCCGCGCCCGCCAGCCGCGCCAGGGCGAGCACGGGCTGCAGAAGATCGAGCTTCGTCTGATAGGCATGGTACAGCATGCGCGCGCCTGCGGCCCCGTCGCTGTCGCGGATGTCCAAAAGGCTAATGCAAATTCTCCCGCACTGCGAGACAATACGCGGCAGAGGCCGGACACCGGGCGGGAGGAACGACACGATGACGAAGGCTGTGCTGACCATCTCCAGCCGCAACTACTCGTCCTGGTCGCTGCGCGGCTGGCTGTTGTGCCGGATGGCCGGGCTGGCGTTCGAGGAGCGGGTGCTGCCCATCGACGACCCCTCGGCGCGGGCGGAGCTGCTGCTGCTCTCCCCCAGCACCCTGGTGCCCTGCCTGGAGCATGACGGCGCCCATGTCTGGGACACGCTGTCGATTGCCGAATATCTGGCCGAACTGGCGCCCGAGGCCGCCATGCTGCCGGCCGAGCGCATCGCGCGGGCGCACTGCCGCTCGGTCAGCGGCGAGATGCATTCCGGATTCTACAACCTCCGCTCCGCGCTGCCGATGAATCTGCGGGCCCATTACAAGGGCTTCAAGATCTGGACCGGCGCCCAGCCGGACATCGCGCGGGTGCAGGCCATCTGGCGCGAGTGCCTGGAGCGCTACCGCGGCCCCTTCCTGTTCGGGGCCGCGCCCTCGATGGCCGACGCCATGTTCGCGCCGGTGTGCACGCGCTTCCTGACCTACGACGTGCCGCAGGACGCGCTCTGCGCGTCCTACTGCGCCACCATCATGGAGTGGGCGCCGATGGCGGAATGGGTGGAGGCGGCCAAAGACGAGCCGCACGAGCTGGACGAGCTCGACGCCGAGTTCTGAACATCCGCCGAGGACACCCGCGCGCCGCGCCACTTTGGCGCGGCCGAACCTGCGGGCTGCGCAAGCCGCTTGAATCCGCCGCTGATATATTAATATTCTTATGCCAGTGGGCGACGGCGGCCGGCCGGGCCCGCAACGAGGAGTTTCGCGGCCATGACGGCCAGCACCGAGAACGGCGTCGCCCGGTCGCGTCCGGTCAGGCCGGCGGCGCCGACCCCCCGCGCCCCGCAGCGCGGCGCCACCGCCGCGGCGGCCATCCACCGCGAGCTGCGCGGTCAGATCGTGTCGCTCGCCCGCAAGCCGGGCGAGCCGATCAGCGAGAAGCAGATCGCCCAGGCCTACGGCGTCAGCCGCACGCCGGTGCGCGAGGCGGTGCTGAAGCTGGCCGACGAGGGGCTGATCGAGGTGTTCCCGCAGTCCGGCACCTTCGTGGCGCGCATCCCGCTCGACGCCCTGCCGGAGGCGACGGAGATCCGCAAGGCGCTGGAGCGGACCACCGTCCGCCTCGCGGCAAGCAACGCCAGCCGCAGCCAGATCGCCCGCCTGCGCGCCTGCGTGGAGCGCCAGCACGAGCTGAGCGCTGCCCGCGACGAGGAGGGCTTCCACCAGGCCGACGAGGATTTCCACGCGCTGATCGCCGAGGCCGCCGGCTATCCCGGATTCTGGACCATCACCCAGCAGGTGAAGGTGCAGGTCGACCGCTGCCGCCGCCTCACCCTGCCCGTTCCCGGCCACATCGGGAAGGTGATCGGCGAGCACGAGGCGATCCTCGAGTCGATCGCCGCCCACGACGAGGCGAGCGCCGTCGCGGCGCTGGAGGCGCATCTGGAGGGGCTGCGCGTCACCATCCACGACCTGCGCCACGCCGCCCCGCAATTCTTCACCGGGGCCGCGGGACCCGACTGACGGCGGCCCGCCGTCCCTGCCGCCCGCGCTCAAGACATCGGATGGTTTCGCCGTAGACGAAGCTTCGCATTTTTTTAATATTTCCCTCTGTTTGTTTGAAGCCTGCCGGCCGGGGAAACGGCCAGCAAACGGGGGGCATGGGATGCCGCGCGCCGAGCTCGTGAAGGTCATTTGCGTGGACGATCAGGAGAGCATGCTGCGCCTGCATCGTTACGCGTTCGCACAGATCGGCATCCGGGACGTGACCGAATGCACCTCCGCGGTGGCGGCGGTCGACGCGGTGCTGTCCAAGGAGTTCGACCTGATGACGCTGGACTGGAACATGCCGGGCACCGACGGCCTGACCCTGTTCAAGATGCTGCGCGGCAATCCCAAGACCGCGAAGCTGCCGATCATCATGGTCACCGGCAACGCCGAGGAGCATTCCGTCAAGACGGCGATCGCCGCCGGCGTGCGGCTGTTCCTGCGCAAGCCGGTCGCCGTCAAGGATCTGAAGGTCCGGGTCGAGGCGGCCATCGGGAAGCTGACCTGATGGCCCGCCGGGCGAGCGAGGGGGTGCTGCGGCGATGAGGATGGGCCTGTCGGTGCCGATCGTCGGCAAGGTGCTGCTGATCCTGGCCATCCTGGCCGTCGCGGTGTTCGCCGGGATGACCCGCATCACCGCCATCCAGGAACAGACGGAGGCCGCCGTCTCCGACATCGTCGATCGCGACGCCGCCGGCATCGTCTGGCTGGCGCGCGCCCACGCCACGGCGATGAACACCGCCCGGCTGACCTTCGAGGCGCTGGGCGAGCCGAGCGGATTCCGCGCCCGCCAGATCGCCGGCCGGGTGAAGGAGGAGACGGTCGCCTTCGCCGTGCGCATGAGCGAGGCCGAACGCAGCCTGCCCGGCATGCCGGCCGAGCTGAACAACGCGCGCGACGCCTTCGGCCGGCTCGGGCAGCGGATCGACGCGGTGCTGGCCCAGCGCTTCGCCCAGCCCGACGGGGTTCCCGGCGAGGAGCTGCGCACCCTGGCCCGCGCCGTGACCGCGGGGGTTGAGGAGTTCGACGGCCTGATGGCCGGTCTGATCGAGAAAGCGCAGGCCCACGCCCGCGACAAGGCCCGCGCATCGGCCGACGGCGCCCGTACGGACGCCGCCCTGGTGGTGCGGCTGGTGGCGCTGGCGTTGGCCTTGCTGTTCCTGTTCGCCTTCCTGCTGCTGCGCCTCACCGTGGTGCGCCCGCTGCACCGGCTGATCGGCACCGCCAAGGATCTGCTCGGCGGGCGGCTGGACAGCCCCATCCTCGGGCTCGACCGCCGCGACGAGGTGGGCGAGATCGCCCGCGCCGTGCGGTTGCTGAAGGAGACGCTGGCCGCCTCCGACGCGCTGGCCCAGCGCACCAGCGCCGCCGCCCAGCAGATGGCGGCGGCGACCGCCCAGGCCGCGGTCGCGGTCGAGCAGGTGTCGGACGGATCGCAGCGCCAGATGCAGTCGGTGGAATCGATCACCGGCTCGGTGTCGCGGACCACGTCCATCATCGGCACCATCGCCTCGGTCAGCCTGTCGGCCAAGGACCGCTCGCGCGCCGCGGCCACCCAGCTCGCCGACGGCATGACCCAGATCGGCGCCATGACCGCGGCGGTGCGCGAGATCGCGGTGACCAGCGCCCGCATCAACAGCATCACCCAGAGCATCGGCGACCTCGCCACCCGCTCCAACATCCTGTCGCTGAACGCCGCCATCGAGGCGGCGCGCGCCGGGGAGCACGGCCGCGGCTTCTCCGTGGTGGCGGAGGAGGTGGGCAACCTGGCCCAGCAGACCGCCGACCTCGCCCGCGAGATCGCGCTGCTGGCCGCCGACAGCGCCGAGCGCATCCAGAAGGGTGTGAGCATCGCCACCGACGTGAGCGGGGTGATGAACAGCGTCACGACCGCCATCGCCGAGACCGACAGCCTGTCGGAGGACATCGCCCAGTCGATGGAGGAGCAGGGTGCGGTGCTGCGCCAGATCGAGCTGAGCCTGCAACGCCTGACCGAGATCTCCAACGCCAACGCCACCGCCGGGGAGCAGATCGCGGCGACCATGGTGGAGCTGACGCGGCTGGCCGACGGGACCCGCCGCTCGGCCGAATCGGTGCGGCGGACCGCTCCGGAGCCGGACGCCGCATGACCGCGGAGCCGGCCCCCGGCGTGCTGGCCCCCGGCGTGCTGGCCCCCGGCGTGCTGGCCCCCGGCGTGCTGGCCCCCGGCGTGCTGGTCGTGGACGATTCGTCCATGATGCGGACGCTGCTGTCACGGCTGGTGGAAGGCGGCGGCTGGCGGCTGGCGGGCACGGCGGCCAACGGGCGCGAGGCGATCGAACGGGCCACCGCCCTGCAACCCGCACTCTGTCTGCTCGACCTGGAGATGCCGGTCATGGGTGGGCTGGACGCCCTGCCGGCGATCCGCGCCGTCAGCCCGGCCGCCGTGGTGGTAGTCTCCTCCGTCGCCGGTGCCGGCTCGCCGGAGCGGCTGGCCTGCCTGATGGCGGGGGCCGCCGCGGTGGTGTCCAAGCCGTCGGGTGCGGTCAGCGCCGACCTGATGGAGCGCAGCGGCCGGGCGATCCTCGACGCCATGCGGGCGGCCCTCGGCGATCCTTCGGCCGGCACGGAGGCGCCATGACCGGCCTCGGCGGACCAGGACCTACGGGGGAGCCGGCCGGCGGGCTGGCGCGGGAGATCTGCCGGCGCATCGGCGCCAACCCGGCGGGTCCGGTGGCGGCTCGGCTGACCGCGGCCTGCGCCGCGCTGGCCGCCACCACGGTGCCGGACTCCGGGGCGGCGCGGGACGATCTCGTCGCCCGGCTGATCGACGGCGCCACCAACCGCGAGACCTATTTCTTCCGCGACCGCCGCCAGCTCGCGGCTCTCGCCGCCCTGCTGGCCGGTTCCGCGACGCCGCTCACCCTGTGGTCGGCCGGCTGCGCCACGGGGGAGGAGCCCTATTCCCTGGCCATCCTGATGCTGGAGGCCGGGCTGACCGGCATGGTCGTCGGCACCGACGTGTCGCGCGCCGCCCTGGCGCAGGCGCGGAACGCCCGCTACCGCACCGGCCCGATGTCCCCCTGCCGGGAGGTCACCGAGCAGGACGTCGCCTTTCTGCCCCCTGCCCCCGGCGGCGAGCGCACGGTCGCCGCGACGGTGCGCGCCATGGTCCGGCTGGCCGAGCACAACATCCTGACCGGCCCGCCCGCCCCCGCCCTGTTCGACGCGGTGGTCTGCCGCAACGTGCTGGTGCATATGGACGGCGCCTCGCGCACCGCGGCGCTGTCGGTGCTCGCCGCGGCGCTGCGGCCGGGCGGCGCGCTGCTGCTCGGGCCGGGCGATGTGGCGCCGCCGGCCGACCCGGCCGACCACGGCCTGCGCCCGCTGTTCCGCAACGGCGCCGCCCTGCACATCAAGGCCGACCTGCGCATCAAGGGAGGGGTGCGATGAGCGACGCCCCTCTTCCCTCCGTGCTCGCCTTCGAGCGCGGCGGCGTCAGCGTCTGCTGCCCGGTCGCCGACGTGGCGGAGATTGTCGAGGAGCCGGTGCTGGGCGATCCCGGCTACCCGGTGCCGCTGCTCGCGAGCACGCTGCTGCACCGTGGCCTGCTGATCCCCGTGGTCGATCCGGTCTGCGTCTTCGACCGGCCGGCGTCGCCGCAGGGCGACGTCGTCCTGATCGCCGGCCCCGGCGGGACGGTGGGGCTGCTCAGCGACCGCGTGCTCGGCTTCCGCACCCCGTCCACGGTGGCTCCGGCCCCCTGGGTCCCGGCCGGGCGCATCTGCCGCCGGGTGGCGGTGATCGACGGCGTCGGCCAGGCCTTCCTGTTCGGTGCCGACGGGCTGGCCGACGTGCCGGCCGTCGCCGCCCCGCCGCCGGCGACCGTGGACGCGACGGACGCCGCGGCCGGCGGCGGGGTCATGCACATCGTCTTCACCATCGACGGGCGCGACTACGCCGCCGCCTACCCCGAGGTCGGGCGCATCCTGCACCGCCAGCGCGTGTTCCGCCTGCCGGGTGCTGTGCCGCCGGTGCGCCACGCGGTGGAGATGATCGGCGCGGTGGTGCCGGCCTTCGACCTGTCCGGCGCGGACGGGATGCCGGAGCGCGGCGACTTCGTCGTGCTCGTCTCCCCGGTCGGGCCGCTGGCGCTGCGCGTTGATGGGATCGGCCGGCCGTTGCCCCTGACCCCCGACGCTGGCGACCCCGCCTGGTTCGCGTCGCGCGGGGTGGCGGCGGTGGCCCGCGTGGACGAGCGCCCCTACGCCGTGGTCACCGGGGAGGCGCTGCTGCGCGACCTGATCGGCCAACCGGGGAGCGGCGGCCGATGACCCGCAACGACCAGCCGCGGCGCGTCCTGATCGTCGACGACAGCGCCTTCATGCGGGCCTCGCTCCGCCACATCGTCGGCGCCCTGCCCGGCTTCACGGTGGCCGGGGAGGCCAAGGACGGGCGCGAGGCGGTGGAGGTGATCCGTCGCGACCGGCCGGACATCGTGACGCTCGACATCGACATGCCCCTGCTGGACGGCATCGGCGTGCTGCGCGAGCTCCGGCCGGTGCCCGGCACCGCACCGCTGTTCATCATGGTCAGCGCCTTCACCACGGCGGGGGCCGACCTGACCCTGACGGCGCTCGGCTGCGGGGCCATCGATTTCGTGCCCAAGGCGTCGGAGCATTTCCGCACCGATCTGGCGCAGGTCGGCGATCTCCTGCGCAGCAAGCTCGCCATCGCCGGGGCGGTGCTGGCCGGGCAGGACGGCCGGTCGCGCCCCCTCCCGGTGGCCGCGCCACGCCCGTCCCGGCCGGCAGCCGCCCCACCGGCGGGGGTCACCACGGCGGGCGTGCCGGACGTGGTGGTGGTCGCCTGCTCCACCGGCGGGCCGCAGACGCTGCCGGAGCTGTTGCGCCCGCTCTGCCCCTGCCCGGTGCCGGTGGTGGTGGCGCAGCACATCCCGCCGGTGTTCAGCCGCAGCCTCGCGGCGTCGCTCGCCGTGTCGGTGGAGTGCCCGGTGGTGGAGGCGGAGGACGGCAAGCCGCTGGCCGCCGGCACCGTCCATGTGCTGCCCGGCGGCTTCAACGGCGAGCTGGTGCGGCTGCGCCCCGGCGTGCTGGCGGTGCGGCTGACCGAGGGTGGTGCCGCACTCCACCGGCCCAACGCCGACATCCTGTTCCGCTCCGCGGCGCTGACCGCCCGGCGCCCGGTCGGGATCATCCTGACCGGCATGGGCTGCGACGGCACGGAAGGCGCGCGGGCGCTGGTGCAGCGCGGCTGCCCGGTGCTGGTGCAGGACCCGGCGACGGCCGTCATCTGGGGCATGCCGCGCGCCGCCATCGACGCCGGCCTCGCCAGCGAGGTGCTGGACCCGGCCGCCATCGGCCGCCGCGTCGCCCTCATGACGGGGCGCCGGGAATGACCGTGCTGGACGACCCGATCGAGGAGTTCTGGTCGCTGTTCGGCGCCGAGCTGGACGAGTATCTGACGGCGATCGAATCCATCCTGGCGGCCAGCCCGGTGGATTCCGCCCGCGTGGACGAGCTGTTCCGCGCCTTCCACTCGGTCAAGGGCGGGTCGGCGGCGCTGGCGCTGCGCTGCATCGAGACGGTGGCGCACGCGGCGGAGGATGTGCTGCACCTCGTCCGCGCCGGCAAGCGACCCCTGTCAACCGAGCTGGTCAGCGCCCTGCTGGCGGCGGTGGACGAGATGCGCCGGCTCCAGGGCACGGCGATGGCGACGCGCCAGGACCAGCCGGTCAACGCCGCCCTGGTCGCCGCCCTCAAGGCGCATCTGGCCGACGCGCCGGCGGCTTCGGCACCGCCGCCGCTTCCGCCGCCCGCCGCCGCGCCGGCCGAACCGCCCGCCCAAACCCCCCAGGTGGCCGACGCCCCCGCCCTGACCATCGCGGCGGTTGCGCTGGAGGGGTTGCAGGACGCGGTGCTCGGGCTGATCGGCGCCATCGACGCCGAGGATCCGGCCGACGCCGCCCTGATGCTGGCCGAGGCGGCGGAGGCCGCCAGTCTGGCCGGCATCGCCGTTGCGGCGCAGCGCCTGACGCCCGGTGACCGCTGGGGTTGGGCGGATCTGGTGCTGCGGCTGCGCGGGGCGGAAACGGCGAGTGGCCGGACGTTGGGTGCGGTCGCCCTGTCGGCGGCGCTGGAGGCGCCCTTCGCCGACCTGCTGCTGGAGCACGCCGGCACGCTGAAGAGCGCCGCCGACGATCCCGCCGTCTGGCTGCACGCCGCCCGGCTGCTGGCGGCGCTGGAGATCGGCACCGCGGTCGAGCTGGCCGAGACCATGGCGTCGCGGCTGCTCACCGGCGAGGGTGCGGAGAGCCGGGACGACGCCGACGAACTGGCCGACCTGCTCGCCCTGATCGGCATCTCCGTCAGCGCCGGCATGGAGCTGCCGGCGGAGGAGCTGGCGGCGCTGCGTGCCCGGTGGCTGGGCGCGACTCCGGCGGTCAACCCGACGGAGGCCGTACCGCCCGCTGGGCGGGCGCATCCCTGGCCGGCCGAGCTGTTGGAGCGCATGGCGCTGGAGCGGCAGTCCGGCCGCGCCCTCGCCCTGGTGCTGCTCGACCTCGAAAGCGAACCGGCGACGGCCGACACGGTGCTCGACCGTCTGCGCGACGCGCACCCGCTGTTCAACCGCTCGCGGCTCGACCTCGGCGACGGGCTGTTCGAATACGCGGTGGCGGTGGACGGCGGGCTGGACGCCTTCGCCACGGGTCTGGCCGACGCCGACCCGGCCGGCGCCTGCCTGCGCCGCGTCGGCGCCTGCGACGAGGCCGCCGCCCCGCTGGCCGAGCTGCATCCGGCGGTGGCACCCCCTGCCCTTCCGGCCGCTCCACCCGCCGTGGCGTCTCCGCCACCGCCACCGCCTGCGGACGTGGCGGCCCCCGCCCTTCCCGCCGCCTCCCCCGCCCCGACCGCAGCCCCACGGCCGGCCGACGCGATGGTGCGGGTGCCGAGTGCCTCCATCGACGCCTTCATGGACGTGATCGGCGACATCCGGCTGGGCCTGACCTCGCTGGCGATGGCGCTGGAGGGCGACCGCGGCGGCCGGGCGGTGCGCGACGAGATGCGGCGGATGGAGCGCGCGGTGCGCCAGCTCTACGACGGTGCCGTGGCCTTGCGGGTGGTGCCGATCGGCACCCTGTTCACCCGGCTGATGCGCCCGATCCGCGACACCGCCGTGCTGGTCGGCAAGGAGGTCGGGCTGGTCACCGCCGGGGAGGACGTGCAGGTCGACAAGGCGATGATCGAGATGCTGGTCGACCCTCTCACCCACATCGTCCGCAACTGCGTCGATCACGGCATCGAGGCGCCCGGGCGCCGCCTCGCCGCCGGCAAGCCTGCCGCCGGGACCATCCGCATCCGGGCGCGCCAGACCGCCAGCCTCGCCATCGTCGAGGTGGCCGACGACGGTGCCGGCATCGACACCGCGCGGGTGCGCGAGAAGGCGGTCGCCAAGGGGCTGATCGGCGCCCGCGAGGCGGCGGCGCTCGACGACGCCGGGGCGCTGGAGCTGATCCTGCTGCCGGGATTCTCCACCCGCGACGAGGTGACGGCCACCTCCGGCCGCGGCGTCGGCATGGACATCGTGCAGACGGCCATCCGCAAGCTCGGCGGCCGGCTGTCCATCGACAGCCGACCGGGGGCCGGCACCCGCATGGTCATCGAATTCCCGGTGTCGGCCGCCATGCAGCGGCTGCTGGCGGTGGAGGTGGCGGGCCAGACCCTGGCCATCCACGAACGCACCGTCGGCGAGGTGGTGGACGCCCCGCCGGGATCCCTGCTGACCATCGGCCGGCGGCTGTCGCTGCCGCTGCGCGGCCGTTTCCTGCCGGTGGTCGATCTCGGACCCCTGCTCGGCCTGCGGCCGGCCGGTGATGCGGCGCCGGAGGGGCGCTGCACCATCGTGGTGGCCGACGACGGGCAGTCGCGCATCGGGCTGCGCGTCGACCGCATCGAGGCGCGGCGCGAGGTGTTCTTCCGCCGACTCCACCCGCTGATCGAACGCAACCCCCTGATCGCGGGTGCCGCGGTGATCGGCGCCGGGCAGGTGATGTTCGCGCTCGACACCGCGGCGCTGTTCGACCTGGCCGCCGGCTGGCTGGAACCCGAAACACCGCGGGCGGAGCACCGCCCCGCGCCGAAGGAGGACCCATGCTCCGCCGCCTGAGCATCGCCACCCGGCTGGCACTCGCGGCCAGCCTGTTCCTGGCCCCGGTCGGCTACGGGCTGTGGATTCAGAACGATGCGACCGCCAGGACCATCGCGCTGGCGCGGTTGGAGCTGACGGGTGCGGAGTATCTGCGCGGCATCGAGGCGGTGCAGTCGGCCATGGCGCGCACCGCGGCCCTGCGCGAGCCGGTGGACAGCACCGCCCTCTCCCACCGGCTGATGGAGCTGCGCGAGCGCTATGGCGCGCTGCTGGAGACCGAGGCGCTGTCGCTGGAGGCCGAGGCCCTGGTCCGCTCCAAGGATCTCACCCCGACCAAATCGGACTCCCGCCGCGCGCTCCGCCGGCTGGCGCAGCAGGTGGCGGGGCGCTCCTCGATCATCCTGGACGCCGAGACCGCCTCCTACGCGCTGGGGGACATCTTCGCGATCCGGCTGAACGACCTGCGCGACCTGTTCGTCGAGCTGCGCCGGATCGACCGCAACGCCACCGGGGACGACGAGGGCCGGCGTGTCGACGGCGCCCTGCTGAACGGCCGCATCGAGATCCTGCTGGAAGCGGTGGACGACGCGATGGCCACCGCCACCGGGCCCAACGGCGCCCCCTGGCTCAAGGCCACGCTCGACGAGACCTTCGTGCCCTTCAGCCTGATGATGGGGCACGCCACCGCCATGGTGGAGACCGGCACCGGCGACGCTGCCCTGGTCCGCGGCACCTTCGACTCCATCGACCGCTTCGGGGCGTCGGCCAACGCCCGCTTCGTCGAGCTGCTGGAAGGCCGCATCACGCGGCTCCAGGACGAGCGGCTGCGGGTCTTCGCCATCGGCGGCCTGCTGTCGCTGGTCGCCTTCGCCGCGGTGGTGGCGCTGGTGCGCGCCGGGGTGATCGGCCCGCTGCGCCGCATGACCGACGCGCTGGGGCGGCTGGCCGACGGCGACACGACGGTGGCGGTGCCGACCACCCGCTTCGACGACGAGGTGGCGGCCCTGGGCGCCGCCATGCTGCGCTTCAAGCGGGCGCTGGAGGAATCGGGCGCCCTGTCCCGCACGGTGGTGGACTCCACGGTGCAGGTGTCGGTGGCGACGCGCGAGGCCGCCGCCGCGGTCGGCCAGGTGTCGGACGGGGCGCTCGGGCAGATGGCCTCGCTCGACCGGCTGCGCCAGTCCTTCCTCGACACCCAGGAGGCGATGCGCGCGGTGGTCGCCGTCACCCACACCGGGCAGGACCATTCCCGCAGCTCCGCCCTGCGGCTGGAGGAGGGGCTGAACGACATGGCGGCGATGACCGCCGCCGTGCGCGAGATCGCCGACCTCAGCACCGAGATCAACCGGGTCACCGCCGCCATCGGCAAGCTGGCGACCCATTCCAACATCCTGTCCCTGAACGCCTCGATCGAGGCGTCGCGCGCGGGCGAGCACGGGCGCGGCTTCTCCGTCGTGGCCGGCGCCGTCGGCTCGCTGGCCCAGCAGACGCTGGCCCTGGCGCAGGAGATCGCGGCGCTGGCGCAGCGCAGCCACGAGCGGATCGCCCGCGGCCTGGACATGGCGGCGGCGGTCGGCCGGCGGATGGAGCAGGTCTCCGCCTCCATCGCCGAGACCGACCGGCTGTCCCAGACCATCGTGGACGAGGTGGCGCGCCAGCGCCACACCATGGACGGCATCGAGACGGCGCTGACCGACCTCGCCGTCATCTCCCACACCAACGCCTCGGCGGCGGAGCAGATCGCCGCCACCATGAGCAGCCTCGCCGCGCTGACCGAGGTGACGCGCGAGCGCGCCGAGGCGGTGGCCGGCGGCCCGGCCGGAAGCCCCGACCCGGCGTGACCCGGCCCCCCGCGTAACCCGACCCCCGCGTAACCCGGCCGCATCCGGCGGGATGGCCGGGTTGCACGCCAGCGCCTCGACCCCGCCGCGCGCCTGCTGTATCAACGTTTCGTAGACATATTAAATACGGGGCGTGGCGTTGCCGGTGCAGGGGGTCTTCGAGGTGGTCGAGCGTGCCGGCGTGTCCAGCTGGATCGCCAGGGGCTGGGCGTTCGATGCGGAAGCGCCGGACGCGCCGGTGCGCCTGCGGCTGCGCTGCGAGGAAGGCGTGCTGGGGGAGTTCCTGGCCGACCAGCGCCGACCGGGCGCCGACGGTGCCGGCCGCTGGGACTTCGCGCTGCGCCTGCCCGACCGCCTGACCGATGGCCGTCCGCACTGGTTGTCCATCCTGGCGGCGAAGGACGGCCGCGAGCTGCCGCGACGCACCGACTCCCTCTTCCACCCCTCCCCCCTTCTCGGGCGGCTGGACGGCATCGTCGATGGCACACTGCATGGCTGGGCCATCGACGAGCGTGCGCCGGGGCAGCCCGTGGACGTGGTCGTCACCATCGACGGTGCCCGCGCGGGTGTGGTCACCGGCGACCTGAAGCGGCCCGATCTGGCCGCGGCGCTGGGCAGCGACGGCCGGCACGGCTTCTGCTTCCCGCTGCCCGCGGCGCTGTTCGACGGCCGCCCGCACCACGTCTCCGCCCGATACGCCAACACCGACCGGGCGCTGGAGGGCGGCCCGTTGGAGGTGCTGCTGCCGCCCGCCCTGCTGACCGCGCGCCGCCGCACGCTCGACCACCGGCAAACCCGGCACCGCGAGGCGCTGGAGGAGGGCCGCCTCATCCTGGCGCGCGAGCCGCTGAACCATCTGGCCGATCCCGACGGCTACCGGCGCTGGCTGGCCGCGCACGAGGCGGTGATCGGCGTGCGGGTCGCGGCGGTGCCCGGCGGCGGGCCGGACATCCGCGTGCATCCGGTTCCGACCACGGGGGATGCCGAGGGCTTCGCCGCGGTGGTCGCCGGTTCGGGCGGCGACGCGGTGGTGCTTCTGGAGCCCGGCGCGCGCCTGCACCCGGCCTTCCTGCCGCTGGTGCAGGAGGCCATGGCGGGCGGCGTGGAGATCGTCTATTGCGACGACGATGCGGACGAGGACGGCGGCGACGATGGCGGCCGGCGCCACAGCCCCCGCTTCAAGCCCGGCTGGGACCCCGACCGTTACCGCGCCTTTCCCTACACCGGCCGAGCCTGCGCCATCGCGCGCCACCGGCTGGCGGGCGCAGCGGCCGGGGTCGCCCGGAGGGAACGCCCGGCGGACGCGCTGGCCTGGGCGGCGGCGGCGGTCGACACGGCCTTGCTGACCGTGGCGCCGGAGCGCGTGCATCACCTGCCCTACGTGCTCCACCACGGCCGGGCCTGGACGGAGGACCCGGCGCTTCCCGGCCGCGCCGTGCGTGTCCGTGCGTGTCTCGATGGTGGCGGCGTACGTGCGGACATCGAGGCATACGGCCAGGGGCGGCTGCGCGTACGCTGGCCGCTGCCGGACCCGGCGCCCGCCGTCACCCTGATCATCCCGACCCGCGACCAGGGGCCCCTGCTGAAGGCCTGCCTGGACAGCGTGCGCGCCACGGTGCGCTACCCGCGTTGCGACATCGTCGTGGTCGACAACGACAGCCGCGACCCGGCGACGCTCGCCCTCCTCGACCGCCTGTCGGGCGAGCCGGATCTGCGGGTGCGGCGCTGGCCGGGGGCCTTCAACTACGCCGCCCTGCACAACGCGGTCGTGGCCGAGCTCCGCACGCCCTACGTCCTGCTGCTCAACAACGACGTGGAGGCCATCGAGCCGGGCTGGCTGGAGGAGATGATGGGCCACGCCGTCCGCTCGGAGGTCGGCGCGGTCGGGGCCAAGCTGCTCTACCCCGACGGCATGATCCAGCATGGCGGCGTGATCGTCGGCCAGCAGGGCGGCGCCGACCACGCCCAGACCGCGTTCCGCGATGGCGAGGACGGCCATCTGCACGGGGCGATGGTTGCGCAGAACGTGTCGGCGGTGACCGCCGCCTGCATGGTCTGCCGTCGCGCGGATTACCTGGCGGTCGGCGGCATGGACGCGGCGCACCTGCAGGTCGCCTTCAACGACGTGGACCTGTGTCTGAAGCTGCGGGCGCTCGGCCGGCGGATCATCTGGACCCCGCACGCCCGGCTCCTCCATCGGGAGTCCGCGACCCGCAAGGCCCTCCGCTCGCCCGACGACGCCGTGAGGGAGCTGCGGGAGGTGGAATGGCTGCGCGCGACCTGGCGGTTGGACCGCTTCGCCGACCCGTTCCACAGCCCCAACCTGTCCCTCGGCCCGTTGAGCCATGTGGATTTTCGCTGGCCAGAGCCTGAGCCGCGTCGGCAGGGCTGAAACGGTCGCCCGTGTCGTCCGCCCATGACCATTGATTGTATTTTATGGTCAAAAAGCGACTATTGTTCCATATCCTTGGGCCTGCCCTCCGTGATTGCGGAATTCCGGCCACTCCACTCACAGTAATATCATGCGCCTTCCTCCGCCCATGGCCGTGTGCCGGCCGGACTGTCACAGAATGCAGCGATATGAGTTGAGAAATTTGGATCGAGAATCGAAAGCATGATGGTATTGATACGCCGCTGTCGCGCCGTTCTGCCATACTGAATCGCCTATGACCTTGGCGTTCTGCGCCGGAGTAGCTAGTCTCCCCGGGTCCGGCCGGCTACGTGGCAGCGGATCGCCGGAAGTCGTTTCATTAGGAAATCGATGGACAGAGCAACGCTGGACGACGGCATCAACGCCTACCGCCTGTTTCTCGGACGCTACCCCCGGACGGTCGAGGAGTTGCCGCCCGCCACCGGCAGCTCGATCGGCGAGCTGATCGCCGGGCTCGTCACCTCCGGGGAGTTCGCGGACGCCGTCATCGACCGGCTGGCGCAGGGACGCCCGACCCCGCACACCCTGCTGGCGGCGGAGCTGGACGACGGGCTCCAGCGCTGGGCGCTCGGGCGGCTGCCGATGTCCGCCGGGACCCGGGCGGCGTTGGGCGCCAGCCGGTCCTGGCGCTTCTGGCTGACGCGGCTGATGGGCGACGCGGGCTTCGTCGCGGCGCTGCCGGAGACCGCGCGCGCGTGGCTGTCGGACAGCGGCCCCCTGGCGAAACAGCCCCTGCCGGCCTTCAGCCCGGTGCGCCAGCTCGTCGGCGAGATCCGCTACGAGGGGGGCGGCCGCCTGGAGGGCTGGTGCGCCAACCTCAAGGACCCCGACGAGGTGGTGATCGTCGAGGTCTTCCTCGGCGACAGCTTCATCGGGGCCAAGCGCTGCAACGAGGCCGTGCCCGGCCTGGAGAAGCGCATCGGTGGCAGCGACCTGCACGGCTTCACCATCGCCATCCCGCATCAGCATCAGGACCGAATGGCGCGCGGGGCGACGCTGCGCGTGCTGGACGCCCAGTCCAAGCAGCCGGTCGCCCCGGAGCTCTACATCAAGGACAATCTTCCGGCCGCACTCGACGGGCTGTCCTGGCTGTCCGGTCAGGTGGGCCAGCTCCGCGAGGCGCTGGACCGCATCGAACGGCAGCTGCCGCCGGTGCTCGCCCGCGTCGCCCCGACGGTCGACGCCTACGAGCGCTTCAAGGCGCTGCGGATGCGCGCGCCGGCGGTGCCCGATGGGGACGCCGCACCCGCTGTGGCGGTGGTGCTGACCAGCCCGGAGATGGACCCGGTCGAACTCGGCCGGCTGCTGGCCGGGATCGAACGGCAGGGGCTGGACGACTGGACGCTCGTGGTGGTCGAGGAGGATCCCGACAGCAGCCCGCACGAGCGCGCCGCGATGCTCGCTCCGCTGACGGACGCCGGCCGGGTGGTCCGGACCACCGCCGCCGGATTGGCGGATGCGCTGCGCACCGACGAACGGCTGGTCCGGGCCGCCATCACCATTCTGGTCGGCGGCATCGTCGTGCTGGAGGCGGACGCCCTGCGCCGCCTCGCCCGGGCCGCCGGGGCGGGGGTCGCGTACAGCGACCACGAGGTGCGGCTGGTGATGCCCGACGGGCGCGACGGCACGCTGATCCCGGTGTTCAAGCCGGGCTTCGATCCGCTGATGGCGCTGGCCTACGACTATGTGGGGCCGGTGATCGCCGCGGCGACGCCGGCGCTGCTGCGGGCGCTCGACCTCGACCGCCGGGCGGCGCATGGGCAGGGGCTGGTGCTGGGGCTGCTGGACGCGGTGGGTGCGGCCGGCTTCACGCATCTGCCCGATGTGCTGTACACGGTGCGCCAGCCGGTCGGCTTCACCGCCGCCTCGCAGGTGCCGCGGCTGCTTCCGGGCGATCCGGCGGCGGTGGCCCGCTGGGCGGTGCGCAACGGGCTGGACGTCGCGGTGCGCACCACGCCGGTGACCAGCGCCTTCGGCAACGACGGGCCGCTGCTGTTCGAGCCCTGCACGGTGGAGGCGCGGGTCGCCACGCCGCCGCCGGCCAGCGTGATCGTCCCCACCCGCAACGCCCCGGCGCTGCTGCGCGGCTGCCTGGAGTCGCTGCTGCGGGTGCGGGCGCGCTACGGCGCGCCGGTGCAGATCATCGTCATCGACCACGAGAACGAGGATCCCGACGCGCTGGCGCTGATGGCGATGATGCGGCAGCGGCACGGCGTGATGGTCATGCCCTTTCGCGGGCCGTTCAACTGGTCGGTGATGAACGACCTCGCGGCGGAGGCGGCGTCCGGCGAACTGCTGGCCTTCGTCAACGACGACACCGTGGCGCTGGCGAAGGACTGGCTGCGCCGCGCCGCCGGCACGCTGGAATTGCCCGGGGTGGGCGCGGTGGGCGGGCGGCTGCTCTACGCCGACGGCCGCATCCAGCACGCCGGCGTCGTGGTCAGCCCGACCCAGGGGCCGGCGCACGAGGGCATCGGGCTGCCGGCGGGCGACGGCGGCTATCTCGGCCGCAACCGGGTGCTGCGCTCGGTGGCGGCGGTGACCGGGGCCTGCCTCGTCACCCCGCGCTCCGTGTTCCGCTCGGTCGGCGGCTTCGACCGGACGATGCCGGTGAACTGGAACGACATCGACTATTGCATGGCGGTGCGGCGGGCCGGGCTGCTGGTCGCCTACGACCCGGAGGTCTGCCTGTACCATTTCGAGTCCAAGACCCGCGGCTACCTGGTCGGCGAGGACGCGGCGCGCGCGATGACCAACGTGGTCGCCCAGATGGACAGCAAATGGCGCGACATGCTGGAGAGCGACCCGTTCCAGAACCGCGCCTTCAGCCGCTACGGCCAGCCCTTCACCCGCCTCGATCCCGGCGGCGGCTGACGCGCCCCCACCGGGTCGGGACCAGCCGGATCAGGACCAGCCGGGCACGGAGGGCTCGGCGGGCAGCGGGATGCGGGCGTCGCGGATGCCGCGGGCGACCGGACCCGTGCACAGGGCCGGCGCCAGCGCCGCCGCGCGCCGGACGCCGGTCGCTGTCAGCAGGTCCTTCAAGGCCTCGGTGTGATAGGGCAGGCGCAACCGCAGGCCCGTGACCCCGTCGCCGATCACCAGCGCGCCATCCGGCCCGACCATCCCGAACAGGGCGGCCTCCTCCAGCGGCAGGACGCGGGCGGCGAGCCGGGCCTGGGCGATGGCATCGGCGCCGTCGCACAGGATCAGCACCGGCGACGTCTGCCGGGCGAGGCCGCGGGTCAGCCAGACCGCCAGCAGGCCGGCATCCTCCCCGTGCGATGCGCGCTCCACCTCCCAATCGAGGGGACCGGCGGCGGCGCGCGCCGACCATTCCTGCAGGCGACCGATCAGCGCGGTGCGCTCCGCCGGCGGGGTCGCCAGAAGCCGGTCCTGCACGGCGGGTCCGTGCAGATCGGGGTCGGGCACCGCGCCGGCCGCCAGCCCGATCGTCAGGAAATGCCGCAGCGCCTCCGCCGTCGGGCGGTCGGCGCCCAGATGGTGGCGGCCGTACCAGACGATGTCGAAGCCGGGGTGCGGGCGGTGGCCCCGCTCCGCTCCCTGGCGCACGAAATGCACCAGCGGACACAGCCCGGCATCCGCGTCGGGATGGGCGGAGCGGTAGGCCGTCGTGGAGAACCAGGGGTTCGGGTCCAGCCCCTGCCGCCAGCCCTCCTCCCGATAGTGCCGCAGCGCGTCGGCGGCGGAGACCGGCGTTCCGGAGCCGGCGGTGCGGTACCAGTCGGCATCGACCAGCGCCAGCAGAAGCGCCTCCTCCTCCCGCTCCGGCCGTACTCCGGCGGCGGCGCGTGGGGCGGCGGCACGCGGGGCTGCTGCTGCTGCCGGGCGATCGAGCGGCTCGTTGGGCACGGCACCGGTGCCGCGCCCGACGGTGAGGAAATGGATCAGCGCCTCGGCGGTCGGCTGCTCCGACCCCAGATAGCGGCGGCTGTACCAGACGATGTCGAAGGCCGGATGGGGCCGCCGCCCCTCCGCCGCACCGCGCTGCACGAAGTGCAGCAGCGGGCACAGCTTGGCCTCGGCCACGTCGGGATAGGCCGACAGGTAGCCCGAGGTGGAGAACCACGGGTTGGGGTCGCGCCGCTCGCGCCAGCCGTGATGCACGTAATGAACCGCCGGGGCGACACCGGCCGCCGCCACGTCGGGATAGGCACTGCGGTACCAGTCCTCGTCCACCAGCACCACCAGCGGGTCGGGGTCCCCGAGATCACCCGCCGCCAGCCGCAGCAGGACCGCGGAGCGGTCCACCGGAGGAGCCGCGAGGAGCCGGCGGTGCACCTCCAGCCGGTCCAGCGCGGCGTTGGGGACCCGCCCCTCGAACCACCCGCAATAGAGGAAATGCGCGACCGGCGGGATGCCGGTGGCGGTCGCGTCCGGGTAGGCGCCGCGGTACCACGACTCATCGACCATGGTGCGCAGCCGGCGGTCCTGCTCCTGGCGTTCCTCCAGCAGGCGGGGCAGGGCCGCGTTGCGGTCCGCCACGGGCACCGCCGCCACCCGCTCGCGGACGCCGGGCCGGTCGAGCAGCGGGTTCGGCACCGCGCCGGCGGCCAGCCCCACTGTCAGGAAATGGCGCAGCGCCTCGGGCGTCGGCGGCCGGCTGCCGAGATAGCGTTCGCTGTACCACGCGACGTCGAAGATCGGGTGCGGGCGCCGGCCCTGCGCCGCCCCCTCGCCTACGAAATCCACCAGCGGGCAGATCCCCGCGTCGGCCACCGCGGGGTTGGCGGCCAGATAGAAGCGGGTGGAGAACCAGGGGTTGGGGTCGACCCCTCGCCGCCAGCCGTGCAACAGAAAATGTTCGGCTGCGTCCTCTTCCGGCGCCAGGGCCTCCGCGTGGGCGGCGCGGTACCAGCCGGCGTCCACCAGATGCCGCGGCTCCAGCGGCTCGGCCGGCGGCCAGACCGCGGCGGGCGGGGCGGCGACGGGTTCGGGGGCCGCCGGTTCGGGAGCCGGCGGCGCCTCGATCCCCAGGAAATCCTGGAGGAAACGCAGGAAGACCCCGCTGTTCCGCGCCCCGTCCCACCGCTCCTCGACGATCCGGCGGTTGACCGGGGCGGCGGCGTCCACCAGCGCGTCGTCGGTGGCCGCCCGCACCAGCGCGTCGGCCATGGCGCGGGTGTCGTGCGGCGACACGATGAAGCCGGTGCGGTCGCGGATCCACTCGTCGGCGCAGGAGGAGCTTCCCTTGATCGGGAAGGCGCCCACGGCCATGGATTCCAGCAGTGTGGTGGAGATGCCGTCGGAGATGCCGAGCCCGATCGCCACCCGCGCCCGGCCCAGCCGCCGGATCGACTCCAGATAGGTGGGCAGGTAGGGCTCGCACGCGATGTCAAGCCCGTCGCGCTCCCGCATGATCCGGACCATCTCCGCCACCTCCGGCCCCGCCAGCATCACCCGGATGCGGAAGCCGTCCAGCGCCGGGGCCGCCAGATGCACCGCGGCCAGGATGTGCAGGCCGCGGCCGGACCAGCCGTGATAGCCCTTCACATGGATCTCGCGCCGGCGGGACGGCGGCTCGAAGCTGTCGAGCGGCGGGAAGCCGGCGAAGTCGATGCCGCCGGAAGCCGGCATGGTCGGGCCGACCGGCCCCGCGAACCCCATCGCGCGCACGATCCCCACATCGCGCTCGCACTCGGCCAGATAGGCGTCGATGGAGCGGGCGATGCGGGCGAGGCGATCCTGGTGGGCGGCGAGCTTGCGGTACAGGTAGATGTCGCTGCCCCAGTTCGACAGCAGCCAGGGCGGCATCGCCCGCCCCAGCACGTCCTTGGCCCCCAGCGTCATGTAGCCGGCGAACTGCACCTCCATGGAATGCACGGCGACCGGGGCGAAGCGCCGGACCGCGGCCACCACATGCGCCGGGCTGGCCAGCCGGAGCGAGGAAGCGAAGCTGGGAACGAAGGCCTGGTAGCCGATGCCGCGCTCCACCGCGGCGATCTCGTCCTCATCCACGCTGTCGAGGTCGAAGCAGCCCAGTTCGCCCGGCGCCATGCCGTCGAGGTTGGCGGCGTCGCGCACCGTGCGCACGGCGCGGAAATCCTCCGACAGCGGCAGCCGTACGGTCGGGCACAGCACGAAGCGGAAGCCGCTGCGCGTCACCATGTTCATCCAGCGCGCGGTGTGGACGCTGCTGCCGAAGGCGACGACGAGGATCACCGGCGGGCGGCCGGCCGCCGGCATGTCCGTGTTGTCATGCGGTGTCCGCGGCACGGCGGCGAGCAACGCCCCCGCGATCGCCGAGGCCAGATGCCGGTCGGTCAGCGTTGCGTCGAACAGGCGGCGCCCGGCCGCCGCCACCCTGGCATAGGCATCCGGATCGCGGAGAATGCCCGCCAGCATGCCGCCAAGCTCGTCCGGGTCCATGGAATGCCAGGTGAAGGCGGCATCCTCCCGGGCGAGGAATTTGGCAGGGGAGGCGTAGCGTGGCCCATGGAACAGGACCGGCCGGCCCAACGCCAGATAGGTGGTCAGCTTCGACGGGAAGCAGAGCGTGGCCTCTTCCCGGAACGGCTCCCCGAAGCGGTAGGGGCAGTACACCAGATCCATGTCCTGCAACGCGCCGATCAGATCCGGCGTCGGCAGCCAGCGCCGGCAGACGACATGGCCGAGCGCGATCAGGTCTGCGGCGATGGGATCCCTGGTGAAGGCGTGGATCTCGATCGTCCGGCCATCGACCCGCCACTCGATTTGGTCCAGCGCGCGCGTCAGCGCGTACCATTCGTCGCGCGCGTAGATCTGCCCGGCCACGGCGATCCGGAACGGCCGCTGCCCGGAGGGAAAGGCTGCCGGCGGCCGGGCCAGCTCTTGCGACAGGGACGGCACCACCGCGAAGGACGGCGTTCCGTGGCGCTCCTGATAGAGCTCCGCCATCGCCCACGACGCGGCGGCGACGGCCGAAGCGCCGCGGATGACCGCGTCATACTGGTCCAGGAGCTCGGCCGTCGTCGTCGGATCGACGCCGTGGGCGCGCAGCCAGTTGGTGGGGGGGTCCATGACCTGCACGGTCATCGGCAGCGACGTGACCCGCTGGAGCTGGTGGGCCACGCGGATCAGGGTCTGCCCTTCCAGCAGCACCCAGAGCGATGTGGCGCCGATCGCCTTCAGCTTCGCCACGAGTTGCGGGACGATCACCGTGTCGACGGTGGCCGCCGCGCCCAGCTCCCGTTCGCGCACGGCGCCGGTGGTGAGGACCGTCGGATCGTGGAACTCGTGGGGCTTGGACAGCCGCTCGATGCGCATGGACGCCGCCGCCCGCGGCGTGACCTCCGGCTTCAGCTCCGGATTGAGGATGACGACCGCGTGCCGCACGCCGTAATCGATGGACGCGAGGATCTGGTCGAGGAATATCCCGCCGCTGTAGTTGGCGCAGGGCGGGATGTCGGTGATCAGCACGGTGCCGGCGAACCGGTCGCGGTCGATGGGCGGCATGGTCGGGCTTTGGGGCGGGGGCGTCGTCGCTGCGGTCATGGCGGGTTCGGGCGGCGGATCAGCGGACCGGGCCGGCGCGGCCCCGCAGGGCACGGCCGATCGCGGCGGCGAACCGCCGGGGGTCGAATGCGGCGTCCGGCTCGCCCGGTGGCGGCGGAAGGGCGTCGGCGGGATCCGGGTACTGGATGGCGGCCAGCACCGGGATGCCGCGCCGCCGCGCCTCCTCCAGCCGCATATGGCGGGCGTGGCGGAACGCGGCACCGGCGTAGAGACCGGCGCCCTCCAGCGGGGAGCCGCGCTCCTCCTCGTCGCCCGGCCGCCGTATCTCGACGGCGATGCCCTCGTCCCAGGCCAGCGCCTCGGCGGCCAGCAGCACGTTGTCGTCGGTGACGTCGATCATCCGGATGGCGACGCCGGCGCTCCAGCCGCCGGCGAAGGTCAGGGCGGACAGGGTGAACAGCGCCCGACCCTCCATCCCCTCCGTCCCGTCCAGCGCCAGGATGACGGGCCGGCCGGTCAGCACAGCAGCTCCATCTCCGGCGAGCCGGCCGATGCCGCGAGCAGCCCGCGCCGGTCGAGCAACGCCCGCAGGCTCTCGAAATCCATCGGGCTGGTGCCGGAGGTGTATTCCCAGTAATCGCCGGTCTGCGGGGGCCGCGCCGCGGCGATCTCCGGCAGCAGGGAATGGATGGCGTAGTAGTTGCCGCGGCGCTCGGTGCGCACGCTCTCCTCGGCGGAGACCAGCACCTCGTGGATCTTCTCGCCAGGGCGGATGCCGGTGACGACGGTTTCGATGGGGCGGTCGCCGATCATGGCGCGGGCGAGGTCGGTGATGCGCGCCGCGGGGATTTCCGGCACCCAGGTCTCGGCCGGGCGTCCGGACGCGATCGCGGCGACGATGGTATCGACCGCTTCCGGCAGGCTCAGCAGGAAACGGGTCATCCGCTCGTCGGTGATGGTCACCGGCCCACCGGCCTGGATCTGCTGGCGGAACAGCGGCACCACCGACCCGCGGGAGGCCAGCACGTTGCCGTAGCGCACGATCAGGATGCGGGTGTCGGGCAGGGCGAGCTGGGCGCTGATCAGCAGCCGCTCCTGGAGCGCCTTGGTCATGCCCATGACGTTGACCGGCGCCACCGCCTTGTCGGTGGACACGCCGACCAGCGTCTCGACCGGCAGGCGCAGGTTGCGGATCGCGTTGACGATGTTCTCCGGCCCCAGGATGTTGGTCTGCACCGCCTGCATGGGAAAATACTCGCAGGCCGGCACCTGCTTCAGGGCGGCGGCGTTGACCACGATGTCGACGTCCTGGAGGGCCGCCGCCACGCTGTTGTAATCGCGCACGTCGCCGATGCGGAACTGCAGCGTGCGCCGGAAATTCTCGTAGACCACCTCGTCCGTGGGCGAGCGGAGGTTGTGGTAGTCCACGCGCATCTGGTGCTGCTTGGCCTCGTCGCGCGACATCACGACGATGCGGTCGGGCCGGCCGGCCTCGCCGGCAAGCAGCTTGCCGACCAGGACCTTGCCCAGCGAGCCGGTGCCGCCGATGACCAGGATGCGTTTGCCGTCGAAGATCGCCATGAACGGGCCTTTCAGACTTCGTGTCGGTCGAGGGGAAGCAGGTACTCGTCGAAATAGAAGGGCCGCGCCTCCGGCAGATCATCGGGCGGCATCTCTTCCGCCGGCGGCGTGCAAGGAGGGGCCCGCAGGCCCGTCGCGTGCAGGCGCAGGAACAGCTCCACCCACGCGTCGGCCGGGCTGTCCCAGGGCAGCAGCCAGGTCGCCGGCCGGTCGCGGCAGCGTTCGGGAATGGCGCCGATGGCCCCCGCCGCCAGCGGCAGGCACAGCTCCATGATCTCGCTCAGCACATAGCTCCAGGTCTCCGGCGCCTGCGCCGGCAGCCAGGCGAGATGCGGGGCGATGCCGCCGACCGCCTCGCTGAGCCCGCCGTCGGCGTAGCGCCCGTGACGGACCAGGAAACCGGCGCGCTCGGCCTCGCGCGCCTCGTCGGGCAGCGGATGGATGTCGCCCAGCACGTGCAGACGGACCGGCAGGTTGCGGCGGTGCAGGATGCGCGCCGCCTCCGCCACCACGGCGCTGCCCTTCTTGGTGTTGATCCGGCCGATCAGCAGGACCCGCAGCGGCTCGCCCTCCCACAGGCGCGACCGGAACACGTGCCGCCGCTCCGGCGCCGGCCGCGCCCAATGGGCGGCGCAGACCAGCGGCAGGCCGGGGCACAGCAGGCCGGCCGTCGCCGCCACATGGCGGGAGATGGCGATCACCCGGTCGGCACCCGCCAGCACCGGCAGCGGCCGGGAGCGGACGATCCAGGGATCGCGGTCGCGCAGCCGCTCCATGCCGACGAAACGCCCGTCGTTGCCGCACAGGTGCGGCTCGGCGGCCAGCGTGTGGTAATCGACCAGCGTCACGTCGTAGGGCAGCGCCAGCGCTCCCAGCGCGGCGAGCGCGTCGTCCTCGTAGCCCATGGTGTGGACCGCATCGACCCGCGCCACCCCGGCCGCCCGCATCAGCGCCGCGAAGGCGCCGGTCTGGCCGGGCATGCGGAACGCCAGCCCCCTCCCCTCCCCGTCCATGGTGCCGGCGGACGGCAGGCACAGCATCAGGCGGCGGTCGGGGCCGCCATGCGCGATCAGCGCGTTGGCCCGCCCCGCCAGGGCGGCGGTCAGGTCGCGCAGGTGGGTCCAGGTGCCGCCGCCATGGCGATGGCACAGGAACAGGATGGTCGGCAGCCCCGGCCGCCGATGGCGGGCCAGCCGCGCCAGCACCGCGTCACGGAGGCCGTCGCGGTAGTCCAGCACGGCAGCGCCGCCGAGCGCCCGGTCCAACGGGTCGCCGTCGGCCGGACCCAACGTCGATCCGGACGCCGGGTCCGGTTTGCCGGTCGTCTGGACGGCCAGCGCGACGCTGGGATCGTAGGGGGCCATGCGCAGCCCCGTTGCGTCCAGGCGGTTGCCGGTGCAGGCCGCCAGCACGGCACCGCCCGCAGCGCGGCGGAGCAGCAGCCCGTCGAGGACCGACCGCCGGTCGTCCCCCGGCGCCGCGCCGTCGACCGGGCGCGGACGGACCAGCTCGCGGTCGTAGAGGAACAGATCCTCCAGGGCCGTGCGCAACAGCCCCCGCGGGTTCGGATGGGCGTCCGGGATGAAGGCCAGGACGTTCGCCGGGGAGGACGCGAGCACCGCCCGGATCGTGTCCTCCGCCGTGCCGCCCGGACAGGGGTCCGCCAGCACCGTCCAGGCCGGCGGCAGCCCGTCCGCCCAGGACGGCCGGCCGGCGGATCCCGGCCCGTCGCCAAGCGGAACCACCGCCACCGGCAGCCGGTCGAGCAGCCAGCCGATGCGGTGGCCGACATGGGCGCTGGCGCCCCGGTACACCGGGCGCCAGTTGCGCCGCAACGGCGTCAGGAACGCCAGCTCCGACCCGTCGTAGGCGCGCATCAGCGCCGGCGGCGTCTCGTCGACCAGATGGGCGAACATCCGGTCGGCCTCCTCCAGATGCCGCATGTGGCGGGAGCCTTGGAGCGGGTGTGTCCGCTGCCGGACCAGCGCCTGCGGGCTGTGCACGAAGGGGACCAGCCGCGCCATCCGGTACCAGAGATGATAGTCCTGGGTGGTCGGCAGCCCCGGCTCGAACAGGCCGGCGCGGTCGAACAGGGCGCGCGGGATCAGCAGGGCGCAGCCGTTCAGCAGGCCGTAGAACACCCCGTCGAGCGGGCGCGCCAGCAGGTTGCTGGCGCCGGCCGACATCAAGGCCAGCGGCCGCCCGTCCGCGTCTATCGTCTCGAAGTCGCCGACCACCACGCAGTCGCGGCCGAAGCGCCGGAAGGCCTCGACCTGCACCGCCAGTTTCTCGGGTTTGTAGACGTCGTCGTGGCTGAGCCAGCTGAACAGCGTGCCCCGCATGGACCGGATGCCGAGGTTGAGCGCCGTCGCGACGCCGCCGTTGGGCTTGTGCAGGTAGCGGATCGCGTCGCCGTACCGGGCGGCCACGGCCGCCGTGGCGCCGCCGTCGGTGGAGCCGTCATCGACGACGATGATCTCGGTGTCGGCGTAGGTCTGCGCCAGCACGCTGTCGATCGCCTCGCCCAGGTAGTTGGCGCCGTTGTAGACGGGGATGACGACGGAGACGAGCGGGGAGACGAGCGGCGCGCCGTCCGGGGCGGGCGGCGCGGTCATGCCGGAACAGCCCCGGCCGGCCGCTCCGTCCGCCACCAGTCCACGGTGCGGGCGAGCCCGTCCTCGAGCGCCACCCGCGGCATCCAGCCGAGCAGGTCGCGCGCCAGCGCGGCGTCGCCGAGGATGCTGTCCTCCCCGTCGGCCGGCTCCTCCGGCGGTGTCATCGGGTTGCCGGTCAGGGCCAGCACCCGGCGCATCAGACCCGCCACCGACACCGCCCGTCCCGACGCCAGCACGAAGGCCCGGCCGACCGCGCGCCCGTCGGCCCCGGCGGCGAGCAGCAGGGCGTCCACGATGTCGGACACGTACAGGTAATCGCGGCGCGGCGCCGTGTTGCGCACGCGCACCGGTCCGCCGGCCACCGCCTGCCCCACAATGGTCGGGATGACGGCCGCGGCCGTCTGGCGTGGCCCGTACACGTTGAAGGGCCGCAACACCACCACCGGCAGCCCGAAGCCGCGGTGGTAGCCGGCGGCCAGCGCCTCGGCGGCGATCTTGGACGCGGCGTAGGGCGTCGCCGGATCCAGCGGATGCTCCTCGGTCACCGGCAGATGGCGGGGCCGGCCGAAGACATGGCCGCTCGACATCAGCACCACGCGGCGCACCCCGGCGGTGCGCGCCGTCTCCAGCACATTCAGGGTTCCCAGCCCGTTGACCGCGATCGCATCGAACGGCGCCGCCATCACCGCGTCGGCCGAGGCGACGCCGCCCAGATGGTAGACCGTGTCGACACCCGCCATCGCCGCGCCGACGGCGGCGGCGTCGCGCAGGTCGCCGGCGACCATCTCCACCGCATCGGCCGTCGCCGCCGCCGCGCGCCGCCGCAGGCCGCGCACCGGCCGGCCGAGTGCCACGAGACGGTCGACCAGATGGGAGCCGATGAAGCCGCCGGCTCCGGTCACCAGGGCAAGCCCGCGGTCCATCAGAGCGCGTCGTCCGCCCAGCCGAAGGACGCGTCGCGGCTCCGCCACCAGTCCAGCGTCCGCCGCAGCCCCTCCTCCAGCGACACCCGCGGCTCCCAGCCGAGGACGCGGCGGGCCCTTCCGTTGTCGGAGAGCAGCCGGCTGACCTCGCTGTCGGCCGGGCGCTCGCGGCGGTCGTCGGCGACGATCTCCAGCGGTGTGCCGATCAGGTCGCCGATCATCGCGGCCAGCTCGCCGATGCCGACGTCGCGCCCGGTGCCCAGGTTGAACTCCCCGCCCGCCGCCTCCGCGACCTCCGCCGCGCGGATGAAGCCGCCCACGGTGTCGCCGACATAGGTGAAGTCGCGCCGCGGCCACAGCGAGCCCAGCCGCACCACGCCGCCGCGCAGCGCCTGCTCCATGATCGTGGAGATGACGGCGCGCGGCGACTGGCGCGGGCCGAAGGTGTTGAAGGGCCGCACGGTGACCGCCGGCAGCCCGAAGCTGCAGACGTAGCTTTCCACCAGCTTGTCGGCGGCGATCTTGGACGCGGCGTAGGGCGACTGCGCCTTCAGCCGGTGGTCCTCGTCCATGGGCACGCGCACGGCGCTGCCGAACACCTCGCTGGTCGACACATGCACCAGCCGGCGCGCATCGGCGCGGCGCACCCCCTCGATCACGTTCAGCGTGCCGAGCGCGTTGACCTGGAAGGTGTCGCGCGGGGCCACGTAGGAATAGGGGATGGAGATGCGGGCGCCGAGATGGAACACCGTGTCGATGCCGCGGCAGCAGTCGGCCACGAACTCCGCGTCGGTGAGGTCGCCGCGCCGGATGTCGAGCGCGCCCCGGATCTCCGCCGGCAACTCGCCCAGGAAGCCGGTGTCGCCCGAGGAGCCGTAGCGCAGCAGGCAGCGCACGTCCCAGCCGCCGCGCACCAGCGCCTCGACCAGATGCGACCCGATGAAGCCGCCGGCCCCGGTCACCAGGGCCGGCCGCGAAGCACCCGCACCGCCGCTCACCGGGCGGCTCCCAGCGCCAGCACCGGGGCGGCGGCGTCCGGGTCCGGCCCGCCCACGAGGTAGCGGTGCATGTCCGCCTGCGCCCGCGCGTAATCCTCCGGCCGGCCGATGTCGATCCAGTCCCCGCCGTGGTCGTAGGAGGCCACCCGCTGCCCCGCCCGCAGCGCCCGCAGGATCAGGTCCGGCATATGGGCCGGCTCGCCGGCGGCCAGCAGCGCCTGAGCCGCCGGCTCCAGCAGATAGGTGCCGATGCCGATACGGTGGCGGAGCTGCGGCTTTTCGCGGTAGTCGGTGACGAAGCCGTCGGCGTCGGTGTCGAGCACGCCCGAGCTGATGTCGGTGACCTGCATCTTCGACGCCACGGTGATCATGGCACCGCTGGACCGGTGCTCGCCCGCCATGGCGTCCAGGTCGAGGTTCGACAGGATGTCGCCGTTGGTCACCAGCAGCGTGCCCCGCGGCTCCGGCAGCAGACCGATGGCCCCGGCCGTGCCGAGCGGCCGGCTCTCGTGCAGGTAGGTGATGGCGGCCCCGAAGCGCGCGCCGTCCCCGCAATAGGCCTGGATCAGCGACGCCATGTGGCTCACCGCCAGGGTGATGTCGCGGATCCCGTGATGGCACAGCCGCCGGATGATGTATTCCAGGATCGGCTTGTCGCCGATCGGCATCAGGGGCTTGGGCAGATGGGCGGTGTAGGGGTAGAGCCGCTGCCCCTGCCCACCGACCATGATCAGACCCCGCATCGTCATCGTTCCACCCCCCATTGCCCGCCGGTGGCAACCCTATGGCCCACGGCCCCCGGTTCCAAGTGCCGCGAAGAAAAGCTCAACAATATCCCGCTACCGTCGATTGAGCGTCGAATCGTCATGCATCCGGCGGACCAGACCTTCCCACGACATCGGCCGCCATCCCGTCCTTTCGCGGAATCGGCTGCTGTCGAGACGGCGGTCGCAGTGGAAATCATCGTCGGGCCGCAGGTCGGTCGACAGGCCATACACATCGCTCACCAGGGCGAGCAGATCATGCTTGCTGATCGCGTCGGCGCCGACGTGCCACACGCCGTCCAGGCCGGGGAAATCCCGGAGCAGCATGGACACCAGCTCGGCCAGCGCCACGGTCGGCAGCCCGCTGAAGAGCGCGCGGCGGAATCCGCGCACGGGACGGTCCCCCTGGGCCAGGAACCATTCCACCAGGCTGTGCCGCCCGCGCAACTCGTGGCCGATGATGGAGGTGCGGATCACCAGACAGCCGGGTCCGGCCGGCTCGCCCAGCAGCTTGCTCATCCCGTACAGGTCGCGCGCGTCGGCCGGATCCTCCTCGCGGTAGCCCAGCCGGCCGCGCCGGCCGTCCTCGGTGCCGGCGAACACGCAGTCGGTGCTGAAATGGACGAGACGGCTGCCCTGCGCCCGGCACAGCGCCGCCAGCCGGTGCGGGAACAGGGCGTTGAGGTGGATGGTCTCGGAGGGATCGTCCCCGCCGATCACCTGCTTGATCACGCCGATCGCGTTGAGCACCGCGTCCGGCCGCTCGGCCTGGAGCAGGCGCTCCAGCCCCGCCTCGTCGGCGGCTTCGGGTCCGGCGACACGGCGCACCCCGGCCAGCCATCCCGGCCAGGGTGTGGCGGCTTTGCGCAAGGCCGCCACCGTCTCGACGCCCGACGCGGTCAGCACCTGGGCCAGCTTGTGGCCGAGCATGCCGCTGCCGCCGAGGATCAGCACCTTCATCGCCGCGTCCTCCTCAGCTGGCCGGCTGCGGCAGGCCGTGGTGGTGGCCGGTCAGGATGCGCAGCACCGTGCCGCTCACGTCCGGCGCCAGATACTCCGGCGGCGGCTGCCAAGCGGGCGGCTTGGCGGTGGCGATGGCGACGGCCCGCAGGATCGCCGACCGGTCGCAGCCGGTGAGCAGGTTGGACCCGCATTCGACCGTCTCCGGCCGCTCGGTCACGTCCCGCAGGGTGACGTTGGGCACGCGCAGGATCGAGCATTCCTCCTGCACCGTGCCGCTGTCGGACAGCACGCAGCGGGCGTGCGTCTCCAGCGCCACGAAGTCGAGGAAGCCGAAGGGCTCCATGAAGCGCACGGCGTCGTCCCCTTCGATCCCGGCGGCGGCGAGCCGGCCGCGCGTGCGCGGGTGGGTGCTGACGACGACCGGCACGCCGTGCTCGCGGGACAGAGCCTGGAAGGCCTCGGCGAAGACCGCCAGCCGCTCGGGCCGGTCGACATTCTCCGCCCGGTGCAGCGTCGCCAGCAGATAGCCGCCGGGCGCCAGCCCGAGCCGGTCCAGCACCGGCGATGCGGCGATGCGGTCGGCGTGCGCCCGCATCACCTCGTGGATCGGGTTGCCGGTGACGTGCACGCGCTCCGACGCGAAGCCCTCGCGCAGCAGGTTCTGCCGGCTGCGCTCCGTGTAGGGCATCAGCACGTCGCTGGAATGGTCGATGATGCGGCGGTTGACCTCCTCCGGCACGCGGGGGTCGAAGCAGCGGTTGCCCGCCTCCATGTGGAAGACCGGGATGCCGAGCCGGCGGGCCACCACCGCCGCGAAGGCCGAATTGGTGTCGCCCAGCACCAGCAGCCGGTCGGGCCGCTCGGCCAGCAGGAGGTCGTGGCAGGCCGTCATGATGCGGCCGATCTGCCGGGCGAAATCGGGCTCCGCCACGCCCAGGCTGTGGTCCGGCGCGCGCAGGCCGAGCTCGGCGAAGAACAGGTCCGACAGGCTCGCCGCGCTGTTCTGCCCGGTGTGCACCAGCACGTGCCCGGCATGGGCGTCGAGCAGCGGAATGAGCCGGGACAGCCGGATGATCTCCGGGCGCGTGCCCAACACGGTGACGATTTTCATTCACTCACACCAGGATCAAGCCAGCCCAGTCAAGATCGAATTTCCAAATAACTGCGTTCATCGAAGATCATATCCAATATTCCTCGCTTTCCAGAACAAGCTCTGCGCCGATCCATGCCATTGTCACAGAAAATAGAGCGATTTTCAGCAAAATGTATCAAACTGTGACTTGTGAGCGGTAATCCGGCTGCGCCACGAAATCAACATTCGTCGGTGTACGAATATCAAAGTTGGATGTCAATAGCGTCCTGAGCGGCGGATTTTCTTTCTGAGACCGTGAAGCGCGGTTGAAATGAAACGATGAATCTCGCCTTTCCGACATGGATGACCGCGACGGGCTGCCGGTTTCCGGTCGCCGCGCGTCGTCGGAAAAAGCCGCATTACCACCATCGATTTCTATGGCACCGTTCCATGGGATCGAATGCGGGAAGCGGGGGGTGCGGGATGCTGGTGGTCAGGGATCGGACGATCGAACATATGGCCGCCCGGCATCTGGACGGATACCGGGCGCGGCTTCTCGACCATCTCGCCCGCTGCTTCCCCGACCGCGTCCGCGCGCTGGGGACCGGGCGCGTCCACGCGATCGCCGATCGCGGAATCGCGGTGACCGAGCTCCTGGGCTTCACCACCGGGGCGGAGGTCGCGCGCTACGTCGGGCTGTCGGTGATCGTCGGCGACGACCTGCTGGCGCCGCCCCACCGGGGCTGGACCGCCCCGGTGCTCGGGGATGCCGCCCTCACACCCGAGCAGAAGCTCGGCCGCCTCGCCGTCCTGGCGCGGCGCCGCGGCCACAGCTTTGGTGGGGAGACCGCGCCGTGAGCCCGTCCAACCCGCTCGACCAAGCCGCGCAGGGCGTGCAGCAGGCCCGGGGGGCCGCCGCCCAGCAGCAGCGGAACGCCGCCGCCGCGGCCCATCGCGCCGCCCAGCAGGCGGCGGACGCCGCCGACCGCGCCGCCGCCGCCGCGCAGCAGG
>NZ_JABFFR010000064.1 GCF_013423485.1 Azospirillum oleiclasticum
TCAGAGGTTCAAATCCTCTCCCCGCAACCAAATTAAGCCCGTCAGATCAGGCGCTTAGCCTCGCTCTGGCGGGCTTTTTCATGTGTCACGGCCGTTGGCACACGATAGCGACAAAAACACCAGCATTCGATGACCTGATAGGTGCCGGACAGGGAGAGGGTCGTGTGTGCTCGGTGATGTCCATCCCGACGGTGCCATAGCCGACGCGCTTCGTCTGATGCATGACGTCGTCGAAGACATTGCGATCCTGCCCGACGGCCGAAAATCGACAACGAAGCCGTCCGGTCTCGCCGGCCGGGCTGCCCCTGGCCCTGGAACAGGTCGGCGGGGCCACGCAGGACCTCGATGCGGTCGTACAGCTTGGCAAAGGCCACCTTGGAATAGGTGCCGATCACCGTCTGCTGGTAGACGCGTCCCACCCCCTTCAGGGTGCCGACATGGAACGTGTCTTGGGCGATGCAATAGCCTGGACATTCGCTGTCGAACTCGCCGTGGGCCTCCTTGTCAGCCTTGGCCTTTTCCAGAGTCACGACCTGGGCCTCGGTGAGCACGGCGCCGGTCCCGGCGACCATGGCCTCCAGGGCGTTCAGGCGCTTCTTCATGTTTTCCAGGTCGTGACGCTGCCACACGCACCGCACGCCGAAGGGAGAAATGCTCATGCCGCGCTTCTTGAGCTTGTTGGCAACCCGCACCTGCCCCCTGGCCGGCTGGTCCGTGGCCAACTCCACCGCCGCCGCCTTGATCGCCGGACCGCCGCGGTTCTTCGGCAATGGTTTGTATTGGCGAGACATCTCCTGGAGGGCGGCCTCGCCGCCGGTCTCGTACAGCTCCTTGAAACGGTAGAAGCTTTCGCGGCTGCTACCCATGATCTGGCAGGCCTGGCTGACATTGCCGAGCTGTTTCGCCAGTTCCAGCACACCGACCTTGCCGCGAATCACCGTCTGGTCCTTGGTCATCGGGGAGCTCCCGATGTCCACCCCGGCGGCAATCTCCCCGCCATTTTACCCAGTTGTCAGGTTTAGTCTAAACTTCTGCAGCTTCTAGGCGCGTGATGGCTACGAGCGTGGGGTGCGCCAAGCATTGCTCGAAGCCAATGTGGTGGTCCACAGGGTCAACCCACTGCGCGTCCGGCTCTACGCGCGCAGTCTCGGCCGGAACGCCAAGAACGATCGGATCGATGCCCGCCTCACTGCCCGTTACGCGCAGGCTGCCGAAACCCGCGTTGAGCGCCGAGAACTCCAAGCGCCTGGCGCTGATCGAACGCCAGATCGCCGACACCGAGGCGCTGATCCTCGAGGCGGTTCCAGCGCTTCCGGACGCCGAGGACAAGCTCGTGCGGCCCAAGACCGTCAAAGGGGTCAAGCAGGTCACCGCCGTCACCCTGCTGGCCCTCCTGCCGGAGCCGGGTTCCCTTGATCGACGCGCCATCGCCGCTCTGGTCGGCTTGGCACCGTTCGACCGCGACAGCGGTACACTGAAGGGAACCCGCAGCATTGCCGGCGGAAGTGCCGCCGTGCGCACCGTGCTCTACAAGGCCGCCCGCCGCGCCGCAGCCCTCAGCAAATCTCCCCTCGGCGACTTCTACAGGCGACTCGTCGACAGCGGAAAATCCAAAAAAATCGCCACCGTCGCCTTCACGCGAAAAATGATCGTAACCCTCAACGCTATCCTCCGAGACCGCCAACCATGGCGCCACGCCAACCCCTGGAAGACACAGTAGCTCCCCCGCCTTTGGCGCGGGCCCCTTCCCTCTCCCGCCGGAGGCGGGCGAGGGGGATTCACGCCGTCGCCATCGTCTGCCGCACCGCCGTCACGGTCCCGCCGCCTTCGATGGTGACGACGCGGAGCGCGTTGGTGCGGCCGGGGGTGCCGAAGGGGACGCCGGCGGTGACCACCAGCGGCCGGCCCTCGGTGCCGATGCCTTCCTGGAGCGCCATGACGCAGGCGCGCTCCACCATCTCGC
Source organism: Azospirillum oleiclasticum (assembly GCF_013423485.1). Classification (GTDB taxonomy): domain Bacteria; phylum Pseudomonadota; class Alphaproteobacteria; order Azospirillales; family Azospirillaceae; genus Azospirillum; species Azospirillum oleiclasticum. Next base: position 1,964 of record NZ_JABFFR010000064.1, read on the forward strand.
CGAAATTGGACACGTCGTCGGTCCAGATCGGCCGCACCCCCCAGGCCAGCGCCAGCCGCCGCGCCGTCTCGCGCCGGGCGCTCAAGCCCAGGATCGGCACGTTCGGCCGCTCGCGCGAGGCGCGCAGCGTGGTGGAGCCGGTGGTGGTGAAGGTGGCGATGCCGGCGGCGGAGATGGTCTCCGCGATCTGGCGGGCGGCGGCCGACAGCGCGTCCGAGGTGGTGGCCTCCGGCTGCGGGTGCTCGGCGTCCATGATGGTGCGGTAGAGCGGGTCGCGCTCCACCCGGGTGACGATGCGGTCCATCATCTCCACCGCCTCCACCGGGTAACGGCCGCTGGCCGATTCCGCCGACAGCATCACCGCGTCCGCCCCGTCATAGACGGCGGTGGCGACGTCCGACGCCTCGGCCCGCGTCGGGGTGGGCTCGCCGATCATCGATTCCAGCATCTGGGTGGCGACGATCACCGGCCGGCCCAGGTTGCGGCACAGGCGGATGATGCGCTTCTGCAGGCCCGGCACATCCTCCGGCGGCAGCTCGACGCCCAGATCGCCGCGCGCCACCATCACCGCATCGGACAGCATGACGATCTCGCGCAGGTGGGTCAGCGCCGCCGGCTTCTCGATCTTGGTGATGATGTGGGCGCGGTCGCCGATCAGCGCCTTCGCCTCCCGGATGTCGTCGGGGCGCTGCACGAAGCTCAGCCCGATCCAGTCCACCCCCAGCGCCAGCCCGAATCGCAGGTCGGCGCGGTCCTTGTCGGACAGGGCGCCCAGCGCCAGCGCGGTGTCGGGGACGTTCACGCCCTTGCGGTCGGACAGGGTGCCGCCGACCGTCACCTCCGTGTCGATGCGGTCGGCGTCGCGGGCCAGCACGCGCAGGCGGATGTGCCCGTCGTTGACGAACAGGTTCTGCCCCGGCTCCACCGCCGCGAAGATCTCCGGGTGGGGCAGGGAGACGCGGGATCCGTCGCCGGGCGTCGGGTCGCGGTCGAAGCGGAAGCGGTCGCCACGCTGGAGCGTCACCGGGCCGTTGGCCATGGTGCCGACGCGCAGCTTCGGCCCCTGCAGATCCAGCAGCACGCCCAGCGGCCGGCCCAGCGTGTCCTCCACCGCGCGGATCTGGCGGTAGCGTTCGGCGTGGTCGTGCTGGGTGCCATGGCTGGCGTTCAGCCGGAACACGTTCACCCCCGCCTCGGCCAGCGCGAAGATCCGGCTGTAGGTCGAGCTGGACGGCCCCAGCGTGGCGACGATCTTGGTGCTGCGTTCGCGGGTCATGGGTTCGCTCCGGTTGCTCGCCCCGGTGGTGAGGGGGGAGACGTCGGGGCCGGATGCTGGGGCCGGTGCCGGTGGAGGGCAAAGCGGCGGGACCGGCTTTTCCGTCAGCCGGAAAAGGCGTCGGGAACCCCGGGAATTTGCTTGTGACGCGAACAATTTCCTGTCGATACTGGCTGCGGGAAAACGTTTGCGGGCCCTGCGATGCAACATCGTTTCGCAGCTGCAACAGCAGACGGCAGGGGGAGTGCGGCGCGACGCCGGGTCAAGGCGACGGCGCTCGGACAACGACGGGGAGGTCAGCCATGGGTCCAGTCACGTCCAAACCCAGACCGCCGGGTGGCGCGCCGACGCTGCTCGGCGTCATCGCGCGCCCGCTCCTGTACGGGCTGGTCGCGGCGGCCGGGCAGATGGTCATCACCGGCGCCGGGGCGGCCGAACTGGGCACGCTCAACGCCCTGCTCTGGTACACCTATTAGCGGCGGGTCCCGATCCCGGCCGTCGGGACCGGAGGGGGGCAACGCGTGCCATCGGACGTAGTTGCGCAGCCGCGGCCCGCCGCGACGGTGATCCTATTGCGCGACGGCGCCGACGGGCCGGAGGTCTATGTCATCCGCCGCCACGACGCCCTGGCCTTCGCTGGCGGAGCGACGGTGTTCCCCGGTGGCCGCATCGATCCGGCGGATGGCGATCCCGCTTGGGCGGACCTCTGCCCCGGCACCGGGGATGATCACGCGTCGCGCATCGCCGCCATCCGCGAGACCTTCGAGGAATGCGGCCTGCTGCTGGCCCGCCCGGCGGGTGGTGGGCCGCTGATCGATGAAGCCGCGGTGACCGGGGTGCGCGCGCGGTCGGGGTGGGGCGGTGAATCCGGCTGTCCGCCCTTCCTCGAGCAGATGCGCCGGGAAGGGCTGGAACTCGCCGCCGACCGGCTGCTGCCCTTCGCGCGCTGGCAGACGCCGGAGTGGGTGCACCGCCGCTTCGACACCCTGTTCTTCCTGGCCGCGGCACCGCCGGGCCAGACCGCGTCCTTCGACCGGCGGGAGGCGGTGGAGGGGCTGTGGGCCACCCCACGCGCGCTGCTGGCGCGGGCCGACGCCGGCACCGTCCGGCTGGTCTTCGCCACCCGCATGAACCTGATGCGCCTGACCGCCTTCGGCAGCGTCGCCGAAGCCCTGGCCGCGGCCGGTCGGCGCCCGATCCGCCCCATCCTGCCGCGCCGCGTGGACACCCCCGCCGGCCCGGTCCTGCGCATCCCCGTCGACGCCGGCTACGACCCGGCCGAACTGCCCGTGGAGTTGGTGCGGTTGGGGTGAAAGGCACGTTTTCCGAAGTCAATCCGGCGTTCGATTTCCATTCCGCGATGCTGATTGCGCGGGTACTATCGCACTACGCGATTCCAGAGCTTCTTGTGGTGCTCAGGGCGTTGCCGGACGCGCCGTCTTCCCGCGTTGAGCTTTTTGGCGGTTGGGCTGTGGCGCTGTGCATGTTCAAGGTGGATGGGAGGACGGCGGGGATGCGTGGCGTTTGTCTGGTGTTGACGGTGTTCTTGGTCGGGTGCAGCAGCGGAACTATTCCAATATGGATCCTGCTTCCCGATGGCCGTGGGGCTTACACCTTCTCTGTGGGTACCAGTTCTACAGACGCCGGCGCTATAGAGCGGGCCGTTGCGGGCAAGGTAAAAACTGACGATATCTGCCCAGACGATTATGACCTGGTTGCTACGAAAGTCCATAATAAAAGTTCGTTTGGAATGACTTTCAGTGCGATCGTTGCTTGTCGTTGAAGCCGTATAACGGCTTGGATTATCGCCGCTTAATCATGAATCGGCTAACCTAATGTTGTCCGGTGCGGCTGGGAAGAGAAAGCGTTCTTAATGGCCGCTCGCCTTGGGCGGCGAATCCTTGTGTCTTGCACGACGCGCACCTTCCCGTGATTCAAGCATCGTTCCGCCACCACCGGGGTGACGCGAGCCGCATCCCGGTGAGCGCCCCATCATCATGTTGACATCTGGCATACCATATGCCAAGATCATTGTACGTCCCGCTGACGATCAGCCCGGACCCGAATTGCCCAGCCACGTCACCCCAACCAAGCGCCCAGGGGAGGAGCACATGAAGGTCGAAGACATTCTTCGGAACAAGGGCACCCGCATCAACATGGTCCGGGTCCACGAGACGGTGGAAACCGCGCTGAGGCTGCTCAAGGTCGAGAACATCGGCGCGCTGGTCGTCAAGGACGTCTGCCGCACCGAGGGCAACACGGTCGTCGGCATCATCTCCGAGCGCGACGTGGTGCGCGGGCTGGTCGATCAGGGCCCCGGCATCCTCAAGCAGCCGGTCTCGGCGCTGATGACCCGCAACCCCATCACCTGCACCCCGTCCGACCCGATGGAGCGCGTGCTGTCGCTGATGGACGAGCATTCGATCCGGCACATTCCCGTTCTCGACGGGTTTACGCTGGTGGGTGTCGTCAGCGTCCGCGACCTGATCCGCCTGCAGCTCGACCAGACGCGGGAGCATCTCCAGCCTGCCGCGGCCTGATCCGGTCTGCCATCATCGGGAGGGACGCCGCCCCGGCGCCCCGTCCGCAAGGCGCGGGCGGTGGCGGCGGGGCGGCCGGTTGCGTTTGCGGCGGAGAGTTGACCCATGACCACGCTCGTCTTCACCCACCCCGACTGCCTTGCCCACGACACCGGCCCAGGCCACCCGGAGCGGCCCGACCGGCTGCGCGCCGTGTGGCAGGCGCTCGACGAGGAGCGTTTCCGCCATGTCGAGCGGCGCGAGGCGCCGATGGCGACGCCCGAACAGTTGAAGGCGGTGCACGACCACGAATACGTGGACCTCGTGCTGGAGTCCTTCCCCACCCAGGGCTGGCTGCGGCTGGACAGCGACACCGTGCTGTCGCCGACCTCGCGGCCGGGCGTGCTGCGCGCCGCCGGCTCCGTCTGCGCCGCCGTCGATGCCGTGCTGGCGGGGGAGGCGGACAACGCCTTCTGCGCCGTTCGGCCTTGCGGCCATCACGCGGAGCAGGCGCGGCCGATGGGCTTCTGCGTCTTCAACAACATCGCGGTGGGGGCGGCCCACGCCCGCGACCGGCACGGGCTGGAGCGGGTGGCGGTGGTGGATTTCGACGTCCATCACGGCAACGGCACCCAGGCCATGTTCTGGGACCGGCCGGAGCTGTGGTTCGCCTCGACCCACCAGTACCCGCTCTACCCCGGCACCGGGGCGGCGGGGGAACGCGGGCGCTACGGCAACATCGTCAACGTGCCGCTGCCGCCCGGCACCGACGGCGAGATCTTCCGCGAGGCCTTCGCCGCGAAGGTCCTGCCGGCGCTGGAGGCGTTCCGGCCCGATCTGGTGATGGTCTCCGCCGGCTTCGACGCCCACCGCAGCGACCCGCTCGCCAGCCTCAACTTCGAGGCCGAGGATTTCGCCTGGGCCACCACGGAGCTGGTGCGCGCCGCGGGCCGGCTGTGCGGTGGGCGGCTGGTCTCGGCGCTGGAGGGCGGCTACGACCTGGCGGCGTTGCGCGACTGCACGGCCGCGCATCTGGCGGCCCTGCTCGACGGCTGAGGCGGGCGGCGCCCGCCACCCGACCCGGTCCCACCCGACCCGGCCGGTGACGGGCGTCGCTCAGGCCACGGAATCGAGGTCGAAGACCAGCGATCCGTTGTGCGTCATCTTCTGATCGTCGCCCAGCAGCTCGCTGCCGGTGGACCGCACATAGAGCGCGTCCTCCGCCTGCAAGGTCGCCCCGCCGACGATGACCTTGTCGATGTAGAGGTTGCGGTCAAGGTCGGGGCGCATGCCCCAATCGTCGTTCAGGAACTGGATGCGCAGTTCCGCGATGTCGGATGGTGCGGTGAAGGCGATGTCCTGCCAAGCCCCGGCAGCATGGTCGGCGGTCACGCTGGTGACGGACCCGATCTGCTTGCCGTCGGCCAGCACCTTGACCATCGGGTCCCCCTTCCAGGCATCGCCGGAGGCGCGCACGGTCAACGCCACCGTCTCCGGCATGGCCGGGGTCGATGGGGTGGGGGCCGGGGGCGCCGGGCTCTGGGGTTCGGGAGCGGGGGCCGGGCTGGCAGCGCCGCTGACGATGAAGTCGTCGGCGTTGAACTGCGCCACCGTGGTGCCCTTGAACAGCACCGTGTCGCCGCCGGCCAGGCTCAGCAGCGTGTCCTCCCCGCGCTGGCTCAGCCCCGCCCGGATCGGATCGAAACCGGACAGGCCGTAATTCTCCAGCCGCACCACGTCGCCCTGCGCGGCGTTGAAATCGGCCACCACGTCGTGGCCGGTGCCGTTGCGGACGACGAAGCTGTCCTTGCCGCCGCCGCCGGTCAGCAGGTCGTTGCCGCCCATGCCGTTCAGCACGTCGTTGCCGGAACCGCCGGTGATCCGGTTGGCGAGCGCGTTGCCGGTCGCCGACTGGGCGTAGCCGCCGATCAGCGTGATGTGCTCGACGTTGGCGGGCATGGTGTAGGACTTCGCCCAGCTATCGACGCGGTCGATGCCCTCGTTCGCCTGCTCGACGATCACGTCGCGGGGCTGGTCCACGACATAGACGTCGTGCCCCTTGCCGCCGATCATGGAGTCGTTGCCGCCGCCGCCGTTGATGTAGTCGTTGAGATCGTTGCCGGTGATGGTGTCGGCGTTGCCGGTGCCGCTGCGCGAATACTGGGTGCCGGTGGGGGCCGCCTGCGGCGCCTCCGGGTTCCAGGCCGGGCGCGGGGCGGGGGGCGTGCCGCCGAAGGTGAAGTCGTCTGCGGCGAAGCTCTCCACCTTGCGGTTGGTGAAGGTCAGCACGTCGTCGCCGGGCAGGTTCAGCACCGCATCCTTGCCGTACTGCTCCAAGGCACCCTGCACGTCGGCGAAGCTGCGCAGGCTGTAGCTCTCCAGCCGCACGACGTCGCCGGCACCCGCCCCGCCCTGGAAATCGACGATGGTGTCGCGGCCGTTGCCGGAGCGCATCACGAAGCTGTCGTCGCCGGAGCCGCCGCGCAGCACGTCCTTGCCGGCGCCGCCGTCCAGCACATCGTCGCCGGTGCCGCCGACGATGCGGTTGTCGAGCGCGTTGCCGATGCCGGTCTGGTTGCCGTTGGACAGCAGCGTCAGGTTCTCGACGTTGTCCGGCAGCTCGGTGCGGGCGAGCGTGCTGCGGATCTCGTCGGTGCCCTGGCCGGCCGCCTCCACCACCTGGTCACCGGCGTTGTCCACGTAGTAGCTGTCGTCGCCGGCGCCGCCGTGCATGCCGTCGGCCCCGGCACCGCCGTCGATCTTCTCGCTGCGGTCGGTGCCGTGCAGCGTGTCGTCGCCGGCGCCGCCCTCCACGATGTTCTTGGGCGCGCCGCCGAACTCGTCGCGGAAGACCTCCGACATGGTCGGGTACTGGCCGTTGTCCAGCTTGCCCTTGAAGTCGATGTTGGAGTTCCAGTAGCCGGTGTAGGCCACGTCGTGCTTGGCGAACCAGTCGGCGAAATGCTTGACCAGCGGCCCGGACTCGTCGGTGGACAGGCCCCATTCGGAATAGGCGGTCTTCTTGCCGTGGGCGGCGGCGAATTCCTGGTGCCAGCGCAGGCCGTAGGCCTCGTTGACGATGCGGTCCCAGGCCTGTTCCGGGTCCTTCGGGTGCCAGGCGGGGTTGTAGTAGACGTCCATCCCGATCACGTCGACATAGTCGTCGCCGGGATAGGCCTTCTCCGGGTTCATGCCCATGTCGCCGTGGTTGGGCGTCCACTCGAACTTGAAGCGGTCGGAGACGGAGCGGAAGCTGTCCACGAACTCCTTCCAGGCCTGGATGTAGGTGCCCTCGCGGCCTGCGGCCTTCCAGGGGAACCAGCCGCCGTTGAACTCCCACATCGTGCGGATGTGGATGTCGCCGTCCGGCGCGTCCGCGGCCAGGGTCCTGGCGACCTCGACGTAATGGCTGTTGTATTCCCCGCGCGCCGCGGCCTCCAGGTTGCCGGCGTTGGTCATGTTGGGGACGGACCACATGACCGGCTGATGGATCCCGTCCCACAGATCCGCGGCCCATTTGGCGCTGCCGGTGAAGTCGGCCCAGGATGCACGGCCGATGTAGGCGGCGACGAGATCCGCCGGGCGGCCCAGCCACTCGTCGAAAGCCTTCACCCCGTCCGGCGAGTTGCCGACATAGACACCGAGTTGCGTCACGGTAATTCCCTCCAAGGCAAGCGCGGAGCCGTCCGCCGGGCCCGCCGGAGCGGACCCGCGGTCCGTATCCGCTCATGGTTGCCAAGACCTTAAGAGAGTCGGGCGCTCCATGACCTGTGATGGTTTTCGGCTGGCGATGCTCCTTCGTGAAGATGTCAGGCCGTTGGGGAACCCGGCTAACACCTTCGATAGGGTGTAATTTTCCGATCGCCATTAGAATGGTTGTGGAATTCTTGTTTTTTGACGACCGGGCATGGGCGATGTCTTCTTGCGAAATCTGTGTCGCCATCTGGGAATTGCGGCCCGGTCCAATGAAGGATTATCGGGACATACAAAAGAGTGCTATGGTGCGGCACGAATTGGCGACCGACTTTCGCAGTGTTTCGTAGCAAGCCGCAGCTCGGTCGGGGGGAGGAGGGAAGACGGTGAATGGATGGAGCCCGGCCGCCCTTTCCGGATGGCCGGTTCGTCGTCTGCTGGGCTTGTTGCTGCTGGTGGCGCTGCCGCTGCTGGCCTTCGAGCTCCATGCGGTGTTCGAGATGCGGGCGGAGCGCGAGCGGGAGGTCGGCCAGGACGCCCGGCGCCTTCTCGATCTGGTCGACGCCGAACAGCAACGGATTTCCGATGACATCCACCACATGCTTGTGGTCCTGACCGAAATGGGCATAGGCCGGCTGGACGCAGCGGCTTGCAACGACACGCTGGCGCGGATCAGGCAGCGCTTCCCGCCCTACCTCGCGATCCAGACCTTGGATCGCAATGGCGTCGTCCGATGCGCCACCCAGCCGCGGACCATCGGGCTTTCCTTCGCCGACCGTCCCTATTTCCGCGAGGCGCTGGACGTGGACGAGGTCGTGTCCAGCCCCTATCTGCTGTCACGCGTCAGCGGATTGCCTGTTGTCTCCTACTCCCGTTCGTTCCGGACGGACGACGGGGCGCCGGATGGGGTGGTGGTCATCCTTCTCAGCGTCCGCTGGCTGGAGCGCTATCTCGCCCAGACGCCGTTGCCGCCGGGGGCGACCGTTCTCATCGCGGACCGTTCGGGCACGGTGCTCGCCCGGGTGCCGGAACTGCCGGGCCTGTCGGGGCAGCCCCTGCCGGAGCGGTACCGGCCGCTCTGGGAGGCCGGAGCGAAGGGCGTGTCCGCGCTGACGGGCATCGACGGCGTGACCCGCATCACCGCTTATTCGCCGTTGGGCGTCGGCAACCGCGACACCTTCATCGAGGTCGGGCTCGACAGGTCGGTGGCGCTGCGCCGGATCAACGCCGCCGCCGGGCGCTCGTTGCTGATCTTCGCGGGCGTGCTGGTGGTGGCGGGAACCGGTGCCGTGTGGGGCATCGGCCGGCTGGTGCGGGCGCAGAGGCGGGCGGAGGAGAGCGCGCTGAAGACCGCCCGGGTGCTGGCGAGCACCGTGGACGGGGTGGTCGAGCTGGACCGGTCCTGGCGCTTCACCTACCTCAACGACAGGGCCAGGGCGCTGATCGCCGATGGGCGCGATGTGACGGGGCGGGTGCTGTGGGACGAGTTCCCGGAGCTGGTGGACAGCCCGCTGTGGGACCTCGCCCACCGCGCCATGGTCGATGGCCGGCCGGTCGATGCCGAGTTCCACGGCACGCGCACCGGCCGCTGGTTCTGGATGCGCGCCTTCCCGTCGGACGACGGCATGTCGGTCTATCTGCTGGACATCAGCCGCCGCAAGCGGGCGGAGGAGGCGCTGCGGGAGAGCAACGACCGGCTGAGCCTCGCGCTGCGATCCGCCCACGCCGGCACCTTCGAATGGGATCTGCGCACCGGGCTGGGGCACTGGTCGGAGGAGAGCTGCCGCATCTTCGGGCTCGACCCGGCGACCTGCGCGGCGAGCAACGCGGTCTGGGTGACGGTCGTCCACCCCGACGATCTGGAGGCCGCCAGCCTGTCCAGCCGGCAGCAGCTCTTCACCGAACGGCGGCCGGACTTCCTGCTGGAATACCGCGTCGTCCACGCGGACGGCAGCGTCCGCTGGGTGTCCACCATCGGCCGCGTCACCTACGACGCCGACGGCACGCCGCTCAGCTCGCGCGGGCTCAACATCGACGTCACCGAGCGGCAGGCGCTGGCCGAGGCGCTGCGCCGCAGCGAGGAGCGGCTGGGCATCGCGCTCGCCGCGGCGGACGCCGGGCTGTGGGACATCGACCTGCGCACGGGAACCGCCACCTGGTCGGACGGCATGTACCGGCTGTTCGGGGTCGAGCCGGCGGCCTTCACGCCGACGGAGCAGAGCTTCCTGGGGCTGCTCCATCCGGACGATCGCGAGGCGGTGCGCCGCACCACCCGCGCGGCGGCCGAGGCCGTCCAGCCGGACTACCGGGCGGAGTTCCGCATCCTGCACCCGCGCGAGGGTGTCCGCTGGATCCTGGGCATCGGCCGCGCCGCGCGCGACGGCACCGGGGCCGTCATCCGGCTGAGCGGCCTGAACATCGACATCACCGAGCGCAAGGCCATGGAGCAGGCGCTGCGCGAGGCCAAGGCGAAGGCTGACGACGCCAACCTCTCCAAGTCGAAGTTCCTGGCGGCGGCCAGCCACGACCTGCGTCAGCCGCTGCAATCGGCCCTGCTGTTCGCCGGTGTGCTGCAGCAGCACCTGCGCGGCACCGACGGGGCCGGCCCGCTGGCCTCCCTGGAGCGCACGCTGGAGACGCTGAAGGACCTGCTGGACGGCCTGCTCGACGTGTCGCGGCTGGAGGCCGGGGTGGTGGTGCCGAAGCTGGAGGATCTGGCCCTCGCCCCGTTCCTGTCGCGGCTCGCCGCGTCCTATGGCCCGGCGACCTCCGGAAAGGGGCTGGACCTCCGGGTCGAGTGCGACGACCGCGGGTTGGCGGTGCGCAGCGACGCCGTGCTCCTGGAACGGATGCTGCGGAACCTTCTGGAGAACGCCATCCGCTACACGCCGCACGGCCACGTCCGCCTGACCTGCGCGGCCGACGGGCGGGCGGTCCGCCTGATGGTGGAGGACAGCGGGATCGGCATTCCGCCGGAGCATCTGCCGCGGGTGTTCGACGCGTTCCATCAGGTCGGCAACAGCGAGCGCGACCGGTCGCAAGGGCTGGGTCTGGGGCTGGCGATCGTGCAGCGGCTGTCGACCCTGCTCCACCATCCCGTGACGGTGCGGTCGGACCCCGGTGTGGGATCGGTCTTCACCATCGAGGTGCCGCGCGCCGTGGCGCCGGAGCGGACCGGATCCGGCACCGGCGCTGCCGAGGCCGGCGGTCCCGGCGGCCTGGCGGTGCTGATCGACGACGACGTGATGGTGCTCGTCGGCATGCAGAGCATGTTCCGGGACTGGGGCTACGAGGTGATCGCCGCCGGCTCGGCCGAACAGGCGATCGAACGGCTGACCCCCGTCCGCCGCGTGCCGGACATCGTCGTTGCCGATTACCGCCTGCGCCAGGGCGAGGTCGGCACGGACGCCGTGGAGCGGGTGCGCGCGCTGGTCGGCCAGCGGGTGCCGGGCCTGATCCTGACCGGCGAGATCGGCCAGGATTGCGAGCGCGCCGCTGCGGCCCACGGACTTCCCGTCGTCCGCAAACCGGTCACCCCGCGTCAACTGCGGGCGTCGGTGCTGGGGCTGCTGCGCCGGACGGGGTAGGGGATTGGCACGCTTTCTGCAAAACTCGTTTGCCTACTGACGATTTCCGTCGGCGGGCGCCGAAACGACCGACCGCTCCGAAGGAGACCACCCCGTGACCCAGCCTCTCCGCACGGCAGTTGCATCGATTTTCATCCTGGCCGCCACGGCGACCGCCCCTGCCTCGAAGGCCGAGGAGTTCAAGAAGGAGAACTTCAACTACAGCACATTCGCCAAGGGCGCCTTTTCCGAGGCGGTGACGGTGACCGGCCCGGCCAAGACCATCTATCTCGCCGGCATCGGGTCGGAGGATCCCGACGACGGGTCGGTCCGCCACAAGGACGATTTCCTGGCCCAGTGCCGCTTCGCGTGGTCGAAGGTCGCCGCCGCGCTGAAGGCCAACGGCGCCACCCTGTCCGACATCGTCAAGGCCACCAGCTATGTGACCGACGTGCGCTACCGTGACGAGATGCGCCAGTGCCGCAAGGACACCTTCGACGGCATCCCGCTGCCCCCGCACACCTTCCTGCAGGTCGTCGCCCTCGCCCGGCCCGGCATGATGTTCGAGGTGGACGTGGTGGCCGCGGTCCCGGCGGGGAAGTAACGGGCCGTCATCACGATCGGCTCGCTTCGGGGTTGTCCGCCAGGCTCAACCCCGACCCGGCCGCGCCGCCCAAGGCGCCGCGGTCACCGTTCACCGATTGTGGAAGTCTTGAGGAAGATGGTGGGTGTACAAGGACTCGAACCTTGGACCCGCTGATTAAGAGTCAGCTGCTCTACCAACTGAGCTATACACCCATCGCACTCTTCATACGACGATTTGAGCCGCCGTCTTCGCCGTTGCGGCCGTGGCCGTCAGCGAGGACGGCGGTATAGCAAAGGCCGTCGGGGCTGTCGACAGGAAAATGATGCGGGCTTGGCGATTCCGCCGGCCGGCGCTTCTCTCTCCCCTGTCCCGAAGCCTATGCACCGCTGGATGACCATCCGCCGAGGCTCCGACGAAAGAGCGCGGTCACCCGGCCGGAAGATGCGTGGTTGCGGTGGTGGCACGCCTTTAGAGTGTGGGTGTTGAACGCTCCGCCATCCCGTTGGGCATGCTTGGAATTGGGAGGAAGAGCCGTGGTCGATCCGACCCCCGAGCCGCGTCTGGCCGATCTCCTGCGCGACGACACGCTCCGGCTCCTGATGGACCGGGATGGCGTCACCGACGACGCCTTGCTGGCCCTGCTGGGCCGTATCCGCCGCCTCCGCCGCGCCGCCGAGGCCGCCGCCCCAAGCCGGGAGCTTGCGTGATGGCCCCCTTCGACGCCTCCGTCATCATCCTGCCGGACGTGCCGCTCCTGCCGCCCCCGGCACCCGTGAGGGCGATCGCGGCGCCGGTGCGTCGCCGTCGGGCCGCCCCGAAAGCGCGGACCGCGTGCCCGCTGACGGCACGGCGCGGGGCGGCGGCGGCGGATGCCTGCACCGCCACCTCCTGCTGCGGCTGCCCGCTGCTGGTCGATTGGATGTAGGGGAGGGGCCTCAGCCTCCGCTGTCCCGGCCCCCGCCGTCGCGACCGCGCGGCGGCGGGGCCTCGGCTACGGCGGCGCGGCCGGGGTCGCGCTTCTGGCACTCGATCAGGATGTCGCGGGCGATCGGGGCGGCGACGGCGGACCCGCCGCCGCCATGTTCCACGATGATGGAGCATGCGTAGCGCGGCGCGTGCACCGGGGCGAAGGCCACGAACAGCGCGTGGTCGCGCTCGCGCCAGGGAAGATCCTCGTTCTTGCGGACGCCGGTGTTGCGCTCCGCCATGGTGATCCGTCGGACCTGGGCGGTGCCGGTCTTGCCGGCCATCTCCATGCCACCGTCGGGGATGCGGGCCTTGAAGGCAGTGCCGTTGGGGGCGTTCACCACCTCGTTCATGCCGCGCACGACGAGGTCCAGATTCTCCTTGCGAACGCCGATGCTGGGCCACACGGTCTGCTCGACCGGGCCCTGCCGGATCTGCTTGGTCAGATGCGGCTTGACGGCGAAGCCTCCGTTGGCGATGCGCGCGGTCATCACCGCCAGTTGCAGCGGCGTGGACAGCACATAGCCCTGCCCGATCGAGGCGATCAGCGTCTCGCCCTGCTGCCAGGAGGTGCCGAGCGCCGCCTTCTTCCAGTCGATGGAGGGGATCAGGCCCGGTCGCTCGTGCGGCAGGTCGAGCCCGAGCTTCTCTCCCATACCGAACCGGTGCGCCATCTCCGAGATGCGGTCGATGCCGATGCGGCGCGCCAGGTCGTAGAAGAACACGTCGCAGGAATGGCGCAGTCCGCCCACCATGTCCACGGTGCCATGGCCGCCCTTCTTCCAGCAGTGGAAGCGGTGATCGCCCAGATCCATATGGCCGGGGCAATAGGCGGTGTGACGGTTGCTGACCAGTCCGGATTCCAGCGCCGCCAGCGCCACGATCATCTTGAAGGTGGAACCCGGCGCGTATTGCCCCGCCACCGCCTTGTTGGTCAGCGGCGTGGTCGGGTTGGACAGCAGATCCTCCCACAGCTCGGCGTTGATCCCCATGGTGAACTGGTTGGGGTCGTAGCTGGGGTGGGAACACAGCGCATAGATGCCGCCGGTGTTCACGTCCATCACCACGCCGGCCGCGCTCTTCTCCTGCCCCAGCCGGTTCTGCATGAACTGCTGGAGCCCGACGTCGAGGGTGAGCTGCACCTCGCGTCCCGGCTGCCCCTCGTCGCGCGACAGCTCGCGGATCACCCGGCCGACGGCGTTGACCTCGAGCTGGCTGGTGCCGGCCGTGCCGCGCAGCGCCTTCTCGTGGTACTTCTCGATGCCGTTCTTGCCGGTGCGGAAGCCGGGCAGGGACAGCACCGGGTCGCCCTTCTGCAGCTCCGCCTCCGACACCGCGCCGACATAGCCCAGGATATGGGCGGTCGCTTCGGTGAAGGGGTAGTGCCGGATCTCGCCGACCTCGATGGAGACGCCGGGCAGGTCGGGGGTGTTCAGCTCGATGGTGGAGACCTGGTCCCAGTTCAAATTCTCGCGCACCGTCACCGGCACGAAGCGGCGCTTGCGTTGCGCCTCGCGCATCACCCGGCGCCGGTCGGCGTCGGTCAGCGGCACGATCTGGGAGATCTTGTCCAGCGTCTCGTGCAGGTTGCGGGTGCGCTCGGCAACCGCCACCACGCGGTAGTTCTGCTGGTTCACCGCCAGCGGCACGCCGAAGCGGTCCACGATCGGCCCGCGCGACGGGGCGACCAGCCGCAGGCTGATGCGGTTCTCCTCCGCCAGCATGGTGTATTTCTGCGATTGCACGACCTGGAGGTAGTAGAGCCGGCCGACCAGCGTCGACAGCAGGCCCAGCTTGATCCCGCCCAGCACCAGCGTGCGGCGGGTCAGGGTGCGGTAGCGGTCGGTGTCGCGGTCCATGATGGGGACCCCTCTCCGGTCAGCCGTGCAGGAAGGCGCGGTGGATGCGCACGAACAGCCACGCGAACATGGGGAACAGCGCCAGTGTCAGCATGGCCTGGCCCAGCGCGGTGTCGAGTCGCATCAGCGTCGCGTTGAGTGCCGAATACGCCGCCCATTGCAGGAAGGCCGCCCCCAGGACGATCAGGCCGAAACCGAACCACATCAGCGCGAAGGTCCCCGTCAGGAAATAGCGGCGCTGGTTCAGCACCACCCAATGCACCGCCAGCAGCACCAGCGCGTTGAGGCCGAGCGGGCTGCCCGACAGCAGATCCTGCAGCAGCCCGATCAGGAACACCGCACTGGGCCGCAGCAGGTCCGGCCGGTGGATCGTCCAGTAATAGACCGCCATCAGCGCCAGAGCCGGCGCCACCGGCGCGTAGAGCGGCAGGTGCAGCGGCACCATGCCCACCAGCACCAGGAACACGGTCACCGCGAACGGCGCCAGATTGCGCCCGGCGCGGTCGATCCGCTGCCAGAAGGTGATGGTCATTTCGCGCCGGCGCCGGGCTCGGTCTCGATGGGGCCGCTGCCCAGCCCGAAATCGACCAGCCGCAGATGCTCGATCCGGCCCAGCTCGGCCAGCGGCTGCACCTTGATGCCGCGTTCGCCCACGCTGGCCACCACGCCGATGGGGATGCCCGCCGGAAACAGCCCGCCATGGCCGGAGGTGACCACCCGGTCCCCGACCGCCACCGGCGACTCCGGCGGCAGGTAGAGCAGCCGCGGCTGGTCGGAATTGTCGCCCGCCATCACCGCGCGCAGGCGGCTCGACTCCAGCGACACCGGGATGCGGGCGTTGATGTCGGTGATCAGCAGGATGCGCGACGACCACTCCCCCACCTCGATCACCCGGCCCACCATGCCCGCCCCGGCGATGGCCGCCTGCCCCTTGCGCACCCCGTCGCGGTTGCCGGCGGTGACCACCAGCGTGCGGACGAAGGAACCGCCGGGGGTGGCGATCACCCGCGCGGTGATGTAGGTCAGCCCAGGCTCCGGCTTGAACTTCAGCAGGGTGCGCAGGCTGTTGTTCTCCGACTCCAGCCGCAGCGCCGCCTGGCGCCATTGCAGCAGCCGGGCGTTCTCGGTGCGCAGGCGCTGGTTCTCCTCGTAGACGTTCTGGTACTCGACCAGCGATTCCACGAAGCGCGCGGCGGTGGCCGCCGGGCGGGAGAAGGCGTCCAGGATCGGCACGAAGGCGTCGGTCACGCGGGCCCGCACGGTGTCGACAAGCACAGCGTCGATCTTGCCCACCATCATCAGGCCGATCGACGCCAATACAAGCAACAGGAAAGAAAAACGCTGGGCCAGAGCCTTCAGCGGCGCGGCAAAACGCACGACGGACCCGGATGTGCGTGGCTTCACAGGATCATCCCGTCAAGGAACGCTGACCGACCGGCGCCCTTCGACCATGGTGTGACAATGAAGTCCGTCAACCATGGCCCACGACATCGCAGGGCAAGCGGAGCCTTGGTCAGGGATACACCATCAATAGGCGCTGACCAAGACGTTTCGCAGCGTCTTCATCTCTTCCAGCGCGCGCCCTGTCCCCAGAGCAACACAGGACAGCGGGTCGTCGGCGATCGACACCGGCAGGCCGGTGGCGTGGCGCAGCACGAAGTCCAGATTGCCCAGCAGGGCGCCGCCGCCGGTCAGCACGATGCCCTTGTCCACGATGTCGGCCGCCAGCTCGGGGGCGGTGTGCTCCAGCGCCACCTTGACCGCCTCGACGATGGCCGACACCGGTTCCGCCAGGCTGTCGGCGATCTGCCGCTCGGAGATGATCAACTCCTTGGGCACGCCGTTCATCAGGTCGCGGCCCTTGATCTCCAGGATGCGGCCCTCGCCGTCCTCCGGCGGGCAGGCGGAACCGATCTCCTTCTTGATGCGCTCGGCCGAGCCCTCGCCCACCAGCAGATTGTGGGTCCGGCGGATGTAGCCGATGATCGCCTCGTCCATCTTGTCGCCGCCGACGCGGACGGAGCGGGAATAGACGATGCCGCCCAGCGACAGCACCGCCACCTCCGTGGTGCCGCCGCCGATGTCCACCACCATGGAACCGGTCGGCTCGGTCACCGGCAGGCCGGCGCCGATGGCGGCGGCCATGGGTTCCTCGATCAGGAAGACGCGGCGGGCGCCGGCGGCCTCCGCCGATTCCTGGATGGCGCGGCGCTCGACGGCGGTGGAGCCGGAGGGCACGCAGATGATGACCTGGGGGCTGGCGAAGCTGCGCCGGTTGTGCACCTTCCGGATGAAGTGCTTGATCATCTCCTCGGCGACTTCGAAGTCGGCGATCACGCCGTCGCGCAAGGGACGGATGGCCTGGATGTTGCCGGGCGTGCGGCCCAGCATCATCTTCGCCTCGTCGCCGACGGCCAGCACCTGCTTCTTGCCGCGCACGTTGGCGATGGCCACCACCGACGGCTCGTTCAGAACGATGCCGCGCCCCTTCACATAGACCAGGGTGTTGGCCGTCCCCAGGTCGATCGCCATGTCAGCCGACAGCACGCCGAGCAGTTTGGAAAGCATGGAGCGGACTACTTCTTCTGATCGGTTGAGAGGGCGGAAGCGAAGGGCACGCGGCCGGCTGCGGAAAAGGCCGACAGGGTTTTCCTAGACGAACACCCCCACGCACTCAAGGGAAGAGTGACGGCGCGGTGGACGTTGCGGTGCCGGGAGCAGTCCTGAACATTCGGCGGAGCACCGGTCGGTGCGGTCATCGGCGGTGTCTTCCTCACCACGGGCGGGCCCGGACCGTCGACACCCGTTCCCGGATGTTCCGGGACCGGCCCTCGAACGGGTCGCAGACTCGCCATTCAGGGTTAATTTTCCGTCAACGCCACTGTCCGGCGTTGCCGTCCGCATGGATCCCAGGCGCGGAAGCCCGCTCTTCTAAGCGGATTCGCCGCCCGGCGCAACAGCGCATGTCCCGGCCCATCGCAATGCCCGCCCACCGGTGGTGCCGGTCCTACCCACAAGGTCCCCTGTCCATCCGCGCCGCGGCACAGAGTCGAGCCGCTTCCCGTTGTCCTTGAGGCGACCACGATGATCGGGGGCGGAGGATGTTGCGGGTCATCCTGGCGGGCGGGCTGCTGGCGGCGGGCGTCATGGTGGGCGGCACGGGCTTGGGCGGTGCCATCGGGGCGTCGGCACCGGCGCCACCGGCTCCGGGGCCGGTGGTGTCCGCCACCGCTGGGGAGACGTCCGCCGGTGCCCTGTGGGCCGATCTCGACGACACCGCCGGTGACATCCTGGAACGGCGGCAGACCGACTGGTCGGTGTCCGCCGGCCGCTACCAGACCGTGGAGGAGCGGTCCTACGCCCTGAACCGTCTGCTCGACGCGGCGCTGGAACGCCTGTCGGACGGCGAGGCGACCGGTTTGCGCGCGCGCATCGCCGAGTTGCGCCAGCGCCTCGCCGAGCGCGAGGGGGAGGTTGCCGACCTCCGCGCCGGCATGGTCGCCCTGCCGGCGGAGCGTTGCGACGCCGCGGGGGCCGACGCGTCGTGGGTGGGGCGGCAGATCGCCTGCGCCTTCGCCACCTCCCGCGCCGATCAGGCGGCGCGCATCGCCGAGGCCCGCCGGCAGGCGGACGAGCTGACCGCGGCCATCGAGCAGGCCAAGCAGGAGTTCACCCGCAGCATGGAGGCGCTGGGCATCCGGCTGTCGGGCGAGCAGGTGGACGGGCTGCTGCGGCTGGCGACCGCCGGCGATGTGGTGGCGGCGCACACGGTCTATGACAATCTGCGGCGGGTGAACGAGGAGCTGCACCGCGCCACCGTCAGCAGCGACGAGTCGGTCGAGGTTGCCCGGCGCTACTACGGCCTGTACGCGGTGCTGCTGGAGGTGGCGTTGCACATGCACGAGCGCTTCCTCGACACCGTCCGCAACCACCACATGCCCCGGCTGACGGCGGTGGAGGAGGAGGCGCGCGCGGCGCGCGCCGAGGCGGCCGACATGCGCCGGCGCGAGCGTGACGGGGTGCTGGCGGCCCAGCTCGACGCCAACATGAAGGCGCTGGATCTGACGCTCCAGGCAGCGTCGCTCTATCGGCGCACGCTGGAGGAACAGGTCCAGGCTGTGACCGCCGCCTGGAAGCGGGTGGGGCGGCAGCGCGACGTGGCGGTGAACACCTGGCGCACCGTGCGTGCCTCGGCCGACATGCTGGCGATGATGAGCGAGAGCGGCCGGGCCTTCGATGCGCTGCTGACGCTGGAGCTGCCGCCGCCCCGCGTCTTCGACAACCAGCAGCTCAAGCGCGAGTTCGAGCGGTTGACCGACCGGCTGGTGGCCGAGCGGCGGTAAGCGGCGTTCGGCCTGCTTGACAGGAGCCGGCCGGGAGCGCGACGCTGGCCCATCCGCGGTGCCCAGGGACCGATCGGCGGTCCGGACGGCGCCATGGTGGCCGGAGGATGCTGTCCTTGTCCGATCGGGAAGCGGCCGGCGGGTTTTCCGGCTGGGGCCTGTTCTGGACGATGCTCGGCTGCGCCGTCGTGATCCTGCCCGGCGGGTTGGGTGTCGCCGCCCTGGTCGCCAGCCTCTTCGGCCATGGGGAAACCCACGGCCTCAACGTCTACAGCATGGTCTTCTGGGTGATCGGCGTGCCGTCGCTGGTCGTCGGCGCGACGTTGTTGCGGGTCGGTACGCGCATGATCCGCAACGCCCGGCCCGGCCGGCCGTCAACGGAACCGGCCGATGATCTCTGACGCGGCCGGTGCCGGGGCTGGTTGGCCCGGCACCGGCCCGACAGTCATCAGTTCTTCGAGCGGTCGACCAGGCGGCGCTCGGCGATCCACGGCATCATGGCGCGCAGCTTCTCGCCGACCTTCTCGATCTCGTGCTCGGCGTTGCGGCGGCGGGTCGCCTTGAAGGAGGGCTGGCCGGCCTTGCACTCCAGCATCCAATCACGGGTGAAGCGGCCGGACTGGATGTCGTCCAGCACCCGCTTCATCTCGGCCTTGGTCTCGGCGGTGATGATGCGCGGGCCGGTCTTGTAGTCGCCGTACTCCGCGGTGTTGGAGATCGAGTAGCGCATGTTGGCCATGCCGCCCTCGTACATCAGGTCGACGATCAGCTTCACCTCGTGCAGGCACTCGAAATAGGCCATCTCCGGGGCGTAGCCGGCCTCGACCAGCGTCTCGTAGCCGGTCTTGATCAGCTCGGTCAGACCGCCGCACAGCACGGCCTGCTCACCGAACAGGTCGGTCTCGCACTCTTCCTTGAAGGTGGTCTCGATGATGCCGGCGCGACCGCCGCCGATGGCAGAGGCGTAGGACAGCGCGATGTCCAGCGCGTTGCCCGACGCGTTCTGGTGCACCGCCACCAGGCAGGGCACGCCGCCGCCGCGCTGGTACTCGCCGCGCACGGTGTGGCCGGGGCCCTTCGGCGCGATCATGAACACGTCGAGGTCGGCGCGCGGCTCGATCAGGTTGAAATGCACGTTCAGGCCGTGCGCGAAGACCATCGACGCACCCTGCTTCAGGTTGGCGGCGAGATGGTCGCGGTACAGGTCGGCCTGCAGCTCGTCCGGGGTGAGGATCATCACCACGTCGCCCCAGGCGGCCGCCTCGGCCGGGGCCATGACCGTGAAGCCGGCGCCTTCGGCCTTCTTGGCGCTGCCCGAACCGGGGCGGAGCGCGACGACCACCTCCTTCACACCGCTGTCGCGGAGGTTGTTGGCGTGGGCGTGGCCCTGGCTGCCGTAGCCGACGATGACGACCTTCTTGCCCTTGATCAGGTTCACATCGGCGTCACGATCATAATAAACGCGCATGGTGGATCCTCAGCTTCTTGCGTTTGCGTACCGGATGGCTGCGGCGGGATTACTCCACCGCAAAAACTGCTCCGTCAAGCGGAAGGCGGATGCGATCCCGGCGGGGGCGTTCTGAACGGACGGCAGGGCTGCCCGGTCAGCGCGCTCCGGCCGGCACATCCGACCCGAACACCAGGACATAGCCGTCGGGGTCGCGGACCACGAACTCGTCCATCCCGTCCTCGGTGCGATCGATGTCGCCGACCTCGACCCCGCGGTCCTTCAGGTCGGCCCATTCCCCCTGGGCGTTGGTGCAGTAGACGTACAGCACCACGTCGCCCCAGGTGTGGCGGGCCAGCCGCGCGGCCTTGTCGCCCAGGTCGTTGCGCTGGAGCACGACGGTCACGCCGTCGCGCTGGAGCATGGCCCGGAAGGTCTCGCCATACTCCCCACGGCTGGACGCGACGGTGAAGCCCAGCCCGTCGCGGTAGAAGGCGAGGCTGGCGTCCACGTCCTCCACCGCGAGATGCGGCGCGATCTGGGTCAGTCTGGCCACGGGCGTGCCCCCCACGATCCGCGGCGGGTCAGAACCCGCCGGGTCCCTTCGACATGGCGACGACGCCGGTGCGGCTCGCCTCGACCAGCCCGAGCTGGGCCATCAGCCCGACGAAGTCGTCGACCTCGGCCGGGGTGCCGGTCAGCTCGAAGATGAAGGAGGTCAGCGTGGCGTCCACCACCTTGGCCTTGAAGATGTCGGCCAGCCGCAGCGCCTCGATGCGCTGCTCGCCCCGCCCGGCCACCTTGACGAGCGCCAGCTCGCGCTCGACGCTCGGCCCCTCGTCGGTCAGGTCCTTCACCCGGTGCACGGGCACGAGCCGGTCGAGCTGCGCCTTGATCTGCTCGACCACCATGCGGGTGCCCGAGGTGACCAGCGTGATCCGCGACAGGTGGTCGGCGTTGTTCACCTCCGCCACCGTCAGGCTCTCGATGTTGTAGCCGCGGCCCGAGAACAACCCGATGACGCGGGCGAGAACACCCGGCTCGTTGTCCACCAGCACGGCGATGGTGTGTTTTTCGATGGTGTCGTTGTTGACCACGGTACCGTACTCCGAATTCGCCTTACACCAGCACCATCCCGTCCTCGGGCGTGGCTTCCGAGACGTTGTCCTCCGGCCCCAGCAGGATGTGGTTGTGGGCCTTGCCGCCGGGGATCATGGGGAAGCAGTTCTCCTTGGGGTCCACGGCGATGTCGACCACCACCGGGCGGTCGTTGATCGACAGCATCTCGGCGATCACGTCGTCGACCTCGCCAACCTTGGTGGCGCGCAGGCCGGCGCAGTGCCAGGATTCCGCCAGCTTCACGAAGTCGGGCAGCGCCTCCGAGTAGCTCTGCGAGTAGCGGGAGCCGTGCAACAGCTCCTGCCACTGGCGGACCATGCCCATGTACTGGTTGTTCAGGATGAACACCTTCACCGGGGCGCGGAACTGCACGGCGGTGCCCAGCTCCTGGATGTTCATGAGGATGGAGGCCTCGCCCGCCACATCGACGCAGATGGCCTCGGGGTGGGCGATCTGGGCGCCGATGGCGGCCGGCAGGCCGTAGCCCATGGTGCCGAGCCCGCCCGACGTCAGCCAGCGGTTGGGCGCCTCGAAGGGCAGGAACTGGGCGGCCCACATCTGGTGCTGGCCGACCTCGGTGGCGATGTAGAAGTCTTTGCCGCGCAGCGATTCGCGCAGCCGTTCCAGCGCGTATTGCGGCTTGATCACGCTTTCGGTGCGGCTGTAGTTCAGGCAGTTGCGCGCCTGCCATTTGCGGATCTGGTTCCACCAGTCGGCCAGCGCCCCCTGGTCCGCCCGCTTCTGCCGGGCCTTCCAGATGCGGATCATGTCCTCCAGCGCGTGGGCGCAGTCGCCGACGATCGGCACGTCCACGGCGACGTTCTTGTTGATCGAGCTGGGGTCGATGTCGATGTGGATCTTCTTGGAGCCGGGCGCGAACTCCGACAGCTTGCCGGTCACCCGGTCGTCGAAGCGGGCGCCGATGTTGATCATCACGTCGCAGTGGTACATGGCGAGGTTCGCCTCGTACGTCCCGTGCATGCCCAGCATGCCCAGCCAGTGCGGCTCCGACGCCGGGTAGGCGCCCAGCCCCATCAGGGTGCTGGTGATCGGGAAGCCGGTCATCTTGACGAACTGGGTCAGCAGCTTCGCCGCGATGGGGCCGGAGTTCACCACGCCGCCGCCGGTGTAGAAGATCGGGCGCTTGGCCTGCGCGATCAGCTCCACCGCCTCCTCGATGCGGGCGATGTCGGGCTTCACCTGCGGGCGGTAGGTCTTGTGCTTCACCTCCACCGGCGGCACGTAGGTGCCGTCGGCGAACTGCACATCCTTGGGCAGGTCCACCACCACCGGGCCGGGTCGACCGCTGCGGGCGACGTAGAACGCCTCGTGCAGGGTGCGGGCGAGGTTGTTGACGTCCTTGACCAGGTAGTTGTGCTTGGTGCAGGGCCGCGTGATGCCGGTGGTGTCGGCCTCCTGGAAGGCGTCGTTGCCGATCAGGTGGGTCGGCACCTGGCCGCACAGGCAGACGATCGGGATGCTGTCGCACAGCGCGTCGAGCAGGCCGGTCACCGCGTTGGTGGCGCCGGGGCCGGAGGTCACCAGCACCACCCCCACCTTGCCGGTGGAGCGCGCGTAGCCTTCGGCCGCGTGCACGGCGGCCTGTTCGTGGCGTACGAGGATGTGGCGGAGGTCGTTCTGCTGGAACAGGGCGTCGTAGATGGGAAGTACGGCGCCGCCGGGATAGCCGAAGATGATGTCCACGCCCTGATCCTTCAGGGCCTTGATGACGATCTGCGCGCCGGTCAGCTTCTGTTCGGGCATCGGTGTCGACCTTCTCACGACAAAGGGCCGCCGGCTGGGGCGGCCCGGTTCTCCTCGCATCCGGCCTCGTCATACCGGGCCGGGAGCCGCACCCTAGTCAAAGCCGGCGCGGGGGTCAATCGCCTTTGCGAATGTTCGCAACGTTTTCCCGCGCTTATCTTGCGTAAAATTTCTCACAGCCGGAACTGTTGAATCATGATGACGGTCGGTTCGAAGGTCTGACCAATTGATCATTGCGCACAGACATCACGGAGAATTCGGCGAAACGTCGCCTTCGGTGCCTTCGCGGACGCAAAAAAATACGCATCCCTGAACCGCCAGTTTGGTTGCGGTGCAGAGATGCGGCTGCAGTCGGCCAGCTTCGTTGTTTCCTCCCCACCTTCAGGCCGCGAAGGCGCCCGGCAGGTTATGATCGTGTTTTGTCGAGCGCTGGATTTTTGTTGTCGTTGTGTGGGGTAGTTTCGACCCGAAACCAGTTTTTGTCAACCCCAAGATGATCGCCCATAGGCGCTCTTCCAGCGCCGAAATCAACGGTTTGAACCCTAAACCAGCGGGCATGGGCCGGTCTGCGTCAGTCTGTCACACGATACGGACGGACCGCAGGGAACCGTGGTGGCCGCCGCCCGGTTGACCCGTCATCCCCGGGCGAAGCCTCACCCCCGGGTCCAGCAGGAGATCGACGCGTATGGCCGCCACCCCGCAACGCCGTGACGGCGACGCCCCCCATCTGTCGGGCCATCCCACGGGCCCTGCGACGGGCGAGCGCGTGCGCGACGCCATCGATGCCGGACTGACCGGCGACAAGATTCCCTACGCCGATCCCGCCGCGGCCCCGCTTGGCACCGACGCGGAGGCGGCGGGCAACCCTCCCCAGCCGGGCGAGGCGCCGCCGCAACCGGCGGCGGCCATTCCGGAGGGGCATGCAAAGGGCCATGAGCTGCCGGCGCGCACGACGCTCGGGATCGGAGTCGCCGCGGCACTGGTCGCGGCGGCGGTGGCCCTCGTGGTCGCGGTGGTGCTGCTCTGACGCGCGACGGCCGGACCGTTGCCCGGTCCGGCCGTCCTTCCGCCGCGCCCTGATCCGTTGCGCCCCGGTCAGCGCGCCCCAGTTCCTGTGTCCGGGGCTGCGCTCAGAAATAGCGCTCCGCGAT
The DNA here is from genome assembly GCF_013423485.1 of Azospirillum oleiclasticum. Lineage (GTDB taxonomy): Bacteria > Pseudomonadota > Alphaproteobacteria > Azospirillales > Azospirillaceae > Azospirillum > Azospirillum oleiclasticum. The sequence continues at coordinate 26,253 of NZ_JABFFR010000064.1, forward strand.
CCGCACGACATCGTCCGGCATGATGGCGGTTGTCACCGGAGCGCGCCGGATCTGCTTCTCCGGATCGGCGCCGCGGGTCACCAGCACGTAATCCTCGCGCGCGCGGTAGGTGAAGCCGCCGGCCATGGCGACCGCCGACAGCGCCGTCATGCCGTTGACATAGGGGTACTGGCCGGGGTTGCGGACCTCGCCCAGGATGTAGAAGGGACGGTGGTTCAGCACTTCGACGCTGACGCGGGCGTCGCGCACGTAGCCTTGGGCCAGCCGCTTGGCGATGTCCCCTTCGAGGTCGCGGGTGGTGCGGTTGCGCGCAGGCACCTCGCCGATCAGCGGCATGGCGACGGTGCCGGAGCCGTCGACACGGAACTCGCCGGAGAGCTGCTCCTCGCCGAAGACGATGATGCGCAGCGCGTCGCCGGCGCCCAGGCGGTATTCGCCGAGCTCGGCGGCGCCGGGTGGCTCCATCGGAGCGTCCTGGCTGGCGCAGGCGGTGATGCCGGTGGCGACCGCGGTGAGGCCGATGGCCTTGAACAGATGACGTCGATTCATCCCAAATCCTTCCCTGGCTCCTGGGCCCTGGCTCGTGGGGCGAACGGGACGGCGGGCACACAGCTTTTCGCGCTCCCGCCGGTGGAGTGCGGGATCAACCTAGCAAGTCTCGCTGCGCCGGGAAAAAGTGGAGTCGAAGTACTCCCACCGACCGGTGCGGTCATCGGGCTTTGGTCGGATGGAAAGGGGGGAAGGAAAACCCACGACAAAAGGCGCCCGCCGATCCGGCGAGCGCCTGTACCATTCCGAATGTCTGTGCGTCAACCGGTCTTCAGAGCTGCAGGCCGAGGCGCAGGAAGATCAGATTGCTGTCATATTCTTGCGCGTTGGAGTCGGACTGCCGATTTTCATAGGTGTAGCCGCCTGTCAGATAGACGTTGCGGTTGATCAGATAGGTGGCACCGATGCCGACGGTGTAGACCTCGTCCGTGCGGTCGATGCCTTCATAGGCGTCCTGGTAGTACTGGGCGCGCCCGTTCAGCAGCAGCGTGCGCAGCAGCTCGTGATCGACACCGACGGCGAACAGGCTGCGCGCGTAGCTGGACGCCACGCCGCCGGCACTCGCCGTCGTGGTCTCGCGGATCTCGCGGCGCAGCTGGCCGGTGACGGTGGTGAGTTGGGTGACCGCCCAGTTCAGCCGGCCTCCGAAGCCGAGCCCGCCGAAATCCTTCAGACGCGAATCCTCGTAGCTGCGCGTCAGATAGCCGGCGAAGATCTCGCCGCTCAGCACGCCGGTCAGGTCGGTCGCCAGACCGCCGACGAGCTCGTAGCCGTTCGAGTCGCGGTTGATGCCGGCGTAGTTCGGGCTGACCTGATAGACGATGCGCGACAGGTTGCCCTGGATGAAGCCCTCGTAACCGGGCATCACCTCGTAGCCGACGCGCAGCCCGGTGGTCATCTCCCAGCGGTCGCGGTCGTTCTGCCGGCTGGTGCTGCCGTCGAGTCGGCGCACGCTGTCATAGGCGAAATACTCCGCCCCGGCCGACAGCCGCGTGCGGATGCGGTTGAAGGTGTGGTTGTAGCCGAGCACGCCGCCCGAGCGCGTGTAGATCTGCGGCTCCGCCAGCCCGGCCTCGGTGTCGGGATCGCCGCGGCCCTCATGCTCCTGGGCGTGGAAGAACCGGGCATCGACGTTGATGTCGCGCAGCACATCGACCCGGCCGTCGAGCTGGACCAGATAATCCGAGTAGTTCTCGCTCTTGAACTCCTTGTAGCGGCCGAGCGTTCCGCGGGCCGTGAAGTTCAGGGCGTGGCGGCTGAAGTCGGACCGGACGCGCAGCTCCGGGCTGATCACCCAGAGGAAGTCGTCCTCCTTGTTGTCCTTGGTGGCGAAGACGTTGCTGTCGTAGGTGATCCCGGCTTCGAGCAGCGGCAGGATCAGGAAGGACCCTGCGCGGACGCCGAGCGCCTCGACCTCCGGCCGCGGGCGCGTCAGCACCGTCTCGCCGCGCTCCAGATCCTGCGCGGCGGCGGGCAGGGCCGCCATCGTGGTGGTCGCGAACAGGAGGGCGAGGGTGGTCAGGACGCTGGTCTTCATCGGGTCACCGCGTGGATCTGTGCAGGCTGGCACCTTGCCGGTGCCGTGACCGCCCGGAGCTGGCAATCGATGCCAAGACAACTCATGGCGTGTTCGCTATGCAACAGTGAACAGGCGGTCAGCCGGCTTTTACCGGGGCGTGTGATACAGGCGCAACAAGCGCTGGTACCTATGAAATTCAGACGCGATCAACCCGGATTAGTCCGAATTCCATAGTCCGACCGGCGTGGTCCAGGGATGGGGTGGGGGGAACCGGCGCACCGTCCCGGCCGTTTTGCATGGATAAGGAAACGGGAACCGAGGAGCCACGCCATGTCCAGTCCGCCCGACCGGCGTATCGAACCGGCGCCGCCGAAATCGCCGCTTCGCCCGAGCGACGATTCCATGCCGCCCTACACGCCAGGCGGTGTGCCGCCCCCCACGGGGCCACAGCCGAAATCGGAGACGGAGGGGTCTGTACCGCCTTCCACCTATCCACCCAAACGAGCGCCGTGAGCACGGGTGAGGACGCTCGCACAACGCGCGCGCGGCGAAGACCAGGCGCATTTTCGCTAACTGTGGCTGTATGCCGCATAGCACAATAACGTCCGCCCCTCGCGAGGTGCTGGCCCCGCGTACCAACGCGTACTAAACTCTTCGATACCACCTTCGGACGATGACCTTTGCAAGTGCGGTCTGTCCGGGTGTGGGCGTCAGCACAACGGGCCGGCCTTCCGCCGCCCCGACCGGAGAGACGGGGACCGACGATGACGGCGTTCAAGCTCAAGGAACTCGAAAGCGACAGCCAGCCGGGATATGTCCTGGCCGAGCAGGTGAACCACCGGCTCAGGCGGGCGCACCAGCGTGCGTCGGCCATCTTCCTGGACACCATCGGTGATGCCCAACTCACCCCCACCCAGTGGGCGGCGCTGGTGACGCTCGCCAGCGACGGTCCCCTGTCGCAGAACCAGCTGGGGCGCCTCACCTATATGGATCCGGCGACCACCCAGGGCGTCATCCTCCGACTCGTGGAGCGCAATCTGGTCGAGCGGCACCCCGACCCGCAGGACCGGCGTCGCACCAGCGTGCAGCTCACCCGCTCCGGTCAGACCCTGGTGTCGGCGCTCGCCTCGAACGCCGCGGCGGCGCATGCCCGCACGCTCGAGCCGCTCTCCGTCGAGGAGCGGGAAACCTTCCTGCGGCTGCTGTCGCGCCTCATGTGAGACCCGGTGGGGCGGTCAGGCGAGGACGTCGAGCAGCCGCTTGGTGTTGTCGTCGGCCGCCTGGAGCACCTTGGCGTTCGCCGCGAAATTCAGTTCGGCGCTGGTGATGTCCAGGATCACGGCCGGCTCCAGCCGGCCGGCGGCGATCGTCTCCGCCGCCGCGGCCATCTGGGCCTGGGCCTCCTGCATGCCGTTCACCGCCGCGCTCTGCGGCGAAGGGGCGGATGTGATGGCGCCGATGTCCATGTCGGGTCTCCAGGCCGGTGAATGGCCTGGAGCCGAGGCTAGGACCAAGGTCGCGCCGGGTCAAGCGGTCGGGGCCGGACGTCGCACCGTCGGCCGGATGCCTGACCCGGCAGGGCACCTCTCCTACGCGATCGGCAGGACGAGCTGGAAGGCTTTGATGACCATCCGCTTGCGGTGGTAGAAGCGGTGCGCCTCGACACGCTGGGTGCCGGAGATGATCTCCATCTGCTTGCAGCCGCGTTCCTTCGCCTCGGCCGCCAGCCAGTCGAACAGCTTGTCGCCCAACCCGTGCGAGCGCATGCGCGCCGACGTCACGAGATCCTCCACATACATGTAGCGGCCGCGCGACAGCGTCTCGTGCACGCGGAACCCGCCGCATCCCGCCGGCTCGCCGTTCACGCGGATGACGGCCAGCGTGTAGCCGTCGTCCATCTGCCGGCGCACCTGCGAGCGGTAGGCCGCGGGGTCGGTGATGTGCGTGCGAAGCTCCGTCATTACCGCGAAGCTTTCGTCGATGGCGTCGTCGTCGTGGGCGATCGTGATGTCGATGGTGGCGGTTTCGCTCATGGTGGAGGTCTCCTCGGGCAATTGTTTTTTTGAAGGACCGGCAGCGGTTGGGGCGGCGCTGTCATCGCGCGGCGGGCGGCCGGTGGTGTATGGTATGCCAAATACCAATAGTCAGCAAGTGAGATGCCGGCCTGGACCGCGATTTGGCACGAGACGGCGTTGCCAATTATTGCCAAGATCGGCAAATCTCCGACGGTTGACGGAGGGGCCGGGGGCCGACCATGCACATCAGCCTGCCCGAGGGACTGCCCGCGTTCGTCGAACAGGAAGTGGCGAAAGGCGGATACGCCTCCCAGAGCGAGGTCGTGCGGGATGCGCTCCGGCTGCTTCACCGGGAAAGGGCGGCGGAACACGAACGGCCGGAGTTGCTCCGGCGCTCCGTCCTCGTCGGTGTCGAGGATTGGGTCGGTGTCGAGGATTGGAAGGCCGGCCGTCTCGATGAACGGCACATAGCGGACATCCTCGACGGCATCGAGGATTGAACCAGCCCGCCCACCGTGTCACCGAGGCGGCCAAGCAGGATTTTCGCCTTGTGCTCCGGGACACCAGGGAACGTTCCGGGGAGCGGCAACGGGAGATCTACAAAACGCTGATCGCTTCGGCGGTCGACATGGTGGCGGCCGTCCCGTGTCTCGGCGGATCGTGGGATCGCGGCGGCATTCTTCCCGGGCTGCGGGCCTTCCATCTCGAGCACGCCGCCGGCCGGCGCGGAACGGCGGCGCACACCCTGTATTATGCCGTGGACCCATCACCGGTGGGCGCCGGGCTCGTTGTGATCCTCCGCCTTCTCCATGAAGGGATGGAACCGAGACTTCACATCGCCCGGACCGGTTGGGACCGACCGCTCTGAGGGGCTGTCCGCGACCGCCGCTCACCCCGGCCGCAGCGCCCCCCAACTCCCCGCACCCGCGGCCGACAGCACCGTCGCCGGCCGGCCGCGCGGGTCGGCGAAGCGTTCCAGCCAGTCCAGCAGGTCACCGTGGCTGGCGACATGCTCGGCCAGACCCATCGTGTGCTCGCGTGACAGCCGTTCCGCCTCGTCGGCGTCGCGGCGTTCCAGGGCCGAAATGATGGCGCGGTGGTCGTGCATGGAGCGTTCCACCCGGTTGTCCTGGCCGATGGTCAGCTTGCGGATGGCGCGGATGTGGATGAACAGGTTCTCGGTCATCTCCTGCAGGATGCGGGCGTCGCTCAGCCGGATGATGGCCTTGTGGAAGGCGATGTTGGCGTCGGAATACTCGCGCATGTGCTCCGACGGGTCGCAATGGTCGAAGGCGGAAAACAGGTCCCACAGCCCGCGGATGTCGGCGTCGGTGGCGCGCTGGGTGGCAAGGCGCGCCGCCATGCTTTCCAGCGCCGCCCAGGCGACGATCATCTCGACGATCTCCGCCTTGGTCTTGCGGACCAGGAAGATGCCGCGCCGTGGTTCCAGCCGCACGAAACCCTCCTGCTCCAGCAGGGTCAGCGCCTCGCGGATCGGGGTGCGGCTGACGCCGAGCTGCTCGCTGAGCTGGCGCTCGTCCAGCCGCACCTCGCTGGGGTGGTCGTAGATGTCCATGGCGATGATCGCCTGCTTCAGCGTGCGGTAGACCTGGGCGCGGTAGGTCGCGCCGACGGTCACCGGCCGGACGTTGATGGCGGGAAGCGTCATGGGCGTTCACATCCTGTGATGCCCGGGGCCGGGCGGTGGCGGTGCGGCCCCCGGGCGGGGGATCATTCCACGAAACGGTTGCGGTGCAGGTGTTCCTCGATCCGGGTGACGCCGGGCACGCCCTCCGCGGCGACGTGCAGGGCGCGGCGCTGCTCGTCGCTATCCACCACGCCCCACAGATGGACGACCCCGTCCTTGACGACGACGTTGACCTGGTTCAGGTCGATCCAGGATTCTCCCTCCAGCCGCTTCATCAGCGCGTCGCGGATCGCGTCCTCGCCGCCCGATGCCGGCGCGGGGGCGTCGCGGCGCACCGCGACCAGCCCGTGCAGCAGGTTGGCGCGGCTGACGATGCCGATCGCCCGGCCGTTCTCCAGCACCGGGACGCGCTTGATGCGCTCGCGCTCCATCAGCACGGCGATGTCGGCGAGGTCGGTGTCGGGTGACACCGACACGACGGGGCGGCTCATCACGTCCGCGGCGCGCGTGCCGTGGGTCTTCACGAACTCGTTCGCCTGGCTTCCGCCGCTGACCAGAAGCGACAGCCAGCGCGGACGCCGGCGCTCCGTGCCGGATTCCCGCCGGTGCAGAAGGTCGCCCTCGCTTACGATGCCGACCACGCGGCCCGCGGCGTCCGTCACCGGAACGCCGCTGATGCGGCGGGTCAGCAGCAGCTCGGCGATCTCGGCGACCGTGGCGTCCATCGACACCGTGATCACGGGGGAGGTCATGACGTGCTTGGCCTGCATGGGACGTCTCCTCTCCTAATGTTGTCGTCCAGGGCGTTGTCGGCCGCTCGCTTACGGACGCCCTGGGGCCGCCCCGATCTTGGTGGTGGGGCGGCGCTGTGAATTCCGTATACCGAACCCGGCATGCGACATGCTGTGTCTTGCCATGGGCCAGCAGCGCTGACATATTGTGTGCGCCGCACAATGGCGGTGTGTCATTCGCTCATCGCACAGGAGTTGGATCGTTCATGGACCTCGGCCTTTCCCTCGTGGTTCTCGTCGTGGCCGTCGCCGGCCTCGCCACGGTGATCACCGAAATCCTCACCCGCGATCCGCGTCTGCTGCTGGAGATCGTCACCGACAGCCGCGCCATGGCGCGCGCCGCCCGTGTTCCCTCCGACCGCGTTCCCTCCGCCGACACCGGCCGCTCGCCATCCCGGCGGATGCGGGAGCGGATGGTCTGAGGAACAGGTTGTCGCGCCCGCCCCCCACCCAGCCCTCCCCCACCGGGGGCGGGGGAGGGCCATCTCTCCTCCCCCCGTCGAAGATGGGGGGAGGTCGGGAGGGGGGCCGGAGCCGCCGACCGTCCCCTTATTACTTCGCCGGCACCA
>NZ_JABFFR010000065.1 GCF_013423485.1 Azospirillum oleiclasticum
GCCGCCGACCGTCCCCTTATTACTTCGCCGGCACCACGCCGCCATGCTCGCCGCCGCCGGGGCGGCGCTTGCGGATCAGCAGCGAGATCAGCGGCCAGAACAGCATGACCAGCGCCAGCGTGACGATGCTGCTGACCAGCGGGTTCGACCAGAAGATCGCCAGGCTGCCCTGCGACGACAGCATCGCCTGACGGAAGCTGCTCTCCGCCATGTCGCCCAGCACCAGGGCCAGCACCAGCGGGGCCAGCGGGTAGGACAGCTTCTTGAAGATGTAGCCCAGCACACCGAAGAACAGCATCAGCACCACGTCCATGAAGGCGTTGTGGACGGTGTAGGCGCCGACCGCGCAGATCACCACGATGATGGGTGCTATGATGCTGAAGGGGATGCGCAGGATCGAGGCGAAGAGCGGCACGGTCGTCAGCACCACGATGAGCCCGGCGATGTTGCCGAGATACATGCTGGCGATCAGGCCCCAGACGAACTCCTTCTGCTCGACGAACAGCAGCGGACCGGGCTGCAGGCCCCAGATCAGCAGGCCGCCCAGCAGCACCGCTGCGGTGGGCGAGCCGGGGATGCCCAGCGTCAGCATCGGCAGCAGCGCGCTGGTGCCGGCGGCGTGCGCCGCGGTCTCGGGCGCCACCACGCCTTCCATCTCGCCGGTGCCGAACTTGTTGCCGGAGCGTGAGAAGCGCTTGGCGAGACCGTAGCTCATGAAGGAGGCCGGGGTGGCGCCGCCGGGCGTGATGCCCATCCAGCAGCCGACGATGGAGCCGCGGATCGCGGTCACCCAGTAGCGGGGGAGCTGCTTCCAGGTCTGCCACACGACGGCGGCGTTGATCTTGGCGCTCTTGCCCTTGAAGGCCAGCCCCTCTTCCATGGTCAGCAGGATCTCGCCGATGCCGAACAGGCCGATGACCGCGATCAGGAAGTCGAAGCCGCGCAGCAGCTCCACCGAGCCGAAGGTCATGCGCAGCTCGCCGGTCACGCTGTCGAGACCCACCGCGGCGAGCGCGAAGCCCAGCATCATGGCGCTCAGCACCTTGAAGGGGTTGGAGCCGCCCATGCCGATGAAACTGCAGAATGTCAGCAGCTGGACCGCAAAGAACTCCGCCGGTCCGAAGCGCAAGGCGAAGATGGCGATCAGCGGCGCCAGGAAGGTGATCATCACCACGGCGACGAAGGCGCCGAAGAAGGAGGAGGTGAAAGCCGCCGTCAGCGCCTCGCCCGCGTGCCCCTTCTGCGCCATCGGATGGCCATCGAAGGTGGTCGCCACGGACCAGGGCTCACCGGGGATGTTGAACAGGATCGAGGTGATGGCGCCGCCGAACAGCGCGCCCCAGTAGATGCAGGACAGCATGATGATGGCCGAGGTCGGCGACATGCTGAAGGTCAGGGGCAGCAGGATCGCCACCCCGTTCGCACCACCCAGGCCGGGGAGCACCCCGATCAGGACGCCCAGCGTGATGCCGATGAACATGTACGCGATATTCATGGGGTCGGCGAGCACGCCGAAGCCGTGAATGAGTGAAGCCAGGGCTTCCAACATTCCCTCCCTGAATGTGCCGCCGGCCCCGAAGGTACCGGCGGCATTGACCGGACGGGTCCGCGACGGGACCTCAGAAGCCGAGCATGGTCTCCACCGGTCCCTTGGGCAGCGGCACCAGGAACCAGATTTCGAACATCACGAAGAGCGCCAGCGGAACCAGCACCGCGATCGGCAGGATCACCGTCGGGCGGTATTTGCCCACCCAGCGCATGAAGAAGGCGATGAACAGCATCGCGGCGATGTAGATGCCGATCAGTCCGGTCAGCCCCACGAACACGGCGCTGGGCACCAGCACCTGCATGACGAGGCCGAGCTGGTCGCGCTCCACGAAGGTGCTGCGGTCGGCGGCACGGTTGGCGATGGCGATTCCGGCGGTGATGAGGCTGCTGACGAACATCACCAGCCCGACGTAGAAGGGGAAGTATCCGGCCTTCGGCCCTTCCGGACCCCAGCCGTTGCCGACGCGCACACTGTCGGCCATGACGACGATCGCGATGGCCGCGAAGAGCAGGGCCATGACGATCTCCATGGTCCGGTTGGAGACGACCGGATCGCTGCCGCTCGAAGGGTGTTCCATGGAACCGTTCCCGTAGGGCAAAGGGGGGGAATTGGGTGTGTGGGAGGGACGTCGTCGACCAGGGCTCCCACCCAAACCCTCCCCCACTCTCGCGGGGGAGGACTTTTCGTCTCCGTCCCCCGTCGAAGATGGGGGAGGGCCGGGGCGGGTGCGCAACGCGGAATGTCCGCACCCCCACCGTCACACCGTCATTTCAGGAAGCCGGCCTTCGCCATCAGCGACTTGTGCAGGTCCTCGGCCGACGTCAGCCAGGTCTGGAACTCCTTGCCGGTCAGGAAGCGCGTGTTGAAGGCGCCCTTGGCCATGAAGTCCTTCCAGTCCTCGGTCTCGCGGACCTTCTTGAAGAGTTCGACGTAGTAGCTGATCTGGTCCGGCGTGGCGCCGGGGGCCATGAAGATGCCGCGGAGCATCGTGTACTCCACGGGCAGCCCGGCTTCCTTGCAGGTCGGGATGGTGTTCCACGACTTGCCGTCGGCGATCGGTTCCTTCAGCGGGATGCGCTCGTTGTCGAAGACGCAGAGCGGCTTCAGCGCGCCGGCGCGCCACTGCGAGACCGCTTCGATGGGGTTGTTGACGCTGGAGTGGATGTGGCCGCCGACCAGCTGCGCCGCCACGTCGCCACCGCCCTTGTAGGGGATGTAGGTGAAGCGGCTGTTGGTCGCCTGCTCGATGGCGGCGGTGACGATCTGGTCTTCCTGCTTCGACCCGGTGCCGCCCATCTTGAACTCGTTGGGCGGGGCGGCGGCCACGGCGTCGACGAATTCCTTGGCGGTCTTCTGCGGCTGGTTGGTGTTGACCCACAACACGAAGTTGTCGAGCGCCAGCATCGCCACCGGCGTCATGTCCTTCCACGAGAAGGGCACGCCCGTCGCCATCGGCGTGGTGAACAGGTTGGACAGCGTGATGATGATCTTGTGCGGGTTGCGGTTGGACGACTTGACGTCCAGGAAACCCTCGGCGCCAGCGCCGCCCGACTTGTTGATGACGACCAGGGGCTGCTTCATCAGGTCGTTTTTCTGGATGATGCCCTGGATCATCCGCGCCATCTGGTCGGCGCCGCCGCCGGTGCCGGCGGGAACGATGAACTCGACGGACTTGGTGGGCTCCCAGGCAGCGTTGGCCGTGGTGGCGCCCAGAGTCAGAGCGCCCGCCACGGCAATGGCGGTGCCGAGCGCTGTCATGGTCTTACGGTGGGGGGTTCCGGAGGAAAGCGGGCAAGGTCCCTCATGCATCGTGCAGTTTCCTTCCCTGGATGGCCGGGCTGCGATTCGGACCCGGACTTGTCGTTCAGCACTGTCCCGGCGTTTGGGAATTGCTCGTCTAGCGGACAGTCTGTGTGGTATACCATATATGGCATGCCCCTATCACACAATAGGATTCTTCACTGACCGGGCCGAAAAAGTGAAGGAAACGGCCAGAAGGTTGCGCCGATTACTGCCAAGCTGCTGGAATCGCCCAACTACCCGAAAGACGACGGCGGCCGTGACGCGAGCTTGCCGGCGGTCCGCTGTGCTTGTGGATTTGGGATACGAAATTCTATTTCGTGTTTTTGTCGGGCGCGACTGTGCGGCGGGGGCCGCAGGGGCCGAAACGCCGAAGGGGCGGCTCCCCGTTTCCGGGAATCCGCCCCTCCGTTCCGGCGATGGTGCGGCTCAGTCGCTGCTGCCGGCCGCCTGTGCCGCCACACCGGGGGGAACCGTGATCTTGCGATCGGCCTCGGCCGCGAGCGCGCCGTTGCGGGCGTGGTGGCGCGCCAGCATCGGCTTGAGGATCACCAGCGCTGCGACCGCGGCCGTCAGGTCCATCCCCGCGGTCACGTACAGCACGGTCGCCCAGGTGCCGGTCGCCTCCATCAGCAGGTTGCCGAACGGGACGAGCAGGGCGGCCACGCCCTTGGCGCAGTAGAGGACGCCGTAGATCTTGCCGGCGTGCTTGGTGCCGAAGGTGTCGGCGGCGGTGGCGCTGAACAGGCTGTACACCTCGCCCCAGGCCAGGAACACGACGCCGCTGAGGATCAGGAACATCATCGGGTCGTGGCCGAGGTGGGCCAGCATGATGATGCCCAGGCCTTCCAACGAGAAGGCGATGAACATGGTGCGCTCGCGGCCGATATGGTCGGAGATGAAGCCGAAGAGCGGGCGGGAGATGCCGTTCATCACGCGGTCCAGCATCAGCGCGAAGGGCAGGGCCGCCATGGTGATGCCGAACAGGTTGACCGGCGTCTCCTTGACGCCCAGGTCGTGGGCGATCACGCCGAGCTGCGCCACCGCCATCAGGCCGCCGGTCACGGTGCAGATGAACATGGCCTGGAGCAGCCAGAACACCGGGGTGCGCAGCGCCTCGCCCAGCGTGTAGTCGCGGCGGGACTGGGCGACCTTGGTGGAGTGCTTCACCTCCTCCTTCGCCGGCATGCGCAGCGCCCAGGCGGCGATGAAGATGATGGTGCCCTGGACCAGGCCGAACCAGAAGAAGGTCGCCTGGTAACCGCTGCTGTGGATCATGTTGGCGATCGGCAGGATGGTCAGGGCCGAGCCGGCGCCGTAACCGCCGGCGGTCAGGCCGACCGCCAGGCCGCGCTTGTCCGGGAACCACTTCAGCGCGTTGTTGACGCAGGTGGAATAGACGCAGCCCACGCCGATGCCGCCGATGGCCGAACCGATGTAGAGCATCGACAGTGTGTCGGCGTAGCTGTTGACGACCCAGGCCAGCCCGGTGAACAGGCCGCCCACCGCCACCACCACGCGGGGGCCGTAGCGGTCGATGAAATAGCCTTCGATGGGGGTGAGCCAGGTCTGGACCACGACGAAGACGGTGAAGGCCGTCTGGATCGCCGCGCGGGTCCAGTTGTGGGTTGCCTGGATCTCCGGGACGAAGAGGGTCCAGGCGTATTGGATGTTGGCGGCGGCCACCATGCAGATGATGCCGGCGACGATCTGCATCCAGCGTTTGGAATCGGAAATGGCCGGACGCGGTTCGCCGGGCTGTGCTGCTGTCGGATGACCCATGGAGTCCCTCCCTGGACTTGAGACCTGCTGCTGGGCACTGACGTTTCGGGGCACGGAGGCGTCGTCGGGGGCGTTGCGGCCCGGCGCGCCATACGCGCGGGTTTCACCGTATCGTGGGGTGTCGGGTTGGAACCGAAGCCGGAACGGAGGCTGACAGGCACTTCAGATTTTGAATCTGGTCTACCAGACTAATCGACGCCAATCAACCCCCGTCAAAGGGCTTACAAGAACAGACCGCCGGGCTCCACTTTCGGAAGGGTGCCGCTGCGGCAGTATCGACAGGAAAACTATCGCAACGCACAAGAAAAGGATTGATGATTATTTTAAAAAAGAAAGCCGTGCTGGGATCAGCACGGCTCCGAGTTGGGAGGACGCGCTACGGAACAAACTGTGACAGAGTGTGGAGCAACGTCGTCAAATCCATCGCTCCACCGTCAGTATCTTACTATCACCCGCCGACAGCAACTTCGTGCAACGGATTTTCCACCACACGGAATTTCCGTTTCACTGAGGAACCGTGGGGCCGATGGCCGGCATCGGCACGCCCGCCACGGCCGGCAGCGGCCGGATCGGGCCGAGGATGCGTGCCGTCAGCCGCTGCGCCACCCGCGGCGGCACGAAGCGGGAGACGTTGCCGCCGAGCGACGCCACCTCCTTCACCAGGCGGGACGCGATGAACTGGTGCCCGTCCGACGCCATCAGGAACAGCGTTTCGATGCCGCGGTCGAGATGGGCGTTCATGCCGGCCATCTGGAACTCGTACTCGAAATCCGACACCGCGCGCAGGCCGCGGACCATGAAGCCGGCCCCCAGCGAGCGCGCGAAATCGACCAGAAGCCCGTCGAAGGGAAGCACCTCGACCGCGGTGGCGCCGGTGGGCAGGACCGCCAGCTCGCCCTCGATCATCGCGACCCGCTCGTCGAGCGTGAAGAGCGGCCCCTTGCCGGCGTTGCGGTGGACGGCGACGACCAGCCGGTCCACCAGGCGCGCGGCGCGCACGACAATGTCGAGATGGCCGTTGGTCACCGGATCGAAGGTTCCGGCGTAGACCGCCGTCCGATGCCTGCCCGTGTCGCCGATCATGGATGCTCCCCCTTCGCCGGTTCAGGCGGGCACGCGCCCGCCGATCTCCTGGGTGATGGCGATGCTGGTGCGCCGCACCGCCTCGCCCAGCATGGCGATGCGCTGGTCGTCCATGCGCCGGTTGCTGGCCGACAGCGACAAGGCACCCAGCACGCCCGCGTTCTCGTCGAAGATCGGGGCGGCGACGCAGCGCATCCCGCTCTCGCGCTCCTCCTGGTCAACCGCGAAGCCGCGGCTGCGGGTCAGTTGCAGCTCGGTGTGCAGGTGGGGCAGGGAGGTGACGGTACTGCGGGTGAACTGGCGCATGCCGCGCTCGTTCAGGATGCTCTGCACACGCGCCGCCGTCATGCCCGACAGCATGGCCTTGCCCACGGCGGAGCAGTGCAGCAGCGTGCGCTCGGTGGCCGGCACCACCCCGTGCGCGACCCGCGGGCCGGTGATGCGGGCGAGGTAGCGGGCCTCGCCGTTCTCCTCCACCGCCAGGTTCACCACCTCCGACGTCTCCTCCATCAGCCGGCGCATGCGCGGCCGGGCGATGTCGACGATGTTGCGGGTGGCGAGGAAGCCGACGCCGGTCATGTAGGCCTGCACGCCCACCGACCAGCCGCGGGTCGCCTGGTCGAAGCGCACGTAGCGTTCGATCTGCAGCGTGGTCAGCAGCCGGTGGGTGGTCGATGGCGACAGGTCGGCGGCGTCGGCCAGTTCGGTCAGCGTCATCGGCCCCTTGGAGCCGCCGAGAATGGTCAGAAGGTTAAGGGCGCGGGTCAGCGACTGGACGACCTGTCCCTTGGACGTGCCCTCGTTGCGGCCGGCGTCGGCACCATGCACGCGCTCGGCGTTTGCCAGACTGTTCAACATGGCCCATCCCTCGCGATAAGGGTTCCTGCGGGTGTCGGGGGGCCTCGGGTCGGGCGTAGAGCCGACCCGACGCTCCACCCCGCCCGTCAGTGCCGCATGGCCGTCAGCATGGTGGAACCCAGGCTGGCGGGGCTGTCGGCGACGGCGATGCCG
>NZ_JABFFR010000066.1 GCF_013423485.1 Azospirillum oleiclasticum
GCCAGCGGCGCCGGGCCAGCCGCAGCGCGCCGAATCCCGCCACGGCCGCGGCGGCCAGCAGCCCCGCCGCCAGCGCCAGCAGCGGCCACGGCTCCACTCCCCCTGGTCCCGACCCGGCCGGCCCCACCCCGCCGGCCCAGCGCCCGCCGGCCCAGCGCCCGCCGAGCGACGCCTCAACATGCAGCGCGGCCAGCGCCGCCGGCAGGCAGAGCAGCACCACCGCCACATTGACCGCCCGGTTGTAGACGATGCCGATCACCCCGCTGCCCACCGGGAAGCCGGAGCGGCCGAGCAGCACGGCGAACAGCGCGTCCGCCCCCACCGTGGCCGGCAGGACGTTGCCGGTGAACAGCCCGGCCCAGGTGAAGGCGAGGCTGCGCCGCAGCCCCAGCCGCAGCCCCAGCCCGTCGAGCACGAGGCTGAGCCGCCAGGCGCCCAGCCCCTGGCTGAGCATGGCCAGCGCCAGGGCGCCCAGCAGGGCGGCGGGGTCGGTGCGGGTCAGCGCCGCCAGCACCCCCGGCCAGTCGACCAGCCAGCCGAGTGCGGCCACCGCGGCCAGGGTGACGGCGGCCTGGACGGCCAGCACGGCCCGCCGGCCGGCGCCCCCCCTCATCGGACGCTCACCCGGCGGTCTTGACCGCGCGGACGACGAAGATGGTGGCGCTCTTCATCCGCCCCAGCCGGTCCTGGATGCATTCGGCCTGGAAGCCGTTGCGGCGGAACAGGTCGATGATCTCGTCCGGCGTGTAGAAGGTCTTGTAGGGCGGGTAGTACCAGTCCTCGACCTGCGCCTGGATCGACACGTTGTCGGGGCGGCGGTTGATCTCCTCGCCGCGCAGCCGGCAGACCACGCGGGTCAGGCCGGCGAAGAAGTCGCAGACCAGCTTCTTGCGCCGCGGCCCGTTCATGAAGGTGCGGCAGGTGTGACGGACCAGCTGGTGCACCGGCGACAGCCAGGTGCGCAGGTAGAGCCCGAGATAGACGGTGCCGCCGGGAGCGGTGGCGCGCATCAGGTTGTGCATCACCTTCATGGGATCCGGCGCCATCATCGCCACCCCCCAGCACCACACCAGATCGAAATCCTTCAGCGCCGGGTCGAGGCTCTGCAGATCCTGGTGCAGCAGGGTGATGTTGCTGCGCCCGGCCATCGCCACCTGCTGGCGCGCGGTGTCCAGCGAGTCGGTGGAGATGTCGACGCCGGTCACCTGGTCGGCCAGCTCCGACAGCACGATGCTGCACAGCCCGTGCCCGCAGCCGGCGTCCAGCGCGCGGCCGACATGCGGCTCGGTGATCGTCCGCAGCATGTACTTCTTGGTCTCTTCATAGATCGGCACGAAGCGCGGCCAGTACTGGTCGTAGAATTCCTTCGTGGCGACGTCGATCGTCATGGCGGCCTCGGCTGTGCGCGGACGGGGGGCGCGGACTTCGGGGATGCGGGCGGCCCCCTTATAGCCAGCGGGGGCGGGACCTGCCAGCGGAACCGTACCCCCGCCCGTGGCGCGGGTGCCGCAGTGGTGCGACATGTTTGGAGCGGCGACCGTCTTGACGCTGGACCGGCATCCGCCGGCCGGGTAGGGTTCCCCCGAAGGTGACGTGCCAATTCATGGCCCAGTCCCCTGAATAGACCGGAATTTTTCTGTGGTTAATCGCTCCGGCGACAAAGCAGAGCCGCCTCTTCCGCAAGACTTGCGGCGCACGATAGTCCCCGCGGATGGCACGCGGATCCGCACCTGAAGGGCCCGAGGATGAAGATCAACCTGATCACGATCGAAGACGGTCTGAACAACACGGGATTCCGGAAATTCTGCGCCTACGCGAAGAAGATCCACCCCAACACCGACGCCTTCTACGTGACCACCGGCAACTCGCGGTCCTTCAAGCACCTGCTGTTCGCCAAAAGCAGCCCCTTCCTGGAACCGGCGGAGGTGGAGGAGATCGCGGCGGGCATCGCCGGTGCCGACATCGTCGGCTTCTCCTCGATGACGCAGTACGCCATCGCCACCATCGACATCATCGCCGCGGTGCGCCGGCAGAACCCGCGCGCCTACATCGTGTGGGGCGGCATCCACGCCATCATCGAGCCGGAGGACGCCATCCTCCACGCCGACGCGGTGTGCACGGGCGAGGGGGAGTTCGCCTTCGAGAAGTTCCTGGACGCCTTCAAGGCCGGGCGCCCCTTCTTCGACACGCCGAGCTTCTGGTTCAACACGCCCGACGGCGTGCGCAAGAACCCGAACCTGCCGCTGATGACGGCGGAGGAGATGGACGCGCTGCCCATCCCGCTCTACCAGGACGGCGAGTACATCTACAAGCGGGGGGAGGGCTTCTCGCCCATCCGGCCCGAGGACTTCATCGTCTACAACGGCCTGTCCTACAAGACCGTCTGGTCGATCGGCTGCCCGTTCAAGTGCACCTATTGCGGCAACACCAAGTTCATCGACTACGACCGCAACTACCGCAAGATCCGCCACTCCTCCCCGGCGCTGATCATCGAGGAGATCAAGGACGCGGTGCGCAAGCACCCGCACATCTCCACCGTCATCTTCGACGACGACAGCTTCATGGCGCTGCCGATGCGGGTGATGGAGGACTTCGCGGCGCGCTTCAAGGCGGAGATCGGGCTGCCCTTCGTGATCACCGGGCTGATCCCCAACTACGTGCGCGACGACAAGCTGCGGCTGCTGACCGGCGCGGGGATGAACCGTGTGCGCATGGGCATCCAGTCCGGCAGCGAGGCGATCCTGGAATTCTACGAGCGCCCGACCCCGGTCGCCCGCATCCGCCAGAGCTGCATCATCCTGAACCGCTACAAGGAGCGGATGATCCCGCCGGCCTTCGACATCATCCTCGACAACCCCATCGAGACGGTGGAGGACAACCGCGCCACGCTGGACCTCATCCACCAGATGCCGCGGCCCTACACGCTGAACATCTTCTCGCTGCGCGTCATCCCCAACACCCGGCTGGCCGAGGCGGTGGTGGAGCGCGGGGTGGAGCTGGACGACATCAAGAAGCCCTACACCCACCCGCGCCCGACGCTGTCCAACATCCTGGTCTTCGCCATGGTCACCGTCCCGGTGCCCAAGCGGATCTTCGAATGGTTCCGCGCCCGCGCGCTGCCGACGCACATGCCGCAGAAGCATTACCCGGCGCTGATGTTCCTGATGCGCTTCCTCTATCTGGCCAAGCGCGCGGTCGACCACCTGCGCACCATGGACCTGACGGTGACCAGCGGCACCACCGCGGCGCTGCTGTGGAAGCTGGGCATCGTCGGCTTGTGGCAGAAGCACATCCTGAAGCGCTTCGTGCTGGCCCGTTCGGAGGCCGAGGTGCCGCCCCTGGCGGAGCCGGACATCCCCGCCAAGCGCTCCACCGCCGCTCAGCCAGCCCCAACCCCGGCCCCGGCCGCCGCGACGTCGGAGGAGGAGCGCGCGGCCTGACGCCGGGCGGCGAGCGCTTCCAGCGCGTCCGCCACCCGCGCCACCACCGGCGCCCAATCGCCGGGCGTGGTCTGGCGGAACAGCCGGTGGCCCGGATACCAGGGGCTGTCGTCGGGCCGCTCCAGGAACCAGCGCCAGTCCGGCGGCTGCCCCAGCATCAGCCAGACCGGCACCCCCAGCGCCCCCGCCACATGGGCCGCGGCGGTGTCGACCGAGACCACGAGGTCGAGCAGCACCGCCAGCGCCGCGGTGTCGAGGAAGGCGCCATCGGGGCCGCCATC
>NZ_JABFFR010000067.1 GCF_013423485.1 Azospirillum oleiclasticum
CCCGCCACATGGGCCGCGGCGGTGTCGACCGAGACCACGAGGTCGAGCAGCACCGCCAGCGCCGCGGTGTCGAGGAAGGCGCCATCGGGGCCGCCATCGAAGCCTGGGCCGGGGCTTTCCACGGCAAGGCCCGGCCCAGGCTTCGATGGCGGCGGGTCGCCCGCCATCTCGTCCGCCTTGTGCAGCGCGATCCAGCGCACCCCCGCCACGCGGCCGAGCGGCGCCAGCGCCGCCGCCGGGACCGAACGGCGGCCGACGGCGCTGCCGCGCCAGACCAGCCCGACCCGCAACCCCGGCCCGCCGCCCGGATGCAGGCCCAGCCGTGCGCTCCAGGCCCCCACCCGCTCCGGTTCGGCCCGCAGATAGGGGACGGGGGTGGGGATGCGGTCCAGCCGGTCGATGCCGAGCAGGCCGGGCAGGCTCATCAAGGGCGCGTGCCGGTCGACGGGCGGTGGCGGTTCCCCCTCGTTCACCCAGCCGTCCACCCCCGGTGCCGTCACCAGCAGCCGGCGCAGCGACGCCGGCCCCTCCACCAGCACCCGGGCACCGCGGGCGCGCAGGTCCGCCGCGAAGCGGATGAACTGGACGAGGTCGCCCAGGCCCTGTTCGCGGGTCAGCAGGAGGGTGAGGCCGCGCGGATCCTCCCCGGTCCAGGCCCGGCCGGACCGGGCATGGACGCGTTGCGGAAAGGCGCGCCAGCGCCATTCATACTCCCGCCAGCCCTCCGCCAGCCGACCGTGCAACAGCAGCAGGAAGGAGAGATGCCAGCGGCTCGCGGCGTGCTCCGGATCGATCGCCAGGGCACGCCGCCAAGCCGCCGCCGCGGCGTCGAGTCGCCCCGACCGGAACAGCGCCAGTGCCCGCTGGTACCAACCTCCGGGATCACCGGGGGCCAGCGCCACGGCGATCCCGGCGAGGCGCTCCGCTTCCGCCGGATCGCCGGCCGCCATCGCGGCGGCGACCAGCTCCAGCCGGGCCTGGAGGTCCCGTGGCGCGAGCCGGGCGAGGCGGGTCCAGGCCGTGCGGGAACTGGTGCACACGTCCGCCCCGGCCAGCCGGGCGAGACCCTTCCAGCCCTCCGCCGCGGCCGGTGCCAGGGCGAGCGCGCGGCGGAAGGCCGCCGCCGCGTCCGCACCGTCCAGCGAGGCTCCCAGGTTGCACCAGTCCTGCACGCCGTCCGGCCGCAGCGCCAGGGCGCGGCGGAAATCACGCCGGGCGCCGTCGCGGTCGCCCGCGGCCTGCGCCGCCACCCCGCGCCGTCCGCACACCCCGGCAAGGTTGACCCGCACCAGCGGGTTGCCGGGCAGCAGGGCATCCAGCCGTTCCAGCAGGGGCACGGCGCGGCGGAGATCCCCCGCCTCCGCCGCCCACACCCCCAGCCGGTTGAGAGCGTCGGGCTGGGTCGGGGCGAGCGCCAGCAGGCGTTCCACAAGCGCCATCGCGTCGCCCGCCCGGCCCGCCTCCACCAGCGCGGCGGCCCGCTCCAGCGCGCTCCGCATCCTCTCCGGGCCCACGTCGCGTCCGCCGGCCGTGGCCGGACGCCGGGTGGCGAGTGCGGCCAGCGCGTCGGCCACCCGCGCCACCACCGGCGCCCAATCGCCGGGCGTGGCCTGGCGGAACAGCCGCAGCGTCGGGTACCAGGGCGTGTCGTCGCGCCCCAGCAGCCAGCGCCATTCCGGGGGGGAATGCAGCATCACCCAGGCCGGCACCCCCAGCGCCCCGGCCAGATGGGCGGTGGCGGTGTCGATGGTGAGCACGAGGTCGAGCGACGTCATCACCGCCGCGCTGTCGAGGAAGGTGCCGGGACCGCCATCCGAGCCGTCATCGAAGCCGGGGCCGGGCCGTTCGAGGGTCAGCCCCGCCGGCACCCGGTCGAAGGGGTGGGGCTCCCCCGCCTCCTCCTTCTGCAGGCTGATCAGCCGCAGCCCCGGCAGCCGGCCCAGTGGCTCCAGGGCGGCCAGCGGCAGCGAGCGCCGGTCGCCGTTGCTGCCGCGCCAGACCAGCCCGACGCGCAGGCCGGGCCGCCCGTCCGGGCCGAGCCCCAGACGCTGTCGCCACCGTTCCACCCGCTCCGGCTCGGCCCGCAGATAGGGGACGGGGGCGGGGATGCGCTCCGGCCGGTCGATGCCGAGCAGGCCGGGCACGCTCATCAGCGGCACATGGCGGTCGAAGGCCGGCGGCTCCTCCCCCGCGTCCACCCAGCCGTCCACCCCCGGCGCGTTCTCCAGCAGCCGGCGCAGCGGGGCCGGCCCCTCCACCAGCACCCGCGCGCCGCGGGCCCTGAGGTCGGCCGCGAAGCGGATGAACTGGACGAGGTCGCCCAGGCCCTGCTCGCGGGTCAGCAGAAGGGTGAGGCCGCGCGGGTCCTCCCCGTCCCAGCGCCGGCCGGGCACGGCGCGCGCCCAGCCGGGAAAGGCCGCCCAGCGCCATTCATACTCCCGCCAGCCTTCCGCCAGCCGGCCATGAAGCAGCAGCAGGCAGGCACGGTGCCAGCGGCTCGCGGCATGCTCCGGATCGATCGTCAGGGCACGCCGCCAGCCCGCCCCGGCGGCGTCGGGCCGCCCCGACCGGAGCAGCGCCAGGGCCAGATGGCTCCAGCCGTCGGGATCGCCGGGGGCCAGCGCCACCGCGCGGCGGGCCGGCGCTTCGGCATCCGCCGCCCGGTCCTGCCCGTGGCGGGCGTTGGCGAGGTTGATCCAGGCACCGGCGAGGTCGGGCTCCAGCCGCAGGGCGCGCTCCGCCGCCGCCGCCCGCGCCGGCCAGCCGCCGGCGCCCCGCAGCATGCTCGGAACCAGCAGGGCCGCGGCCCGGCCGGGAGCCAGAGCCACGGCGATCCGGCCCATGCCCTCCGCCGCGGGCTCGCCGGCCATCACCGCGGCCAGGGCCAGTTCCAGCCGGGCCTCGGCGTCGTCGGGCACCAGCCGGGCGGCGCGGGTCCAGGCGGTGCGGGAGGTGGTGACCGCGTCCCGCCCCGCCAGCCGGGCGAGACCTTTCCAGCCCACCGCCGCGGCCGGCGCCAGGGCGAGCGCGCGGCGGAAGGCCGCCGCCGCGTCCGCACCGTCCAGCGCCACCCCCAGGTTGCACCAGCCGTGGGGATCCTCCGGCCGCAGCGCCAGGGCGCGGCGGAAGTCGCGCCGGGCACCGTCGTGGTCACCGGCGGCCCGCGCCGCAACCCCGCGCCGTCCATGCACCCCGGCGAGGTTGACCCGCACCAGCGGGTTGCCGGGCAGCAGCACCAGGAGCCGTTCCAGCAGGATCACGGCGCGCCGGAGATCCCCCGCCTCCGCCGCCCACACCCCCAGCCGGTTGAGAGCGTCGGGCTGGGCCGGGGCGAGCGCCAGGAGCCGTTCCAGCAGGGCCATCGCCTCCACTGTCCGTCCCGCCCCCGCCAGCGCGGCGGCCCGCTCCAGCGCGTCCCGCATCCGGTCCATGCCCCCATCCCGGTTTCTCGTCCCGGTTCCGTGCCCCACCCGCCGGAGGACGGGAGGGTGATAGAGCGGGATCGCATCTGGTGGAATCACCAGATGCGATCCCGCTCTAAAATCTTAGATCCAGAGCAAGATCGGGGTTGGCCGGTTCGGCCAACCCCGATCTTGCTCTGGTCCGCGCAACCCGCGGCGGGCAAGGCCGGCGCCGGTCCATCCCCCGGTCCATCCCCCGGTCCATCCGTTGCCCCAGCCCGGCCTTCATTGGCCGTTGACAGCCGTACCGGGGTCAACGAGAGTGCACCCGCATATTACCCGCGAATGCGGAGTAACGGGCTATCCCAGGGGCGACGGTCCGCTGGTGCGCGGTACCCCCGGCCGGTGCGCCCGCACGGCCCCCGGGGAGCCGCCCACGGGAGTGCGCCCACAGGGGTCCGCCCATGAAAACCGGGGCATGGTGCGATCTTGGGATCGGGCGGGATCCGGACGAGAGCAGGCCAGACGAGAGCAGGGCTGATGAAGATCTACTCCCACCGCGGGAATCTCTCCGGGAAGAGCCCGCGGGAAAACGAGCCTGCCTTCATCCTGGAAGCCATCGCCGCCGGATTCCACGTCGAGGTCGACCTGCGGTTCGTGGACGGCGCCTACTTCCTCGGCCATGACGGGCCGGAACACCCCATCGATCTGGCCGACTTCGACCGGGAGGAGATCATCTTCCACCTGAAGACGCCGCATGTCCCGGCACTCCGCCACGCCGACTGCTTCGCCATCGAGAACGATCCCTACGTGCTGACCCGGCTGGGCCTCTTGTGGACCAACTACAACCGTCCGCCGACGCCGGAAGCGGTGATGTGCGCGCCCGAGCTGGTGGGCGACGAGCGCCCGCTCGACGAGTTCGTCCGCGCGATGCGACACCACGCCGCCGGCATCTGCACCGATCATCCGCTGCTGGTGCGACAGGTGCTGGCGGGTGCCTGACCCCCGTCCACGACCACCGTCCGCAACCCCCGTTCGCCCCCGCCTTTTGAAGACCGTGAGAGACGTAATGCCGAATTCAGGAATGTACCGGGCCACGCGCAGCGATGACGTGGTGGCGACCTACCGGATCCGCAGCCGGAATCTGGAAAAGGCGGCGGAGGCCATCGCCATCGGCCAGTCCATCGGCAACCCGAACGTACGCCTGGACCGCGAGACCGCGGAGATGTGGAGCCGCTACGGCTGCGAGATCCGCAGCCTGACCAGCGAGGGCGACGGCTACGGCACGGCTGTCATCGGCTACCCGGCCGGCAACTTCACCGAGGGATCCTTCACCCACATCCTGATGTCGGTGATGGGCGGCCAGCTCGACATCGACATCATCGAGGAATGCCGGCTGATCGACCTCGATCTGCCGCCCGCCATCGTCGCCCAGTACGCCGGCCCGGCCAACGGCATCGAGGGCATCCGCGCCCGGCTCGACGCCCACGACCGCCCGCTGGTCGGCGGCATCGTGAAGCCCAAGACCGGGCTGACCGTCGCCCAGCTCGTCGAGATCTGCCAGCAGATGGCCGACGGCGGCATCGACTTCATCAAGGAGGACGAGATCCTCGGCGAGATCGAGGTCTGCCCCTTCGAGGCGCGGGTCGAGGCTGTCATGAAGGCGCTGGAGTCCTACCGCGTCATCTTCTGCCCCTGCGTGACCGCCCCCGTGCACCGGCTGGCCGGCGCCATGGAGACGCTGCGCCGCCAGGGCTCGTCGGGCTTCCATTACAACATCTGGGCCGGGCTCGACGCCTACCAGTACGCGGTGAAGCTCTCCGGCGGCATGTTCGCCCATTACCAGAAGTCCGGCGACCGGGCGATGACCGACGGGCGCTTCTCCATCGACTTCACGGTGTGGTGCAAGCTGACCCGGCTGGCCGGGGCCGACTTCATCCATGTCGGCATGGTCGGCGGCTACCTCAGCGAGCCGGTCGACGTGATGGCGAAGCGGCTGGAGGCGCTCCAGGGTCCGATGGGCGGGCTGAAGGGGCTGATGCCCAGCCTGTCCTGCGGCGCCACCCCCGGCATGGTCGAGGGGTTGCGGGGCATGTTCGGCAACGACATCATGGTCAGCTCCGGCGGCGCCCTGCACGGCCACCCGCAGGGCACCCACGCCGGCGCCAAGGCCTTCCGCGACGCCGCCGAGGGCCGCAGCTCGCGCGAGCTGGACATCGCCATCGAGACCTGGGGGCGCTGACCCATGGACGTGCACCGCATCGACGACTTCAAGGGCGGCTGGTTCATCGGCGATTTCGAGCCGGCGCTCCTGCGCACCGCCGGCTTCGAGGTCGGCTGGAAGGTGCACCACCGCACGGAGTTCATCGCCCCGCACATCCACCAGCAGCTCACCGAGTACAACCTGCTGGCCCACGGCTCGATGCGGGTGAACGGGCGCGAGCTCGGTCCCGGCGACCTGTTCATCCTGCACAAGGGCGAGCGGGTCGACGCCGAGGTGCTGACGGAGGAGGCGCATGTGGTCTGCGTCAAGGTGCCCTCCGTCCCCTCGGACAAGGTGATGTGCGACCCCGCGTCATGACGATGCCGACCATGCCCACGCGTACGGCGATGCGTACGGTCGTCATCCCCATGGCCGGGCGCGGCAGCCGCTTCCGCAGCGTGCACGACACCAAGGTGCTCTACCCGGTGCCGCCGAGGGCCGAACCGATGTTCGCCCACGCCGTCTCCACGCTGGGCTTCGCCTTCGACCGGCTGGTGCTGATCTGCCAGCGCGCCCACGGGATCCCCGCCCTGGCGCGCGAGCATCTGCCGTGGGTGACGGACATCGCCTGCGTCGAGCTGGACGCCATCACCGGCGGTCCGATGGAGAGCGTGCTGAAGGCGCGCGCACTCCTTGAGGAGACGCCGGACAGCGAGGTCGTGGTCTGCAACGCCGACCAGGCCATGGTGTGGCCGGGCGACTGGGCGCTGGGCTGGTTCCGCGACCGCGGGGCGGAGGGGGGTATCCCCACGCTGCGCCGCGACACGCTGCGCCACTCCTACGTCGGGCTCGACCCGGAGGTCCCGCACAAGGTGGTGGCGGTGCGCGAGAAGGAGCGCATCTCCGACCGTGCCACCATCGGCATCTACTGGTTCCGCCGGGCCGCCGGGCTGCTGGCCGCCGCCGACCGCATGATGGCCGCCGGCGACCGCGCGCCGAACGGGGAGTTCTACGTCGGCCCCGCCTACAACCACCTGGACGGGCTGATCCTGGAATACCCGCTCTGCGAATTCTGGTCGCTGGGCGAGCCGGAGAATCTCGCCGCCTACCTCGCCCGCGACTACGCCGCCGCGGCGCGGGACTGACCGGGAGGGGCCGCGCCGGACATGCCCGTCCTGACCCACCTCGACCATCTGGAAGCCGAGAGCATCCACATCCTGCGCGAGGTGGTGGCGGAGACCGCGAACCCGGTGATGCTCTATTCCATCGGCAAGGACAGCGCGGTGATGCTGCACCTGGCGATGAAGGCGTTCCACCCGGCCAAGCCGCCCTTTCCGCTGCTGCATGTCGATACGACCTGGAAGTTCCGGGAGATGATCGCGTTCCGCGACCGCACGGCGGAGGCCCTGGGGCTGAAGCTGATCGTGCACGTCAACCGGGAGGGGCTGGCGCGCGGCATCGGCCCCTTCACCCATGGCTCGGCCCTGCACACCGACGTGATGAAGACCGAGGCGCTCAAGCAGGCGCTGGACGCGCACGGCTTCGACGCCGCCTTCGGCGGGGCGCGGCGCGACGAGGAGAAGAGCCGGGCCAAGGAGCGCGTCGTCTCCGTCCGCGCCCCCGGCCACCGCTGGGATCCGCGCCGCCAGCGCCCGGAGCTCTGGCGGCTCTACAACACCCGCCGCAGCCCCGGCGAGACGCTCAGGGTCTTCCCGCTGTCCAACTGGACCGAGCTGGACGTCTGGCTCTACATCCACCGCGAGGGCATTCCGGTGGTGCCGCTCTATTTCGCCGCCGAGCGCCCGGTGGTGGAGCGCGGCGGCACCCTGATCATGGCCGACGACGACCGCCTGCCGCTCGCCCCCGGCGAACGGCCGCATCTGCGCCGCGTGCGCTTCCGCACGCTGGGCTGCTGGCCGCTGACCGGGGCGGTGGAGAGCGACGCCGACAGCGTGCCCGCGGTCATCGAGGAGATGCTGCGCGCCACCACCTCGGAACGCCAGGGCCGGCTGATCGACCATGACGGTGCCGCCTCCATGGAGGCGAAGAAGCGCGAGGGGTATTTCTGATGAGCGGGACGGCAGAGCTGGAAAGCGAGCTGCGCGCCCGCGAGCGCATGACGCTGCTGCGCTTCATCACCTGCGGCAGCGTGGACGATGGCAAGAGCACGCTGATCGGGCGGCTGCTGCACGACACCGGCGCGTTGAAGGACGACCAGCTCGCCACGCTGGCCGCCGAATCCGCCCGCATCGGCACCCAAGGCGGTGCGCTGGACTTCGCGCTGCTGGTGGACGGGCTGGCGGCGGAGCGCGAGCAGGGCATCACCATCGACGTCGCCCACCGCTATTTCGCCACCGCCACCCGCGGCTTCATCGTCGCCGACACGCCGGGGCACGAGCAGTACACCCGCAACATGGCGACCGGCGCCTCCACCGCCGACTTGGCCGTGCTGCTGGTGGACGCGCGCAAGGGGCTGCTGACCCAGACCCGCCGCCACGCCTTCATCGTGGCGACGCTGGGGGTGCGCCGGCTGGTGCTGGCGGTCAACAAGATGGACCTCGTCGGCTGGGACCGCGCGGTGTTCGAGGCCATCGAGGCGGAGTTCCGGGCCTTCGCCGGGCGGCTGGGGGTCACCGACGTGACCGCCATCCCGCTGTCGGCGCTGACCGGCGCCAACCTGGCGCGGCCCGCGGCCGAAAGCCCCTGGTACGACGGCCCCACCCTGCTGCACCGGCTGGAGACGGTGGCGGTGGTGGAGGAGGAGGACGCCGACCGGCCGCTGCGCCTGCCGGTGCAGTGGATCAACCGCCCCGGCCCCGATTTCCGCGGCATCGCCGGCACCATCGCCGCCGGGCGGCTGCGGCCGGGCGACCGGCTGCGGGTGCTGCCCTCGGGGCATGAGAGCCGGGTGGCGCGCATCGTCACCCGCGACGGCGACCTTGGCGAGGCGGTCGCCGGCCAGGCGGTGACGCTGACGCTGGCGGACGCCATCGACGTCGCCCGCGGCGACCTGATCGTCGCCCCCGACCGACCGGCCGCCGTGGCCGACCAGTTCGAGGCGACGGTGATCTGGATGGGGGAGGCGCCGCTGCTGCCCGGCCGCTCCTACCTGATGAAGATCGGCACGGCCACGGTGGGCGCCGTCGTCGACCGGCTGAAGCACCGGGTCGACATGGACACGCTGGAGCCGCTGGCCGCCCGCCGGCTGGACCTCAACGGCATCGGGCTGTGCGTCCTGCACCTCGACCGCGCCATCGCCTTCGATGCGTACGAGGAGAACCGGACCACCGGCGGCTTCATCCTGATCGACCGCGCCGACAACGCCACCGTCGCCGCCGGCATGCTGCGCTTCGCGCTGCGCCGGGCCGGCAACATCCACTGGCAGGCCTTCACCGTGGACAAGGCGGCACGCGCCGCCCAGAAGCGGCAGAGGCCGGCGGTGCTGTGGTTCACCGGCCTGTCGGGCGCCGGCAAATCCACCATCGCCAACCGGGTGGAGGCGCTGCTGCACGCCCGCGGCCACCACACCTACGCGCTGGACGGCGACAATCTGCGGCACGGGCTGAACCGGGATCTGGGCTTCACCGACGCCGACCGGGTGGAGAACATCCGCCGCGTCGCCGAGGTGGCGCGGCTGATGGTGGATGCCGGGCTGATCGTGCTGGTGTCGCTGATCTCCCCCTTCCGGGCCGACCGCCGTCTGGCCCGCGAGCGGCTGGGGGAGGGGGAGTTCCTGGAGATCCACGTCGACGCCTCGCTGGACGTGGCCGAGAGCCGCGACCCCAAGGGTCTCTACCGCAAGGCCCGGCAGGGGCTGATCCGCAACTTCACCGGCATCGATTCCCCCTACGAGCCGCCCGAGGCCCCGGAGCTGCGGATCGACGCCGGCGCCCGGACGGTCGAGGAGACGGCCGCGGCCGTCCTGCGGCTGCTGGAGGAGCGGGGCGTCGTCGCCCCCGAGTGACCTGTCGATGACCGCCACCCCGGCGCCCACGCCCATTCCCACCCTGGGCCTCGCCGCGCACCATCTGCGGGAGAACCGTCCGGCGGAGACGGAGCGTCTCTGCCGCGCCCTGCTGGAGGCCGCCCCGCTGGGTCCGCAGGCCGCCAGCGCCTGGCATCTGTTGAGTGTCGTCGCCCGGACGGTCGGCAAGCACGACGCCGCCGTCCTCTGCCTGTCGCAGGCGGCGGCGCTGGAGCCGCTGGCCGCCCACCATCGGGTCGGGCTGGCCGAGGCCCTGCGCGCGCTGGGCCGGACGGACGAGGCGGCGGCGGCCTTCCGGCAGGCGGCGGTGCTGGCCCCGCCGGCCGCCGCCCCCTGGCTGCTGGCGCTCGGCACCGTCCGGCTGGAGCAGGGCCAAGCGGCGGAGGCCGCCGCGGTGTTGGCCCGGGCCGCCATCCTCGATCCCCGCTCGGCGGAGGCGTGGCGGCGGCTCGCCATCGCCGAGCAGCGCGCCGGCCGGCTGGAGGCGGCGCGCGCCGCCTACGCCCGCGCCTACACCGAGGGCGGCGACGGCGCCATGAAGCTGCGCGAGGCGCTGACCCTGCCCGTCATCACCCGCGACCGGGCGGAGATCGCCGACATCCGCCGCCGCTTCCTGGCGATCATGGAGGCGCTGGAGCGCGACCGCCCGCCGCTCGCCGACCCGCTGGGGCAGGTCGGGACGACGCCCTTCCTGCTCGCCTACCACGCCGAGGACGACCGGCCGCTGCAGGCCGCCATGGCGCGCGCCTGCGCCGCCATGTGCCCGTCGCTTCTGGAAGTGGCGCCGCACTGCCGGCCGGATGCCGTGCCGGTGCCGCACCCCGACGGGCGGGTGCATGTGGGATTCCTGTCCGAGCATTTCTTCGGGCACACCATCGGGCAGCTCAACGTCGGGCTGATCGAGCGGCTGCCGCGCGACCGCTTCCACGTCACGCTGCTGGTGCGCCCGGCCCGCATGGACGGGCACCGCGCCCGGCTGCTGGCGGCGGCCGAGCGGGTGGTGGAGCTGCCCGGCGATCTGGCCGGGGCGCGGGCGGCGGTGGCGGCGGAGCGGCTGGATCTGCTCCACTACACCGACATCGGCATGACGCCTTTCAGCTATTTCCTGGCCTTCGCCCGGCTGGCGCCGGTGCAGTGCCTGACCTGGGGGCACCCCGACACCACCGGCATCACCAACCTGGATGTCTTCCTCACCTGCGACGCCATGGAGCCGGAGGGGGCGGAGGCGCATTACACCGAGCGGCTGGTCCGGCTGCCCGGCCCCACCGTGCATTACCGCCCGCCGCCGCCGCGCGACCCCGAGCCGGGCCGCGCCGCCTTCGGCCTGCCGGAGGACGCGACGCTCTACATCTGCCCGCAGAGCCTGTTCAAGTTCCACCCCGACTTCGACCCGGTGCTGGCCGCCATCCTGCGCGGCGACCCGCGCGGGCTGCTGCTGCTGGTCGACCCGCGCGCCCATGCGCCGGCCCTGCTGGAGCGTCTCGGCGGCCACGCCCCCGACATCGTGGACCGCGTGCGCGTGCTGCCGGGCCAGGGCACGGCCGATTTCGTGGCGCTGATGGGGCTGTCGGACGTGATGCTGGACCCGCTGCACTACAGCGGCGGCAACACCTCGCTGGAGGCGCTGTCGCGCGGCACGCCGATCGTCACCTGGCCCGGCGCCTTCATGCGCGGGCGCCACACCCACGGCTTCTACCGGCTGATGGGGATGACGGATCTGGTGGCCCGCGACCACGGCCATTACGTGGAACTGGCGCTCCGCCTCGGCACCGACCCCGGCTTCCGGGAGACCATGCGCGCCCGCATCCGGGAGCGCTGCGGCGTGCTCTACGAGAACGACGCCACCGTCGCCGCCATCGCGGATTTCCTGGAGCGGGCGGTGGGCCGGTAAGGCGGGCAGTCGCGTAAGGCAATGGCCTCGGACGAGCCGCCAAATGGCAAATTTGCACGCGCACCCTATCGCAGGTAGGGTAAGCCACGCGCGGCATAATTTTTTCCGGAAAGACATTGACGAGTTACCACCAAGCCCTATATGGTTCGTGGCTTTTGCGCAATGGTGGTAACATACTCATCTATCTGCGCAATCGTTACCCTTCCGACAGGGGAGTGTCAAGTGTTTTTTGCCCCCTGCTCGTTCACTGCAACAACGCATGAGGAAATTATGGTCAAGCTCAATTCCAAGCATCAGGCGACGCTGGACGCGCTGTTCGAGAAGCCGACCCGTCCGGACATCCGGTGGGACGACATCGAGGCCCTGGTCATCGCCCTCGGCGGCACCGTCACTCCCGGCAAGGGCTCCGGCCGCCGCATCCAGCTCAACGGCTGTTTCGCCGTCCCGCACCGGCCCCACCCGCAGCCCGTCACCACCCGGGGAGCGGTTCGGGCCATGGCGGATTTTCTCCGCAGGGCCGGCGTTGTTTAATCGATTGCTATCATTATTTGATATCTTTAGAGTGTGTATCACGCAATCATGGGAGACCGGGAGGGGCGCCACCTCTCCCGGTATCGGAGATCATGCAGTACAAGGGTTACACCGCCAGCATCCGCTTCGAGGAGGAGGCCAAGCTTCTCTTCGGCGAGGTGGTCGGCATCGCGGACACCATATTCTTCGAGGCCGACAGCGTGGACAGCTTCATCCAGGCGTTCCACGACGCGGTCGACGACTATCTCGCCTGGTGCGCGGAGGAAGGACGGGAGCCGGACAAGCCGTTCAACGGCCGGATCCTGTTCCGCTGCGAGTCCGATCTTCACAAGTCGGCCATCCAGGCGGCGGAGGCCAAGAACATGACCCTGAACCAGTGGCTCACCCAGGCCGTTTCCCGGCAGATCGAGGCCGAGGCGGGCGACCCGGTCGTTGTGCGCGCGGCCTGACCGGTCGCCAGCGGCCGGATCCGCGGCGCGTGCGCTGGACCGCCGGCGCTTCGGGGTGTTAGGAAGCGGCGGCGATGGACGAGAAGCGAGACCCGGCGTGAGCGAGCAATCATCCCAGCATCCGGCATCCCGGCATCCGGCCCCCCCGTTCCGGTTGCGCGGCAAGCGCGTGTGGGTGGCCGGACACCGCGGCATGGCCGGGTCGGCCATCGTCCGCCGGCTGGAGCGCGAGGACTGTGAGATTCTGACCGTGGGCCGCGACCGGG
>NZ_JABFFR010000068.1 GCF_013423485.1 Azospirillum oleiclasticum
CACCGCGGCATGGCCGGGTCGGCCATCGTCCGCCGGCTGGAGCGCGAGGACTGTGAGATTCTGACCGTGGGCCGCGACCGGGTCGACCTGCGCCGGCAGGAGGCGGTGGAGGGCTGGATGGCCGACGCGCGCCCCGACGCCGTCTTCCTGGCCGCCGCCACGGTTGGCGGCATCCACGCCAACGACACCCGCCCGGCGGAATTCCTCTACGACAACCTCGTCATCGAGACGAACATCATCCACGGCGCCTGGAAGGCGGAGGTGGGCAAGCTGGTCTTCCTCGGCTCCTCCTGCATCTACCCGCGCATGGCGCCGCAGCCGATGGCCGAGGACCAGCTGCTGACCGGGCCGCTGGAGCCGACCAACCAGTGGTACGCGGTCGCCAAGATCGCCGGCATCAAGCTCTGCCAGGCCTACCGCCGGCAGTATGGCTGCGACTTCATCTCGGCCATGCCGACCAACCTCTTCGGCGCCGGCGACAATTTCGACCTGCAGCAGGGGCATGTGGCGGCGGCGCTGCTGGCCAAGATCCACCGCGCCAAGGTGACCGGCGCCGACACGGTGGAGCTGTGGGGGACGGGGACGCCGCTGCGCGAGTTCCTGTTCGTGGACGACCTCGCCGACGCGCTGGTGTTCCTGGCCGAGCGCTATTCGGGGGAGGAGCACGTCAATGTCGGCACCGGGGTGGAGACCAGCATCCGCGGTCTGGCCGAGCTGCTGGCCGAGGTGATCGGCTGGCGGGGGGAGTTCCGCTTCGACACCTCCAGACCCGATGGGACGCCGCGCAAGCTGATGGACGTTTCCCGCCTCACCGCCATGGGCTGGACGGCCCCCACCAGCCTGCGCGACGGTTTCGCCCAGGCCTACCGCTGGTATGTGGACCATCTCGACAGCGGGGCGCTGCGCGGGGCGGCGTGACCACCGCCCCTTTTGTCAATTCATAAAATCATGAAATGGTAGCTTCCGTGGCGGGGTCCGGCAGCACCGCCAGTCGGGCCGCCAGCCGGTCACGCTCGGCCAGCGCGGCGATCTGCAACTCGCCCAGGATGTCGGCCAGCGGGAAGCCGGCGTCGCCCGCCGCCGCCACCGGCTCGGCCGGGCCGGTGAACTCGCCGATCACGCTGCCGTCGTCGGCCAGCGTGACGTAGCGGAACTGCGCGTGGGCGCCGGCCAGCCGGCCGTCCTGGTCCCAGCGTGCCAGGAACTCGTAGGGAAGCTTCTTGGTCTGCATACGATCCTCCGGTGGAAGGGGGGCTTGATGGGCCGTTGAGGCCCCGCGCCCACATGGGCGTCCAGATGGATGGGGGGCCAAGGCCCGCGGATGCGGGCCGCCCGGCGTCTGAGGGCCATTGACCGGTCACGATCAATGAAACGTGGCATCAACTCACGACGGCGCCGTCCGGCCAGCGCCAGACGCTGCCGTCGCTGACGGCCAGCCGCTTGTTCGCGGCGCCGTCGGAGACGTAGACGAGGGACAGGCCCGCCGCGCTGGGCAGGGTGGCGACGGTGTAGCTGCGCAGGCAGAGGTGACGCGCCGCCGTGACCACCGGCGTCCCGCCCATCTGGAAAGCCCCGGTCAGGACATTCACCGCACCGCCGGCGCTGATGGACAGGCTGCGCGACGCGACGGTCGCGGAGCCGGACGCGGTCACGCCGGCGTGCAGATGCAGCCCCCCGTCGCCGGACAGGGAGAAGCCGCCGGCGACGTTGGCCTGGGTGTTCCCCAGCAGGATCGCGGCCGAGCTGGTGTTGCTGGTGGCGTTCGCCCGCAGCAGCGCGATGTCGGCTCCGGTCGCGTCCGAGCTGACGGTGACGGTCGTCGCCGCGGTGGCGGAGCCGATCCGGACCCGCTCCGATCCGCCGGTCGAGATTCCGACGGTACCGGCGGCCGGGCTGGAAACCCCGGTCCCGGCAGCGAAGGACAGGCCGGGGGCGGCGGCGCTGCCGGCCGGCACCGACACCGTCCCGGTGAAGACGGGCGACGCGGCAGGGGCCTTGGCGTCGAGCGCCGCCTGGAGGCCCGTCACCTCGGCCACCGCGTGGCCGTGGCCGGTGGCGGCGAGGCCCTGGCGGATGGCGTCGACCGTGGTGCGCCGGGTGGCGGCGCCGTCGTCGATCGGCAGCGTCTCGGCGCCGGTCAGGGTGCCGGCGGCGGGAAGCTGGTGGATGGCGATGTCCGACATGGGCTCACCGCGCGATCAGACGGTCGCCGGAGCGCGCGGTGAGCGCGCGCCCGTCGCGGGTGGCGAGCGCGCCGGCGAAGCGGCGGGTCGCCCCCAGGAGCCGGCCGAGGCGGGCCAGCATCAGACCATCTCCGAGATGTGGAGAGCCCCGTCGGCGCCGGCGCGCAGCGCCGCCACCGACTCGCCCGGCACCACCCGGAAATATTCCGGCGCGCCGGCGGGCAGATAATGGCCGGCGGCGGTCGCCACCGGGATGGCGCCGAAGGCGAGGAAGCAGTGGGCGGTGGCGACGAGCCGGACCACCGTGGTGCCGGCGGCGAAGGGGGCCGAGGCGTGCGAGGCGTCGCCGACGGCCACCGTCTGCGCGGTTCCCGGCCGCAGCGCCTGGATGCGCTGGCCGTAATCGTCCGTGGGCAGGAGCGGCATGGTGTCAGGGTCTCCTTGTGCGGGGGCAAAGGCGCCGGGTCCGGAAACGCGCGACGCCCGCCACGGCGGGGGCCGGGCGGGCGTCGGGTCGGTGCGTTGACGGAATTCCGATGAATACGTTTTAATTCCTATATCGCCGTGACCGTCGAGTCAACCGCTTTCCGCCCCGTCCCGGATTCTCCCGAGAGCTCCCGCGATGCCCGAGCCCCCGGCACGACCCTCACCCTGGCCGACCTCCTGCGCGCCGCGGCCACGCACGAGCAGGCCGGCCGGAGGAGGGGCTGCGGCTGCTCCGCATGGCGTTGGCGGGGTATCCCGCGGCCTGGGCCCTGCACGGGGCGCTGGCCACCGTGCTCGACAGCCTCGACCGGGCCGCGGCGGTGGAGTCCTGGCGGCGGGCGGCCCGGCTCGACCCGCTCAACGCGGCCGTCCGGCTGCGGCTGGCCGAGCGGCTGGCCCTGCGGGTCGCCGGCACCCTGTGGGAGCCGGAGCTGGACGCCGGCAGCCGCGATCCCTGGCTCGACCATCTGGGCGCTCTGGTGAACAGCCGGGTGGCGCTGCATTTCGAGCTGCCGGACTGGCTGCTCCCGGTTCCCGGACTGGTCAACGTCAACCTGTCCATGACCGAGTTCGACCGGGTGCCGCCGGCCTGGGTGGAGCGGGCGCGCTGGCACGACCTTCTGGTGCTGCCGACCGAATCCGCCTCTGCCCGCTCGGCTGCGACCCGCCGGAGGCCGAGCTGGACGCCCCGCCACCCGACTTGGCGCTGCCCGACGGGCGTCCCCTCGCCGCGGTCGGGTTGCGGATGCTCAACATCGCCAGCCTGACCCCGCGCAAGAACCTGGAGGGGCTGCTGCGCGCCTGGGGACAAGCCACCCGGCCGCCGTGGGACTGCACGAACTGGTCGAAGACATGGGTGCTCATCCCGTCCCAGAACCAGTTGTCGGGGATGCGCAGGCAGCCGGTCTCCAGAATGAAGAAACCGTCCTTCCCCATCGCCTGCAGCGCCTCCAGCATCACGCGGAAGGACGGGCCGCGGACGGCCAGCCGTTCGAGGAATTCGGCGTCGAGGCGGGGCAGGAAGTCCCGACCGGTGATGGGGCCGGCGACGCTCTGGCTCACGATGGGCATCGTGGTGACACCGTGGGGGTCGGCAGGCGCGGGACGCCGGCACGGCCTCGGCGCCGGTGTCAAGGCGTGGAAGCCGCGCGGCCAGGGCGGCGCCACGCCGGTCCCGACGAATCGCCTTGCGCCCGGTGATGGCGGCCCTTATCCAGACGGCGGCCCTTCCCACCGTTCCGCCGCCATGACCCTCAACGAGGCCTTCGGGCTCGCCTTCTCCCATTACCGCGCCGGCCGGACGGGCGACGCCGTCGCGGTGTGCCGCGCCATCCTCGCCGCCATTCCCGAACAGCCGGACACGCTCCACCTCCTCGGGCTGGCGCTGCTCGCCGCGGGGGACGTGGCCGCGGCCGCCGACCGGCTGGAGCGGGCGCTCGCGGTGCGGCCGGACTTCGCGGAGGCGCTGGGCAATCTGGGCATCCTGCGGCAGGACCACGGCCGGCCGGCCGCGGCGCTGGTCCTGCACGGCCGGGCGTTGGCGCTGCGCGACTGGTCCGGCGGCCGGATCAACCGCGGCAACGCGCGCCGGGCGCTGGGCGACCACGAGGGGGCGGAGGCGGACTACGCCCGCGCCATGGCGCTCGGCCCCGACGAGCCGATGCCGGCCAACAGCCTGGGCACGCTGCTGCGCGAGAAGGGGCAGGTCGGCCGCGCCGTCGCCCTGCACCGCCGCGCCGCGGTCCTCGCCCCCGGCATGGCGGACGCGTGGCGCGACCTGGGCCACGCGCTGCGCGAGGGCGGGCTGCTCACCGCCGCCGCCGCCGCCTACGGCCGCTCCTACCGGCTCGATCCCGCGCGCACGGAGATGATGAGCTACCGCCTGTTCAGCCTGCAGGCGGTGTGCGACTGGACCGGCTACGACGCGCTGTGCCGGGAGACCGCCGCCATCATCGATGGCGACCGCGGGGTGGCGCTGCCGCTGGGCACCCTGTCCATCGAGCTGACGGCGGAGCAGCAGCTCCGCTCCGCCCGGCTGTTCAGCGAGCGGCTGGTGCGCGCCGCCCACGCCCCGCCCTACCATCCCCCGCCGGCGGGTCCGCGCGGGCGGCTGCGCATCGGCTATTTCTCGGCCGACTTCCACGAGCACGCCACCGCCTACCTCGCCGCCGAGCTGTTCGAACTGCACGACCGCGACCGTTTCGAGATCCTGGCCTTCTCCTTCGGCCCCGACGACGGCAGCCCGATGCGGCGGCGGCTGGTGCAGGCCTTCGACCGCTTCCACGACATCCGCAACGCCGGGGTCGACCGGGTGGCGGCGCTGGTGGCGGAGGAGGGGGTGGACATCCTGGTCGACCTCAAGGGCTACACCAAGCAGAGCCGGCTCGACCTGCTGTCGCGGCGGCTGGCGCCGGTGCAGGCCACCTATCTCGGTTATCCCGGCACCACCGGCTGCGAGGTGCTGGACTATGTCGTCGGCGACCGCTTCGTGACGCCGCCGGAGCATCAGGCGCACTTCACCGAGCGGCTGGTGGTGATGCCCGACAGCTACCAGATCAACGACCGCCGCCGGCCGCTGGACGGGCGGGTGCCGACGCGGGCCGAGTGCGGGCTGCCGGAGGACGCCGTCGTCTTCTGCGCCTTCAACACCACCTACAAGATCACGCCCTCCATGTTCGGCATCTGGATGCGGCTGCTGGCGCGGCTGCCCGGCAGCGTGCTGTGGCTGTTCGAGGCCAACCCGGAGGCCGCCGGCAACCTGCGGCGCGAGGCGGCGGCGCGCGGCATCGACCCCGCCCGGCTGGTCTTCGCGCCCAAGCGCCCGCTGCCCGACCATCTCGCCCGCTACCGCATCGCCGATCTCGGGCTCGACAGCTTCCCCTACACCGGCCACACCACCACGTCGGACGCGCTGTGGGTGGGGATGCCGGTGGTGACGCTGATGGGCGGCACCTTCGCCTCGCGCGTCGCCGCCGGGCTGCTGTCCGCCGCCGGTGTGCCGGAGCTGATCACCACCAGCCCCACCGCCTACGAGGAGCTGGCGCTCCGCCTCGCCCTCGACCCGGCCGCCCGCAACGCCCTGCGCCGGCGGCTGGAGGAGACGCGGCTGACCGTGCCGCTGTTCGACAGCCGCCGCTTCACCCGCCACCTGGAACGCGCCTACGGGACGATGTGGGCGATCCACACCAGCGGCGCGCCGCCGCGGGGATTCCTGGTGCCGCCGCTGCCGCCCGGCGCCGCGCCGTGACACGTGGACCCGGCCGGCGGTTGCCCATGGTGCGCGGTCGCCGGCTCGGCTAGGGTTGCGCCCCGTCCGACAACACAGCTTTCCGTTCCACCCCACACGGAGGATGCACGATGAGCGACGAGACCGCGCGCGGCGACACCACCCCCGCCCAGCCCCTGCGCATGGGGGCGCATGTGCCGGAGATCTATGTCGATGGCTACCAGGGCGCCACCTACAAGGACGGCATCGTCAAGCTGAACTTCTTCAGCCTCGCGCTCGACCCCGCCACCAACGCCAGCCACCGCGAGGTGGTGATGCGGATGGCGCTGTCGGTCGGCACCGTCATGCAGGTGCACCAGGCGCTGGGCAGCCTGATCAACGATCTGGAATCCAAGGGCGTCCTGCGCCGCACGCGCTGAGGCGGCCCCTCCCGGTCACCCCCCGCCGTCAGCCGCGGCCCTCCCTCCAGGCCCGGCAGGACTCGGCGATCCGGCGGCGGTAGACCTCCGCCACGCGGTCGGCCGAGAACAGGCGGCGGACCTGCTCCCCGCCGCGGCGGCCCCGCTCCCGCGCCTCGTCCGGACGCTCGCGGACGAGGCGCATCAGCGCCGCGGCGTGGGCGGTGTCGGGCTCGAACCAGCGCGACCCGGCCGGCACGTCCACATACTCGTCCTGGCCGATGTAGCGCTCGGCGCCGCCCACCAGGAAGGCGTTGGCGTCGTCCATGAAGTCCAGGTTGCCGGAATAGCCCGACGCGATCACCGGCTTGTCCAGCGCCATCGCCTCCGCCATCGTGTAGCCGAAGCCCTCCGAGCGGTGCAGCGACACGTAGCAGTCGCAGCCCGCCATCCGCCGGATCGAGCCTTCGTAGGATTCGTCCACATCCACCAGCCCGATCCGCGGGTCCCCCGCCATCAGCGCGCGGATGCGGTGCAGCTCCAGCGCGTTGCGCGGCGACGGGCGGTCGGGGCTGTTGCGCACCTTGATGGTGAGCGCCACCCCCGGATCGTCGGGGAAGGCGCGGCGGAACGCCTCCACCACACCCAGCGGGTTCTTGCGGGTGTAGGTGCTGAGCGCGTCGAAGCAGAAATAGAAGCGGAAGACACGGTCCGGCTCCTCCGTCCCCGCCCCCGCGGCCGGCCCCCCAGCCGGCGGGGCGATGTCGAGCAGGGTCGGCACCACATGCACCGGGCCGGCGAACGCCTTGCGGAAGACCCGCGCGCAATAGTCGGAGAGGACCCAGATCTCGTCCATCACCGCCAGCGTCAGCCGCGCCATCTCCGGCAGGGTGTCGGTCTCCCAGAAGAAGACGCCGACGTTGCGCAGCCCCGCGAAACGCTCCATGCCGAAGCTGATCATGTCGCCCGGCACGCCGATGAAGCCGAAATGGCAGAGGTTGACGGGGAAGGGCCGCAGCACCTCGATCCCGCGCGAGGGCGGCAGCACCGGCTGGGTGAAGGGGATCCCCGCCCGCCGCAGCAGGTCCCGCGTGGCGATGGCGGCGCGGCTGAGACCGGTGCGGTCGCCGAAGAAGCCGTAGAGGTTGACCCCGTCCTCCGCCCGCACCGCCGCGGCCGGCCGCGGACGCGGTGCCGCCAGGGCTGCCAGCGTCAGGCCGGGGGCGGCGGGGATGCCGATCCGGTGACAGAAATAGGCGAGCCCGGTGAAGGTCGTGCCGTCGTGCAGGATCGGGCGGTCGAGCAGCCGCTCCACCTCCCGGCCGACGAACAGCCCGGTGAGCCGGTGTCGCACCAGCCACATGGTCGCCAGGAAGAGGGCGGGAAACAGCGTGCGCAGCCCGCGGCACCCGTCGCGGGCGCCGACGGGGGCGCCCAGCGCGCCGGCGAGGTTCGGGGAATCGGCGAGCAGCAGCTCGTAGAAGCGGGACAGCGCCATGCCCGACGGGTCGTCGCGCCCGGCGGCGTTCAGATAGGCGCGGCTTTCGGCCGGAAAGACCGCCAGCGGCAGGCGGGATTCGTGGAAGACCCAGTCGAAGAAATCCTTCAGCCCCCGCGCCGCCGAATCCGGATCGGAATCCGGGCCGGGCATCTCCGGGCCGGGCGTGCGCGCCCGGCGTTCCAGGAAGCGGCGGCAGAAGTCGGAGCGGTACACCCCGTCGGCGTCCGTACGCCCGGCCGCCAGAAGTGCCACCAGCGGCGGCGGCAGCGGGATGCGCGTGTCGGGATGGACGTTGAACTCCGACACCGTCTCCAGCAGGAAGTCGAACAGGTCGGCCGGGGTCTGGAGGTGATACTTGGTGTGGCCGCGCAGCCGCCGGTACTGGTGCTCCAGGAAGGCGCTGACCGGCACCCCGGCCTGCGACAGGGTGGGCGACGGGGCGGTGAAGGCCGGAAGCGCCGCCTCCTCCGGCTCGGGGCGCGGGTTGCGGGCCTCGGTGAAGGCGGTGCGGCACAGCTCCGCCGTCTCCGGCCGCAGATGCATCAGCGCGGTGTCGATCAGCGCCCGGTCGTGGCAGGTGCGGACGGGGGCGTTGGGCAGGGACACGCGCGTCCCGGCGATGCGCACGTCGATGACCGTGTCGGCGCTGCCCAGCCCGTGGATGGGGATCTCGAAGTAGCAGAACTTGGACCGGCCGTTGGAGCCGTCGAGCTGCGGCTGGTAGCGGTCGGCCGCGTAGGTGCCGACGAAGCCGTCGTCCACATAGAGATCGACGTGGCAGGGGACGTGCGGCGCGGAGTCGTTGCGCAGCCAGCCGCAGACACGGTCGACCGTGACGTACTCCAGGTTCCCCACATAGCGGACCTCGGTCATGACGGCGGCCCCCCTCCGCTCTCCCCGGCCTTGCCGGTGTGCCAGTGCAGGTCGAGCGCGCGCATCGCCTGCGCCCCCCGGCTCCAGTAGTCGTTGAAGATGGTCGGCGCGTTCTTCCGGTCGGGGGAGAACTCCAGCCAGAAGAAGTCGCGGCTGTCGGTCACCGCGTGCAGCCGGCCGGTGCGGTGCATCAGGTCGACGATGTCGTGGTCGATCGCCTCGAAGGGGATGGTGTAGCCATCGCCGGTCAGCATCGCCAGCAGGTCGCGGGCGGGGTAGAAGGCGAGCGGCGGCGGCTCCTTGAAGTTCACCACCACCCGGTCCGCCTCGCGCCGGGCGCGCAGCCAGTACTCGTCGCCGGCCAGCCCGGCGCGCAGCGTGTTGTGCGGGAACCCCTCCACCGCCAGCCGCACCAGATCGGCGTTGGTGAGAGCGCGGTGGCGCGCGGGGTCGCCGACCAGCCGCTCCACCGCCGCCAGCCCGGCGGTGTCGACCCGCGGGTGCCCGCACACCAGATAGCCGTGCCGGGGCAGCGCCCGGATGCGGCCGGCCAGCCCGCGCCCGAAGACATGGTCGGGCTGCGCCATGACGATCACCGCGTCCTCGCGCAGCGCCGCGGCGATGGCGTCGGCCACGCAGTCGCCGAGGTTGGCGCGCGGGTCGCCGGCCCGGCAGCCGATGACGTCGAGGTCGAGCTCGACCGCGAAACCCT
Source organism: Azospirillum oleiclasticum (assembly GCF_013423485.1). Lineage (GTDB taxonomy): Bacteria > Pseudomonadota > Alphaproteobacteria > Azospirillales > Azospirillaceae > Azospirillum > Azospirillum oleiclasticum. The sequence continues at coordinate 9,380 of NZ_JABFFR010000068.1, forward strand.
GCCGCCGCAGCAGGTCGAGCGCCGGGGCGATCAGCGGCGCTTCCGCGTCTGTGCAGTAGACGCGGACGGTCACCGCGTGGTCGCGGCGCAGATCCGGCAGGTTCTCCGCCAGGAACAGGGAGGCGAGCATCGTGCCGGCGAACATCCGCGCGTACGCCTCGCCGAAGAAGAAACTCACCACATGCACGCGGCGCGACGGCAGCCCCGGCTCATAGGGGGCGATGCCCAGCCGGAAGCCGGCGACGCGGAAGGGCAGCGGGTCGAGCGGCCGGTCGCCCGGGCCGACCACCAGCGTGTCGCCGGGGATGGCGAAGGCGTCGGAACAGGGGAAATCCCGCCGGCCGCCCCCATCGACAACAGCGGTGAAACCGCCGGCGCGGCGGGTCAGCGTCAGGCGGATGGAGGTGGCTCCGTCCAGCCTGGCGAGCGGCGCGCGCTCCAGCAGGCTCCAGCGGCTGCCGTCGCCGACCGACAGGGCGAGCGTGCCGCCGGCATCGACGGACAGCCGCAGCGCGTACGCGCGCAGCCCTTCCAGCAGCACCGTCTCCTCCCCCGCCCCGGCGGGACGGAGATCCTCCACCGCCAGCGTCAGGGCGAAGCCGTGGTCGGCCAGCGGGCAGAGGCGGAGGATGCGGGTGTCCGCCACCAGCGCCGGGTCCCCGCCCTCCTCCGTCCAGGGGCCGTCGGGGATGGGCGTGAAGACGACGCTGCCGTCCAGCGCCCCCGACCAGCGCCGGAGATGCGAGCGGTGGCGCAGCGCCGCGTCGTTGCCGCCACGCCGGTGCAGCCCGGTGAAGGCGGCGTCCGCCTCGGCCAGCCGGTTGCGGGCCTGGTGGCTGCGGGCGACCAGGAACAGGGCGTAGGACATGGCGGGGCAGGCGGCCAGCACCCGGCCGGCGTGCGCCGCCGACTCCGCCCAGCGCCCGAACAGGCCGTACAGCATGGCGAGCGCCAGATGCGCCGTCGGGTTGCCCCCGTCCAGCGCCAGGGCCGCCCGCGCCGCCTGCTCCGCCGGCCCGATCAGGGCACGCCCGCCGGTGCCGCGGTCGGTGAAGGGCAAGGCCGCGATCTCCACCGCCGCGGCCAGCGCCAGGGCGCCGTGGGCGTCGGCGTGGCCGGGATGCTCGTCGAGGAGGCCGCGCAGGAGGCGCCGGGCCTGGGCGGGCTCCCCCATCTCCAGCGTCAGCAGCGCGCGGACCAGCCGGAAGACGGGATGGCAGCCGGGGAGGCGCTCCAGCAGCCGGCAGACCTGGAACAGCCGGTCCAGCTCGCGCAGCGCCAGCAGCAGGTTGGCCATGCGGCCGAGCGGCGCCGGCCAGTGCGGTGCCGTCTCCCAGGCGTGGTGGAGCAGCGTCAGGGCGATGCGGATGCGCTCGGGCGTCGGCGGCTCCACCCGCAGGATGCCGCAGGCGATGTCGTGCAGCACCGCCGGATCCTCCGGCCCGATCTCCGCCGCCAGATGCAGGAAGGCGAGATTGTCGCGCAACCCTTCGGGCGTACGGCCGTCGACGGCAGGCGCCGGGTGCAGGACGGCGTTCCAGGGCACACCCGGCAGCAGGGCGTACAGCGCGCCGACGGCGACGCCGCCCGGCCCGATCGCCTCCAGGTTCCGGTAGAGGGCACGGCCGTGGATGGCGCCGCCGCGCTCGAACCGGGCGGCGTAGAGCGCCGCCGCCTCCCCCGCCCGGCCGGCCGACAGCAGCGTCCAAGCGTTGGACAGCCCGGCGACAGGCGCCGCCCCGTCCGGCCCCGCCACCCGGACCACCGCGGCCGGGTCGCCCTCCAGCCGCCGCAGGCCGGTTCGCACGGCCGCCGCCGCATCCTCCCACGGGCCCGCCGCCGCCCAGCCGCCGCCGGTCCGGGTCTCCGCCCGGAACGTCTCGGCCGACTTGGGGATGTTCTGCATGGCGGGACTCGCTTCCGACGGAATGGCCGGACCCCGCCGCGCTTTACAGCGGCGAGGCTGCGTTACGGAATACCACGTCACGACGCGCGTGCAGCATCACGACGTGCGCGTCCCATGGCACCAGCCGTGGCTCGTCCAGCAGCGCGTCGAGGGTGAACAGGCGCCGTCCGGCGCCCTCGTGCTGCACCATGGCCGCCACCTCGGCCTCGGTGACGGGGATCTCGAAGAAGCTCTTCCAGCTCGGCCCGACCCCGAGCTGCGGCATCATGAAGCCGGTCTCGGTGAACCAGCGCACGGCCCGCGGCGTGAACTCCAGCTCCTCCGCCAGTTCGCGCAGCAGGGCGGCGCGCGGCGTCTCCTCCGGCTCGACGCGACCACCGAACAGACACCAATGGTCGGGCACGCGGGCCGGGCGGTGGTCGCGGAGCTGCATCAGGTAACGCCCGTCGGGCGTCACCATCAGCGCCGCCACATCGCGCAGCCACGGCCCCCCGCCGGCCGCCGCCGCGGCCAGCCGGCCGCCCTCGTCGTCCGGGCCCATGGCTCCCGGATCCATCGGCACGGCGCCTCAGATGAAGCTGAGATGCTGCGGCGGGTTGCCGTTGGGCATGTGCAGGGTGTGGCGGCCCTTGAGGTGGGCGTCGAGGGCCTGGTTGACCTTGTGCTGGAGGCACAGCGTGCCGCACATGGTCTGGGCGTTGAACTCCGGCCCGGCCAGGTGGTTCATCACCTCCCAGTAGCGGTCCGACGCCCAGATGTCCTTGAAGCGCGTCTCGCAGATGTTGCCGATGTGGAACTTCTTGTAGCGCTCGTTGAACAGCATGCCGCAGGGCGCCACGAGGCCGGAGCCGGACAGCTGGATCATGAAGGGCGGGCCGTAGCAGCGCTGGTAGCTGCGGCGGTGGCCGTCCTGGATCTTCGACCACTTGACGACGACCTTGTACTCGTCGTCCGACAGGGCCTCGGCCTCGCGCAGGCGGTCGTAGATCGCCTCGTAGCCACCGTAATCCACACCCAGCGTGCCGTCCTCGTCGTCCGAACAGTGCTTGATCACCAGATAGTCCGGGCGCAGCTCCTTGCCGAGCCGGGCCAGCGGCATGATCTGGTCGGCGTATTGCGGCATCAGCACCATCTGCAGGCCGATGGTCACGGCCAGCCCGTCGCGCTTCTTGATCGCCACCATGTCCCGGATGTTCTCGCAGATCCGGTCGAACCAGTGCTCCTTGACGCCCATGATCTCGGCGTAGCGCTGCCGCTCGCCGGCAGAGATGTTGACCCGCAGATAGGTCATGTGCGGCAGGATCTCCTCCAGCTTGCGCTTGTTCAGCACGAAGCCGTTGGTGCCGCAGGCCATCGACAGCCCCAGCTCGCTGCCGCGCCGGATGGTGTCCACGAAGACGGGGGAGATGGTGCTCTCGCCGTCCGACACCAGCGAGATGCCCTTCACCCCGATCTCGGCGCAGTCCTCCAGGAAGTCGTAGATCACCTTCTGGGTGATCACCTGCCGGTCGTTCTCCTGCAGCATGGCGTAGCAGAAGTGGCAGCCGTAGTTGCAGGCGCGGGTCAGCGCCATGTCGATGGTGATCGGCGCCACCCGCTCGCCACGCTCCCACGCCCGCACCCGGTCGAGGTGCCAGGCGATCTTGGTGCCGTCGAGGACGAGTTCGGTGTGCTCGGTCAGGGCGCTGGTCATGGTCCTGGTCTCCCGATCGTCGTGGCTCACAGCCGGCGGATGCTGTTCTCGTCGCGGCGCTGCTCGTGGTAGAGCTGCAGCGTACCCTCCACGCTCCGCTTCAGGTGGCGTTCCAGGGCGCGCATCAGGTCGGGCTTGTCGCCGGCGGCGACCCCGGCCCCGAAGGTCACCACCACCCGCACGGGATGGCCGTGCAGGTCGTCGTCGATGCGCAGGAGCGCCATGGCGTCGTCCGGTTGCCCGGCGGCGGCCAGGAACCCGGCGATCCCCTCCGTTACCCGTGCGGCCCGCGCGTCGGCGCCGAGCAGGGTCCAGCCGGTCGAGGGCGGCAGGTCGAACTCGTTGTAGCGCTCCGCCAGGGTGCCGCGGGCGCGGTATTCGTCGCGCAGATGGTGGGCCAGCCGCAGCACCGGGCCGAAGGCCGGGTCGGCGTTGACCGGGTGCAGGATGCCGGGCACCGGACGCGGCGCGTCGGCGTCGGCCAGATCCGCCAGCGCGCGGATCGGGCCATGGTCGGCGGCGTCGTCCACCGGCGTGCCCTCGACCGCCGCGCACAGCGCGTCCAGCAGCGCGCGCTCCACCGGGCCGCGGCCCTGGTTGTGGCGCGCCTTCTCCACCACATGGGTGGCCGGGTCGACCAGCACCGCCAGCTCCGCCGGCCCGTCGGCCGCCACGACCCGCAGCAGCCCGGCCGTCTCCGGCAGCGTCCCCTCATGGCCGATGGCGGCCAGCCGGCGCTGCACCCCGGCCCGCAGCGCGGGGTGGAGGTGCTGGAGCGCCGAGCCGGCACCCAGTGCGGCCACCGTCACCAGCGCCGTGTCCCCGCCCTGCTCCGTCCGCACCGTGGCGATGCCGAGCCCGGCCAGCAGCCCCTCCAGCTCCGCGTGGCGGGCCGCCGGCAGGGTGTCGAGCCGCACCCGCACCGCGATCTCCGGGCAGCCGGCGGTCTCCGCCGATTCCACCATGTTGAGGATGCCCAGCACCGGGTCCTCGTCGGGCACCCACATCTCCAGGAACTCCTGCGAGGCGCCGTGCCCGCGGAGCGCGTTCAGCAGCCCGTCCTGGAACTCGGCGACGAGCGCCTCGTAAGGAAGCGGGGCCGCGGTCGGGGTGGCGCTCATGGCTGTGCTCTCAACTCCGGTAGAAGGCGTTCACCGCCCGGGCAACGCGCGTCACGTCGTCCGCGCCGAGGAACTGGTTGACCGGCAGGGTCAGGATGCGCCGGGCCTGCGCTTCGGTCACCGGGAAATCGCCGGGCTTGTGGCCCAGCCCGGCGGCGGCCGGCTGCAGATGGATGGGCACCGGGTAATGGATGGCGGTGCCGATGCCCTGGGCCGCCAGATGCGCCTGGAGTTCGTCGCGCCGGTCCACCTGCACCACGAAGGTGTGGAAGGTGTTGAACTCCTCCTCCCGGCAGGGCGGCACGAAGACATGCGCCGGATCGAGCAGCTCGCGGTAAAGGGCGGCGTTGCGCCGGCGCCGCTCGATCACGCCGGGCAGCCGCTTCAGCCGCATCAGCAGGATGGCGGCCTGCAGCGTGTCGAGGCGGGAGACCAGCCCGAACTCCGCCACCGTGTTGCGGTCGACCATGCCGTGGCTGCGCAGCCGGCGCACCCGCTCCGCCAGGTCGGCCCGCCGCGTCACCAGGAAGCCGGCGTCGCCGCAGGCGTTCAGGTTCTTCAGCGGGTGGGCGGAGAAGCAGCCGACATCGCCGAAGGTGCCGGCCAGCCGGCCGCGCCAGGTGGACCCGACCGACTGGGCCGCGTCCTCGATCACCGCCAGCCCGTGCCGCTCGGCCAGCGCCATGATGCGGTCCATGTCCGCCAGCCGGCCGGTCAGATGCACCGGCATGATGGCCCTGGTGCGCGGGGTGATGGCGCGCTCCACCGCGTCCGGATCCAGGTTCTGGTCGGGCAGGACGTCCACCAGCACCGGCGTGGCGCCCACATGCACCACGCTGGCGGTGGAGGCGACGAAGGAGTTGGCCGGCGTGATCACCTCGTCGCCGCGCCCGATGCCCAGCACCATCATGGCCAGCATCAGCGCGTCGGTGCCGGAGTTGAGCGCCACCGCCTCCGCAACACCGTGGAAGTCGGCCAGCGCCCGCTCCAGCCCGCCCACCGCCGCACCGCCCACGAAGTCGGCGCGTTGCAGCGCCGCGGTCACCACCGCCAGCAGCTCCTCGCGCTCCTCCTCGAACTGGGCGGAGAGGTTGACGTAGGGGATCGGCGGCAGCGGAGCGCCCTCGGCGTTTTCCCCCTCAGCGGCCGGCATAATAGCTCCGCACGGTCTCGATCACGTAATCCTGCTCCTCCCGGCTGATGTGCTGGTCGGTGGGGAAGGTGATGATCTCCGTCGTGTGGCGGTCGGTCACCGGAAAGCTTCCGGCCTCGTAGCCCAGATGCTTCAGCGCGTCCTGGCGGTAGAGCGGGATCGGGTAGTGGACCTTGGCCTCGATGCCGCGGTCGAGCGCGTATTTCAGCAGCCCGTCGCGATCCTCGGCGAAGACGATGTAGAGGTGGTAGACCAGCCGCATGTCCGGCAGCCGCGGCGGGATGCGGATCTGCGGGATCTCGCCCAGATGCCGGTCGTAATACTCGGCGTTCTCGATGCGCTTGTCGGAGATCTCCCGCGCCGTGCCGATCAGCCAGTTGCCGACCACCGCCTGCAGGCTGTCGAGCCGGCTGTTGCAGCCGAGCACCTCGATCTCGTCGCGGTTGCGCATGCCGTGGTTGCGCAGCAGGCGCAGGCTGTGCGCCATGGCGTCGTCGTCGGTGACCACCACGCCGGCGTCGCCCCACACGTTGAGGTTCTTCAGCGGGTGCAGGGAGAAGGCGCCGGCCCGCCCCCAGGTGCCGGAGTTGCGGCCTTCGATGTTGGCGAGGATGCCCTGGCAGGCGTCCTCCACCACCGGCAGCCCGTGCTTCTCGGCGATCGGCATCAGGGCGCGCATGTCGGTCATGTAGCCGGTGAAGTGCACCGGCACGATGGCCTTGGTGCGCGGCGTGATGGCGGCCTCCACTTGGCCCACGTCCATGCAGAAGCTGTCGTCGCAGTCCACGAAGACCGGCCGGGCGCCCAGCTCGGCGATGGCGCCCACCGTGGCGATGAAGGTGTTGGCGGTGGTGATCACCTCGTCGCCATGCCCCACCCCCAGCGCCTTCAGCGGCAGCTTGATGGCGTCGGTGCCGGAGTTGACGCCGATGGCGTGCTTCGTGCCGATCAGCTCGGCGAAGCGGCGCTCGAACTCCACCACCGGCTTGCCCAGCGTGAAGTCGCCGGTCGCCACGAAACGCTTGATCTCGGCCAGCAGGTCGTCGATCTCCGCGAACTGCTGGGGCAGGTAGGAATAACGGACTTTCATGGGGACCTCGGCCTCGGGTGCTCCGGCATCGGATGTTCCGCCTGGGACAGGCGGCTCAGAAGGGGCCGCGGAACGTGGGGTGCGGCACGTCCATCGGCAGTTTCGACAGCTCCACCGCCAGCGCCTCGCGCGGGCCGGCGATGCGCTCCACCGGCACATCCGCGAGCTCCGCGGCGGCGTCGATGATGCTGAGCGCGGTCGGGTAGAAATCGGTCAGCAGCGCCCGCGTGCTGGGGGTGGGATGGTCGGGCAGGCCGAGCCGCACCGGCGGCTTGGCCAGCGATCCCAAGGCCTGCTCGGCCACGCTCGCCACCAGCTCCGCGCCGATGCCGAACAGCCGGAAGCCGGTGTCGATGCACAGCAGCCGCCCGGTGCGCCGCACCGAATCCACCACGAGCTGCGGCCGGAAGGGGCGCGGCACCGCCATGTCGATGACGTCGGCCTGGACGCCGGCCTGGGCCAGCGTGTCCGCCGCCCGCAGCGCCTCCAGCAGCATGTAGGAGGTGGCGACGATGGTGACGTCGCCGCCCTCGCGCACCCGGCGCGGCCCGTCCAGCGGCACCGTGTAGTAACCCTCCGGCACATGGCCGGTGGCGTAATGGACCCAGCGGTGCTCGATCATCATCACCGGGTCGTCGTCCTCGATGGCGGCGATGAGCTGGCCCTTGGCCTCCCGCGCGGTGGTCGGCAGCACCAGCTTCAGGCCGGGGATCATCGCGAACAGCGCGTCCAGGCTCTGCGAGTGCGCCGGCCCCTGACCCCAGCCGCGGCCGACGATCATGCGCACCACCAGCGGCACCCGGTGCCGCCCGTTGGAGACGTAGCGCGTCTTGGCCGCGTTGTTGACCAGCTGCTCCAGCGCCAGCAGCGCGAAATCGACCCGCTGGTGGATGATCAGCGGCCGGCGCCCCAGCAGCGCCGCCCCGATGGCCACACCGGTGAAGCCGTTCTCGGCGATCGGCATCTCCATCACCCGGTCGCGGCCGTAACGCTCCAGCAGGCCGGCGGTGGTGCCGAAGATGGCCTTGGGGTCGGCCACGCCCTCGCCCATCACGAAGACGCGCGGGTCGCGCGCCATGCACAGGTCGGTCGCCTCGCGCAGCGCCGCCGCGACGTTCATCAGGCGGGTGTCAGCCATACACGTGGTCCTTCACGCTGTCCGCCGCGGGGAAGGGGGCGTTGCGGGCGAAGTCGAAGGCCTCGGCGACCTCGGCCCCGAGCTCGCGGCGCAGCGCCGCCTCCAGCGCCTCGTCCAGCAGCCCGGCCGCGCGCAGCGCCGCCGCCGTCCGCTCCACCGGGCAGCCGGCCTTCCAGCCCTGGAACTCGGCCTCCGTGCGGTAGCCGATGTCGTTGTCGTAGTTGGGGCCGCAATGCTCGCGCCAGCGGTAGGTGTCGAACACCAGCAGCGTCGGCCCCTCGCCGGCCCGGCCCCGCGCCACCGCCCGCGCCGTGGCCGCCCGCACCGCCTCCAGGTCGTTGCCGTCGGCCGTCTCCGCCGCCATGGCGTGGGCCTTGGCGAGATCGGCCAGCGGCCGGTCCGGCTGGCGGTCGGCCAGGCCGGTGTAGCAGGAGTACAGGTTGTTCTCGAGCACGAACAGCACCGGCAGCCGGTGCAGGGCGGCGAAGTTCATGCTCTCGTGGAACACGCCTTCCTCGATGGAGCCGTCGCCGAAGAAGGTGGCGGCCACCCCGTCCGTGCCCTCCTGCCGCAGGGCGAGCGCCGCACCCACGGCGATCGGCATGCAGCTCGCCACGATGGGCAGGCTGAGCAGCATGCCCACATCGTCGTCGAACAGATGCATGGAGCCGCCACGCCCGCCGCAGCAGCCGGCGGCCTTGCCGTAGATCTCCGCCATCATGGCCTTCAGGTCGCCGCCCTTGGCCAGATAATGCGCGTGGCAGCGGTGGGTGCTGACCACCTTGTCGGTGCGCCGCAGCTCCGCGCAGACCCCGACCGCCACCGCCTCCTGCCCGATGGACAGATGGACCGGGCAGCGCATCTCCTGCTCGGCGTAACGCTCCGCGATCGCCTCCTCGATCAGGCGGATGCGCAGCATGGAGCGGTAGAGCCCGAGCGGGGAGTTGTCGCCCACCGTCGCGGCGCCGCCGCTGGTCGTCGTCCTGGTCACCGGCCCCGTCCTTCCTTCCGCCCGCCCGTCACGCCGGCCGTCACGCCCGCCATCACGTCAGACCGATGCGCTGCATGGTGCGGATGTTGTAGTAGCGCGGGTCGTCCATCGAATCCGGCAGCCGCCCGTCGGCGAAGGCCGTCGCCAGATCGCGCACCGCGTCCTCGATGGTGCGCTTGGGCCGGAAGCCCAGGTCGCGCGCGATCTTCTCCGACGACACGTGGTAGGAGCGCGGGTCGTTGGTGGGCAGCACCTCCGCCTCCACATGCGGACCCACCACGCCGCGCACGATCTCCGCCAGCGCCGACACCGAGTGGTTCTTCTCACCCGCGTTGTAGACGCCGCCGTCGATCCGCGCGTCGTCGAGCTGGAGCGCCAGCAGATAGACGTCGCACATGTCGTCGATGTGGATGTTCGGGCGCAGCTGCGCGCCGCCCATCACCTTGACCTTGCCGGTGTTGATCGCGTGGTTGGTCAGGATGTTGACGATCACGTCGAGGCGCTGGCGGGGCGAGTAGCCGCACACGGTGGCCGGCCGGATGGTGAGCGTCACGAAGCCCGGCTCGCGCTCCTCCTCCAGCACCTCCTCGCACATCGCCTTGAAGCGCGAGTAGTCGGTGAGCGGCTCCAGAGGCAGATCCTCGGTCACCTCCACCCCCTCCTTCACCCCGTAGACCGAGGAGGAGGAGGCGTAGATGAAGCGCTTCACGCCCGCCGCCTTGGACGCCCGCACCAGCGGCCGGAAGCAGTCGAAGTTGATCGACTTGCCCAGATCCGGGTTCAGCTCGAAGGACGGGTCGTTGGAGATGCAGGCGAGGTGGATCACCGCGTCGCAGCCGGTCAGCGCGTCCGCCACCACCGCCGGGTCGCGCAGGTCGCCGCGGACCTCGCGCAGCTTCGGGTTCCCGCGCGATCCCGCCAGCACGTCGTCGCCGTACATGTAGAGGTCCAGCACGGTGACCGCGTGGCCGGCCGCCAGCAGCTTGGGCACCAGAACGGCCCCCACGTAACCCGCCCCGCCCGTCACCAGAACCCGCCAAGTGCGCGCCGTCATCGAACGATCTCTCCCAGGCTTTCAAGGGTCTTCGCGGCACCGGCCGGGGCGTGCCAGCCCATGGCCAGGTCCAGCGCCGCGTGCAGCAGGATCTGATGGCCCAGCTCGACGAAGCCGTACTCCATCGAGGGGACGTAGAAATTCATGTCGCCCATGGCCCGCAGGGCGTTGTCCGGCTTGAAGCCGCTGAAGGTGGCGACCACGCAGTCCTTGGCCCGCGCCGCCGTCACCGCGTTGCGGATGTTCATGGAATTGCCGGAGCTGCTGATGGCGATCAGCAGGTCGCCGGGGCGGGCGTGATACTCGATCTGCGTGGCGTAGACGTTCTCGTAGCCCAGGTCGTTGCCCAGGCAGGTCAGCGCCGCCCCGTCGGTGAACACGCGCGCGCGCATGCCGCCGTTCTTCATGTAGTCGATGGCGGTGTGGCTGGCGATGCCGGCGCTGCCGCCGTTGCCGATGAACATCAGCGTGTTGCCGCAGGCGTGGGTTTCCCGCCCCATCCGCTGGAACCAGCGGATCCCCTCGTCCAGGGCGATCGCCCGGCCGTCGGCGTTGGTGACCTCCGTCGTCCGGCACAGCGCGTCCAGCGTGGAGAAATAGGAAGCGAGGGTCCCCTTCATGCCGTCTCCGCCGTCTATTTGAGGAGCGTCTGGATGTATTTGAGCAGGGAGCCCTTCTCCACCGACTTGCGATGGCCGACGATCCCCACCTTCAACGCTCCCGCCACGTTGCCGATGAAACCGGCCTGCGACAAGGGAGCACCCGCCGCAACCATCGGGGCGGTGACCGCGAAGAAGGCGTCGCCCGCCCCCACCGTGTCGACCACCGTCCTGGTGAAGGCGGGGATGTGCACCAGCGGCTCCTCGGGCCCACGGGTCACGCAGCCGTAGCGGCCGTTGGTGATGATCATGCGGTCGCAATCGATGCGCGCCGGCAGGAATTCGGAGATGATGTGGTCGATGTCCGCCCACTTGTCGGAGATCGCCAGCCGCGCCTCCGGCGCGTCGATGCAGATGTAGTCGGCGCGCGGGTATTTGGTGATCAGGTTGTAGCCGACGTTGGCGCTGTTGGACTGCGCGTTCACCGCCAGGAACCGCGCGCTCTCCGTCAGCGCGCGGATCACCCGCGGGGTGATCAGCCCGTGCCCGAAATCGGTGACGATCACCAGATCCGCCTTCGGCGCCTTCTCCCGGATGGCGGCGATGAAACGCTCCTCCGGCTCGCCCGACAGCGGGGTGTCGTCCATGACGTACACCTCGAAGAGCTTGCGCAGGTAGCTCTGGTCCACGAAGCGGCTCTTGCAGATGGTCGGGGCACCCCCGACCTCCGCCGCCCACATCGACACGTTCGGCTTCAGATGGTCGCGCAGGAAGGCCTCGTGGCTGTCCACCGAACCGAGTGCCGTGAGGATCTCCACCTCCCGGCAGAAGGCCGCCACATGGTTGGCCGCCGCCACCACACCGCCGGCGAACAGCTCGCGGTCCTTGTACAGGGTCGCGATCATGTTCTCCTTGGCCGAGCGGCCCATCGGCACGACGTAGCGGTACTCGTCCACGATGGCGTCGCCGACCACCAGGACCTTCATGTCCCGCACACGCTCCACCAGCGCCGTCATCGCCGTCAGCCCGTCGGCGGCCCGCTGTTGGTCCAGGAAGGCCCGCAGCGTCGGGTCGTAGATGTCGAGGTGGCGGTTGATCAGCGTGGAGGAGGAGAAGGTGATCTCGTTGGTGAAGACGATGCGGCCGCCGTGGCTCTCCACCGCGCGCTGCTCGTCCACGATCTTGCCGGTCACGTCGTCCGCGGCGCTGGCGTAATCGTTGCCCTTGACGTAGACGGTCGGCCGGATGGCGGCGATCACGTTCTCCGCCGTGGCGGCGGCGTTGATGCCCACGTAATCCACGCATTCCAGCGACGCCAGCATCTCCGCCCGGATCGCGTGCTGGAACACCGGCCGCCCCGGCCCCTTGTTCACGAAGGCGTCGGCGGTGATCGTCACCACCAGCAGGTCGCCCTCCTCGCGCGCCGCCTGCAGGTGGCGCACATGGCCGAAATGCATCAGGTCGAAGGTGCCGTGCGCCAGCACCACGGTGCGCCCCTCCGAGCGCGCCCGCCGCGCGATATCCCCCAGCTCCTCGATCGGCCGGATCTTGTCGGCTGCCGACACCCCCATGCGCCTCATCCCTTGAGATAGCGGAACCAGCTCCGCGTCGCGTCCGCGATCGTGCCCTGGTCCCAGACCGGCGCCTCCCGCCAGTCCTCGATGTGCTCGAGCATGACGCCCACCCCCTGCTCGAAGCTCACCCGCGGGCGCCAGCCCAGCCGCTCGCGGATGCGGGCGGTGTCGGCGAAGGTGCAGTCGGGCTCGCCCGGACGCTTGGGGATGTGCACCACCGGCCCGCCGAGCAGCTCGACCAGCCGGTTCACGGCATGGGTACCGCCGGAGCCGACATTCATGATCTCGCCCGACAGGTCGGAGCCGCCGGCTGCGGCGAAGGCCGCCACCACATCGGACACGAAGGTGAAATCGCGGGTCTGGGTGCCGTCGCCGACCACCGTAAAGGGTTTGCCGGCCAGCTTCTGCGCCAGGAACACGCCGAACACGGCGCCGTAGGTGCCGCTGGTGCGTGCCCGCGGCCCGTACACGTTGAACAGGCGCAGCGAGACGGTGGGCAGCCCGTACACCTGGTTCCAGTGGGTGACGCAGCACTCGCCCATCCATTTGGTGAGCGCGTACGGGTAGGCCGGTGCGACGGTGGCCGTTTCCGGCGTCGGGAATTCCTTGGCCAGACCGTAGCAGGAGGAGGAGGCGGCGTAGACGAAGCGTTTGGCGCCGGCCAGCCGGGCGGCCTCCAGCACCGACACCGTGCCGTCGACATTGGCGCGGTGATAGCCCAGCGGACGCTCGATGGAAGGGACGATGTCGGCGAGAGCCGCCAGATGGAAGACCCGGTCCACGCCCTCGAAGGCCGGGGCGATCACGTCATGATCGGCGACATCGGCCTGGAGAAAGGAAAATCGCGGGTTTTCGGCCGCTCTGGCGATGTTTCCGGGGTTCCCGTTGGCGAAGTTGTCGATACCGATAACTTCAAAGCCGTCACTCAGGAGTCTGTCGACCAGATGGCTGCCGATAAAGCCCGCCGCACCCGTCACCACCGCCTTCATCAACACCTGCCTGTTCCAAGTCACCTGTACGAAAGGATTGGCACCCTTCCGGCGGAAAGAGCCACCATCATATTTGTGATCAGGCGAGAGAATTTCGGCGCGAAAACTTGCTTCTCCCTTGCCGGCCTCTCGTCTTCCTCCAGAAATGCATACGCATTGAGGTTAAACCACTCTAACCAAAATCCGCACGGAAGGGCTATGAAAAACTAACTTTCGAGATAGCGGCAATATGCCTCAATTTGCTTCCGATTGTCCATATTGACAGGGTTGGCGACCCCGCCGGGCAAGGGCTCGCGACAAAAAAAGAGGGGGCGCTCCTTGCGGAGCGCCCCCTGTTCCAAGATCCGGATTTCAGACCGGCTGTCAGCCCAGCGTGACGTCGCCGAAGCCGACGGAGGTGGTGTTGTTGAAGACACCGAGCAGCCGGATGTCGGTGGTCGCCACCTGGCCGTCGCCGTTGGCATCGACCACCAGGTAGAGACCGGTGCTGGTGCCGTTGTTGGCCAGCACCAGG
>NZ_JABFFR010000069.1 GCF_013423485.1 Azospirillum oleiclasticum
TGATCCGACTCAGCCACTTCCCGGACGGACACTTATAAGTGCTGAATAAATCTGATTGGTGGTGAGCCGAGTTAACATTCTCGGCTCACCGTGATAGAACTACACCTTGATTTCAAGTTCTTCTGTCACACGAGCCGTTTGGCCAGGTTTGAAATCTCATCCCTTCGGTCAGTAATTTGCTTGGCTTCAATTGTAATTCGTCGCCCGCCGACAGAGCGTTTTCCCGGCTTCAGCGCAAAGAATGGCGTACCGCGAGCGAAAGCGACAACGCCAGTTGTCTGAAAGTCTCGAATTTCCAGAACTCCGTCCTTCAATGCTGAAAAATTCAGATAACGAGGATTATCTCGTATGATTCCTTCGATATCATCATCAATACTCGACAAAACCGCTCGATATCCGGATGCTGCTCCCATGTACTGTGTGATCCTATTCTTCACGATGAGATGTGCCTTTGGAAGCGTCAATCCTGCGGACTCCATGCGAGTAGCAAACATATGCTGTGCATATATTTCGCTCGGAAGTTTGAGCCCATAGATAAGAGAAAATGCATTCTGAATTGCGCGGCGCGATGAATCATCGGCCATAACGGGGAAGATAACTTTCTCAGCAACAGCCATCGCAATTTGAGTATAGATTGAGAAGCTTGGATTTGCGTCTAGAAATATATAGTCGAATCTATTTCCCGTTGCCGCTACAAAGTCCCTTAGCCAACTAATCACCATTACCCATGTGTTTGTTCCTGGAATTTGGTTATTGGCAAGCGTCGACATTGAATTAGCTTGCAGCTCGAGAAGGGGATCACCGGCGAAAAGAGTAATGTTTCTCGGAATTGCGGAATTATACTCATACGGTACTGACAAAAAGTCAGAAGTTGCAATAGTGCCAACTGTATAGGGTGAAGGTAGGCGCATCTGAAAGTACCCGCCGACAGTAGCGCGCGGGGTCTTCCCTTGTACTTTTAGCAAATTCCCGCCGCCATCACCTTCAAGACCTCCTAGAAGAAGTTCTGAGAGATTTGCTTGGGGGCATACATCAATTACTAGGATGCGTTTCTTGGAGTTGAGGTTAGCGAATTCACATATTGCTTGAAAAGCTAGACTTGTTTTTCCCGTACCGCCTTTGTTGTTCCAAAATATAAAAGATTTAGGCATGGCCAACTCCATACGTCTCGGGGGCGACGCTGATCGCAGCGGACATTATGATGTCCGTTTCAGACATGTCAATGTCCTTTGAGGACTGGCGCAGTCGTTGCGTCCTTGACGAGCGAAGCCTCGACACACCCCAAGGCGCCAATTACCTTACAGCCACCTTGCCTTCACGCTCGCGAGGTCGCCCGCCGCCAGCCCTTCGCGGATCTCGCGCATCAGGCGGTTCATCACGGCGATGTTGTGGATGCTGACGAGCTGGGCGCCCAGCAGCTCGTCGGCCTTCAGCAGATGGTGGACGTAGGCGCGGCTGAAGCGGCGGCAGGTGTAGCAGTCGCACCCATCCTCCAGCGGCCCCGGATCCTGGCGGAAGCGGGCGTTGCGCAGGTTCAGCCGGTTGGCCGGCACACCGGCGGCCAGCGCCCAGCCGTGCCGGGCGATGCGGGTGGGGGAGACGCAGTCGAAGGTGTCGATGCCAAGCTCGACCCCGGCGAACACATCCACGATGCCGCCGATGCCCAGCAGATGCACGGGGCGGTCGGGGTGGATGTGCGGCGCGCACATCGCCACCACCTCGTACATCTGGTCCTTGTGGGAACCCAGGGAGCCGCCGATGGCGGTGCCGAAGAACGGGCGGTCGCGGGTGTAGGCGGTGCTCTCCTCCCGCAGGTCGGGATGGACGCCGCCCTGGACGATGCCGTAGAGCGCCTGTTTGCCGGCCATCGGCCCGTCCTCGCCCTGGACGAACCGCTCGATGCAGCGGTCGCCCCAGCGGTGGCTCATCCGCATGGAGCGGGCGGTGTAGGCACGGTCGGCGTGGAAGGGCGTGCACTCGTCCAACTGCACGATCAGGTCGGCGCCCAGCTTGCGCTGGATGTCGATGGACCCCTCCGGCGACAGAAACAGCTTGGAGCCGTCGAGGTAGGAGCGGAAGGTCGCACCCTCCTCCGTGACCTTCAGCAGGGTCTGGTCGCGGGTCTGCTGGCGCCGGCCCTTGATCTCGTCCGCCACCGAACCGTGGCCCATGGAGAAGATCTGGAATCCACCCGAGTCGGTCAGCATCGGCCCGTCCCAGTCCATGAAGCGGTGCAGTCCGCCCATGGACGCGACGAGGTCGGCGCCCGGCTGGATCATCAGATGGTAGGTGTTGGACAGGATGATCTGGGTGTCCGCTTCGCACAGTTGCGCGGGCGTGACGCCCTTCACCGTGGCCTTGGTGCCGCAGAAGATGAAGGCCGGCGTTTCGATGGCGCCGTGCGGCGTCGACAAACGGCCAAGGCGCGCCCGCGAATCCGGCAGGCGCGCCTTGATCTCGAAGCCGAAAGCCGGCCCGTACTGGACATGGTCAGGCATAGGCCGTGGCCGGTGCGTCCTTCACCGCGTAGCGCGCGAGATACATGAAGGGCGTGTCGGCCAGCGCCACCGCCAGCCGCAGCCAGTAGGTGCCGAGGATGTAGGTGAAGACCAGCGGCTCCCACCCGATCGGATCGGCCGCGAACACCACCCAGGCCAGCACGCTGAACACGATGTTGTCGATCAGCGACGACACGATGGTGGATGCGTTGTTGCGCAGCCACAGATGCCGCGTGCCGGTCAACGCGCGGATGCGGTGGAAGGCCCACACGTCGTGCGTCTGGCTGATCAGGTAGGAGATCATGCCCGCCGCGAACAGCGCCGGCACCGGCGTGAACAGCGCGGTCAGATGCTCCTGCATGGGCAGCGCCCAGGCCATGTCCTCGCCCGCCTGCGCCGGGGTCAGCGGCGCGTAGCCCAGCGTCAGCACCGTCACCGCCGTCCACAGCAGGAACGCGGCGAAGCCGATCATCACCCCGCGCTGGGCCGCTGCCCGGCCGTAATGCTCGGCCAGGATGTCGGTCGCCAGATAGGTGGAGGCGAAGAGGATGGTGCCGAGCGCCACCGGGTGGCCGTACAGCGAGAACTGCACTGCCTTCAGCACCTGGATGTTGGCGCCGAGGATCGCGACGACGATGTACGCGTAAAGCCCCGCCGCCCCGAACCAGCGCGCCATGCCGAGAATGGCCGAGAAGCAGAGGACCGCTTCCAGCACCAACACGGCTTCGGGAGGCAACGCGTTCAGAAGGGCGACGAGGGCGTCGGGAGACAGGCTCATCGGAGTCCCTCGGGCCGGCCGGGGGACGCGGCCGTCCCCCGCACGCGGATCAGGCGGCGGCCTGTTCCGTCTTCTTCGCGATCAGGCGCTTCAGGCGGCGCGCCTCGATGCTCAGCACGTCCTCGCGGGCGTCGAGCAGGAAGGAGTCCAGACCGCCCTTGTGCTCGATCGAGCGGATGGCGTTGGTGGACAGGCGCAGGCGCACCATGCGGCCGAGCGCATCGCTCAGCATCGAGGTCTCCTGCAGGTTCGGCTGGAAGCGGCGACGCGTCTTGTTGTTCGCGTGGCTGACGTTGTTGCCGAACTGGGTGCCCTTGCCGGTCACCGAGCAGCGACGAGCCATCGGAGTGATCCTTTATCGCAAATGAAAGCCGGTTTCCGGGCGGCAATCCGCCCGAAAGAGCCGGGTTTATAGTCGAACGCGGATGCGCCCGTCAAGCGACGTTACCGTCTCGAGACGGTAACGTCGTCCCGTTCCCGGTCACTCGGCGGCGGGGGTTTCCGCGGCGGCCTTGGCCGGGGCCTTGCGGCGGGCCGCCGGCTTCGCGGCGGGCTTGGCGGCTTCGACCGGGGTTTCGACCGCCGCATCGCGAGCGGCGGCTTCGGCGACCGGGGCTTCGACCGCGGGCGCATCCGCCACGGGGGCCGGCTCGTCCACGGTGGGGGCGGCGGCTTCGGCAACCGTCATCGGCGCATCGACCGCGACCGGTGCATCGACCGCGACCGGCGCTTCGACCGCAACCGGGGCGGGCTCGGGCACGGCTTCGGCGACAGCCTCCGCCGCGGCCGCGGCGTCCTTGGCGGCGACCTCGGCCACCAGCTTGCCGGACAGGGCGAGGAACGCCTTCATGTCCTCGGCGGCGCGGGCCGTGGCGGCCTCCACGAAGCTGCGCTGCAGGGCCGCCACGTCGGCCGGCGTGCGGGCCTTGGCCAGGGCGCCCATCAGGCTGGCGGTGTGGCCGAACTGGGCGGTCATGCCGTCGAGCAGCAGGCGCTGGCCCTCCTTCGCCACCCCGGCGACGCGCGCGGAGCGGGTGACGGCGGTGCGGGCGTTCGCCTTGGCGAGCGTGCCCATGGTCTCGTAAAGGCCCATCAGATTGGCGTTCATCGCGATCTCCCCCAAGTCGGCGGTTGCTGCGGCGGCGCGGCTCGCCGACACCGGTCGGGCGATTCCAGCGGGCGCTCCACGGCAAGGACCTTGCGGGAGACGCCGGTCGGGCGATCGGGAGCGCCGCCGACGGACAGCACCGTATTCGCCCCTTCTAAACAATTAAGGGGGGCGATGCCGCGGTGCAACAGGATTTTGTGCGACGCAATATCCTCAGCCGCCGCGGAACCGTTCCAGCAGGCTGCGGGCGGCGGCGGTCGGCACCAGTGAGCCACCGCGCACGCGGCCCTCCAGCTCCGGCAGCGCGGTGCGCACGGCGGGATGGGCGCGGAAGGCGTCGATGAGCGTCTCCCGGATTTCCGACCACAGCCAGGCGCCGGCCTGCTCGGCGCGCCGGGCGTCACGGGCGCCGCTGCGCTCGCCGACGGCGCGGTGCTCGCCGATGGTGGCCCACACCGCATCGATGCCGCTGTTGGTGGCGGCCGAGCAGGACAGCACCGGCACCCGCCAGTCCGGCACCGCCGGCTTCAGGAAGGCCAGCGCGTGGCGGTACTCGGCGACCGCGTGACGGGCGGCAGCGACCAGATCGCCGTCGGCCTTGTTGACGACGACGAGGTCGGCCAGCTCGACGATGCCCTTCTTGATGCCCTGCAGCTCGTCGCCGCCAGCCGGCAGCAGCAGCAGCAGGAACAGGTCCACCATGTCGGCGACCGCGGTTTCCGACTGGCCGACGCCCACCGTCTCCACCACGATCACGTCGAAGCCGGCCGCCTCGCACACCAGCATCGCCTCGCGCGTGCGGCGCGCCACCCCGCCCAGGGTGGCGCCGGCGGGGGACGGGCGGATGAAGGCGCCGGCGTTGCGCGACAGCTCCACCATTCGGGTCTTGTCGCCGAGGATCGAACCGCCCGTGCGCTGCGACGAGGGGTCGATCGCCAGCACCGCCACCTTGTGGCCAAGCCCGATGACGTGCAGCCCGAACGCCTCGATGAAGGTGGACTTGCCCACCCCCGGCACGCCGGAGATGCCGACGCGCACGGAGTTGCCGGTGTGCGGCAGCAGCGCGTCCAGCAGCGCCTCCGCCTGCGCCCGGTGGTCGGGGCGTGTCGATTCGATCAGGGTGATGGCGCGCGCCAGCGCGCGGCGATCGCCCTGGCGCACGGCGTCGGCGAGGCCAAGGGCAGGGGTGCGGGGATCGGCGGGGGAGGGCGTCGTCATGGCGCCACCCTAGCGGGCGGGCGGCTCCGGATAAAGGGGCGGTCGCCGGCTGCGTCAGCGGGCCGCCGCGCGGGTGTCGAGCCAGCGTTCCAGCGCGGCGAACAGCGCCTCCGCAGTCGCCGCCGCGACCGTGAGCGCCGCGGGCTCGGCCAGCTCCGCCTCCAGCCGGGCGAGCAGGGCGGTCCAGCGGCGCGGTAGTTCGGGGCGATCGTCGGCGAGGAAGGCGGTGGCCGTCTCCGCCCGATCCCCCAACGCGCGGCGCACGCCCGGCAACATCGCCCGGCCGCCATGGGCCGAACCGTCCAGCACATAACGCGCGGCGAGCCGCGCCGGCGGTGCGGACAGATCGGGCAGGGACTCCACCTCCGGCAGGGCGGCAGGATCGGCCCCGAGCGCTTCCAGATCCCGCGCCAGCCGTTCCAGCCGGGCGGTCTCCGCCGGGCCGTGCATCGCGAGACGCCGTTCCACCGGCGCGTGGAAGCCGTGCAGGGCGGCCAGCGCGTCGCGGTATTGACCCACGGTCAGGTCCGGCGCGGTCAGCGGCGCCAGCAGCCGGTGGTGGTGCAGACGCTCGTGCACCGCCGCGGTCACCCGGCGCAGGGTGCGCCGGGCGGTACCGTCGGCCGGAGTCACACCGGCACCAGCACGTCGGCCACGGGGTCGGGGCCGCGGCCCTGGCCGCTCTGCGCCGATTCCTGCTGACGCGCCCACAGCGCGGCGTAGGAACCGCCCAGCGCCAGCAGCTCGGTGTGCCGGCCGCGCTCGACGATGCGCCCCTGCTCCAGCACGAGGATCTCGTCGGCGTCGATGACCGTCGAGAGGCGGTGGGCGATGACCAGCGTCGTCCGCCCCTCGCTGATCTGCCGCAGGTTGGCCTGGATCTCGCGTTCGGTGTGGGTGTCGAGCGCCGAGGTCGCCTCGTCGAACAGCAGGATCGACGGGTCCTTCAGGATGGTGCGGGCGATGGCGACGCGCTGCTTCTCGCCGCCCGACAGCTTCAACCCGCGTTCGCCCACGGTGGACTGGTAGCCGTCCGGCAGCGCCATGATGAAGTCGTGGATGTGGGCCAGCCGTGCCGCACGCTCCACCTCCGACGGGGCCGCACCGGGGCGGCCGTAGGCGATGTTGTAGAAGACGGTGTCGTTGAACAGCACCGTGTCCTGCGGAACGATGCCGATGGCCCCGCGCAGGCTGGACTGGGTCACGCCGCGCAGATCCTGCCCGTCGATCAGGATGCGCCCGCCCGACACGTCGTAGAAGCGGAACAGAAGCCGGCTGATGGTGGATTTGCCCGCCCCCGACGGCCCGACGATGGCGACCGTGCGGCCCGCCGGGACGGTGAAGGACACCCCCTTCAGGATCGGCCGGCGCGGGTCGTAGCCGAAGGACACGTCCTCGAAGCGCAGCTCGCCGCCGGTCACCGCCAACGCCGGGGCGCCGGCGGCGTCCGCCACCTCGCGCTCCACCGACAGCAGCGTGAACATCGCCTCCATGTCGGCCAGCGCCTGCTTGATCTCGCGGTAGACCATGCCGAAGAAGTTGAGGGGCTGGTAGAGCTGCAGCAGGTAGGTGTTGACCAGCACGAAGTCGCCCAGCGTCAGCTCCCCGGCGACGATGCCGCGCCCGGCCATGAACATCACGAGCGTCAGCCCGACGGCGATGATGGCGCTCTGCCCGACGTTGAGCAGGGCCAGGCTCTGCTCGCTGCGGACGGCGGCGCGCTCGTAGGCGCGCAGCGCCTCGTCGTAGCGGCGCGCCTCGTGCGCCTCGTTGCCGAAATACTTGACCGTCTCGTAGTTCAGCAGGCTGTCGATGGCCTTGGTGTTGGCCTTGCCGTCGGTGTCGTTCATCTCGCGCCGGAACTGGGTCCGCCATTCCGACACGGTGAAGGTGTAGACGATGTAGGCCGCCACCGTCGCCAGCGTCACCAGCGCGTAGGAGATCCCCAGCATGTGGGCCAGGATCGCGGTGACCAGCAGGATCTCCACGATGGTCGGCACGATGCTGAACAAGGAATAGGACAGGATCGTCTGGATCGCCCGTGTGCCCCGCTCCAGCGAGCGCGACAGGCCGCCGGTCTGGCGCTCCAGGTGAAAGCGCAGCGACAGCGCGTGCAGATGCTGGAAGACCGACAGGGCCGACTTGCGGATGGCGCCCTGCTCCACCTTCACGAAAATGGCGTCGCGCAGCTCGCCGAAGGCCAGCGACAGCACGCGCGCCAGCCCATAGGCCAGGATCAGGCCGACCGGGACGGTCAGCGCGTCCACCGGCAGCGACAGGGCGTCGATGGCCTGCTTGTAGAGGAGCGGGGTGTAGACGGTGGCCGCCTTGGCGATCACCAGGAACAGCAGGGCCACCACCACGCGCACCCGCGTCTCCACGTCGCCGGCGGGCCACAGATGAGGAAGCAGCGTGCGCAGGGCGCGCATCTCGCCGATGCGGGGCTGGACTGGCGGGGTGTCCGTGGGCGCGATCGGGGCGGTGCTGTCGGTCGTCATGGCGGTGGAGCGGGTGGCGGGGGAGCGGGCGGTGGGTCGGGGCGACGTGCAGCGATGACGTGGTGCGTTCCTCGGCCGGAAGTAAGCCGCGATCCTCGCTGCCCTGTCATGCGGCCGATCGTCCGCCCGACCGGAAGGTAACAGAAGATTTACGACGATGGTGAACACTCCCGCAACGATTGCGGCGTAACCTCCTCCGGGCGCGCCGTCGGCGCATCGCCAGTTTTCCGCGGGATGGACGAGTCATGCAGGAATCGAGTTTCTCCGGCCGGTTCAAGGTCGGCACCCGCATCTACACCGGGTTCGGGCTGATCCTGGCGCTGCTGACGGTGGTGGCTGCCATCGGCTATCTGGCGCTGGGCAGCGCGCAGACAGGGTTCGACCGCTACGCGTCGATCTCCGACAACTCGCTGCGCATCGCGGAGCTCGGCCGTGACGTGTCGGACATGCGCCGCAATGTCGTGGGCTTCATCCACACCGGCAGCCAGGATTCGGTGGCGCAGGTGCGCAAGCTGCAGGAACGGCTGCGCACCACCATGCGCGACGCGGTCGCCGCCACCACGAACGCCGAACGGCGGGCCAACCTGGATCGCATGCAACGGGTCTTCGACGCGTACAGCACCAATTTCGACAAGCTGGTGGTCCTGCGCGCGCGGCGGGACGAGCTGGTCGAAAAGCAGCTCAACGTCATGGGGCAGAAGGCGCGCCAAAACCTGACCCGGATCATCGAAACCGCCATGGCCGACGGCGATTTCGAGGCGGCCGCGCTGGCCGGCCAGGCCCAGGAGAGGCTGATGCTGTCCCGCATCGGCAACATGCGTTTCCTGGCGAGCCCGTCCGAGAAGGCCGCCGACGAGGTCAAGACCCGCAACGCCGCCTTCAACACCGTCATCGGCCGGCTGGCCGAGCGCCTGCACAACCCGGAGCGCAAGGCGCTGGCGGCCGAGGCCGACCAGATCGCCGAGCGCTACCTGCAGGCCTTCATCGCGGTGTCGGCGGCGGTGTTCGACGCCGACCGACTCGTCAGCGATGTCATGGTGCCCGAGGCGGAGGAATTCGCGCAGCTCGCCGACCGCACAATCGACCTGCAATCCGCGGCCCGCACCGATCTGCTGTCCACGACCTCGGCGGAGATGGCGGCGGGACGCACCGGCGACCTGACGGTCGCGTCGGTGGTGATCGTGCTCGGCATCTTCCTGGCCTTCGCGGTGTCGCGCAGCATCGTGCGGCCGGTGCAGGGCATGACGTCGGCCATGCAGCGGCTGGCCGGCGGTGACCTGGCCGTCGATGTGCCGGCGACCGCCGACCGCGACGAGATCGGCGAGATGGCGAAATCGGTGCTGGTGTTCAAGGAGAACGCCATCGAGAAGAAGCGCATGGCGGATGCCGAGGCGGAACGGCTGGAAGCCGAGCGCCGCGCCGACGAGGCCCAGCGCGCCCGCGAGCGCGCCATCGGCGAGGAGATCGCCGCCCTGATCGACGGCGTGTCCCGCGGCGATCTGTCGCGCCGGCTCGACCTCGCCGGCAAGGACGGCTTCTACCGGACCATGGCGGAGGGCATCAACCGGCTGACCGACACCGTCGCCAACGTTATCACCGACCTCGGCGAGGTGCTGTCCGCGCTCGCCGCCGGCGACCTCGACAAGCGGGTGGCCCGCGACTACCAGGGCGCCTTCCAGAGGGTGAAGGACGACGTCAACGCCACCTCCGCCAAGCTGGCGGAGATCGTCGGCCAGATCACCACGGCGGCCGACACCATCGCCTCGGCCTCGGCCGAGGTGTCGGCCGGCTCCAGCGATCTCGCCGACCGCACCGAGCAGCAGGCGTCCAGCCTGGAGGAGACGGCGGCCAGCATGGAGGAGCTGGGCGCCACCGTCCGCTCCAACGCCGAGAACGCCCAGCGCGCCAACCGCATGGCGGCCGACGCCCGCAAGGCGGCGGAGAATGGCGGCGGGGTGGCCGGCTCGGCCATCGCGGCGATGAAGCGGATCGAGTCGGCGTCCCGCAAGATCACCGACATCATCGGCGTGATCGACGAGATCGCCTTCCAGACCAACCTGCTGGCGCTCAACGCCGCGGTGGAGGCTGCGCGGGCCGGTGACGCGGGCCGTGGCTTCGCGGTGGTGGCGCAGGAGGTCCGCCAGCTCGCCCAGCGCTCCGCCCAGGCGTCCAAGGAGATCAAGGCGCTGATCCTGGACAGCGACGGGCAGGTGCGCGACGGCGTGGAGCTGGTCAAGAGCGCCGGCGATGCGCTGAATGGCATTGTCGATGGCGTGCAGCAGGTCGCCGCGCTGATCGCCGAGATGGCGTCCGCGTCCACCGAACAGGCGACGGCGCTCGACGAGATCAACGCCACCATCGCCCAGATGGACGAGATGACCCAGAAGAACGCCGCACTGGTGGAGGAGGCGACCGCCGCTGCCCAGGCCATGGCCGGGCAGGCCGGCGATCTCAAGGAGCATGTCTCCTTCTTCAAGCTGGCGCGCCGGGCCGGGGCGGCCCCATCCCAGGTGACGCAGCCCCGGCCGGCCGCCGGTGCCGCCGCGGCGGCGCGTCCGGCCGTGCGCAAGCCCGCGGTCCAGCCGGCGCGCGCCGTGCCCCGCCCGGCGAAGGCGGCTTCGGCGACCGCCCACGAGGCGGCCCCGAAGGTCGGCGTCCTCAAGCGGGCGGCGGCGGAGGCGGACGACGACTGGACGGAGTTCTGATCGGGTCCCCGCCCTCTTCGGGGGGCGGGGTTCCCCAATTAACCTTTGGGCAACCACCCCGTGTTCTGCTCGATCGACGTCCGATCCACCAGACCCGAGGCGATTGCCATGCGGCCGGTCCCAGCTTCTGTCCCGCTGCTGCTCGCACTGCTGCTGCTCTCCGCCTGCGGTGCCGTCGGTGGGGCCGCCAGCCTCGTGGGCACCGCGGTCGATGTCACCGCCAGCGCCGTGACCACCACGGTGGATGTCGTGACCTCCCCCATCCGCTGAGCGAAATCGCCGGCCGGGCCGCAACGCGGGCGCGGCTGCGCTGTTGTGGGCATACCAAACCAACGTTTGGACCAACGTTTTGGAGGTATGCCATGCGACGCTTGATGGTGGTCGGCGCTTCGGCCCTGCTGCTCCTGGGAACGGCCGGCTGCGCGCAGGTGAGCGAGTGGACCGGCGGATCGACGGCCTCCAACCCGGTGTCGCGGGCGGACAGCACCACGCTGGCGGCGCTGACGCCCCAGCAGATGCTGGGCAAGTCCGTCATCGGCAGCGACGGCCGCACCGTCGGCGAGGTCGAGGATGTGCTGCTGAACCAGAACGGGCAGGCCTACCGCCTCATCGTGTCCACCGGCCAGACCCTGGGGATGGGCGGCAAGACCGTGGCGCTCGACGCCGAGCCGCTGCGCTGGGCCAGCGACCGCAACTCCATCGTGACGACGGAGATGACCTCCGCCCAGATCGACGGCCTGCCGGAGTTCCGGTACGACAACAGCATGACCTCGCTGAACCGGCAGCAGCGCACCCAGTAACGGCATGGGGTGACGGCACGCGGGGCGGCTCTGGAAGGGCGGGGAGCTTGGCGGTAAAGTCCGCCCCCCGAACCCGCCCGACCGGAGCCGTCATGCCCGTCCGTCCCGTCCTCCTGGCCGCCGTGGCCGCTCTCGTGCTGACCGCCTGCCAGAGCGCACCGCCGCGTCCGCCGGTCCGTCCCGTCAACTTCGCGAATTTCGCACCGATCGTGCTGAACGTCGCGACGGTGGACGTGGTGGACCAGCGGCGTGCGGGCGGTGCCGCGTCCGTCGATGGCCGCATCCCGGTTCCGCCGGCCGAGGCGGTGCGTCGCTGGGCCGCGGAACGGTTGCAGGCCGGCGGGCTTCAGGGGCGTGTCCGCGTGGTCATCAAGGACGCCACGGTCGTGGAGACGCAGCTGCCGCGCACCGGCGGTGTGCAGGGTTTCTTCACCACCCAGCAGGCGCAGCGCTACGACGGCCGCATCGAGGTGGAGGTGACCGGCGAGGTGCCGGGCGACACTGCCTTCCGCGGCTTCACCCGGGCCGCCGTCACCACCTCCACCACCGTGCCGGAGAACATCACACTGGCCGACCGCGAGGCCACCCTGCAGGAGATGACGCGGTCGATGGCCGAGGATCTGAACGCCCGGCTCGATGCCGGAATCCGCAAGGATCTCGCCGGCATCGTCATGCGCTGACGCCGTGCATCAGGCGGCGTTGGTCAGGCGGCGTTGCTGCCGCGCACGCGGCCCAGGAACTGGCGCACCGAGTCCTGCAGCGCGTGGGCGTTGCCGGTCAGCGTCTCGGTCGTGGACTGGATGGCCGCCGCGGCGCGCCCGGTCTCCGCGGCGGCGACCGAGAACTCGCCGACCGTGGCCGACACCTGCTGCGTGCGCCCGGACGCCGTCTGCACGGCGCGGGCGATCTCGGCGGTGACGGCGTTCTGCTCATCGACCGCGGCGGCCACGGCGGACGAGATCTCGTTCATGCGGGCGATGGTGCGGCCGACGCCCTGGATGGCGGTCACCGCCGTGCCGGTCGATCCCTGGATGGCGGCGACCTGCTGGGCGATGTCCTCGGTAGCCTTGGCGGTCTGGCTGGCGAGGTTCTTGACCTCCGAGGCGACCACGGCGAAGCCCTTACCGGCTTCACCCGCCCGCGCCGCCTCGATCGTGGCGTTCAGCGCCAGCAGATTGGTCTGGCTGGCGATGGCGCCGATCAGGCCGATCACCTCGCCGATCTTGGCGGCGGCGCGGTTCAGCCCCTCCACCGTGTCGTTGGTGCGGTTGACCTCCTGCACGGCGGAGCGGGCCACCTCGGCGGAGGTGCCGACCTGCCGCGCGATCTCGGAGATGGACGACGCCATCTGCTCGGCGGCTCCGGCGGCGTCGTTGACGCTGGCGGTCGCCTCGTCGGTGGCGCGCACGACCACCTCGGTCTGCCGGCTGGTCTCGTCGGCGGTGCGCGCCATGCGGTCGGCCGACCCCCGCATATCGGCGGACGCACGGATCAGCCCGTCGATGACCGACTGCACGTCGGTCTCGAACAGCCGCGCCATGTCGTCCAGGGCCTTGCGCTTGGCGACCTCGGCCTGCGCCATCATCGCCTCCTGCTCGGCCTTCATGCGGTCGGTGGCCTCCATGGCGTCGCGGAAGACCGCCAGCGACTCGACGATGGCGCCCAGCTCGTCGCGGCGGCGCAGTGCCGCCACGTCGATGGCGCGGTTGCCCTCCGCCAGCCCGTGGGTGGCGTCGGCGATGCGCCGCACGGAACCGGCCGTCGCCCGGCCCAGCCCGATGGCGAAGCCCAGCGTCAGCGTCACCGCGGCGACGACGACGCCGAGGAAGACCTGCTCGGTGCGGCCGGCCTCCGCCGCCGCTTGCCGGGCACGGGCATCCGATTCCGCCACCATGCTGTCGACCAGCTCCTGGATCAGCCGGCTCATGCGCTCGAAGTTGGCGGTGAAGGGCTGCAGGAAGGACACGGTGCTGGCGAAGTCGATCTCCATCATCGAGCCGACGAACTCCACCGCCCCCTTGTAGGTCGTCAGTTCCTTGGTGACCTCGCCGATCGCACTGACCTGCGCCTGGTCGCTCAGAGTGCTCTTGATCGCGTCCAGGTCGGCGATCAGCCGGTCAACGTCGCCGCCGAGGGTGGCAATCTCCGCCGCGAGATTGCCGCCCGCCACACCGCCGGCCTGGTTCGTCATCAGCCGGAACAACGTGCCGTTGGCCCGCTGCACGCGACCGGCGACGGCCTCCAGCTCGGTCGCCCGCTTGAGGTCGAGATCGACGATGTCGCGCGTGGTGCGGACCTGCCGGTCCAACCCCGACACGCCGACATAGGCGACCCCGGCGATCATGATCACCGCGAGAAGCGGGGCCAGGGCGAACTTGATCGAAAAGGAAAGGTTGGCCAGCAAGGCGGTGGAGCGCGTCATGATACCATCCTCAAAGCGGTGCGATGTGCCGGTGCACGCGGCGGGCCGGCGCGCGGCTAATCCACCGGAAGGAGGCCGCCCTCGGTGGGGGCCGCTCTCGGTGGATGCCGACGTCTGGATCAGAAGCTGGCGGACAGGGAGAACAGGAGCCGTTGCTCTTCGGCCGGTCCGGAGGTCAAACGGGATTCGGCCTGCGTGATGTTGAAGCCGGTGACCGCCGCCTGAACGTTCTCGGTGATCCGGTAACCGACGCGGCCTGCCAGATAAAGGTAGTCCGGCACCTTGACCAGGGTCGTCGAACCGGTGCGCAGCATCTCGACCTCCGAGACATACATGCCGTAGAGGTTGGCTTCGAAGGGACCATTCGTGTAGCCGAGCTCAGCCGAAACCTTGTGGCGCGGGGTGCTGTCTTCGAAGTTGTAGTTGGTCTGCTGGGTCAGATCGTCGTTGACCCGTTCGAAGGCATAGCCGACCTTCCAGTTCCAGTCGGTCCCGATGCGGCCCTTCAACTGGGCCTCGATCCCGACCGCCTTGGAATCGCCGATGTTGTCGTAGATGCTGACCAGCGAGTTGACGCGCCGGGTGTAGGACTTGAGGTCCGAATTCGTCTGGTAGTAGACGGACGTCCGCAGCCCGCCGTTGATCTGGTCGATCCGCCGGTCGTAGCCGATCTCGTAGTTCATCACGATGGACGGGTTGATACGCGGGTTGCCGTAGGTCCCGGTGGTGCCATTCGAGGTGAGCACGGAAAGCTCGTTCATCGTCGGCACCTGGATGCCGCGTGCGGCGGACAGCCGCAGCGTATCCACATCGGTCGCCCGGTAGACGATGCCGCTGTTGAAGCTGAACTCGGTCAGGCTGCGGTCGTAATCCTCGTTGGTGTAGGGGGACGGGCCAGCGAAGGTGCCCTCGCGACCCAGGCTCAGGTAATCGATGCGGCCCGCGTTGACCAGCGACAGCTTGTCGTTGATCGCCCAATCCCACATGGCACCGCCGGAGTAGACGTCGTAGGACACCTTGCCGTTGCGCACCGGGGTGCTGTCGAGTTCGTTGCGGCGGAACTCGGCGGAGAGGCGGAAGCTGTGATCGGTGCCGATCTTGAAAAGATCCTGGACCTGGGCGACCGTCACCACGTTGTTGTAATCGATGCCAAGGGCCAGGTTCACATCAAGCTGGTTCCGGTACACCTTCGCCTCGATCAAGCCGAGGGCGGTGTTGGCGGCGAGCGAGAGCTTGGTGGACAGGATGTCGTAGTTGCTCGGGAAGAGCTGGTACCCGAAGGTCATTTCGCTCTGTTCGGTGTGGACCTTCGTCACCTCGGCCCCGATCTGGATGTTCTCGGTCACCTGGACGAGACCATCCGCGCTGAAGGAGCGGCGCCGCGGGCCGGTGCGGTAGGCGCGCTCGGCGGTGCGGACCGGCGTCTCGTACTCGTCGGTGTTGTAGCCGCCGGCCGAGACGCGGATGCCCCCGCGGTCACCGAGCTTGATGGTGCCGACGCCCGACACCTCCTTGTACCCCTGCGTTCCCGTGCGGACGGTCACGTTGTTGACGCTGTCGGACAGCGGGTTGAAGGTGACGATGTTGACCACGCCGCCGACCGCGTTGAAGCCGAACAGCGCGGTGTTGGGCCCCTTGACCACCTCGATCTGCCGGATTTCCGCCATTTCGACCGGAATCGCGTGCCAGGGCGTGAAGCCGTGGTGGTCGGCGTAGACCTGCCGTCCGTTCACCAGCACCAGCAGGCGCGGGTTGCGCGGGGAGTTGTAGCCGCGGATGCCGATGTCGGCGGACGCCATGCCCCAGCGGGCGACATCCGCCCCGACGACGCGCTGGAGGACGTCGGGGATGTTGGCGGCACCCGTGCGCCGGATTTCATCGGCGGTGATGATTTCCATGGCGACCGGAGCCTCGCTGACGCGCTGCGGCTTGCCGGTGGCCGAGGTGGTGACGGGCTCGCCGAAAAGCTGTTCGAGGGAGCCGTAATCGATGCTCTGAGCGGCGGCGCCACGCGGCGTGGCGGCGGGAATCAGCGCCGCCATCAAGGCGGCCAGGGAAACGGAGCGGCGGAGAATCTGCGACATGTCGAACCTCGGAACGGACCGGCGGGTGCGGAAGGCGGTGGTTGGGGACGGTCGGGGCGCGATCACTGCTCGGTGATCATCATCCGGAAGGCCGGTTGGAAGGCGACCTGGGAGGCGTCGGCGGCGGCCTTGCTCACGATGATCTCCACCTTGGGTTCGGCTTTGACCGACATCACGCATTTGGCGGCCTTCATGCAGGTCGGGTCGGTGGTCACCGACAGCATGCGGCGCCCCTTGGTGGCCTCGAAGATGGCCTCATGACGGGGGCCGAGCCCGGTGGTGACGAAAGCCACCCCGGCCGTCTCCAGCCCGGCCAGCGTGTCCGCCGGGACCAACGCTGGCACCAGCGTCACGGCGCCGGCGGCGAGTCCGTCACCCAGCAGGCCCTTCAGACCTTCCGCCTCCTTCTGGGATTCGGGCACCGCGGGGGCGTGGATGATGGCGACCGTCAGCCGCCCGGACGGTTTCTCCGTCAGGAAGCCAAGGCTGCGGCCGATGACCTGGACATCCTTCGCCGTCACGTCGGCAAAGGCGGGGGGTATTGCGAACAGCGCCATCGCCGCCGCAACTCCGAGCACCTTGTTCATGGGGGATGGTCGCCAAAAGAGTAGTTGTTGACTGTCCATCTTCAATAAGTGAATCGGAAAACGGACGTCAACACCCAGGTAAAATTTTTGAAATGTTTGCGGAATTGTGCCATCCCGTGTCAATAGTTGGTTAACTTCTTGTGTAATGTTTTGTTCTGTTTGTTTTTTCAGTGAACATGAATGCTACCGTATGTCAGAAATACTGTTTTTATGGCGTGGGTGTATCGTTATCCACGCCGAGAACAATATTGCCGCATACGGGCGTATGGCTGCTTTCGGGCGGAAAATGGCCGGGAAATGCGCGTTATCGAAAAGGTCAACAAAAAGCCGGGCAACCAAAGGTGGCTCCCGGCTGGTCCGCGCGATGGGCCCGGCGGCGATGGTGGCGCCGGGATGGGTTAACGATACCAAGGACCTATACGGATCGGGTGGGGTAGGCGATGGCCACCACCTCCAGCGACTCGGGGCCCTGGGGCGTGCGAAGCTCCACCACGTCGCCCTCGCGGGCCTTCAGCAGCGCCCGCGCCACCGGGGAAATCCAGCTCACCCGCCCCTGGTCGGTGTCGGTCTCGTCGATGCCGACGATGGTGACGGTGTGCTCGCTGCCGTCCTCGCGCGCGTAGGTGACGGTGGCGCCGAAGAAGACCTGGTCGCGCCGGGTCTGCCGGTCGGGGTCGACCACCTCGGCGGCCTCCAGCCGCTTGGTCAGGAAGCGGATGCGGCGGTCGATCTCGCGCAGTCGCTTCTTGCCATAGATGTAGTCGCCGTTCTCCGACCGGTCGCCGTTGCCGGCGGCCCAGGACACCACCTCCACCACCCGCGGCCGTTCCACGCGCAGGAGCTGCTTCAACTCGTCCTGCAGCCGCGCGAAGCCGGCCGGCGTGATGTAGTTCTTGGTGCCCTTGGGGATCGGCGGCAGCTCCCCGCCGCCGTCATCGTCGTCGCGGTCGTCGTTTTCCTTGGTGAAGGCCTTGCTCATGGTCGTTCCGTTCCTCCGCGGTCGATCCTAACGCAAAAGGGCCGCCCGGAGGCGGCCCTTCGCACAGCAGAATCTCCGCCGCGGATCAGTAGCGGTAGTGGTCCGGCTTGAACGGGCCCTCGGCGCTGACGCCGATGTAGCTGGACTGCTTCTCGGTCAGGGTGGTCAGCTTGGCGCCGATCTTGTCGAGATGCAGGCGGGCGACCTTCTCGTCCAGGTGCTTGGGCAGGACGTAGACCTTGCGCTCGTACTTCTCGGCGTTGTTCCACAGCTCGATCTGGGCCAGCACCTGGTTGGTGAAGCTGGCGCTCATCACGAAGCTGGGGTGGCCGGTGGCGCAGCCCAGATTGACCAGACGGCCCTTGGCCAGCACGATCAGGCGCTTGCCGTCGGGGAACACGACCTCGTCCACCTGCGGCTTCACCTCGTCCCACACATAATTGCGCAGGCTGTCGATCTGGATCTCGCTGTCGAAGTGGCCGATGTTGCAGACGATGGCCCGGTCCTTCATCGCCCGCATGTGGTCGAGCGTGATGACGTCCACGTTGCCGGTGGCGGTGACGAAGATGTCGCCCAGCGGGGCGGCATCGTCCATGGTCACCACCTGGTAGCCTTCCATCGCCGCCTGGAGCGCGTTGATCGGGTCGATCTCGGTGACCATCACGCGCGCACCCTGCGAGCGCAGCGAGGCGGCCGAGCCCTTGCCGACGTCGCCGTAGCCGCAGACCACCGCGACCTTGCCCGCCATCATCACGTCGGTGGCGCGCTTGATGCCGTCGACCAGCGACTCGCGGCAGCCGTACAGGTTGTCGAACTTCGACTTGGTGACGCTGTCGTTGACGTTGATGGCGGGCACCTTCAGCGTGCCGGCCTTCATCATCTCATACAGGCGGTGCACGCCAGTGGTGGTCTCCTCCGACAGGCCGCGGACGGTGTCCAGCATCTCCGGGTACTTGTCGTGCATGATCTGGGTGACGTCGCCGCCATCGTCCAGGATCATGTTCGGGGTCCAGCCGGCATAGGGACCCTCGGCGGGACCGCGCAGCGTCTGCTCGATGCACCACCAGAACTCCTCCTCCGTCTCGCCCTTCCAGGCGAAGACCGGGATGCCGGCGGCGGCGATGGCCGACGCGGCGTGGTCCTGGGTGGAGAAGATGTTGCAGGACGACCAGCGCACGGTGGCGCCCAGCGCCGTCAGCGTCTCGATCAGCACCGCGGTCTGGATGGTCATGTGCAGGCAGCCGACGATGCGCGCACCGGCCAGCGGCTTGGACTCGCCGTACTCCGCGCGCAGCGCCATCAGGCCCGGCATCTCCGTCTCGGCGATGGTGATCTCCTTGCGGCCCCATCCGGCGAGGCTGATGTCCTTGACCTTGTAGTCGGTGAATGCGGATGCGGGCATGCGGGCGGTCTCCTCGCGGGCGGTCGAAAACGGGGGCGCAGCCATGGCTGCGGACGGGCAGGGTTTACCAGCGCCACTGCCTTCATGCAAGCATAAAGATATCTTTATGTATTTGGCGCTGCGGCCTGAGCGCGCGGCAGTCTGTGAAGACTCGTAACAGTTACGCTGTTATGCTATAGAGGCGCCGAGGCTGTGCGAAGCTGGAGAGCGGACGATGGCGTGGCTCAACGCGTGGATGCTGCCGATCCTGGACGAGCGCGAGTTGCGCCGGCTGCGGCGCGCCTCCGGCAACGACAACGCCGCCCGCGCGACGCTGCGGGGCTCGGCGCAGCCCCGGCCAGTGCCCTGGCGGAATGGCGGGCCGGATGTCTGCCGGCTGGCCGCCGCCCCTACGCCATCGCGTTGAAGTCGTCGAGCAATGCTGCGATGCGACCGCCGTCGTGCTGGTCCATGATGACGCGGGCGCGACGCGTGGCCTCCACCAGATCCAGCGTGCGGATGCGGCGTTTCACCACGGGGATGCTCGGCGGCGCCATCGACAGCTCGCGCACGCCCAGCCCCAGCAGCAGGGCGGTGTAGCGCGGATCGCCCGCCATCTCCCCGCACACCCCGACCGGGATGCCGGCGCGCAGCGCCGCCTCCACCGCGAACTGGATCAGCCGCAGCACCGCCGGGTGCAGCGGGTCGTAGAGCGACGCCACCTGCTCGTCGCCGCGGTCGATGGCCAGCGTGTACTGGGTCAGGTCGTTGGTGCCGATGGAGAAGAAATCCACCGCCCGGGTCAGCGCGTCGGCGGAGAGCGCGGCACCCGGCACCTCGATCATCACCCCCAGCGGCGGCAGCGGGTCGGCGATGCGGACACCGCGGCGGCGCAGGCGGCGGGCGACCGCCAGCATCATCTCCCGAACCGTCTGCACCTCGGTGACGGACGTGATCATCGGCAGCAGGATGCGCAACGGCCCGTGCGCACCGGCCCGCAGCATGGCGGCGAGCTGGGTTTCCAGCAGCCGCGGCTCGCGCAGGCCGAGCCGGATGGCGCGCAGGCCGAGCGCTGGGTTGGTCGGTTCCCCGTAGCGGCCGACCATCCAGCCGGCCAGCTTCTCGCCGCCCACGTCCATGGTGCGGGCGGTCACCAGACGGCCGCCCATGCCCTCCACGATCGGGCGCAGGATGTCGTACTGCTCGTCCTCGTCGGGCAGGTCGTCGCGGTTCATGAACAGGAACTCGGTGCGCAGCAGCCCGATTCCCTCCGCCGCCTGGTCGAGCGCCTGCTCCAGGTCGCGCGGCAGCTCCAGGTTGGCCTGGATGGCGATGGCGGTGCCATCCCTGGTGACGGGGGGCAGGCTGCGCAGACACTTGAGCTGCTCGCGTTCGCGCTCCCGCTCGGCCTGCCGGTGCCGGTACTCCTCCAGCAGCTCCGGGGTCGGGTCGATGTGGACGCGCCCCTGGACCCCGTCGACGATGACCGTCAGCCCGTTGCGCACCTCGCCGGCCAGCAGCCCGGCGGCGCCCAGCACCGCCGGCAGCCCCAGCGAGCGCGCCATGATCGCGGTGTGCCCCTCCGCCCCGCCCAGCACGGTGGCGAAACCGGCCACCTTGCGGGGATCGAGCAGCGCCGTGTCGGCGGGGGTCAGCTCCTCCGCCAGGATCACCGTGCCCGGCTCCAGCATGGAGAAGGCCTTGTACTCGTGCCGCATCAGGTTGCGGATCAGCCGCCGGCCGACCTCGCGCACGTCGGTCATGCGGGCGGCCAGATAGGCGTCGCCCATGCCGGCGAAGGTCTGGGCGATGGTGTCCAGCTCGGCCTGGATGGCGGCCTCGGCGTTGATCCCGTGCTCGCGGATGCGCGCTTCCACCCCGCGCGTCAGGCGGGAGTTGGTGACCATGGCGAGGTGGGCGTCGAGCAGGAAGCCCACCTCCTCCGACGCGGAGCCGGGCAGCACCAGCGCCTTGGTCTTCAGCTTGCGGATCTGCCGGCGGGCCTTGACGGCCGCCTCGTGGAAGCGCGCCAGCTCGTCGGCGCGCTGGTCGGGCGGCAGCCGGTATTCCGGCACACTGACCGCGGCGTGATCGACGATGTGGGCGGGGCCGATGGCGATGCCGGGCGACACCGGCAGGCCGCGGAAGACGCGTCCGGGTCCGAGCGGTTCGGCGTCAGTCTTCATCGAACTTGCGCAGGATGAGGTCGGCGAGTGCGGCGACGGCGGCTTCGGCCTCGGCGCCGCGGGCGCGCAGCTCCACCGAGGTGCCGGGGCCGGCGGCCAGCATCATGAGACCCATGATCGACAGGCCCGACACCTCGGTGTCGCCCCGCCGCACCTCGACCGCGGCGTCGAACCGGCCGGCCAGCTTCACGAATTTCGCCGCCGCGCGGGCGTGCAGGCCGCGCTGGTTGCGGATGATGACGGTCTGTCCCGCCTCCGGCTGACCGCCGGAAGCGCTGGTGTCGCCCGTGGTCATGCTGTCAGCCGTCCGAGAGGAGGGAGGAGGCCACGTTGATGTATTTCTGCCCGGCCTCGCGCGCGGCGTTGACCGCGTCGGCCAGCCGCTCGTTCACCCGTACGCTGGCCAGCTTGATCAGCATGGGCAGGTTGACGCCCGCGATCACCTCGACCTTCGCCTTGTCCATGATGGAGATGGCGAGATTCGACGGGGTGCCGCCGAACATGTCGGTCAGCACGACCACCCCGGAGCCGTCATCCACCTCCGCCACGGAGTTGAGGATGTCCTGGCGCCGTTGCTCCATGTCGTCTTCCGGGCCGATGCAGACGGCGCGCACCTGCTGCTGTTCGCCCACGACGTGCTCCAGGGCGGCGATGAACTCTTCCGCAAGACGCCCGTGGGTCACAAGAACCAAGCCGATCATCGCGAACCCTTCATCCTGAACACTCTAGGGGATAGCCTTTCCTTGCGGTCTTGTCACCCGGACTCGGTGTCGCCGGGGTCGGCCGCGTCACGGGGTGCCGGACGCCCCCTTGTCGAGATCCCGGTGCGAGAGCCCGACCCGGATGCCCTGGTCCGCCAGCCACGCCGCCAGCCGTTCGGCCACATGGACCGAGCGGTGCTTGCCGCCGGTGCAGCCGATGGCGATGGTCAGATAGCTCTTGCCCTCCAGGCCGTAGCGCGGCAGCAGCGGCTCCAGCAGAGCGGTCAGCCGGTCGAAGAAGCGGGGGAAGTCGGGATCGCCGGCCACCCGCTCCGCCACCGCCGGGTCCAGCCCGGTCAGCGGTCGCAGCGCCGGGTCCCAGTGCGGGTTGGTCAGGAAGCGCACGTCGAACACCAGATCCGCCTCGCGCGGCAACCCCAGCCGGAAGGAGAAGGAGGTGACGAAGACCTGGAGTGCCGGCTGCATCCCCAGCCGGAACTCCGCCGCCAGGATGCGGCGCAGATCGTGGATGGACAGCAGCGTGGTGTCGAGCGGCACGTCGGCGCGCAGCTTGACCGGGCGGAGCAGGCTGCGTTCGAGCTGGATGCCGTCGGGCACCGGGCGGTCCACGGCCAGCGGGTGGCGGCGCCGCGTCTCCGTGAAGCGGCGCTGCAGCGCCTCGTCGCCGCAGTCCAGGAAGACCAGCCGCACCTCCAGCTCGGGCCGCTCGCGCAGCGACTCGATCTGCTCCACGAAGGCCTCGGCGGAGAAGTCGCGCGTGCGGCTGTCGATCACCAGGGCCAGCGGTCGCCGCGTCGGGTCCGCCTGCTGCAGAAGCGCCGTGACCAGCGACAGGCGCAGGTTGTCCACCGCCTCGTAGCCCAGATCCTCCAGCGCCTTCAGCGCGACGGACATGCCGGCCCCGGACATGCCGGTGATGACGACGACCCGTCCGCGTGCGGACGCCAACGACGACGGGTGGGGCGACGACGGGTGGGGCGATGACGGGAGGGACGGGGCGGCGTTGGGGGTCATGGGACGAGGGGAACCTGACCTAGCGTGTGCGTGCGTGCCGCGGCGGCGGCGAGGCGGAGCTTGGCGGCGGCCGACGGCTCGAAGGGGATGAGCGCCAGCCGTGGCAGACGGGCGTCCAGCAGCGTGACCGACTCCGCGTCCGGCAACCGCTCGACCCCGCCGGCCGCCACCAGATCGACGACCAGCCCGACCTCCGCCGGACCCGCGCACGGCAGCCGTACGATGCCCAGGCCACGGACTTCCAGCAGCCCGGCGAGCGCCGCCGGGGCCGACGCCATCAGCCGCCCGTCCACCATCCGCAGCTCCACGCGGTCATCCGCCACCAGAATGGCGCCCCCGTCGATCAGGCGCAGCGCCACGTCCGACTTTCCCGCACCCGAGGGTCCACGCAGCAGGACACCGGTGCCGCCGACGAGGACGCAGGTGCCGTGTATGGTCACCATGATGGCCGGAGGTTGGGACGCCCAACGGATTCTGTCAATCGTCCATCGCGGACGACCGCGAACGGAAGCGTGGCGTCACCGGTGGCGCCGGTTGGCACGCCGGTTTCAGCGCGCCAGTTCCGGTCGCGGTGCGGCGGCCCGCAGTTCTTCCAGTTCGCGCGCCAGGGCGTCGCGCCGGCGGATCATCTCGTCCAGGTCGTCCAGCTCGGCCGCTTCCTGGCAGGCGGAGCGGAAATCGCGCTCCCGCTCCAGCCGTCGCAGCAGCACCTTGTAGCTGTCGGCGATGCGCGACAGATGGTGCTGCGCGCCCTGCAGCGCCTCGGCCAGCTGCGCCCGTTCGGCGGTGGCCACCCGCATCATCCGGGCCAGCTCCCCCTGCTGGTGGCCGGCGTCCCGGATCAGGCGGGCGAGACGGAAGCGATGCAGGTCGACGACATTGGACATCCGGTTTCGGCCCTCTCCGTCAAAGGAACAGGCGGTCGCCCGCCGATCGGCCGGGATGCCCCCGACGTCCCGCACATCGCGCTCGGTATTAAGAAAAATGACGCCTATCGCCGCGCTTGTCCAGCCTTCGCGTGTGCGGAAGATTTCGCTAAATTTGAATGTTTGTGGCGTCTATCCCACAGGCAACCTTACCGTGAAGACCGCTCCCGATACGGCTCCGCCAGGCGACCTTCGATTGTGTGCGGTGATGCTTCCCTCGTGCGCCTCCACGATCTGGCGGGAGATGCTGAGCCCGAGGCCGGAATGGGTGCCGAACTTCTCGCCGGCCGGACGCTCGCTGTAGAAGCGCTCGAAGATGGCGGTTTCCTTGCCTTCCGGGATGCCGGGCCCGTCGTCGGACACCTCCGCGACCACGGCCCCGGCGGTGCGGCGGGCGGACAGCCGGACCCGGCCGCCCGGCGGCGAGAAGGACAGCGCGTTGGCGATCAGGTTCTGGAACACCTGGGTCAGCCGCCCCTCCAGGCCGGGCACGGTCAGATCCTCGCCGGCGGGGATGTCCACGACCACCCGCGGTGGCCCGATGTCCGGTGCCGGCCCGTTGCCCGGGCCGCCGGCGGGCACCGGCTCCGGGGCCGCGGTGGCGTGGATGTCGGCCAGCGTGCGCAGCATGGCGCCGAGATCCACCGGCTCGGGCTCGGCCCGGCTCAGCTCCGCGTCGAGGCGCGAGGCGTTGGAGATGTCGCTGATCAGCCGGTCCATCCGCTGGATGTCGTCGGCGATGATCGCCATCAGCCGCGCCCGCCGGTCGGGGTCGCCCACCCGGTTCACCGTCTCCACCGCGCTGCGCAGGGAGGACAGGGGGTTCTTGATCTCGTGCGCCACATCCGCGGCGAAGCGCTCGATGGCGTCCATGCGCGTCCACAGCGCCGCCGTCATGTCGCGCAGCACGCCGGACAGATCGCCGATCTCGTCGCCGCGGACGCGGAAGTCGGGGATGTCGG
Organism: Azospirillum oleiclasticum; assembly: GCF_013423485.1. Taxonomy (GTDB): domain Bacteria; phylum Pseudomonadota; class Alphaproteobacteria; order Azospirillales; family Azospirillaceae; genus Azospirillum; species Azospirillum oleiclasticum. Next base: position 24,869 of record NZ_JABFFR010000069.1, read on the forward strand.
TGTGCCGCCCGTGCCCCAGCCGCACGCGGTCCGCCGCCATGGCAAGCCGGCGGATGGGGCGGGCGATGGTGCCGGCCAGATAGACCGACAGCAGGACGGTGACCGCCAGGGCCACCGCGAAGACCTTCAGGATGTCGAGCCGAACGGAGCGGATGGCGGCGTCGATCTCGGTGCCCGCGCGCGACAGCAGCACCGCGCCCAGCACCTCCTTGTAGCGCTGCACCGGCACGGCGACGGTGAGCATCAGCCCATCGCGCCCGTCCGCCCCCTCGCCGCGCCAGACGGTGGAGGCGACTTCGCCGGCCAGCGCGCGCTCCACATCGCCGGCGGCCGGTCCCTGCGGGGCCGTCCTCTCCTCGTAGACCGGGAAGGCTTCGCGGCTCGGCAGGATATCGACGATGCGGTCGTAGAGGTCGGCCGCCGCGCGCGACAGCGGGTTGCCGGAGTCGGGCGGCGGCAGCTCCTGGATCTGGATGGCGCCGCTGGAGCCGACCAGCACGCGGCTGTCCGACAGCAGCCGCCCGTCCGGATCGAACAGGCGGGTTCGGGTCGCCGTCGTCTCCACCAGCCGGCGCACCATCTGCCGGGCCAGCTCGGGCTGCAGGACGTAGGTCTCCTCCACCGCCCCCTCGTCGCGGCGCACGGCACCCTCGCCGAGTGCCGAGGCGAAGATGCGCGCCTCGGTGCGCAGCGCGTCCAGCTCGGCCTGGATCAGCCGGTCCTGGTAGCGGCCGAGATAGAGCAGCCCGCCGACCAGGATGGCCAGCGCCAGCACGTTGACCGCCAGGATGCGCAGGGTGAGCGGCGAGCCGCCGCGGCGATGGTGGCGGCGCGGTGCCCGGTCGGCGGCACGCTCACCCCTCGCGGTAGCGGTATCCCACGCCATAGAGCGTCTCGATCTGGGCGAACTCCTCATCGACCGCCTTGAACTTCTTGCGCAGCCGCTTGATGTGGCTGTCGATGGTGCGGTCGTCGACATAGACGTGCTCGCCGTAGGCGGCGTCCATGAGCTGGTCGCGGTTCTTGACGTGGCCGGGGCGCTGGGCCAGCGCCTTGACCAGCAGGAACTCGGTGACCGTCAGGTCGATGGTCTGGCCCTTCCAGGTGCAGGCGTGGCGCGCCGCGTCGAGCGCCAGCGCTCCGCGGACGATCATCTGGCCGGGGTCGCCGCCCTCCTTCTCGCGGCTCAGGCTTTCCCGCCGCAGCAGCGCGCGGATGCGCTCGATCAGCAGCCGCTGGGAGAAGGGCTTCTTGATGTAGTCGTCGGCGCCCAGACGCAGCCCCATCAGCTCGTCCACCTCGTCGTCCTTGCTGGTCAGGAAGATGACCGGCATGTGCGACGTCTGGCGCAGCCGCTGCAGAAGCTCGATGCCGTCCATGCGCGGCATCTTGATGTCGAGCACGGCGAGGTCGGTCGGCCGCTGCGTCAGCCCGCGCAACGCCTCGCCGCCGTCGGAGTAGGTGCGGACGTCGAACCCCTCCGCCTCCAGCGCCATCGACACCGAAGCCAGGATGTTCCGGTCGTCATCGACCAGGGCGACCGTGTGCGCCATCGGAACCTTTCCTCATAGGATGATGCCTGACCATTGGGACCAGCTGGCGGACGACCTTTTGCAGATGGGTGCGTCGTATGCCATCTACCAGTTTTCCCTTTCTCACGCCCGATTTTCTGCGCCAATATGGCGGGGTTGGGGCGGAGCGCATCCGCCGCGACGGGATCGTCAGCTTTCGCCGGCAGCGTCCGCCAGCATTGGTGGCCGGCGGCAACGCGAAGGGCCAGAGTGTCGCAGACAGCGCGGTTTCGGTCGGGGCGGCGACGGGTTCGTCCACGATGAGGTCCGGCGAGACCACCGGCGGGCCGGGGGAACGGTCGGGACATGGCGACGCCGCGCGCGCGGTGATGCGCGCGACCGACCGGGCGGTGCTGACCACCGCCCAGCGCGACGCGGCCGGCTGGCCCTATCCCTCGCTGGTGCTGGTGGCACTCGACCATGACGCCACGCCGCTGCTGCTGATCTCCACGCTTGCCGACCACACGCTCAACATCGCCGCCGATCCGCGCGTGGGGCTGCTGTTCGACGGCACCGCCGGACTGGAGCAGCCGCTGGCCGGCGCGCGCGTCTCGGTGCTTGGCCACGCCTTGCGGTCGGAGGAACCGCGCCACCGCGCGCGCTTCCTGGCGCGCCACCCGTCAGCGGACATCTACGTCGGCTTCAAGGACTTCGCGGTGTACCGGGTGGCGGTGGAGCGGGCGCATCTGGTGGCCGGCTTCGGCCGCGTCCGCTGGCTGGAGGCCGCCGACCTGCTGCTGCCGCCGGTCCCGCAGGCCCTGGTCGACCAGGAAGGTGCGATCGTGCGTCACATGAACGACGACCATGCCGACGCGCTACAACTGTACGCGACCGCGCTGCTGGGATTTCCGCAGCGCGACGGCGATGGCCCGGGGTGGACGATGACCGGTGTCGATCCGGAGGGGTGCGACCTGCGCCGTGGCGCCGAGGTGGCGCGTCTGCCTTTCGGCCAGCGGGTCGCGGAGTCCGGGGAGGTGCGGGCCGAACTGGTGCGCCTCGTCCGGCAGGCCCGCGCCGGCGGTGGGGAAGGGGTTACTTCGGCCGGACACCCAGCCTCGTGAATTCCGCACTTTCAAGACGGGGGATGAGCGCTCTACAAGGACCCTGAGCCAGCCGAGCCGCCCGAACGGCGGCCCGGCCATCGATAAACGACACCATCAACGAACAACAACGCGTCATGAGGAGACCCGACCGATGAACCGACTGCCCCAGCACGTGCCCCGATCCCGCGGCGTCGCCGGACGGGTCCATCCCTGATCCCCGGCGCGGGACGGGTGCCGGTCGGCGGGCCACACGCCGCACCGGATCCACGCCCACCGCGTCGAAACGTCGCTGGAACCCGGGGGATGATCCCCTTGGGATGATGAACCCCCATTGGCCGTACAAGCCGACGCGTCCGTAGTCAGCGGCGCGCAACCGATGTTCGATGGCAGGCCAAGGGGCTGGAGGAGAGGCTGAAAGGCTATGACGAACGAGCTGCCGCGGACCCGGAACAACAAGCTCCTCGACTGGGTCGAAGAGGTCGCCCTGAAGTGCAAGCCCGAGCGGGTGCACTGGTGCGACGGTTCGCAGGAGGAGTATGACCGGCTCTGCGCCGAGATGGTCGCCCAGGGAACCTTCATCCGCCTGAACGACGCCAAGCGCCCGAACTCCTACCTCTGCCGCTCCGATCCCGGCGACGTCGCGCGGGTCGAGGACCGCACCTTCATCTGCTGCGAGCGCAAGGAGGATGCCGGTCCCACCAACAACTGGGTGCATCCGGAGGAGATGAAGGCCAAGCTCGACGGCCTTCTGGAAGGCTGCATGCGCGGCCGGACCATGTATGTGATCCCCTTCAGCATGGGTCCGCTGGGCTCGCCCATCTCGCACATCGGTGTGCAGATCAGCGACAGCCCCTATGTGGTGGTCAGCATGCGGATGATGACCCGCATGGGCGGCCGGGTGCTGGACGTCCTCGGCGACGCCGACTTCGTGCCCTGCCTGCACTCCATCGGTGCGCCGCTGGCCCCGGGCGAGGCCGACGTGCCCTGGCCCTGCAACGCCGAGCACAAGTACATCGTGCATTTCCCGGAGACGCACTCGATCGTCTCCTATGGCTCGGGCTACGGCGGCAACGCGCTGCTCGGCAAGAAGTGCTTCGCGCTGCGCATCGCGTCCTCCATGGGCCGTGAGCAGGGCTGGCTGGCCGAGCACATGCTGATCCTCGGCGTGGAGAGCCCGGAGGGGGAGAAGACCTACGTCGCCGCCGCCTTCCCGTCGGCCTGCGGCAAGACCAACTTCGCCATGCTGGTCCCGCCCGACGGCTTCGACGGCTGGAAGGTGCGCACCATCGGCGACGACATCGCCTGGCTGAAGCCCCAGCCCGACGGCACGCTGCGCGCCATCAACCCGGAGGCCGGCTTCTTCGGCGTCGCCCCCGGCACCAGCATGAAGTCCAACCCCAACGCCATGAAGACGTTGAACGCCAACGTCATCTTCACCAACGTGGCGATGACCGACGACGGCGACGTCTGGTGGGAGGGGATGACGGAGGAGGTGCCGGCCCACCTGATCGACTGGCAGGGCAAGGACTGGACGCCCGGCTGCGGCCGTCCGGCGGCGCACCCCAACTCGCGCTTCACCGCCCCGGCCAGCCAGTGCCCCAGCATCGACCCGGCCTGGGAGGATCCGGCCGGCGTGCCGATCCGCGCGCTGATCTTCGGCGGCCGCCTGTCCAAGACCTTCCCGCTGGTGTTCGAGGCCTTCGACTGGCAGCACGGCGTCTACCTCGCCGCCACCATGGGGTCGGAGGCCACGGCCGCCGCGGTGGGGCAGGCCGCCATCCGCCGCGACCCCTTCGCCATGCTGCCTTTCTGCGGCTACAACATGGGCGACTACTGGAACCACTGGCTGGCGATGGAGACGCAGGTCGAGACCCTGCCGCGCATCTACCGCGTCAACTGGTTCCGCAAGGACGCCAACGGCAAGTTCGCGTGGCCGGGCTTCGGCGACAACATGCGGGTGCTGAAGTGGATCGTCGACCGCGTGCGCGACCGGGCGCCGGAGCCGGCCGCGAGCCCCTTCGGCTACATGCCGCGTTACCAGGACCTGAACTGGAACGGCCTCGACTTCTCCGAGGACCGCTTCAACGGCATCATGAACATCGACCGCGGCGAGGCGGAGGCGGAGGCCAGGGACCAGGCCGAGCTGTTCGGCCGCTTCGGCCATCACCTTCCGTCCGAGCTGGAGGAGCAGCGCGAGAAGCTGCTGCGCCGCCTGGACGAGACGCCGCCGGTCTGGCGCCTCGCATGATGTGACGCGTCCCTGGAGACAGGAACGGCCCCCGCACATCCCGGCCCCCGCACATCCTGACCGGTGTGCGGGGGCTTCGTGGTTTTCGGGGTGAACTCCGGGTGGCTGCTCCACCTCCGGTCTACTCCCTTCGTGACACTCCGCCGCCGCGCCGCTAGGATCGCGGGGACGTTGCGGCGCCCGTGCCCGGCGTATCTGGATCATGCGGATTCCACAGCCCGCCGCGCACCGCATCTGCGACCCTGCGCGTTCGGGTGGTTGGATCCGGCCGGGTTAGCCCCGGCGGGTGGCGAGGGAGCTGGCGGCGATGTTCGTGATGATCGGGGTGGGCATCGTCCTCTTCAGCGTGTTCGGCGGCTATGCTATGGCTGGCGGCCATCTGGGTGTGCTGTGGCAGCCCTTCGAGTACCTGATCATCCTGGGAGCCGCGGTCGGGGCCTACTGCATCGCCAACCCCAAAGGCGTCATCACCCACACCGGCAAGGAGGTGGGCCACCTCTTCAAAGGACCGAAATACAAGAAGGAGGATTATCTCGAACTCCTCACCATGATGTATCAGGTCTTCAAGATCGCCAAGACCAAGGGCCTGCTGGCGCTCGAACAGCACATCGAGAAGCCGGAGGACAGCCCGCTGTTCCAGCAATTCCCGAAGTTCTACGGCGACCACCACGCCATCGCCTTCCTCTGCACCTACCTCCGCCTGATGTCGCTGGGGGCCGACAACCCGCACGAGCTGGTGGACCTGATGGAGGAGGACATCGAGACCATGCACCACGAGCACCAGCGCGTGTCCGACGCCATCCAGGGCGTGGCCGACGGCGTGCCGGCTCTGGGCATCGTGGCGGCGGTGCTGGGCGTGATCCACACCATGGGCTCGATCACCGAGCCTCCGGAGGTGCTGGGCAAGCTGATCGGTGCGGCGCTGGTGGGCACCTTCTCCGGCGTGCTCTTCGCCTACGGCTTCTTCGCTCCCATCGCGGGTGGTCTCAAGCACATCTACCACGCGGAGGGGAAATACTATCAGTGCATGAAGACCGGTCTGCTCGCCCACCTCTCCGGCTACGCGCCCGCCATCTCGGTGGAATACGCAAGAAACGTGCTCGAACCGGAATACCGCCCATCCTTCGCCCAGGTCGAAGAGGCGACCGCGGCGCTGCCGCCGGCGTGACCCCATGACCAGCGACTCCGTCCGGATCGTCTGGAACGAGGGGACCATGGGCGACTGGTCCGCCGTCTTCGCCCGCATCGCCCGCTCCACCCTGCCGCAGGCCTTCGGCTACGCCCAGGCGATGGGGAAGACGCACGGCTATGTCCCGCGCCTTGGCCTGATCGAACGGGCGGGGGAGGGGCTGGGACTCGTCCAGGTCCTGGAACGCCGCCACCTCAAGCTGTTCCACGAGCGCCAGCTCCACCGCGGGCCGCTGTGGTTCGATGGGGTGCCGGGCGAGGAGGTGCTGGAGCCGGTGCTGCGCCTGCTGCGCAAGGCGCTGCCGAGCAACCCGCTGAACCGTGCCAGCCTGCTGCCGGAGTTGCCCGCCGGCCCGGCGATGGAGGGGCTGATGGCGCGCTGCGGCTTCACCCGCATGGCGATCGGCTACCGCACCGTCTGGCTCGACCTCACCAAGCCGGTCGAATCGCTGCGTGCCGGCTTCTCCACCACCTGGCGGCAGCGGCTGAAGGCGGCGGAGAAGGCGGGCCTTGTCATCGACATCGACGCGGAGGCGAAGAACCTGCCCTGGCTTATGAAGCAGGAGCACGACCAGGCCGCCGCCAAGGGTTTCCGCGCGATGACCGGTCCGCTGGCCGTGCGGCTTCGCAACGCGCTGGTGAAGGCGGACGGGGTGATGATGGTGGCGGCGCTGGCCGGCGGCGAGCCGGTTGCCTCGGCCCTGTTCTACGGGCACGGTCGGTCGGCGACCTATCAGGTCGGCTGGTCCAACGAGGCCGGGCGCCGCAGCCACGCCATGCGGCTGGTGCTCTGGCGTGCCATGCAGGCGTGGAAGGAGCGCGGGGCGGTCGCGTTGGATCTCGGCGGCATCAACCCCGACTCGGCGCCCGGCGTGACCGAATTCAAGACGGCGATGGGCGGCGAGGCAGTGGAGACCGTCGGCCTTTACCGCTGACGGCCGGCCAACACCAGCGAGAGGAGAGCGCGCATGGCTCCGAAACCTCCGGCAAAGGCTCCGGCGCCCCCCCCGGCAAAGCGGGCGGCCGCGCCCGATCCCGACCACATCAGCGCGGAGGAGGCGAGCCTCGCCATCGACCGGGCGGCGGCGAAGCGGCCGCAGATCGCGGTGGCGCGGGAAAAGCTGTCGAAACTCGCCGGCGACGACGAGCGCGGCCTTCGCATGCTGGCGGAGGCGATCCGCCGCATGATGCGCGAGAGCTGACGCGGGGCGGACCCCGCATCGGCCGTCAGCAGCCGGCCTTGGCGGCGCAGGCGTCGGTCGGCTTGCGCACCACGCGATCAGCGGCACCGTTGCCGGTGACCAGCTGAAGCCCGCCGCGCGCCTGTTCGAACTGCCGTTCGATGCTGCGGACGGCCTGCTGGAAATCGCGCAGGTCACGGCCGTCCAGCTTCTGGCCGGTGGGCAGGTCGATGCTGCGCGGGTCGATCTGCTGGCCGCGCTTCAGCACCTCGTAATGCAGGTGCGGGCCGGTGGAGCGGCCCGTGCTGCCGACATAGGCGATCACCTCGCCCTGCTCCACCTTGGCGCCGCGCCGCAGCCCGTTGGCGAATCGGCTGAGGTGGGCGTAGGCGGTGGAAATCTCGTTGTTGTGGCGGATGCGCACATACTGGCCGTAGGCGCCCTTCGCCCCGGCCTCCTCCACCACGCCGTTGCCGGCCGCGTAGATCGGGGTCCCGGTGGGGGCGCCGAAATCGACGCCCTTGTGCATCTTGCTGTAGCCCAGGATCGGGTGCTTGCGCATGCCGAAGCCCGAGGTGATGCGCACGCCGTCCACCGGCGTGCGGAGCAGGGCCCGCCGGATGCTCTCGCCCTGGCGGTTGTAATAGTCGACGCGGCCGTCATGGTCCTTGAAACGGTAGATCGGCAGCTCCCGGCCGCTGAGCACCAGGGTGGCGTGGAGCAGCTCGCCCTCGCCGGCGTCGCGCCCGTCCTCGGTGACGATCCGCTCGTAGAGCACCGCGAACCGGTCGCCCGGCTGCAGGTCGCGCTGGAAGTCCACCTCGTGCGAGTAGGCCTTGATCACCGCCATCATCACGGAGATGGGGACACCCGCCTTGCTGCCGGCCTCGAACAGGCTGGACTGGATCTCTCCCAGGCCGGCGGCGGGCAGCCGCCGCACCGCCTTCTCGTTCTCCGATGTCTCGAACCCGTCGTCGCCGCGCGCGACCGAGACGGACCGCACCACATCCGGCGCGATCTCCAGCCCGACGAAGCGCTTGGAACCGCCGCGCCGCGGTTCGAACAGTACGGTGACCTCCTGCCCGACCTGCAGGCTGCGCGGATCGAACCGCTCGCGCAACGCCTCGATGGCGCTGTGGGCGTCGTCGCGCGGCACATCGGCGTCGGACAGCAGAGTCATCAGCGTGTCGCCGCGCGCAACCGCCAAGGTGTGACGCTCCGGCTCGGGTGCCGGCTCCGCCTTTGTTGTCGGTGCGGGGCTCGCCTTGGGGGCCGGACCCTGGCGCTTGATCGTCGGACCGGCGGGGCGGTCGGACGCCGCCTGCACATCGACCGGGACACTCTGGGTGAGCAGACCGACCAGGCCGGCAGCGCACAGCGCGAGGGTGGGAAGGCTGGCGAGCCTCGGACGCACCGCATCCTCCGTATCGGTTGGGGGCCGGACCGCGGATGCGGCCCGTGCTCCGACCTTGCTCAGGGGGCGGCCCGCTGTCAACGGACAAGCCCTTGCTTGAACCGTCGTACGGGTCGCCTGCCCCTTGGACGGTCATCCGGCACTAGGCGGGATGGACAGACGATGGGGGCCTTCCGCGCCCTTCCGGAAAAAAGCGGTGCACGATGAAAAAAGTAGTTGCGCGGTTTGGTGAGGTTGGCCTAAAACCCCGTTCACCGACGCGGTGCTGCTGACGAAGCGGCGCGGGTCGGTGCCCCCCGAGACAGGGTAGCGGATTGCGGCGCCGGGAAGCTGGCGCTCCGAAACGCGTCTCCGGACGGGGGATTTGGGGTGGGAACGCCCCGGGATCTTTGAAAAGTTGATACCGTGTTGTGAGAAGGGATGCGCAGGCGGCGGCTTTGTAAGCCGGGACTGTGGCCTGGTTTCATCGGGGTGGACCCGGGGGAGCAGGGCGAAAGAC
>NZ_JABFFR010000007.1 GCF_013423485.1 Azospirillum oleiclasticum
TACAAAACCCGGACACTTCACATGCTAGCGACACTGTACGAAAAGATGATTGCAGTCCTGAAACCTTATGGCACGCTATCATCCCAAAGATGACGTTCGGCCAGTCCGACTGGCCTTTTGGGGGGATGCGACCGGGACGATGAGGGTAAGGCAGAAGATCCGCTGGTTGACCTGGATCGGCCTGACCGGTTGCCTTTTGGCGGCGATTCCCGCGCTGTACCTTCTGCATTTCGGTCTGGTCCACGAACGCGAGCGGTTGGTGGGCGAGTTGGCCCAGTCCGCGCGCGCCGTCCTGCAACGCATGGACGAGGCCGTGGTGAAGGGCGAGATGCAGCGCCAGGACGCCCAGGCGCACGCCCGCCTTGCCGTCGATGCGCTGAACGGTGGCCGCTTCCGGATCGAGCTGTTCACCGACGGCGCGCCGCCGTCGGGCTGGCCCGACGACGGCCGCACGCTGGTCACCCACCTGTCGTTCGAGCCGTGGGGCTGGACCGTCGCCGCCGCCGGCAGCGCGTCCGACATCGACCGCGCCCTGCTGGAGGAGTCGCTGGCCTTCCTGCTGTTCTTCGGCGTGCTGCTGGTGGTGAGCTGGCCGCTGTCCTCCTTCCTGTCGGAGCATGTGGTGGGGCCGATCGAAGGGCTGTCCAACGGCATGCGCACCCTGACGGAGGGCAGGACCGACATCGACGTCCCCGGCCGCGACCGCGACGACGAGTTCGGCGCCATGGCCCGCGCGCTGGAGTATTTCCGCCGCTCCACCCAGGCGGTTCTGGAGCGCGACGAGCGGCTGCTCGGAATCATGACCAACGTCGGCGAATCGATCGTGCTGGTCTCCGCCGACGGCACCGTGGAGGAGCGCAACCCCGCCGCCGTCCGGCTGTTCGGCGCCGACCCCGCCGGCCGGCGCTTCATCGATCTGTTCGCCGAGGGAGACCGGGACCGGGTGGCCGGGCTGCTGGAGCAGTCCGGCGCCCGTTGCGCCCCGGCCGACGCGGTCAAGGCCGACGCGCTCGGCATCTTGCGCGACGGGACGGGGATCGAGGTGTCGCTGGCGCTGTCCGGGCTGGTCGTGCAGGGGCGGCGCAGCTTCATCGCGGTGCTGGCCGACGTGACCGAGCGGCTGCGCCACGAGCGCGAGCTGCTGCGGCTGGCCACCCGCGACCGGCTCACCGGGCTGCCGAACCGGGCGATGATGGAGCAGCTGATCACCGCCGCCGCGGCGCGCGCGCGCCGGGACGGGCAGTGGTTCGCGGTGCTGTGCCTGGACCTGTCGCGCTTCAAGCTGGTCACCGACACGCTGGGCCATCAGGCCGGCGACATCCTGCTGATCGAGGTCGCCCGCCGCGTGCAGACGGTGGTCGGTGCCGGCAACGCGGTCGGGCGGGTCGGCATGGACGACTTCGCCGTCATCGTCGAATCCGCCGATGCCGACGCCGCGGCGCAGGTGGGCAAATCCATCGTCGCCGCCTTCGACGAGCCGGTGCAGCTTCTCGGCACCGAGCATTTCGTCCACCCGTCCGTCGGGATCGCCCTGTTCCCCCAGCATGCCGGCGACGCGGCGGAGCTGATGCGCGCGGCCGACACCGCGCTCTACGCGGCCAAGAAGCAGGGTGGACGCCGGGTCGCCTTCTTCCGCCAGGAGCTGGGGGAACAGGCACGCCACCATCTGGCCATCGACCGCGCGCTGCGCCGGGCGCTGGTCGGCCGCCAGTTCCTCGTCCATTACCAGCCGAAGATATCGCTCATCGACTTTTCGCTGGAAGGGTTCGAGGCGCTGCTGCGCTGGGAGCGGCCCGACCACGGGCTGGTCCCGCCCGGCGAGTTCATCCCGGTGGCGGAGGAGACCGGCTTCATCGTCCCGCTCGGCGACTGGGTGCTGGACGAGGTGTGCCGCCAGCAGCGGGAATGGATCGACCGCGGGCTGGCCTCGGTGCCCGTGGCCGTGAACATCTCCCCCCGGCACCTGCGCCAGCGCAGCGCCGACGATTTCCTGCGCATCCTCGACCGCCACGGCGTGCCGCCGGAGCTGATCGAGCTGGAGATCACCGAGGGTGCCGTGATGCAGGACCTCGACCACGCGCTCCAGGTGCTGGGCGACCTGAAGGCCATGGGCGTGCGGGTGGCGGTGGATGATTTCGGCACCGGCCACTCCTCGCTCAGCTACCTGAAGCGGCTGCCGGTGACGACGCTGAAGATCGACCGCTCCTTCGTGCAGGGCGTGCCGCACACGCGCGAGGACGCCGGCATCGTCTCCACCATCATCGCCATGGCCGACATGCTGGGGCTGGCCGTGGTGGCGGAGGGGGTGGAGCGGCCCGAGCAGGCCGCCTTCCTGCGCCACCACAACTGCACCCTGGTGCAGGGCTGGCTGACCGGCCGTCCGCAGCCGGCATCCGCCGCCATGGAACTGCTCGCCGACCGCATCCGCGAGCGTGCCTGACAAGACGCAGGGGCCACCGGCCGCCCTTCCGCGCACCCCCTCCCTTTCGGCCTAGTTCAACAACGGGCGTCATAAAAAGTTCATATTCCACAGGAATATGCCCATGATACAACAAGAAAAATATGTTTAAAAAAAGGGGGGTGTCAGATCATGGCGGGATCGTTCCGCATCGGGCAACGGCTTCATCTCCTTCAGCTTCTTGTCGGTCTCGGCATCCTCGGGCTGCTCTGGGTCTATCTGTCGACCCATGGCGCAGCGGCGGACGGCGCCGCCGTCTCGCAGCAGGCGGATCGCGAGGTCACACGGGCGCAGAGCGTCCTGACCGCGTTGCTGGGCCACAAACAGGGGCTGAACCGGTTCCTCGCCGTGCACGACGAAGCCTCGCTGACCGGTCTGCGCGCGTTGGAGGGACCATTGACCGGCGCCGTCGATGATCTGGCGGCCGCCTCTCCCGCCGTGGGCGACGCGTCGCGCGGGGCCATCGACGCCTACCGCGCCATTGCCGACAAGGCGACCGCCGCCGCCATCGAGCTGGGCCTGACCGAGGATCTCGGCCTTCAGAAGGAGTTGCGCCACGCCGTGCAGGCGGTGGAGAAACGGCTGGACCAAGCCATCACCACCCTGCCGGACGCGCAGCGGCCGGCGGTCGATAGGCTGCTGGTGACGCTGCTCATGATGCGGCGTCACGAGAAGGATTTCATGCTGCGCGGCGGGCGCGACCGCTACATGGAGCTGATCGCCCGACGCCGGACGGAATTCGCCTCGGCTCTCGCCGGCTCCCCATTCGATCCGGCGATGCGCGAGACACTGACCGGTCTGCTCGACCGCTACACGGCGGACCTGAACCGCTACGCCGACACGGCGTCGGCGCAATCCGCGGCGCTCCAGGAGGCCGACCGCCGTTTCGACGCCGCGCGCGCGCTGATCGAAACCGCGGCACGGGAGGCCGCCGGCAAGGCCGCCGCCGTGCGCGAGGAGGTGTCGACCCAGCAGGACCGTCTGCACGGCGTGATGATCGGCGCGGTTGCCGCCGTGCTGGCCGTGATGATCATCGGCGCCCAGCTCATCACGCGCAGCATCACCCGGCCGCTCCACCGGCTGACGGCGCGCATGGGGGGCATGGCCAACGGCGACCTTGCGACTCCGGTTCCCGGCGGCGAGCGGCGGGACGAGCCCGGCGAGATGGCGCGCGCGGTCGAGGTGTTCCGGCAGGGCATGCTCGAGAATGAGCGGCTGCGCACCGACCAGGACCGCCAGCGCGAGGAGGCCGAACACACCAAGAACCGGGCGCTGGTCGCCATGGCCGAGACCGTCGAACAGGAGACCGGCAAGGTCGTCCGCCGCATCGGCGAGGAGACGACGAGCCTGGACCGCACGGCCCGCTCCATGGCCGCCGCCGCCGGCAAGGTCAGCGGCAACGCGCAGGGCGTGGCCGCCGCGGCCGAGCAGGCGCTGGGCAACACCCAGACGGTGGCATCCGCCGCGGAACAGCTCAACGCCTCCATCCGCGAAATCGCCACCCGCGTGGCCCAGACCAGCACGATCGCCCGACGGGCGCTCGACGGCGGGGCGGAAACCGGCAGCGCGATGAAGAACCTCGGAGGGATCGTGGCGGAGATCGGGTCGGTGGCCGACCTCATCCAGGGGATCGCCAGCCAGACCAACCTGCTGGCGCTGAACGCCACCATCGAAGCGGCGCGCGCCGGCGAAGCCGGCAAGGGCTTCAGCGTGGTCGCCGGGGAGGTCAAGAATCTTGCCGGGCAGACGGCCCGCGCCACCGAGGAGATCAGCCGGCTGATCGCGCAGATCAACGCCGTGGCGGGCACCGCCGCCACCTCGGTGGACGGGATCACGCGCACCATCGCCGAGATGGACGGGGTCGCCGCCGCGGTCGCCGCCGCCATGGAGGAGCAGGCCGCGGCCACCGGCGAGATCGCCCGCAACATCCAGGAATCGGCCGGTGCGGTCGAGGAGGTGGCCCGCCGCATCACCGAGGTGTCGCGGGAGGCCGACGAAACCGGCCGTCACGCGGCCACCGTGCAGGACACCGCGGCGGCCGTGGCGAAGAATGTGGACGGCCTGCGCAGCAGCCTGAACCGCGTGGTGCGCGGCGCCACCAAGGAGGTCGACCGCCGACGCCTGCCGCGCTTCCCGCTGGACGCGCAGGCCGCGCTGACCGCCGGCGGAGTCGGCTACACCGGCCGGCTCCTGGACGTTTCCGAAGGCGGCGTCTCGATCGACGCCGATGGCGTGCCGGATTCCGTGGCGTCGGGCACCCTGCAGGTCCGTGGTGAGGCGGCGACGGCCGCTGTGACGATCGTCGCGCGCGACGGGAAGCGTCTGAGCCTGCGGACGGCTTGCGCCGGCGATCCGCTGATCCGTGCCCTGGTCGCACGGGCCGGCCGGGCGGACGGGAGGGCGGTGGCGTAGGCCTGATCCGCGGAATCACTCATATGTGATTTTTTTCCTTTACAAGGATAAAAAGCTGGCGTAAGAACAGAACCGTCAACGCCCGAAACGCGCCCGCCGCGCGCCGGGGCGGATGCCTCCCTCCCCAAGCCCCGCCTTCATGAGGGCCGGTTGGTGCCGCGAGCACCGGCCGGCCCTCATGCTTTTCCGCGCCGCTCCGCGCGGGCCGGCGACATCCGAGAAAGGATCAAAGTCACATGGCCACTTCGGTCGCGCAGTCCTTCGTCAAACAGTTCGAGCGCGAGGTGCACGAAGCCTACCAGCGCATGGGCTCCAAGCTGCGCAACACCGTGCGCATCAAGAACAACGTCCAGGGCGCTTCCACCGTCTTCCAGAAGGTCGGCAAGGGCACCGCCTCCACCAAGGCGCGCCACGGCCAGGTGCCGGTGATGAACCTGGACCACAGCCCGGTCGAATGCGCGCTGTATGATTTCTACGCCGGCGACTGGCTGGACAAGCTGGACGAGCTGAAGACCAACATCGACGAGCGCCAGATCATCGCCAACGCCGGCGCCTACGCGCTCGGCCGCAAGACCGACGAGCTGATCATCGCCGAGCTGGACAAGTCCACCAACTACGCCGGTGCCGGCAGCGACGGGCTGACCAAGGCCAAGGTGCTGACCGCCTTCGAGATGCTGGGGGCCGCCGACGTGCCGGACGACGGCCAGCGCTACGCGGTGGTCGGCTGGAAGCAGTGGAGCCAGCTGCTCGGCATCGAGGAGTTCTCCAACACCGAGTATGTCGGCCCCGACGAGCTGCCCTGGCGCGGCACCCAGGCCAAGCGCTGGCTGGGCACCCTGTGGGTGCCCCATTCCGGCCTGTCGCTGTCGTCGGGCGTGCGGCTCTGCCACTGGTTCCACAAGACCGCGGTCGGCCACGCCTCGGGGGCCGACGTGAAGACCGACATCACCTGGCACGGCGACCGCGCCGCCCATTTCGTCAACAACATGATGAGCCAGGGCTCCTGCCTCATCGACACCACCGGTGTCGTCACCCTGCGCTGCCTCGAAAGCTGAGGCGCCGCACCGCAGGGCTGACCGACGGCGGGCGCCCGCGGCACGGCGGCGGCAAAGCCGCCACCCGCGGGCGCCCCAGGACCCAAGAAACCCCGGAGCTATCCCCATGGCCTTCCAGTCCAAGGACCTGAGCGTGCTGGCCTACGCCAACGGCTTCACCCTCTGGCATTTCACCACCACCGATGCCGCCACCGACGTGGACACCACCGGCTATTTCAACGGTGCCGCCGACATGCTGCGGGTGGGCGACATGATCCTCGCCAACACCGACACCGACGGCACCCCGGCCGCCGGCATCCTGCTGGTCGCCTCCAACGCCGCCCATGTGGTGGACGTCGCCAACCTGACGCCGGTCGGAGCGACCGACAGCGACTGAGGCGGGTGGACAGTGGTCGCGTGAAACCCCCACCCGACCCTCCCCCATCTTCGACGGGGGAGGGCTTTTTCTCCTCTCCCCGCGACGTGGGGGAGGTCGGGAGTGGGGCGCGATGCGACGACGCCCCCATCCGCCCACCCCCGGGAGGACCCTCATGGCACTGACCGCGATCGGGCTGTGCAGCCGGGCGCTGCTGCGCATCGGCGCCACGCCCATCAGCGCCTTCGACGACGGCACGGCGGAGGCGCAGGTGGCGGACGCGCTCTACGCGCCGGCGCGTGACGCGCTGCTCACCGCCAACGCCTGGAGCTTCGCCACCGCCCAGGCGACCCTGCCCCGCCTGTCGGATCCGCCCCTGGCGGATTTCGCCAACGCCTTCCAGCTTCCGGCCGATTTCCTGCGGGCGCTGGGGGCCGGCATCGGCGGGCGGGGGCGAGGGCTCGAATACCGCATCGCCGGCCGCCGGCTGCACGCCGACGCGGAGTCGGTGGTGCTGACCTACCTGTTCCGGCCGGCCGAGGCGGATTTCCCCGCCTTCTTCGACCAGGCGCTGATCGCCCGCCTGTCGGCCGAGTTCTGCATCCCGCTGACCGAGAACAGCAGCCGGGCCGAGACCATGATGAAGCTGGCGGAGACGGAGTTCCGCCGCGCCCGGCTGATCGACGCGCAGCAGGACGTGCAGCCGCGCTTCGAGGACTTCACCCTGATCGAGGCGCGCGGGTCATGACGCGCATCCGGCTGGTCAAGACCAACTTCACGGCGGGCGAGATCAGCCGCCGGCTGCTCGGCCGCGGCGACCTGCGCGCCTACGACAACGGTGCGCTGACGCTGCGCAACGTGTTCATCCACCCCACGGGGGGCGTCAGCCGCCGCTCCGGCCTCGCCTTCGTGGATGCGGCGCGCGGGGCCGGGCGGCTGGTGGCGTTCGAGTTCAACAGCGAGCAGACCTATCTGCTGGCCTTCTCCGCCGGGAAGATCGACGTCTACCGCGACGACGAACGGGTCGCCACGGTGGACGCCCCGTGGAGTGCCACGCAGCTGGCCGGGATATCCTGGACCCAGAGCGCCGACACGCTGCTCGTCTCCCACCCCGACGTCTCCCCCCGCAAGCTGACCCGCAACACCCCCACCGACTGGGTGCTGTCGGAATGGAGCTACGCGTCCGATGGCGGCGTCGTCCACCTGCCCTTCCACCGCTTCGCACCCGCGGATGTGACGCTGACCCCCTCCGGCACCAGCGGCAGCATCCTCGTCACCGCCAACGCCGCCGTCTTCGACCAGCGGCAGGAGAACACGCGGCTGCGCATCCGCGGCAAGCAGGGCCTGATCACCGCCGTGAACTCCCCCACCCAGCTGTCGGTGACGCTGCAGGAGCCCCTGCCCGACACCGCCCAGAGCACCGACTGGCAGGAGCAGGCCTTCTCGACCCTGCGCGGCTGGCCGGTGTCGACGGCCTTCCACCAGGACCGGCTGGTGATCGGCGGCTCGCGCGATCTGCCCAACCGGCTGTGGATGTCGCGATCCGCCGACATCTGGAACTTCGACCTCGGCACCGGGCTGGACGACGAATCGATCCAGTTCGGCATCCTGTCGGACCAGGTGAACGCGGTGCGCGCCGTCTTCTCCGGCCGGCACCTGCAGGTCTTCACCTCCGGGGCCGAATACATGGTGACCGGCGACCCGCTGACCCCGTCCAACATCCAGGTCAACCGCCAGACCCGCATCGGCTCCCCCATCGACCGCACCGTCGCCCCGCGCGATGTGGACGGCGCCACGCTCTTCGTGTCGCGCAACGGCAAGGAGATCCGCGAGTTCCTCTACACCGACACCGAGCAGGCCTACCAGGCGACCGACCTCGCCCTGCTGGCCCGCCACATCGTCCGGGCGCCGCGCGACCAGGATTTCGACAAGACCCGTCGGCTGCTGTTCGTCGTCATGGAGGACGGCACGCTCGGCACCCTCACCGTCTACCGGGCCGAGCAGGTGACGGCCTGGACCCGGCTGGAGACCGACGGACTGGTGCGCTCGGTCGCGGTGGTCGGCGACGACGTCTATCTGCTGGCCGAGCGCGCCGGCACCTGGACCATCGAGCGGTTCGACGACACGCTCCGGCTCGACGCCGCCCTGGTGGGCGACGCCGCGACCGACACCGCCCTGTGGTCCGGGCTGGACCATCTGGAGGGGCGCACGGTCGGGGTGGTGGCCGATGGTGTCGTGCGCCCCGACGCGACGGTGGTGACCGGGCGCATCAGCATCGACCCGCCGGCCCGCCATCTGGAAGCCGGGCTGCGCTTCGCCCACATCATCGAGCCGCTGCCCCCCAACCAAGTCGGGCAGGCCGGCGGCACCGGCGACACGCTGCGGCTCGTGGAGGTCGGTTTCCGCCTGGAGGACACGGCGGCGCTGCGCGTCGATCTCGGCCAGGGGCCCTATGACCTGCCGCTCCACCGCTTCGGCCCGCAGCCGGCCGAGGGCGAGCCGCCGACGCCGGTCAGCGGCGACCGCCGGCTGCGGGCCCTGGGCTGGCGTCGCGACATCGACCGCCCGCTCTGGCGCATCGAGCAGGATGCGCCGCTGCCCTTCACCCTGCTTTCCGTGACCACATCGCTGAAGGTGAACGACTGATGGCCTCCATCGCCCCCCTTCTCACGGCCGCACTGCCGGTCGCCACGTCCGTGATGAACAACACGCAGAAGCGCAACGAGACCAGCGCCTCCACCCAGCAGTCCCAGGCCGAGCTGGAGTACCGCCGGCAGCAGGTCGCCGCGCAGGCGGAAATCCAGCGCCAGCAGGCCGAATACCAACGCCAGCAGGACGAGTACCAGCGTCAGCAGGCGGCAGCGGTGGCCGAATACCAGCGCCAGCAGGACGAGCTGGCGCGCCAGGACGCCGCCGCCCGCGCCGCGGCCGAGGCCGCCGCGCGCGAGCGCCAGTACCAGATCGACGCCGAGACCCGCCAGCAGGAGGCGGTGCGGCGCCAGCAGGAGCAGGAGCGCGCCTGGGCACACGAGGCCGAGGTGCGCCGGCTGGAGCAGGAGGCCGCCGCCGCGCTTGCCGCCCAGCAGCGCCAGCAGGCCATGGACGCGCTGACCCAGCAGCAGCGGCAGGAGGGCGACCAGCTCAGCAGCCGGCTGGGCGGCGAGTTGCAGGCGGAGGAGGAGGCGTCGCGCACCCGCCTCGCCCAGTATTCGGCCACCGCCGCGGCCGACGAGCAGGCACGCCGCGACGCGCTGCGCCGCGCCATGGCGCGCACCCGCGCGACGCTGGGCGCCAACGGCGTCAGCTCCCGCGACGGGTCGGGCGAGGCCATCCTGCTGGGCCAGGTGAAGGAAACCGACCAGCAGAGCAGCGCCGCCCAGCAGGCCGAGGCGCTGCGCCGCCAGGCCGAGCAGGAGACGCTGGACACCCGCCGCCGCCGCAACCTGCTCGAACAGTCCCAGCTCGCCGAACGCCAGCGGCTGGAGTTCCTCAGCCGCTTCTCGTGACGCCTCCCCGCGGAGCCATGGATGACCAGCCTTCAGATCCCGCGCGGCATCCCGCGCGCGCAGTATGTGGCCGACGGCGCGCAGACGGCCTTCACCTTTCCCTTCCCCATCCTCGCGTCGGAGGATCTGGAGGTGTTCCTGGACGCGGCGCGCCAGCTCACCGGCCACAGCATCACCGGGGCCGGGGTGACCGCCGGCGGCACCGTGACCTTCGCCGCGGCACCGCCGGCCGGCACCGTGGTGCTGCTGCGCCGGCGCATGCCGATCGAGCGGATGACCGATTTCCTGGAAAGCGGGCCGCTGCCCGCCACGTCGCTGAACCGGGAGTTCGACGCGCTGACCGCGTGCCTGCAGCAGGTCGCCGCCGACCAGGAGACGATGCTGCGCTACCCGGAGAACGACCTGCCCGCCTCCTCCGTCCTGCCGCTGCGCGCGGTGCGGGCGGGGCGGCTGCTCGCCTTCGATTCGACCGGCAACCCGGTGGCGCAGGCCCCGGTGGACGAGGAGGCGCTGTCCACCTACCAGCCGAGCGCCATTGGCGGCGTGCCCCGCCCGATCCGCGACAAGCTGGGCGATGCCGTGTCGGTTCGCGATTTCGGCGCCGCGGGGGACGGCACCGTCGACGACACGCTGGCCTTCCAGACCGCGCTGACCGCGGCGCGCACGGTGCGGGTGCCGGCCGGCACCTACCGCGTCACCGGGACCATCACGGTGGGCTACGGGCAGTCGCTGCTGGGCGACGGGCAAGCGTCGGTGGTCCGCGCCTCGTCCAACGAGGTCGACCTGATCCACCTGCCGGACGGCTACGCCACGGTGAGCGGGCTGCGGCTGGAGAACGGGCTGGCCGGCATCCGCCTGTTCGGGCGCGACGGACCCTGCGTGCAGAACGCGCTGACCGACCTGACGCTGTGGGACCAGACCGACGGCATCGTGCTCGACGGCCACACCTCGCCCGACCGCCCCTGCTACTGGAACAACATCGCCCGCGTTCTGGTGGCGCGCCCGGCCCGCAACGGGGTGTGGCTGACCCGCAGCGGCGACGGCGACACCGCCAACGCCAACCGCTTCCACTGCGTGCGGGTCTATTCGCTGTCGGCCCCCATGACGGGCAGCGGCTTCTTCGTGGAGCACGGGCGCTACAACAACGCCTTCGTCGATTGCGAGGCGAACCTGTACCCGGAGGCCGAAGCCTGCTTCCGCATCGGCGCCGACACCGACAAGACTCTGCTGGTCAACGTCTACGCCGAGTCGCTGGGAGGGGTGCCCAACGTGCAGCTCGACGAGGGCTCGGTGGAGACGGCCATCGTCAACCTGTTCTCCGCCTCCGCCGGGCCGGCGATCCTCGACCGCTCGGGCGGGCGCTACACGGCGGTCAACGCCGGCTACCCGGAGAAGAACCGGCTGGACCGCACCCGCGTGCGGGAGCTGGTGGTGGAGTCCCTGCGCTACGACACCGAGTATCTGGAGCCACCGGCCGGCGGGCTGGTGACGCTCGACCTCGCCAGCTCGGTCTATCTGGTCAGCGCCTATGGCGGGGCGGTGGAGGCGCGGCTGCCCCCGGCCGGTTCCGCCAACGGCCACGCGGTGACCATCAAGAAGACCGACGCGTCGGTCAACCCGGTGACGGTGACGGAGCAGGGCGGACAGGGCCCCGACGGGCGCACCGCCATCCTCGGCAACCGCTTCGACTTCGTGACCGCGGTGTCGAACGGGGCGGGCTGGTGGATCACCGGCGGCACCACCATGCCGGGCAACGTCGGTTTCCGCGACGGCCCCGGCGTCTTCTTCCCCGACCTCAACCAGTCGCTCTATCTGGTCAGCGCCTACGCCGGCTCGGTGGACGTGCGGCTTCCCACCCCCAGTGCGCCGCACGCGGTCGGGCGGACCGTCACCATCAAGAAGTCCGACCCCTCGGCCCAGGCGGTGGTGGTGTCGCGCGCCGACGGCGGCGGGCCGGACAACGAGGCGATCAACCTGTCCGGCTACGGCCACGCGATCACCGTCATGTCGAACGGCGCCGGCTGGCACATCGTCGGGCGGAACCCATGAGGGGTGGTGCCATGACGGGTGGTGAGCCGGCGCCGCCGGACGCCCCCGGCTTCGTGAGCTTCCTGGAAAACTGGAACGACTTCCAGGAGCAGTCCACCCCCGCCCATCACCGTGCCATCGCCGAGTGGCTGGAAACCGCCATGACGGAGGGCGAGCGGACGCTGCTGCTGATGGCTTTCCGCGGGGCCGGCAAATCCACCGTGGTCGGGCTGTTCGCCGCATGGCTGCTGCTGCGCGACCCCAACCGCCGGGTCATGGTGGTGGGTGCGGACCACAAGCTGGCCCGGCGCATGGTGCGCAACGTCATGCGCATCGTCGAGCTGCACCCGGATCTGGAGGGGCTGAAGCCGGCCGGCCGGGTCACCTGGTCGTCGGAGGAGTTCACGGTCGCCCGCCCGCGCGAGCTGCGCGAGCCGTCGATGATCGCGCGCAGCGTGGTCGGCAACATCACCGGCAGCCGCGCCGACGTGGTGATCTGCGACGACGTGGAGGTGCCGCGCACCTGCGACACCGCGCCCAAGCGCGGCGACCTGCGCGAGCGGCTGAGCGAGATCGACTATGTGCTGGTGCCGGGCGGCATCCAGCTCTACATCGGCACGCCGCACAGCTACTACTCCATCTACGCCGACCAGCCGCGGCCGGAGGCGGGGGAGACGGAGCCGTTCCTGGACGGCTTCCGCCGCATGGTGCTGCCGGTGTGGGATGCCGACCGCAAGCCCGCCTGGCCCGAGCGCTACGACACCGCCCACATCGAGCGCATCCGCCGCCGCCACGGCCCGGCCAAGTTCGCCACCCAGATGCTGCTGCAGCCGGTCAGCGTCAGCGCCGGGCGGCTCGACCCCGACCGCATGCGTTATTACGACGGCGAGCCGGAATACCGGGAGGCGCATGGCCGGCCGCTGCTGATGCTGGAGGGCACGCGGCTGGTCTCCGCCTCCTGCTGGTGGGACCCGGCCTTCGCCCGGCCGTCGGAGGACGGGCGGACCGGCGATTCCAGCGTCGTCGCCGCGGTGTTCGGCGGCGAGGACGGGCGGCTGTTCCTGCACCGCGTGGCCTATCTGACCGTCGACCCGAACGACCCGGCAACCGAAGCGGCGCAGCAGTGCCGGCAGGTGGTGGATCTCGTCCGCGCCCTGCATCTGCCGGGCGTGCATGTGGAGACCAACGGGCTCGGCACCTTCCTGCCCGGCCTGTTGCGGCAGAGCTTCGGCAAGGCGCGGCTGGCCGCCGCGGTGATCGGGGTCGCGTCGCGCACGCCCAAGGAGAAGCGGATCGTCGAGGCGTTCGACGCGCCGCTGGCCGACGGGCGCATCCACGCCCACCGCAGCCTGTGGGACACGCCCTTCGTGCGCGAGATGCGGGAATGGCGGCCCGGCGGCCGGTCGCGCGTGCACGACGACGGGCTGGACGCGGCGGCCGGCGCCCTGTCCTGCGAACCCCTGCGCTTCGACCACCCGCCCCCCGCCGCCCGCCGGGCCGGCTGGCAGCCGGAGCCCGTGGTGGCCGACCACGACTGGCCGCTCTGACACTGGCCGCTCTGACAAGGGAGCGTCCGCAACCCTTCCAATCGACAACGGGAGTTTCCCCATGACCGAGCCCATCGACGTGACCTGGTGGATCACGGCGGTCGAGCTGCCGGCGCTGGCCGGCCTGTTCTGGCTGATCCTGCGGCAGCGGCGCGAGTCGGAAGACGCGCTGGAGTCGCTGCGCGCCCGCGCCGAGGCCGCGCAGGCGCAGGTGCGCGAGAGCCTCGCCGCCTACAAGCTGGAGGTGGCCAAGACCTATGTGTCCACCGGCACCCTGAAGGACGTGGAGACACGGCTGACCGACCATCTGCTGCGCATCGAGCGTAAGCTGGAAGGCGCCGCACCCGCCGGGGAGATCCGGCGATGACGGCGCGCCGGCTGATGCCGGTGACCACGGACATCACAACCCTGCCCGCGGCTCCACCCGTGCAGCCCGACGCCGCGGCGTACGGGGTGGACGCGGTCGACACGCTGGCCCGCACCCTGTGGGGCGAGGCGCAGGGCGAGCCGGTTCGTGGAATCGAGGCGGTGGCCGCGGTGATCGTCAACCGTCTCCGTCGGGCGGACGCCAGGGGCGCTCCCGCCGTTCGACGCGAGTCGTTGCGCTATTCCTGCTGGGCTGTGGATTTTCCCGACCGGCCGCGGATGCTGGCGGTCGACGGCACCGACCCGGTCTTCGCCACCTGCCTGCGGGTGGCGCGCCGCGCGGTGGCCGGTGTCCTGCCCGACCCGACGGGCGGCGCCACCCGGTATCACCGGGCCGGCGACCGCCCGGACTGGGCGGAGGGCCTGTTCCCCACCGCCGAGATCGGCGGCAGCCTGTTCTACGGCGGGGAGGACTGATCCGGCGGGCGATGGCCCGCCGGCGTCAGGACGCCGCGCGGATCATCGCCTGGTAGATGCGCCAGGCCACTTCGACCGTGACGCCCCCGGCGCGCGCGCCGTCCGCCAGCATGGCGGCGCTCGGCTTCAGCGGCACCGGGGTGCGGCACGGGTCGATGGGGGTGAGGTTGTCATCCGAACCGATGATGGCCGCACCGGTGTTCATAGCACGCTCTTTGAGGATCGAAATCGAGATCGCGTTCATGTGGCACCTCCGCTTACATACACGCATATTCAGCAAGAGTGGTGCCAAACTCCGTCGCGCCCCGCGTGCATGACGAGATGCTTGTCTTTCCTCGTTTTCACCCCCGCTGGGCGGACTGGCGAGGCCGTTCGGTAATTGCAAAACGCCATCAGGGATCGATTCGAACAATCGCATTTTGCAAAATGCGATTCCTCCGCTTCGATCTGGCACACCACCGTCCCTTTGGGATAACGTCCCGGCGCCATGACCGACCCCATCATCTTCCACATGTGCCGCGCCGAGGAATGGGAGCGCGCCG
Organism: Azospirillum oleiclasticum; assembly: GCF_013423485.1. GTDB lineage: Bacteria > Pseudomonadota > Alphaproteobacteria > Azospirillales > Azospirillaceae > Azospirillum > Azospirillum oleiclasticum. Next base: position 14,747 of record NZ_JABFFR010000007.1, read on the forward strand.
TCGCCGCCGGTTCGTACCGCGGCTCGTCGCAGGATGCGGCCGACGGCTTCATCCATTTCTCCACCGCCGCCCAGCTCGCCGGCAGTGCGGCGAAGCACCGCACCGGCCAGACCGGGCTTCTGCTGCTGACCGCCGATGCGGCGGCGCTCGGTGACGCGTTGCGCTGGGAAGCGGCGCGCGGCGGGCAGCTCTTCCCCCATCTCTACGGCGCCCTGCCGGTGGTGGCGGTGACCCGCGTGGACCCGCTGCCGCTGGGTGCCGACGGGCTGCACGTCATCCCGGCGCACGCGCATCCGGCGGGTGACGACGGAGAGCGCCCGTGATCGACCTGTTCCCCATCGTCGGCCCGATCCTGCGACGTTTCGATCCGGAGACGGCGCACACCATCACCATCCGTGCGCTCGCCACCGGGCTGATGCCGGGGCCGCGCGCGGCCGACGACCCGGTGCTGCGCATCCGCCTGTGGGGGCGCGACTTCGCCAACCCGCTGGGTCTCGCGGCCGGCTTCGACAAGAACGCCGAGGTGCCGGACGCCATGCTGCGGCTGGGCTTCGGCTTCGTGGAGGCGGGCAGCGTCACCCCGCGGCCGCAGCCGGGCAACCCCCGCCCCCGCCTGTTCCGCCTGCCCGAGCAGGGTGCCGTGATCAACCGCATGGGCTTCAACAACGAGGGGCTGGAGCCCTTCGCCGCCCGGCTGGAACGGCGCCGCACCGACCCGCGCTGCGCGCCGGGCCTGGTCGGGGCCAACCTCGGCAAGAACAAGGACACGGCGGAGGCCGCCGACGACTACGCGCTGGGGGTGCGGCGGCTGGCGCCGCTGGCCGACTACCTGGTCGTCAACGTCTCGTCCCCGAACACACCGGGGCTACGGGCACTCCAGGGGCGGGAGCCGCTGCGGGTGCTGCTGCGCCGGGTGCTGGACGAACGGGCGGCCTGCCGGCTCGACAACCCGCCGCCCCTGCTGCTGAAGATCGCCCCCGACCTGACGGAAGAGGACAAGGCCGACATCGCCGCGGTGGCGCTGGAGACCGGGATCGACGGGCTGGTCGTCTCCAACACCACCATCGCCCGCCCGCCCGGCACGCCCGAGCGCTTCCGCGGCGAGGCCGGCGGCCTGTCCGGCCGACCGCTGCTCGGCCCCTCCACCACGCTGCTGGCCGACATGTTCCGGCTGACCGGCGGCACGCTGCCGATCGTCGGTGTCGGCGGCATCGCCGGCGGGGCCGACGCCTACGCCAAGATCCGCGCCGGCGCGTCGTTGGTGCAGCTCTACACCGCGCTCGTCTACGGCGGCCCGGCGCTGATCACCGGCATCAAGAGCGGGCTGGCCGCCCTGCTGAAACGCGACGGCTTCGCCGCGCTGGCCGACGCGGTGGGCGCCGACCACCGCTGAGCCACCGCCGGCAACCCCGGGGCCACCATTAACCATCGGGAAAGCCGGCTCGGCGACAGTCCGGCGGGTTGTTCCGCCCCTCCCTGCGCTTCGCAAGGGTCCCCATGTCCTTCGTGACCCATCTCGCCTACGGGCTGGCCTACATCATCGCCGGCGTGTCGCTGGGGGCGGCGCTTCCCTACATGCGGCCGGAGATGGACCCGCTGCTCGGCTGGCTGACGGGCGCCGTCGTCATCCTGGCCGGCGCGCTGGCGCACGAGGTGCTGACCCGCCGCGACCGCGGGCGCGGCCAGTTCGCCCATGCCCATGAGCTGGAGCTGGCGCTGGAGAACATGGTCGCCGAGGTGACCCGCCAGCAGGAGGAGGTCGATCGCCTGACCGCCCGGCTGGAGGAGGCGCGCCGCACCGGCGGGCTGGTCGATTACGACACCGTGATGCACGAGGTGAAGCTGCTGCAATCGCTGGTCGGGCGGCTCCAGGACAAGCGCGGGCCGGCCGCGGCACCCGCCACGGCCAGGGCCCCCGAGACGCCGCGCACGGCCGCCCCCCGCAAGCCGCTGGAAAGCGGCGTTCCGCTGGTCGGAGCGCCCGCCGCCCCGCCGCATCCGGCCCACCCCGCGCCCCGTCTCAACGACGCCTCGGTGCTGGAGACGGTGCGCGACGCGCTGAAGGCCGACCGCATCGACATCTACCTGCAGCCCATCGTCAGCCTGCCGCAGCGCAAGCACCGCTTCTACGAGGTGTTCTCGCGGGTGCGCGCGGCCGACGGGTCGCAGGTCATGCCCGACCGCTATCTGGAGATCGCCGAGCGCGAAGGGCTGATCGCCACCATCGACAATCTGCTGCTGGTCCGCTGCATCCAGCTGATCCGCGAGACGGAGCGGCGTCAGCACCACATCGGCTTCTTCTCCAACATCTCCGCCGCCACCGTCGGCGACGCCGATTTCATGCGGCAGTTCCTGCAATTCATGGGGCAGAACGATGGGCTGGTGCCCAAGCTGGTGTTCGAGCTGAGCCAGGAGCATTGGCGCGAGGGCGGCCCGGCCGCGATCAACCTGCTGGGCCAGCTCGCGCGGATCGGCTTCCGCTTCTCCATGGACCAGGTGACCGACCTGAACATCGACGTGGACGCTCTGGTGCGGGCGGAGGTGCGCTACCTGAAGCTGGACCGCGCCCTGCTGCTCGACCCCGCCATGCGCCCGCGGGCGGAGGCGCTGCGCCGTCGCATCGAGGGGCAGCCGGTCGACCTGATCGTCGAGAAGATCGAGACCGAGAATCAGCTCATCGAGCTGCTCGACATGGGCATCGACTTCGGCCAGGGCTACCTGTTCGGCGAGCCGCGCCTGAGCCGCAAGCCAGGCTGACCCGCTGGACGGCGCCGCATCGCGCCTTGCCGCGATCGGCCGGGCGTGCCAGAAAGACCGGCCCGCCCACCACCCCGCCGATCCGATGCCCGATTTCCAGACGATCACCGGCCTGTCCCAGGTCATCGACCGTTACGATGGCGTAATCCTCGATCTGTGGGGCGTCATCCACGATGGCGGCAAGCCCTATGACGGGGTGCCCGACTGCCTGGACCGGCTGGCCGCGGCGGGCAAGGCGGTGTGCCTGCTGTCGAACGCGCCGCGCCGCACCGCCGGGGTCGAGGCCAAGCTGAGCGGCATGGGCATCGGCCCGGATCGTTACCAACACGTAATGACCTCCGGCGAGGCCGCCTTCGAAGCATTGCGAGATCGCAACGATCCCTGGCACGCCAAACTGGGCAACCGGCTCTACCACCTCGGGCCGAAACGCGACCGCGACGTGTTCGAGACGCTGGGGTGCGTCGAGGCGGCATCGCCGGACGCGGCGGATTTCGTGCTGAACACCGGCACGCTGGATTTCGACGACACGCTGGACGTCTATGTGCCGGTGCTGGAGGCCTGCGCCGCCGCCGGCCTTCCCATGATCTGCGCCAACCCCGATCTTGTCGTGCTGATCGGCGACCAGATGGCGCTGTGCGCCGGCACGCTGGCCCAGCATTACGAGACGCTGGGTCGGGAGGTCGCCTACCACGGCAAGCCGCACGCCCCGGTCTACCGCCGCTGCCTGGAACTGATGGGCGGTCCCGACCGGCAACGCGTGCTCGCCATCGGCGACAGCTTCCGCACCGACGTGGCCGGCGCCAACGCCGCCGGCATCGATTCCGCCTTCGTAACGGGCGGCATCCACCGGGAGGAGCTGGGCATCCGCTGGGGCGAGACCCCCGACCCGGAACGCCTCGCCATGGCCGCCGCCACGGCCGGCCAGACCCCGACCTACGTCATCCCGCGGCTGGTCTGGTAGCGGAACTGGCGTCTGCCCCGCAGGGATTCGGTTTGTCCGGTCCGCAATTTCCGGAGTAACGTTTCCCGCACCGCCCCGACATCGGGCAGGCTTGGCAGGAACGTGACCGATGGCACTCAGCGCAGCCGCAGCACCGCGTCAGACCGTGGACGACAGCCGGGCCATCTGGCAGGGGCTGTGTCGCGAGGCGGGGGAGATCGCGGCGCGGGAGCCGATGCTGGCCGCCATGCTCGGCCGGGTGGTGCTGGAGCATGACGGGTTTGAATCCGCCCTGGCCGCGCTGCTGGCGGACAAGATTGCCGACCGGAACGTCGCGGCGGAGCCGTTGGCGGCGATCGTGGGGGAGGCGCTGGCCGACGAGCCGGCGGTGCTGGAGCAGATCCTGTCCGACCTGCGGGCGATCTGGACGCGCGACCCGGCGGCCCACACGCGGCTGCACCCCTTCCTGCATTTCAAGGGCTTCCACGCGCTGGAGACGCACCGGATCGCGCACTGGCTGTGGCGGCGGGGGCGACGCGACGTGGCGCTGTTCCTGCAAAGCCGCGGGTCGGAGGTGTTCGCGGTGGACATCCACCCGGCGGTTCCCATCGGCTCGGGCGTGTTCATCGACCATGGCACCGGCGTCGTCATCGGCGAGACGGCGGTGGTCGGCAACGACGTGTCGATCCTTCAGGACGTCACGCTCGGCGGCACCGGCAAGGAGGTCGGCGACCGCCACCCCAAGATCCGCGACGGCGTGCTGCTCTCCGCCGGGGCGAAGATCCTGGGCAACATCGAGATCGGGCGCAGCGCCAAGGTGGGGGCCGGCAGCATCGTGCTGCGCAGCGTCCCGCCCTGCGCGACGGTGGTCGGGGTTCCCGCCCGCATCGTCGGCTGGTGCCGCGACACCGTGCCGGCGCTCGCCATGGACCAGAGCCTGGACGGTTCCGGCAGCGATCCGCTGCCGCTGCCGACCCTCGGCACGCAGTCGGCCTGAACCGCGCTCAGCCTTCCGGCAGCACCACCGCGTCCTGCGGCCGGAAGGCGACGCGGGCGGGCTGGCCGGGGATGAACAGCGGCTCGTTGCCGAGATGCGGCGCCTGCACCATCAGCGGGTGGTCGCCGGCGACGGTGAGGAAGGCGTTGACGAAGGCGCCCTCGAAATCGCTGTGGGTCACCGTTCCGTCCAGCGCGTTGCCGGTGCCATCCCCGGCGGGGGCCAGCCGTTCCGGTCGCACGAACAGGATGGCGCCGTCGCCGGGCTTCAGCCCCCGCGGGTTGCGGCCCAGCAGCCGGCCGACGGGCGTGTCGAGCGCCGCCAGCCCGTCGGCCGCCTGGACCACCCGTCCGGGGAATCGGTTGGCCTCCCCCACGAAGGAGGCGACGAAGGCGGTGGCGGGGTGATCGTAGACGGTGGGGCCGTCGCCCACCTGCTCCAGCACGCCGCCGGACATCACGCCGATCCGGTCGGACATGGTCAGTGCCTCGCCCTGGTCGTGGGTGATGTAGATGAAGGTCACGCCGGTGCGCCGCTGGATGGCGCGCAGTTCCGCGCGCATGTGCTGGCGCAGCTTCAGGTCCAGCGCCGACAGCGGCTCGTCCAGCAGCAGCACATGCGGCTCGACGGCGAGCGCGCGGGCGATGGCGATGCGCTGGCGCTGGCCGCCGGACAGCTCGGTGACCTTCTTGTCGGCGGCGTCGGGCAGGGCCACCAGCTCCAGCAGCCGCTGCACGGTCCGGCGCCGCTCCGCCGCCGGCACGCCGCGCACCTCCAGCCCGAATCCGATGTTGTCGGCCACGGTCATCAGCGGGAAGAGCGCCAGATTCTGGAAGATCAGGGCGGTCGGCCGCTTGTTGGGGCCGATGCCCCGCATGTCGCGGCCGCCGATGCGCACATGCCCCTCCGTCGGCTCGGTGAAGCCGGAGATCATGCGCAGGATCGTCGTCTTGCCGCAGCCGGACGGCCCCAGGAAGCTGAAGAACTCCCCCGCGCGGATGGTGAGGCTGACGTCTCGCACCGCGGTGACGGCACCGAACCGCATGCTGACGTGGTCGAGTTCGACGTCCTGGCTCATCGGGGTCCGGGGGGAGCGTTGTCGCGTTGCGCCCCCACCCCGACCCTCCCCCACCGGAGGCGGGGGAGGGAGAAGGTAGCCCTCCCCCGTCGCAGTTGGGGGAGGGTCGGGTGGGGGCCGGGTGCAGGATCGTGCCGGCGGAACCTTACGCCGCCAGGAAGCGGTCCTGGTACTCGTTGCGGATGGAGACGTACCAGCTCGGCTGGATCGGCCACCACCACAGCTTCTGCAGCGCGTCGCCCGGATAGGCCTCGGCGAAGAAGACCTTGTTGAGGTCCGACAGATACTGCTCGGCGCCCACCGAGGTGGAGTTGATGCCGGTGCTGTTGGAGTACATGGCGCCGGCCTGCGGCGTGTAGAACCAGTTGATCCAGGCGTAGGCCTGCTCCAGGTTCTGCGCGCCCTTGGGGATGGCGAAGCCCTCCATCCAGGCGAGCGCGCCTTCCTTCGGCGCGATGTAGCCGATGGGCAGCTTCTCCTTGCGCAGCGCCACGGCGCTCGAATCCCAGGTCTGGCCGATGACGCAGCCGTTGGTGCGGAAGGCACCCTGCGCCTCGTTCTCGTTGCTCCAGAACTGGCCGATGTTCTTCTTGCCGGCCACCGCGACCTTCACGATCGCCTCGAAATTGGCGCGGGCCTTCGCCTCGTCGGCGAACTGCTCGCGGATGGGGTGCGGCAGCTTGCCCTGGCTGTCCAGCCACAGGCCGATGCCGATCAGGCCGGAATGGCCGCGCAGCGTGACCTTGCCCTGGAACTCCGGCTTCCAGAAATCGCCGTAGCTGGCGGTGCCGTAGGCGAGCGGCGCGCGGTTGCGGTCGAAGGCCAGCGCCTCGGTGCCCCAGTCGGCCGGGGCGAAGTAGCGCTTGCCGCCGACCACGCCGCCCATGGCGGCCGAGCCGTCATAGGCCGACTTCAGGCAGCCGTCCCACTTCACCTTCGACTCGTCGATCGGCTGCACCAGCTCGAACTCGACGTAGTTGGGAACCCGGTCCACCGTGGGGTGGATGATGTCGAAGCCGGAGCCGCCGGCGGCCTTGAGCTGGTTCAGCAGCTCGTCGTTGGTGCCGTACTCGGTGAGCACCGCCTTGATGCCGGTAACCTTCTCGAAATCGGCCAGCATCTCCGGGCTGATATAGCCGGACCAGGAGAACACCTTCACGGTGCCGCTGGCCGCACGCCCCTCGCGCAGGATGAACGGGCCGGTGGCGGCGACCGCGCCCACCGCGGCGGCGGAGCGCAACAGGGTGCGCCGGGTGAAGGCCTTGGCCGCGGCCAGCGTGGCCGCGCTGTCGTTGCGTCCGGATGACGTCGTCATGGTTCCCGATTCTCCCTGATCCACCGCCGGTTTTCCCGGCGCGCCGACTATGCCCAAACCGCCCCGGCCCGGCAATTCGCGGTCGCCTCCGCCCTGGCAAACTTCATACTACTGTCATGGCGGCACTCTTTCCTAGGGCGCCGATGCGAACCACGAGGGAGCGTGCGAGGATGACCGATCGCCAAACGCGCAACGTGCTGTTCATCACCGCCGACCAATGGCGGGGCGACGCCCTGTCCGCCGCCGGGCATCCGGCGGTGCGCACCCCAAACCTCGACCGGCTGGCGGCGGCCGGTGTTCGATTCGCCCGCCATTTCTCCAACGCCAGCCCCTGCGGCCCGTCGCGCGCCAGCCTGCTGACCGGGATGTACCCGCACAACCACCGCTCCATCCGTAACGGCACGCCGCTCGACCGCCGCTTCACCACCCTGGCGCTGGAGGCGCGGCGCGCCGGCCATGCCCCGGCCCTGTTCGGCTACACCGACACCAGCGCCGACCCGCGCGGGCTGGCGCCGCTGGACCCGGCGCTGTCCACCTACGAGGGGGTGTGCCCCGGCTTCGACCCGGTCTGCCTGATGACCGAATCGCTGGAACCCTGGGGCGAGCACCTGCGCGCCCGCGGCCATGCGGTGCCGCACCCGGTCAAGGGCATCTGGTCGGCGCCGGGCGACACCCCCCATGGCCCCGCCGTCTACGCGGCGGCGGACAGCGACACCGCCTTCCTCACCGACCGCGCGCTGGCGTGGCTGGAGGGGCGGGGCGGGAAGCCCTGGTTCGCCCATGTCAGCTACGTCCGCCCGCACCCGCCCTGGATCGCCCCCGCCCCCTGGCACGCCGTCGTCGATCCCGCCGACTGCCCGCCGCCCGCCCGCGCGTCGGAGCCGGAGGTGGAGGGCGCCGTGCATCCCTGGTTGGGCTGGCGACTCGGCAGCTTCCCCACCGACCCCGGCCACTGGTTGGAGGACCGGCCGCTCGACCCGCGGGCGCTGGACCCGGCGGCGCTGGCGCGGGTGCAGGCCACCTATTACGGGCTGATCGCCGAGGTCGACCACCACATCGGCCGGCTGCTCGACTGGCTGGAGCGAAGCGGCGAGGCGGAGAACACGCTGGTGATCGTCACCGCCGACCATGGCGAGCTGATGGGCGACCATTGGATGTTCGGCAAGGAGGGCTGGTTCGACTCCTGCTTCCACGTGCCGCTCATCGTCCGCGCACCGGGCGTTCAGGCGAGCGGTGTGGCGGGACGGGTGGTGGAGGGCTTCACCGAGCATGTGGACCTCATGCCCACCATCCTCGACACGGTTGGCCTCACCCCGCCGCGCCAGTGCGACGGGCGCAGCCTGCGGCCATGGCTGACGGGGGAGACGCCGGCGGACTGGCGCCGCCACGCCGTCTTCGCCTTCGATTTCCGCGACGTGGCGGGGGGCGCGCCGGAAACGGCGCTGGGGCTGAGGCCGGAGCAGTGCTCGCTGACGGTGCTGCGCGGCGAGCGCTACAAATACGTGCACTTCCCAGCCCTGCCCGCCCTGCTCTACGACCTCGCCGAGGACCCGCGGGAGCTGCGCCCCCTGCGCGATGGTCTCGGCACCGCCGCCCTGATGCGCGACCACGCCCAGGCCCTGCTGTCCTGGCGGCTGGAGAACGAGGAGCGGACCCTCACCCACATCCGTCTTGGCGAGGGTGGGATGATCACCGGGTCATAGCGGCTGCCCCGGCGGCGGCGTCCGCCATGCGCCGCAGTGACGGCAGCAGCGCCAGAATGGTGAAGAAGCCCGGCGCGTTCACATAGCCGATCATGTAGTGGTCGAACGTGAAGGTCCGGACCAGTACGGGAATGACGAGCATGAGGGAGAGGCTGGCCGCCATGACGGCGTAGAGCCCCTGGACGGTGCGGACCGGTCGCAGCAGCGGCCAACCGGCCACCACGAAACCCGCGGCGATCAGCAGATGGTTCAGCAGGCCGAGCTCCGGCGGCAGCAGCCGCGCCAGATGCTGCGGAAAGAAAGCCGCCGCGTCGTAGAGGAGGAAGGGCACGGTCAGCGCGGTCAGCGTCGTCAGCCCACCGGCGGCGTAGACCAGGGCGGAGCGCAGCCCGTGCCGTTGCAGGATGAAGGCGCCGGCGACGATCCCCGCCGTGCCGAAGACCGGCCTCGACAGCACGGCGACTCCAAGGAAGGCGGCCGCCAGGGCGAGCGGCCAGGGCCGCGGCGGCTCCACCCCCGCCGCCGCCCGGTGCACCAGCCACAGTCCGGCGGCGACATAGACAGTCGCGGCGACGAAATCGCCGCCCGTCACCAGATCCTGCATGGTGGCCACGCTGCCGATCAGCGGGGCGGCGGCGAACAGCACACGGGTGCGCAAATCCAAGCCCGAATCCATGCCCAGCAGCAGGCCGACGGTGAACCACACCGGATTCTGCAACGCCACCGACCCCAGCAGATGGAACGGAATGGCGAGCACCAGCGCCCCCGGCATCGGCGACAGGGGCGTGCCGAAATAGGTGACGCCGTAATAGGGGAATTCCCCCGCCAGCAGCCGCTTCACACCGACGGCCAGCGCGTCGTCACGGTCACTGCCCGCCCCGAACTGGCCGGACTGCGCCAGCGGGTAGAGGATCGCGAAGGAGAGCAGGATGAACAGCACCGCGGCACCGAGCAGCAACCACTCGCGCCGCCGCGCCAGCGCCGCCCACCCCGCGTCGGTCTCGATCCGCCAGAGCAGGGCGTAACCACCGAACGCCAGCAGTCCGTAGAGCACCAGCCCGGGCACACCCCCGCCGAACTTGTAGGCAAAGGGGATGGACGGAACCACCACGAGGATGGCCATGAGGAGGATCACCGGCGGCGGCATGCCGTCACCATGGCGCGGATCGACATCGCCTTCAACGGGTTCTCCGTGACCCGGCAGGAGGGGAGCAGGGCCAGCGCCGCGAATTGGCAGGCGGGGGCCGCGTATTCGACCGTCCGTGCCCAGCCAAGCCAGCCGACCCCGACCGGCACCGCCAGCATCACCCCGAGCCCGGCCGCCACCGTGCCGTAGAGTGCCGGAATCCCCGTCACCGGGCGGAGGGCGGGGAGTGCTGCCACCAGCAGCCCGGCAGCGGCCATGGCGAAGGCTGGCCCGAGCCAGCCCGGCGGCAGCTTCGACAGCAGATGCCGCGGCAGGACCGCCGCCGGATCATACAGAAGGAAAGGCAGCAGCAGCGCCGCGGCGACCGCCGCCAGCACGGCGGCGAAGACAGCCCCGGCCCGCGGCCCCTGCCGCCCGACCACGAAAGCGGCCCCGGCGATCGCCACCACCGCGAAGACCGGTCGCGACACCACGGCGACCGCCAGCACCGCCGCGGTCGATACCAGAATCCAAGGCCGCGGCGCCTCGGCCGACCCTGCACGGTGCACCAGCCACAGGGCCGCGGCGGCATAGACGCTGTTCACCCCCAGGTCGCCGCCGTGCATGTGGTCCTGGAGCACCGTCAGGTTGCCGAACAGGGCGACAACCGCCAGCGGCACCCGCACGCGCAGCCCGCGCGCGGCGTCGACAAGCAGGATCAGCCCGACGGGCATCCACAACAGATTCTGCCACGCCGCCGCCCCCATCAGATGGAAGGGCGAGGCCAACAGCAGGGCGCCCGGCAGCGGTGTCAGCGGCACCCCCATGTAGGTCCGCGCGTGATAGGGGAAACGGCCCTCGAGAATCAGTCCAACGCCGAGATCCAGCGCCTCGTCCCGATCCGTGCCCAGCCCCAGCAGTCCCGCCTGCGACATCGGGTAGCGCACAGCGAAGGCGGCCACGAGGGCCAGGATCGCCAACGCGACGATCGCCCGCTCGAACCGCCGGACCCGCTCCGCCAGTTCCGGTATCCCTTCGACGATCGCCAGCGTCGCTAAGGACGCCGGCACCAGGGCGGCGTAGAGCACGGCACCCGGCACGCCGCCGCTGTTCAGGGCGACAGGCAGGGACGGCAGGACGGTGATCAGGCTGAGGAGGAGCGCGACCGGTGGCATCGCGCCATCATGTGCGGCCGGCTCCGATAATCAATAGGTGTGCAAATTATTTGCGGCTCAACTCTCCAGCATCCGCTTCAACAGCTCCACATCCTCCGCGAAGGCGGGGTCGGTGGCACGCAGCTCCTCCACCTTGCGGACGGCGTGCATCACCGTGGTGTGGTCGCGCCCGCCGAACTTGCGGCCGATTTCCGGCAGGGAGCGGGCGGTGAGCTGCTTGGCGAGGTACATGGCGACCTGCCGCGGCCGGGCCACGGCGCGGGCGCGGCGGGCGGAGTGCATGTCGGCGACGCGGATGTTGAAGTGTTCCGCGACGCGCTTCTGGATCTCGTCGATGGTGACGCGGCGGTCGTTGGCGCGCAGCAGGTCGTGCAGCACCTCCTGGGTCGCCTCAAGCGTGATGGCGCGGCCGACCAGCTCGGAATGGGCGACGATGCGGTTCAGCGCCCCTTCCAGCTCGCGCACGTTCGAGGTGATCTTGTGGGCCAGGAACTCCAGCACCTTCTGCGGGATCTTCACCCCCAGCACGTCGGCCTTGGCCTCCAGGATGCCGAGTCGCAGCTCGTAGGTGGTGGGGTGGATGTCGGCGACGAGGCCCCAGCCGAGGCGCGAGCGCAGCCGCTCCTCCATGCCCTCAAGGTCCGACGGGCTCTTGTCGGCGGAGATGATCACCTGCCGGTTCTGGTCCACCAGCGCGTTGAAGGTGTGGAAGAACTCCTCCTGTGTGGAGTCCTTGCCGCTGATGAACTGCACGTCGTCGATCATCAGCACATCCACCGAGCGGAACTGCTGCTTGAAGGCCATGGTGTCCTTGAAGCGCAGCGCGCGGATGAACTGGTACATGAACTTTTCGGCGCTGAGGTAGATGACCTTGCGGTTGGGGTCGTTGCGCCGGATCTGCCAAGCGATGGCGTGCATCAGGTGGGTCTTGCCCAGCCCCACCCCGCCATAGAGGAACAGCGGGTTGAAGGTGACCGAGGTGGCGTCGGCCACGCGCCGGGCGGCGGCGTGCGCCAGTTCGTTCGGCTTGCCGACGATGAAGTTCTCGAAGGTGAAGCGCGGGTCGAGCGGGGCGGAGAAATCGTCCCGCACCTCCAGCACCCCGCTGTCGGCGGTCGGCGATTCGTCCGAGGCCCCCATGGCCGGCGCGGCGTAGACCGGCGCGGCGTAGACGGGGGCGGTCCGGGCCTGGACGGCCGCCACGGGTTCAGGCGTCCGGACCGGCGGCGCCCCGGCTCCGACCGGAGCCGGCAGTGATGTGGGGGCCGGACCGGTGGAGGCCACCAGGACATCGATGGAATGGACGTTGGGATTCTCCCCCGTCCACAGGATCCGGATGCGGTCGGCGTAATGCTGCATCACCCAGTCGCGCATCCAGCGCGTCGGCACGACGATGCGCACCTCGCCTTCCTCGATGCCGGCGAGGGCGATGGGCTGCAGCCAGCTCTTGAACGCGGTCTCGCCGACCTCGTCCTTGAGCCGTCCCCGAATCCGGGTCCATTGCTGGTCCAACGCTCCGCCCACCGTCATTCCGGCCCACTCCCGCTGTCCGTCACCGCGCGCGGACGGGGCGAGCGCTTGGAGGCGGCGACCCGCGACCGTCCCGGCCGCAAGGCGGCCATGGCCGCCCTGGTCCAACCAAACTCCAAGCAACGCCCCCCGACTCCGCTGCGCCTTGTCGGTGACAACATTGCACTGTCGGCGAAAAACCTGTTTCCACCGTCATTCTTTGAGTTTTCAACAAATAGAACGTTTTGCCGGGAGGCGTATTACACGTGCTTATATCTACGCAGCACCGGAACAGCCTCACCGTCACTTGCCAGCGCTGCTTGCATTTCCTTATGCACGCAACGCCTCTATGCTTGTGGACAAGTCTAATCCCGCGGGCACACCCCCGCAACGGGCACAGAAGGCGAACGGGGGAAAATGCCGGGCTGTCGCTTTGTCGCATCACCCCGAAAGCTATGAGTCCTTCGAGATAAACACAGCGCACAATTTCCCGTTACTGCGGCAACGCAAAAAGCCGCGCTCCAGAGAAGCGCGGCTTCTTGAGGACGACTGACGTCAGAGCGACTTGATTCGAGCCGACAGACGCGAGAGCTTGCGGGCCACCGTGTTGCGGTGCAACACGCCCTTGGTGGCGCCGCGCATGATCTCGGGCTGCGCCGCCTTGAAGGCCTCGGCGGCGGCGTCCTTGTTGCCGGACGCGATGGCCAGTTCCACCTTCTTCACGAAGGTACGGATACGGCTGACACGCGCGCGGTTGACTTCGGTGCGCCGCTCGGTTTGACGGATACGCTTTTCAGCAGACTTGTGATTGGCCATAGAAGGAACCTACTCCGGACGACACCTAGTCCCAAATGCGAGCGAGCCTTATACGCTCCCCCCGAAGGCGAGTCAATATGGCCGCGCCCGCTTTTCCGATCCTGCCCGTTGGATCAGCGATTCTTCCAGTCGGGCTGACGCTTCTCGGCGAAGGCGGCCATCCCTTCCTTCTGGTCTTCGGTGGCGAAGGTGGAGTGGAACAGCCGCCGCTCGAAGGTCACGCCCTCGGTCAGGGTGGTCTCATAGGCCTTGTTGACCGACTCCTTCGCCATCATGACGATCGGGCGCGACAGCTTGGCGATGCGCTCGGCCACCTTCACCGCCTCGTCCACCAGCTCGGCCACCGGCACGATGCGGCTGACCAGCCCGGCGCGCTCGGCCTCGGCCGCGTCCATGTTGCGGCCGGTCAGGCACATCTCCATGGCCTTGGACTTGCCGACGAAGCGGGTCAGGCGCTGGGTGCCGCCGGCGCCGGGGATGGTGCCGATGGTGATCTCCGGCTGGCCGAACTTGGCGTTGTCGCCGGCCAGGATGAAGTCGCACATCATCGCCAGCTCGCAGCCGCCGCCCAGCGCGTAGCCGGCCACCGCGGCGATCACCGGCTTGCGGCACTTGGCGACCCGCTCCCACTTGGCGGTGATGAAGTTGGCCTTGTAGACGTCCATGTAGGAGAAGCCGGCCATCTCCTTGATGTCGGCGCCGGCGGCGAAGGCCTTCTCCGAACCGGTGATGACGATGGCCCCGACGTTGTCGTCGGCCTCCGCCGCGTCGACGGCGTTCCCCAGGTCGGTCACGAGCTGGTCCGACAGCGCGTTCAGCGCCTTCGGGCGGTTCAGCGTGATCAGGGCGACGGGGCCGCGGTGTTCGACGATGATGGTTTCGTACGGCATGGTTCCAGCACTCTCCCGGGTTCGGCGCGCCGGGGGGTCCCCCTCCCCTGCGGCCCTTGTTTGGTTTTAGCGGGGCGTGAGCACGAAGCGGACGGTGGTCAGGCCCGCCGGCTGCGGTGCGACGAACTCCAGACGGAGTTCCTCGCCCTCGCGCCGGTAACGGTCGCCGGACAGGCGCTCCCAGCCGAGCTGGGGCATGGAGGTGGCGTAGAAGGACAGCACGTCGGCGCGGCCGACGCGACCGCTCATCACCGTCTCGGCGATGCGCCCGCCCGGCTTGTCGAAGACGAGATCGCCGCCATCGACCGGTGCCAGGCCGGGCATGGCCGGCACGTCGCCGAGGCCGCGCACGAACTCGGCCGCCGCCGCGGTCGGAACGCCGCTCCCGGTGCCGCCCGCTCCCGCGAGGCCGGCCAGGAGAATGGCGGTGGTCGCCGCCCGCGCGAAGACCGCCCGCGCCGTGACTTGAGGTGCCGTCATACGCCCCTGGTTACATCACCGTTGCCGCTGCGGACAATAGAAAGTCGAGCGACCGGATTGAACGATGCGCCGGATGCCGCCCGTCCGCAACACATCGCAGTCGCAGCCGGGGCAGGCCAGCCCCTCGCGGTCGTAGACGGCGAACTGGTGCTGGAAATAGCCGAGTTCGCCCGACGCCTGGACGTAGTCGCGCAGGGTGGAGCCGCCGGCGGCGATGGCGCGGCCCAGCACCTCGCGGATGGCGGTGGCGAGCCGCTCGGCCCGTGCCCCCGACACGGTGGCGGCGATCCGCCGCGGGCTGAGCCGGGACTGGAACAGCGCCTCGGCCACATAGATGTTGCCGAGCCCGGCCACCACTGTCTGGTCGAGCAGCGCCGCCTTGATGGGCGACATCCGCCCGGCCAACCGCTCCGCCAGGACGGGGCCGGAGAATGCGTTGCCCAGCGGCTCCGGCCCCAGGCTGCGGATCAGGGGATGGTCGGCCAGCGCCTCAGCCGTCGTGAGGTCCATCACCCCGAATCGGCGGGCGTCGTTGAACAGCACGGTGGACCCGGCGTCCGTCTCGAACACCACATGGTCGTGCGCGCCGAACGACTCGGGCGGGCGGTCGAGGATCACCATGCGCCCGGACATGCCGAGATGCGCGATCAGCACGCCCCCGTCGTCCAGATGCAGCAGGATGTATTTGGCCCGCCGCCGCACCGCCTCCACGCGCCGGCCGGTCAGCCGCTCGCAGAAGCGCGGCGGGAAGGGAAAGCGCAGGTTCGGCCGGCGCTGGAGCACGCGCACCAGCACGCGCCCCTCCAGATGCGGCGCCAAACCACGACAGACGGTCTCGACCTCGGGAAGCTCGGGCATGGGCCGAGTGGTGACCGGTTTGCGGGCGGAAGGCAAGGGGTGGCTGCATGCCCACCCCCGCCCCCTCCGGTCACGTCCCGCGGGCGGCCGCTTCCAGGCCGGCCAGGTCGATCTTCACCATGGCCATCATCGCCTCGGCGACGCGCGCGGCCTTGGCGCGGTCGGGATCACTGATCAGTTCGCCGAGCCGTTTCGGCACGATCTGCCAGCACAGGCCCCAGCGGTCGCGCAGCCAGCCGCACTGCTGCGGCTCACCGCCGTCGAGCAGCGCGTCCCACAGCCGGTCGACCTCTGCCTGGTCGTCGCACTCCACCATAATGGAGAAGCGGTGGTTGAACGCGTCGCGCGTGCCGGCCTGGAAGGCCATGTAGCGCTGGTCGCCGATCGTGAAGCCGGTGATCGTCACGCTGTCCGCGGGCCCGGACGGGGACTCCGCCGGCAACGCGGTCGTGCTCAGCACCGACGAGCCGGGGATGAGGGAGGTGTAGAGGCGGATGGCCGCCTCCATGTCCTTCTCGAACCACAGGACCTGGGTCACTTTGGTCACGGTGCCGCTCCTCAGACGTCGAGGATCGGCGCGAAGCCGCCGAAGATCATGCGCTTGCCGTCGAACGGCATGTCGGCGGCCGGGTGGAAGCGGGGGTCGCTGCGCATGATCGCGTTGGCGGCGTCGCGCACCTCCTTGGAGGGGTACTCGAGCCAGGCGAACACCACGGCCTCATCCTCCTTGGCCTGCACTGCCCGACGGAAGTCGGTGACCTTCCCGTCGGGCACGTCGTCCTCCCAGCATTCGACGAAACGCGTGACGCCGATCTCCTTGAACAGGGGCACGGCCTTCAGGGCGAAGGCACGGTAGACCTCCTTGTTCGCCTTGGGCACCGCCACGACGAAGCCTTCGACATAGCTCATGGTCGTTTCCTCCTCTGATCACGGACGCATCCCGCCGGAACGCCGGCCGGAACGGATCGCCCAGTGGCAATAACGTTGATATCAACGTGATGGAACCCTGTCAACCGGGGGCACCCGGGCCTGTCCCATCCGTGCAAAGCCCGGTATCGGCCGGAACCAACATCCCGCACCCGCATTAAGGACACTGTGGTCCGCGCGCGTCCCAACGCGCCGGTTCCGCTGGGTTTGGCAATCGGGCTCTCGCCGGGGCGGCGCACCGGCGCATGGTCCCGCGGGGCAAGGAGACGACGCCGTGGCAGTTACCTACGATCACCGAGTGGATCGCTACGACCACAGACCGGCAACGGCGATCCATCCCGTGCACGCCGTGCTTCTGGCCGCCACCGTTCCGCTGTTCCTGGGCGGTCTGATCGCCGACATCGCCTACAGCATGACCTACCAGATCCAGTGGACCAACTTCGCCTCCTGGCTGATCGCGGGCGGCATGGTCTTCACCGGCTTCGCGCTGCTGTGGGCCTTCATCGACCTGTTCCGAGCCGGACGCCGCCGGGCGCGGGCCGTCGCCTGCTTCGCCCTTCTGATCGTCACCTTCGCGCTGGGGCTGGTCAACTCCTTCGTCCACGCGCGCGACGCCTGGGGGGCCATGCCGGAGGGGCTCGTCCTGTCGGCGGTCGTCTCCGTGACCGCCCTCGTCGCGACTTGGCTCGGCTTCTCCAGCCTGCGCATGGGAGGGGTGTCATGACCCGCATCAGCCTGCCGGCCGCCGCCCCCCTCGTCGCACTCGTCGCCCTGCTCGCCGCCTGCGACGGGGGCGATCCGGCGCCGGTGGAGTACGGCGCCAACCCGCAACTGCCCGAGCAAGAGCATGGCCTGCTCCCCAGCATGAAGATCGCCGAGCCCGCCTCCTGGGGCGACCGGCGGCCGTCCGTGCCGGAGGGGTACGAGGTCACCGCCATCGCCACCGATCTCGGCATCCCGCGCCAGACCCTCGTGCTGCCCAACGGCGACATCCTGGTGGCCGAGGGGCGGGGCGGCGGTGCCCCCGCGCTGCGGCCGAAGGACATCATCGCCGGCGTCATCAAGGCCAAGGGTACCACGTCGGTGAAGAGCGGCAACCGACTGACCCTGCTGCGGGACGCCGACGGCGATGGCGCCTACGAGCTGCGCACGGTCTTCGCCGACAACCTCAACGCGCCCTACGGCCTGGCCCTCATCGGCGACCAGCTCTACGTCGCCAACCAGGACGCGCTGGTGCGCTTCCCCTACCGCGAGGGGCAGACCCAGGCCGAGGGGCCGCCGGCCAAGGTCACCGACCTGCCCGCCTACATCAACCACCACTGGACCAAAGCCCTGACCGCCAGCGCGGACGGGCGTTTCCTCTACGTCGGCATCGGCTCCAACAGCAACATCACGGAGCGCGGCATGCCGGCCGAGCTCGACCGCGCCATGGTGTGGCAGATCGACGCCCAGACCGGCGCGCACCGCCCCTACGCCACCGGTCTGCGAAACCCCACCGCGCTGGCCGTCCAGCCCGGAACCGGCACCCTGTGGGCGGTGGTGAACGAGCGCGACGAGCTCGGCCCCAATCTGGTTCCCGACTACCTCACCTCCGTGCGCGAGGGCGCCTTCTATGGGTGGCCCTACAGCTATTGGGGGCAGAACGTGGACCCGCGCGTCCAGCCGCAGGATCCGCAGAAGGTGGCATCGGCGGTGGTGCCCGACTACAGCCTGGGATCGCACGTCGCGGCCCTCGGGGTGGCCTTCTCCAGCCCGGCGATGGGCGAGCGCTTCGCCGATGGCGTGTTCGTCGGCGAGCACGGCAGTTGGAACCGCAGCGTCCCCAGCGGTTACAAGGTGATCTTCGTCCCCTTCCGCGACGGCGCCCCCGCCGGTCCGCCGGTCGAGGTGGTCACCGGCTTCATGGGTGAGGACGGCAAGACCTATGGCCGCCCGGTCGGCGTCACCGTCGATCCGCGCGGTGCGCTGATCGTCGCCGACGACCTGTCGAACACGATCTGGCGCGTCGCGGCCCCGGACCAGACACCCACCGCGGAGGCGCCCGCCCAGCCGGACGCCATCCAGCCGAACGGTGCCCAGTCCAACGGCGACCGCGCCCCGGCCTCGCCGGCGAACTGACCCGCCCCCGCGCCGCGCGATGGCGGGCGTGTGCGGCGATGCCGGACGCCACGGAGGTCCCGTGGCGTTCGGCCCGGCTGGCGCGCCCGCCGCACCCGCGCTATGGTGCGCCGCCATGACCGACGCCAAGACTCCCCCGCCCCCGCCGCCCGGATCCGAATCCAACTGGTTCGGCTTCCGCCCTGTGGACCCGGAGGCGAAGGCCGCGCTCGTCCGCGCCGTGTTCGACAGCGTGGCCGGGCGCTACGACCTGATGAACGACCTGATGTCGGGCGGCATCCACCGTCTGTGGAAGGACAGCCTGATCGCCCAGGTCGCCCCGAAGCCGGGCATGGCGCTGCTCGACGTGGCCGGCGGCACCGGCGACGTCGCCTTCCGCTTCCTCCAGGCCGGCGGCGGCCGGGCCGTGGTGTGCGACCTGACCGAATCGATGGTGCGGGTGGGGCGCGACCGGGCGGTCGACCGCGGCATCCTCGATGGCGTGGACTGGGTGGTCGGCAACGCCGAGTCGCTGCCCGTCGCCAGCCGCTCGGTGGACGCCTACACCATCGCCTTCGGGCTGCGCAACGTGACGCGGATCGACGCCGCGCTGGCCGAGGCGCGGCGCGTGCTGAAGCCGGGCGGGCGCTTCTTCTGCCTGGAGTTCAGCCGGGTGGTGCTGCCGGTCCTGCGCGAGGCGTACGACCTCTACTCCTTCCAGGTGCTGCCGCGGCTGGGCCGCATGATCGCCAAGGACGAGGACTCCTACCGCTATCTGGTGGAGAGCATCCGCCGCTTCCCCGACCAGGGCGCGCTGGTGAAGCGGATCGAGGCGGCCGGCTTCGCTTCGGTGCGGGTGCGCAACCTGTCCGGCGGCATCGCCGCCATCCATTCCGGCTGGCGCGTCTGAGCGCGGGGACAGCGTCGTGATCCGCACCGTCCGCAACCTCGTCCGGCTGGCCGGCATCGCCCGCACGCTGGCCCGACACGACGCGCTGCCGCGCTCGCTGCCCATGGTGGCGCCCGGCATCGCGCTGGTCTGGGGCTGGGTCGCCGGCCGCAACGTGCCGGGGCGCGACGGACAGCGGCTGGCGCGCGCGCTGGCCGAGCTGGGACCGACCTTCATCAAGCTGGGCCAGCTCCTGTCCACCCGCTCCGACCTGATCGGCGAGCGGATGGCCGCCGACCTCGCCGAGCTTCAGGACAAGCTGCCCCCCTTCCCCGGCGCCGACGCCCGCCGCATCGTGGAGGAGGCGCTGGGCCGTCCGCTGGGCGAGCTGTTCCGCCGCTTCGAGGTGGTGCCGGTCGCCGCCGCCTCCATCGCCCAGGTGCATTTCGCCGTGACCGGCGACGGCGAGGAGGTGGCGGTCAAGGTCCTGCGGCCGGGCATCCAGCACAAGTTCGAGCGCGACATCGCGCTGTTCCAGTGGCTGGCCTATTGGGCCGAACGGCTGGTGCCGGGGATGCGGCGGCTGAAACCGCGCGAGGTGGTGGAGACCTTCGCCCGCACCTCGCGTCTGGAGATGGATCTGCGGATGGAGGCGTCCGCCGCCTCGGAGCTGGCCAAGAATTTCGAGGGCGACGACACCTTCAACGTGCCGCGGGTGGACTGGAACCGCACCGCCAAGAGCGTGCTGACGCTGGAGCGCATCCGTGGCGTCAAGGTGGACGAGGTGCCGAAGATCGTCGCCGCCGGCTTCAACCCCGACGACATTCTCGCCAAGGCGTCCGCCAGCTTCTTCAACCAGGTCTTCCGCGACGGCTTCTTCCACGCCGATCTGCACCCCGGCAATCTGTTCGTCAACGAGGACGGCAACATCTCCGTCGTCGATTTCGGCATCATGGGCCGGCTGGACCGGGCCACCCGCTACTACCTCGCCGACATGCTGATCGGCTTCCTGACCGGCGATTACCGACGGGTGGCGCTGGTGCATTTCGAGGCGGGCTACGTGCCGCCGCACCAGTCCATCGAAATGTTCACCCAAGCCTGCCGCGCCATCGGCGAGCCGTTGCAGAACAAGCCGCTGAACGAGATCTCGGTGGGCCGGCTGCTGGCCCAGCTCTTCTCCGTCACCGAGCAGTTCGAGATGGAGACGCAGCCGCAGCTCCTGCTGCTCCAGAAGAGCATGCTGACGGCGGAGGGGGTCGGGCGCGCGCTCAACCCCAACCTCAACATGTGGGAGCTGGCGCGCCCGCTGATCGAGGAATGGATGCGCGAGAACCGAGGGCCGGAGGCGCTGGTCCTCGACGACCTGGAGGCCGTCGGCCGCACGCTGCGCCGCCTGCCGGCGCTGATCCGCGACGCCGAGCGGGTGGCGCTGCAGATCGCCGACGGCGGCATCCGCATCCACCCGACCTCCGCCCGCGCGGTGATGGACCAATGGATCCGCAGCCGCAAGCCGATGGTCTACGCGCTGTGGGTCATCGCGGCGATGCTGGTCCTGCTGGTGGTCCGCGGCCTTTAGGGAACGGGGGCGCGGCGTCCGGTCGCGCCTCCTTGAAGCGCCCGGCCCGCGCCGCGACATCCTCCTTATGACCCAGCGCTGATTCCGGCCGTCAGGGGAGGAAACCATGGCCCGCGACGCGATCGAGGCATTGCTGTCCTACATCCAGACCGACGAGAGGCCCCGTCACGCCGCCGGCGCGCCCGCCGCGCCGCCGGTCGTCACCATCGCCCGTGATCACGGATCCGGCGGCCGGGCGATCGCCGAGATCGTCGCCGAACGGCTGGGCGTCCGCTGCTTCGGCAAGCCGCTGCTGGACGCTGTGGTGCGGGGGGCGGAGGCCGATCCGGGGCTGATGCGCCGGCTCGACGACGAGCTGCCGCCGCGCGCCGGCACCGGGCTCTACGCCGCCCTGATGGGGCTGAAGGACCCGCTGCACGAATACCGCCGGCTGATGAACCGGGTGGTGGACGGCATCGCCTTCCGCGGCGGCGTCATCGTCGGGCGCGGCGCGCATCTGCTGGTGCACGCGCCGCGCGCCCTGCGCGTCCGCATCGTCGGGTCGGAGGAGGTCTGCGCCCGCCGGCTGGCCGGCGGCGACGTCACCCAGGTGGCGGCCAAGCTGGACGAGCTGCGCAGCGCCAACGCCGACCGCGCCCGCTACATCCGCCAATGCTTCGATTCCGACCTGAACGACCCGCGCCTGTTCGATCTGGTGATCAACACCGACCGCATCGCCGACCCGAACACGGCGGCGGACCTGATCATCGCCGCGCTGAACGCGGTCGGACGCTGAGGCACCGGCACCGCGCCGGGCTCACGCCCCGGCGCGGCCGGCGAGGTGCTCCATCTCCCGCGCCCAGCCGGCGTAGTTGCGGTGGTGCTCGGCCAGCGCCGGATCGCCCGCCGTGCGGGCGGCATGCCCGGTCATGACGGGAAGCTGGAGCCGCGCCAGCTCCGCCGCGTCCGGCCGGCGGCTCGCCGTCAGGAAGGACGACAGGCTGGTGAACAGGTTGGCCCCGGCTGGCTTGGCCGCGCTGCTGGTGAGCGCGTCGAGAATCCAGGGCATGTATTTGAAGACGTAGGCGGCGTAGGCGCGCATCGCCGGCGCCTGCCGCTCGATCGCCGCGCGCTCGGCGTCGAAATCGCCGCGCTCCACCAGCTTGCGGTCGCGGTAGACCACGGGAGCCGCGGCCGACACGTCGCACAGCCAGCCGGCCCGCGGCACCAGCAGATCGGCCTGATCCCTCTCCTCGCGGAAGGGGTAGAAAGGCATGGTGCGGCAGCGCAGCGGCTTGCTGTCCTGCACCCCGCACAGCCCGTCGGCGGCGAGCGCCGGGCAGGCGAAGGCGGGAGGCAGATAGGCGGCCGGGGTGATGTGGACGGCCGCCGTGCGGCGGTCCTTCAGCCGCACCGTCACGCCCCACCGCTCCGCCAGTTCGAAGGCCCGTCGCCCCTTGATGACCGGCATCCACAGCATGGCCAGGGGAAAGCGCCCGGCGTGGGCCAGCGCGTCCTCCAGCGTCAGCGGCAGCACGCCGTGGCAGCATTTGCCGCAGGCGGTGCAGTGGAAATGCCGGTCCATGCCCCCGTCGCCCCCCCTTCGTCGCCCCTTGCCCGCGGGTCAGGCGCCGCAGCACTTCTTGTGTTTCTTGCCCGATCCGCAGGGACAGGGATCGTTGCGGCCGATCTTCTCCACCCGGCGCGGCGGGTCCTTGGGGTTGACGTCGCCATCGACGTAGTACCAGACGCCGTCGTCCCGCCGGAAACGTGACCGTTCGCGGTGCACAAGCTCCTGCCCGTCGCGGCGGAAGCGCAGGGCGAACTCGACGGTGCCGGTGTCCTCCGCCGTCTCGGCCCGGCGCACCTCAAGCCCCAGCCACTCGACCTCCGCGACGTTGCGCTCGGCCTCCGCACGGTTGAAGTCGCCGCGCACCTCCGGGGCGTTGGTGCGTTCCACGTGATCGAGCCCCCCCCGCACATAGGCCGTGTAGCGCGACCGCATCAGCGCCTCCGGCGTCGGGGCCGGAGCGCCGGCGATGATGGGGCCGCAGCAGTCGTCGTAATCCCGGCCGGAGCCGCAGGGGCAGTTCATCGCGCTCGTCTTTCGGGTTCCGCGGGGCCGGGATGCCCCGCGAACCCTTCCATACATCCTTTCCGTGCGCGCCGTCGACAGCCGGAGGACAGCCAGAGACCCTGCCCCCGCACCGGTGCCCTAAACGGGGACCCAGGCGTGCGCCATGTCCTGCGACGGGCGGGCGGCGAGCATGGAGCGGTAGACGGCGGCGATGCGCTCGGCGTGGCGCTGCGGGGTGGAAGGGTCGCTCCAGTAACGCTCCCACGCCTCCCGCCCGATTCGGTCGGCGACCGCCGGGTCCTTCAGCAGGGTCAGGGCGCGGGCCAGCGACTCCACGTCGCCGGGCTCCACCAGCAACCCGTTCTCGCCATGCACCACCGTGTCGGCCATGGCGCCGGTGGCGGTGGCGACCAGCGGCACGCCGCGGGCGATGGCCTCCACCGCCGACATGCCGAAGGGCTCCGGCAGGAGGGAGGCGAAGATGACGGCGCGCGCGGAATCCATATGACCGATCACCTCGGCCCGCGTAGTCCAGGGGGAGAAGGCCGCGTCCGGGCAGTGCGCGCGCAGCGCCTCCTCCTCCGCCCCGGCGCCGACGAAGGCAAGCTCGACCCCCGCGCGCCGCGCGGCGTCGGCCAGCACCAGCACGCCCTTGTCCCGCGTCAGCCGGCCGAGGAAGACGAAGCGGCGGTTGCGGGCCACGTCGGCCCGCGGCGCACGCTCGATGTCCACCACATTGGGGACCACCACATACCGGGTGTCCGCCGGCAGGAAGGGCCGCGCCATGTCCCGCCCATAGCCGGACGGGCTGACCAGCGTCATCGGCGTGCCGGCGGCCAGCGCGCGGGCGGCGGCGAACTGGCGCAGCAGCCGCACTGTCTTGTGCAACGCGCTGGTCTTGTCGCAGGCGCTGAGCGCGCAGGCGGCCGACAGCGGGCGCACGTCGCAGACATGGCCGCGACCGTCGTCGTAATACATGCCGGTCGGGCACATCAGGAAATAGTCGTGCAGCGTGACCGCCCAGGGCATGCCGCTGCGCGCCGCGGCGGCCAGCACGGACGGGCTGAGCGCGCGGGTGAACTGGTGGATGTGCACCACCGTGTCGCGCGGGGAGAAGCCGGCCAGCAGGTCGGCCAGCGCCGCCCCGGCCCGCGGGTTCCAGATGCCGCGCAGCGCCGCCTTCACCGGGTTCGGCTCGCGCCAGACGTCGCCGATGGCGAGGTCGTGCACGCGGATGTTGGGATGGTCGAGCAGCGGGCTCGCCCGCCCGACCGCGTGCACGTAGGTGACGGTGCAGCCGAGTTCGGCAAGGCCGCGGGCGCTGAGCAGGGCCACCTTGGTGGCCGCACCGTTCAGGTGCCCGTAATCGGACAGGATGACGACGTTCATGGATGACCGGCGGCGGGTAGCGGAAGGCGGGACCGGCGGTGGAAGCGCCGGCCCATGCACGCTAACCGCGCGCCGGACGATTGGACATGGCGGATTTGTGGTTAGCCCGACGGCTCACACCGTCGCAGGATTTCCGAACTCCGCCCACAGACGGGCGGGCTCGGAAATCCTGCAAAACCGTAGAATCAGCAGGTTTGCCCAGGCCGGGCCATATGTGGCCCGATCTGGGCAAACCTGCTTAGCGCGCGATCGACCGGTAGAGCGCCTCATACTCCCGCGCCGGCCCCGACCAGCCGAAATCGCGCGTCATGGCGCGGCGGCGCAGAGCCGTCCACTGGTCGGGTTGCCGGTACAGCGCGGCGGCGCGGCGGAGTTGCCACAGAAGCTCCAGCGGGGTGGCGTTGACGAACTGGAAGCCGGTGGCGACGCCGTCCTTCATGGCGGCGGGGTTGGCATCCACCACCGTGTCGGCCAGCCCGCCTGTGCGCCGCACCAGCGGCAGCGTGCCGTATTTCAGCCCGTAGAGCTGGGTCAGGCCGCAGGGCTCCGCCCGCGACGGCACCAGGATCACGTCCGATCCGGCCTGGATGCGGTGGGCCAGCGGCTCGTCGTAGCCGATGCGTACGCCGACCGAGCGCGGAAACCAGCCGTGCAGGTTGCGGAAGCCGGCCTCCGTCCAGGCGTCCCCGGTGCCGAGCACCACGAGCTGCCCGCCGGCCCGCACCCACTCCCCGATCGTCTCCAGCACGAGGTCGAGGCCCTTGTGCCAGGTCAGGCGGCTGATGATGCAGGCGAGCGGGGCGTCGGGCACGCGGTCGAGCCCGAAGGCGACCTGAAGCTCCTCCTTGCACTGCGCCTTGCCGGCGAGGTCCTCGGGGCCGTAGTTGGCCGGCAGAAGCGGGTCGGTGACCGGATCCCACACCGTGTAGTCCACACCGTTGAGGATGCCGGTCAGGCTGCCGGCGCGGGTGGCCAGCAGCCCTTCCATCCCCTCGCCATGCTCGGCGGTCTGGATCTCGTGGGCGTAGGTGGGGCTGACGGTGGTCAGCCGGTCGCTGTAGAAGCAGCCGGCCTTCAGGTAGCCGATGCCGCCGAAATACTCCACCCCGTCCATCTGGTAGGCGCGCGAGGGCAGCCGCAGGTCGCCCAGGATGTAGGGGGCGAACTGGCCCTGATAGGCGATGTTGTGGATGGTCAGCACCGTGCCCGGCCGCCGGGCGCCGCCGCCGCCGAAGCGGTCGGGGCGCAGCTCCAGATAGGCGGGAATCAGGCCGGTCTGCCAGTCGTGGCCGTGGATCACGTCCGGCCGCCACCAGGGATCGGCCGCGGCCTCCGCCGCGAAGCCGGCCGCCACCCAGCAGAGTGCGGCGAAACGCCCGGCGTTGTCCGGCCAGTCGCGCCCGTCCGGCCCGATGTAGGGGTTGCCCGGCCGGCCGAAGAAGGCGGGGGCGTCCAGCACATAGGCAAGGATCCCGTCCGGCAGGCGCCCCAGCTTCAGCCGCCCGACCGCGTCTCCCGGCAAATCCATCAGCGGCCCGCCGACATCCTGAAGCTCCCCCAGCCCGGCGAGGACCGCGGGATAGCCCGGCAGCAGCAGCCGCACATCGACGCCGGCGGCGGCCAGCGCCGGCGGCAACGCCGCCGACACGTCGGCCAGCCCCCCCGTCTTGATCAGCGGGAAAACCTCGGGGGTCACGAACAGGACGCGCATCGGAACTCCGGCATCAGGGCGGCGCGGTGCGACCATGTTTCTGCACGGCGGAGCACGCCCGGATCAAGCCCGATCCGCGCCATAGCACCCTCTCCCGCCGGGGCGGGAGAGGGAGAGCTTCATCAATCCTGCAAGCGGTCGATCATGTCGCGGGTGATCAGGCAGACGCCGCCTTCGCTGCGGTGGAAGCGCTTGGCGTCCAGCTCCGGATCCTCGCCGACCACCAGCCCTTCCGGGATTTCCACGCCGCGGTCGATCACCACCTTGCGCAGGCGGCAGCGGCGGCCGATCTCGCAATCCGGCAGCACCACCGCCTCCTCCAGCAGGCTGTAGGAGTTGACGCGCACGGAGCTGAACAGCAGCGACCGGCGCACGGTGGAACCCGACACGATGCAGCCGCCCGACACCAGACTGTCCACCGCCATGCCGCGCCGGTGGTCGTCGTCGAACACGAACTTGGCCGGGGGAAGCTGCTCCTGGTAGGTGAAGATCGGCCATTCCTTGTCGTACATGTTGAGCTGCGGCGTGACGTGGGTGAGGTCCAGGTTGGCCTCCCAATAGGCGTCGATGGTGCCGACGTCGCGCCAGTAGGGCTCGGGACCGGGGCCATCGATGATGGCGCTGTCGCGGAAATCATGCGCCACCACCTTCGCCCGTGACACCAGATAGGGGATGATGTCCTTGCCGAAGTCGCGGCTGGACCCCGGCAGGTTGGCGTCGCGCTCCAGCTGCTCGTAGAGGAACTGTGCGTTGAAGACGTAGATGCCCATGCTGGCCAGCGCCTTGTCGGGCTTGCCGGGGATCGCGGGAGGGTCGGCCGGCTTCTCCACGAAGTCGATGACGCGGCGGCTCTCGTCGATGTGCATGACGCCGAAGCCGGTCGCCAGCTCGCGCGGGACCTCGATGCAGGGAACCGTCACGTCGGCGCCCTTGTCGATGTGGTCGAGCAGCAGCGCGCCGTAATCCATCTTGTAGATGTGGTCGCCGGCCAGGATCAGGATGTATTCCGGGTCGTGCCCGCGCAGGATGTCCAGGTTCTGGTAGATCGCGTCGGCCGTGCCCTGGTACCAGGCGGTCTCGCTGATGCGCTGCTGCGCCGGCAGCAGGTCGCAGAACTCGTTCATCTCGCCGCGGAAGAAGCCCCAGCCGCGCTGCAGGTGGCGCAGCAGGCTGTGCGACTTGTACTGGGTCAGCACGCCGATGCGGCGGAAGCCGGAGTTGATGCAGTTGGAGAGCGCGAAGTCGATGATGCGGAATTTGCCGCCGAAATAGGTGGCCGGCTTGGCCCGGCGGTCGGTGAGCTGCTTCAGCCGGCTGCCGCGCCCGCCGGCGAGCACCAGGGCGATCGCCCGCCGCGGCGCCAGACGCAGATCACGCTTGTCGAACATGGCTTTCACCCTCCCCCCCTTCCGACCACCGTCACCGGTTCCTCCGGTGCGGCACGCTGCGACGCCGCCGGTTCCGAGCACGCCCCTGCTGCGACCGGCAGACGGTGCCACACTTCCGCCCCGACCGCCATGGGCCGAGGGGCCGATGCGCAATGTTCGGTATCGCAGCGGGTAACATGGCGGTTGACTGCATAAAATTTGAGCAACAGCACGCCCTTTGACCGCTGCGGTTCGTCCTATCGGTCGACACAACCCCTATAACAGTCGAGTCGGTCCAAGTTGCACGCGATTGTCGTGACGAAATCATGCCTTTTTTTTGAGCATCGACGTCGTGCGACTCGGGGACTCCGCGGCCCGGCGCGGCAGGCGCTGCGCGAAGGTCCAGGGATCATAGCCCTTTCGGAGTGGCACGGAATTTGTAAGCCAACGGGCAACCTTGGCCCTGCCAGCCGCCTCCGCCCGATCCGGGGAGGTGGGAGCGGAGGGGCGGGGTAGGACGTGCGGTCCGACGACATCAAAACGCCCGCCTCAGCGCTCCGAGACGGAACAAGCGCGTGCGGACCGGGACGAATAAGGAGAGAAAGGAGCCTCGATGAGCCGTCTGTCACTCATTGCCGCACCCATCATGGCGGTGACTCTGGGCTTGGCCGGTCTGGCTGGCGAAGCCTTTGCCCAGGATGCGGCCGCTGCTGCCCCGACGCCGACGCTCAGCCCGGGCGACACGGCGTGGATGCTGACCGCGACCGCGCTTGTTCTGTTCATGACCATCCCCGGCCTCGCCCTGTTCTACGGCGGCATGGTCCGCAAGATGAACGTGCTCGCCACGGTGATGCAGAGCTTCGCGATCTGCGCGCTGGTTACCGTGCTGTGGTTCGCCGTCGGCTATTCCATCGCCTTCACCGAGGGCACGCCCTTCTACGGCAGCCTGTCGAAGGCCTTCCTGTCGGGTGTGACCAAGGACAGCCTGTCGGGCGTCATCCCGGAGACGGTCTTCATCGTCTTCCAGATGACCTTCGCCATCATCACCCCGGCGCTGATCGCCGGTGCCTTCGCCGACCGCATGAAGTTCTCCTCCATGCTGGTGTTCATGGGCATCTGGTCGGTGGTGATCTACGCGCCCATCACCCACTGGGTGTGGGGTCCGGGCGGCTACCTGCTGGGTGACGGCGTGCTCGACTACGCCGGCGGCACCGTGGTGCACATCAACGCCGGTGTGGCCGGCCTCGTCGCCGCGCTGGTGCTCGGCAAGCGCAAGGGCTACCCGAACGAGAACTTCGCCCCGCACAACCTGGTGCTGAGCCTCGTCGGCGCGTCCATGCTGTGGGTCGGCTGGTTCGGCTTCAACGCCGGTTCGGCGCTGGCCGCCGACGGCCGTGCGGGCATGGCCATGCTGGTCACCCAGATCGCCGCCGCCTCCGCCGCGCTGGTGTGGATGCTGGTCGAGTGGGCCGCCAAGGGCAAGCCGTCGGTTCTCGGCATCATCTCCGGCGCGGTTGCCGGTCTGGTCGCCATCACCCCGGCCTCGGGCTTCGTCGGCCCGGTCGGCGCTCTGGTGATCGGCGGTGCGGCGGGTGTCGTCTGCTACTGGGGTGCGACCGGCCTGAAGCACGCGCTGGGCTATGACGACTCGCTCGATGCTTTCGGCGTGCACGGCGTGGGCGGCATCGTCGGCGCCATCCTGACCGGTGTGTTCGCCCAGGAGGCCATCGGCGGCACCGCCGGCCTGCTGGAGGGCAACTCGGGTCAGGTGGTCACCCAGATCATCGGCATCGCCGCCACCGTCGTCTACTCCGCGATCGGCAGCTTCATCATCCTGAAGGTGATCGACGTGGTGATGGGCCTGCGTGTGGACGAGGATGTCGAGCGCGACGGCCTGGACCTCGCCCTGCACGGCGAGACCATCCACTGAGCAGCACCTCGGGCGTAGCCTAGGGGTTTGCGGAACCGCCGCCGGGGCAACCCGGCGGCGGTTTCCGTTTGTGCTACCGGACTCCCCGCCGCAGCAGCAGCTTCCCCACACCGTTCAACGCGGCGAAGAGCTGGCCGAACTGGGTCCGGAAGGTCTCCCAGGCAAGGTCGCCGCCAACGGCCGCGGCCACCTCCCGGTGCAGCTCCGCCAGGGTGCGACGGCCGTCGATGCGTGCCAGAATCGGGCCGGCCAGCCGCGGCAGCGGCAGCGTTACCATCGCCCCCATCAGCTCCGCGTCCAGGCTGCCGCCCGGCGGCAGCGCCCGGCCGATGGCGGGACCGTCCAGATCGCGCAGCACCGGCACCACCTCCGGTCCGTCGGGACGCGCCACCGCCCCGTCCAGGTCGGCGGGGCGGACGAGGTAGGCGATGTGCTTGGTCATGCTGCCGCACACCCGCTCGCTCCAGGCCGCGCGCTCCAGCCAGGACAGCCCCTCCAGCCGCTTCAGCGTCCGCGGGTCCTTGACCCACATCGACGGCTCGTAACGCGACGGCTCCACCAGCGCCGCCACCGCCAGCCCGGCCGACGCCGCCAGATCCGCCAGCTCCGGCACCGTGAAGGGCCGGTCGCAGGAGTGCAGCAGCAGGTCGTAGAGGTTGGCGTCGGCCTGCCGGTGGTCGGTGATGAAGGGGTTGGCAAGCAGCCAGTTGGTCCGGGGCAGATGCGCGATGAGCCGGCGCGCCACCGCCACCCGCTCCGCCGGCGGCAGCCCCTCGGTCATGGTGCGCAGGGCCTGCTGGAGCGGATAGACGCCGGTGCGGCCATAGGGGGCATAGACCATGATCCCCATCCCGCCGCCGGGGGCCAGCGCGCCGGTCAGCGAGCGCAGGCCGGCCGCCGGGTCGTCCAGATGGTGCAGCACCCCGCAGCAGTCGATGTAGTCGAACGGCCCCAGCCCTTCCAACGCGAGCAGGGAGCCGCGTCGGAATTCGATGTTGGTCAGGCCGCGGGTGGCGGCCCGCGCCTCCGCCACCGCGCGGGCGGCGTCGGACAGGTCCAGATAGGTGACGGTGCCGGGATTGCCGGCGTCGGCCATCATCTGGGCCAGCATGATGGTGCCGTCCCCGGTGCCGCCGCCCGCCACCAGCGCCCGCAATGGCCGCGCGTGGTCCAGCCGGCCGCCGAAGACGAAGTGGTTGACCTCGTCCAGATGGCTTGGCGAGCCGGTGACCAGCCGCTTGCGCTCATCCGCCGGGTCGCGGGCCGGATAGGGATAGGCTTCGTACTGGGCGCGCAGGTCGTCGATGCTCATTGGACGGGCGGAACCGCTGATGGAGGAACGATCGCCGCACCATAAGGCCGGTGTGACAACCCGCAAAGGGGCCACCGAAGACGGCCCGGGCCAATTGCGAATTACTCGCGATTGCGATATCCTTCGTGCACAGGGCTCGCGGAACAGGGAAAGGGACGATCCATGCCGACGCGGCTGGAGGAGCTGTGCGTTGCCAAGGGGTTGAAGATGACCGAGCAGCGCCGGGTGATATCCCGCGTGCTGTCGGAATCGACGGATCACCCCGACGTCGATCAGGTCTTCCGGCGCGCGTCGGCCATCGACCCGAAGATCTCCATCGCCACCGTCTACCGCACCATGCGCCTGTTCGAGGAGGCGCAGGTGATCGAACGGCTGGATTTCGGCGACGGCCGGGCCCGCTACGAGGAGAACCGGGCCGAACACCACCACCACCTGATCGATCTGGAAAGCGGGGCGGTGGTCGAATTCAGCAGCGGCGAGCTCGAGCGCATCAAGGAGACGATCGCGCGCGAGCTGGGCTACGATCTTCTCGGCCACCGGCTGGAGCTGTACGGGGTGCCGCTGGATCCGGACGCCTCCGGCTCCGAATAGGTGGGGATCCGAACAGGCCAGATCGGACAGAGGGGGGCGGTGCCCCCGATGTCTCCGATGGAATAGCCGTCCGTGCCCGCCGGGGGCGACCGTCGCGCGTTTTTCCATTGCGGGGTGCACCGGGTGCGGGGCTCGCCGATTCCCAAGCCGTTGCGATAGCGTCACGATCGCATCGCCATGAACACGGAACGCAGGCCCGCTCCATGAACGACCTCAACGACCACGATCTGCGCGCCCAACTCGCCCGGCTCACCGAGCTTGTGGCACGCCGCTTCGACCGCATCGAGGAGCGGCTGAACGGCCTCGACCGGGACAACGGGGAAATCATCGGGATGCTGATCGCGCTGAAGGCCGGTCTCGACGGCACCCTTGGCGATCTCGCCGCGGAGGTCGCCGCACTGGACGATGCCGACGAGCCCGACGACGACGCGCAGCCCGGCCACTTCCTCAACTGACTGTGCCTCAACCGACCTTGCCGGCACCACGGCGCCGACGATTCCCCATCCCCCCGGCGGCACGGGTCTGCTATGGATCCGCCGATAAACCGGACTGGAGGGACCCGGACGATGCGGCATCCCGGCGTGGCGTTCTTCGATTTCGACGGCACCCTGATCGAAGGCGACAGCCTGCCCGCCTTCGTCGGCGAGGTCATCGGCCGCCACCGGGCGCATCTGGCGCTGGCCGACGCCATCCGGTCGGGCGTCCACCGGCATCTGCGGGGCCGTGGCCGTGGGATCGACCTGCGCGGAACCATCAAGGCCGTCTTCATCCGGCGCACGCTGCAGGGCGTCGCGCTGGCGGACGCGCTGGCGGCCGCCGAACGGCTCGCCCGCCGCGTCCGCTGGCACGCGCCCATGGTCGAGGCCATGCTGGAACACCGCCGGGCCGGGCGGCGCGTGGTCGTCGCGACCGGGGCGCTCGACCTCTACATGCCGGCGCTGCTGCGCGGCAAGGGTGTGGACGACCTGCTCGCCACCGGGCTGGAGGTGAGGGACGGCCATCTCACCGGGCGGCTGTGCACCGGCAACTGCGTCCGCCAGGACAAGGCGCACCGCGTGCGGGCCTGGCTGGCGGCCAACGGCCCTTTCGGGGAGAGCTGGGGCTACGGCAACCACCCCTGCGACCTGCCGATGCTGGCCCTGCTGGATCGCGGCACCGTGGTGCGGATCCGGCGCTGAGCGGACGGCGGGCTTTGCGGCCGGCGGTTGTTCGTGGTACGGACAATGATGCACAACCGGGGAGGGGCCATGTTCGACATCGAGGCCCAGGTCAGGGTGCCGGACGGCGGACCCCGCCGCGCCGTGGTCGCCGACGGCGACCACGGCCAGCGCGCGCGCATCGCGGGGCACCTCGCCGCCTGCGGCTTCCTGGTGTCGGAGGCGACGGACGGTTACGAGGCGCTGTCGATGATCGGCAGCGAAGCGCCGCTGGTCGCGCTGATCCCGCGCGGCGACGCGGACGACGACGGCGTCCGGGCGGCGGCGCTGGCCAACATGCTCTACCCGCACACCCGGATCATCCTGACGGTGTCGGCGCCGGACGGCGTCGATGACGACGGGCCGTTCCTCGTCCTGAAGCGCCCGGTGGACCTGTCCATGCTGGATCGTTGCCTGAGCGAAATCGTCGCCGCCGCGCGCTGAGGCGGGTCACGCCACCAGCACCGCCGCCCCGACCGAGACGCCGGGCAGCCGGTCGGCGCGTCCGCGGTTGACGGCGATCTCCACCAGACCGTTGGAATTGCCGTACCAGAAGGTGCTCCCTTCCGGCACGGCGCCGAAGGTGCGCGCGTGCCGGACCTCGGCGCCACCGACCCGCAGCGCCGCCGATGCGGGCAGGCTGCTCGCCCGGATACCGGTCATTGCATTGCCGTACACATCGACATAGACGACGCGCGGCAGGTCGTCCGGCCATTCCGGTTTCGCAACGGCGCCCAGCGACAGTGGTGTCGACTCGACGGCCTGTCCGGTGGCGAGCCTTGCCGCCACGGGCGCGAACAGGTCGCGGCCGTGGAAGGTATCGGACAGCCGCTCGGGTCGCCAGTCGATGGCACGCACCCGCGCCCCCGCGTCCCGCCTCAGCACCAGCTCGAACAGCCCGTTGTCCGGCCCCACGAAGGCGTGTCCGCCAGCATCCGCCACCAAGGGACGGCGCACCGTCCCGACGCCGGGATCGACGACGCACAGGAAAACCGTTCCGGTTGGGAAACCAGCGCTGTAGGCCGCAAGCAGATAGGCCGACAGTTGGGGATCGAAGGCGGGAGCGTCGGCGAACAGGTCGATCACCGCCACGCCGGGGGCCTGCGCCGCCAGCACGGCCTTCATCTGGCCGGTGTAGGGCCCGGACAGCCCAAAATCGGTGAAGAGCACGATCATGCGCGGACCATAGCACGCGAACCGTCCCGCGTGACCGGTCACGGCGGCGGAATTGCCGCGACCTGTGGAACGTTTTAATGTCATATGACCGCTGCGCCGCCAGCCGCAACCATCGTCATTCCGGAGCTTCCGATGCCATCCTCCGCCCGTTGCCGGCTGGGGTTGATCGCCGTATCGATCGCCTTCTTCATCTACAGCCTGGGCGATATCGCGGTCGGCGTCCTGGAGGACGTGGTCGAGATCCCGGTCTCCCACGACATTCTGGAGATCGGCTGGGGGGTGATCGGGCTGCTCGCGTCGGCGATCGCGCTGATGCTCGTCCTGCGCAACGACCGCGATACGATGAAGCGCGCCAAGGCGGATGTGGCCGCCGCCCGCCGCAACGCCAGCATGGCCCACCGCCGCCTGCGCGAAGGGATCGAGGCGATGAGCGAGGGCTTCGCGCTGTTCGACGCGGAGGACCGGCTCATCCTGTGCAACAGCCGCTACCGCGAGATCTACCCGCTGAGCGGCCCGCTCGGCACCGGCGAGCGCTTCGAGGACATCCTGCGCCGGGGGGCGCTGGCCGGCCAGTATGCGGAATGCGACCCCGGCGCGGTGGAGGCGTGGATCACCGACCGGCTCGCCCGGCACCGCGCCCCGGCCGGTCCGATCGAGCAGAAGCTGGCCGACGGCCGCTGGCTGCGCATCTACGAGCGGCGCACCAGCGACGGCGGCTATGTCGGCATCCGCACGGACATCACCGAACTGAAGCGGCGCGAGGAGGAACTGCGGGAGAGCGAGGACCGGTTCCGCAAGCTGGCCGAGGCCGCGCTGGAAGGTGTGCTCGCCCACGAGGCCGGCCTGATCGTCGATTGCAACCCCGCGGCCGCGACCCTGTTGGGGTTGACCCCGGCGGAGATGATCGGCCGCCGCGTCCAGGAATTCCTGACCCCAGAACAGCGCCACATCGTCGCCGAACGCCACGCGCGGCGGGAGGAGTCGCGGCTCGAACTGACCGCCATCCACCGGAACGGCGCGCGCCTGCTGCTGGAATGTTCCAACCGCTACGTGGTGCGCAACGGACGCACACTGTCCATGGTGTCGTACCGCGACGTCACCGAACAGCGCCGGGCCGAGACCGCGCTGCGCGAGGCCAAGGAACAGGCGGAGCTGGCGAACGAAGCCAAGTCCAAGTTCCTGCGCATGATCAGCCACGAGATCCGCACGCCGCTCAACGGCGTGCTCGGCATGGTGGGGCTGCTGCTCGACACCGGGCTGTCGGCGGAGCAGCGGACCTACGCGATGACCGCGCGCGAATCCGGCGAGGCGCTGCTGGGCATCCTCAACGACATCCTCGACGTGTCGAAGATGGAGGCCGGCAAGCTCACCCTGGAACCGCATGATTTCGACCCGGTCGAGGTGGTGGAGAGTGCGGTGGAACTGCTGGCGGCGCGCGCGTCCGACAAGCGGATCGCGCTGGCCATCTGCACCCCGGCCGACGTCCCCGCGACGGTCATCGGCGATTCCGGCCGGCTCCGCCAGGTGCTGCTGAATCTGGTCGGCAACGCCGTCAAGTTCACCGACCGCGGCGGCGTGTCGGTCGCGATCCGGCTGGAAACCGACGACAACCCCGGCACCGTCCGGCTGCGCTTCGAGGTCACCGACACCGGTGTCGGCATCGCGCCGGAAGCCCAGCCCGCCCTGTTCAGCGAGTTCACCCAGGCCGACCCCCGACTGTCGCGCCGGCACGGCGGCACCGGCCTCGGCCTTGCCATCTCGCGGCGTCTGGTCCTGCTCATGGGCGGCACCATCGGATTCGACAGCGCGTCCGGGTCCGGCAGCCGCTTCTGGTTCACCATCCCCTTCGGCCGCGCGGCCACCCCCGCGGCCGGGCTGCCCGCCCTGTCGCGCTCGCTCGCGGGGCACCGGGTCCTGCTGGTGGATGGCTGCGCGGTGACCTGCGCCGCGCTTGCCGGACAACTCGCCTCGCTGGGCGCCGAGGTCAGCCCGGTCGGAAGCGCCGATCCCGCGGCACGGCCGGCACCCGCAGCCAGCTTCGACACGGTGGTGATCCAGGGCGGCACCGTCGGCGGTGATCCGGATGGCGACATGGCGCTGGCCACAAGCCTGCGCGTGGCCGGAACGGAGCATGTGCTGCTGCTGGCAATGGTCGGTCACCGCAGCCGGCCCCCGGCGGCGGGGGTGACCCTGGTTCCGCAGCCGGCGCGGCGCGAACGTCTGCTGGCGGCCTTCGGCGCCGCGCCCCGGCCGAGCCGCAACACCGAGCGGGCCGCCGGCACCGACGGGGCGGCCGTCGGCAGCGGCCGGCGGCTGCTGGTGGTGGACGACAGCGCCACCAACCAGCTCGTCGCCGGCGCCTTCCTGCGCAACGCCGGCTATCAGGTCGATGTCGCCGCCAACGGGCTGGAGGCGGTGGCCGCCGCGCGCAACCTGCCCTACGACCTGATCCTCATGGACGTCGCCATGCCGGAGATGGACGGGCTGGCCGCGACACGCGCGCTGCGGCTCCTGCCGCCACCGGTCGGCACGTTGCCGATCATCGCGCTCACCGCCGGGGCCATGGACGGGGATCGGCGACGCTGCATCGAGGCCGGGATGAACGACCATGTGTCCAAGCCGATCAACAGCGGCGCCCTGCTCGCCACCGTCGCCCGCTGGCTACCCCTCCAGCCCGTGAGGCCGGCCGCGGACGACACCACGCCGGAGGCGGCGGACGACACCGCCGAGGCGCTGGACACCGAGGCGCTCACCCAGCTCGCCCGCGACCTTCCCAGCGGTCTGCTGGCCGACATCATCGGCCAGTTCGTCGGCGAGACCATGGATCGGATCGCGCGCATGGAGGCGGATGGTATCGACCGGGTGGCGCTGGGGCGGGAGGCGCACACGCTGAAGAGCACCGCCGGCACCTTTGGCGCGCGCCGCCTGGCGGAAGCCGCGCGCGACCTGGAAGCCGCCTGCCGCGCTGGCAGCGGCCCGGACATCGACGCCCTGAAGAGCCGGATTCCGGCGCTCGCCCAGGCGGCGGCCAACGCCCTGGCGCGGGCGGGCTACTGGTCTCCCGCGGCACCGGCGGAGGCGGTGTCGCCGGCGGAAACCGACGACCGGGCGCCGACGGCGGTTCCATGACAGCGCGGCCGTCCGCCTACAGGTTGCCTTCGGCCTGCCAGGAGAGGCGCTTGCGGTAGATGGTGGAGGCGCTGATGCCGAGCAGGGCGGCGGCGCGCGGGATGTTGCCATCGCAGGCGGCGATGGCTTCCTCGATCGCGTCCTTCTCCACCTCCCACAGCGGCTTGATCGCCCGCTTGCCGGGCGCCACGTGCAGGCTGGCCGGTGCCGCGGCGTGGTGCAGGACGGGAACCCCCGACTGGCCGAGCGGTGGCGGCAGCATGGCCGCGGTCACCGTGTCGCCGTCGTGCAGCACCACGATGTTGCGGATGACGTTCTGGAGCTGCCGCACATTGCCCGGCCAATGGTAGAGGCGGAGCATCTGCTCCACGTCGGGCGCGAAGCGGACGAAGGCCTTGCTCTCCTCCCGGGCGAACTCCTTGAGCAGGTGGCCGCCGATCTCCAGCACGTCGTCCTCGCGCTCGCGCAATGGCGGCAGGTGCACGGGGATGACGTGCAGGCGGTAATAGAGATCCTCGCGGAACCGCCCCTCCTCCACTTCGCGCAGCGGGTCGCGGTTGGTGGCGCAGATGATGCGCAGATCCACCTTCTCCAGCCGGTTGCCGCCGACCCGCATCAGCGTGCCGGTCTGGATGAAGCGCAGCAGCTTGGTCTGGAGGTTGGCCTCCAGCTCGCAGATTTCGTCCAGGAACAGCGTTCCACCATCCGCACGGGTGGCCGCACCCTCGCGGTCGGCCACGGCGCCGGTGAAGGACCCCTTCACATGGCCGAAGATCTCGCTCTCCATCAGGTCCTTGGGGATGGCCCCGCAGTTGATGGCGACGAAGGGCTGCTCGCGCCGCGGGCTCTGCCGGTGGATCGCCTCGGCGCAGACCTCCTTGCCGGTGCCCGATTCGCCGGTGACGAAGACCGTGGCCCTGGAGGAGGCGGCGCTGTCGATGATCCGGTAGACCGCCTGCATCGACAGCGACGAGCCGATGAAGCCGTGGAAGCGCGTGCGCGCGATGTCGGTCTGGAAGGTGTCCACGATCTCGGCGAGGCGCAGCCGCTCCACCGCGTTGCGCACCGTGATGGCCAGCCGGTCGGCGGAGAAGGGCTTGACCAGGAAGTCATAGGCGCCGTAGCGCATGGCCTCCACCGCCAGGTTGACGGAGCCATGGGCGGTGATGACGACGACGGCGCAGGGCAGCCCGTCCGCGGCGATGCGCTTCAGCACCTCCATCCCGTGCATGTCCGGGAGCTGGAGGTCGAGCAGGACGATGCGCGGCGCACCGTCGCTGACCACGGTCAGCGCCTCCGCCCCCGTCTCCACGATCCGCACCGTGTACCGGTCCTTCTTCAGGTACTCGGCATAGACGCGGGATAGCGAAGGGGTGTCTTCAACAAGGAGGACGTTGGTAATACCGGCAGCCATGCTCCGCATCGCCCGATTATAAAAATTTAGGCTCAAATCCATTGTAGAGAGGATAAGAACCCGTCGGAAGAGCTTAACCCGATAGCCGGATGAAAAACATCACCATCCTTGCTTGCAGGGCTGCGGCCGATTCAGCCGTCCGGCAGAGCCGCTTTCCAGTCACCGATCGGCCATGGTTGCACCACGCCCGGATGTTCCGGGATCACAGCGGCAGCAGGGCCTCGACCAGCAGCTCGTTGATGTCGGAAATCCGGCGGGCGCCATAGCGCTCGCTCTGGGCCACGAACCGGCCGGCCATCTCGATCAGCTTGGTGGCGCTCTCATGGCGCAGCGCGTCGGAGACGCGTGGCAGCTGGGAGCGCAGCAGCGCCGGCCCGTAGGTGTCGGTGGCGGACACCAGCAGCGACAGGTAGGCTTGCGCGCTGCGGTCGGCGCGCCGCTTCCAGTCGTCCATGCCCGCCTGGGCCGACGGACGCATGCTTTCCGGCAGGTTGGGGAGCGCCCGCTGGCGGCGGTTCACCTCATCCATCTCGAACC
This sequence comes from Azospirillum oleiclasticum, assembly GCF_013423485.1. GTDB lineage: Bacteria > Pseudomonadota > Alphaproteobacteria > Azospirillales > Azospirillaceae > Azospirillum > Azospirillum oleiclasticum. The sequence goes on from NZ_JABFFR010000007.1 coordinate 53,688, forward strand.
GGTAACCGCGCATCAGGACGGCCCCGCTCATCACCGCCATCCGCGCGCCGTCGGCCTCCGCCTCGCGCTTGCGGTCGAGCTCGGCGGCGATGTCGGAAGCCAGCCGGCTCAGCCGCTCCGCGTCGGCGGGGCGGTCGGCGTCGGCGGCGAGCTTGCGCAACGCCGCGACCGGATCGCCGGAGCCGGCGACCTGGGGTGCCGCCTGCGACGAGCGCAGCTCCGCGGCGGAGCGCTGGAGCTGCTCGGTCTTCGCAACGCTGGTGTTCACCGGCGCACCGATCACCAGCCGCAGACCGACGAAGGGTGCGCGACGGGCCTGCCCCGTGGCCGGATCGTGCAGCGGTTCCTCGTGGCGGTCGGACACGCGGACCAGCCGCTCCGGCGTCAGGCAGGAACCGCCACGCACCACGAAGCCGCCGGGCTGGCCATGCAGCCGCTGCGGGGCCGTCCCGCGGTAGAGGTCGATGGTCATCTCCGCGACGTTGCCGAGCACGTCGTGCAGCCCGACCGGGTTGGGCTTGCGGCCGCCGATGTATTGGGTCTGTCCGTTGCAGGACTGTTGCCCGGCGATCCAGGCGTAGTCGGTCACCGGCCCCTCCATGGGGAAGAGGCGGGCGAGTTCCTGCGCCGGCTGGATCAGCGACCCGCCGCGCGCGGCATACTCCCACTCGGCTTCGGTCGGCAGGCGGACGAAGCCGGGGACCTTGTCCTCCGTCGGCAGCCGGTCACGGGCGTTGGTGAGCAGCCAGTGCGAATAGCGCTGGCCGAACTCCAGCCCCTCGAACCAGGTGATCCCGTCCTTCGGCACGGCGTCGTCGGCATTCGGGGGGCGGCACCCCTCGCCCATCAGCGTGGCGAACTGGCCGACGGTCACCTCGTACTTGCCGATGTAGTAGAAGCGCCGCCGCGGGTCGCCCTGGTCCGAGAACCCGCCGACCAGCCGCTCGAAGCGGAGATCCTCGGACGCGGCGAAGACCGGATCGGTGCTGCCCATGCGGATGCGCTGGTCGGCCATCCAGCCGGGGCCGACGAAGGTGTCGATCCGCCGAAACACCATGGAGCCGCCGCAGGGCATCGGCAGGGTGTAATCGCCGGGAGCCGGTTCCGGGTTTGCCGCTTCCGGTGGCCAGGCCGTAGGCTTCGCCGCCTCCGGCGGCCGGGGCGGCGGATCGGCTGCCGCCGCGCGCTGGCCGGAACCGGCCCAGCCGAGGGCCAGGACCAGCACGGCCAAGCCCGGTATCGACCAGCGTTCAGAGACCATGGATACCCTCCCCCGGTTCGATGCGGGTGACGCGCCACGCGGCGGCCGTCGAGGCCAGAAGGCCGACGGCCACGGTCGCCGCGAAGGCGATTCCCAGTTGATGCGGGTCCAGCCGGCTGATGGCGCCATCGACCCGGATCGAACCGGCGAGGCTGCGGTTCAACGCTTCCGCGGCGACGGCGAGCAGCAGCCAGGCCAGCCCCCAGCCGATCGTGACCACCGCCACCGCCTGCGCCACCGGGAACAGCGCGGCGTCCCGGCGCAGCAACCCGTGCAGGCGCAGGACGCACAGCGCCTGCCGCTTGCGCTCCACATTGCCCCAGAGCGTGGCGCCGAAGGACAGCAGGAACCCGATGCCGCCCGCCGTCGCGATGATCCCGAAGATCAGGCCGAGCGCGCTGTTCAGGCCCATGATGTTCTCGAACTCCTTCAGGCGGGGGGCGCTCACCGACAGGCCGCCCGCCGTCAGCTCCAGATGGAGCGAGCGCAGCGCCGGCAGGTCGCGGGCGTACAGGCGGAAATTGCGGTAGGCGAAGGGCACGGCCGATTCCACCCCCGTCCAGCCGAAAGCCGGCACCGCCGTCCCGTCCCGCCACTGCTCCACCGCCGCCAGGGTCTCGTCGGCCAGCAGCGCGCCTTCACCCTCCCACAGCGCCGGGTCCATGATCCCGGTGACGGTGAGCGGCAGGGCCAGCTCCTCGTCCCGGCCGTCGATCGTCCGCAGGGCGCCCAGCACGACGCGGTCGCCGACCGCGGCGTCGAGGCGCGTCGCCAGCGCCCGCGTCAGCACGGCCTGGAAGCGGCCGGGGGCGGTCAGGCGCCGCCCCAGGAGCGGGTCGCCGGGACCGCTGCCGAGCACGATCCCCTCCGCCCGCGGTGCCACACCCTGCACCGCCTTGGTGAACGCCACCTCGCGGGCGATGGGCGAGGCATGGCCGACCACGAAGCCGACCCGCCCGTCCCGGCGCAGCTCGTCGAAGAAGGAGGGCGGGAAATGCCCCTGCCGGGTGACCGCGATCTGCCGGTTGCGCGGATCCTCGGACAACTGCGCGACCAGGGAGCCGATGACCCCGACGCGCAGGCTGTAGAGCACCAGCAGCGGCACCAGCACGGCGACCAGCGCCAGCACCTGCGTGGCGAATCCGGCGCGATCGTGCAGCAGATCGCGCAAGCCCAGCCAGACGGCCGTCCGCATGCCGCTCATCGGTCGCCCCGGACTGCCGGAAACGGGGTAAGGGCCACCGCCTGCACGCTGTCGTCACCGCGCCCCGGGCTGCCATCCGGGCCGCCGTCATGGTCGGGATCGTCGTGCATTCCGATGATGGTGAACCCGAATTCCGCGGCCAGCGCCTCGTCGTGCGTCGCCACCAGCAGCGCCGCCCCGGCGGACGCCGCCGCGTCGGCCAGCAGCCGCATGACGGTCGCGGCGTTCCTGCGGTCGAGCGACGCCGTCGGCTCGTCGGCGACCACGACCAGGGGGCGGTGGGCCAGCGCGCGGGCGATCGCCACGCGCTGGCGCTGGCCGCCCGACAGTTGGGCGGGCGCACTCGCGAACAGGGCGCGGATGCCGAGCGCCGCACCCAGCTCCTCGATGAGGCCCGGATCGGACCGGCCGGACAGGCGCTGGGTCAGGGCGATGTTGGCGCGCACCGACAGGAAGGCCAGAAGCCCGCCCGCCTGATGGACGTAGCCGAAGGTCCGCGACCGCAGGCGGGTCAGCGCGTCCTCGCGCCCCCTGGCCCAGGCCTCGGCCACGTCCATCGCCGCCCCCGCTTCCCCGCCCTGCCCGCGGCCACGCACCAGGAACCGCACCGCCGAGGCCGGTGCCCGCGCGCAGGCGACGGTTTCCACGAAGGTGCTCTTCCCGCTGCCGCTCGGTCCGATGATGGCGACGCGGTCGCCGGACGACAGGCGGAAGCGTGGAACCGAAAGCTGGAATCGTCGGTCCTTGTCCACGCGGACGGCGCGCAGGCCGTCGATGTCGATGAAGGGTGCGGCCACGCCCGCCTCACGGCATGAGTTCCAGGGGAACCGGGTAGACCGCCTCCTCGAAACCGGCGGCGGGGTTGAGCAGCGTCCAGCGGTTACGGTCCTGGTAGAAGTCGCGGTACATCTGCCGCTTCGACCGGATGTCGGTCAGCAGCTCATAGATCTGCTGGTTGCTGGCCTGATCCAGCGCCTGGGGCGGCTGCGTCAGCAGGGCGCTGCGGTAGGGCAGATGGGTGACGTAGCCGGACACGAGGTCGCCCAGCGTGCGGATCTCGTCGGGGCTGGGAACGCGGGTCGCGAGGTTGGGGTCGAGCGATTGCAGGGTCGCCGGGTCGGTCTGCGCGGTCGACAGGATGTGCCGGAGCTGGGTCACGAAGGACCGGCTTCCACCCGCCGTGTCGACCCGCGCGGTGGCGGCCCGCGAGATCGAGTCCAGCGCCTGATAGAGCTCGTTGAGCTGGTTGCGCGTCAGCAGCACATGGATGTTGAAGGACGGGCGGGCCGCCGGATCGGCCGGATCGAAATCCGCCGCCCACCCTTCCACGATGCTGGGGACTCCCACGTTGCGCCGGTTGCCCAGCCACGCGAGCTGCATCGCGTAGCCGGCGTCGAGGATGTTCGCCGATGCACCACCCGGAGCCGGTGGGACGGTGTTCGCCGCCTGCCCCTGGCGCGCCGCTTCGATCATGCGCACCATGTCATCGACCGTCTGGTCGATGTTCTGGCCGTAGCGGTCCAGCTCGCCGCCGGGAATCGGGACCATGAGCGGCCGGTTGATGGGCCGGAACAGCGACAGCCGGCCGAATTGGCGCTCGGCCTCGGCGTGGTGCTCGGCGCCTTCCGGGGTCTTCAACAGGATGGGCACGATCGCGGTCGGCCGGTCGGGCGTGTTCGCGGCGGCCACCGCGTCCTCGACGGAGACCTTGGTGGAGCTGCGCGGGTCGCCGGCCTCCCGCAGCGGGGCGTCGGTGATCAGGACGATGTAGCGCCCCTGGTAGTTGTCCCAGCCCTCCATCTTCATGGCCGCCTGGACACCCGCCATGCCGTCCTCCACGAAGCCGGGATTGCTGGTCGACGCCTCCTTCATGCCGTCGAGGGCGGCGGCGAAGGTGGTCGGGTCGAAGTTCGGCCTGAGGGGGTGGAAGACCCTGGTGACATAGTCGTCCGCCGTCTCCGGCCTGCCGTCCAGCCCGTCGCGGAAGCCGACCAGCCCGAAGGTGACCTGATCGCGGATGGCGGAACGGCGGATGCGTTCGACGATGTTGTTCACCGTCTTGCGCGTCCGGTTGATGTATTTCTGCATGGAGATCGTGGTGTCGATGACGAAGACGACCCCGATCTTGAACTCGTTGAGGGCTTGCTGCGGCGACACCTCCGGCGCTTCGTTGGGAAGGGGCAGGGACAGGGAGGCGACCTTCACCTCCTTGCTGCCGCCGCGCCGCCGCACCCCCGGCACCTGCACCTCGGCGACGTCGAGGATCGGGAGCAGATAGAAACGCGTCCGTATATCGTGGACGGGGCGCGGCTCCAGGGCGATCACGCCGCTGTCCGGCGCCGTCCGGTTCGCCTGCGCGTCGCGGACCAGCGCGGTGGCGCGGTCGGCCCGCTGCGGATCGGTGAGGAGCGCGTCGAGCTTGGGCCGCTGGTCGAAGAACAGGACCGGCTGTCGGGTCGTCGACAGGTTGAAGGACAGACAGACGGCCTGTCGCCAGGGCACCGTCTGATCCTCGGCGATCCAGCCGGTCGGCGGGCGCAGGCGGTTGGCGCCGACGCGCAGCCATCCCTTGCCGGCCACCGCGGCCTTCTCGAACACGTAGAAATGCGTGAAGGGGGGCTGCAAGGTCCCGCCGCTTCCGCCGGCCTGCGGCAGGAGCCGCGCATCGGCCCGCGTCAGCACGCGCATGTCCAGACCCTGCACGCCCTCCAACTGCAATGGACGGACGGTCTGCGCCCCCACCTGGGACGGGACGGCCATGGCCAGCAGGACGGCCAGTGCGACGGTTCGCAACACTCCAGCGATCACGGCTTCCCCTCCCCGCTCAACGGCATTTCGCCATGGCATCCGGCACCTGCATGGTCACGAGCTGCTCGGCCACCGCGTCGCCCTCGTTCGCGCGGGCGCGCAGGGCCGTTCCCAGCCGCTGCAACCCGGAGAGCGCCGCCTGCCGCTCGGGCCCGGCGCAGGCGCGGGCGTAGAACTGGATCGCCGCGATGTCGTTCGGCGCCGTGTACAGGCCCGGCGTGAAATCGATGGAGTCGATCGCCTCCGCCAGGAGCAGGAGCGTCGGCCCATGCCCCTCCGTCTCCAATTGGTGGAGCAGACCCGCAGCCGCGTCCGGGTTGCCGGCCCGGATCGCCTCGCTGGCGCGCGCGAACCGCTGCGCAGCCGATTCGGGGGCTGGCGGCGGCGGCGGAACGACCGGTTCATCCGCCACACGCTGCTCGGTCGGGTCATCCCGTTCAAAGGCGCCCACATACCAGAGCACCGCGAGCGCCAGCACCACCACGGCCATCAGCACCGAACCGATGCGCCGCCACGGAAGCCCCCCCTTCCCATCATCCTCGTCATCGTCCCCACCCGGCGGGGGTGGCGGAGGCGGCGGCGGAGGCGGCGGCGGCGGCGGAGGAGGAGGAGGAGGAGGAGGAGGAGGAGGAGGAGGAGGAGGAGGAGGAGGAGGAGGAGGAGGAGGAGGAGGAGGAGGAGGTGGTGGTGGCGGCGGGGGCGGCGGGGGCGGCGGATCGTCGTGATCGGTCGGTGGGTTGATGAAGGACGAGCCGGAGGATCCCCCGGTGTTGACGGGCGCGGTGCCGCTCGTGGACGGCGGGGTGATGCCCTGCCAGACCACTTGGCCGGTGAGCTTCAGGCCCGGCAGCGTGATGCGCAGCGGCGTGAAGTCCTCGATCTGGGCGGTGACCCGTTCCCCCAGCGGGACGATCAGGTCCGAGCCCTCGGCCCGTACCGGCCCGGACGTCCAGCGGTACTCGATCGACTGCCAGCCGGCCGGGCCCAGGAAGGGGCATTCCGGGTCGTCCTGCGCGATGACCACGTCCACCGTACCCCGAGCCCGGCCGGCGGCGGCGGGAACGACCACGGCGGCGACGCCGCCGCCGGGATAGGCGGGGTCGTCCTTGATCTCGTAGGGCATCATCGGCATCGGCCGTTCCTCACACGCGCAGGGCCGTCAGGATGCGGCCGAGCCGGCCGTTCTGCTCGGGATCGACCAGGATACCGTCGCTGGACGACGCGTTTTCGCGGGTCAGGGTCAGGAAGGCCCGCGCCCATTCCGTCGGATAGGTCCGGCGCGCGGCCGACGCCCCCGCCTCGTCCACCGGCAGGTCCGGCATGTCGCCCGGGGCCAGTTGCGGCGGCGGGGTGAAGGCGGCCCGCGCGCGCGCCGCCAGCTCGGGGTCGGGATCCTCCTCCATCAGGCGGCGGCCCGCGTCGGCGATGAAGTCGTTGATGATGACGCCCGCCCCCAAGGCCACCGCCGCCGCGGTCGAGGCCAGCGGCTGACGGTAGGCGATCACGCGGTCGGTGTGCCGGTCGATGCGCTCCGCCAGACGCAGCCGGCGACCGCCACCCTCCAGCTCCTCCACGAAGACCTGGAACTGTTCCGGCGTCAGGCCGAAGCGGCTGGTGAGGGTGGGATCGGCGGTCTTGCGGAGGAGACCGTCGAGCCAACGCCCGACCGCGGCGCGGCCATAGGATTCGCGCGGTCGCGCGGGCTGGGCCGGCTTCGCGGCCTTGGGCGGCCCGAGATCCAGCGGCCCGAGATCGAGGGCGTCGAGATCGATCCCGAAATCGTCGGACGCCGGATCGGCGGTGACGGGTGCGGCCGGTCCGTCGGCCGAAGCGCGGTCGCGCCGTGCGAACTCCAGATAGGCCTGCCGCAACGCCGCCTCGTCCACGCACAGTTCGGCGATGAGCAGACCGAGCGGCGGGTTCACCGTGCCCACCATGGCGCGGATCGCGGTCTTGGCCCTCTCGATCCGCCGCGTCACGCGCTGTTCGATGTCGTCGTCGTCGTGATAGGCGGCCAGCATCGCCTCCGTCTCCGACGCCAGCAGGCGCAGGCGCGGCTGAATCTGCGCGTGCTTCAGGTCGGGGTCGCACACCGGGGACAGCGCCTGGGCCAGATAGGAGGTGCCACCGTCGTTGAGCGCCAGCAGCGCCTCCACCTTGCGGTCGAGGTCGCCGACATGGGTCTGCACCGTCCGGTTCTCGTCCAGCGCCCGATGAAAGGCCGGCAGCAGCCGGTCCTTGAAATCGGCGGTCAGCGCGGTCTCGTCGCGCACCACCCGGTCGGCGGGCGGTCCGTGGTAGACGAAGACGTTCGGCTGCTCGACGGCCTTCGGGTTGCGCAGCAGGAAGGTGTTGTCGAAGGGGCGACCGGGGTGCCATTCCCGGGTCCATCCCGGGAAGTCGTCGAAGTTGGTGCGGAAGCGGTTCTCCACCTGCTGCACCAGGGACGCGCCGGCCGACAGGTCGAACATCCGGTCGCACTTGGTCATGCAGAAGAGCAGGCTGGTGGAGCGGCCGGCGCGATCGGCCGGCGATGCGCCGTGTGTCTTGCCCACCCAGCCCTCGACCAGCTCCGGCAGCTTGCGGACCTCGAGGTTGCTGTCGGGGATGCACAGCATCATGGTGTTCAAATCGAGGTCGGCGACGTAGTTGTCGAACAGCGTCGCCACCTTGCCGCGCAGGAAGCAGTATTCCCGCGGCGGCTTCTCCGCCCCGGCCTTGTAGGGGCGCCGCAGGTACCGCTCCACCGTGCTGGCTTCGCGCGAGCGCGCGCCGGGAAAGTCCAGCAGGTCGGTGTGGTTCAGGAACGGCCAGGGTGCGGTGTCCAGCGTCACCCGGAGCTCCAGGGTCAGCGCCGTCACCACCGATTTGCGCAGCGTCACCGGCGACCCGCCGCCGACGGCCAGCCGCACCGGCTGCGCGCCCGGCCCGTCGGTCAGGGACAGCTCGTAGATGCGGTCGACATGCAGGATGCCCGCCGCGGTGTCGCGGATGGCCTCCATCGGCGCGAAGGCCTCCGCCGGATGGCCCAGCAGGTCGAGCGCCTGCTTCAGCTCGGCGTAGAGCTGGTCGAACTCCGGAAGCCCACCCCACAGCGGCGACAGGGCGCGCACCCTGGCCTCCCCGGACAGGCGCGGCAGCAGCGATTCCATGGCCGGCCAATAGGCCTCGCACACGTCGGCGAGCTGCACATAGGGGTGCGGGGCAAGCGACACCTCCATGTAGTCGCGCAGCTCCAGCACGTCCTCGGTGCTCAGCCCCCTGGCTGCGGTCGGAGCCGGAGCGGCGGACCGCTCCATCTCCTCCACCAGCCGGCCGACCCAGGCGGCGGAGAGCGGCGCGCGCGTCTCGTAGGTGCCGGACAGGTCGAACAGGAAGGTGTTGGCCAGGATCTTCACCAGATCGACCTCGCGCAGCATGCGCAGCACGACCGGAAAACCGGGCGGCGTCGCCGCGGGTTTCAGGGTGAAGCGGGTGACCAGCCCGGTGGTCTCCTTCCCCCCCTGCGGGTTGACCTGGGTGAGGAAGTCGAGCTTCTCCTGCTCCGCCCCCGATCCGAACACCGCCATGGCCGGCTGCTGCGGCGGCGTGATGAACTTGCCGATCAGGAACGACTTGCCGGCCTGGCTGGGGCCGAACACGGCGGCCGACATCGGGCGCACCGCGGCGGTCCCGAGCCGCCGCGCCTCCACGATGTTGCGCTTGAGGGCGCGTTCGATCCCGGCGCGCGCCGGTCCCACCAGCTTGGCGTTGTCGGCCACCCAGCCCAGCGCCTCGCCGGCGGCGTCGAGCACACTCCGGCAGGCTTTGCCGAGGGCTTCGTCCTTTTCCCGCACCATCGACCGACGCCTCCCCTCAGCTCTGCCAGCTCGTGTTCAGGACGCCGCTGTCGAGCCAGTAGCCGGCCTCCTGGTCGCGGTCGACACGGATCGTCTGGAAGACGAGCCGCAGATCCTGGGTCACGTCCTCGCTGGCCACGTCCCCGACGGCCGCGTCCCTGGCCTCGCGCAGCGTGAAATCCTCCGCGGCCCCTTCATCGTCGTCGGCGTCCACCCGTTCCAGCGTCACCGTCAGCGGCATGCGCAGCGACGCCACCCGGCGGAGGTTGCGGAAATCCAGGAAATACAGCGGGGTCGTCTTCCACCGCTCGAGCGGCAGCTGGCGGTAGCCGATGAAGGCCGGCGGGGTCACCGTGACGGAGTGGCCGCGCGGCGCCCCGCGCCGATCGAGGTCGATGTCGGTGTAGAGCAGCTTCTGCGCCCGGATCTGGTCGTTGCGTTCCATGACCCCGATGTAGCGGGCGGTGGAGCGCATCCGCAGCTCGCTGGTGCGCACCAGGATGCCCTCGACCTGCCCCTCGCACACCTGGCAGAGCATGGCCCCGACGGCGGCGGTGGTCTTGGGGTCCTCGATGCGGCCCGTCGGCGAGTTGAAGGGGTACCAGTTGCCGACGGCGTAGGTGTCCATGGCGATGATCCGGCCCGGCGGCACCGGCGCCTGCCCGACGATGGCGTCCTTGATCACCGGCAGCCGGGACGGCCGGCCGGCCAGCAGCAGGATGTCGCAGTCGTAGGCGCGCACCACGTCGCAGAGGTCGGTCAGCATCGGCCGCACCACGCCCAGGATGGTGCGCGCCAGATTGCTGAACCGTGTTTCGATCACGAACTGGTCCAGCGCGAAGCCGGCGGCACCGGCCCGCCGCGCCGCCTCCGTCACATAGCCCAGCACCGCCTCGCGCGGCTGGCGGTCGGCGGGAAGCACATCGGCCAGCCGCAGCACCACCGGCTGGTCGTCGCGCCGCCCGGCCGACTCAAAGCGGGCGAGCAGCGCCAGGGCGGCGGGGCGCAGCACCTGGTTGACGAACAGGGCGCGCAGGGTGCGGTCCTGCTGGGCCATGCCCTCGCGGTCGCCGCCGAAGCGTTCGGCCAGGAAATGGTCGGGGTTGACGACGCCCGCGTCGGCCAGCGCGCGGCGCAGGCAGGGCAGCACCTCGCTCTCGATCACCTGCTTCACCACGTCGTCGCCGGCGAGCCGGAAGCCCTCCCGGAAGATCTGGCGGGGCAGGATGGTGCGGTCGCCGTCGGTCACCTCGTGCTGGATGATCATCAGGTCGGTGGTGCCGCCGCCCATGTCCATGCTGGCGATGCGCAGCATCGGATGCCGGGTCGCGGTCTGCCGGTTCCGCCGCATCATGGTGAAGAAGTCGCTGGGTGCCGTCTGCGCCTTCTGGGCGATCTCGTTGTAGAGATAGACCAGATGGGTCGCCGTCGCCTCGTCCCAGTCCAGCTTCAGCTCCGGCCGGCTGCGCAGCGGGTGCTTCGGGTCCCACTCCATCACCTGCCAGAGCAGGTCGAGCGCGTTCTTGGCCCAGCGTTTCAGCGCCTTCTGCTCGGCCACCGGCGTCGCCGAGGGGACGGTCAGGATGATGCGCCGCAACTGCCGCGGCTCGTCGCTGCGCGGGCGGTGGACCCGGACGGACGGGGCGTTCATCTGGATCAGCGCGTGGGCGACGATCTCGGCCAGCATCAGCATGTAGAGCGAGCCGCGCGAGTAGCTGGGCTTCATGGCCGGCACATCCTCCGGCCGCAGCGGCTCGCCCCGCTGCGTCAGCCGGCTGGGCATCGGCCCCTTGATCGGGGGCACGCGCTCCCCCGGCGCCAGCAGCCCGCCGTTGTTCACCCACGGCGTCGGTCGTTCCAGCCGGTCCCAGAGATAACGTTTTGGACTGGACAGGCCACTGCGGCCCTGGGTGCCGTCGGTGAGCGAACCCAGCCACGCGGCCTCCGGCCCCACTCGCACCGGGGTCGGCCACCAGAAGGCATCCCGCTTCGGCCGCCCGGAAATCCGCGAATAGGCGCCGAAATTGAAGCTGGCGGTGTGGAACTCCACCCGGCTCTCGAACGGGTCGCTGCAGGTGTGGGCGGGGTTGGACAGGTCGCGCAGCTCCAGCCGGTAGGCTTGGCTGATGTCCAGCCGCTGCGCGCCCTCCACCGCCTCCTCGATCAGGATGCCGCAGGTGCGGCTGTTGCCGATGTCGATGACGAGGTTGACCGGGACCGGCTTGGCGTCGCGCAGATAGGGGCTCTCGTCGAGCAGGCGCAGGCGCGGCACCAGCGGGCCGGCGGGCGCGCCGTCGGGGCGGTCCTGACGCTCCTGCGCGCCCATCACCTGCAGGATCGTCGAGAAGGTCGCCCAATGGATGCCGGCGCGCGGCAGGTCGTCCTGCGTCACCCGGCGCCCGCCCCGCCGGGCGCTCTCTGCCTGCAGATAGACATCGCGCAACCAGCCACGCACCCAGTCCGTCCGCATGAAGGGATTCACGTCGTCGAACTCGGTCGCCAGACCGAAGAGCGCCATGTCGGAGGCGTCGCGCGGCTCGGGCATGACGTAGCGGCCGTCGCCCGGCCGTTCGGCCAGCAGCGTGTCCAGCGCCAGAGTGACGCGCCAGAGGTTGCCGTCCTCGTCGGGCTCGGCCAGCCGCGTCACGAACAGGCGTGCCCAGTTCCAGGGCCCCTCGGCGAAGGCGCCGTCCTCGCGGATGCGCAGCACCGGGGCGGGCAGCCAGCGCCCGGCCAGCGTGTCCAGCGCGCGGTCGCCGCGAACGGTGAAGACGTCGTCCTCCGATGCCGGCATGGTCCGGCCCGTGGCGGAGTCGCGGTAGTGGGGGTTGCGCTCCGCGTCATGGTGGACCCGGTGCAGCACCTCGGCCACCCGCCCGTCGGCGTCGCGCTCCGCGGGCCGCTGCTCGCAGAAGAAAGGTTGCTGCACCGATCCCGCCAACGCCGGGGTCACCCCGAAATCCAGGAACTGGATGCCCGTGTTGGGGATCAGGGTGACGACGCTTCCCTTCTGCCAGCGGAACAAGCCCTTCAGCATGATGCGCGCGTCTCCCTCGTCTCGCATGGCCGGGGTGGGGCCGCCGCCGGCGGCCGACTGCCCGGAGCCGCTTCCGGCGTCCTCATGGCATGGTCGTGGTGGTGACGTTGATCTGCCGCGAGTTGGTCGGCGCCACGCCGTCGTGATAGGTGGTGCTGGTCCCCTTCTTCACCCGGACCTGGAAGGGGGTTGTCTGCGAGCCACGCTGCAGGTTGTTCTTGACCACGACCTGATAGGTCCCCCGCTCCAGGTTCGCACCGGCGAAGTATATGTTCTCCACCGGGTTCGGCACGACGTTGTTGTAGTTGGCGTCGACGTCGAGCCGGCCGCCGCAGGCCTGGGTGTTGTTGAAGCCCACCACCGCCCCCGACGGGCAGATGACGAACAGGTCCAGATCGGACGGGGTGTTCCAGATCAGGGTGATGGTCAGCTCCCCGGACGCGGCACCCGATTCCCCCATGCGGCGCTCGAACTCGTCGGGCGGTTTCGGGGTGGCGGGCGGCGGGGCCGGGGTCGCGGCCGGCGGTGCGGGGCAGCGCGGCGCTCGGTTGAGACGCTGTTCGAGCTGCGCGATCTCGGCCAGCAACGCCTGCGTCGTCGTATCCTCCGGCGATGGCGGGGGCGAAGGCGGTGCGGCGGACACGGGCGCCGGGCAGTAATCGACCAGCCCGCCGCCGCCCCACAGCCCGCAGCCCAGCAGCAGGATGTGGTAGATGGCGGCGAAGGTGATCGCGGCAAGCAGCCACAGCAGCCACCACCACGGCAGGGGCCGCCGGATGGCCAGCACCACCGGCTGCGCCAGCACAGGCTGGACCGGCGCCGTATCGGCGGGTTGCGGTCCCGCGGGCTGCACCCCCCCGGAACCCGCCGGCACCACCGGCTCCGGGTCGCGGGCGCGCCGCACGAACTCCTTCAGAGGCTCGACCGGCGGCGGCCGTCCCTCCGGCTCCATGCTCCAGTTGATCAGGACGGGCCGGCCATCGACGGCGAACAGGCTGTCCTCGACCGGGTCGGGCACCTGCTGGGCGCGCTCCAGCGTCTCGCCGATGAGACGGGCGGCGGCGCTGGAGGAGCGGACGAGCCGGGACGTCTCCTCGGCCAGCCGGGACAGCCGGTCGGAGAGTGCTGTGCGCAGCGCCTCCTGACCGTCCGCGTCGAGCTCGCCGAAGCGTTGGACGGCACCGCCTTCCGGCGCGAACCAGACGATGCGGCCGCCCTGGATCACCGGCTCGGCGAACAGATCGGCCAGCTCGTCGCCGGGACCGCCGCGCAGATAGCCGTCGATCTGGTCCCAGCATTCCAGGACCCGGCGCCCCGCCACGCCGGTGGGGCGCAATCCGGTGAGGGTGGTTTCGGCGATCGGCCGGCGCGTCATGCCGCTACTCCGGCTTGGCGGCGCCCGGCCGCTGGGCGGGAGCCGGCGGTGCCGGCGCCGGCCGGCCGGCGGGATTGGCCGGAGCGGCGGCGGGCGGGCTGGTCGCCGGGGGGCTGGTCGCCGGGGGATTCGCCGCCGGGGGTGCCGCGGGCGTGCCCGGGGCCGTCGGGGCCGTGGCCTGCCCTTGCGTCCCCGGCGCCGGCGGCGAGCACGGCGCGGTCGACGCTGTGACGGGCACGTTCTGCGCGGCCAGGAACCGCACGAGGTCCGCGGACGCCAGCGCGTAGTTCAGCCGCCCTTCCTCGCGCGCCAGGATGAAGGTGTTGATGCCGACCACCCGTCCGCAGCGGTCCACCAGCGGGCCGCCGCTGTTGCCGGGCGTGATCTGGGCGGTGTGCAGCACGATGTTGGTGCCGTTGCCCTGCTGCACCGCGGTGATGACGCCTTCGGTCACCGACGCGGTCGGCGCCTCGTCGGCCTCTCCCGACAGCAGCTTGCGGAAGCGCTCGTCGGTCGCCAGGACCATGCCGGGGAAACCGGCGGCGACGACGTTCACCAGCCGCTCGGCCGGCGGCGCGAACCCCAGCGGCACCCCGCGGTCGGCGCGCTCGATGCCGAGAAGCGCGAAGTCGGGCGATCCGGGGGTGCCGGCCGGGCTTTCGGCGATCACGCGGGCCTGCACGGCGCCGACCGCCCGGTTCACCACATGGAGGCGGTTGCCCGTCTCCCCCTCGACGACGTGGCGGTTCGTCAGGATCTTGCCGGGAGCGACGATGAAGCCGGTGCCGGAGCCGATCATCTTGCCCTGCGCGTCGGTCTGCAGCACCAGGACGGTCGAGCGGTCGAGGAGATCGAGCAGCGAGCCGTTGAACGGCTGTCCGTCCGCCGCCGGTGCGGTGGGGGCCGGGGTGCGCTCCGGCGGCGGGGGCGGGATGGCGGCCCGGTCCTCCGGGGCCAGCGACTGCGCCCCCGGCGCGTTGGGGGGAAGCTGGAAGTTGCCGTCAGCGACGCAGACGCCGGCATCGAGCAGCCGGCGCAGGCTGGCGATGCGGTCCTCGAGCGCACGGTTGCTCTGGCGCTGGGCATCGACCGCCGTCCGGTCCGGCGCGGGCGGCGGCTCGGCCGGCGCCGGGTAGCGCAGCACGCCGGGGATCACGAGGATCAGGAGCACGACCACGGCGACCAGGGTGACCACCGCCGCCGGCAGCCATGGCCGTGCCGGCTCGACGGCCACCAGCAGACGCCCGTCCGCACCGGCGACCGGCGGCACGCCCGTCGCGGGGCCGCCCTTGTCGGTGTCCGAAGTGCCGCCGGAGCCGTTCGCGGTCATGATCCGATCCCTTCCTGTGCGCCTGTCTTCATTCCTGGATCGCCGACCGGTTCAGCGGCACGAATCGGGCGACGCCTGCCCCGCCGCCCGGGCGAGCAGCTGGGCGACCTGCGACGTGTCGCGGGGCTGGAAGAACTTGCCGCCCGTGTTGCGGGATATGCAGTTCAGCCCCTCGATGGCCCGGCTGACCGCGACGACGTTGATGTCGATGTCCGACCTCTGCCGCTCCACGGCGGCGGCGGCGGCGCAGGGGTCGCCGCCGCAACTATCGAAGCCGTCGGACACCAGCACCACGTTGATGGCCTGACCCTGGCCCGCCGACCGGCGGGCGACCAGCGACGGCAGCGCCCGGATCGCTTCGGCCAGGGAGGTGGAATCGTTCAGAGCGGTGTTCCGGATGGCCTGCTTCAACTCCGCCCGGCGGTCGGCCGGGTAATGGCCGCGGTGCTGCGGCGGACCGCAGGGAGCGAAGGTGACGAAATCGAACGCCACGTTTTGGGAGGCGGCATCCACGAGGGATGTCAGCGCGTCCTTGGCGAGCGTGATCCGCCGCGGTCCGGGGACGGCCTCCATCTCCCGCTCCAGGGCGCTCGCCATCGGCATCGCGGCCAGCCGCTCGAGGAAGGAACCCGACTTGATGGATTCCATGAGCTCGTAGAAGCGGCTTTCCGTCGCGGCCGGCACGTCGTAGGAGAGTTGCATGCTCTTGGAGACGTCGAGCAGCAGCACCACGCTGTCCGAGCGCTTGACGCCGCAGACCTGGGCTGGCGGTGGCGGCGGAGCGGGCGGTGGCGGAGCGGCCGGCCGCTCCGCCGGGGGAGGAGGTGGGGGTGGCGGGGCTTCGGCGACCGGCGGCACCGGTGGCGGAACGGGCGGCGGCGGAGCGGGAGGCGGCGGGGCCGCAGCCACCGGCGGGCAGGACGGCGCCAGCGACAGGCGGCGCTCCATCTGCGCCAGTTCGCGCGCCAGCGCCTCGCCCCGCAGCCGTTCGGCGTCGCCGGGGTCGGGTTGCTGCGGCATCGACGGCGCCTCGCAGCTGTTCACCAGCACGCCGACGCCCGGAATCGCCACGCCGCAGGCCGCGAGGGTGAGCCAGCCGATGACCGCGGCCAGCACGGCGAACGCCGCGAACAACCCGCCCGCCAACAGGGTACCGGCTCGGAGCTGGGCCACCGCGTTTCTCCATCGCGTGATCAGGCAACGGGCACGTCCGACGCCCCACCGGCACCCGACGGGCCGGCGGACATCCTCGTCCCGTATACAAGCCGCAGAGGAAAATTCAACAGAAATTCCACGCACGATTGACCGGTTGATCGGGCATTATTATCAATGTAGAATATTTTCCGCATGTCAGGATCGGACATGCCGAAGGATCTTACACAGTCTCCGCATGCCGGACCATGCACATCACTGGATCATGCACGATCAAGCCGGTTCGCTTGTCAAGCTTAGCACGACCCACAATTGGAGAGGTGATATGATTGGATCGCGTGCATTAAAGATCGTTGCGGTCTTGACCACGATCCTCTTCACCGCATCATGCGCGACCAGCTCCGGCGGTGGGTCCATGAACGCCGACCAGAAGGCGCTGGCGGACTACTCCACGGATTACGCCGTCGCCGGTGCGATCGGTGGCGCCGTTTTGGGCTGCGTGCTCGGCGCGCTCATCAGCAACAACCGCGGCGCGGGCTGCGCCGGCGGCGCGGTTGCCGGTGGCCTCGCCGGCGGTGTGGCCGGCTACCATTTCGCCCAGACGCAGCAACAATACGCGGCGGCGGGTGCGCAGGTGGCGATCGACCGCAGCAAGCTCACCGAGGAGATCGCCAAGGCCCAGAACACCCGGCTGGCGGCCGAGCGCGTTTCCAACGATGCCAAGGCCGACATCGACCGGCTGAAGCGGCAGGTGGCATCGGGGCAGGCGTCGCAGGCGCAGCTCACCGCTCGGGTCGATACCCTCAACCGCGACATCAAGAACACGCGGGCCGCCGCGGACCGGATGCGCACGAAGATCGGCGAGATCGAGTCCGACATCGCGCGCGGCAATATGCCCCAAAGCGATCGCGTCGCGCTGACCAGGGCCAGGGATCAGCTGCGCCAGGAACTTGCCAAGCTTGAGGAGTATCTCGGGGCCATGGAAGGCACCGCGGGGGTGGCGGGTGTCTGACGCCCTCCGAACCAATCCGTCCCGCCCCGTCTCGCGGACAGCCGGCACCGGACGCCGGGTGGCGGGGTGGCGTGTGTGGAGCGCCCTGCTCGCCCTGACCCTGGCCGGGTGCGCGTCCTCGGCCGAGGAGTGCGACCCCAACAAGGTCAACAACCTTCCGACGGCGATGGGCTGCTCGGTCTTCGGCGGGTTCAAGGCGAACCTGGCGCAGGCGCGCGCGGACCTGGAGCAGCTGCGGGCGCAGCAGATCGCGGAGCAGCAGCGCGCGAACGCCGCCGTGCAGACGTCGCAGCAGCTGGTGACGAACCGGGACCAATGGCAGCGGCGGTCGGCACAGGCGCGCCGCGACCTCGACCGGCTCCAGCTTGAGATTTCCGGGCTCCAGGCGCGCAACGAGACGGAAAGGGCCCGGCAGCAGGCGATGCAGGAGGCGTTGGCCGCCGCCAATGCCCGGCTCCAGGAGATCAGCCGGTCGAACCCGTCCGGCACCGCGGAGCTGAGACGGGAGATCGAGGCGCTGGAGCGCGATGTGGAGGCCCGGCGCCGGGCCGTGGAAGCCTACAACCAAGGCCCACGGGTGGAGTGAACCGGCGGTCACAGGTTCTTCCCGGTCGGCACAGGGCGTATCCACCCCGACCACCGCAGCCAGCCGCGCATAAGGGACAGCCATTCACAAGGACCGGCCGCGCCCTTGTCGGCCCTTGTGCATCACCGTCTGATGGAATATCTGAATTCCACACAATCAACAGACGGATTGCGGCCGTCCTCCCATGAACGACCCTCGAACGCTGGCGGGAAAACGTGTCCTTCTGGTCATCGCCGGCGGGATCGCCGCCTACAAGTCGCTGGAGCTGATCCGCCGCCTGCGTGAGCGGGGCTGTGCGGTGCGGGCCATCCTGACCGCCGCCGGGGCGCGCTTCGTGACGCCACTGTCGGTCCAGGCGCTGACCGAGGATACGGTCTATCAGGATCTGTGGAACCTGACCGACGAGTCGGAGATGGGGCACATCCAGCTCTCGCGCTCCGCCGATCTGGTGGTGGTGGCCCCGGCCACCGCCGACCTGCTGGCCCGCATGACCGCCGGCATGGCCGACGATCTCGCCGCCACCGCGCTGCTCGCCACCGACAAGCCGGTGCTGGTGGCGCCGGCCATGAACGTGCGCATGTGGCTGCACCCGGCGACCCAGGCCAACATGGAAACGCTGAAGGCGCGCGGCGTGCGGGTGGTGGGCCCGAACGAGGGCGACATGGCCTGCGGCGAGCACGGCCCCGGCCGCATGGCCGAACCGATGGAGATCCTGGCCGCCATCGCCGGGCTTCTGGCGGAACAGGCCGGGCCGCGGCCGCTGGCCGGGCGCACGGCGCTGGTCACCTCCGGCCCGACCCACGAGCCGATCGACCCCGTGCGCTACATCGCCAACCGCTCCTCCGGCCGCCAGGGCCACGCCATCGCCGCAGCACTGGCGGCGCGCGGCGCCCGCGTCACGCTGGTCACCGGCCCGACGCAACAGCCCGACCCGCCCGGCTGCGCCGTCGTGCAGATCGAGTCGGCGCGCGAGATGCTGGCCGCCTGCGAGGCGTCGCTGCCGGTGGACGTGGCGGTCTTCAACGCCGCGGTGGCCGACTGGCGCGTCGCCGGCGAGGCGGACCAGAAGATGAAGAAGGACGGCGGCGGGCCACCCACCCTGTCCCTGGTGGAGAACCCCGACATCCTGGCGACGGTGGCGAGGGCCGGCGCGCTGCGCCCGGCGCTGGTGATCGGGTTCGCGGCCGAGACCCGCGACGTGGTCGCTTACGCCCAGGCCAAGCGCGCCCGCAAGGGCTGCGACTGGATCGTCGCCAACGACGTGTCGCCCGCCACCGGCACCTTCGGCGGCGCCGAGAACACGGTGCACCTGATCATGGGGGACAAGGTGGAGGACTGGCCACGCATGGGCAAGGACGGCGTCGCCGCCCGGCTGGCCGACCGCATCGCCGAGGCACTGGCCCCTTCGGCGGGGACCGCGCAATGACCGTCGTGACGATCCCCGTCATCCGGCTCGCCCACGCCGCGGGCATCGATCTGCCCGCCTACGCCACCGAGGGAGCGGCCGGGCTCGATCTCGTCGCGGCGGTCGCGGCCGATCTCGCGCTGCCGCCCGGCGGGCGGGCGCTGGTCCCCACGGGGATCGCCATCGCCCTGCCGCCGGGCTTCGAGGCGCAGGTGCGGCCCCGCTCCGGGCTGGCGCTGAAGCATGGCGTAACCGTGCTGAACAGCCCCGGCACCATCGACGCCGACTACCGCGGGGAGGTCGGCGTCATCCTGATCAATCACGGCGACCGGCCCCTCACCATCACCCGCGGCGACCGCATCGCCCAGCTCGTGGTGGCGCGCTTCGCGCGCGTGGAATGGGAGGAGACCGCGGCCCTGCCGGAGAGCGGGCGGGGGGCCGGGGGCTTCGGCTCGACCGGAGGGACGCGGGCCGGCGGCGCGCAGGGAGGATAGAGGACGCGATGCTGAGGGTATCCAAGAAGCTGATGTTCGCGATCGAGGCGGTGCTGGACATCGCCTACAACGCCGGCACCGAGCCGGTGCAGTCGGGCGAGATCACCCGCCGCCAGGGCATCCCCAAGCGCTATCTGGAACAGGTGCTCCAGCAGCTCGTGCGCGACGGCGTGCTGGCGGGAGTGCGCGGCCCGCGCGGCGGCTACCGGCTGGCCCGCGAGCGGCGGCGGATCACCGTGGGTGAGATCGTGCGGGTCGTGCGCTCCATGGAGACGGCCGCCGATCCCATCGAGGATCCCGCCGGCTCCATCCTCGGACACAAGGTGGTGCGGCCGCTGTGGGGGGAATTGCAGGACGAGTTCATCCGCCGGCTCGATTCGGTCACCATCGAGGATCTGTGCCTGCGCGCCCGCTCCGCGGGGGTCGAGAGCGAGACCGAGGACCGCATCGATTTCACGATCTGACCGCGCCCATTCGCCCCATGCGCGCCGAGGCACCGCCACCAGATTGCGTTTGAAAGCCGCCGGCAAGGGGCCTACATTCTACAGAGCTTGTGAATCGCCAGAATATTACAAGACAATGGAGTGAAACGATGGCCGGGCCGGAATTCCGCGGGAAGATCTACGACAGCATCCTCGACACCATCGGCGCCACGCCGCTCGTCCGCCTGTCCCGCCTGCCGGCGGAATACGGGGTCAAGGCGCAGATCGTCGGCAAGGCGGAGTTCTTCAACCCGCTGGCCAGTGTCAAGGACCGCATCGGGCTCGCCATGATCGAGGCGGCGGAGCGCGAAGGGCAGATCGAGCCGGGCCGCACCACCCTGGTCGAGCCGACCTCCGGCAACACCGGCATCGCGCTGGCCTTCGTCGCCGCGGCCAAGGGTTACCGGCTGGTGCTGACCATGCCCGAGAGCATGTCCATCGAGCGCCGCAAGATGCTGAAGCTTCTGGGGGCCGAGCTGGTGCTGACACCGGCTCCGGAAGGCATGAAGGGTGCCATCCGCCGGGCGGAGGAGATGGTGGCCGAGAACCCCGACGCCTACATGCTGCAGCAGTTCAAGAACACCGCCAACCCCGCCATCCACCGGGTCACCACGGCGGAGGAGATCTGGAACGACACCGCCGGACAGGTCGATTTCCTGGTGTCGGGCGTCGGCACCGGCGGCACCCTGACCGGCGTGGGCGAGGTGATCAAGGCCCGCAAGCCCGGCTTCAAGGTGGTCGCGGTGGAGCCGGAGGACAGCCCGGTCCTGTCCGGCGGCATGCCCGGTCCGCACAAGATTCAGGGCATCGGCGCCGGCTTTGTGCCGGACATCCTGAAGAAGGACCTGATCGACGAGGTGGTGCGCGTGTCCAACCAGCGCGCCTTCGAAACCGCCCGCGCGGCCGCCCGCACCGAGGGTTTCCCGGTCGGCATCTCCAGCGGTGCCGCCCTGGCCGCCGCCTTCGAGATCGGCGCCCGGCCGGAAAACGAGGGCAAGCTGATCGTGGCGATCCTGCCCTCCTTCGCCGAGCGCTACCTGTCCACCGCCCTGTTCGAGGGGTTGGAGTAACGGCGCGGCCGTCACCGGCTTGCGCGTCGGGCCCTGCGGGCGTATCCTGATTCATTGAATCGGGCGCCCGCAGGGCGCGTCGGCGTTTGACAGATAGATTGGATTTTAGTAAATTAGTGCGACGGTGATGGCCGCTGCCGAGTCGGGCGGGGCCGAGGCATCGGGGTGACGGTCATGGGCGTGTCTCTTCCCAGCATCACGGGCCGGTCCTGGTCCGAGTTCAAGGGGCTGACGAGCGAGCTCGGGCCCGGCGGGATGTCGGTCGACCGCCGGCAGTTCGTGGTCACCAAGCCCGGCGAATACAATTTCAAGATCAACAACGCCCGCACCACCGTCCAGATCGTCAATCAGCGGAACGAGGTGGTCGCCACCGCGAAATCGCAGGACGACATCGCCAGCGCGCAGGCGAAGCTTGGCCCCGGCGTCTACACCGCGGTGGTCTCGCAGCAGTTCCGCGGCGTCAACATGCGCGAATACTCGCTGGAGGTGACGGAGCGGCAGAATCCGCTGGTCACGGCCGGCGGCGGCGTGCTGAACGGCGTGGCCCGCGAAGCGGTGGGCAAGGACAGCGGCGTGCAACGCCACGGCCTGAACGTGGTGCAGGGCGGGGAGTTCACGGCGAATTTCAGCATGCCCTACAGCCGCTGGGCGATCATGGACAAGGCCGGCAAGGTGATCGCCGCCGGCGACACCATGAAACCCGGCGAGGCGAGTGAGGACTTCCTGAAGAAGTCGAGCTTCAAGCTGGAGCCCGGCCAGTACGAGGTGGTGGCGGTGCTTCCCCGCAAGGTGGTGGGCGAAGTGCCTTGGAACATGACGCTGGTCCCGAAGACGGCGTCCGTTCCCGAGACGGTCGAAGAGCGCCCCATGGACAAGATCCTGCGCGAGCGGGAGGCCCGCCTGCAGCAATGGGCGGCCGAGGACGCCAGCAAATCCACCGGGTCCGGCACCAACGTGACCGCCTGACCGACGCCCGCACCGCGCGTGCCCCTTGCGCCGGACCGGTCCGGCTGGGGTAGGATGCCGCATGGACATTCCAGATTTCACCGACACCCAGCTCCACCGCTACGCCCGTCACATCGTCCTGCCGGAGGTGGGCGGCACGGGACAGGGAGCTCTGCTCCGCTCCAGGGTTCTGGTGGTGGGGGCCGGCGGGTTGGGCTCGCCGCTGCTGCTCTATCTGGCTGCCGCCGGGGTGGGCACCATCGGCGTGGTGGACGACGATGCGGTCGACCTCTCCAACCTCCAGCGGCAGGTCATCCACGACGAATCGACGCTGGGCGTGCCGAAGGTGGAGAGCGCCGCCGCGCGCATCCGCGCCATCAACCCGGATGTGACGGTCGAGGCGCACAAGACGCGGCTGACCCGCGACAACGCGCTGGACCTGATCGGCCGCTACGACATCGTGGCGGACGGCAGCGACAATTTCGCCACCCGCTTCCTGCTGAACGACGCCTGCTACTTCGCCGGCAAGCCGCTGGTCTCCGCGGCGATCCTGCGTTTCGACGGGCAGATCGCCACCTTCAAGGCGCATCTCGGCGCCCCCCATCCCTGCTACCGCTGCGTCTTCCCGGAGCCGCCGCCGCGCGGGCTGGTGCCCTCCTGCTCCGAAGGGGGGGTGCTCGGCGCCCTGGCGGGGCTCGTCGGTTCACTGCAGGCGACCGAGGTGATGAAGGAGATTCTGGGCATCGGCGAGAGCCTGTCGGGCAGCCTGCTGCTGATGGACACGCTGAACGCCTCCTACCACCGGATCACGGTGAAGCGCGACCCGGACTGCCCGCTCTGCGGCACCCACCCCACCATCCGCGACCTGTCCGCCCATTGAAGGTTCGAGCATGAGCGACGATTCCGGCCCCGGCGGTCTGGCGCTGGTGGTCTTCTCCGGCGGTTTCGACCGGGTGCATTACGCGCTGGTGATGGCGAGTGCCGCGGCGGCCACCAACCGGCGCGTCACCCTGTTCTTCACCGGTCGCGCCTTGCTGGCGCTGATGGCCGGCGATCCGCCGGGCTGGCACGGGCTGGACCCCGCCGACGACGGCAGCACGCCGGCCGCGCGCGACGCCACCTTCGCCGCCCGCGGGCTGGCGACCTTCGAGGAGCTGCTGTCCGCCTGCGCGCTGCTCGGCGCCACCATCATGGTGTGCGAGATGGGGTTGCGGGCGCTGGATCTGCCCGAGGGCTGGCGCCTGCGCGACGATGTGACGGTGCAGACCGGCGGCGTCGTCACCTTCCTGAACGAGGCCGGCCCCCAAGGGACTGCAAAGGCCGGCCCCATGCTGTTCGTCTGAGGCCCATGGACTCCGCGGCCGTCATCCGCTTCGCCAACCGCTTCGAGGCCATCGCCACCGACGGTTTCGAGGGCGCCCCCTACCGGCCGGCGCTGGAGGAGCTGGCGCGCCGGGTGAAGGACGACCCGCGGCCTGGGCTGGCCGCCGAGGTCGCCCGTGCCGTGGGCATCATGGTCGGGCTGATCGAGGATGGCGATCCCGCCGGCCGCTTCGCGCGCAAGACCGCCATCCTGCGCGAAGCGGTTCAGGAGCTGCGGGAATCGAGCGCGTAGCCGGCCGACCGCACGGTGCGGATCAGGTCGGTCTCGGTCTCCTCGTTCAGGGCCTTGCGCAGGCGGCGGATGTGCACGTCCACCGTCCGCGGCTCCACATACACGTCGTGGCCCCACACGAGATCGAGAAGCTGCTCGCGCGAGAAGACCCGGCCGGGGTGCTGCATGAAGTGGCGCAGCAGCCGGAACTCCGTCGGCCCCAGATGCACGTCGCGGCCGTTGCGCCGCACCCGGTGCGCGGCCAGATCCATCACCACGTCGTCGAAGCGCAGCGTCTCGTCGGTGTGGCCGGGGCTGGAGCGGCGCAGCACGGCGCGCACGCGGGCCACCAGCTCGGTCGGCGAGAAGGGCTTGGTGATGTAGTCGTCGGCACCGGAGTTGAGGCCGCGCACGCGGTCGGCTTCCTCGCCGCGGGCGGTCAGCATGATGATCGGGATGTCGCGGGTCTTGGGGTTGCGGCGGAGCTGGCGGCACACCTCCAGCCCCGACATCAGCGGCAGCATCCAATCGAGCAGGACGAGCTGCGGCGTCTGTTCCGCGGCGACCAGAAGCGCCTCCTCCCCATCGCCGGCGGCGACGGCGCGGAAGCCTTCCTTCTCCAGATTGTAGGTCAGCAGCGTGACGATGTCGGCTTCGTCCTCGACGACCAGGACGAGCGGCTTCAACACCGGATTCATGCGTAAATCACCTCAAGGGGCCGTCTGGTCGGGCTGGACCACGGCGAAGCTGCTGTCGTCGCCCTTCGGCCGGTCCATGATCAGCGGGCCGCCGACCACCAGGAAATGGATGGTTTCCGCGATGTTGGTCGCGTGGTCGCCGATCCGCTCCAGGTTCTTCGCCATGAACAGCAGGTGGGTGCAGGGCGTGATGTTGCGCGGATCCTCCATCATGTAGGTGAGGACCTCGCGGAACAAGCTGGTGTAGAGGTCGTCCAGCTCCTCGTCGCGACGCCAGGCGCCGATCGCCTTCTCCACGTCGCGCTCGATGAAAGCATCCAGGACATCCTTCAGGATCTCCTCCACCAACCGGCCCATGCGCGGGATGCCGGCGGTGGGGCGCACCACCGGCACCTGCGCCAACGCCAGCGAGCGCTTGGCCACGTTGGCGGCGTAGTCGCCGATCCGTTCCAGATCGGAGGCGATCTTCAGGGCCGAGACGATCTCGCGCAGGTCCTGCGCCATCGGCTGGCGCAGCGCCAGCAGGCGGATGGTCTCCGTGTCGATCTCGCGCTCGTACTCGTCCAGCCGCGTGTCAGCCTGCATCACCTGCGCGGCCAGCGCCACGTCGCGCCTGGCCACCGCCTTGATGGCGGAGCCGACCTGCGCCTCCGCCACCCCGCCCATCTGGGTGATCAGGTTGGAGAGCCGTTGCAGTTCCTGGGCGAAGGAACGGACGATGTGCTCGTTGGTCATGGATCGGTTCCTTGCGCGGAGGATGTCGGGTCAGGACCGGCCGGACCCGGATCAGCCGTACCGGCCGGTGATGTAGCCCTGGGTGCGCTCGTCACGCGGGTTGGTGAAGATTTCCTCGGTGTCGTCGCATTCCACCATGTCGCCCAGGTGGAAGAACGCGGTCTTCTGCGACACGCGCGCCGCCTGCTGCATGTTGTGGGTGACGATGACGATCGTGTAGTTCTCGCGCAGCTCGTCGATCAGCTCCTCGATGTGCGCGGTCGCGATGGGGTCGAGCGCCGAGCAGGGCTCGTCCATCAGGATCACGTCGGGGCTGACGGCGATGGCGCGGGCGATGCACAGCCGCTGCTGCTGGCCGCCGGACAGGCCGGTGCCGGGCTCGCGCAGCCGGTCCTTGACCTCGTTCCACAGGCCGGCCCGCTGCAGCGACTTCTGGACGACCTCGTCCATCTCGTCGCGGTGGGAGGCCATGCCGTGGATGCGCGGGCCGT
The DNA here is from genome assembly GCF_013423485.1 of Azospirillum oleiclasticum. GTDB lineage: Bacteria > Pseudomonadota > Alphaproteobacteria > Azospirillales > Azospirillaceae > Azospirillum > Azospirillum oleiclasticum. Next base: position 79,206 of record NZ_JABFFR010000007.1, read on the forward strand.
AGGCGATGTTGTCGTAGATCGACTTGGGGAAGGGGTTCGGCTTCTGGAACACCATCCCGACGCGGGCGCGCAGCTGCACCGGGTCGATGTCGCGGCCGTAGATGTCGTCGCCGTCGATCGTCAGCCGGCCTTCGACACGGCAGTTCTCGATGGTGTCGTTCATCCGGTTCAGGCAGCGCAGGAAGGTGGACTTGCCGCAGCCGGACGGGCCGATCAGCGCCATCACCCGGTTTTCCTGGATGTCCAGGTTGATGCCCTTCAACGCCTGCTTGGCGCCGTAGAACACCTTGACGTCGCGGGCCTGCATCTTCACCGGCACGGCGGGAAGGGCGCTCGGGGCGTTCATGGTCGCTCCCATGCGGGATTGGGTTTGGGTGGTCATGACTACCAGCGCCTCTCGAATTTCTTGCGCAGGAAGACGGCCAGGCCGTTCATCAGAACGAGGAAGCCCAGCAGGATCATGATGGCGGCCGAGGTGCGCTCGGTGAAGGCGCGCTCCGGGCTGTCCGCCCACATGTAGATCTGCACCGGAAGCACCGTGGCGCTGTCGGTGAAGCCACCGGGAATGTCCACGATGAAGGCGACCATGCCGATCATCAGCAGCGGCGCGGTCTCACCCAGCGCGTGCGCCATGCCGATGATGGTGCCGGTCAGGATGCCCGGCATCGCCAGCGGCAGCACATGGTGCAGAACCGTCTGGAGCGGCGAGGCACCGATGCCGAGTGCGGCCTCGCGGATCGAGGGCGGCACCGCCTTCAGCGCGGCGCGGGTGGCGATGATGATGATCGGCAGGGTCATCAGCGCCAGCACCACGCCGCCGACCACCGGGGCGGAGCGCGGCATGCCGAAGAAGTTGAGGAAGACCGCGAGACCCAGCAGACCGAAGACGATGGACGGCACCGCGGCGAGGTTGTTGATGTTCACCTCGATCAGGTCGGTCCACCAGCGCTTCGGCGCGAACTCCTCCAGATAGATGGCGGCGGAGACGCCGATCGGCACAGCCAGCGCCATGGTGATCGCCAGCGTCATGAAGGAGCCGACGATGGCGCCCCAGATGCCGGCCAGCTCCGGCTCGCGGCTGTCGCCGGCGGTGAACAGCGTGGTGTTGAACGACTTCTCGATGCTGTCCTTCGAGGCCAGCCGGTCGATGGCGGCCACCTGCACGTCGTTCACCCGGCGCTCCGTCTCCGCCACGTTGCGCGGGATGAAGCCCTTCATGAACTGGTCCACGTCGTCCGACGCGGTCAGCCACACGCGCTTGGTGGTGCCGACCAGCGACGGGTCGTCGCGCACCATCATCGCCAGCTCGAACGGCGCGCCCGACGACAGCAGGTCGGACAGGGTGCGTCGGTCGGCGCGGCTGGTCGCCTCCGGGAAGACGGTACCGAGCGAGTCGCGGATCAGCTTGGCGTAGTTGGCCTGCGCCAGGACCTCCGGGTTGCGGGTGCCCTGCGGGTCGATCTCCGCCGCGTCGAAGGTGATGTCCAGCGCGATGCTGGTCTGCTGGAAGGCGGTGTAGCCTTGCGAGATGATGGAGCCGAGCAGCACCACGAGCATGAGCGAGGCGAGCCCGATGGCCGCCATGCCGGCATACTTGAAGCGCTGCTCCGCGGCGTAACGGCGGCGCAGGCGGGCGACGAACTCGTCGCTCTGATAGCGCGACCGGGCCGGAGAAACGGCACGCACGTCGGGATCCGCGAGCTCAGTCATATTTCTCTCGGTACTTCTGGACCACCCGCAGGGCGATCATGTTGAGGGTCAGCGTCACGATGAAGAGCACCAGGCCGAGGCCGAAGGCCGACAGTGTCTTGGGGCTGTCGAACTCCTGGTCGCCGACCAGCAGCGTGGCGATCTGGGTGGTCACCGTGGTGACCGCCTCCAGCGGGTTGGCGGTGAGGTTGGCGGACAGGCCGGCCGCCATGGTGACGATCATCGTCTCGCCGATGGCGCGCGACACCGCCAGCATCACCGCGGCGACGATGCCGGGCAGCGCCGCCGGCATGACCACCAGCTTGATGGTCTCCGACTTGGTGGCGCCCAGCCCGTAGGAGCCGTCGCGCAGTGACTGCGGCACGGCGTTGATGACGTCGTCCGACAGCGAGCTGACGAAGGGAATGATCATCACCCCCATCACCACGCCGGCCGCGAGCGCCGATTCCGACGAGACGTCGAGCCCGACCGCGTCGCCGATCCGGCGCACGAAGGGCGCCATGGTCAGCGCGGCGAAGAAGCCGTAGACGACCGTGGGGATGCCGGCCAACACCTCCAGGATCGGCTTCAGCGCCGTGCGCATCCGGGGCGTGGCGTATTCGGACATGAAGATGGCGGCCATCAGCCCGACCGGGACCGCCACCAGCATGGCGATCACCGTGATCAGCAGTGTGCCGGCGAACAGCGGCACCGCACCGAAGGAGCCGGACGAGCCCACCTGGTCCGCCCGGATCGCCATCTGCGGGCTCCAGTGCAGCCCGAACAGGAACTCCAGCGGGTTGACCGCCATGAAGAAGCGGGCCGCCTCGAACACCAGCGACAGGACGATGCCGACGGTGGTGAGGATGGCGACCAGGGAGCAGCCGATCAGAACGATGTTGATCACCCGCTCGACCTGGTTGCGCGCCCGCATCCGCGGGGAAATCCGTTCGCGGGCGTACCACAGGCCGGCGACCGCGAGGGCCGAGCCGAACCCGAGCACCGCCCAGTCGCCGAGCTGGCGCAGGGCGTTGTAGTGCTCGGCCCCGGCCACGACCGCCGGGTCCGGCTGACGGCCGGTGTTGAGGCCGTGCGCGAGGTTGAGAAGGTCGGCCTTGAGCAACGCGATGCCCTGGGCATCGACGGAGGTCAGGCGGTCGGGAAGTCCGGCCAGCACCATCTGCATGACCAGCCAGCCCTCGGACACGCCCCAGGCGACGAAGAGGAGGAAGGCGGGAAGCCCCGCCCACAGGGCGACGTACGCGCCGTAATAGGCCGGCACGGAGTGGAGCTGCACGATGCGGCCGCCCACCGCGTTCGCCGCCCTGGAGCGGCCGAGGTGGTAGCCCACCACCGCGAGGACCGCCAACACCACCAGGAGAACCGTGAGCTGCATGCACACCCGCCACGATAACGGTCGGAAGGAGAAGCGGTCGGCCGCACCGCCCCCGGGTGGCCGGGGGCGGTGCGGCCGATCCGGGTATCAGAGCTTCAGCGGGGAGAGGTTCACCGCCGACACGCGGGCCGCGTCGCGGTCCGCCTTCGGCAGGGCGATCAGGCCCTTGTCGGCCAGATAGCCTTCCTCGCCCATGGCGCGCTCGGAGGTGTACTCGCCGATCAGTTCGCGGATGCCGGGGATCACGCCGACATGCGCGTTCTTGACGTACACGTAGAGCGAGCGCGACACCGGGTACTTGCCCGACGAGATGAGCTCGTAGCTGGGAACGACGGTGTCGACCTTCGCCGCCTGCAGCTTGTCCTTGTTCTGGTCGAGGAAGCTGTAGCCGAACACGCCGAAGGCCTCGGGGTTGGCGCCCAGCTTCTGGACGATCAGGTTGTCGTTCTCGCCGGCCTCGACATAGGCGCCGTCCTCACGGATCGACAGGCAGGCCTTGGAACGCGCCTTCTCGTCGGTCAGGATCGCGGCGACCTCCTTCACCTGGTGGCAGCCGCCTTCCATCATCAGCTCGTTGAAGGCGTCGCGGGTGCCGGAGGTCGGGGGCGGGCCCAGAACCTCGATGTCATAGTTCGGCAGGCTCGGGTCGACGTCCGACCACTTCTTGTAGGGGTTGGCGACCATCTTGCCGTTGACCGGAACTTCCTTCGCCAGCGCCTTCCAGACCTGGGCGCGGGTGAAGTCGTAGTGCTTGGCGGCCTTGGAGCTGGCCATCACGATGCCGTCGAAGCCGATCTTCAGCTCGGTGATCTCGGCCACGCCGTTGGCGGCGCACTGATCGACTTCCGACTTCTTGATGCGGCGCGAGGCGTTGGCGATGTCCGGGTGCTGCGGGCCGACGCCGCCGCAGAACAGCTTCAGGCCGCCGCCGGTGCCGGTCGATTCGACGACCGGGGTCTTGAACTTGCCGGTCTTGCCGAAGGCTTCGGCAACCGCGGTGGTGAAGGGGAACACGGTCGAGGAACCGACGGCACGGATCTGATCACGCGACTGGGCGTTGGCAACGCCGGCGGCGCCGATGGTGAGTGCCGCGACCGCGGCGGCGGTCAGGGCGAGCGTCGTGGTCTTCACGGTGATCCCTCCGGTGTGGAACAGGCATGTTTCGGTGGCCGGGCGGGGTAGCCCGCGCGCCCGGCCGACGGCCGTTCGGGGCGCAGCCGGACACTAGCCACCGACGGAGTCCGATTGATTACCGATGGATGACACTTTGATGACACACCGTTCGACGACACACCGCACCTCCGGCCCGGTCCGCTTCGAGAAACACCCGAACCAACCTGGAATCAAGACGCCGATGGACGCAGCGGACCCGCTGCCGTCACATGGACGGGCGCGGTGCGTCCACACCCACGCCAGGTGCACTCAGGCGGCGGCACCGCCGGGTTGCGGGCGGACTTGGCCGTCGGTCCCGGCCGCTTCCACGGCGACGGGCAGATAGACGGTGAAGGTGCTGCCCTCCCCCACCTTGCTTTCGATGGTCAGACGGCCGCGGTGGCGGTTCAGGATGTGCTTGACGATGGCCAGCCCCAGCCCGGTGCCGCCCAGCGCGCGCGAGCGGGCGGCGTCCACCCGGTAGAAGCGTTCGGTCAGCCGCGGCAGGTGGGTGCGGGCGATGCCCTCCCCCTGGTCGGCCACCGCCACCGCCACCATGCGTCCGGCGCCCACCGCCGTGCCGTCGGTGACCGACACGGTGACCGCCACCTCCGTCTGCTCGCGGGTGTATTTGATGGCGTTGCTGACGAGGTTCTGGAAGACCTGGGCCAGCTGGTCCTCGTCGCCGACCACCGGCGGCACCCCTGGCGGGGCGGACAGGGTGAGGCGGATGCGCCGTGCGGCGGCCTTCAGCTCGTGGGCGGCGATGACGCCGCGCAGGCTGTCCACCGCATCGACGCGCCCGTCGGGGGGCATGTGCTCGTCCAGCTCGATGCGCGACAGCGACAGCAGGTCGCCGACCAGCCGCGTCATGCGGCTGGCCTGCTCGTGCATGATCGACAGGAACCGGTCGCGCGCGTCCGCGTCATCGCGGGCCGGGCCGCGCAGCGTCTCGATGAAGCCGAGCAGGGTGGACAGCGGGGTGCGCAGCTCGTGGCTGGCGTTGGCGACGAAATCGGCGCGCATCTGCTCCGACCGGCGCAGCGCCGTGATCTCGTGCAGCGTCAGGATGACCATGCGCGCCGCCGCCGGCGCGGAGCGGCTGTTCTGGAAGGGCTTCACCCGCACCTCGAACACCCGCTCCACCGGCACCGGGACTGTGAAATCGACGCTGCGCGAGGCGCCGCCGGCGAGCACGGCATCGACCGCCGCCAGCACGTCGGGGTTTCGCAGCGACGCCGCCAGATCGCGGCCCGCCGCCTTCTCGCCGAACAGGCCGCGGGCCGCGCGGTTGGCGCTGACCACCTGCCGGTCGCCGGCGACCAGCATCAGCGGGTCGTGCATCGCCTCGATGATCGAGTCGCTGGTCTCCCGCTGCACCTGCGCCTGCGCGCCGCTCTCCGCCAGCCCGCGGTGCAGGGCGGCCACCGCCACCGCCAGACGCCGCTGCACACCGGGTCCGGTGTCGGGGAGCGGTTGGGGCCGCGGCCCCGCCAGCGCCTCGACATAGGCGACGACCGTCTCCAGATCGCGCTCGCGCGCCCAGGCCGCGCGCAGCGCCGCGGCCAGGACCAGCAGACCGGTGGTGCCGGCCACCGTGGCGAGCCCCGGCGCCTTGGCCAGGAACATGCCGAGCGACAGTGCGGCCAGGGCGGCGGCGGCCGCGATCCGGTTGGGAAGGGAGACGCCGGGTGTCATCGCGCAAGGTCGGGTGGTGGCGGCGGCAAGGTGGCGCCATCCATACACGACTTCACGCCCGGCGGCTCCCCCCTTCCGTTCACCAGGGCAGCGAGTCGTGCGCCGCCAGGGCCGCCAGCGTCACGATGTCGTTGACCGAGGCGCCCATCGGGACGATCTGCACCGGCTTGTCCAGCCCGATCAGCAGCGGCCCGATCATCTGGCCGCCCGCCATCTTGCTGAGCAGCTTGGCCGAGATGTTGGCCGAATGCAGGCCGGGCATGATCAGCACGTTGGCCGGACCGGACAGCCGGCAGAACGGATAGACGCGCTTCATCAGCGCCGGGTCGAGCGCCACGTCGGCCGACATCTCGCCGTCATACTCGAAATCCACCCGCCGCGAATCGAGCACGCCCACCGCCTCGCGGGTGGCGTTGCCGACGCTGTGCTGGTTCTGGCCGAAGTTCGAGAAGGACAGCAGCGCCACCCGCGGCTCGTGCCCCATCTGCCGCGCCTTGGCCGCCGACAGCACGGCGATGTCGGCCAGCGTCTCGGCATCGGGACGCACATGCACCGTGGTGTCGGCGATGAACACCGTGCGGTGCCGGGTGACGAAGACGTTCAGGCCGAACACCCGCTCCCCCACCTTGGGGTCGATGACCCGGCTGACCTCCTCGAAGGCGACGGGGAAGCTGCGGGTCAGGCCGGTCACCATGGCGTGGGCGTCGCCCTGCGCCACCATGCAGGCGGCGAAGACGTTGCGGTCCTGGTTGACCATGCGCTGGCAGTCGCGGTGGAGCGCGCCGCGCCGCTGCTGGCGGCGGTAGAGATGGTCGGTGTAGCGGCGGTTGGCGTCGGACAGGCGGGCGTTGTGGATTTCCAGGTCGCCCACCCCCGGCTGGCCGATGGCGGCCAGACGTTCGCGCACCACCTCCTCGCGGCCGATCAGCACCGGCGTGCCGAAGCCGGCGTTGCGGAAGGCCAGCGCCGCGCGGATCGTGCGCTCCTCCTCGCCCTCGGCGAAGACAACGCGGCGCGGTTTGGCGCGCACCTTCTCCAGGATCAGCTCCAGGCTGTCGGCCGTGGGGTCGAGCCGCATGCGAAGGTTGTGCTTGTATCCCGCAAGATCGACGATCGGCTTGCGCGCCACGCCCGATTCCATGGCCGCCTGCGCCACCGCCGTCGGCACGGTCACGATCAGCCGCGGGTCGAAGGGCACGGGGATGATGTATTCCGGGCCGTAGCGCAGACGGCGGCCGGAATAGGCGGCGTCCACCTCGTCCGGCACATCCTCGCGCGCCAGCGCCGCCAGCGCCTTCGCCGCCGCCACCTTCATCGTCTCGTTGATGGTGGTCGCCCGCACATCGAGCGCGCCGCGGAAGATGTAGGGGAAGCCCAGGACGTTGTTGACCTGGTTGGGGTAGTCGGAGCGGCCGGTGGCGATGATGGCGTCGCTGCGCACGGCGCGCACCTCTTCCGGCGTGATCTCCGGATCGGGGTTGGCGAGCGCGAAGATGATCGGCTTGGCGGCCATCGACTTGACCATCGCCGGGGTCATGGCGCCCTTGGCCGACAGCCCGATGAAGACGTCGGACCCCGCCACCGCGTCGGCCAGCGTGCGCGCGTCCGTCTCCACCGCGAAGGCGGATTTCCACTGGTTCATGCCCTCGGTGCGGCCGCGGTAGACGACACCCTTGGTGTCGCACAGCACGATGTTCTCGCGCTTGACGCCCATCACCGCGAACAGCTCGGCGCAGGCGATGCCCGCGGCACCGGCGCCGTTGACCACCAGCTTCACGTCGCCGATCGCGCGGCCCGTGATGTCGCAGGCGTTGATCAGACCGGCGGCGGCGATGATGGCGGTGCCGTGCTGGTCGTCGTGGAAGACCGGGATGTCCATCATCCCGCGCAGCCGCTCCTCGATGATGAAGCAGTCGGGCGCCTTGATGTCCTCCAGGTTGATGCCGCCGAAGCTCGGCCCCAGGTAGCGCACGCAGTTGACGAGAGCGTCCACGTCGCGGGTGTCGACGCACAGATCGACGCCGTCCACGTCGGCGAAGCGCTTGAACAGCACGGCCTTGCCTTCCATCACCGGCTTGGCCGCCAGCGCCCCCAGGTCGCCGAGCCCGAGCACCGCCGTGCCGTTGGACACCACGGCCACCAGGTTGCCCTTGGCCGTGTAGTCGTAGGCGGTGGACGGATCCTCGTGGATGCGCAGGCAGGGGGCGGCGACGCCGGGGGAATAGGCGAGCGACAGGTCGCGCTGGGTGGTCAGCGGCTTGGTGGCCGTGATCTCCAGCTTGCCGGGCCGCCCGCTGGCGTGCAGCAGCAGGGCTTCCTCGTCGGTGACGCGTTTGGTGTCGGAATCGGCCATGGAGCTCGTGTCCTCGGAGTTCTTTTCTTTCAAGACAGCAGGTCGTACAGCAATGCTCGGACCCGTTTTGGGAACGGGATGGTAGCGATGTTGCGACGTTCGCGCCAGCGGCGCATGCTGTGGCGGAAGACACCGCTGATGGACGCTCCGACACGGGTGTGATGCGCGTCACAGCGTCGCAGGCCGGATTACGGCACTGTCATGAACAGCGCGGTACCGGCGGGCGCGGGACGCTTGCCGGACGGGCGAAACACTCCACCTCCCATCATCATCCAAGAATGTCCACCGGGCACCGGCCCCAAGGCACCCGCGCCGTCGGCGCGTGCCCGGCCGCCCACGGTGGCGCAGGGTTCCGGAGGCATCATGTCCGTCACTTTCGAATTGAACGGCCGCAACGTGTCGCTGGATGTCGATCCCGACATGCCGCTGCTGTGGGCCATCCGCGAGTCCGCCGGCCTGACCGGCACCAAGTTCGGCTGCGGCGCCGCCCTCTGCGGCGCCTGCACGGTGCATGTGGACGGGGAGCCGACGCGCTCCTGCTCCGTCCCCGTCGGCGCCGTCGCCGGCCAGCGCGTCACCACCGTCGAGGGTCTGGAGACCGGCGGCAACAAGGCGGCCAAGGCCGTGCAGGCGGCGTGGCAGGCGCTCGACGTCGTGCAGTGCGGCTACTGCCAGTCGGGCCAGATCATGTCGGCCACGGCGCTGCTGAGCGCCAAACCCAGGCCGACCGATGCCGACATCGACGAGGCGATGAGCGGCAATCTCTGCCGCTGCGCCACCTATGTGCGCATCCGCGCCGCGATCCACGACGCCGCCCGCCGGATGGAGGCCTGAGCCATGATTCCCGGTTTCCGCAACGAGCGTCCCCGCACCGAACTTCCCGCGGCCAGCCGGCGCGACGTGCTGCGCGGCGGCCTTCTGGCCGGCGCCGGCCTGCTGATCGGCTTCACCCTGCCCGCGCGCGGCCCCGCCCCCGCCGTGGCGGCGACCGCCGCGGCCGGCGACGCCGTGATGCCCAACGCCTTCGTCCGCATCGCCCCGGACAACACCGTCACCGTGCTGATCAAGCATCTGGAGATGGGCCAGGGCGTCACCACCGGCCTGACCACCATCCTGGCGGAGGAGCTGGACGCCGACTGGGCGCAGATGCGCGCCGAGCACGCCCCGGTGGACACGGCCAAATACGCCAACCTGCTGTTCGGCATCCAGGGCACCGGCGGCAGCACCGCCGTCGCCAACAGCTGGGAGCAGCTCCGCAAGGCCGGCGCCTCGGCCCGCGCCATGCTGGTCGCCGCGGCGGCGGAGCGTTGGAAGGTCCCGGCGTCCGAGATCACGGTGTCCAAGGGCGTCGTCTCCCACGCCGCCAGCAACCGCAGCGCCCGCTTCGGCGAGCTGGCCGAGGCCGCGGCGAAACAGACCCCGCCGACTGACCTAAAGCTGAAGGACCAGGGCGCCTTCACCCTGATCGGCCAGCGCCTGCCGCGGCTGGACAGCGTCGCCAAGACCACCGGCCGCGCGCAGTTCGGCATGGATGTCGCCCTGCCCGACGCGCTGGTCGCGGTGGTCGCCCGCCCCACCCGATTCGGGGCCACCGTCGCCTCCTTCGACGCCACCGCGGCCAAGGCGGTGCCGGGCGTGGTCGACGTGGTCGCCATCCCGCAGGGCGTGGCGGTGCTCGCCAAGGGCATGTGGGCGGCGACCCGCGGGCGTGAGGCGCTGACCGTCCGCTGGGACGAATCGAAGGCCGAGACCCGGAGCAGCGACGCCATCCTGGCCGAGTACCGCAAGCTGGCGGCGACGCCGGGTGCCGTGGCCGACAAGGCCGGCGACGCGGCGGCGGCGCTGGCCGGGGCGGCCAAGGTGCTGACCGCCGAGTTCGACTTCCCCTACCTCGCCCACGCGCCGATGGAGCCGTTGAACTGCACGGTGAAGCTGGCGCCGGACGGGATGGAGATCTGGACCGGCTGCCAGTTCCAGACCGTGGACCAGGCCAACGCCGCCCGCGTCGCCGGGCTGAAGCCGGAGCAGGTGCGCATCCACACGCTCTACGCCGGCGGCAGCTTCGGCCGGCGGGCCACCACCAACTCCGACTTCATCGTCGAGGCGGTCGCCATCGCCAAGGCGACCGGCGGCAAGGCACCGGTCAAACTGATCTGGACGCGCGAGGACGATGTCCGCGGCGGCTATTACCGGCCGATGTACCACCACGCCCTGTCGGCGGGGCTGGACGCCGCCGGCAATCTGGTGGGCTGGCGGCACCGCATCGTCGGCCAGTCGATCCTGACCGGCACGCCGTTCGAAGCGATGATGGTGAAGGACGGCGTCGACGCCACCTCGGTGGAGGGCGCCAACAACCTGCCCTACGCCATCCCCAACCGCTCGGTCGAGCTGCACACGGTCAAGAGCCCGGTGCCCGTGCTGTGGTGGCGCTCGGTCGGCAGCACCCACACCGCGTTCGCGGTGGAAACCTTCCTGGACGAGCTGGCACACGCCGCCGGCAAGGACCCGGTGGCGTTCCGCCGCGCCATGCTGGCCGGGGAGCCGCGCCACCGCGCCGTGCTCGACCTGGTGGCGGAAAAGGCGGGCTGGGGCACACCGCTGCCCCAGGGCCGCGCCCGCGGCGTCGCCCTGCACGAGTCCTTCCACAGCTTCGTCGCCCAGGTGGCGGAGGTGAGCCTGGACAAGGACGGGCGGGTGCGGGTCGACCGCGTGGTCTGCGCCGTGGACTGCGGCGTGCCGGTCAACCCCGACGTCATCCGCGCCCAGATGGAGGGCGGCATCGGCTTCGGCCTCGGCGCGATCATGGCCGAACAGGTGACGCTGACCGAGGGCCGCGTGGACCAGTCGAACTTCCACGACTACACGCCGCTGCGCATCGACCGCATGCCGACGGTGGAGGTCCACATCGTGCCGTCCACCGCGGCCCCCACCGGCGTCGGCGAGCCCGGCGTGCCGCCGGTCGGCCCGGCCGTCGCCAACGCCGTCTTCGCACTGACCGGGCGCCGGGTGCGGGCGCTGCCCTTCGCGAAGGAGCTGTCGGTCTGACAAGGAGGCTGCGGGGTGGCCGTGGCGGCCACCCCGCGGGCCGTCAGGCTTCGGCCAGGAACCGCGTGTACTGCCCCGCGATCGCCGTCACCGCGGCGTCGTAGAAGCGCTTGCCATGCTCCGGAGTCGCCAGTCCGGGGTTGGAGCCGATGCGGCCGTCGGGGAAGCGGCGGCGGAAGTCGCGGGCGTCGTGGAAGCCGCCGGACGGCGCCACCGCCGGGTCGAGCGGCACCTTTTTGATGGAGTCGGGGTAGGCGTACTGCGTCACCGACACCTCGCTCGGCGTGGCGTGCGAGCCTTCGACGCCGGGGAAAATCTCCTTGGACAGGCGGGAGACCGCGTCGTTCTCCCACCAGCTCACCAGACCGCAGCGCAGGTCGGGTGCGGCCGCGCCCTTGGTGTTCCGCAGCTCGGCGTAGATCTCGTAGAAGGCGGCGCGGATGGTGGCGATGTTGCCGCCGTGGCCGTTGACGAAGAAGACGCGGGTGAAGCCGTGCTCGGCCAGCGACAGCACATTGTCGCGGATCACCGCGATCAGGGTCGACGGCTTCAGCGTCATCGAGCCGGGGAAGGCCATGTGGTGCACCGCCATGCCCACCCCGATGGTCGGCGCCACCAGCGCGCCCGTGGCCTCGCCCACCCCGCGCGCGATCACCTCGGCGCAGATGGCGTCGGTGCCGATCAGCCCGTTGGGGCCGTGCTGCTCGGTGGAGCCGATGGGGATGATGATGCCGGTCGAGGTCTTCAGATAGGTCTCGACCTCCGGCCAGGTCTGGAGCTGGAGAAGCACGGTCGCTGTCCCTCGTTCACGTTCGGGGAAGAGACCATAGGGCGGCCGCGGGGCGGGGCCAAGATGCGGGGCGCTTCCCGGACCGGAATGGTGGCGCGATCCGCGCGAGTCCCGGCGCTCCGACAATATTGTTATTGGACCCGACCCCCAACCACCCATACAATCGCGTGCATTTCCCATCACAGGCGGGCGGGCGTGGTTGCGCGGGTGAACACGGTGGCGTTCCAGGGCATCGAGGTCATGGACATCGACGTCCAGGTGCAGATGTCCGGCGGCATCGTCGCCTTCACCATCGTCGGGCTGCCCGACAAGGCGGTGGGGGAGAGCCGGGAGCGGGTGCGGGCGGCGCTGCACGCGCTGGGCCTGTCGTTGCCGGCCAAGCGCATCACCGTCAACCTCGCCCCGGCCGACGTGCTGAAGGAGGGGTCGCATTTCGACCTTCCCATCGCGCTGGGCCTGTTGACGGTGATGGGCGTGCTGCCGCCGGACGAGATCGTCCGCTATTCGGCCCTGGGCGAGCTGGCGCTGGACGGCACGCTGACCCCGGTGTCGGGCGTGCTGCCGGCCGCCATCAACGCGCTGGCCGGCGAGCGCGGGCTGATCTGCCCGGCCGCTTGCGGCGGCGAGGCGGCCTGGGCCGGCGAGGATCTCGACGTGCTGGCGCCCGCCACCCTGCTGGCCCTGATCAACCACTTCAAGGGCACGCAGGTGCTGGTGCCGCCCAAGCCGCGTCTGCAGGAGGACGCCGGCAGCGTCCCCGACCTGCGCGACATCAAGGGGCAGGAGACCGCCAAGCGGGCGCTTGAGGTGGCGGCGGCCGGCGGGCACAACCTGCTGATGATCGGGCCGCCCGGCTCCGGCAAGTCGATGATGGCGGCGCGTCTGCCGGGGCTGCTGCCACCGCTCGACGCGGCGGAGGCGCTGGAGGTGTCGATGATCCACTCGGTGGCCGGGCTGCTGGAGGGCGGGCGGCTGCTGCGCCGCCGCCCGTTCCGCGACCCGCACCACAGCGCCAGCCTGCCGGCGCTCGTCGGCGGCGGCAGCCGCGCCAAGCCCGGCGAGATCTCGCTGGCCCATATGGGCGTGCTGTTCCTGGACGAGCTGCCGGAATTCCCCCGCGGCACGCTGGAGGCGCTGCGCCAGCCGCTGGAGACCGGGCGCGCCACCGTGTCGCGCGCCAACCACCACGTCACCTACCCCGCCCGCGTGCAGCTCGTGGCCGCCATGAATCCCTGCCGCTGCGGCCATCTGGACGACCCGGCGCTGGCCTGCGCCCGCGCGCCCAAATGCGCGGCGGAGTACCAGTCGAAGATCAGCGGCCCGCTGTTCGACCGCATCGACCTGCACATCGACGTGCCCGCCGTCAGCCCCGCCGACCTCAGCCTGCCGCCGCCGGCCGAGGGCAGCGCGGAGATCGCCGCGCGGGTGGCCCGCGCCCGCGCCGTCCAGGCCGACCGCTACGCGCGCGAGGAGGTGCCGCCCGGCGCCCGCCCCCTGCGCACCAACGCCGAGGCCGACGGCGAATTGCTGGAACGGGTGGCCGCCCCCGACGCGCCGGGCCGCGCCCTGCTGACCGAGGCGGCGGAACGGCTGAAGCTGTCGGCCCGCGGCTACCACCGGGTGATGCGCGTCGCCCGCTCGCTTGCCGACCTGGAAGGCTCGACCGCCGTGCGTCGCCTCCACATCGCAGAGGCGCTGAGCTACCGCCGGATGGCGCCGGGGCGGTGAACGGTTGGCGGCAGGACGGGCCCCGGATTCGATCAATCCTGCGCGGTCGGGCGGATGACGACGCTGCCGACATCGACGTCCGGCGGCTGTTCGATCGCAAAGGCGATGGCTCGGGCGATCGCGTCGGGGGGAATGGCGATCGCCTCCGAACGCGCCCTCATCGCCGTCTTCACCGCCTCGTCGGTCATCGAATCCGCGAAGTCGGTCGCCGTCATGCCGGGTGAGACCTCGGTCACGCGAAGCGTCGGTCCGGCCTCCTGTCGAAGAGCCTCGGTGATCGTGCGCACCGCGTTCTTGGTGGCCGCGTAGACACCCATCGTCGGGATGATCTTGAGGCCCGCCGTCGAGATCACGTTGACGATATGGCCGCCCCGTTGGCGCGCGAACACAGGCAGGGCAGCGGCGATGCCATAGAGGACACCCTTGATGTTGACGTCGATCATGGCGTCCCAGTCGTCGACGCGCAGCGCGTCAAAGCGCGAAATGGGACCGATTCCCGCGTTGTTGACGAGAACGTCCAGGCGGCCGTAGCGATCGCAGGCGAGCCGCACGAGGCCCTCCAGATCCTCGCGCCGCGTGACATCGGTCCGCCGAAAGACCGCTTCGCCTCCCGCCGCCTCGATCTCGGCCGCAACCGCGGCGATCCGCTCCTCGCGCCGCGCCCCCAGAACGATCCGGCCTCCTCGTGACGCCAGATGAAGCGCTGTGGCCCGGCCGATGCCGCTGCCGGCGCCGGTGATGACAACGACCTTGTCTTCCATGCTCATGACACTCTCCCTTTTCAGGCAAAGGTGGGCGTCGCGGCCGGGATGCACCATGTTCGGTCCGCCATGGTTTTGTCGAGATCGTACAACGTTGCGGCCGATCCCCTGTCGGATGTCGTGACCGTCCTGGGCGGGAGAAGCGTCCGCCTCACGCGGCTGGAGGCGTCCGGCGATTGGGCGCTCGGCTTTCCGGCACAGGCGCGGCTGAAATTCGTCGCACTCCTGCGGGGAGGATGCTGCATCCTCCTGCCCGACCACCCGCCCCGGCGGATGGCGGAAGGCGACGTGTTTCTGATCGGTCATACCGCCTACACGGTGGCCAGCGAGCCGGGGATCGAGCCGATCGATGGCACCCCCCTGTATCGGGAACCCGGCCATGATGTCGCCAGGCTGAATGGTGACGACACGGTCCTGCTGGGCGGCGGCATCGCGTTCACCGGCATCGGGGGCGGCTTCATGCTCGACGCGCTTCCGGTCTTCCTGCGGATCGGGCGGGCATCGCCATCGGCCACCGCGGTCTCCCGGACGCTGGAACTGCTGGACGCGGAGACCGTCGATGGCCGACCCGGCTCGTCGGTCGTCACGATGCGGCTGGCGGATGTTCTGCTTGTCGAAGCGATCCGCGCCTATGTCGCGGATCAGGGTGAATCCTGCGTCGGCTGGATCGGGGCGCTGGGGGATCGCCAGATCGGCGAGGCCCTTCGACTGATGCATGGCGAGATCGATCGTCCGTGGACGGTCGCGTCGTTGGCGGCGCGGGTCGGCATGTCGCGCTCCGCCTTCTCATCGCGCTTCTCCAGCCGTGTCGGCCGGCCGCCGCTGGACTATCTGACGCATTGGCGCATGCTCGTGGCGCGCCGGTTGCTCAGCGAGGAACGCGCCGATGTGGCGAGCATCGCCTCCGCGGTCGGCTACACGTCGCAGAGCGCCTTCGGCCATGCATACAAGCGGACATTCGGCCATTCCCCAAGGCGGCCGTGACGAAAGCCCCCCGGATCGCCACGGGAATCGATTCCCGCTACGAGACCGGAGCGATGCCGACGCCCCCTGCTTGGCTGGCCGTGGTCATCGGCATCAGCGCGTCAGGAAGGCCGGTGGCCGGGCCGCCGCCGGGCAGGGGACGAGGGCGGCGGGGTCGGGCCGTTCGATGAAGCGCACCGCCATGCCGGCGGCGCAGGCGTCGAGCAGGGTGACGCCGTGCCCGGCCGAGCGGAACACCACATGCCGGCCGCGCGGCAGGGTGGAGGCCGCCCGTTCGCCCCATTCCGGCGGGGTGACCGGATCGTAGGCGCCCGACAGCAGCAGCACCGGAACCGGGGAGGCCACCGGCAGCCGCTCCGCCGGGTCGCGGTCGCCCGCCGGCCAGCCGGCGCACAGACGCGGGCCCGGATCATCCGCCGGGACGAAGGGCGCCCAGCGCGCCAGCCCGGCGGCGACGCGGGCGGGGTCGGCGGCGTTCACCGTCTCCCGGCATTCCACCGACAGGGCCAGCCCCTCCGCCGCGTCCGGATCGCCGGTCCAGGACGGCCGCAGCCAGGGCAGCAACCGGTCGTACCGGCCGCGCGCCATGGCATCGAGCAGTTCCGGCAGTTCGGGCACCGGTTCGCCGTCCGCCATGGCAGACAGCACCGCGTCCACCGCCATCGCCGCGCCGAGGGGGCCGGACAGCAGCTTGGCCGGCGCCCGTTCGAGCCGCCGCAGCCGCTCGGCCACGCGCGTCTCCAGATCGGGAAAGGCGGCGCGGCAGCGGCGGTTGGCGGCGCAATCCTCGAACAGGCGGCGGAAGGCCCGGTGCGCCAGCGCCGCCTGCTCCTCCCGCGCGTTGACGTCGGGGGGAAAGACGCCGTCCAGCACGGCCGACCGCACGCGCGGCCCGCCGCGGCGGATCACCTCCAGCCCGACATGGGTGCCGTAGGACAGGGCGTAGAGGTTGACGACACCGGCCCCCAGCGCGTCGGCGACCGCCAGCGCGTCCTCCGCCGCCGTCGGGGTGGACAGCCCGGCCGGATCGGGGCCGGTGCGGCGCAGACGGTCGGCGCAGGCGGCGACCGCCCCGGCCTCCAGCGTGTCGCGGCGGCGCGGGTGCAGGGGCGGCCCGGCGGCAAGCCGGTCGAGCTCCGGACAGTCCGCGGCGGGATCGGCGCGGACGGCGCCGCGCGGCTCGTAGAGGATGACGTCGCGGGTCCGGCGGAAGGCGGCGGTCGAGGACCACCAGGCCTCCATCCGCTCGTCCACCCCGTCGGCCGGACCGAAGGGCGACAGGCCGGGGCCGCCTTCCAGATAGAGCACGGGATCGGGTGCCGGCGGAAGCGCCCGGCTGCGCAGGACCATGACGGGAAGCCGGTGGACCCGGCGCGCCGGCTCGCCCCGGCGCTCCGGAAGCTCGACCCAGCCGCAGGTCGCCAACTCGCCGGGCGGCACCTCGCCGATGCAGGGGCCGGGCACGAAACGCCCCTGCGCCGCCGCCGGAAGGGCGGCGAGGGCGAGCGTGACGGCGGCCAGAAGTCGGCAGGCCCAGGCGGACACGGATGGCGGACCGGTGGCGGGGGTTGGGAGCACGCCCTGTGTGGCGCAACCACGGGGCGCTGTCCAGCCCCGCCTGAGGTCGCAGGCACGCGGCTGCCACGCGCTTCCCCACATTGACATCATTTCCGAAATCGGATGTGTTTGTTGCGCCCGCGGACCCACCGTCCGCGTCTTGCGGAGTGATGGATCATGAGTTTGTGGAGCAACCTGCTGCGCCGCTGGCTGGACCCGCCGGCGCCCGACGCGGCGACCCTGTGCCGCCATCTGCGGCGCGACGTCGGACTGGACGACGTGCGGGAACACCCCGCTGTTGCCGATTTCATCCCAGATCGGAACTGTTTTCCGTCGCAGACCTTTTACGCCTTGCAAAGCTACCGGTGACGGGCGATACCCGAATCGGGACTGCCGCCCGTGCGCGGCGCCACCCTTCCTCAACCCTGGAGAGTCGTCATGAAACTGACCGTACCCGCGACCCGAAACCGCCGAGACGCCATTCCGGCCATGCGAGCCCATCAAACCCACTGGTACGCGCCGTGCCCAGCGGGAAGCAGCAGCGAATTCCGGATATCGAGAGGGTCCAATGAACGTGTTTCTGGGTCTGTGCGGCCGTCGGGTCTTTGTTGAGCATGCCCGTTGGGCATCCCCGGATCGTTTCTTCGACATCCGGCGGGACAAGGGGGAAACCCTGATATGGCTCGGACGCCTTCACATCATCTACACACCGGCCCGCTGGTCCGCCCGCAGGGGAGGGATCGCCGATGAACGCCCCCACCCGTCCTGAGGCGGTGGCGACCGTCGCCCGTGTGCTCGAGGCGTTCCGCACGCTGGACCCCGACCTGCCGATCCAGTACGCCCTCTCCTTCCTGACCATCGCCCAGAACGAGGGTCTGTCCATCGGGGAGCTTGCGGACCATCTGGGCATCGCCCAGTCCTCCGCCTCGCGCAACGTGGCCGCGCTGAGCCGCTGGCATTCCTTCGGGAAGGCCGGCCTGGATCTCGTGCAGTCGCAGGAGGACCCGCGCGAGCGCCGCCGCAAGATCGTGACCCTGACCGACAAGGGCCGCGCCTTCCTCGACACGCTGGCCGGCATCATCACCGTGCCGCAGGCCGAACCACCCCGCCGCGCGCGCCGGGCTTAAATCAATCCCAATGATCGTGGCCGATCATTGGGCCCTCAGACGCCGGGCGGCCCGCATCCGCGGGCCTTGGCTTCGCGGGCATGTGCCCGCGGGGCCTCAACGGCCCAACCAAGCGCCGATGAGTGGAACTCATCGGCGCTTGGTATTCGGCGCTACGCCAGCAGAACCCCCATCATCCCCCGCCGCAGCATCGCCACGGCCGTGCGCGCCGCCAGGACAAGGCTGTCGAGCGGCAGGCCGCGCCGGCCCGGCTGGTCCGCCACCTGCTCGGGCAGCGGCGGCACATGCAGGAAGGCCATCGGCAAATCCAGACCCCGCGTCTCGATCAGGTGCCGCGCCCGGTAGAACAGGTGGTTGCAGACATAGCCGCCGGCATGGTCGCTGAAGCTGACCGGCAGGCCGGCGCGGGCGAGCGTCTGCAGCAGCGCCGGGATCGGCACCCCGGCGCCGTAAGCGGTGGGGCCGTCCTCCACGATCGCCACATCGTCGCGCACGACACCCGCGTTGTCGGGCTTGTCGCTCTCGTCGCGGTTCCAGGCGATCCGCTCGATCAGGATGAAGTCGGTGCGGGCGGACAGGCCGAAGCACAGCGCCGCCGCCGGCTGGTGCCGCTCCACCAGCGCCGCGAAGGCGTCGGCGCAGGTGCCGTATTCCACCGGCAGAACCCCGGTGACCACCCCCTCCAGCGCGGCCATGCGCTCCATCAGCAGCATGGTCGGGTTGACCGCGTTGTCCCCGAAGGGGCCGAAGCCGGTCAGAAGGATGGGGGCGGTCACCGGGCGGGCCCCGTTACGGCCGCAGCAGGCCGATGATGTCCTTCACCTCGCGCAGGTTGGCGTCGGCGATCGCCAGCGCCCGCTCACCGCCCTGGCGCAGGATGGCGTCGATCTGCGCCTTGTCGTCCAGCAGCTCCTGCATCCGCCGGGTGATCGGGGCCAGATGCTCCACCGCCGCCTCGACCAGCGCCGCTTTGAAGGCGGAGAACTGGGCGCCGGCGAAGCGCTGGATGGTCTGCTCCCGCGTCTCGCCCGACAGGGCGGCGAAGATGGTGACGAGGTTGTCGGCCTCCGGCCGCTTCTCGAGATCGGACACGTTGTCCGGCAGCGGCTCCGGGTCGGTCTTCGCCCGGCGGATCTTCTGGGCGATGGTGTCGGCGTCGTCGGTCATGTTGATGCGCGAGTATTCGGACTCGTCCGACTTGCTCATCTTCTTGGTGCCGTCGCGCAGGCTCATCACCCGCGTCGCCTCACCCATGATCATCGGGTCCGGCAGCGGGAAGAACTCGACGTTGTAGGCGCGGTTGAAGGCGCCGGCGATGTCGCGCGACAGCTCCAGATGCTGCTTCTGGTCCTCGCCCACCGGCACATGGGTGGCCTTGTAGAGCAGGATGTCGGCGGCCATCAGCACCGGGTAGGCGTAGAGGCCGAGGTTGGCCATGTCGCGCTGCTTGCCCGCCTTCTCCTTGAACTGGGTCATGCGGTTCAGCCAGCCGATCGGCGCATGGCAGGACAGGATCCAGGACAGCTCGGCGTGTTGCGGCACGAAGGATTGGTTGAACAGGATGTTCTTCGCCGGGTCGATGCCGGCCGCGATGTAGGCGGCGGCGACCTCGCGGATGTTGTTGCGGAGCACGTCCGGCTCCTGCGGCAGCGTCAGCGCGTGCAGATCCACCACGCAGAAGATGCACTCGTAGCTGTTCTGGAGCGCCACCCAGTTCCGCAGCGCCCCCAGGTAATTGCCGAGATGGAGCTGCCGGGTCGGCTGCATGCCGGAGAAGATGCGGTTCATGGGGGATCCTGGGTCGCGGAGGTCCGTGAAGGCCGGTGTTATGGACGGTCGGGCGGGGCGGGGTCAAGACGGCGGCTTGCGCAGGAGGCCCTTCACCTCGCCGAGTCGCGCCGCACCCAGCGCTTGCGCGATCCCGGCGAAGAGGACGAGGCCCCCGCCCACCAGCAGCGCCAGCGCCGCGAAGCGCACCGCACCGCCGGGTGCGTGCAGCCAAGGGTCCAGCGCCGCCGCCCCCGCCGCCAGCCCCAGCCCCATGACGAGGGCCGCCAGCAGGATGCGCGGTGCCCGCCGCCGCACCCGCTCGTCGAGCGCCAGATGCCCGCGCCGGTGCAGGGCCGCGGCCAGCAGCGCCATGTTCAGCCAGCCGGTCAGCCCGGTGGCGAGCGCCACCCCGACATGCCCCAGCCAGGGCAGCAGGGCGATGCCCAGCGCCGTGTTCGCCAGGGTGACGACGATGGCGGCGCGCACCGGCGTCGCCGTGTCCTGCCGGGCGAAGAAGGCGGCGGACAGCGCCTTGACGATGACGAAGGCGGGGATCCCGACCGCGTAGGCGGCCAGCGCCGCCGCGGTCGCCGCCGTCTCCGCCGGGCCGAAGGCGCCGCGCTCGAACAGCACCGCGACCATCGGCCGCCCCGCCACCCCCAGCGCCACCGCCGCCGGCAGCCCCAGCAGCAGCCCGTACTCCAGCGCTCGGCTGAGGCCGGCGCGCAGCCCCTCCTGGTCGTTGGCGGCGGCGTGGCGTGCCAGGAGCGGCAGCAGCGCGGTGCCGATGGCGATGCCGATCACCCCCAGCGGAAGCTGGTTCAGCCGGTCGGCGTAATAGAGGAAGGACACGGCACCCGAAGGCAGGAAGGAGGCGATGACCACGTTGATGAACAGGTTCACCTGCACCACCCCCGCCCCCAACGCCCCCGGCCCGATCAACCGCAGCAACCGGCGCACCCCCGGCGTCA
Organism: Azospirillum oleiclasticum; assembly: GCF_013423485.1. Lineage (GTDB taxonomy): Bacteria > Pseudomonadota > Alphaproteobacteria > Azospirillales > Azospirillaceae > Azospirillum > Azospirillum oleiclasticum. The sequence goes on from NZ_JABFFR010000007.1 coordinate 100,227, forward strand.
GGGTGGGCGCACGCAGCCGCAGCACGATCCCCTCCCCCCGGCAGGCCCAGGCCATCCACACCAGCTGCACCACCCCCGACAGGGTGACCGCCGCCGCCATGGCCGGGCCGGGGTCGAGCCCCAGCGGCCGCGCCGTCACCAGTGCCGCGATCAGCGTCAGGTTGAAGGCGATGGGGGCGGCGGCGAAGGGGCCGAAGCGGTCGAGCGCGTTCAGCACCCCGCCCAGCAGCGCCACCAGCGCCACCAGCATCAGGTAGGGGAAGGTCAGCCGCGCCAGCGAGACGGCCATGTCGAACTTGGCCGGCTCGTCGGCAAAGCCCGGCGCCAGCGCGTGCATCAGCCAGGGCATGGCCGCCACCGCCGCCAGCGTGAAGGGCACCAGCACCGCCAGCAGCACCGCCAGCGCCTCCTCCGCGAAGCGCACGGCGGCCGGGCGCCCCTCCATGGTCACGGTGCGGGCGAAGAGCGGCACGAAGGCAACGGAGAAGGCCCCCTCCGCGAACAGCCGGCGGAACAGGTTGGGCAGCTTCAGCGCCACGAAGAAGGCGTCGGCCACCGGCCCCGCCCCCAGCACCGCCGCCGTCAGCACGTCGCGCGCAAAGCCCGCGACCCGGCTGACCATGGTCAGCCCGCCAACCGTGGCGACGGCTCGCGCGAAGCTCATGGCGGGCCGGCTCCGGTGTCGGCGCAACGGTTTTTGGAAACTCCGTGAAGGACCATGCCGCTGTCGCTCCGTTCGCACCCGCCGGGTCGGCGGCCAGAAGGACTTTCATCCTATAGAACGCCGGGGTGCCTTTGCAATTCCGTGCGATCGCATGATAACGAGAATAATCTACTTCGAATTCCCAAGAAAGTTGTTTTAAATCGATGATTGCTCTTCTAAGGGCGGTATGGTCGGTCTGATTTGCACGTCGGCTGGACAGCGCCGTCCAGCGCGGCAGAGCCGGCCGGAACCATCATGGAGGGCACCCGCATGAGCATCACGGACCTCGTCCCCGTCCCGTCCGGCATCAACGTGAACGTGCGTTCCGCCAAGCAGCAGACCATGCTGACGCTGCTGGGCCAGCCCCGCTCGTCCTACAGCGACCAGGACCAGCCGATCACCAATCCCTCGCTGAAGGCCCTGATGGTCACGGAGGCGGTGGGCCCCTTCCGGGCCACCGGCCTGAAGCCGGCGGTCGAGTCGCTGCGCAAAGTCTTCAGCGAGATCCAGACGGGGAAGCCGGAGGTCTACGCCGCGCTGAAGTCCGCGGGCATGCTGTGCGTGCGCTATGTGCGCAACTCGACCACCTCGATCAGCAACCACTCCTGGGGCACAGCGATCGATCTGAAGATCAGCGGCATACTGGATCCCTACGGCGACGGCACGGTTCAGCGGGGACTGGTCGAGATTGCCCCGTACTTCAACAAGTACGGTTGGTATTGGGGCGCCAGCTTCCGCGTCGAGGATGGCATGCATTTCGAGTGCGGCGAGGACCTGATCCGGTCCTGGGCCGCACAGGGGCTGCTCGGCGGGTCTGACGGTGGTGGCGGCAGCGGTGGCAACGGCGGCGGGTCGCCGGGCGCTACCGACGAGGTGCTGAGCGTTGGCGATCGCGGTCCGGAGGTGACCGCCCTGCAGAAGCGCCTCAACGCGTCCGGGGCGTCTCTCAAGACCGACGGGGTCTTCGGCAATGGCACCCGTGATGCGGTCATGGCGTTCCAGACCAGCAAAGGGCTGAAGGCCGACGGGGTGGTGGGGCCTGCCACTCTGGTCGCGCTGCCGCCGCTTCCCTGACCGGCACACCCGCGAGCCCACCCGGTCGGGCGCATCAGGCCTAGCCGGGGTGGGCCGTTTGGAAAACGGCCGGCGGCGAGTTCACCGCTGAAGGCTTCGAGAATGGCGCCGCCTACCCCAGCATGACCAGCGGCAGCAGCAGAACGGCGGCGAGCAGGGCCAGGTCCAGCAGGCTGGCGGTACGGCCGGTCGCGGTGGGGCGGAGGGCGGGCTTCATCGTTCTCATGGATTTATATAAAATGCCAATCACCCGGGGCGTCCAGGGCCGGCGGCGGGCTACCGCGATTTCTCACAGGCGGCTGCCCGGAGGGATCAGGTGAAGAAGAGCAGCGGCAGCCCGATCAGGGTCAGCAGGAAGAGCAGGTCCACCACGCTGGCGGTCCTTGCCGTGTTGGTCAGCCTGGGATGACCAACGCCTATGGACTTCCCACCTGTCATGGATTTTACTAAAATCCAATTTATCGGTTTTGGCAAGTGGCCAGATGGCCGACCCGCCATGACCGCGTTGCACCACCATCACCCCTTGATACGGCCGGGCCCCCACTTACCTGCGCGGATCAACGGCGGCGTTGGCACGGCACCGCCGCCCGGCTAGGCTCCGCCCATGATCGTCGAGACCGCCCTGCTGGACGTCCGCCCCGGACAGACCGACGCCTTCGAGGCCGCCATGGCCGAGGCGCGCCCCCTGATCGCCGCCACCCCCGGCTTCCGCGGGATGGAGGTGCGCCGCTGCCTGGAGCGGCCCGACCGTTACCTGCTGCTGGTGCGATGGGAGCGGCTGGAGGACCACACGGTGGGGTTCCGCGGGTCGGAGCGCTACCAGCGCTGGCGGGCGCTGCTGCACCATTTCTACGACCCCTTCCCCACCGTGGAGCATTACGGGGCGCCAGTGGTGGCGGTTCCGGACCCGACGGGCTGACGCCGCCCCGCCCCTACCGCGCCCGGCGGACGAAGCGCAGGAAGACCGGCTGGCGGCCGGCGGCGATGGCCTTCTGCTCGTAGCGGGTGGCGGGCCAGTCGGCGGGGCGCTCGCGCCAGTCGCTCGCCTGCCGGGCCGTCCACTCGAAATCCGGGTGGTTGCGGGTGTGCTCCAGCATCCAGCGGACCAGCCCCATGTCGTCGCTGGCCAGCCGCAGCTCGGCCCCGTCCTTCAGCACGCGCGACAGGCGCGGCAGATTCTCCGGCCCGACGAAGCGGCGTTCCCAATGGCGCTTCTTGGGCCAGGGGTCGGCGAACAGGATGAAGGCACGGCCGATCGAGGCGTCGGGCAGCGCGTCGAGCAGCGGGCGGGCGTCGTCGGGCAGGACGCGGACATTGTCCAGCCCCCCCTCCTCCACCAGCGCCAGCAGGGCGGCGACGCCGTTCACGAAGGGCTCGCAGCCGATCAGCCCGACATCGGGGTTGGCGGCGGCCTGGGCGGCCAGATGGTGGCCGCTGCCGAAGCCGACCTCCAGCCACACGTCGCGCACAGGACGCGGAAACAGGCCGCCGGGGTCGAGCGTGGCGCCCGGCTGCAGCGGCGCGATCTCCAGCGCCGGCAGGGCGGTGTCGAGCAGCGACGCCTTGCGCTTGCGCAGCGGGCGGCCCTTGCGGCGGCCATAGAGCCGGAGGGAGGGATCGGTGGAGTCGGTGGTCATCTTGGCCTTGGATGGGCTCGGCCTAGGACAAAAGGCCCCGGAAACGACGGCAGGGGCCCGAAGGCCCCTGCCGCGCTGCGTCGGTCGGGTGCGACGCTCAGAAGAACGCGGTGCGCAGATCCGGCACGAGGTCGGTCTTCTCCCACGAGAAGCCGCCGTCCACATCGGCGTCGCGGCCGAAATGGCCGTAGGACGCGGTGCGCGCGTAGATCGGCTTGTTGAGGCCGAGATGCGTGCGGATGCCGCGCGGGGTGAGGTTGACGAGCTGCTGCAGCACCTCCGACAGCCGGTCCTCGTCCACCTGGCCGGTGCCGTGGGTGTCGATGTAGACCGACAACGGCTTCGACACGCCGATGGCGTAGGAGAGCTGGATGGTGCAACGATCCGCCAGCTCGGCCGCGACCACGTTCTTGGCGAGGTAGCGGGCGGCGTAGGCGGCGGAACGGTCGACCTTCGTCGGGTCCTTGCCGGAGAAGGCGCCGCCGCCGTGCGGGGCCGCACCGCCGTAGGTGTCCACGATGATCTTGCGGCCGGTCAGGCCGGCGTCGCCGTCCGGGCCGCCGATGACGAAACGGCCGGTCGGGTTGACGTAGAAGTCGGGCTCGCCGCACATCCAGCCGTCCGGCAGGCAGTTGACGACGTGCGGACGCACGATCTCGCGCACCGCGTCGGTGTCGATGGAGGCGTCGTGCTGGGTCGACAGCACCACCGAAGTGGCGCACACCGGCTTGCCGTTCTCGTAGCGCAGCGTCACCTGACTCTTGGCGTCGGGGCCGAGCAGCGGGGCGGCGCCGGAGTGGCGCGCCTCGGCCAGCGAGCGCAGGATGGCGTGGGCGTAATAGATGGGCGCCGGCATCAGCGCCGGCGTCTCGCGGCAGGCGTAGCCGAACATGATGCCCTGGTCGCCGGCCCCCTCGTCCTTGTTCCCCGCGGCATCGACGCCGACAGCGATGTCGGCGGACTGGGCGTGGACGAGACACTTGACGTCCATCTTCTCCCAATGGAAGCCGTCCTGCTCGTAGCCGATGTCCTTCACCGCGTGGCGGGCCACGCTGACGAGCTGGTCCGGCGTGATCGACTCAGGCCCGCGCACCTCACCCGCAAGCACGACCTGGTTCGTGGTCGCCATCGTCTCCACCGCGACGCGGGCGTACGGGTCGTGCGAAAGGAAAAGGTCGACGATGGCGTCGGAAATGCGGTCGCACACCTTGTCCGGATGCCCCTCGGACACGGACTCGCTGGTGAACAGATAATTGAGCTTTGCCACGGGGAACCTCGGCTCTGTCACAGGGGTTTCGGCAACGGCCGGCACGGTGGAGGCGGCTGACCGATTCCGTGGCGCTATTTGACAACATCCACAACCGCGGTCAAGCGGACTCCCGCCGCATCGAGGTGCCGCGGCGGGGGTAAATCGGTGGCGGAGCGCGTCAGGCTGCGGCGCGCCCGCTCTCCCGGGCCGTCACTCCGCCGCTTCGGCGATGGTGCCGGCGTTGGCGACGGCCTTGGTCAGCTCGAACAGCCGCTTGCGCACCGACGGATCGTTGATGCGGTAGTAGGCGCGGACCAGCTCCAGCGTCTCGCGCTTGGCCATCGGATCCGGCTCGTAGGTGGCGGCCGGCCGCTCGTCCAGGGAGGTGCCGTCCTCGTCGTCGTCCTGGACCTGGGCCATGGCCGCTTCCTGCGGCATGTCGTCGAAGAAGAACGACACCGGCACGTCGAGCACGCGGCTGAGGTCGAACAGGCGCGAAGCACCGATGCGGTTCGCGCCGCGCTCGTATTTCTGCACCTGCTGGAAGGTCAGGCCGATGGCCTCGCCCAACTTCTCCTGGCTCATCCCCAGGAGGGTGCGGCGCAGACGGACGCGCGATCCGACATGCACGTCAATCGGATTGGGCTTCCCGGTCTTGGGCCTTCCCGTCGTGGCGCGACGGCCGCGTACTGCTGTCTGCATGGCTGTTTCCCTACTAAAGTGTGCAACCCATTCTTCACATATCCACGTATGCAGTCAAGGGGCTGCGAAGGCGTTCCGCTGCGCGTGGTGCATGAAAATCTGATGCCGCCTAGGATCGATGTCGAGCGAGCGCACCGCAGACCAGACAACTCAAAAGCAATAGACCGAAAACCCAATCCCCCCAGGCGGCGTATACAGTAGAGGCGGAGCGTGCCACCGGAAGCTCCGCATCGAGAATCCCCAGATCACCGAGGCCGAGCCGCGCGGTGACACGGCCGACCGCGTCGACCACACCGGAAATGCCGGTGTTGGCGACGCGGACGAGCGGCAACCCTTCCTCCACCGCGCGCACCCGGGCGATGGCGAAATGCTGGTGCGGCCCGGCGGAACGGCCGTACCACGCATCGTTGGTCAGGTTCAGCAACCACCGTGGCGGTTCGCCGCGGGCCACCACCGCACCGGGAAAGATCACCTCGTAGCAGATCAGCGGGCTGACCGGCGGCAGCCCCTTCAGCGGCAGGGTGACCGGACCGGGGCCGGGGGAGAACTCGGCCCCGTTGCCGGCGATGGCGCCGAAGGGCAGGTAGCGGCGGAACGGCACATACTCGCCGAAGGGCACGAGGTGGAACTTGTCGTAGGCGGCGGTCACCGCCCCGCTGCCGTCGATGGCGATCATCCCATTGGTGTAGAGACGCTCGCCGGACGGTGCGAGCGTGGTGCGCGGGATGCCGGTGATGGTCAGCCCGCCTGGCGGCGTCACCGCGGCGACGGCCATGCGGCGGGCGGCGTCGTACTCCAGGAAGAAGGGCACCGCGGTCTCGGCCCAGATCACGTGGGTGGGCGGCCGGGATGCCGGCTGCGCCGACAGCTCCAGATGGCGCTGGAAGTTGGCGTCGCGTTCCGCCGGGTCCCATTTCAGCCGCTGGTCGATGGCCGGCTGCACCAGCCGCAGCCGCACGCCCGGCACCGACGCGGTGTCGGCCCCGGACAGCCGCCACGCGCCCCAGGCGCCGGCGGCGGCGAACAGGGCGAGGCCCGCCAGGAAGGCCGCGGCGGCCCGGCGGCCCGGCACCCGCGGGTCGGCCAGCGCCGCGGGCAGCGCCGCCACCAGCACGGTCAGCAGGCTCAGCCCGTAGATGCCGGTCACCGACACCGCTTGCAGCACCGGCAGCACCCCGACCCAGCCATAGCCGGTCAGGTTCCAGGGGAAGCCGGTGAAGACATGGCCGCGCACCCATTCCAACGCCGCCCAGCAGACGGCGAACAGCAGCGGCCGGCCCAGCCCGCGCCAGCCGACCGACCAGAAGGCGAGCGTGGCGAGACCGGTGAACATCGACAGCACCACCGGCAACCCGACCGCCGACAGCGGCAGCGCCCACCAGAAGCGCCCGATGTCGGTGAACAGCGCGAAGGAGATCCAGTAGAGGCCCAGCAGATGATGCCCGAAGCCGAAGAACCAGCCGACCGCGAAGGCGCCCCGGCGGCTGCGCACCCCGTCGAGCAGCCAGAGCAGGCCGGGAAAGGCGACCAGCAGGACCGGCAGCAGATCGGCCGGCGGCAGCGCCAGCGCCGCCACCCCGCCCAGCCCCGCCGCGACGGCCAGTCGCCGCCAGCCGGCGAGGCCGGCCAAGCGGCCGGCCATGCGCTGCAACCCGGATTCGTTGGAAAGGCTGTCCGTCACATGCACGAAACACACTCCCGCCGCCATGCCCGCCGATAGATAGGGGGAGCATGGCCGGGCGGCACGCGGAAAGTTGAACCAGGAGAGGCCGTAGAACGACGCCCCCGACCCGACCCTCCCCCGCGATGCGGGGGAGGGTGGCCGCGAAGCGGCCGGGTGGGGGCTGACGGCTGGGAGCGGGTGCGCCTTACCCCGTGGCCGCCAGCGCCGCCCCCTCGTTGGCGGGCATGTTGCGGACTCGCAGGCGCTTGATCCGGCGGCGGTCGGCGTCGACCACCTCGAACTGGATGCCGGAGGGGCCGTGGATCAGCGTCTCGCCGCGGCCGGGAACGCGGCCGGCGATGGAGACGACGAGTCCGCCCAGCGTGTCGATCTCCTCCCGCTCCTCCTCGGTCAGGACCGGGCCGACGCGGGCCTCGAACTCCTCCACCGCGACGCGGGCGTCGGCCAGCAGCGTGCCGTCGGCGCGTTCCACGAGGCGGGCGACGTGCAGGTCGTCGTGCTCGTCCTCGATCTCGCCGACGATCTCCTCCACCAGATCCTCGATGGTGACCAGACCGTCGATGCCGCCATACTCGTCCACGACCAGCGCCATGTGCTGGCGCGTCTGGCGCATCTGCTTCAGCAGGTCGAGCACCGGCATGGAGGGGGCGACGATCATCACGTCGCGGACGATGTCCGTCAGCCCGCCCTGGCGCTGGCCGGCGACCAGCGCCAGCACGTCCTTGATGTGGATCATCCCCAGCACGTCGTCGAGCGTGTCGCGGAAGATCGGCACCCGGGAATGCGCCTCGTCGGCCATGCGCTGGACGAGGCGGGGCAGCGGCGTCTCGACGTCGATGGCGACGATGTCGGCCCGTGGCACCATCACGTCGGCGACCGTGCGGTCGGCCAGCTTCAGGATGTTGGCGAGCAGGACCCGTTCGCCGGCGCCCAGCGGGTCGTCCGACTGGTCCTGCTCGCCGATCAGCTCCTCGATGGTGTCGCGGAGCGTGCTGTCTCCTCGCCCCCCGAGGACGGTGCGCAGCCATCCGCGGAACAGATGGCCCAACGTGTGTTGGTCTTCGGCCCCGTCCTCGCGAGGCAATCGACTGTCGGAGTTGTCGGTCATGGTCCTTGCTGTCGTGGTGGGACGGACGTCGTTGGACGGACGGACGGATCGGCGTAGGGATCGGGGATGCCCAGCCCGGCGAGCACCCGCGTCTCCAGCCGTTCCATCGCCTCCGCCTCGTCGTCCTGTTCGTGGTCGTAGCCGAGCAGATGGAGGACGCCATGCACCACGAGATGGGTGAGGTGGTCGTCCTCCGGCTTGCCCTGTTCGGCCGCTTCCCGGACGACGGTCTCGCGCGCGAGGATCACGTCGCCCAGGAGGATCGGCGCGCCGGGTTCGGGCTCGGGCCCGGCGGCTTCGGTCAGGGCGAAGGACAGCACGTTGGTGGGCTTGTCCTTGCCCCGGTAATCACGGTTGAGGGTCTGCACCATGGCGTCGTCGGCCAACACGACCGACAGCTCCGCCGGCGCGTCGCCGTCGTCGTCATAGGCGGCGGCGAGTGCCGCGATAGCCGCCCGTTCGGCCAGCCATTCGGCGTTCCCGCCCCAATCCCCCGCCTCCTGCGTGACGATCACGTCGACCGCGATGGCGGGGGTGGTGGCGGGGCCGGGTTGCGGGGGGTCGCCGATCATGGCGGGCCGTCCTCGCGCGCCGTGGCGGCCGAGGCCGCCGCCCGCCGCGCCGCGCGGGCGGCCTCCGCGGCGACGTCGCTGCGATCGTAGGCGCGCACGATGCGGGCGACCAGCGGGTGGCGCACCACGTCGGCGTCGTTGAAGCGGACGAAGCTGATGCCCTCCTCCCCCGCCAGGATTTCGATGGCCTCCTTCAGGCCGGACTTGGTGCCGGGGGGCAGGTCGATCTGCGACACGTCGCCGGTGATCGCCATCCGCCCACCCTCGCCCAGCCGGGTGAGGAACATCTTCATCTGCATGGGCGTGGTGTTCTGAGCCTCGTCCAGGATGACGAAGGCGTTGGCCAGCGTGCGGCCGCGCATGAAGGCGAGCGGGGCCACCTCGATCTCGCCGGACGCCATCCGCTTCTGCACCTGCTCCGGCGGCAGCATGTCGTGCAGCGCGTCGTAGAGCGGGCGCAGATAGGGGTCGACCTTGTCGCGCAGATCGCCGGGCAGGAAGCCCAGCCGCTCCCCCGCCTCCACCGCCGGGCGCGACAGCACGATGCGGTCGACCTGCCCGTTGGTCAGCATCGCCACCGCCTGCGCCACCGCCAGATAGGTCTTGCCGGTGCCGGCGGGGCCGAGGCCGAAGACCAGCTCGTTCTCCGCCAGCGCCTGGAGATAGGCGGCCTGGGTCGGCGAGCGCGGGGTGATGGCGCCCTTGCGGCGGGTGCGCACCTGGAAGTCGGGCCGGCTGATGGCGGCCAGCGCCTGGTCGCGCGCCGCCTCGCCGCCGACGCTGCCCGCCATGCGCACGGCGGCGTCGACCTCCCCCGCCCCGACGTCGAGCCCGCGCTTCAGCCGCGCGTACAGGGCGTCGAGCGCGGAGCGGGCGGTTTCCGCCGAATCCGGCGGGCCGGCGATGGTCAGCAGGTTGCCGCGGGAGATCAGCGACACGCCGAGCTGGTTCTCGATGCGGGCGAGATGCCGGTCATGCTCGCCGTACAGCATCGGCAGCAGCCGGTTGTCGTCGAAGCGGAGATCGATGCGCCGGTCGGGCACGCCGTTCAAGCCAAGGCCTCCACCGGTTCGCCGGCCGCGGCACCGCGCGGCGGGGACAGCACGAACTCGCCCGTCTCGACGCTGCCGGACAGGCTGTTGCCATAGGCCGCCGCGATCCGCACCGGCACGATGCGGCCGAGCAGGCGCTCCGGCGCTTCGGCGAACACCGACTGCATCCACGGGCTGCGGCCCATGAGCTGCCCGTCGCGCCGCCCCTTGCGGTCGAACAGCACGGGCACCGTGCGGCCGATGAAGCCCTGGTTGAAGGCGAACTGGTGCGCGTCCAGAAGCTGCTGGAGCGCGGTCAGGCGCTGGGTCTTGACCTCCTCCGGCACCGGGCGCGCCTCGGTCGCCGCCGGGGTGCCGGGGCGCGGACTGTACTTGAAGGAATAGGCCTGGGCGTAGCGCACGTCGTTCACCAGACGCAGCGTCTCCGCGAAGTCGGTGTCCGTCTCGCCGGGAAAACCGACGATGAAATCGCCGGACAGCGCCAGATCCGGGCAGATGTCCCGCAGCCGGTCGATGATGCGGCGGTAGTCGTCGGCCGTGTGCTTGCGGTTCATCGCCGCCAGCACACGGTCGGACCCGGCCTGCACCGGCAGGTGCAGATAGGGCATGAGCTGAGGCACCTCGGCGTGGGCGCGGATCAGCTCGTCCTCCATGTCGCGTGGGTGGGAGGTGGTGTAGCGGATGCGCGCCAGGCCGTCGATCTCCGCCAGCCGGCGGATCAGCCGGCCGAGCCCCCAGCTCCGCCCGTCCGGCCCCTCGCCGTGGAAGGCGTTGACGTTCTGGCCGAGCAGCGTGATCTCGAGCGCGCCGCCGGCGACCAGCCGCTCCGCCTCCGCCACCACCTGGGCGACGGGGCGCGAGAATTCGGCACCACGGGTGTAGGGCACGACGCAGAAGGTGCAGAACTTGTCGCAGCCCTCCTGCACCGCCAGGAAGGCGCTGATACCCTGCTGCGCGCCCGTATCGTCCGGCAGATGGTCGAACTTGCTCTCCACCGGGAAGTCGGTGTTGAGCAGGCTGCCGGCCGCGCGGGCGGCGCGCGCCACCATCTCGGGCAGGGTGTGGTAGGACTGCGGCCCGAAGACCAGGTCGACATAGGGCGCGCGGGCGACGATCTCCTCCCCCTCCGCCTGCGCGACGCAGCCGGCGACGGCCAGGATCATGCGGTCGCCGGAAGATCCCTTGCGGTCCTTCAGCGTGCGCAGCCGGCCAAGCTCGGAGAACACCTTCTCCGACGCCTTCTCGCGGATGTGGCAGGTGTTGAGGATCACCATGTCGGCCCCGTCCGGTTCCTCCACCGGGCGGTATCCCAGGGGCGCCAGCACGTCCGCCATGCGCGCGGAATCGTACACGTTCATCTGGCAACCCCAGGTCTTGATGAACAGCTTCTTGCTCAACCCCTTTCCTTCCGCCCCTGCGCCGGCCGGCCCGCTGACCGACACCGGCATTTCCGGAACGCCGAACGCGCGCCGACGCCGGATCGCCGTCACGTCATACGCCGGACCCCGGCGAAACCCTTTGCCGCATATGGTAGCACGATGACCGCGAATCGAGTCAACCGAAGCGGTGACGGTGTTTTTCAATCGCCGCGCGCGCCGTCAGGCGGCGGCCGGCTCGGTGGCGGTCCTGGTGGCCGGGGCGGCCGGTGCTGGAACCGGCGGGCGGCGGCCGGTGATGGCCCGTTCCACACCGGCGGCCACGACGGTCTGGCAATGGTCGGCCAGCGCCTTGCGGCTGGGGAACCCCTCGACCGTGACGGGGGGATGGAACTCCACCTCCACCGTCACCTTGCCGATGGTGAAGGCGCGCCACAGGTGCGGAGCCAGGTCCATGTCGCCGTACCAGGCGTAGATGGGCCGGAAATTGATGCCGAGCGGGATGCCGTCCAGCTTGGTCGCCGTCACGCTGACCGGCTGCACCAGCACCGGACGGCCATCGACGCTCTGCCACGCCACGGTGAACAGGGCGCTCTTGAAGGGAAGCGTGCGGTTGCCGTCGGACGAGGTGCCCTCCGGGAACAGGATCAGGTTGTCGCCTTCCTGGAGCCGGGCGGTCAGCGCGTCGCGCTGCCGCCCGACGTCGCTGCGCGCCCGGCGCTCGACGAACACCGTCCGCTGCAGCTTGGACAGGAAGCCGAAGAGCGGCCAGCCCGCCACTTCGCTCTTGGCGATGAAGCTGGCGTTGAGGAGCGCCCCCAGCACGGTGATGTCGAGGTAGGAGGAGTGGTTGCATACGAACAGCACCGGCGCCTCCGTCGCCATGGTGCCGTGCACCTCCAGCCGGAAGCCCAGCAGGCGGGCGCAGCCGCGGTGGTAGAGCTGCGGGATGCGCCGGGCCAGCGGCGACCCCACGGCCATGGCGACGAGCTGCGGCGGAACCAGCGCGAGGGTCCAGGCAAGATACAGAGCGATGCGCAACGACCCGATGATCGGCGATCCCATGGCACGTCCCCAGCGGACCGGCGCACCCGGCGCCGGAGGTTCAGTCGGTCAGCGCGTCGCGCCGGCGGCGCTCGTAATGCTTGGAGTATTTGTCGGTGATCAGTTCGGTCTTGACCACGATGCAGACATCGGTGGTGTTGAAGCCATGGTCGATCACGGCTCCCTCCCCCACGAAGCCGCCGAGCCGGAGATACCCCTTGATCAGCGGCGGCAGGTCGGCCAGCGCGCGGCGCTGGTCGATGGCGTCGCGCGCCATGAGATCCATGCCGACACGGCGGTCGGGAAGCGCGCACGGACGCAGCTCGGGCGGGGCGAGGTGGAAATGGTGCAGGTAGGACAGCGGCAGGGCCAGCGCCTCGGGATCGGTTCCGGGCAGGCTGGCGCAGCCGAACATCACCGCGATGTCATGGCGGAACACATAGTCCGCGATGCCGCGCCACAGGAGCTGCATGGTCGGCCGGTTGCGCGCCGACAGGTCGACGCAGGAGCGGCCGAGCTCCAGCACCTCACCGGGGAAGCGCTCGAACAGGCTGATGTCGTATTCGTCGCTGGAATAGAAGCGGCCGACCCGGGCGGCGGCGGGGCGGCGGATCAGGCGGTAGGTGCCGACCACCTGCTCCGGCCCGTCGCCGCGCGCATGGTCGATCACCAGAAGATGGTCGGCGACCGCGTCGAAATCGTCGAAGTCGCGGCCCCTCGCCTCCATCTCCGCGGTCGGTCGGGCGGACATCTCGGTGTAGAAGACGCGGTAGCGCAGGGCCTGGGCCCAGTCGATCTCCTCAAGGCTCGCCGCCAGCCGCACCTCGAGGCTTCCCATCCGAAGATCGGAGGGACCGTCCTGGTCGGTGGAAGTGTCTACCATGCTCCGGGTCACCAAGGCTTGGGGTCGCGTGCCGCCGCAACGCCCCCACGGACGGGCCGGAGGGCTTCGGCCGTCAGGGATAGCACGATCCGCCATGCGCCGGTCAACCGACTCGTCGGCGCGGCCCCTGTCGGCACCGGAACACACGGCACCGGAACACACGGCGCCGAACCGGACGGCGCCCGACCGGACGGCGAAGCGTCACCGGTGGACGGGCGGTCCGGCGTGGCGGGCACCCGTCCCGCGCCGCCGTCGGCCCGTCGATGCGGCCGAGCTCCCGGCCCGGAGCTCCGCCGCGTCGGACCTTCAGTCGCCGCCGCGCCGCGCGCGGGTGCCCAGGCCGATCTGCTTGGCCAGCGAGCTGCGCTGCTTGGCGTAGTTCGGCGCGACCATCGGATAATCCGGCGGCAGGCCCCAGCGCTCCCGATACTCCTCGGGAGTCATGTTGTAGGCGGTCTTCAGATGGCGCTTCAGCATCTTCAGCTTCTTGCCATCCTCCAGACAGACGATGTGGTCCGGCGTCACCGACTTCTTGATGGGGACGGCCGGCTGCAGCCGCTCTTCCGCGGGGGGGGGTTCGGTGCCGATGTTGACGAGAGACCTGTAGACCTGCTCAATCAGTGTCGGTAGATCACCCAATGCAACGGTGTTGTTGGAGACGTGGGCCGCTACGATCTCCGTGGTCAGAGACAACAGCTCGTTGGATGGCGTTCCATTGCTCATGTAAGCTTGCTCCGAGGCTTGGCCTGCACAACCATATAAAGAGGTTTTCGGGAAGGCGCAATATCCATTCTTTTCGTTCAAAGAGGAAGCCGCTGTGGATGAGAAATCGGAAGTCTACTTGCTCGACATAACGACCGAGGTATGTCCGTTAACCTTTGTGCGGACAAAGTTGTGCGTCGAGCGGTTGAGCCGCGGGCAGACCCTCGAAGTCCGGCTGAACGCGGGCGAACCCTTGGAGAATGTGCCTCGTTCCTTGGTCGAACTCGGACACACCGTGCATTGGGTGCGACCCGAGAACCCCGCGGAACCGCTGGGAATTCACCGGCTGCGCGTGACCAAAAATTAACGTCCGGCAGGGGGTTCCATCGGCGGGGACGGGAAGCGCAGGACCAGTGCCGCGACGCGCCCGTCCCGCCGCCGGTAATAGCCGGGACGGCGCCCGACCGGCACGAAACCGGCGCGCGAATACAGCGCGCGGGCCGCGGCGTTGTCCTCCGCGACTTCCAGGAACACCGCGGTGGCGCCGCGCCGCATGGCTCCGGCGACGGCGGCGTCCACCAGCCGGCGCCCGGTCCCTCGGCCGCGGGCATGGTCGAGCACGCCGATGGCGAGGATCTCGCCATCCTCCCCGGCGGTGCGGACCATGACGAAACCGGCCGGCTCCCCGCCCTCCATGGCAATCACGGCGAAGGCGGCCGGCGGCTCGACCATGCCGGCGATGGAGACGGCCGACCACGGCTCGTCCGGGAAACAGGCGGCCTGGAGTTCCGCCAGCACGGCGGCGTGCGGCGGCCCGGCCGGAACCAGTTCGGGCGGGGCGGTCACGCCACGCCGCGCGGCAGGGTGACGTCCGGCGGACGGATGTAGAGCGGCCGCGGCGCCGGGCCGACGTCGCCCACGGCGCCGAGTGCCGCGACGACCGCCGCGTCGGGAAGGCCGGAACCCCCGGCGAAGACGGTTCCCGGCCGCCCGGCCAGCGCGTCGCGCAGCGGCGGCGCCCCATCGCCGGCAACCAGCAACGGCGCGTCCGTCGATCCGTCGAGCCAACCCGCCAGCCAGCCGGCCACCGCACCGACGGGCAGCATCACCGGCTCGCCCACCGGCTCCAGGCCGGGATCGAACCGTTGCAGGTAGGGCTCGGCGCGGCGCGAGTCGACGGCGACCAGCAGCGGCCGGCCGGCCCGCTCCGCCGCCGGCACCCCATGGGCGATGGCGGCGAAGCTGGTCACCCCGACGACCGGAACGCCGATCCCGAGCGCGAAGCCGCGCGCCGCGGCCAACGCGATGCGCAGGCCGGTGAAGGCGCCGGGCCCGACGGTGACGGCGATGCGGTCGAGCTCGGCGAAGGCGGCGCCCGCGTCGGCCAGCACGGCGGCGGCCATCGGCACCAGCGCCTCCGCCTGGCCGCGCGCCATGGGGGTGGCGCGCCGCGCCGCGATCCGCCCGTCGACCCACAGCGCCGCCGAGCAGCCGGATGTCGCGGTGTCCAGACCAAGCACCTTCATCGCCGCTGCCGGACCATGCTAGACACGTCTCCCGTCCAACCTTTCGTACACCCGTCCATGCTCGTTCCCATCGCGCCGCCGTCCTTCGA
Organism: Azospirillum oleiclasticum; assembly: GCF_013423485.1. Lineage (GTDB taxonomy): Bacteria > Pseudomonadota > Alphaproteobacteria > Azospirillales > Azospirillaceae > Azospirillum > Azospirillum oleiclasticum. The sequence continues at coordinate 115,628 of NZ_JABFFR010000007.1, forward strand.
CGTCGATATCGACCTGCGCTACGCCACGCCGGACAATCTGGCGGGTGTCGCCATCTACCGCAAGCCGGTCTGCCTGCTGGCGCCGGAGGCGGCCAGCGCGCTGGGGCGTGCGGCGGAGCTCGCCCGCGGCATCGGCTGCCGGCTGTGCGTCTACGACGCCTTCCGCCCGGTGGAGGCGCAGTGGCGCCTGTGGGAGGCGCTGCCCGATCCCGCCTACATCGCCGACCCGCGCCAGGGCTCCAACCATTCGCGCGGGGTGGCGGTCGACCTGACTCTGGCCGACGCCGACGGCACGCCGCTCGACATGGGCACCGGGTTCGACGACATGACGGAGCGCTCGCACCACGCGCGCACCGATCTGCCCGCCGAAATGCAGCGCAACCGCGCTCTGCTGCTGGGGGTGATGAGCGCGGCGGGCTGGGCGCATTACGCCATGGAATGGTGGCATTACGAGTTGCCGGATGCCGCCCGCTTCCCGCTTCTGACCGACCGCGCCGTCGGCGGGCTGATGCTTTCGGCGTAACCGGCTGTGGCGCGCGTGCATCGGCCGGGCGGGTCCTGCACGCGGCGGCCGTTGCGGACTTGTGACGGGGCGTGCCTCTGTGCCACACCGCAGACATGCTCGTCCGATGCGCCTCCGCCCTGTTCGCGGCTGTCCTGGCCGTCGCCGCCGCCGTGGCGTCCGCCACGCCCGCCGGCGCGGGGGACGGACCGTCGGCGGTGGTCTTCGCCTACAACCGCTTCGGCGAGGACCAGACGCCGGTCAGCAGCCTCCGCATCGACCAGCTCGAGTCGCACCTGGAGGATCTCCAGGCGGGCGGTTACACCGTGCTGCCGCTGCCGCGCATCGTCGAGGCCCTGCGCCAGGGGCGCCCGCTGCCCGACCGGACGGTCGCCATCACCATCGACGAGGCCAGCAAGTCCGCCTACCGCGAGGCGTGGCCGCGGCTGCGCGCGGCCGGGCTGCCCTTCACGCTGTTCGTCGGCACGGATGCCATCGACCGCGGCTCCCCCGGCCACATGACCTGGGACGAGCTGCGCCAGATGGCAGCGGCTGGCGTGACCATCGGCGGACTCGGTGCGTCGACCATGCCGCTCGCCACCCGGCCGTTGGCCGACGTGCGATCCGAATTGCGGCGCATGGCCGACCGGCTGAAGGCCGAATTGAACCTGCGCCCCACCCTGTTCGCCTACCCCGCCGGCGACCATTCCGACGCGGTGCGCGAGCTGGTGGCCGAGATGGGCTTCACCGCCGCCTTCGGGCTGCAGTCGGGGGCCGTGCACGCGGGGGCCGACCTGAAGGCGCTGCCGCGCTTCGTGATGAACGAATCCTTCGGCGGCATCGAGCGTTTCCGAATCGCCGCCTCGGCCCTGCCGCTGCCCGTCTCCGACGTGACGCCGGAGGACACGCTGCTCACCGTCAACCCGCCGCCGCTGGGCTTCACCGTCGATACGTCGGTCGGCGAGCTGTCACGCCTCGCCTGCTTCGCGTCGGGCCAGGGGCGCACGGCGCTGGAGCGGGTGACCGACGACCGGGTGGAGGTGCGCATCGCCGCCCCCTTCCCGCCCGGCCGCGCCCGCGTCAACTGCACGCTGCCCACGGCCGACGGCCGCTGGCGCTGGTACGGCGTGCAGTTCGTGGTGCCGGAGTAATTCCAAGTCCCGATGAGAACGACTCATCGGGACTTGGTTGGGCCGTTGAGGCCCCGCGGGCCCGTGCCCGCGAAGGCAAGCGGCCGGATGGCCGCGCCCGCCGTGTGAGGGATCATCGATCATGATCGATGATACGTGGTATACTGGCGGTCAGCGGACCGCCCGCACCTCGGTCACTTCCGGGATGTAGTGGCGCAGCATGTTCTCGATGCCGGCCTTCAGCGTGGCGGTCGAGCTGGGGCAGCCGGCGCAGGAACCCTTCATGGTCAGATAGACCACACCGTGGTCGAAGCCGTGGAAGGTGATGTCGCCGCCGTCCTGGGCCACCGCCGGACGCACGCGGGTGTCCAGCAGCTCCTTGATCTGCACGACGATCTCGTCGTCATCCTCGCTGGCGGCGTTGTCGTCGACCGCATCCTCCAGCAGCACCGGGCGGTTGGCGGTGAAATGCTCCATGATCACGCCGAGGATCGACGGCTTCAGGAGGTACCAGTCGCGGTCGCCCGATTTGGTGATGGTGACGAAGTCGGCGCCGAGGAAGACGCCCTCGACCCCCTCGATGTCGAACAGGCGCTGGGCAAGCGGCGAGCGCGCCGCCGACGCCCCGTCGGTGAAGTCGGCGGTGCCGCGCCCGAGCACCTCGCGACCCGGCAGAAACTTCAGCGTCGCCGGGTTGGGTGTCTGCTCGGTCTGGATGAACATGTCGGGAACCCTCCATTGCGCCGGTCCATGCTGGCGCCGTTCCGCAAACTTGGGCAGAATCCACGCCCAGATCAAGCGGACGACTCCGCCCGCCCCCCTGGAGAGGACGGAATCCCGGTGACCACGGCCACACCCGCAGCCCCCCCGCCCCCGCATCCCGCGCCCGTCGGTTGCGACGCCGCACCGGTCATCGAATGGCTGATGCGCGAGGGACGGCAGAGCACGGACATACCCACGGTGGTGGACGCCTTCGCCCGGCGGCTCGCCGAGTCCGGCGTGCCGCTGGCGCGTCTGTCGCTGGGGCTGCGCCTGCTGCACCCTCAGATCCAGTTCATGAGCTATTACTGGCGCGCCCACGAGCCGGCCGTGGAGGTGATCGAGCGCGCGCACGGCACCGAGCTGAGCGAGAGCTATCTGACGAGCCCCGTCTACACCATCACCGAACAGGGGGTGGAGGCCATGCGCTTCCCGCTGGAGCGGATGGCGCCGCCCTGGGAATACCCGATCCTGGAGGAGCTGAAGGACCAGGGCATCACCGACTATGCGCTGATGGCGCTCCACTTCTCCGACCGCCGGCGCAACATGTCGAGTTTCGCGACCGAGCGGCCGGGCGGCTTCAGCACCGCCGACCTGGCGCTGATCGACGCCGTGCTGCCGGCCTTCTCCGCGGTGCTGGAGACACTGATTCTGCGGCGGCTGGCGGCCACCGTGCTCGACACCTATGTCGGCCACCGCACGGGCTCCCGCATCCTGTCCGGCGACATCCGCCGCGGCACCGGCGCCGACCTGCGCGCGGTCATCTGGTACTGCGACCTGCGCGGCTTCACCTCGCTGGCCGACCGGCTGCCGCGCGACACGCTGATCAGCCTGCTGAACGGCTATTTCGAGATCATGGGGGGTGCTGTGGAGGCGCGCGGGGGCGAAATCGTCAAGTTCATCGGCGACGCCATGCTCGCCATCTTCCCGCTGCCCGACGGCGCCGGCCCGCTGGAGGAGCGGCAAGCCTGCCGGCTGGCGCTGGCCGCCGCGCGCGACGCGCTGGCGCGCATCGACGCCCGCAACGCCGAGCGCGCCGCCTGGGGCGAGCCGACCCTGCGCTGCGGCATCGCGCTCCACATCGGCAACGTCATGTACGGCAACATCGGCGCGCCGAGCCGGCTGGACTTCACGGTGATCGGCCCGGCGGTCAATCTGGTGAGCCGGATCGAGGGTCTGTGCAAGCGGCTCGATCGCACCCTCCTCACGTCCGCCGAATTCGCCGCCGCCTGCCCGGATCCGCTGGACGCCGCGGGCTGGCACCCCGTGCGCGGGCTGAAGGACCCGGTGGAGGTGTTCGGGCTGCCCGCGGTCCTGACGGCCGTGGCGGCATGAGCGCGCCCGCGGCGCACGGCCGGACGCTCCCCCCCTGGGCGCTGGGAACCGCCGCCTTCTGCGGCGGCTTCGCGCTGATGATGCTGGAGATCCTGGGCGGCCGGCTGATGGCGCCACAGTTCGGCTATTCCGTCTACCAGTGGGGGGCGGTGATCGGGGTGGTCATGGCCTTCATGGCCGCCGGCTATTGGGTGGGCGGCACGCTGGGCGACGGCCCGCGGGCGCTGCCGGCGCTGCGCGGCGCGCTGACGCTGGCCGCGCTGTGGGGAGCCGGCACCCCCTGGGTGGCGCCGCCGCTGCTGGACGGCATGGGCTTCGCCCTGCCGCCGCAGGAGGGGTCGGTGATCGCCGCGGCGGTGCTGCTGGCCGTTCCCTCCTTCGCGCTGGCCATGGTCTCACCGATCTGCGCCGGGCTGACCGCCTTGTCGGGTGCCGCGGCGGCGGGCCGTGTCTACGCCGTGGGCACGGTGGGCAGCATCGCCGGCACCTTCGCCGCCGCCTTCTGGGCGATCCCCGCCATCGGAGTGACGGCCGGCTACGGCGTGGCGGCCTTGGTCCTGGCCGCCGGGCTGGTGGCAGCGGCGCGCGGGGTGGCGCCGGCCGCCGGCGCCGGGGTGGCGGCCCTGGCGACCCTGCTGGCCGGGCCGGGGACGCCCGCCGGCTACGCGCTGGTGCGGGAGACACCGCACAACACCATCTACGTCGCCGAGGACGCGCGCGAGCTGCGGCTCCACCTGAACGTGCCGTGGGCGGTGCAGTCGCGGGTGCGCAAGGACGGCGGGCCGACCGGCCTCTATTACGACCTGTTCCCCGCCCTGCCCCTGCTGACGCAGGGACGGCGCGTGCTGGTGCTGGGCGTGGCCGGCGGGGCCGCCGCCACCGGCATCCGCGCCGCCTGGCCGGACGCCGCGGTGCTGGGGGTGGAGCTGGACGCCGCGGTGGTGGAGGTGGCGCGCGAGCGCTTCGGTCTCGACCCCGCCGTGCCGGTGCTGGTGGAGGACGCGCGGCGTTACGTGACGCACGCCACCGTTGCGCACGACGTGATCGTCATCGACCTCTACAACACCGTCAGCATCCCCTTCTTCGTGGCGACGCGGGAGTTCTTCCAGGCGGTCGAGCGGCGGCTGGCGCCGGGCGGCATCGTCGCCATGAACGTCGCGGCCCCGGCCGACCGCGACGCGCTGGTCGGGCCGCTGGCCGCCACCATGGCCGCCGCCTTCCCGGCGGTCTTCGCGGCCGACGCCGGCAACGGCAACCATTTCCTGCTGGCGGCGAAGGAACCACGCACCGCGGAGGCGCTGCGGGAGCGCCTGCGCGCCGCCCCGCCGGCGGCGGAGTCCGCCGCCCTCGACCTCGCCGACACGCTGGTGCCGGCACGGACCGACGGCTTCCCGGTGCTGACCGACGACCGCACCGACATCGACCTGCGCAGCCTCAGGGCGCTGTACGGGCGGTGAGGGAACGGCCCTGGAGAGTGCGGGTCAGGTGATCGCTTCCAGCTGCTCGTCGGACATCGCCCCCGGCACGATGGTGACGGGGATGCGCAGACGCGACAGGCCGCGGCCGGTGAGGAAGGAGACGAGCGGGCCGGGGCCCTCGTTGCCGGTGCCGGCACCCAGCACCAGGATGGAGATGCTGGGGTCGCTGTCGATCAGCGACAACAGCTCGTCGCGGCGGTTGCCCTCGCGCAGGAACAGGGCGGGGATGGCGCCGGTGAGCTGGGTGACCTCGCGGGCCAGCTTCTGCACCTTCTGCTCCGCCTCCGCCCGCATCTCCTCGCGCATCAGGTTCTCCACGGCCATGAAGCCAGTCATCTCCTGCGGCTCGATGACGTAGAGCAGCGCCAGACGGCCGCCGGAGCGCTTGGCGCGCAGGCAGGCGTAGCGCAGCGCGACCTTCAGCTCGGGGCTGCCGTCGACGACGACCAGGAAGATGCGCACGGGCTTCGCCGCCGGGGCTGGCTCGCCGGTGGGGGCCGGGGTCTGGCCGTTGGGGGTTTGGGAGTCGTCCGTCATCTCACACCCTCCGGAATGCGGCAGCGGCCAGCCAGCCCGCGGCGACGGCGCCGGCAACCGCCAGAACACCGTACGCGATCGGTTGGCCGCGCGCGAATTCGAAAACATCGGCGCTGAAGCCGATCTTGGAAACCACCAGCGGGGTCGTCTGGGCGCTGACCACCTCGTTGTCGCGGATCAGCAGCACATTGATGGTGTAGAGGCCGGTCGGCACATTGGCCGGGAAGTAGATGTTGGTGCGGAACAGCCGGTCGCCCAGGAAGGTGACGGCCCCGGTGCTTGTGCCGTAGAGCCCGTCGCGCTGCTTGTTGCGGATCAGCGCCTCGCGGAACTCGGCCAGCCGCTCGGGCGACACCTCGGCCTCGGGCTCCAGCCGCAGATGGTCCAGCCCGATCTGGTGGCGTTCGAGCTGCGGCGGCGACACCGTCTGCTGCAGCGGCCGGCTGGTCGCCACCACATAGAAGCTGGGCGCCTGCGGGAAGGTCACGCTGCGGCGGTTGATCCAGATGCCGGCCGTGCGCTCCTTGCGGCGCACGGTGATCGGGGTGCGCGGGCCGGTCACCACCACCGCCACGTCGCCGGCCCCGTCGGTGGCGCCGAACAGCACCACCTCGGTCCCGGTGAAGCCGGTGGTGATGGCGATCAGGTGGTTGGACAGGTCGGCGACGAGCTGCTGGGCGCGCGCCGACAGGGCGACGAACCCGATGAGGCAGAGCGCCAGGAGGGCGGCGGGAAGCTTCACGCGTCAGCTCCCGATCGCGAGGCTGTAGAGGTCGGCCGGCACCGCCACCAGATCCCAGGCCAGCTTGAGCGCCACGCCGACGACGATCAGGCCGAGCAGCAGCCGCGCCTGGTCGCCGCGCAGCGCCCCGCCGGCCTTGGTGCCGAACTGCGCGCCCACCACGCCGCCGACCAGCAGCAGCAGCGCCAGCATCACGTCCACCGTCTGGTTGGTGGCGGCCTGGAGCAGGGTGGCGGCGGCGGTGGTGAAGATGATCTGGAACAGCGAGGTCCCGGCCACCAGCGCCGTCGGCATGTTCAGCATGTAGATCATCGCCGGCACCAGCAGGAAGCCGCCGCCGACCCCCATGATGGCGACCAGCACGCCGCCCACGAAGCCGATGCCGAAGGGCAGCAGCGCCGAGATGTAGAGCCGCGAGCGGGGAAAGCGCATCTTCAGCGGCAGCCCGTGCAGGAAGCCGTGGCGGTGCAGCTTGCCGCGGGCGGCGGTGGGCTGGCGCCGGCGGATCATGGCGCGGGTGGCCTCCACCAGCATCAGCCCGCCGATGGTGCCGAGCAGGAACACGTAGGACAGCGAGATGGCGACGTCGATCTGACCCATGCGCTGGAGGATGCCGAAGATCCACACGCCGACCGCGGTGCCGACGACACCGCCCATCAGCATCACCGCGCCCAGCTTCACGTCGACGTTGCCGCGCCGCCAGTGCGCCATCACGCCGGAGATGCTGGCGCCCACGAGCTGGTTGGCCTGGGTGCCCACCGACACCGCCGCGGGCACGCCGATGAACATGAGCAGCGGCGTCATCAGGAAGCCGCCGCCCACCCCGAACATGCCGGACAGGAACCCGACGAGCCCCCCCATGCCGAGCACCAACAGGGCGTTGACCGACATCTCGGCGATCGGCAGATAGACTTGCATGGGATCAGGGTCCGGCGGCGGGCAAAGCGGCCTTGCCCGGATCGGACCACCAGTGGCCCGGCCCGGGCAAGGCCGCCGACTCAAGAGTTTCGCAGGATTTCCGGGGCCGCCCGTCCGAGGGCGGAGTTCGGAAATCCTGCCGAGAGCGGCACCTTACTCCACGGACTGTTGGCGGGGCAAAGGGCTTTCACCCCGCCGGCACGTCGTCAGAGGGCGGCAGCAATGCCCTTGCTGCGCAGCAGCGTGGCCAGCGGGACCTCCGGGCGGGCGCCGACGTGGCTGATCACCTCCGCCGCCGCGATGGCGCCGAGCCGCCCGCACAAAGCCGGCTCCAGCCCGCGGGTGAAGCCGAAGAGGAAACCCGAGGCGTAGAGGTCGCCGGCCCCGGTGGTGTCGACCACCCGCTCCACCGGTTCCGCCGCCACCGCGACCGCCGTGCCGCCGGACACGATCACCGCCCCCTTCTCGCTGCGGGTCAGCGCCGCCGTCCGGCCCAGCCGCTTCACCGCGGCCAGCGCCGTCTCGAAATCGTCGGTGCCGTAGAGGGCGCCGATCTCGTGCTCGTTGGCGAACAGGATGTCGACGTGGTTCTCGACCAGATCCAGGAACTCGGCGTGGTGGCGGTGGACGCAGAAGCTGTCGGACAGCGACAGCGACACCTTGCGGCCGTTGCGGTGGGCGATCTCCGCCGCCTTGCGGAAGGCGGCCTTCGCCTCCGGCCGGTCGTAGAGATAGCCTTCCATGTAGGTGACGCTGCTGGCGGCGATCAGGGCCTCGTCCACATCGTCCGGCCCCAGCTCGACGCAGGCGCCGAGGAAGGTGTTCATGGAGCGCTGGGCGTCCGGCGTCACCAGGATCAGGCAGCGGGCGGTCGGCGGCTGGCCCTGCAGGGGCGGCGTGGTGAAATGCACGCCGGCGGCGCGGATGTCGTGCCGGAAGACCGCGCCCAGCTGGTCGTCGCAGACCTTGCCGATGTAGGCGCCACGCCCGCCCAGCGAGGCGAAGCCCGCCATGGTGTTGCCCGCCGAGCCGCCCGACACCTCCACGCCCGGCCCCATACGGCCGTAGATCTCCTCGGCGCGGGCGGCGTCGATCAGCGTCATGGCCCCCTTTTCGATGGCGTTGTCGGCCAGGAAGGCGTCGTCGGCGTGGGCGATGACGTCGACGATGGCGTTGCCGATGCCGACAACGTCGAATTCAGCCCGGTCCATGCATGCTCCTTGAATCGGTCGGGGGGCGTTCGGGCGGCGAGTATAGCGGCGCCCCCGGCCGCCACAAGCGGCGTGGCGACGCGGGCACCGCGTGTGTCCGGGGCGGCCTTGTCCGGGAAAGACCCGCCCCCAGATAGGGGCGGTTCCAACCGCTGAAGGGACCCGACCCGCATGATCCGCGCGCTCCTCCTCGCCTTCGGCCAGCTCACCGATCCCGGTTCGCGCCGCGTGGTGGCGATCGGGGTGCTGGGCGCCATCGCGGGCTTCGCGGCGCTGGCCGCGCTGGTGTGGTACGCGCTGTTCCATACCGCCCTGACCGACGTCGCCTGGATCGACACGACGCTGGACGTGGTCGGCGGGCTGCTGGTCTTCGTGGTGGCGTGGCTCCTGTTCCCCGCCATGGTGGCGACGGTGTCGAGCTTCCTGCTCGACGATGTGGTGGACCGGGTGGAGGCGCGGCACTATCCGCAGCTCGCCCGCGCCCGCCGCCTGACCATGGGTGAGGAATTGGCGAACGCGGCGAGCCTGTTCGCCATCGTGGTTGCCGTCAACCTCGTCGCTCTACCCGTGTATATCTTCGCACCCGGAATCAATCTTATCGTCTATTATACGATAAATGGTTATCTCCTTGGGCGCGATTACTTTGGATTGATCGCCAACCGACGCCTGGGAACGGAAAGGGCACGGATCTTGCGTCGCAGTTTTCCATTGAAACCTTTTTTGGCCGGCGTCATTATCGCTTTTCTCTCGACCGTACCGTTGGTCAACCTCCTGGTGCCGGTCGTCGCCAGCGCCTTCATGGTCCATATCTTTCACGGACTCACTCGGCGCTTGCCGCCGGTCGGATGACCGTGATACGCCGCATGGACGTTCCTTTGCGCGAGCCAGGGCGCCGCCATCCGTAGCCGCCACCTGTTTCGATTGACCTGTACAGACTGACCGGGGGACCGACGTTCATGCTGTTTGGACGAAAGAATTCGCCGACCGGCACTCCCAAGCCAGCGAGCGCCGACCCGGCCGGGGCTCCGTCACCGGCTCCGGCCGCGCCAGACCGGGGCTTCGCCGACACCACCGCACCGCTGTCCACGGCTTCGGGTCCGGCAGCCCACTCATCCCCGGGCGCCGCGGTCTTCCCGGCGCCGGCTTCCCCGTCCGCGCCGATGCCAAGCCCGGCACCGGCCGCCTATCGTTCTCCCTATGCCGACAAGGGACCCGACATGACCACCAGCACGCCGAAGCCGCCCATTGCCCCGTCCATGTCCGGCGCCGGTCTGCGCACCGACACCCCGCGCCGCGTGGTCGACATCCCCGGCGCGCCGGTGCGCCGGCCGGACGCCGCCGCCCCGCCCGCCGCCGCCGCCGCCGCCCCGCAGGACCAGCAGCGCCGTCTGACGGTCGGCCGCGACATCTCCCTGTCGGGCGAGATCACCTCCTGCGACGTGCTGGTCGTGGAAGGCACGGTCGAGGCCAAGCTGCGCGACGGCCGCAACATCGAGATCGCGGACTCCGGCCTGTTCAAGGGCTCGGTGGAGATCGACGAGGCAGACATCGCCGGCCGGTTCGAAGGCGACATCGTGGTGCGTGGCCGGCTGCGCGTGCGCAGCACCGGCAAGATCACCGGCTCCATCAAATACGGCGAGCTGGAGGTCGAGGCCGGCGGCCGGCTGGTCGGCGACATCCAGGTGGTCGAGCCCGGCGCCACCGTCGCCCGCATCGCCACCCCCGCCCCGGTCGAGCTGCCGGTGGCCGCCATGGGCAGCGTCGCGGAGTAACCGGCACCTGCCAGCCCTCTCCCCGGCGGGGAGAGGGTTACAGCGCCGGCACAACCGCACCCGGCTTCGTCTTGTCCTTGTAGGCGCAGAGGTCGGCGACCGTGCAGACCGGGCAGTCCGGCTTGCGGGCCTTGCAGACATAGCGCCCGTGCAGGATCAGCCAGTGGTGAGCGTGCAGCCGGTAGGGCTTGGGCACCGCCTTCAGCAGCTTCGCCTCCACCGCGTCGGGCGTCTTGCCGGGAGCGAGGCCGGTGCGGTTGCCGACCCGGAAGATGTGGGTGTCCACCGCGATCGTCTCCTCGCCGAAGGCGACGTTGAGCACCACGTTGGCGGTCTTGCGGCCGACGCCGGGCAGCGTCTCCAGCGCCTCGCGGTCGCGCGGCACCTCCCCGCCATACCGCTCGACCAGGATCTCCGACAGGCGGATGACGTTCTTCGCCTTGGTGTTGAACAGGCCGATGGTCTTGATGTGCTCGCGCAGCGCGGCCTCGCCCAGAGCCACCATCTGTGCCGGAGTCGTCACCCGTTCGAACAGCGCCCTGGTGGCGCGGTTGACGCCGACGTCGGTCGCCTGGGCCGACAGCACCACGGCCACCAGCAGGGTGTAGGGGTTCACGTATTCCAACTCGCTCCGCGGCTCGGGCATCGCGGTGCTGAGGCGGCGGAAGAATTCCTGGACGTCGGCGCGTTTCATGGGGCGCGACTGTAGCCGCCCGGATGGCGGAGCGCAAACGCACCGGCTTTACGGAAAATGGGAATCCACCATATCCTTGTCCCATGACCATCGCCGCCGACACCCCCGCCCCGTCCGCGCCGCGCGTCTTCTTCGACGCGGTCCTGCACCCGCACCGCAGCCTGGGACCCAAGGGGTTCCGCATCCTGATGCTGGCGCTGGTGGCGGTCAGCCTGGTGGTGGGCGGCGCCTTCCTGGCCAAGGGGGCATGGCCGGTCTTCGGCTTCTTCGGTCTGGACGTGCTGATCGTCTGGCTGGCCTTCCGCGCCAACTACCGCGCGGCGCGGCTTTACGAACGGGTGCGGCTGACCAGCGCCGACCTGACGGTGAAGCGGGTGGACGCCCGCAAGCCGGAGCGCAGCTGGACCTTCCAGCCCTTCTGGCTGCGGGTGAGCATGGACGATCCGCCGCGGCATGAAAGCCAGGTCACCCTGTCCTCGCACGGCACCTCGGTGGTGGTGGGCTCCTTCCTGTCGCCCGACGAGCGGCTGGAGTTCGCCAAGGCGCTGAACGGCGCGCTCGAGTCGTGGCGCCGCAACCCCTGTTCGGCGGCCCCCGCCGGCTAAGCAGGATTTCCGAACTCCGCCCACGAATGGACGGGCTCGGAAATCCTGCAAATCCATAGAGTCCGCAGATTGCCCAGGCCGGGCCACCTGTGGCCCGATCTGGGCAATCTGCTCAGAGCAAGAATCGGGTTGGACGGCCCTGCGGAACCGCTACCCTTCGCGTTCCACGACGACCACCACGCGAGGCCGGTCATGACCGCCGATCCCGATGCCATCCACTACCGCGCCTTCGCCGCCGCCATCGATCACCTGATCGAGAATTGGAGCGAGCAGCCCTCGCTGGAGGAGCTCGCCGCGGTGGCGGGCTTCAGCCCCTTCCATTTCCAGCGCCTGTTCACCCGCTGGGCCGGCATCAGCCCCAAGCGCTTCGTGCAGTTCCTGACGCTGGACCACGCCAAGCGCCTGCTGGCGGAGAACCACAGCGTGCTGGACGCGGCGCTGGACGTCGGGCTGTCCGGCCCGTCGCGGCTGCACGACCTGTTCATCGCCTGCGAGGCGATCACGCCGGGCGAGTACAAGGCGCTGGGCGACGGGCTGACCATCCGCTGGGGCTTCCACGACACGCCGCTGGGCCGCGTGCTGATCGGCACCACCGAGCGCGGCGTCTGCTGGCTGAGCTTCGCCGAGGATGGGGACGAGGCCGGCGCCTGGGCCGAGTTCACCGCCGAATGGCCGGCCGCCAGGCTGGTGGAGGACCCCCACACGACGGAGCCGGTGGTCGCACAGGCGCTGGGCTGGGCGAAGGCGGCGGAGCCGACCCGCCTGCTGCTGCGCGGCACCAACTTCCAGGTCAAGGTGTGGGAGGCGCTGCTGCGCATCCCCTCCGGCGCCATCGTCAGCTACGAGGATGTGGCGAAGGCGATCGGCCAGCCGACCGCGCTGCGCGCGGTGGGCCGCGCGGTCGGGCGCAACCCGGTCTGCATCCTGATCCCCTGCCACCGGGTGATCCAGAAATCCGGCGTCATCCACAACTACCGCTACGGCGTGCCCCGCAAGAAGGCCCTGCTGGCCTGGGAGCAGGCGCGGCGCCTGTCGTCGGAAGGGATCGCGGCATGACCGGCACCATCCACCCCTTCTACGAGTCGCATCGCGACGCCATGGAGGCCGCGATGCGCCAGCGCCTCGACCTCGCCGAACCGATGCTGCGCGAGCGCGCGGGTCTCCACGACGGCGATCGGATCCGCCGGGAGGTGATGGACGAGTTCGCCGTGGTGCTGACCCAGCTGCCCTATGTCGGCGGCACCGCCAGCCGCATGAGCGATTTCTTCATGCGCCTGATGGGCTTCGTCGCCATCGGCCGGGTGCTCCGGCGGCACGGCGTGCCGCTGCCGGTGATCGGCGACATCGGGCGGGAAACCTACAAGGCGGAGTGGCTGGCACTGCCCGCGGAGGCGCGTCTTGCCGCGGGGCGCCGGTTCCTGTCCCCGGAGAACCGGGCCCATCTGCGCGAGCAGGCGGCCAGGAGCCGGCTGGAAGAGTTTTCCGAAGACTTCGTCTACGAGTTCGTCGAACCGGGACCAGGTGACGGGTTCGCGTTCGGCATCAATTACACGGGATGCGGCATCTGCAAATTCGCCGCACGCCATGGTGACGACGCGCTGTTGCCGAGCATCTGCGGGCTCGATTTCGACGCCTACGCCGCGCAGGGCATCCACCTCGACCGGACGCAGACCCGGGCCGGCGGTGCGGAGCACTGCGACTTCCGGTTCCGCGCCCTCGTGCCGGACCGCAAGGAATAGGCGCTGCCGCCCGCCCCGTCGAGGCGGGCGGCGATGCGTCCGTGTCCTACAACCCCAGCACGTCCTCCATCCCGTAGAGACCCGGCTTCTTGTCGCGCGCCCAAAGCGCCGCGCGGACGGCGCCGCGGGCGTAGATGACGCGGCTGGACGCCTTGTGGGTCAGCTCGATGCGCTCGCCCTCGCCGGCGAAGACCACGGTGTGGTCGCCCACCACATCGCCGCCGCGCAGCGTGGCGAAGCCGATGTCGCCGGCCTTGCGCGGGCCGGTGTGGCCGTCGCGGGTCTTCTGCCAGACCTCCTCCAGCGGCACGCCGCGGCCGGCCGCGGCGGCGCGCCCCAGCGTCAGCGCGGTGCCGGAGGGGGCGTCCACCTTGTGGCGGTGGTGCATCTCCACCACCTCGATGTCGTAGTCGATGCCCAAGGTCCGCGCGACCTGCTCCACCAGCTTGCTCAGGAGCACCACACCCACCGACATGTTGGCGGCGTGCACGATGGGCGTGTGGGTGGCGGCGAGCGCCACCGCCTCCGTCTGGCGGGGGTTCAGGCCGGTGGTGCCGATCACCAGCACGGTCTGGCTTTGCGCGGCCAGCGCCGCGTGCCGCTCCACCGCCTCGGGGCTGGTGAAGTCGATGACCGCGTCGGCCTCGGCGAACAGGACGGCCGGATCATCGATGGCGACGACGCCGGCCGGGTCGATCCCGGCCAGCGCGCCGATGTCCTTGCCAAGCGCCGGGCCACCCACCCGCTCCGTGCCGCCGGCGAGGGTGGCACCCTTGGTGGCGGCGATCTCGCGCACCAGCATCTGGCCCATGCGCCCCGCGCAGCCGACCACACCGATCTTCATGGCGATCTCCCCCCGTCCATTCCGCGATTGGACGCCCTGGGTAGCACAGGGGGCCGGCTTCGGGAACCTCAGCCCTTCAGGCAGTCGACGAGTGCGGCGGCGTTGCGGCGCATCAGCGTGGGGTAGAGGTCGGGGCCGTCGGGAATATCCGCCCCCTCCGGATCGAGCACGCCCTTCCTGGCGCCGGTTCCCTCGATGATGGTGTTGACCAGCGCCGGCTCGAACTGCGGCTCGGCGAAGACGCAGGCGGCGTCGAGCCCGGCGATCTTGGCGCGGATCTCCTTCAGCCGCTTGGCCGAGGGGCGGCGTTCCGGGTTGACGGTGATGGCGCCGACCGCGTTCAGGTCGTAGCGGTTCTCCAGATAGGGGTAGGCGTCGTGGAACACCACGAAGGGCCGGTCGCGCAGCGGCGCCAGCGTGCGCTCCAGCTCCGCATCCAGCGCGTCGATCCGGGCGGCGTAGGCCGTGGCGTTGGCGCTGTAGGCCGCGGCGTTGGCCGGGTCGGCCTTGGCAAGCGTCTCGGCCACCGCGCCGACCATCAGGCGCACGTTGCGCGGGTCGAGCCAGATGTGGGCGTTGTGCTCCTCATGGTCGTCGTGCCCGTGTTCGTGGGCGTGGCTGTGCCCATGGCTGTGGCCGTGGTCGTCCTCCTCCCACGCTCCGCCCTCGCGGGTTTCCAGCAGCGGCAGGCCGGGGATGCCCATCAGAGACACGGCACGGGCCTTCGTGGCGTTGACCTTCAGCGGCTTGGCGAGGAAACCCTCCAGCTCCGGCCCGACCCAGAAGACCAGCCTGGCGTCCTGGAGGGCGCGCGCGTCCGACGGCTTCAGCGCGTAGGTGTGGGGGGAGGCGGCGCCCTTCACCACGAGCTGCGGCTCCCCCACCCCCTGCATCACCGCGGCGACGATGGAGTGCACCGGCTTGATCGAGGCGACCACTTTGGGCGCCTCGGCGGCGGCCGGCAGCGCGGTGGCGAGGAGGAGGGCGGCGGACACGAAAATGCGGCGCATGGCAGACTCCAACGCGGCGAGCCCCCCGCGACAGGACAGGAGGCTGGACAGCGGGTTGATTCGTGGGCATAGGGTGGACCCGACACCCTGATCTGTCACGTTATAACGTATCATGTCAACCCATCCATCCGCCCCATCCCCCGACCGGGCGCCCGTCCTGGTGCAGGCCATCGGCCTCGGCGTCACGCTGGGCGGGCGCCCGGTGCTGGAGCGTGTCGACCTCACCGTGTCCGCGGGGGAGATCGTCACGCTGGTCGGCCCCAACGGTGCGGGCAAGACGACGCTGGTGCGCGCCGTGCTGGGGCTGGTGCGGCCGACCGCCGGGACGGTGCGGCGGCGGCCGTGGCTGCGCGTCGGCTACATGCCGCAGAAGCTCGCCATCGACGCCACCCTGCCGCTGACGGTGCGCCGCTTCCTCGGCCTGTGGCGCCGGGTGGAGCCTGCCCGCATCGCCGCGGCGCTGGAGGAGGTGGGGGTCGGCCGGGTGGCCGACAGCCCGGTGCAGGCCATCTCGGGCGGGGAGATGCAGCGGGTGCTGCTGGCCCGCGCCCTGCTGTCCGACCCGGAACTGCTGGTGCTGGACGAGCCGGACCAGGCGGTCGACGTGCAGGGCCAGGCGGAGCTGTTCGCCCGCATCGACGCCGCCCGAAGGGCGCGCGGCTGCGGGGTGCTGATGGTCAGCCACGACCTGCACACGGTGATGGCGCGCACCCACCGGGTGGTCTGCATCAACCGGCATGTCTGCTGCTCCGGCACGCCGGAGGACGTGAGCCGGCATCCGGAGTTCAACGCCCTGTTCGGCCGCTTTGCGGCGGAGGTCGCCGTCTACACCCACCGGCACGACCACGCGCACGCCGGCGACGGCCATGTCGTCCCGCTGCCCGACGGCCACCACCACCCAGAGGGCCATGGAGAAGGCTGCCACCATGGATGACTTCCTCGTCCGTGCGCTGCTGGCCGGGGTCGGGGTGGCGCTGCTGGCCGGGCCGCTGGGCAGCTTCGTGGTGTGGCGGCGCATGGCCTATTTCGGCGACACGCTGGCACACTCCGCCCTGCTGGGTGTGACGCTGGGCTTCCTGCTGGACGTCAGCCCGATGGTCGGGGTGGTGGGGGTGTGCGTGGCGCTGGCGCTCGCTCTGGTGGGGCTGCAGGAGCGGCGGACGCTGGCGACCGACACGCTGCTCGGCATCCTCTCCCACTCCGCCCTGTCGCTGGGGCTGGTGGTGCTGGCCTTCCTGGAGACCTTGCGGGTCGACCTGATCGCCTATCTGTTCGGCGACATCCTGTCGGTGACGGTGGGCGACCTCGTCTGGATCGCCGGTGGCGGGGCGGTGGCTATGACCGGGCTGGCGGTCCTGTGGCGGCCGCTGCTGGCGGTGACGGTGGACGAGGATCTGGCGCGGGTGGAGGGGCTTCCGGTCACCGCCCTGCGGCTGGCCTTCATGCTGCTGATCGCGCTGGTCATCGCGGTGTCGATGAAGATCGTAGGGATCCTGCTGATCACCTCGCTGCTGATCATCCCCGCGGCGACCGCCCGCCGCTTCGCCACGACGCCGGAGGGGATGGCGGCACTCGCCTCCCTGCTGGGTGCGGTGGCGGTGGGGGCGGGGCTGTCGGCCTCGCTCGCCTGGGACCTGCCGGCCGGACCGGGCGTGGTGGTGGCCGCACTCGCCCTGTTCGTCGCCAGCGTCGCCGTGCCGCAGCGGGCCTGACCCCATGCCCCGACGTTCCGGATTCGCTTGCCAGACACGCGCCGAAGTGGGACCGTCGCCGACTGGGAACGGCCGGACGACCGCACCATCTGTCGAATCCGATCCGCCGGCCCCATGACCGATCCGACGCCCCCGATGTACGCCGACTTGCACAGCATCCCGCCCCATCCCCTGGACGAAGCCGCGCTGCGGACGGTCGACCGCGCCGTCGCCGCCATGCGCCGGGGGGAACCGGTGGCGGTGGAGGGAACGGACGGCAGCCTCTGCGTCGCCCTGTCGGTGGAGATGGCGACGTCCGACAGCCTGGCCCGGCTGAAGCGGACGGCCGGCGGCGAGCCGGTGCTGGCGGTCACCCGCCGCCGCGCGGTGGTGCTGAACGCCATGCAGGAGGGGACGGGCGTCGTCACCTTCGCCGCCCCCGGCGGGCTGTGTGCCGACGACGCCCGCGCGCTCGCCGACCCGGAGTTGCGGCGTGGCGTGGCCCTGCCGGCCGGGCTGGTCGCGGCGGTGTCCGAGCCCGGCACGCGCGAGGCGGCGGCGGTGGAGCTGGCGCGGCTCGGCCGGCTGCTGCCGGCCGCCGTGGTGGCGCCGGTCACGCTGCGCGGGGACGGCATCGCCTGGGCGCAGCGCCGAGACCTGCTGCATGTGCGCGCGCTGGACGTCACCGATTACCGCACCCACGCCGCCCGCACGCTGCGCCGGGTGGCGCAGGCGCGGGTGCCGCTGGAACTGGCCGAGGCGACGGAAATCGTCGCCTTCCGCCCGGCCGACGGAGGGCCGGAGCATCTGGCCATCGTCATCGGCAGCCCCGATCCGGCGGAGCCGGTGCTGGCGCGGCTGCATTCGGAATGCTTCACCGGCGATCTGCTGGGCAGCCTGCGCTGCGACTGCGGCGACCAGCTCCGCGGCGCCATCGCGGAGATCGCGCGCGCCGGCAGCGGCGTGCTGCTCTATCTGGCGCAGGAGGGGCGGGGCATCGGGCTGGTCAACAAGCTGCGCGCCTACCGCATCCAGGACGCCGGCTTCGACACGGTCGACGCCAACGAGATGCTGGGCTTCGAGGCGGACGAGCGCGTCTATCTGCCGGCGGCGGAGATGCTGCGCCAGTTGGGATTCGGGCGGGTGCGGCTGATGACCAACAACCCCGACAAGCTGCGCGAGCTGGCCCGCTGCGGGATCGAGGTGGTGGAGCGGGTGCCCCACGTCTTCCCCACCAACGGCCACAACGAAGGCTACCTGCGCACCAAGGCCGAACGCAGCGGTCACATGTTCTGACGCCGTCGGGGTCACACCGGGCCGGCAGGAATCGGTTCCGCACCGGCAGCTTTTGCCGATGGGCACCGGAGGTTGCGGGGGAACCCGCGGAATCCCTGGACTCCCCGCTGGCACGCCACTTGCTGGATCGGGGTGGATGACCGAGCCGGGAGTTCCAGGCATGACCACCGACACCACCATCGACGCCGCCGCCGCCGCAAGGCCGGTCCAGCGCGACCGTGCCGCGTCGGCCTCCATGCCCCGGAACGCCGACGGGATGCCGGAAGCGCAGGCCGACATGTCCTTCTGGGACGTGCTGGACGTGGTCAACCCGCTGCAGCACATCCCGATCGTCAACAGCATCTACCGCGCCGTGACCGGCGACGAGATCAACGCGCCGGCCCGCGTGATGGGCGGCATCCTGTTCGGCGGCGTGATCGGCGGGGCCGCGGCCATCGCCAACGCGGTGCTGGAGCAGTCGACCGGCCACGACCTGGGCGGCCACATGCTGGCCTCGCTCGGCTTCGAGGACAAGCCGGCGGCGGCGGCAGGCGCAACGGCCGTCGCAGAGGCGGGGACCCAGGGCAAGGCGCCGACGCCGGGTGCGCCGACCGCCGCTCCGGGCGCCGCCGGCGGAACCGCCGCTGCCGCCGCGACCGCGGTTCCACCCGCGACGCCCCAGACCCTGGCCGCCGCCGCCAACGCCGCGTTGCGCCCCACCGCGTCGGCCGTCCCGCCGACCGACGCTGCCGCCCGGCTGCAGGCTGCGGCCAACGGGCTGCCCCTGCGCGACGCGCTGGCGAGCCCGACCGGCGACCATCGGCCGAGCAAGATGCCGGCCCGCGACACGATCCCCGCCAACACCATGCAGGCCAAGCAGGCGGCGGCTATGGCGAACCAGCAGCGCTTCGCCCGTCTCGGCGATGCGCCGGGCACACCGGCTGCCGCCACCGCGAAGCCGACCGCCGCCGTGGCACCGCCGCAGGCCGCCCCTGCCGCCGGCACCGCGCCGGCCGCGGCCCAGCAAGCGGCGGAGGCTTCGGCCACGCCGGCTCCCGCCGCACAGGCCGCTGCGGCACAGGCCGCCAGCGCGCCCAACGGCGTGCCGCCCGCCATGCTGCCGGATGTGATGATGCGCAACCTCGCCAAGTACGAGGCCGCGCGACGCGCCGCGGCGGCCAAGGCCGGCCCCGGCACGCGGGTCGACGGGTAGGAAGGATCGCGCGGCGATGGAGATCAGGGTTTACGCGGACGGGCGGCTGGACTGGCCCGGTGGCAGCCTTCCCTGCCGGCTCGGCCGCGGCGGTGTGCGGGCCGACAAGCGGGAGGGGGACGGGGCGACCCCGGTCGGCCGTTTCCCGCTGCGCCGCGTGCTGTGGCGGGCCGACCGGCTGGCGCGCCCGGCGACCGCCCTGCCCTGCGATGCAATCGCGACCGACGACGGCTGGTGCGACGACCCGGCCCATCCCGCCTACAACCGCCCGGTCAGGCTGCCATTCGCGCCGAGCCACGAGGAGCTGTGGCGGGCGGACGGGCTGTACGACGTGATCGTCGTGCTGGGCCACAATGACGATCCCGTCGTGCCGGGGATGGGAAGTGCGGTGTTCCTGCACGTCGCCGACCCGGCGGGCGCCCCCACCGCCGGCTGCGTGGCGCTGCCCCTGCCCGACCTGCTGCGGCTGCTGGCGGACTGCGCGCCGGGCGACGCGCTGGTCGTGACGGAAGGTTGACGCCGGCCCCGGACCGGTTGGGCCGGCGTCAACAGCCCCCCGTCACGCCAGCGGCAGGCAGATGTCGGTCAGCCACTCCGCCGGCGGCAGGGTCTTGCAGTCGTTCAGATACTCCTCGAAGCAGGGACGGTCGGCCGGTTCCCGACCGCTGGTCGGCAGCCAGCCGCGGTAGAGGCGGCGGTAGGCGCCCTCCAGCTCCGCGTAGGGGCCCTGGTGGCGCAGCACCGCGTGGGTGCCGCCGGCGATCTCGATGATGCGCACATCGCCGTCGCCCGTCACCTCCGGCCCCACCGTGACGCAGGCGTCGGAACGCAGGCGGTCCGCCGGAACGCTGTCCGGATCGTCGTAATAGACACCGAAGTAGCGGGCGTCGGGCCCCATCAGACCGCGTGGGCCAGCCCAGGCGGCGAGCCGGTCGAAGGTGGAGCCGATGGCGGTGTAGGGGCCGCGGTGGGCCAGGGCGGCCACGCGCACGGGTGACAGCTCGCGGATGATGACGTCGTCCATGGATGCCTCCGGTTCGTTGGAAGCCGTCCTCGGAGGAACCAGCCGCCCCTGCCGCCGGTAGGCCGCGGGCGCGATCCCGTAGGCCTGCCCGAAAGCGCGGGTGAAGGCGGCGACGCTGCCGTAGCCGGCCCGCCGTGCGATGGCGGGCATGGCGGCCCCATCCCTGACCAGCTCCGCCGCGGCGCGCATCAGGCGTTGCCGCCGCAGCGTGTCGGCCGCCGTCTCCCCGGTCATGGCCCGGTAGATGCGGTGGAAATGGTAGGGGGAGAAGCAGGCCACCCCGGCCAGCCGGTCGAGATCGAGCGGCTCGTCGAGATGCGCGGCCAGATGGGCGACCACACGCTCGATCCGCCGTCCATACGCGATCAGGGTGCCGGAGCGGGGCATCGGGTTCCTCGGATGACAGCCGTTGACCAGCCAACCCTATCCCGGCCCCGCTTGATCGCGCTTGCTAAGCTGCCGCGGGCGGCCAGGCGAGTGCCGCCCGCACCGTGCCCACCTCCGCACCGGCCCGGCTGGTGATGGGGGTGGCGAGCAGCCCCGGCGCCGTCGTCCACAGCGCGTCATCGACCGCGCGCAGCGAGCGGATCAGGGCACCCATGGCGATGTCGCGGGCGCGGGCCGCACCATCGTCGATCTTCAGGGCGACGCCGAGACCCAGCCGCGGCAGGACCGCGACGCCGAACCCCTCCGCCCCCTGCTTGACCAGCACCGCACCGCCGGCCGCCTCCATGATCGCGGTGTCGAAGGTGTCGCGGCCGGCGATCAGGTAGGGGTGCGCCGTCCACGCCTCGCGGATGCGGGTCACCGCCTGCGCCCGCCGCTCGGGCAGGTCGCGCGGATCGGCGATGCGGGCCATGGCGTAGGCCACCGCCTCCAGCGGGATGCCGATGGTCGGGATGGAGCAGCCGTCGATGCCCCAGGGGGCGCGCGACAGGTCCTGCCCGGTCATCTGCTCCGTCACGCCCAGGATGCGCTGTTGCACCGGGTGGTCGTAGCGGACATAGCCCTTGGTCGGCTCCCCCTTGTGCAGCGCCGTGGCGAGGAAGCCCGTGTGCTTGCCCGAGCAGTTGTTGTGCAGCGTGGACGGCGCCTCGCCGCGCAGCAGCAGGGCGTTGCCCGTCTCCACGTCGTAGGGGATCTGCGCCCCGCATTCGAGGTCGGCGGGGGATAGGCCCATGCGGGCCAGCCAGCGGCCGGCCACCTGCGTGTGCCGCTCCTCCCCGTTGTGGGAGGCGCAGGCGAGCGCCAGCTCCTCCGTGCTGACGGCGAAGGCGTCGGCCGCCCCCGTCTCCACCAGCGGGATCGCCTGCAGCGGCTTGACCGAAGAGCGGGCGTAGACCGGGGCCCGCACATCGCCCCACTGCGCCAGGATGCCGCCGCGCGCATCGACCACCGCGGCGCGCCCGCGGTGCACGGATTCCACCATGCCGCCGCGCGTCACCTCGATGAGGATCGGCGAGCCGGCCGGCCCGTCCAGATCGGCGCGCCCCTCCGCGGGGTGGTGGGAATGGGCGTGACCATGATGATGGTCACCGCCGCAGCAGTCGTGGTGATGATCGTTCGTCATGGCGGGAACCTTGCCTGGAGTGCCGGGGCTGTGCAAGGTTCCGCGCATGAGAGGTTACTTCGCCATCGGCGTCGAACGCATCAGCAAGCCCGGCAACGTCGGCAACCTGGTCCGCACGGCGCACGCCTTCGGGGCGTCCTTCTTCTTCGCCATCGATCCGGAGCCGGATTTCCGCGAGCTGAATCTGGTCGACACCTCCGACGCCGGGGTGCATCTGCCGGTCTATGTCCACGACAGCCTGGACGCCTTCACCCTGCCCCGCGACTGCACGCTGGTGGGGGTGGAGCTGACCGACGACGCCATCGAGCTGCCCAGCTTCCGCCACCCGCTGCGCGCCGCCTATGTGCTGGGGCCGGAGCGCGGCAGCCTGTCGGCGCCGTTGGCCGAGCGCTGCGACTTCGTGGTGAAGATCCCCACCCGCTTCTGCGTCAACGTCGGGGTGGCCGGCGCCCTGGTCATGTACGACCGGATGATCTGCCTGGGCCGCTTCGCCGAACGCCCGGTGCGGACCGGCGGCCCGACCGAGAGCGCCCCCGTCCACATCCACGGCAAGCAGAAGGTCCGCAACCGCGACCGCCGGCGCCGGAGGCTCCACCCCGACACAGGGGCCACCGGCGGCCTGCATCCGGTGGCGCCGGAGGCGGAGTAGCGGCAACGTCCTCAGGCGATGTCGGCGCTGGTCATCCGCACCACACCGGCGGTCTGCATGCCCGCGAGCGCCCGCGCCATCGAGCCGCCGGTGTCGATCCCGCGGCAGGCATCCTCGATCAGGATCGTCTCGAACTCGGCCTGCCGGGCGTCGATGGCGGTCCAGCCGACGCAGAAATCCGTGGCCAGCCCGGTCACGAAGACCCGGCGGATGCCGCGCTCCCGCAGGTAGGAGGCGAGCCCCGTCTTGGTGTTGCGGTCGGCCTCGACGAAGGCGGAATAGCTGTCGATCGCCGGGTTGTAGCCCTTGCGGATGATCAGCTCGGCCTTGTCCACCTTCAGCGCGTCGGACAGCGCGGACCCGCGCGTCCCCTGGATGCAGTGGTCCGGCCACAGGACCTGGTTGCCGTAGGAGACGGTGATCACTTCGAACGGCGCCTTGCCGGGGTGGCTGGAGGCGAAGGACATGTGCCCCTTGGGGTGCCAGTCCTGCGTCACCACCACGTGGGTGAAGCGTTCGCAGAGCGCGTTGATCGGCGCGATCACCTCGTCGCCGCGCGGCACGGCGAGCGAGCCGCCCGGCAGGAAATCGTTCTGCACATCGACCACGATCAGCGCGTCGGTGGCCGTCGGCGTGATCCGGGCGGATTGCGCGAGGGCGGCGCTGCCGGTCAGGCCCACGACGGCGGTGGCGGCGGCGGTGGCGGCACCCGCGAGCGCCAGCGCGTCGCGGCGGTTCAAGGCATCACGGTCCATGATCGTTCCCCTGCTGATGGCCGGTCGGATGCGCGCGGGCGGCGGACCGGTTGCGCGTCACGCCGCCATTCTTCCCGCATCGCGGCATGGTTGTCGAGGACGCAGGCGCACTCCCGCCGCCGGCCGGGGATGCGGCACACAGTCCGCGTCGGTAGAACGGGGCCCGCGTCAGTAGAAGACGCTCCGCGTCGCGTGCCGCGGCCAGCGGCGGTAGCCGCCGCTTTCCCCACGGTTCCACAGGATATGGTCGAGCTGGACGGAGGTGACGGCATCCCCCAGCGCCGCGCGCATCAGTTCCACCGCATGGACGGCGGCGGCGCGGATCTCCACCTCCTCCTCCGATCCGGCGGGAATCGGCTCGCCGCGGTCGATGCGGGCGGCGAGATCCGGGGAGTAGTCGAGCAGCCCGTCGTGGCGCAGCACATGGGGGACCAGATTGTCGGCGAAGATGGTCAGCCGGCCGGCGTCGGCGAAACGCCCCGGTCCCCGCCCGCCGAAGGCGAGCGCCAGATCGGCGACGGCGATCTGCGCCCGCTTCAGAAACGGCACCCGCCGGCCGCGCCAGTCCGCCACATCCTCGAACAGCGGCATGCGGCGCAGCGACTGGACCAGCGCCTCCGCCGACCCGCCGGCGGCCTCCACCAGCCCCAGGAAGCGCCCGCCATGCCCCGCCTCGACCAGCCGGCCGAGGTCGTTCAGGGCGCGGGCGAAGAGGTCCGCAAGCGCGCGGGCGTCCGGGTTGCGGGGATCGAGCCCGGTCAGCGCCGCGGCCCCCGTCCCGTCCAGCCGCGCCAGCGCCGCGGCGGTCGGCGTGCCGCCGGTGCGGAAGTGGCCGGCGAGCGCGCCCGCCACCTCCGCGTAGCCGGACGCCTGCGGCCCGAACACCGCCGGGAACCAGCCGGAGCCGAAATTCACGCTGTCGAGGGTCAGAACGAAGGCCGCCGTGCCCTCCGGATCGCGCTCCGGCTCCACATAATGCAGCGCCGGGTCGAGCCCGGTGGGCGCGCTGGTCAGCGGCAGGGACGCGGCGAAGGCGGCGATGCGGTCATGGCGGATCCGCAGGTGCCGGGCCCCCGCCGCCACCTCGGCCGCCGCAGCGCGGATGCTGTCGAACAGCGTCACCCGCCGCGGCCTCTAGAAGCTCAGGAACGGGTTGAGGAAGCGCCCGACCGCCCCGGTCAGCCGCAGCGGCCCGACGGTGACGGACAGACACAGGCACCCCTCCGGATCCGCCACCGGCTGGTGGTCGATGGACGCGTCGCCGAAGGACAGGTCGCCGCGCGCGAAGGCCCCCAGCTCGTCGCGGAAGCCGCCGTCGAGCACGACCGTGATCTCCACCCCGGCGTGGGTGTGGCGGGGCATGGGCAGGTTGCCGCGCATCCGCATCAGCCGCGCCTTGGCGGCCGTCCCGCCCGACCGGCCGGCACCGCCGACCGGCACCACGGCGCAGCTCATCCCCGGCACCATCGGCGTCCAGCGCAGCGTGCGACCGTCCGCCCCGGCGTAACGGCGCAGCGGCTCCGGGAACAGCGGGGTCGCCGCCGGCCGGGACGGCCGGGCGGGCGGGGCGGCGAATCGCGCGTCCACCCGGTCCAGCCGGGCCATCACCGCCTCCAGGCTGCCGGGTGCCACCGGCTCCGGCTCCAGCCCGTCGAGCAGCGCGCCGCCGACCGCCTCCATCTCCGCCACGGCGTGACGGCAGGCGGGGCAGCAGGCGAGGTGGGTGGCGATGGCGAGCGCCACCGGCTCGGCCAGCAGGCCGCTGGCGTAGTCGAGAAGCAGGGCCTCCCCCGGATGATGCCGCGGCAGGGTCATTGCTCGTCCCTCAACGCCTTGCGCAGCCGGTCCATGGCGAGACGCAGCCGCGACTTGACGGTGCCGAGCGGCAGGCCCCGCTCCACCGCGATCACGCTGTGCGGCTTGTCCTCGAAATAGGCGAGGTGCAGAAGCTCCGCCTGCTCCGGCGGCAGGGTGCGCAGCGCGTCGCGCAGGCGCGCGGTGCTCTGCGCCGCCTCGATCATCCGATCGGCGGCCTCCGCCGGATCGGGAACGAGGGCGGGGTCGTCCGGGTCGATCTCCGGCCGGTGCTCGCGACGCAGCGAATCGACGCGCTTGTTGCGGGCGATGGTGAAGATCCAGGTGCTGGCCGAGGCCTGACGCGGGTCGAAACTGTCCGCGCGGCGCCACACCATCAGCATGGCTTCCTGCACCAGCTCCTCGCAGCCGACCGGGTCGGCGCCGAGACGGCGCAGATAGGCCTTCAGCCGCGGGGCGAAATGGCCGAACAGGGCGGCGAAGGCGACGCGGTCGCGGTCGCGGCCGACCGACACCAGCAGGTCGTCCATGGATGGCGCCGCATCGGCCGCCGGGGATGCGGGATCACTCATGCCCGCATTGAAGGCGAACACGCCGCCGCGCACAAGCCGGACCTGACGCAGGGTGGGCGCGTCCGGCGCCTGCGTCGCTTCCCGTTCGATTGGTCTCATGCCTGGTTCCTACGCAAGCATGGGCTGGGCGGATCACCGGCCCGGCGGCGGGCGCGGCTGTGGCAATCGCCAAGGGCGGGGCGCACCAGGGTTGGAATCCCCTTTGGTGATGGGTTACTGTCCCCGCACACGATCCCGCGCACAAAAAATGGAACGATGATGCCCCACAGCACCATCCGCCGCCTTGCCGTCGCCGCGGCCGTTACGGCCACGGTCTCGGTTGGAGCGGCCGCGGCCGCCGACCCGAAGGTCCTGGGTTCCTTCAAGGACTGGAACGCCTTCTCCTTCGAGGAATCCGGAAACACCGTCTGCTACGCCTCCAGCCAGCCCAAGAGGAAGGAACCGGCGGCGGCCAAGCGCGGCGACATCTATGTGCTGATCACGCACCGTCCCGCCGAGAAGACCTTCGACGTGGTCAGCTTCATGATGGGCTACCCTCTGAAGAAGGGTGTGGACGCCGCGGTGACCATCGACGGCAAGGCCTACTCGCTGTTCACCGACGGGGAGTCGGCCTGGGCCCGCGACACGGAAACCGACCGCGCGCTGGTGCAGGCGATGAAGGCCGGGCGCAGCATGACCATCAAGGGCACCTCGCAGCGCGGCACGACCACCACCGACACCTACAGCCTGAGCGGCGTGTCGGACGCCTACGAGGCGATGGGCACGGCCTGCAACGTCAAGCGCTGACCGTCCAAGCCATCCGGTGTTTTGACAGGCGGGCGCTTCGCCATTATGTAAAGCGCCCATGAGCGCTCCGCACCACGCCACCCTTGCGCCGTCCGCGTCCGACGCGGACGGGCGCACGAATCTCGTCGGCCTCACCCACGAAGAGCTGGAGGCCGAGCTGGTCGCCTTCGGCCTGGAACGGTTCCGGGCCCGCCAGCTCTGGCACTGGATCTACCACCGCGGCGCCACCGACTTCGCCGTCATGACCACGCTGGCGAAGCCGGTGCGGGAGAAGCTGGCGGAAGCCTACGTGGTGTCCCGGCCGACCGCGGTGCGCGACCTGAAGTCGGTCGACGGCACCCGCAAATGGTTGCTGCGCATGCCCGACGGGCAGGAGATCGAGACCGTCCACATCCCGGAGGAGGATCGCGGCACGCTCTGCGTCTCCTCGCAGGTCGGCTGCACCCTCACCTGCCGCTTCTGCCACACCGGCACCCAACGGCTGGTGCGCAACCTGTCGGCGGCGGAGATCGTGGCCCAGGTGATGCTGGCCCGCGACGCGCTGGACGAATGGCCGGCCCCGCCCGACGGCCGGATGCTGTCGAACATCGTCATGATGGGCATGGGCGAGCCGCTCTTTAACTACGAGAACGTGGCCCGCGCCCTCAGGATCGTCATGGACGGCGAGGGCATCGCCATCTCCAAGCGGCGCATCACCCTGTCCACGTCCGGCGTCGTGCCGATGATGCGGCGCTGCGGGGAGGAGCTGAACGTCAACCTCGCGGTCAGCCTGCACGCGGTGACGGACGAGCTGCGCGACCTGATCATGCCGATCAATCGGAAATACCCGTTGGCCGAGCTGATGGACGCCTGCCGCACCTACCCCGGCCTGTCCAACGCGCGGCGCATCACCTTCGAATACGTGATGCTGAAAGGCATCAACGACAGCCTGGCCGACGCCCGCGCGCTGGTGAAGCTGCTGAAGGGGGTTCCGGCCAAGATCAACCTGATCCCCTTCAATCCCTGGCCCGGCGCGCCCTATGAGCGGTCGACCGACGCGGCCATCCGCGCCTTCGGCGACTTCGTCAACGCCGCCGGATACGCCAGCCCCATCCGCACCACCCGCGGCGACGACATCATGGCCGCCTGCGGCCAGCTCAAGAGCGAAAGCCAGCGCCTGTCGGTGGCCGAGCGGGCCGCCATGGAACGGGTGATCGCGGAGAAGGAAGCGGCGCTGGCCTGAGCGCTGGGCACCGCACCACGCCTGACCGAAAGACTGGCCGCGGGAACCTTGCCCCGCACTGGCGCCTTGGAACAGGCGGTTGTCCGCAACACGCCGGTTCCTTCATGACGCCCTGGCTGCGCCGCCGCGCCCACCGCATCTTCCATCCGCTGGCGGGAGCGGACCTCGTGACACTGTCGACGGTCCTGCGGACCGGCGGCGGGGTGTCCCCGCGCCATCTGCACAGGGTCGCCACGGCGCTGGGGGCCGGCGTGGTGCGCGCACCGCTCGACGCGATCGAGCGTCGCGCGGCGTCCAGCCGTGCTGAGGATGCCGGGGCCGCCCCGCCGCTCTTCATCCTCGGACATTGGCGCAGCGGAACCACCCATCTGCTGAACCTGCTGAGCCGGGATTCGCGTTTCGCCGCGCCCGATCCGCTGTCGGTGGGCCTGCCCTGGGGTTTCCTGGGGCTCTCCCGCTTCTGGCGGGCCCGGCTGGAATCCTGGCTTCCACCCGACCGCATCATCGACAGCATGCCGGTGACGCCGGACGCACCGCAGGAGGACGAGCTGGCGCTGGGCCTGATGCAGCCCCTGTCCTACTACCACGGCATCTTCTTTCCCGCCGACCTCCGCGGCGCCTTCCGCCGCGGTGTCCTGTTCGAGGACTGCCCGCCCGGGGCGGTCGCCCGCTGGCGCGACAGCCTCACCCACTATGCGGGAAAGCTGCAGCGGCTGAACGGCGGGCGCCGCCTCGTCCTGAAGAATCCGGCGCACACCGCGAAGATCCGGCATCTGCGCGCGGTGTGGCCCGACGCCGCCTTCGTTCACATCCACCGCAACCCTTACGAGGTCTTCGCATCGACCCGCAGGATGCTGCGCACCCTGCTTCGCGAGTTCGCCTTGCAGGGGTACGACCCGGCCGCGGTCGACGCGCTGGTCCTGGACCTGTTTCCCGAGATGATGGCGCGCTACGACGCCGACGTGGCGGAGCTTGCCGGCAACCGCATCGCGGAGCTCCGGTACGAGGAGTTCGTCGCCGAGCCGCTCGGGCAGCTGGCGCGACTCTACGACCGGCTGGGGCTGGGCGCCTTCGCGGCGGCACGGCCAGCGATCGAGCGGTATCTTGGGGAGGTCCGCGATCACCGGCCGAACCGCCACACCCTCGACGCCGGCACCCGCCGGCGCGTCGCCGAACGGTGGGCCTTCGCCTTCGAGCGCTGGGATTATCCACGGTAGCGCTCAAACAGAAACCCCCGGCGGTTTCCCGCCGGGGGTTTCGCGTCTCTCACCCGAAACCGTTGCCGGTTACTCTTCGCGCTGACCCAGGAAGTACAGCAGGAACTGGAACAGGTTGACGAAGTTCAGGTACAGCGCCAGCGCGCCCATCAGGGCCAGCTTGCCGGAGGTCTCGCGGTCGTAGAACTCCGCATACTCCTCCTTGATGCGCTGGGTGTCGTAGGCGGTCAGGCCGGTGAAGATCACCACGCCGATGGCGGAGATGGCGAACTGCAGGGCCGGCGACTGGAAGAAGATGTTGGCGAGGCCCGCGATCACGATGCCGATCACGCCCATGATCAGGAAGCTGCCCATCTTGGACAGGTCGGCCTTCGTGGTGTAGCCGTACAGGCTCATTGCCAGGAAGGTGGCGGCCGTCACGAAGAAGGTCAGCGCGATCGAGGCCCCGGTGAACACCAGGAAGATCGCCGACATCGACAGGCCCATCGCGGCGCAGTAGGCCCACCAGACGAGTTGGGCGGTGGCGAAGGACATGCGGTGGATGCCGAAGGACATCACCATCACGAAGCCCAACGGGGCCAGCATCACCACCCACTTCAGGATGCCGGGCCCGAAGATGGCCTGGAGCATCGCCGGGCTGGACGCCACCAGCATCGCCACAAGGCCGGTGACCACGAGGCCGCCGCCCATGTAGTTGAACACGCGCAGCATGTGCTGGCGCAGGCCCTCGTCGAAATAGCCCCGGTCGATCGCGCGGCCCGCACTGGCGTATCGCTGGAAGATCGGGTCAGCCATGGTCGTCCCCTGATAGAGCAGTTGAAACCCCTGTTGACGCTCATATTGGAGAAGCGGACAGGGGCTTCAACAGGATTCGCAGTAACCGCGGGCGCATGACAAACATTTCATGGAGCCGTCATCCGCCTTCCGTTGGTGCGGTTGCGTCGTGGACTAATCGTTGCGCAGCAGGGGTGCGGCCGGCTGGCCCAGCGCCCGCCACGTCCCGGCGAAGCCGAAGGCCAGCGTGATGGTGGTGCAGAGCAGCGCGGTGGACAGCACCGCCGACGGCAGGAAGGTCCACTCCCAGCTCATGACCTGCGTCAGCACCGCCCAGGCGGTCAGCGTGCCGATCGCCCCGGCGATGGCCGCGGTGATCAGGCCGAGCAGCCCGTATTCCAGCAGGAAGGCGCGCAGCACGTCGCGCCGTGTGGCACCCAGCACCTTGAGCACCACGGCGTCGTAGACGCGGCGCCGGTGCCCGGCGGCGACGGCACCGGCCAGCACCAGCGTGCCGGCCACCAGCGTGATGGCGGCGGTCAGCCGCACCGCCGTGCCGATGTGGCCGAGCATGGTGCCGACCGTGTCCAGCGCGTCCTTCACCCGGATCGACGTGACGTTGGAGAAGCGGTTCAGCACGGTGCGCTGGATCGCCGCCTCCGCCTCCGGGGTCGACTGCACGGTGGCGAGCCAGGTCTGCGGCGCGCCCTCCAGCAGGCCGGGTGAGAAGACGATGGTGAAGTTCAGGCGCATGGTGGTGAAGTCGATGTCGCGCACGACCGCCACCTCCGCCTCCAGGTTGCGGCCGAGGATGTTGATGCCGAGCTTCGCCCCCGGCCCGATGCCGAAGGCCTTGGCGATGTTGTCGTCGATGGCGACCAGCGGTTTGCCCCGGTAATCCGGCGCCCACCAGGAACCCGCGATGATGGTGGAGCGCGCCGGCGCGTCGGCGGCGTAGGTGATGCCGCGGTCGCCGTTCAGCACCCAGGCGTGCTCCTTGTCCACCACCGCTTGCTCCGCCTCCACCCCGTTGACGGTGGCGATGCGTCCGCGCAGCGACGGCACCGCCTGCAGGTCGTGGGCGCCGGGAATTGCCAGCACCGTGTCGCGGAAGGGCTGGAGCTGGTCGGGCTGGATGTCGATGAAGAAGAAGCTGGGCGCGTCGGTCGGCAGCGTCTCCGTCACCCGGCGGGAGAAGTTGCCCTCGATCAGCGCGATGGCGACCAGCACGGTGAGGCCGAGGCCCAGCGACAGCACCACGCTGCCGGTCGGGTTGCCCGGCCGGTGCAGGTTGGCGACCGCCAGCCGCAGCCCCGGCTCGCGCAGCCGCCCCACCCGGGCGGCCCCGCGGGTGACCAGCCACGCCGCCGCACGGAAGGCGGCGAAGGTGGCGATGGAGCCGCCGACGAAGGCCGCCGCGAAGACCCGGTTATCGGCGCTCAGCACCGCCAGCCCGGCGAGCGCCAGGGCGGCGGCAACCATGGCCGCGATGTAGCTGGCGCGCGGGCGCCCGGCGGCCGGGGCCACCACGTCGCGGAACAGGGCGGCGGCCGGTACCTCCCGCGCCCGTCCCAGCGGCCACAGCGAGAAGGTGAGCGCGGTCAACAGCCCGAAGACGGCGGCGATCAGCAGCGCGCCCGGATAGACCCCGATGCGCGCGGTCACCGGCAGCAGCCCTTCCAGCGCACGGCCGATCAGCAGCGGTGCGGCCGCCCCCACGGCCAGCCCGATCACGATGCCGATCCCGGCCAGCGCCAGGATCTGGATCAGATAGACCTGGAAGACGAGATTGCCGGGCGCGCCCAGGCATTTCAGCGTCGCCACCGTGCCGGCCCGCTGGTCGAGGTGGCTGCGCACGGCATTGCCCACCCCCACCCCGCCGACCAGCAGCGCCGTCAGCCCGACCAGCGTCAGGAACAGGGTCATCCGCTCGATGAAGCGGGCGATCTGCGGCGACGCGTTGGTGAAGTCGCGCACCCGCCAGCCGGCGTCGGGGAAGCGGTCGTGCAACGCCTTCTGCCAGGCGTCGAGATCGGTGCCGGCGGGCAGCGCCAGCTTGGCGTTCCAATAGACGAGGCTGCCGGGCTGGAACAGGCCGGACTCGGCCATCGAGTCGAGGCTGACCATCAGCCGCGGCCCGAGGCTGAAGGTGCCGGACGCGGCGCGGTCCGGCTCCCGCTCGATGACGCCGCGGATGGCGAAGCTGGCCTCCCCCACCCGGATGCTGTCACCGACCTTCAGGCCGGTGCGGTCGAGCACCGTGTCCTCGACCACCGCGCCCCATTGGCCGTCGCGCAGGGCGATGGCGTCGTGCAGGTCGCCGCCGCCGCGCAGGCTCACACTGCCGTAGAGCGGGTAGACGCCGTCCACCGCCTTCAGCTCGACCAGGGAGGAGGCGGTCTCGTCCGGCTTGCGGGCCATGGCGCGCAGCTCCGCCTGCATCGACAGGCGGCCGGACGCCGTCAGGTGGGCCGTCTCCTCCGGCGCGAAGCCGCTGTAGATCTTCCGCAGAGCCAGATCGCCGCCGAGGATGGCGCGGCCGTCGCTGCGCAGGCCGTCCAGGATGCCGTCGGACACCGACTGCACCGCGGCGACGGCGGCCACGCCCAGCGCCAGACAGGCGAGGAAGATGCGGAAGCCCTTCAGCCCTCCGCGCAGCTCGCGCCGGGCGAGTCGGAAGGCGAGGCCGAGGCCGGCAGGAAATCGGGACACGGCGGTGGGAGCGGGCACGGGACGATCCTGAATAGGCGGGGCCTGATTAGGCGGGGCCTGGGTCGGCGGAGGTGGGTGGTGGAGGTGGGTGGTGGACGGGGGCTTTACTGGGCGGCGACGGTGGCGGGGGCTTGCGCCGGACGTCCCAGCCCGTCATCGACGATGCGCCCGTCGGACAGGCGCACCGTGCGGTCGCAGCTCCGCGCCAGCGCGTTGTCGTGGGTGATCAGGATCAGCGTGGTGCCGTTGCGCTCGGCCAGTTCGAACAGCAGCCGCACCACCTGGGCGCCGGTGTCGGCGTCGAGGTTGCCGGTCGGCTCGTCGGCCAGCAGCAGCGACGGTTCCGCCACGAAGGCGCGGGCCAACGCCACCCGCTGCTGTTCGCCACCGGACAGCTGGCCCGGATAGTGGGTCAGCCGGTGGCCCAGCCCCACCGCCTCCAGCCCCTTGCGGGCACGGTCGAAGGCGTCGGACGCCCCGGCGAACTCCAGCGGGATGGCGACATTCTCCAGCGCCGTCATGGTCGGCACGAGGTGGAAGGCCTGGAAGACGATTCCCACATGGTCGCGGCGGAAACGCGCCAGCCCGTCCTCGTTCAGCCCGGCGAACTCCTTCCCCGCCACCGTGATGCGGCCGGAGGACGGACGTTCCAGCCCGGCCATGACCATCATCATGGTGGATTTGCCCGAGCCGGATGGTCCGACCACACCGATCCGCTCGCCACGCGCGACGGAAAGATCAATTCCTCGCAGGATGTTGACGGGTCCGGCCCCGCTGTCCAATGTCAGGTGGACACCGGCCAGCTCGACGATCGGGAGGGCGGGGTCACTGGAACGGGATTGGGTCATGGGTCTCTTCGGCACGCGGAAAGGCGACTCGGCATATGGCTTGGCGCGACGGCTTTTCAACGCGGCGCTGCCGGCGGTTCTTGTGGTGGCGGCCGGTGTGCTGGCGATGAGCACGGGCGGCGCCCTGGCGCGCGAACCGGTGCGCATCCTGGCGCTGGGCGACAGCCTGTCCGCCGGCTACGGACTGCCGCAATCGGCGGGCTTCACCGAGCAGCTGCAGAAGGCGCTGCGCGACCGCGGCCACGCCGTCACGATCATCAACGCCGGGGTCTCCGGCGACACCACCGCCGGCGGGCTGGCGCGGCTGGATTGGGCACTGGCCGACAAGCCGGACGCGGCGATCGTGGAGCTTGGCGCCAACGACATGCTGCGCGGGCTGGACCCGGCGGCGGCCAGGGCCAATCTGGACGCCATCCTCAAGCGGATGAAGGACCGTGGCATCCCTGTACTACTCACAGGAATGTACGCGTCCCCCGGCCTCGGCCGCACGTACGCGGAGAGCTTCAACGCCATGTATCCGGCGCTGGCGGAGAAGTACGCGGTACTATTGTACCCGTTCTTCCTGGACGGCGTCGCCACCGACCCGGCGCTGAACCAGGGCGACGGCATCCACCCCAACGCCGCCGGCGTGGCCGTGATCGTCGAGCGCATCCTGCCGCACGTCATCCGTCTGATCGAAACCGCCACCTCCTCGAAAGGCTGATCGCCCATGACCGACTCCGCGCGCTTCAAGGCCGCCACCGCCTCGGGCACGGAATGGAGCGCCATCGCCAAGGACTGCCTGGATCGGTTGGGCGATGTGGGTGGCTGCAACCTGGGCTTCCTGTACGTCACCGACGCGCTGGCCGACGACGCCACCAGCATCGTCACGCTGCTGCGCGGGGTCACCGGCATCCGCGACTGGGTGGGCACGGCGGGAATCGGCGTCTGCGGAACCGGGCGGGAGCTGTTCGACCAGCCCGCCATATCCGTGCTCTGCGCCACCCTGCCGGAGGATGGGTTCCGCCTGTTCCCCGTGCTGTCCGGCGACCTGGAGCCGATGCGGCGCATGGCCGGGGGCTGGCTCGACCGGCATGGCGCGTCGCTGGCCCTGGTCCACGCCGACCCGCGCCACCAGCATGTCCCCGACATCCTGGGCGCGCTGGAGGAGGCGAGCGGCGCCTTCGTGGTGGGCGGGCTGACGTCGGCCCGCGGCCAGCTCTTCCCGCAATTCACCATCCCCGGCAACACCGCCACCATGGCCGCCGGGCCGGTGGCGGACGGCGGCGTGTCGGGTGTGCTCTTTGCCCCCGGCGTGGCGGTCGCCACGGGGCTGAGCCAGGGCTGCTCGCCCATCGGGCCGGTGCGCACCATCACCGCCTGCGAGGAGAATGTGCTGGTGGAGATCGACGGGCGCCCGGCGCTCGACGCCTTCAAGGAGGACATCGGCGACCTGCTGGCCCGCGACCTGCGCCGAGTCGCCGGCTACATCTTCGCCGGCCTGCCCATCGCCGGGTCGGACACCGGGGATTACCTGGTCCGCGACCTGATGGCGATCGACCCGCGCACCGGCTGGCTGGCCATCGCCGAGCGGGTGCAGCCGGGCCAGCGCGTGCTGTTCACCCGCCGCGACCGCGACAGCGCGGAGACCGACCTGCGCCGCATGCTGAAGGGCATGAAGCGCCGGCTGTCCGGGCCGCCCAAGGGCGGGATCTATGTGAGCTGCATCGCCCGCGGCCCCAACCTGTTCGGCAACGCCAGCGAGGAGATGACCATCATCCGCGAGGAGATCGGCGACGTGCCGCTGGCCGGCTTCTTCGCCAGCGGCGAGATTTCCCACGGCCGGCTTTACGGCTATACGGGTGTCCTCACGCTCTTCTGCTGAGCCAAGCAACGGTTGGGGACAAGGAACATGCAGCAGCGCCCGCTCGGCCGCACCAGCCTGACGGTCAGCGCCATCGGCCTGGGCACCATGACCTGGGGCACCCAGAACACCGAGGCCGAGGCCCATGCCCAGATGGATCTGGCGCTGGACCGCGGCGTCACCTTCTGGGACACCGCGGAAATCTACGCCGTGCCGCCGACGGCCGAGACCTATGGCCGGACCGAGGCGATGATCGGCTCCTGGCTGGCCTCGCGCGGCGGGCGCGACCGGATCCTGCTGGCCAGCAAGGTGGCCGGCCCCGGCAGCCCCTGGATCCGCGACGGCAAGGCGCGGCTGGACCGCGCCAACATCCTGGCCGCGGTGGAGGGCAGCCTGACGCGGCTGCGCACCGATTACCTGGACCTCTACCAGCTCCACTGGCCCGACCGGGTGTCGGTGCGCTTCGGCCAGCGCAGCTACGACCACAAGCCCGAGCAGGACGGCGCCACCCTTGAGGAGTCGCTGTCGGCGCTGGACGAGCTGGTCAAGGCGGGCAAGGTGCGGGCGGTCGGCCTGTCGAACGAGACGCCGTGGGGCGTCATGACCTGCCTGCGGCTGGCGGAGACCAAGGGCCTGCCGCGCGTCGCCAGCGTGCAGAACGCCTACAGCCTGCTGAACCGCACCTACGAGAACGGGCTGGCCGAGGTGGGGCTGCGGGAGGATGTGGGGCTGCTCGCCTACGCGCCGATCGCGGCGGGAACCCTGTCCGGCAAATATCTGGACGGCGCCGCGCCCGCCGGCTCCCGCCGCTCCATCGACCCGCGGCGGTCGCGCTACGACAAGCCGAACGCCGACGCCGCCGTGCGCGCCTATATGGACATCGCGGCCCGGCACGGCCTGTCGGTGACGCAGATGGCGGTGGCCTTCGTGCTGCGCCAGCCCTTCGTGGCGTCGGCCATCGTCGGGGCGACCGGCCTGGAGCATCTGACCGCCCACATCGACGCGGCCGGGATCACCCTGCCCGACGCGGTGTTGACGGAGATCGAGGCGGTGCACGCCCGTAACCCCGATCCCTGCCCGTAAGCCGAACAGGACCCATGCTCCGTCTCTTCGTGGCGCTCGACTTTCCGGACGACATCCGCCGGCGGCTCGCCGGCCTTGGCGGCGGGGTGCCGGGCGCCCGCTGGACGGAGGAGGAGAACCTGCACCTCACCCTGCGCTTCATCGGCGAGGTGCCGGACGACATGGCGGGCGACATCGACGCCGCACTGGCCGGCGTCACGGCACCCGCCTTCGACCTGACGCTGGACGGGGTGGGCGTCTTCGGCGCCGGCCGGGCATCCCGCGTGCTGTGGGCGGGGGTGGAGCGCAGCGAGCCGCTGATCCATCTCCAGTCGAAGATCGAGTCGGCTCTGGTGCGCGCCGGCTTGGCGCCGGAGGAGCGCAAGTTCACCCCGCACGTGACGCTCGCCCGGCTGAAGGACGCGCCGCAGGACCGCATCGGCCGTTTCATCGCCGAGCGCGGCCTGTTCCGCGCCGGCCCTTTTCCCATCGACCAGTTCACCCTCTACCGCAGCCACCTCGGCCGCACCGGGCCGGTGTACGAGGCGGTGGCGGAGTACAGGCTGGACGGCTGACGCCCAGGCCGCTCCACCGCCCGGATGATGGGAATCCCCCGGGCCGTCACCATCTACAGGGCTCGCGTCCCGTTTCGAGAGTGTGACCGTGATCCGCCGCTTCCTCACCGCAACCGCCCTCGCCC
Organism: Azospirillum oleiclasticum; assembly: GCF_013423485.1. GTDB lineage: Bacteria > Pseudomonadota > Alphaproteobacteria > Azospirillales > Azospirillaceae > Azospirillum > Azospirillum oleiclasticum. The sequence continues at coordinate 152,632 of NZ_JABFFR010000007.1, forward strand.
TCGCAGCGTCGCTCACCGCACCCGCCGCCCACGCCGCCACCCCGGCGGCACCCCCGGCCCTCTCCGCCCAGGACCGCAGCGACATCGCGCGGGTGGAGGAGCATCTGAATGCGGTGAAGACGCTGCAGTCGAAGTTCGTGCAGGTGGCCCCCGACGGGCGGCAGGCGACCGGCACCTTCTACCTGTCGCGGCCCGGAAGGATGCGGCTGGAGTACGACGCGCCGGTGCGCGACTTCATCGTCGCCGACGGGCTGTTCCTCTTCTATTGGGACGCGGACATGCGCCAGCAGTCGAGCACGCCGATCGGTTCCACCCTGGCCGATTTCATCCTGCGCAAGGACATCCGGCTGTCGGGCGACGTCACGGTGAAGGAGGTCGACCGCGCCGACGGCGTGCTGGAGATCACGCTCTTCGAGACCAAGGACGCCGGCAAGGGCAGCCTGACCCTGGTCTTCCAGGACAAGCCGCTGCAACTGCGCAAGTGGCGGGTGCTCGACGCGCAGGGGCTGACGACCGAGGTCGGGCTGATCAACCCGCGGGCCGGGGTGCCGCTGGACCGTGACCTGTTCTATTTCCGCGAGCCGGGCCGCGACCGCGACCAGCTCAACAACCCGCGGTGACCCTCGCCATGGCCCGCCCACCCCTGATCGGCATTCCCTGCTGCGCCCGCACCCTCGGCGCCCACCCCTTCCACATCGCCGGGGACAAATACATCCGCGCCGTCTCCGACGGGGCCGGCGCCCTGCCGCTTCTGGTGCCGGCTCTGGGCGGGTCCATAGACCCGGTGGATCTGCTGTCCCGGCTGGACGGGCTGATGCTGACCGGAAGCCCCTCCAATGTGGAGCCGCGGCATTATGGCGGGCCGGCGAGTGCCGAGGGCACGCTGCACGACGCCGAGCGCGACGCCACCACACTGCCCCTGATCCGCGCGGCGCTGGACGCCGGCGTGCCGCTGCTCGGCATCTGCCGGGGGTTCCAGGAGCTGAACGTGGCGCTGGGCGGCACGCTGCACCAGCGGGTGCAGGAGGTGCCCGGCATGCTGGACCATCGGGAGGACAAGACCGCCCCGGTGGAGGTGCAGTACGCCAAGGCGCACCCGGTGCGGCTGGCCGCCGGCGGGCTGCTGGCCCGCATCACCGGGCGGGAGGAGCTGCGGGTCAACTCGGTCCACGCGCAGGGCATCGACCGTCTGGCTCCCGGCCTCTTGGTGGAGGCCACCGCCCCCGACGGGCTGGTGGAGGCGGTGCGGGTCGAGGGTGTGCCGGCCTTCGCGCTGGCCGTGCAGTGGCACCCGGAGTGGCGCTTCTGGGAGGACCCGCCGTCGGCGGCACTCTTCGCGTCCTTCGGAGACGCGGCGCGCGTGCACGCGGAAAGCCACGGGCGGGGTTGACCCGGCCCGTGGCCACAAACCGTCGGTCGCTGGTCAGCCGGCCTTCGACATCCGGCGCAGGAAGTCGATGAGCTGGGCCTGCTCCTCCTTGGAGAGGTCCTTGACCATCGACTGGTCGTGCGCCTTGACGCGCGGGATCAGCTCTTCCATCAGGCGCTGGCCTTCCGGGCTGAGCCGCAGCGCGTAGGACCGCCGGTCGTTGGGCGAGGGCGCGCGCACGACGAGGCCGCGCGACTCCAGCCGGTCGATCACGGCGACCATGGTCGAGCGGTCGATACCGACGGCGGAGCCGAGGTCCGACTGGCTCAGGCCCTCGTTCTCCTTGATCATGATCAGCACGCCGAACTGGCCGGGCGTGATGTCGTGCGGAGCGACGGCGCTCTGGAAGTTCTGGAACAGGGCCACCTGCGCCTTGCGCAGGTTGTAGCCGACCAGTTCCGGCAGCGGCCCGAGGGCCAGCCGGCCATTCTTGCCCGTGCGCTGGCGCGCGCGCCGTTCGCCCTGGGCGGTGGGATCATTCTCAGTCAACGGTGTGACCACGCGGTTTTTTTCGAGGTTTCTGATTGACGACTTAAAATGCTTGGCTGTGCCGCCTTTGTCAGCAAAAAGAGTAATCCCCTGCCGATTGGCATATCACGTATACCCCAAACGCATTGGTGGCGCCAGTCTCTGCCACCATTTCGCCGTGAATCGGGGTTGCCGGCCGGACATCCGGGGTACCGAACGCACCGGCTGCGGACAGCGGGCATGGCGAAAGGATCGCCGCGTCGCGAATCAGCCGCACGGCCGCGGCGCAGACCCTTGGCAAAGGCGGGCCGGGCGGGATACCCATAGCGGATCGTTCGTCCCATCCGCGCTCCGGAGCCGTTCCATGGCCTACGCGTTCCCCTTGTGGCCCCAGCCCGTCGTTCCGGTGGAGGGCGGTGACCCTTTCCCGGTGCGCCGTATCTATTGCGTCGGCCGCAACTACGCCGCCCACGCGCGCGAGATGGGCTCCGACCCCGACCGCGAGCCGCCGTTCTTCTTCATGAAGCCGGCCGACGCCATCGTGCCGGATGGCGCCACCATCCCCTACCCGCCCAAGACCAAGAACCTGCATCACGAGATCGAGCTGGTCGCCGCCATCGGCAAGGGCGGTCGCGACATCCCGGTGGAGTCGGCGCTGGACCATGTGTTCGGTTACGCGGTCGGGCTCGACATGACCCGGCGCGACCTGCAGAACGCCGCCAAGAAGGAGGGCAAGCCCTGGGACATGGGCAAGGGCTTCGACCAGTCCGCCCCCTGCTCCGCCATCCGCCGCGCCGCCGACATCGGCCACCCGTCCAAGGGCACCATCCAAGTGACCGTCAACGGCGAGCTGCGCCAGACCGGTGACCTTTCCGACCTCATCTGGTCGGTGGCGGAAACCGTCTCCTACCTGTCCGGCCTCGTGGAGCTGCAGCCCGGCGACCTGATCTACACCGGCACGCCGGAGGGCGTGGCGGCGGTGGTGGCCGGCGACCGGCTGGACGGCTCGGTCGAGGGTGTGGGCACGCTGACCGTCACCTACGCTTGAACCGAAGGAGCCCCGCGGTGCGGATCGCCACCTGGAACATCAATTCGGTCCGCATGCGGCTGGGCCTGCTGCTGAAGCTGATCGAGGAGGAGGCGCCGGACGTCGTCTGCCTCCAGGAGACGAAGACGGTCGACGCCGACTTCCCCCTCGCCCCCTTGGCGGAGCGTGGCTACGCCCACGCCCACATCCACGGGATGAAGAGCTACAACGGCGTCGCGATCCTGTCGCGCCTGCCGCTGGAGGCGACGGCGGTGCAGCACTGGTGCGACCGGGAGGATTGCCGCCACGCCCTGGCCATGCTGCCCGGCGGCATCGAGCTGCACTGCGTCTACATCCCCGCCGGCGGCGACATCCCCGACCCCGCGGTCAACGACAAGTTCGCCCACAAGCTGCGCTTCCTGGACGACATGACGGCGTGGCTGGCGGAACACCGCAGCCCCGACCGGCCGATGGTGCTGGTCGGCGACCTCAACATCGCGCCGCTGGAAGCCGACGTGTGGAGCCACAAGGAACTGCTGTCCGTCGTCTCCCACACCCCCATCGAGGTGGAGAAGCTGGGCGCCATGCAGCGTTCCGCCGGCTGGGTCGACGCCATGCGCCACTTCGTGCCGGAGACGGAGAAGCTCTACACCTGGTGGAGCTACCGCGCCCGCGACTGGGCCGCGTCGGACCGCGGCCGCCGCCTCGACCACATCTGGGTGACCCCGCCGCTGAAGCCCGCCCTGACCGGCATCAAGGTCCTGCGCGACGCCCGCGGCTGGGAACCGAAGCCGTCCGACCATGTGCCGGTGATCGTCGATCTGGCGGTGTGAGGTGGCCGGCGTCGGGCTCCCCCCCGGGGCCCAACGCCTTTTCCCCGTCCCGCGTCACGCCAGCACCGGCTCCGCCTTGGCGCGGGCGCGGAACAGGCGGTTCAGTGGGCTGTCGGGCTTCAGCGCCAGGCGCTCGGCGGAGAGCGCCACGGCCATGCCCTTGCGGCCGTCGCGCAGTGCCGCTTCCATCAGCGTCAGGTCGATGACGTCGCGCTGGGCGTGGCTGCCGCCGAAGCGGTTGGCGATGCCACGCACCGGCGCCATCAGCGCCACCGTGCCGGCGTAGTCGCCGCGGCCGAAGGCCTGGATGGCGCGGCACAGCGGCAGGCCGACGCGGGCCGTCATCTCCGCGTTGTCGCCGCCGCGGGCGATGCGGGCAGCCTGCGCGTCGATCAGAGCGGCCGCGCTGTCGTGCCGGCCGGCGGCGACGAAGGCCATCATGGCGTGCAGGTCATTGAACGCGTAGTGGGCGTCGCGGGCCAGCGGCTCCCACCCGTCGGCCAGTTCCTGCCAGCGGTCGCCGACCTCCACCCCCTCCAGATGCAGCCGCCAGAGCAGGGCGGAGGCGTCGATCATGTCCAGCACCACCTCGGACGGGGTGGCGCGGACATGGCGGTCGTACAGGTCGAACACCGCGTCGAGCTGGCGCTGGTCCCAGTGGTAGAGGGCCAAGTGCCACCAGTTGTGGACCGCGAAGAAGCTGTCGGTGCTCCAGTGCTCCTGGTTCCCGCGCATCCAGGCGATGCCATCCCCGGTGCGACCCTGCATCTCCAGCACATGGGCGACGGCGTGCTGCGCCCAGCCGTCGCGCGGGTTGAGGGCCACGGCCCGGCGTCCGGTTTCCTCGGCGGCGCCATAGGCGGCCATCTCCTCCAGGCCGAAGGCGTGCATGCCCAGCACCGCGTGGAACCCGGGGTCCGCGTCCGTCCAGCACGGCAGCACCCGCGCCACGCGGTCGCGCAGGTTGCGGGCGTCGCCCAGGTAATAGTCGCCGAGATGCCCGACCTGGAGCGCCAGGGCGTCGCGCGGGTGGTCGGCCAGGATGCCGTCGAGCGCGCGGAAGGCATCGGCGAAGCGCCCGTCCAGCAGATCCGCCAGCGCCGCTGCATGGGCGCGCTCGCGCTCGTTCATGGGCAGCGCCGCGGCGGCGCCCAGGCTGCGCCGCGCTTCCGGCAGCAGCTTCGCCTCCATGGCCAGACCGAGCAGCCAGCCGCGCATCAGGTGCGCCATGGCGAAGCCGGGACGGTCGGCGGTGATGCCGTCGAGCGTGGCGACCGGGTCACCGGTGTAGCATTGGAATTGAGCGAGCGCCGTTTCGAAGCGATCGAGCGCTGCATGATCGGCACCGGTCGCGGCGAGGCCGCGTGCGTCGGTGAACGCCATGGTGAAGTCCCCCCATTGGAACGATTTGCGGGGCGGACGATGCGACAGATAACTTTGTCCTACGGTGACGCCGGTCACACCACCTTCGCGCGGCGACCGTCCGAACGGCGTGCCGCGGTCACGCCGCGCGCTCGCTGAGCACCTCGCGCAGGCGGCTGGTGGTCTTTTCCAGGCGGTTGGCGAGCACCCGCATGATCTCCACGGCGATCTGCGGAAATTCCGTCATAATCCGGAAGAACAGGTCCTTGGAGATGCACAGCACATGCAGGTGGCTGTGCGCCATCACCGTGGCGGTGCGCGGCACGTCGCAGAGGATGGCGATCTCGCCCACCACTTCGCTCGGCCCCAGCGTCGCCACCGTGACCGGCCCGGTCGGTGTGCGCACCACCACGTCGGCCTCGCCGGACAGGATGATGTAGGCGCAGTTGCCCATCTCGTCCTGTTCGAACAGCGTGTCACCGGGGTCGAAGGTGACCCGCTCGCTGGTGAAGGCCAGCAGCTTCAGCTTCGACGTCTCGATGTTGGCGAACAGCGGGATCTTCCGCAGGCAGGCCACTTCCTCGTTGATGCTCACAGCCGGACTCCCACTCTGTCGGACTTCCACTCTGTCTGGCTTCCACTCTGCCAGTCGCGCTAATCGGCCCCCATCAATTCGTGCAGAAGGGTGCCGGGCTTGTCCAGTTCCACAGATCGGCCTTCCTCGGCCACACGTCCACCGTTCAGCACGATGACCCGGTCGAAGCTGCGCGCATGGCCGGCGCGATGCACCACCCACAGCAGCCCGCGCCCCTGCCGATGCTTGCGGATCGCAGCGTGGACGCGGGCTTCCGACGCCGAGTCGAGGCTCGACGTGGCGTCCCCCAGCACCAGCAGATCCGGGTTCTTCAGCAGCGCGCGCGCCAGCGCCGCCTTCTGCCGCTGCGCCGACGTCAGGCGGGAGCCGCCGACCCCCACCGGGTGGTCCAGCCCGACCTCGACGATCAGTTCGCGGAGTTGCAGATCGTCCACCAGCTTCGCCATCATGCGGCCGACGCGCACCTGCACCTGCGCCTGCCCATAGACCAGCTTGCCGAACAGGATGTTGTCCTGGATCGTCGCCGCGGCGTTGTAGACGCGGGGGTCGAAGAACTCCACGGCACCCCGCAGGTCGGCGGGAAGATCCCGGGCGAAGACGCGGCGTGCCTCCAGCAGCCGGGCGATCGCCTTGTCGTCGAGCAGCCCCAGGCGGTGGCGGGCCGGGATCACCTTGAAGGGCAGCGACATCAGCCGCGTCCGCTCGTCCGGCCGCAGCCGGTCCAGCCCGTCCTTGCCGGCGTGCGCCAGGATCGCCTGATACTCCGGCAGCTCGGCGAAGCCGATGAAGGAGAAGCGCTCGAAGAACTCGTGCCCCTGCGGCAGGCCGGAGAACAGCTCCAGCATGGTCTCCGCCACCCGGCGCCCGGCGTCCAGGAACCGCTCGGACAGGCCGGTCTTGTCCAGCACATGCAGCATGTACGGGTTTTCGGCCAGGGTGTCGGTGGCGAAGGCGCTGCCGACCGGCGTGCCGAACAGCAGGTTCTCGGCCACCGTGGCATTGGTGTTGAAGCGCTCGGGGTCGAAGCGTTCGACCAGCTGGCCCATCTTCGGGTCGGTCAGCAGGTCGGTCACCGCCTCCCGCGCGGCCAGCACGCGGGCGGCCACGTCGGGGCGGCGCTGCGGGTCGACCGTTCGGTTCAGGCCGAAGGAATAGACGTCGGCGTCGAGATCCACCAGCCGCAGCACATCCCGGATGCGCTCCACCAGATCCTCCGGCCCGGTGCAGCCGGCCGCCTCGTAATCGATCCAGTCCGCCCGGATGTCGCGGTCGGTGTTGCCGGACATCTGCGCTTCCGCGGTGCGGCGTTTGCGGCGGGCGGGATCGGCATCCGGATCAGGGCGCAACGGCCGGTGACGCAGCCCGTAGACGAGGTTCTCGAAGAGGGGGGCGGAGAACAGGTAGGGGCTGCTGCCGACATAGGCGACCCGGCGGCCGGTGACGCTTTCCGGCAGGCACAGGTAATCCTCGCCGTTCAGGCGGATGCGGCCGGCCGTCGGCAGCAGCACGCGGGCGACGATCTGCGCCAGCTCCTCGCCGCCGGCCCCCACGGCCACCACCGCGGTGTGGCGGTCCAGTTCGATCTCGCCGCTGACGTCGTCGAGAGGCTTGGCGCCCGTCTCCTCCCCGAACTGCACATGGTCCAGCGCCAGGCGGCCGGTGATGCGGATGTCCCCGGCCGGATCCTCCTCCAGCAGGCGGTCGTCCAGCAGGTCCGGCACCTGGAACTGCTCGACCACCTGCTCGTACTTGATGCGGGTGTCCTCCTTGAGCTGGTACCAGTCCAGCAGCTCCTTCCAGGGCGAGGCGAGGTCCTTGTAGGCGGCCAGCACCGCCACCAGCGCGCCGAAGGACAGCTGGCCCTTGATCACCAGATAGCCGCCGATGGCATAGAAGAAGAAGGGCGTCAACTGGTTGATGAAATTGTTCAGGAACTTGATGAAGAACTTGCGCTGGTAGATCTCGAAACGGATGTCGTAGACGTCACCCAGCCGGTGCGCCAGATCGGCCTTGTGCCAGGCGGAGGTGTCGTGGGTGTGCACCTCGCCGATGCCGGCCACCGTCTCGCCGATGCGGTCGGAGATCTGGCGCATGGTGCGCACGCGCTGCTTGCCGAGCTGGTTCACCTTGCGCTGCAGGCGCGGGATCAGCCAGCCCTGGAAGGGGTAGAGCGACACCGCCGCGGCGCCCAGCACCGGATCCTGCATGAAGATGAAGGCCAGATAGACCAGCAGCGTGCCGCCCTGGAACACCGGCAGCGCGATGGCGTCGCCGATGAAGCCGCCGAGAGGCTCCACCTCCGCGGTGATCATCGGGATCAGCTCGCCCGATGACACCTTGCGGAAGCGCGGCAGCGGGAAGCGCAGGATGCGGACATACAGCTCGTAGCGCAGGCGGCGCAGCATGCGCTCGCCCAGCCGGCCCTTCATCGTGTTGATCTGGTACTTGAACCAGCCGTTGACCACGACGAGCGCCAGGAACAGCCCGGACAGGATGAGCAGGTAGCGCACCTGGTCCAGCGGCACGCCGAACATCTCGGCCGGGATGTTCTTACCGCTGATCGCTTCGTTGACGATCTTCTTCGGCAGTTCCAGCGACGCATAGAGGAAGGGAAAGGACGCGAGCGTGATCACCAGCAGAAGCACCTGCTGGCGCCGGCTGTGCCGAAGGATGAACCGGAAGATGCTCGATTCCATGAGGGATCCCGATGGCCGCGCCGTTGCCGGCTGCGGACGGCGCTGCGGGGCACCGTGTTGAACGGACGATAGCGGCTTTGCCGCAGGGCGGCAATTTGCGTGGTTGGGTAAGGGTGTTTCTGGTAGAAGGCAGAAAGCGTCCGAGCGGAGACTCGGCCGGCAAACAGGGCAGCACGGGAGACGGGGGTATGACCGATCGAGCGACAGCGGGCCGCCCGTGTTCCGGCCGCGTGCTGATCTACAGCCACGACACCTTCGGGCTGGGCCATCTCCGCCGCTGCCGCGCCATCGCGCATGCGCTGGTGGAGCGGTACAAGGAACTGTCGGTCCTGATCCTGTCGGGCTCCCCCATCATCGGCAGCTTCGATTTCCGCACGCGCGTCGATTTCGTGCGCATTCCCGGCGTGATCAAGCTGCGCAACGGCGAATACACCGCGCTCAACCTGCATATCGGGGTTGAGGAAATCCTGGAGATGCGGGCCTCCCTGATCCGCCACACGGCGGAGGTGTTCCAGCCCGACCTGTTCATCGTCGACAAGGAGCCGCTGGGCCTGCGCGGCGAGGTGCGGGAGACGCTGCACCGGCTGAAGGACCGCGGCGTGCCGCTGGTGCTGGGCCTGCGCGACGTGATGGACGAACCGGCCCTGCTCGCCCCGGAATGGGAGCGCAAGAAGGTCGTCCCGGCGCTGGAGGAGCTGTACGACGAGCTGTGGGTCTATGGCCTGCCGCAGATCTGCGACCCGCTGGAAGGGATCGACATCCCGCCGTCGGTCCGGCGCAAGATGGTCTACACCGGCTATCTCCAGCGCTCCGCCCCCACCCAGCAGGCCCGCGGCGTCGATGCGCCGGCCGATCCCTACATCCTGGTCACCGCCGGCGGCGGCGGCGACGGGGAGGCGCTGATCGACTGGGTCCTGCGCGCCTACGAGACGGACGCCGGCATCCCCTACCGCGCCGTCCTCGTGCTCGGTCCCTTCATGCAGCCGGATCTCCAGACCGATTTCCAGGCCCGCGCCGCCCGCCTGCCCAAGGTCGAGATCACCACCTTCGAGCCGTGGCTGGAAAGCCTGATGCAGGGGGCGGAGGGCGTGGTCGCCATGGGCGGCTACAACACCTTCTGCGAGATCCTGTCCTTCGACAAGAAGGCGCTGATCGTCCCGCGCGAGGTGCCGCGGCGCGAGCAGTACATCCGCGCCGCCCGCGCGCAGGAGCTGGGACTGTCCGCCATGCTGGTGGATGACGGGGTGCGCGACGCCCACGCCATGGCGACGGCGCTGCGCCAGCTGCCGCAGCAGGCGCCGCCTTCCTCCGTCGTCGTCCCCGGCCTGCTGGACGGGCTGGAGAACGTCAACCGGCTGGCCGAGCGGTGGCTGACGGCGCCGCGGCAGCGGCGGCTGCGCTCCCTGGCGCGCCGTCTGGGTCTGTGAGGGCCCGCCGTGCGGGAACCGGTGCGGCGGGTGGCGGTGGTCGTCAAGGGCTGGCCGCGCCTGTCGGAGACCTTCATCGCGCAGGAGGTGCTGGGGCTGGAGCGGCGTGGCCTGAAACAGCTTGTCGTCTCCCTGCGCCTCCCGACCGACAAGACCGTGCACGACCTGAACAAGGCCGTCACGGCCCCGGTCCTCTACCTGCCGGAGTATCTGCGCGACGACCCCAAGCGGGTGTTCAACGGCGTTTGGCGGACGCTGGGGCGCCCAGGATTCTGGCGGGCGCTCGGAGCGTGGCTGGCCGACCTGACCCGCGATCCGACGCGCAACCGCATCCGTCGCTTCGGGCAGGCCTGCGTTCTGGCGGCGGAGCTGCCGGCCGACGTGGCGTGGCTGCACAGCCATTTCCTGCACACCCCCGCCTCCGTCACCCGCTACGCCGCGCTGATCGCCGGCCTCGGCTGGAGCTTCTCCGCCCACGCCAAGGACATCTGGACAAGCCCGGAGTGGGAGCTGCGCGGCAAGCTGGCCTCCGCCGCCTGGGGTGTGACCTGCACCGCCATGGGGCACCGTCACCTGGAGTCGCTGGCGCCCGAATCGGGGCGGGTGGAGCTGCTGTACCACGGGCTCGACTTCGCCCGCTTTCCCGACACGCCGCCGGCACGGCCGCCGCGCGACGGCGGCGACCCTACCGATCCCGTGCGGCTGCTGACCGTCGGGCGGGCGGTGGAGAAGAAGGGCATCGACCTCGTGCTCGACGCTCTCGCCCGGCTGCCGACTGGGCTGTCCTGGCGCTGGACCCACATCGGCGGCGGCGAGCGTTTGCCGGCGTTGAAGGCGCAGGCGGAGCGGCTGGGGCTGACCGACCGGGTGGAGTGGCAGGGTGCCCGCGCGCAGGACGCGGTGATCGCCGCCTACGCCGCGTCCGACCTGTTCATCCTGCCCAGCCGGCAGGCGAAGGACGGCGACCGCGACGGGCTGCCCAACGTGCTGATGGAGGCGCAGGCCATGGGTCTGCCCTGCCTCGCCACCCGGATGGCGGCCATCCCCGAGCTGATCGGGGACGGGACCACCGGCGTGCTGGTGCCGCCCGACGACCCGCCGGCGCTCGCCGTGGCGCTGGAGTCGCTGTTGCGCGACCCGGCGCGGCGCGCGGCCTTGGCCGCGGCGGGGGCGGAGCGGGTGCGGCACGAATTCGGCTGCGACCAGGGCATCGACCGGCTGGTGGTGCGCTTTGCCGAGTCGCTGGCCGCCACCACCCGCTGAGCGTCGGGCATGACGGGTCTGCGCATCGCCTTCTACGCCCCGTTGAAGGCACCAACCCATCCGGTGCCGTCCGGCGACCGCCGGGTGGCGCGGCTGCTGATGGCCGCACTCGCCGCCGGCGGGCACGAGGTCCGGCTGGCCTCCACCCTGCGCAGTTGGGACGACGGCACCCGCCCCGGCCGGCCGGAGCGTTTGGCGGCGTTGGGACGGCGTTGCGCCGACCGGTTGCTGCGGCGCTGGCGCGACGATCCGCCGGACCTGTGGTTCACCTACCACCTCTACCACAAGGCGCCGGACTGGATCGGGCCGGCGGTCTGCGACCGGCTCGGCATCGCTTATGTGGTGGCGGAGGCCTCGCACGCGCCCAAGCGCGTCACCGGCCCGTGGGCGGCCGGCCACGCCGCGGCGGCGGCGGCGATCCGGCGGGCGGCTGGTGTGGTCAATCTCGCCAGCCACGACGCCGAGGCGGTGTTGCCGTTGCTGGACGATCCGCGACGGCTGGTGCCGCTGCGCCCCTTCCTCGACACCGCCCCCTTCGCCTCGGCCTCGTCGGAGCGCGGAACGTACAGGGCGGCGCTCGCGTCATCGTACGGCCTGCCGGCCGACGAGGCTTGGCTGCTTGCCGTCGGCATGATGCGGGAGGGTGACAAGCGCCGCTCCTTCGAGGCTTTGGCTCGGGCCCTGGCACGTTTGACGGACCTCCCGTGGCGGCTGCTGGCGGTCGGGGACGGGCCGGCGCGGGCGGCGGTGGCGGGGCTGTACGATGGCTTCGGCGACCGTGTACGCTTCACCGGCGCCCTGGCGCCCGATCGCCTCGCCGAGCTGTACGCCGCCGCCGACCTGATGGTGTGGCCGGCGGTGAACGAGGCGTACGGGATGGCGCTGCTGGAGGCGCAGGCGGCTGGCCTGCCGGCCGTCGCCGGCCGCACCGGCGGTGTGCCGGACGTGGTGCGTGACCGCGAAACCGGGGTTCTGGTGCCGGTGGACGACGACGCGGCCTTCGCCGCGGCGGTGCGCTCTCTGCTGGACGACCCGGCCCGGCGGTGCAGGATGGGGGATGCCGCCCGCTGCACCGCGGCGACGGAGCACGGCTTCGCCACCGCCGCCGCCACGCTGGACGATCTCGTGCGCCGCATCCACGCCGGCGCCTTTCCCTGAGGAGAGAGCATGACCACCCTGCTGATCATCCGCCACGCCATGACCGCCTGGAACGCCGAACGCCGCGTGCAGGGCAGCGTCGACCAGCCGCTGTCGGACGTGGGCCGCGCCCAGGCGTCGTCTTGGCGGCTGCCACCGGTGGCGGCGGGGCGGCGCTGGGTGGCCAGCCCCAAGGTGCGCGCGTGGGAGACGGCCCGCCTGCTGGGCCTCACGCCGGAGCCGGAACCCCGCATCGTCGAGACGAGCTGGGGCGACTGGGAAGGCCGTCAGCTGGACGAGATGCGCGCCTGCGGCGACATGACGGCGGAGATCGAGGCCATGGGGCTGGATTTCCGCCCGCCGAACGGCGAGAGCCCACGCGACGTCCAGGACCGGCTGCGCCCCTGGCTGGCCGACCTCGCCACCGACGGCCGCCCGACCGGGGCCGTCGCCCACAACGGCGTGCTGCGCGCCGTCTACGCGCTCGCCACCGGCTGGGACATGCTGGGGGAGCCGCGGCACAAGCTGCGGAACGCCTGCGCCCACCTCTTCGCCCTCGCCCCCGACGGTACCCCGTCGGTGGTGGAGGTGAATATCCGGTTGGACGTGTCGTGAAAATCCTCTTCCACGTCCAGCATCTGCTCGGCATCGGCCACGACCGGCGGGCGGCGCTGGTGGCGCGCGGACTGGCCGGGGCCGGCATGGCGGTGACGCTGCTGCGCGGCGGCCACGCGGTGCCGGGGGTCGATTACGGCCCGGCGCGGGTGATCCAGCTTCCACCGGTGCGGGCCGCCGATGCGGGCTTCAAGACGCTGCTGGACGAGGAGGGCAAGCCCATCGACGAGGCGTGGCGCAGGCACCGGCGGGACGCCGCGTTGAGGGCGTTTAACGACGTTGCGCCCGACCTGCTTCTGGTCGAATCCTTCCCCTTCGCACGGCGCGCCTTCCGCTTCGAGCTGATCCCGCTTCTGGAAGCGGCGAAGGCCGCGGGCGTGCCCACCGCCTGCTCCGTCCGCGACATCCTGGTCGCCAAACCCGATCCGGCGCGGGTCGAGGAGGTCGTGGGCACGGTCGAGCGGCTGGTCGACACCGTGCTCGTGCACGGCGACCCGGCGCTGATCCCCTTCGGCGCCACCTTCCCGGCGGCCGCCCGCATCGAGGACCGCATCCGCTACACCGGCTACGTCGCCGCCCCCGCCGCCCCGGTGATTGCGGAGGGGGATGGCGCGGGGGAGGTCGTGGTGTCGGTGGGCGGCGGGGCGGTCGGGCTGCCGCTGCTGCGCGCCGCACTCGCGGCACGGCCGCTGACCCCTGCCCGCGACGCCGTCTGGCGCCTGCTGGCCGGCCCCGACGTGGCGGAGGAGGCGATGCGGCCGTTGCGCGCGGCGGCACCGGCCGGGGTGATCGTGGAGCGGGCGCGGCCCGACTTCCCCGCCCTGCTCGCCCGCTGCCGTCTGTCGATCAGCCAGGCCGGCTACAACACGGTGCTGGATCTGCTCCAGGCCGGCTGCCGGGCCGTGGTGGTGCCCTTCGCCGCCGGCAGCGAAACCGAACAGGCGACGCGCGCCCGGCTGCTGGAGGCGCGCGGCCGGCTGACGGTGGTGGAGGAAGCCGGTCTGACCCCGGAGTCCTTGGCCGCCGGGGTGGCGCGGACGCTGGCCGCACCGCCCCCCGCCCCCATCCGGCTGGAGCTCGACGGCGCGGCGCGGACGGCCCGCCTGCTGGCCGCCGCGATGGGCGCATAAACGTCCAGAATTCCTTGGAAATTCCGCCGTGCCTGCGTCATTTTGAAACATGGGATGCGCATGATGCGGGGCTTCCAGGGTTACCACCAGACCGTGACCATGACCGAGACGCGAATCGACGGCGACCGCGCGCCCGACGGCTGGGACGCCCTGGCCGCCGAGCTGGACCTTTGGGCCGCCGCCGGACGCCCTGCCACCCTGTGGTGGCGGGACGACGACGCGACGGCACCCGGTGCCGCGCTCGACCGGCTGCTGGAATTGGGAGCGCGCCACGACGTTCCGGTGGCGCTGGCGGTGATCCCGGCGCGGGCCCAACCGGCGCTGGCGGACGCGTTGCGCGGTGCCGCGGTGCTCCAGCACGGCTGGTCCCACGCCAACCACGCCCCACTGGGTGCCAAGAAATGCGAGCTGGGCGACGACCGGCCGGTCGAGGCGGTGACGGCGGAGCTGGCGGAGGGATGGCGGCGCCTGTCCGCGCTGGTCGGCCCGGCCCTGCTGCCGGTGCTGGTGCCACCCTGGAACCGCATCGCGCCCGCTGTCTCCGCCGCCCTGCCCGGCCTCGGCTTCCGCGCCCTGTCCACCGACCGCGAGCACGACGCGGCGGTGCCCGGGCTGGCGCAGGTCAACACCCACCTCGACCCGGTGGACTGGCGCCACGGCGGCGGCTTCCTGGGGACGGCGGCGGCGCTGGCCGGCGCCATCGACCACCTGCGCGCGCGGCGGCTGGGGACGGTGCCCGACCGGCCGACCGGGCTGCTGACCCACCACCTCGCGATGGACGGGGCGACCTGGGACTTCGTCGACCGCCTCCTCGCCGTGACCGCCGGCCATTCGGCGGCGCGCTGGCTGGCGGCCCCCGCCGTCTTTGCTCATCGTGGCGGGGTGCCGCGATGAGCGAGGTGCTGCGCTACCCGCGCACAGCGCTTCTGGGCGACTACGCGCGGGCCGGCGCCGGGCTGGCGATCACCGCCCTGCCGCTCACGCTGCTTGAGGTCAACCGCTGGATCGCCCTGCCGCTGGCGGCGGCGGCGCTGCTCTTCGCCTTGTTCGCCCTGCGCACGGCGCAGCGGCAGGCATCCCGCCTGGAGTTGGACGGACGCGGTGCGACCATGCACGGACCCTTGGGTGCGAGGCTCGCCTGGACGGATCTCCGCGGCATCGATCTTCGCTATTATTCCACCAAGCGGGACCGTTCGGACGGCTGGATGCAGCTCACGCTCAGGGGCGATGGGCGGCGGCTGCGCGCCGACTCGACGCTCGACGGCTTTGACCGGCTGGTCGAGGCCGCCGCCGCGGCGGCGGTGCGCAACGGCGTGGCTCTGGCGCCGGTTACGGTGGACAACCTGCTTGCCATGGGCATCGACGTGGACAGCATCGCGGTGGTCCCCAGTGGGCTGGGCCCAATTGAACTGGACCGGGAGGGGGACGGGGTTTGAGCGGCAATCTCCTGACCGTCGAGGATCTGAAGGTGCAGTTCCAGGCGCCGGAGGGGCTGGTGCATGCCGTGCGCGGTGTGTCGTTCCGGGTGCGGCCCGGCTCCACCGTGGCGCTGGTCGGCGAGTCGGGCTCCGGCAAGTCGGTGGTGTCGCAGGCGATCCTGGGCATCCTCCCGCGCAACGGCCGCATCGCCGGTGGCCGCATCCTGTTCGACGACCCGGCCAGCCGGCGCATGGTCGACATCGCGGCGCTGGACCGTGACGGCCAGCCGATGCGGGACCTGCGCGGCGGACGCATCTCCATCATCTTCCAGGAGCCGATGACCTCGCTGTCGCCGCTCCACACCATCGGCAACCAGATCGTCGAGGCGGTGCGGCTGCACCGCGACGTGCGCCCGAAGGAGGCGCGGGATCTCGCCCGCGACATGCTGGCCCGCGTGCGCTTCCCGGACCCGGCCCGCGCGCTCGACACCTACCCGTTCGAGCTGTCGGGTGGCCTGCGCCAGCGCGCGATGATCGCCATGGCGCTGGTCTGCCGCCCGGCGCTGCTGATCGCCGACGAGCCGACGACCGCGCTGGACGTCACCATCCAGGCGCAGATCCTGAAGCTGATCAAGGATCTGCAGGCCGAGCTGGGGATGGCCGTGCTGCTGATCACCCACGATCTGGGCGTCGTCGCCAACCTCGCGGAGGAGGTGGTGGTCATGTACCGGGGCGAGGTGATGGAAAGCGGCACCCGAGAGGACATCTTCGCCAACCCCGGCCACCCCTATCTGAAGGCGCTGCTGCGCGCCGTGCCGCGCTTCGACATGGCGCCGGGGGAGCGGCTGGTGCCGCTGCGCTCGGTCCGGTCTGAGGGCGGGCGGCTGCTGGAGCAGGCCCGCACGCCTTGGCCGCCGGGGGCCGATGCCGCCGGGCCGCTGCTGAAGGTGGAGGGGATCACCAAGCGCTACGGCGCCCGCGGGGGCGGCTGGTTCGGCGCCAAGGCCGGGGCCGGGACGCTGGCGGTGGACGATGTCAGCTTTGCCGTGAAGCGGGGGGAGTGCCTGGGGTTGGTCGGCGAATCCGGCTGCGGCAAGACCACGCTCAGCAAGATCGTCCTCAGGGCGCTGACCGCCGACAGCGGCAGCGTCACCTTCAACGACCACGGCACGCCCGTGGATGTGCTGAAGCTGTCGGGCGGCGAGCTGGAAGCCTTCCGCCGGCGCATGCAGTTCGTCTTCCAGGACCCGTTCGGCTCGTTGAACCCGCGCATGACGGTGTTCGACATCATCGCCGAGCCGCTGGTGATCCACCGCATCGGCGACGCGGCGGAGCGGGCGGAACGGGTGAAGGAGTTGATGGCCCTGGTCGGGCTCGACGTCCGCCACCTCAAGCGCTACCCGCACAGCTTCTCCGGCGGGCAGCGCCAGCGCATCGGCATCGCCCGCGCGCTGGCGCTGCGCCCCGACCTGCTGATCCTGGACGAGCCGGTGTCGGCGCTGGACGTGTCGATCCAGGCTCAGGTGCTCAACCTGCTGAAGGACCTGAAGGAACGGCTGGGCCTCACCTACCTGTTCATCAGCCACAACCTCGCCGTGGTCGATTACATGGCCGACCGCATCATGGTGATGTGCCGTGGCCGGATCGTGGAGACGGCACCGCGCGAGCTGCTGTTCCGCGACCCGCTGCATCCCTACACCCGCGCCCTGCTGTCCGCGGTGCCGGAGCCGGACCCCGCCCGCCCGCTGGCGCTGACCGAGCTGGAGGAGGGGCGGAGCTCCAACCCGGCGGCGTGGCCGGAGCCCTTCACCATCGACGACCAACACCACCCGCCTCTCGTCCATCGTGGCGGGGGCCACTGGGTGCGGGCGGATTTGGACATGACGACACGGGAGGTCGCCTGATGCTGGTGCCGTTCGGCAGAACCCTGGGGTTGATGGCGGCGCTGGTCGCGCTGTCGGCCTTCCGCCCGGTGGAGACGCCCTATTTCCAGCAGCAGGTGAGCGCCGGCACGTTGCCGCCGGTGGAACAGCGCCTGCCCGAAACCCCATCGGTCGCGCGGATGAACCGGCCCTGGCAATCGGTCGGCAAGCCGGGCGGCGACCTGACCACCATCATGGCGCGGGTGCGCGACACGCGGGTGATCTACGTCTACAGCTACGCCCGGCTGGTGGCGCTGACCCCCGACCTCGTGATCGAGCCGGACATCCTGGAAAAGGTGGAGGTGGAGGACGAGAAGGTCTTCACCCTGCGCCTGCGCAAGGGGCACCGCTGGTCCGACGGCCATCCCTTCACCGCGGAGGATTTCCGCTACTGGTGGGAGGACATGGCCAGCAACGACAAGCGCTACCCGGTCGGCCCGCCGGTCGAGCTGGCGGTGGACGGGGAGTTCCCCGCCGTCACCATCATCGACGAGACCACCGTCCGCTACGCATGGACGAAGCCCAACCCCTTCTTCCTGCCGATGCTGGCCGGGGCCAAGCCGGTGGAGATCTACGCCCCGGCCCATTACCTGAAGCAGTTCCACCCCCGCTACACCGACGCCGCCACGCTGAAGGCGCGGGTGGAGGAGGCCAAGCAGAAGAGCTGGCAGCAGCTCCACAACCGCAAGGACGATCTGACGGAGTTCAACAACCCGGACCTGCCGACGCTCCAGCCCTGGGTCCCCACCACCCAGATGCCGTCGGAACGCTTCGTCTTCGTCCGCAACCCCTATTACCACCGCGTCGATCGGGAGGGGCGGCAGCTTCCCTACATCGATCGGTTCATCATGACGGTGGCCGACGCGAAGATCATTCCGGCCAAGGTCGGGGCGGGCGAGAGCGACCTGCAGGCGCGCTACCTGCGCTTCGACAACTACACCTTCCTCAAGGACGGGGCGAAGCGCAACGGGCTGGAGGTGCGGTTGTGGAAGACCGGCATCGGCTCGCAGATCGCCTTCTTCCCCAACCTGAACGTCAACGATCCGGTGTGGCGCGCGCTCAACCGCGACGTCCGCTACCGCCGCGCCCTGTCGCTCGCCATCGACCGGGAGGAGATCAACCAGTCCATCTATTACGGTCTGGGAGCGCCTTCCAACAACACGGTGCTGCCCGAAACCCCCCTGTGGAAGCCGGACTACCAGAGCCGCTTCGCCAAGTTCGACCTGAAGCAGGCCAACCGCCTGCTGGACGAGGCCGGGCTGAACAAGCGCGACGGCAACGGCACCCGCCTGTTGCCGGACGGCCGCCCGCTGGAGCTGGTGATCGAGACGGCCGGCGACAGCACGGAGGAGACGGACGTCATCCAGCTCATCGCGCAGAACTGGCGCAAGGTCGGGATCCAGGTCTTCTCCCGTCCCTCGCAACTGGAGGTCTTCAGGAACCGCATCTTCGCGGGCGAGACGGTGATGGCGGTGTCACGCGGGCTGGACAACGCCGTGCCGACCGCGGCCATGAGCCCCGGCGAGCTGGTGCCGCTGAACCAGATCAACTACCAGTGGCCGAAGTGGGGCCAGTACTATCAGACCAAGGGGAAGGACGGGGAGCCGGTCGACATGGCCGAGGCCAAGGCCCTGCTGGACTCCTTCGACATCTGGAAGGCCGCCGTCGGCATGGAGAAGGAGAAGGCGGCCTGGCACGCGATCCTTGCCAACCACGCGGAGCATGTCTGGACCATCGGCACGGTGGCGGCGGTGCCGCAGCCGGTGGTGGTCCGCAGCACCCTGAAGAATGTGCCGCCCGACGGCCTCTACAACTACGACCCCGGCGCGCATTTCGGCCTCTACCGGCCGGACTGCTTCTGGTTCGCGGAGAAGTGAGCGGCCATGCTGGGTTACCTGATCCGCCGCGTCCTGATCATGATCCCGACGCTTCTCGCCATCAGCGTCATCACCTTCGTCATCATCCAGCTTCCGCCCGGCGACTATCTGACGACGCTGGTGGTGGAGATGCAGAGCCGTGGCGAATCGGTGGACCAGGGCCGGCTGGCCCTGCTGCGCGAAACCTACGGCTTCGACCGGCCGATGCACGAGCAGTATCTGATCTGGCTGGCCGGCATGCTGCGCGGCGACTTCGGCTATTCCTTCGAATACAACCTGCCGGTGGCCGACGTGGTGGGTGACCGGCTGTGGCTGACGGCGGTGGTCAGCTTCGCCACCATCATCTTCGTCTACGCGGTGTCCTTCCCCATCGGCATCTATTCGGCCACCCACCAGTACAGCGCCGGCGATTACGCGCTGACGCTGCTGGGCTTCCTGGGGCTGGCGACGCCCAGCTTCCTGCTGGCGCTGGTGCTACTTTACCTCGCCAACGTGTGGTTCGGCACCTCCATCGGCGGGCTGATGGACCCGAAATACGTCGATGCGCCCTGGAGCCTGGGCAAGATCCTCAGCGTGATCGAGCATCTGTGGGTGCCGGTGGTGGTGATCGGCACGGCGGGAACCGCCGCGATGATCCGCCGGCTGCGCGCCAACCTGCTGGACGAGCTGGACAAGCCCTATGTCGTCACCGCCCGCGCCAAGGGCCTGCCGCCCGGCCGCGCCCTGTGGAAATACCCGCTGCGCATGGCCCTCAATCCCTTCATCTCCGACATCGGCAACCTGCTGCCACAGGTGGTGTCGGGGGCGGCCATCGTGTCCGTCGTGATGTCGCTGCCGACCACCGGGCCGATGCTGCTCGACAGCTTGCGCAGCCAGGACATGTATCTGGCCGGTTCCTTCCTGATGTTCCTGGCCGTGCTGACGGTGATCGGGGTCTTCATCTCCGATCTGGCGCTGGCGGCGCTGGACCCGCGCATCCGGTTGAGCGGGGGGGCGACGCGGTGACGGACACGACGACGCCCTCCACGGATCGCCGGAACAGCCTGCCCCACTACGTCTCCACCGCCCCCTTCGACCCGGAGGCGACCGAGCGGCTGACGCCGGAGCAGGAACGCTACTACATGGCCACCCAGTGGCGGCTGATGTGGTGGAAGCTCAAGCGCCACCGGCTGGCCGTGCTGTCGGGGGTGATCCTGCTGCTGCTCTACGCCTCGACCCTGGTGTCGGAGGTGCTGGCCCCCTACGCGCTGGACACCCGCCAATCCCGCTTCATCTTCGCCCCGCCGCAGTCCGTCCACCTGTTCCACGAGGGGGAGTTCGTCGGTCCCTTCGTCTACGGCTACCGCTACACGCTGAACATGGACACGCTGAAGCGGGAATACACGCCGGACCCGGCCAAGGTGCAGCCGATCCGCTTCTTCTGCCGCGGCGACCGATACGAGTTCTGGGGGTTGTGGGAATCCGACCTGCACCTTGCCTGCCCGTCCGAAGGTGGAACGCTGTTCCTCCTTGGAACCGACCGGCTGGGGCGCGACGTGCTGAGCCGGATCGTCTACGGCACGCGCATCTCGCTGACGGTCGGTCTGCTCGGCATCATCGTCAGCTTCACGCTCGGCATCGTCATCGGCGGCATCGCCGGCTATTACGGCGGCTGGATCGACAACATCATCCAGCGCTTCATCGAGATCGTCCGCAGCTTTCCCGAGCTGCCGCTGTGGATGGCGCTGTCGGCGGCGCTGCCGGTGACCTGGAATCCGATCTTCGTCTATTTCGGGATCACGCTGATCCTGGGGCTGCTGGACTGGACCGGTCTGGCGCGCGCCGTGCGGTCCAAGCTGCTGGCCCTGCGCGAGGAGGATTTCACGACAGCCGCCCAGCTCATGGGGGCCAGGCCGTCGCGCATCATCGGGCGGCATCTGCTGCCCAGCTTCATGAGCCACCTGATCGCGTCGGCCACCCTGTCCATCCCCGGCATGATCCTGGGGGAGACGGCGCTGTCCTTCCTGGGGCTGGGGCTGCGCCCGCCGATCACCAGCTGGGGCGTTCTGCTGACCGAGGCGCAGAACATCAACGTGGTGGCGCTCTACCCGTGGCTGCTGATCCCGGTGATCCCGGTGATCATCACCGTGCTCGCCTTCAACTTCCTGGGCGACGGGCTGCGCGACGCCGCGGACCCCTACCGGTAGGGGTCGGCCGAGGTCTTATACCGGCCAGCCGAACCGCTGACTCACGGATGGGGATTCCCAAAGGAGGCGATGCGTGATTCGATTCCCCATCCACGACGGAGGGGGAGCGAATGCCAGCGGCGTTGCGGATCCGGGAAGACCTGAGCGCCAGCGAATTGCGTGCCCTGGCGCGGCGGGAGAGCAAAGGGCGGGTGGCGGCGCGGATGTTCGCCATCGCCCATGCTCTTGACGGGGTGAGCCGGGCGGAAGCGGCGCGGTTGGGCGGCATGGACCGCCAAGCCCTGCGCGATGCGGTGGTGCGCTACAACGCCGAAGGCGTGGCCGGGCTCTACGATCGTCCTCTGCCCGGCCGGCCGGAATGGCTGAGCGAGGGCGAGCAGGCGACGCTCAAGGCCATCATCCTCGCCGGCCCCGATCCCAAGCGGCATGGCTGCGTGGAGTGGACCTTGCCGATCCTGTGCGAGGTGATCGCCGAACGCTTCGCCAAGACGCTGCATCCGGCCAGCCTGTCGCGCATCGTGCGGCGGCTGAACCTGTCGAAGCAGAAGACACGGCCCCGTCACCCACAGTCCGACGCCAAGGCCCAGGCGGCCTTCCAAAAAAGGGGCTCCCCGAGACGCTGAAGGCCGCGGCGGCTACACACCCAGGGCGCCGCGTCCAACTCTGGTTCCAGGACGAAGCCCGCATCGGCCAGAAGGGCCGCACCGCGCATCGCTGGTGGGAGCGCGGGCAGCGTCCGGCCGGGCTGTGCGACAAGCGCTTCACCTCGGCCTATCTCTACGCCGCCGTCTGCCCGGCCAGCGGAGCCGACTTCGCGTTGGTGATGCCGACCGTTTCCACCACCGCCATGAGCCTGTTCCTGGACGGCTTCTCCCGGAGCCTGGAACCGGATGTCCACGCGGTGCTCGTGCTCGACCAGGCCGGCTGGCATGGAGCGCGGGCGCTGGTCGTGCCGGACAACATCACGCTGGTGCCGCTGCCGCCCTACAGTCCCGAGTTGAACCCGGTCGAGCGCGTCTGGCTGTATCTGCGCGAGCGCTTTCTGTCCCACCGGCTCCTGGACGATTACAACGCCGTCGTCCAGGCCTGCTGCGATGCCTGGAACGCCCTCACCGCCACACCGGAGCGCCTACGCTCCCTCCCCAGTTACCCGTGGCTCCCATGTGTCAGTCCTTAGGCGCGGCGGTATTACCGGTTCTCGGCGGTGCGGAGCAGGCGGTTGTCCTTGGAGGCGACCTGGGTCAGCGTTAGCTTGAGCGTGCGCGGGGCGGCCTTGTCGCTGCTGCGGGTGGCCGGCTTGACCACCACGGTCGCCTCGGCGACGCGCACCGGCGTCTTGCCCGGCTTGGCCGCGGGACGGCCCGGCGCCTTGGCGAGCTGGACCTTGGCCGGAGCCTTGCCGCGCGCAGCGGCCTTCGCCAGCACCGACCTGGCCTTGGCGTTCGCCACCAGCCAGTCGGCGGCGTCGCGGCTGGGACCGCGCGGGAACCAGGTGCGGACGGGGCCGGTGTCCACATGCACATGCGTCGCGTAGAGCGCGTAGCCGCCGCGCTGCATGGCGGCGGCTTCCTCGTTGATGCGTGACAGCGGCACCCCGGCGATGCGGATGTCGGCGGCTTGGCCGCGGGTGTGGAAGCTGTTCTCCGCCACGTTGGCGTTGGTGGTGGCGAGTGCCGCGTTGGTGGCGGTCGAACGGTAGCCGGAATTGATCATGATCGGCGTTTCGGGCGGCAGGCCGAGACGGTCGCGCAGATCGGCGATCAGGTCGATCAGGGCCGGGTCGACCGGCGCCGGTTCGCCGGTGCGGCGGTCGCGGAACAGGCCGGAGATCGCCTGCATGGCCTGGGGGTCGTAGCCGGTTCCGGTGAAGTGACGGACGGCCAGGATCTCCCCGGTGTCGGAGTGCTGGAGGACGACCGAGCGCGGCGGCCCGGAGGGTTCCAGGGCTGCGGTCGGCGCCTGCGGCGGTGTGGCACAGCCGGCCAGAAGGCCGCTGGTCAGTACCGCGATCGCCGCGGCGCGCGTGAAAATCCGCATGGTCCCCCAGCTTCCCTGCGGTTGCGTACAGGTCTGGGTACCATAGGCGGGTCAGGCACTTACAGCGCTACCTTGCGATGGGGCTCGAAAAGGAGCCATGTTTCCGACATGTTCCGGTCACCACGAGGACACAGCCGGAAGTACCACGGAGGGTGGACGCCGATTCACCGTGCGACTCGGGGATTGCACCCCGTCAGAACCGCAGCTCCATCCCTTCCCGTGCCACCAGGGTGCCGGGACGGGCGCGGTCGGCGGCGTCCGCGATGGCGTCCAGCGCCTCGTCCGCGCGCGACGGCTCGTGGTGGAACAGCACGGCGCGGGCCACCCCGGCGGCGTCGGCCAGCCGCAGGCATTCCTGCCAGGTGGAATGGCCCCAGCCCGCCCGCGGGGGGTACTCCTCGTCGGTGTAGGTGCTGTCGTAGATCATCAGGTCGGCCCCGCGCACCAGCTCCAGCAGCGCGGGGTCGTGCCCGTCCGCCCGGTGCTCGGTGTCGGTGATGTAGCACAGGCTGCGCCCGCCATGCTCCAGCCGGTAGCCGACGGCGGTGTTGGGATGGTTGAGCCGCACGGTGCGCAGGCGCACACCCGGCCGCGGCTCCAGCACCGCGCCGCAGGCGAACTCCGTGAAGCGGCAGTCGGCCTCGAAGCGGTCGATGGCGATCGGGTAGAAGGGGGCGGCCATCATCCCCTCCACCACCGCGCGCAGGCTGCCGCCCTCCGGCAGGTGGCCGGCCCAGAAGCGCAGCCGGTTGCGGCGGTCGAAGGCCGGGGCGAAGAAAGGCAGCCCGCAGATGTGGTCGTAATGGGTGTGGCTGAAGAAGAGGTCGAGGTCGACCGGCCCGCGCGCCGCCAGCGCCTCGCCCAGCGCCCGCAGCCCCGTGCCGGCGTCGAACAGGATGGTGGCCGAACCGCAGAGCACCTCGACGCAGGAGGTGTTGCCGCCGTAGCGCACGGTGCGCGGCCCCGGTGCGGCGATGCTGCCGCGGACGCCCCAGAACCGGACGGTCGGGCGGTCGGTGAGCGTCGCGGTATCATGTTCGGCCGTTCGGACCATCATGGGGTGGCATGGTGCGCGGAGGATGCATCCAAGTCGAGTAAAAAGCTACGCGTCCAGATGGTCCGGATGCGCCGTCCGCCACTCCCGCATGTGGGGGTGCGTTGCCCCGATCGAATGTGCTACGGTCGAAGCCACCTTTCCTTGACCACGACGGCCGCCGGCCGCAGGGACCGTGCGACGGATGGATCCTGACAAGCTCGCCAAAGTGCTCGCCATGGCCGAGTCGGACCACCAGGGCGAGGCGCTGTCCGCGCTGCGGGCGGCGCGCATCATGCTGTCGCGCGCCGGCATGACCTTCAAGGATCTGGCCGCCGGTGCGCGACCCGTCCCGCCGCCGTCCCCGTCCCCGTCACCGGCCGAGGCCGCGAAGCCCGAGCCGCCGGCCCCCAGCCCGCCGCCCGACCATGTGGTGCAGGGCCTGCGACGGCATGTCACGGAGCTGGAAAAGGAAGTGGCGAGCCTGCGCCGCCAGCTCGACCGCGCCAGCGGCGAGGCCGACCGCCAGAAGGACGAGGCCGACCGCTGGCGGACGCTGGCCCGCGAGACGGCGGACAAGCTGTGGGATCTCGGCCGCGCGCTGGAGCGCCGCCACACCAGCCACGCCAGCGCCGACCGCCGCCGCGCCATCCTGGACCATCTTCAGGACCCGCACAGCGCGCTGCTGTCCGATCACGAGATCGCGCGGCGCGTCGGCGCCCCCGCTCCGCTGGTGGCGCACTGGCGCCGCCGGCTCGCCATCGTCGGGCGCAAG
Source organism: Azospirillum oleiclasticum (assembly GCF_013423485.1). Lineage (GTDB taxonomy): Bacteria > Pseudomonadota > Alphaproteobacteria > Azospirillales > Azospirillaceae > Azospirillum > Azospirillum oleiclasticum. The sequence goes on from NZ_JABFFR010000007.1 coordinate 177,862, forward strand.
CTGCGGCTCCTGCCGGTGCAGCCGCGCGGACGCGGCCTGTGGGGCGCGTTCAAGCGGCGCCCGGCACCCCAGGACGAGCCGCGCCGCCGCTGGCTGGGGCAGGCGCAGACGACGATCGCCGGCCGCGCCGGCTATGAACCGGGCGCCGGCCGGGCCGGCTACGGCACCAGGCGGTAGCCGCCGCTCTCCGTCACCAGGATCTCGGCGTTGGAGGGGTCGCGCTCGATCTTCTGGCGCAGGCGGTAGACGTGGGTTTCCAGCGTGTGGGTGGTGACCCCGGCGTTGTAGCCCCACACCTCGCCCAGCAGCGTGTCACGCCCGACCACCCGGTCGCCGGAGCGGTAGAGGTATTTGAGGATCGCCGTCTCCTTCTCGGTCAGGCGGACCTTGCGCTTGCCCGTCTCGTCCAGCAGCAGCTTGGCCGAGGGACGGAAGGTGTAGGGGCCCAGCGTGAAGACGGCGTCCTCGCTCTGCTCGAACTGGCGGAGCTGGGCGCGCAGCCGGGCCAGCAGCACCCCGAGCCGGAACGGCTTCACGATGTAGTCGTTGGCCCCGCTGTCCAGGCCGAGGATGGCGTCGGCGTCGGTGCCGGCCGCGGTCAGCATGATGATCGGACAGCGCACCCCCTCCTTGCGCAGGAGGCGGCAGAGGTCGCGCCCGTCCATGTCGGGCAGCCCGACATCCAGAAGGACGGCGGCGAAGATCCCCTCCCGCACGATCGCCAGCGCGCCGGCGGCGTCACCGGCCTCGGCGGTCTCGAACTCCTCGTGCAGATGGAGCTGCTCGGCGAGGGACTGGCGCAGCGGCTGGTCGTCGTCCACGAGAAGGATGCGTTTCGCCGTCGTCATGAGTGCCAGCCGGAAAGGGATCACATCGACCGGGCGGACCTTAGCACCGGTGTCGCGCTTTGTCACAACTCCAAGCGGAGCCCGGCGGCGAAGCGGCGGGCGGTCTCGTCCCACCCCGGCAGCGCCGCGGCGGCACGCCGGGCACCGGCAGCCAGCCGCCGCCGCTCCCCGGCGTCGGCGATCACGCGGCCGAGTGCGGCGGCCAGCGCCGCCGCGTCGCCGGGCGGCACCAGAAGGCCGGCGCCCGCCGGCACCAGCTCCGGCGCCGCCCCCACCGCCGTCGCCACCACCGGCAGCCCGTGCGCCAGCGCCTCCGCCAGCGCCATGCCGAACCCCTCGTGGTGGGACGCCTGCACGAACAGGTCGGCGCCGTGGAAGGCGGCGGCCAGCGCCTCGCCATCCAGCTCCCCAGCCAGCGTGACGCGCTCGCCGAGCCCCGCCGCGGCGATGATGGCGCGCAGGCGCGCGGCGTGCTCAGGGTCCCGCTCCGCGCTGCCGACGACCAGCAGGCGCCAGGCGGCGGATTCCAGCCTCCGCAGCGCCTCGATCAGCGTCGCGTGACCCTTGCGCGGGGTCAGGGTCGCCACCGACAGCAGCCGCACCATCCCATCGCCGGAACCGGCGGCGAACGGTGCCGGGTCGGTACCCGGCGGCACCACGGTGACGCGCTCCGCCGGCACGCCCATGGCGACGACATCGGCCAGCGTGCGCGCGCTGGGCACGACGATGCGGCGCATGGCGGACAGGCACCCCGCCTCCAGCGCCCGCAGCCGCTCCGCCTCGCCCGCGGCAAGGCCGGTCTCCAGCCACAGGGGGTGGTGGATCATGGCGCTGAGCCGCAGCCGGCCCGCGTCCCGCGTCACGGCGTCGGCCAGCGCCGGCAGGGCGAGGCCGTCGACCACCACCGGGGCGCCGTCGGGAACGGCGGCGAGCGTGGCGGCGGCGGCCCGCCGCGTCGCGTCGTCGACCCGCGGGTGCACGCCCGGCAGCTCGACCACATCGACGGCGTGGCCCGCCGCCCGCATCCCCTCCACCACCCGGCGGTCGTAGATGTAGCCGCCGGTGGTCTGGGTGATCGGCCCCGGGACCACGAAGCGCAGCGCTTCGTCCATGCTGTGGAGTCCTTCCGCGGTGACGGCGGGTACATAGTCCGTCCCGCCGCCCTGGACACCCCGCGGACCCGCACTTATTGTCCCGTTGCGGAACGGGAAATCGGCTGGGACCGGAAACAGCGCCATGGTGGAGACAAGAGCCCGGCCCAGGGTGGGGCTGTTCGTCACCTGTCTGGTCGACCTGTTCCGGCCGACCGTCGGCTTCGCCGCGGTCAAGCTGCTGGAGGATGCCGGCTGCGTGGTGGAGGTGCCGGCGGCGCAGACCTGCTGCGGCCAGCCCGCCTTCAACGCCGGCGACCGCGCCACCGCCACCGACCTCGCGCGGCGCACCATCGCCGCCTTCGAGGGGTTCGACCATGTGGTGGTGCCGTCAGGGTCCTGCGGCGGGCAGATCAAGCGCCATTACCCGGAGCTTCTGGCCGGCGACCCGCTGTGGGAGCCGCGCGCACGCGATCTGGCCGGCCGCACGCACGAGCTGGTCTCCTTCCTGACCGACGTGTTGGGGGTGGCCGGGGTCGACGCCCGCTACGAGGGCACCGTCACCTACCATGATTCCTGCTCCGGTCTGCGCGAACTGGGCATCAAGGCGCAGCCGCGCCGGCTGCTGCGCGGCGTCGATGGGGTGCGCATCGCCGAGCTGCCCTCCGCCGAGGTGTGCTGCGGCTTCGGCGGCACCTTCTGCGTCAAGTATCCCGACGTGTCCAATCGCATGGTGGAGGCCAAGGCCGCCGAGGTGGCGGCGACCGGGGCCGACACGCTGCTGGCCGGCGACATGGGCTGCCTGCTGAACATCGCCGGCAAGCTGTCGCGCCAGGGAAGTGCTGTGCGCGTGCGCCATGTGGCCGAGGTGCTGGCCGGGATGACCGGCGACGCTCCGCCCATTGGCCGATCCCCCGGCGAAGGGGGCTGAGCCGTGCACCCAACGACCCACGCCTTTCCCGAAAACGCCCGCCGGGCGCTGTCCGACGAACGGCTGCAACGGGTGCTCGCCACCGCCGGCATCGGCTTCATCGAGCGCCGCCGCAAGGCCGCCGAGCGGCTGCCGGAGTTCGAGGAGCTGCGCGACCGCGGCCGCGACATCAAGAACCACGTGCTGGAGAATCTCGACCTCTATCTGGAGCGGTTCGAGGAGGCCGTCGTTGGCCAGGGCGGTCATGTCCACTGGTGCGCTACCGCGGTCGACGCGCGGGACGCCATCCTGTCCATCTGCCGCTCGGTGGACGCGAAGACCGTGACCAAGGGCAAGTCGATGATCGCCGAGGAGATCGGCATCAACGACCATCTGGAGGCCGCCGGCCTCACCCCCGTCGAAACCGACCTCGGCGAATACATCATCCAGCTCCGCAAGGAGCCGCCGAGCCACATCATCGCCCCGGCGATGCACCTGTCCAAGAAGGACGTGGCCGACACCTTCCGCGCCGTGCACACCGAGCTTCCGCCCGACCGGGTGCTGGAGGAGCCGACGGTGCTGATCGCCGAGGCGCGCGGGGTGCTGCGCCGCCGTTTCCAGCAGGCGGACGTGGGCATCACCGGGGCCAACCTGATGGTGGCGGAGACCGGGTCGACCGTCATCGTCACCAACGAAGGCAACGGCGACCTGACCCAGACCCTGCCCCGCGTCCACATCGTGCTCGCCACCGTCGAGAAGATCGTGCCGACGCTGGAGGACGCGCAGACGGTGCTGCGGCTGCTGGCACGCTCGGCGACCGGGCAGGAGGCGTCGGCCTACACCACCTTCTCCACCGGCCCGCGCCGGCCGGAGGATGCGGACGGGCCGGAGCAGTTCCACGTCGTCATCCTCGACAACGGGCGCACGGCCCTGCTCGGCACCGAGTTCCAGGAGGTGCTGCGCTGCATCCGCTGCGGCGCCTGCATGAACCATTGCCCGGTCTATGGCGCGGTGGGCGGCCACGCCTATGGCTGGGTCTATCCCGGCCCCATCGGCGCGGTGATGCAGCCGGCGCTGCTGGGGCTGGCGGAGGCGCGGCACCTGCCCAACGCCTCCACCTTCTGCGGCCGGTGCGAGGCGGTGTGCCCGATGCGCATCCCGCTGCCCAAGATGATGCGCCACTGGCGGGAGACGGAGTTCGCGGAGCGGCTGACCCCGCCCGCGATGCGACGGGGGCTGGCGCTGTGGGCGTGGTTCGCCCGGCGGCCGGCGCTCTATCACCACGCCGCCGGGCTGGCGGTGCGGGCGCTGCGGCTTCTGGGTGGGGGCAAGGGACGATTCGCCCGGTTGCCGCTCGCCAACGGCTGGACCGCCCACCGCGACCTGCCGGCCCCGCAGGGAAGGACCTTCCAGCAGCTCTGGGCCGAACGGCAGAGGAACGGACGATGAGCGGACGCGACGCCATCCTCGGCGGCATCCGCGCCGCCCTCGGTCGCAAGACCGACGACCTGGCCCGCCGAGCGACGGTCGAGGAGCGGCTGACCCGCCACCCCCGCGGGCTGGTGCCGGCCCGCGGGCAAATCCCGCCCGCCGAACAGGTCGAGCTGTTCACCACGATGGCGCGGGAGGCCGCCTGCACCGTGCAGCCGCTGGCCGCGCTGGAGGAGGTTCCGGCGGCCGTGGCCGATTACCTGGCCGGGCTGAACCTGCCGGCGGAGCTGCGCGTCGCCCCCGATCCGGGGCTGGACGCCATCCCCTGGCACGCCCGCCCCACCCTGACCGTCAGCCGCGGCCCTGCCCGCGACGCCGACGCGGTGTCGGTGACCGGCGCCTTCGCCGGGGTGGCGGAAACGGGGACGCTGATGCTGGCGTCCGGCCCCGGCCACCCGACGACGCTGAACTTCCTGCCCGACACCCACATCGTCGTGCTGCGCCGGGACCGCGTCACCGGCACCTACGAGGACGCCTGGGACCGGCTGCGCGCCGAGCTTGGAGACGTGCCACGCACGGTGAATTTCGTCACCGGCCCGTCGCGCACCGGCGACATCGAGCAGACGATCCAGCTGGGCGCCCACGGCCCCCGCCGCCTGCACATCCTGCTGGTCGGGGGCTGAGGCGATGCGCCGCCGCTCCGCCACCAACGACGAGCTGCGCCTGTGGCGCTTCGCCATGCGCGACGCCGATCCGATGCCCGGCCGCCGCTTCCGGGAGGAGGAGCCGGCCCCACCACCTCCCCCGGTACCGCCGCCGGCCGCCACACCGGGACCCTTGTCGACCAGCGCCCCGAACCCCCGTCCCGTCCCCCAGCCGCCGCCGCTCATCCCCGGCGTGATCCACGGGGTCGACGGGCGCACCGCCGACCGGCTGCGCCGCGGCCGGCTGGAGATCGACGGGCGCATCGACCTGCACGGCATGACCCAGGCGCAGGCGCACACCGCCCTCGCCTCCTACATCCACCGCTGCTGGAACGAGGGGCGGCGCTGCGTGCTGGTGATCACCGGCAAGGGCGCCTACAGCCCGACCGGCGGGGTTCTGCGCCAGACGGTGCCGCGCTGGCTGGCCGAGCCGGTGCTGGCCCGCATGGTGCTGGCGATCCAGCCGGCCCAGCCCATGCACGGCGGCGACGGCGCGCTCTATGTGCTGGTGAAGCGGCGGCGCGAGGCGGAGCGGCGCCGCGGATGACACCGTTCGGGGAGAAGGTGCGCTCCCTGCGCGACGCCAAGGGGGTGACGCTGAAACAGATGGCAGCCGACCTGTCCATCTCGTCGGCCTATCTGTCGGCGCTGGAGCATGGCAAGCGCGGCCAGGCCTCTCCCCAGCTCATCCGCCAGATCTGCGCCTATTTCGGCATCATCTGGGACGAGGCGGAGGATCTCGAACGGCTGGCCGCCCTGTCGCACCCGCGCGTGACGGTCGACACCGCCGGCCTGACGCCCAAGGCGACGGAGCTGGCCAACCGGCTGGCCGAACGCATCCACACGCTGGACGAGGCGGCGCTGGACCGGCTGCTGGCCGTGCTGGACGAGGCCGCGGCCGCAAGGCCGGGCGACCGCGGGCGCCGCGTGGCGCGGCGTCGGTGAGGGGGCGGCGCTCAGGCCGCCTCCGCGGTCCGCTCTTTTCGGAACAGGCTCGCGCCGATGGTGCCCGCGGTCGCCAGCCGGGGTTCCCAATCGCCATCCTCCGGCGGCATCAGCACCTCCGACGTGATCACCGGAGCCCCGCAATAGCCGAAGATCCCATGGTCGATCTGGGTCCGCATGGCCCACAGATAGCCGTGCCGGGCGTAGGTCCTGAGGTCGGCACCGCCGACGCCGACGAGGTGGACCCGCAGCCTTTGCAGCTTCTTGACCACCCCGCTTTCGGACGGGTCGTCGTAGGCCCAGCCATTGGTGAACACGCGGTCGATCCAGCCCTTCATGAGGGCGGGAAACGACCACCAATAGACGGGGTAGACGAGGACCAGCGCGTCGGCCCGGTCGATGCGCGCCTGCTCCGCTGCGACATCCGCCGGGAGGGGCGTGCGCTGGTTGAAGGCGGTCAGGTCCGCGGCGGCGAAGCGGGGATCGAAGCCTTCCCCGGCCAGATCCGCGATCTCGGCGGTGTGGGGACCCCCGACCCCCGCGGCCAGCCGCTTCGCCACGGCGTGCGTCAGGGACGATGGATCGGGGTGAGCGACGACGATGAGCGCGTGCATGGGGTCAGCTCCCACAGGATCGTTGCCCCGCGTTGGGGCGTGATTATATACTGTTAGTAAGTTACTGTTGGTATATAGTGATGTCAAGCCTCGACGACCGACCGGCGGACCAGCGCCGCCAGCGCCTCACCCGAGACGACCGCAAGCGCCAGCTCATCGCGGTGGCCTGGACCATCGTGCAGCGGGAGGGCACGGAAGCGCTGTCGCTCGGGCATCTCGCGGAGCGGGCCGGCGTCACCAAGCCGGTGGTGTACAGCCATTTCGGCGACCGCAACGGGCTCCTGGCGGCCCTCTACCGGGAGTTCGACGACCGGCAGAACGAGCGCTTCGACGCCGCCGTCGCCGGCAGCCCCGCGACGGCGGTGGCGCGCGCGGCGGTGATCGCCGACGCTTATGTCGACTGCGTCGCCGCGCAGGGGTCCGAGATCCCCGGCATCATCGCCGCCCTGTCCGGCTCGCCCGACCTTGACCGGGTGCGGCGGGAGTGCGAGGGCGCGTTTCTGGAGAAATGCCGGCAGGCGCTGGCCCCGGTGTCGCCCTCCGGCAGCGTCGCCCTGCCCGCCCTGCGGGCGCTGCTGGGCGCGGCCGAGGCGCTGTCCGCGGCCGCGGCCGCCGGCGAGGTCGGCCCCGACGACGCCAAGCGGGAGCTGCGGGCGGTGATCCTCGACACGCTGGCGCGGCAGGTGTCCGCGGAGTGACGCGCCCAATCAGTCGGGCGGGTCGTCGGTCCCGGTTCCGGGCTGGACGAGCGCCACGCCCTTGATCTGGGCGAAGACCGGCTCGCCGGGGGCGAGGCCCAGCAGGTCCCACGACTTGCGGGTGACGCGGGCGAGCAGGCGGGCGCCGGTTCCCGCGGGGCCCAGCGCCACCACGGCGGTCATCTGCACCCCGTCCGGCGGCTCGGCCTTGAGGATGCGCGCCGGCAGGGCGTTCAGGATGGTGCTCCCCTCCGGCGGCCGGCGGGCGAGGCTGACGTCGGACGCGGCGATGCGGATGCCGCGGCGGCTGCCCGGCGGCCCCAGCTCGCCCGGCACCTGGAGCGTGCCGCCGTCGAGCGCCAGGGTGGTGAGGCCGTAGGCCGCCTCGAACCCCTCCACCACGGCGGGCAAGGTCACCCCGGCTTCCGGCAGGCGGGCGATGGGGAGCGACGGGTCGGACTGGAGCTCGGCCAGCGGGCCGTTGGCGACGACCCGGCCGGCGCGCAGCAGCACCAGATGGTCGGCCAGCCGCTCCACCTCCGCGATGTCGTGGCTGACGTAGAGGACGGGAACCGACAGCACCTCGTGCAGCCGTTCCAGATAGGGCAGGATGTCGTCCTTGCTCATGCGGTCCAGCGCGGCCAGCGGCTCGTCCATCAGCAGCAGCCGCGGCTGCGACAGCAGCGCGCGCCCCACCGCCACCCGCTGGCGCTCGCCGCCGGATAGGTTCAGCGGCGCCCGGTCGAGCAGATGGCCGATGCCCAGCAGCGCCACGACGTCGGCCTCGCGGATGGTTTCCGGCACGCCGCGCCCGACGGTGCGGCGGTGGCCGTAGAGCAGGTTGGCGCGCACCGACAGGTGCGGGAACAGGTTGGCTTCCTGGAAGACGTAGCCGATGGGCCGTTTGTGGGTGGGGCGGAAGTGGCGGCCGTCCTGCCAGACGTCCCCGTCCAGCGCGAAACGCCCCTCCAGCCTCTGCAAGCCGGCGACGCAGCGCAGCACGCTGGTCTTGCCGCAACCGGACGGGCCGAACAGCGCGGTGATGCCGCGCGCCGGCACCTCGAACGCCACGTCCAGCGCGAAGCGGCCGAGCGCGCCGCGGAACCGCACCTCCATGCGGCTGACGGGATCGCCTCTCATCGCCCACCGCGCCCGATGCGCTTTTCCAGCATCATCATGGTGAGGATCACGGTGAAGGAGAAGACCAGCATCCCGCCGGCCAGGATGTGCGCCTGCGTCCACTGCAAGGTCTCGACATAATCGTAGATGGCGACCGACAGCACCCGCGTCTTGCCGGGGATGTTGCCGCCGATCATCAGGATCACCCCGAACTCCCCCATCGTGTGGGCGAAGCCCAGCACCGCCCCGGTCAGGAAGCCGCGCCGCGCCAGCGGCACCGCCACCGTGAAGAAGCGGTCGAGGGGGGAGGCGCGCAGCGTCGCCGCCGCCTCCAGCGGCCGGTCGCCCGCCGCCTCGAAGGCGTTGCGGATGGGCTGCACCACGAAGGGCATGGAGTAGAGGACGGAGCCGATCACCAGCCCCGGAAAGGTGAAGGCCAGCGTGCGCGCGCCCCACAGCGAGGCCACCCAGCCGCCGGGGCCGTCCGGCCCGAGCAGGATCAGCAGGTAGAAGCCGATCACCGTCGGCGGAAGCACCAGCGGCAGGGCGACCACCGTCGCCACCGCCTCCTTCCAGCGCGCGGGCGAGCGCGCCAGCCACCACGCCAAGGGCGTGCCGATCACCAGCAGGATCAGGGTGGTCAGCGTCGCCAGTTGCAGCGTCAGCAGGATCGGCTGCCAGATCATCGGCCCCTCGCGAGCATCGGTCCCGTCCCGCTGTGCTCAGTTCATCGCCGCGGTGCCATAGCCGTATCTGGCGATCACGGCGGCGGATTCCGGTCCTTTGAGGAAGGCGACGAAGGCCTTGGCGGCCTCGTCGGCCTCGCCCTTCTTCAGCAGCACGGCGTCCTGGCGGATCGGGTCGTGCAGCGTCTCCGGCACCGGCCAGCGCGAGCCCTCGCCCTTCACGATCACCTGCGACAGGGCGACGAAGCCGACCTCGGCGTTGCCGGTCTCGACGAACTGGTAGGTCTGGGCGATGTTGTTGCCCTGCACGATCTTCGGCTTCAGCGCCTCATAGACACCCATCCTGGTCATCGCCTGGACGGCGGCGGCGCCGTAGGGGGCGAGTGCCGGGTTGGCGAGGGCGATCTTCTCGAAGGCTGCGCGCTTCAGCGTGCCCTCGTCGGTCACCTTGGCGGGGTCCTTGCTCCACAGCACCAATCGTCCGACGGCGTAGGTGAAGCGCGATTCGGGAACCGCCAACCCCTCGGCCACCGCCTTGGCGGGGGTGGTGTCGTCGGCCGCCAGGAACACCGTGAAGGGGGCGTCCTGCTTGATCTGGTTGTAGAACTGGCCGGTCGACCCGAAGCTGAGCAGTGCCTTGTGACCGGTCTTCGTCTCGAAAGCCTTGACGATCTCCTTCGCCGGCTCGGTGAAGTTGGCGGCGACGGCGACGTTGGTCTCGGCGGCGCGGACACCGGTGGTGCCGGACAGCAGCAGCGCGGCGGTGAGCAGGATCGTCCTCATGCGCGAAGGCTCCTTTCCCTGGGTTGTCGGCCGTCAGTCGATGGCCAGGATGATGTGGGCGGCGTCGATCAGGGCGCAGGCGGGCATGCCGGGCCGGAAGCCCAGCGCCTCGGCGCTCGGCCGGGTGATGATGGCGGTCAGCGTCTTGCCGCCGCCGATATCGAGCGTGACCTCGCTGTTGACGGCCCCACGCTCGCAGCGCGTCACCACCCCCTCCACCCGGTTGCGGACGGAGGTGCGGCGCGCCTCGTCGATGGGGGCCAGGATGACGAAGGAGGATTTGATCAGCGCTGTCGCCTCGCGACCGGGGATCAGCCCCAGCTCGCGCACGCTGTCGCGGGTGACGATGGCGGTGAGCGTCGTGGTCGCCGACAGGGTCAGCGCCACCTCGGCGTTGACCGCGCCGTCGGTGACGGCGGCTATGGTGCCGCGCAGCGCGTTGCGGGCGCTGGTTCGCATGAGGAATCCCCACATCAGATAGGACGCCGACAGGCCGGTGCCGGCCAGTTCCGGCTCCAGCACCCGCAACGCGCGCGCCAGCTCCGCCTCCAACCGGTGGAAGGTCTGCACCAGCCGCAGCCCCTCCTCCGTCAGGGTGGCGCCGCCGCCGCGCCGGCCGCCGGTCTGCGCGGCAACCAGGGGGCGGCCGAACAGGTTGTTCATGGCGTCGATGGCGTCCCAGGCGGCCTTGTAGGTGATGCCGGTCGCCCGCGCGGCTGCGGAGATGCTGCCCTCCCGCCCGACCGCCTCCAGCAGGCGGATGCGCTCGCGCCCCACCGGGGATGCGTTGTCCGCGCCGAAGGAAAGCCGCGCCTCGACCACCACCCCGCTGCCTCCGCCTATCGCTGTATAGCTGTACTACATAACGGTGAGCATACGCTGCACCGCAACGATCCGCCCTGCGACAGAATGGCGCTATTCCCGCCGGGACACAACGGTGTTGTAGTGGCCCTCTCTCCCCTTTCGCCCCGACCGAGGATGGCGCCGATGACCGCCCCCATCACCGAAGAGACCGTCGCCCGGCTGGTGGATGTGTTCTACGAGCGCGCGCGGCGGGACCCGCTGCTGGGTCCGGTGTTCGACCAGGCGATCGAGGATTGGGACGGGCACCTCGCGGTCATCGGGCGTTTCTGGTCCGCGCACCTGATCGGCGGGCCGCACGGCGGCGGCCGAATGTTCATGGCGCACGCGCAGCTACCCATAGAGCCCGCGCATTTCGACCGCTGGCTGGCCCTGTTCGACCAGACCGCGGCGGAGCTGCTGCCGCCCGATGCGCACCGGAAAGCCATGAAGACGGCGAACCACGCGGCCTCCAGCCTGAAGGCCGGGCTGTTCACGGTGCCGGGGGTGCGGTTCGGAAAGCCACGGGGGGATGTGGGGTAAGGCGGCGCCGGTCCCCACCCCGGCCCTCCCCCATCGTCGACGGGGGAGGGAGAGGGCTACAGGATGAACTTCGAGAGGTCGGTGTTCTTCGCCAGATCGCCGACGTGGGTGCTGACGTAGGCGGCGTCGATCGTCACCGTCTGACCGGCGCGGTCGGAGGCGGCGAAGCTGATCTCCTCCAGCAGCCGCTCCATCACCGTGTGCAGACGCCGCGCGCCGATGTTCTCCACCGTCGAGTTGATCTCGGCGGCCAGCCGGGCCAGCTCGTCGATGGAATCGTCGGTGAAGTCCAGCGTCACCTCCTCGGTGGCGAGCAGGGCCTTGTACTGCTTGATCAGGCTGGCTTCCGGCTCGGTCAGGATGCGCTTGAAATCGTCGCGGGTCAGCGGCTTCAGCTCGACCCGGATGGGCAGGCGGCCCTGGAGCTCCGGCAGCAGGTCGGACGGTTTGGCGACGTGGAAGGCGCCGGACGCCACGAACAGCACATGGTCGGTCTTCACCGGCCCGTGCTTGGTGTTGACGGTGGTGCCCTCGATCAGCGGCAGCAGGTCGCGCTGCACGCCCTCGCGGCTGACGTCGGCCCCGCCCTTGGTCTCCGACCGGGCGGAGATCTTGTCGATCTCGTCCAGGAAGACGATGCCGTTCTGCTCGACCGCGTTGATGGCTTCCGAGACCACCTTCTCCTGGTCCAGCAGCTTGTCGGACTCCTCCTGCATCAGCACGTCGTAGGATTCGGCCACCGACATCCGCCGCGTCTTGGTGCGGTTGCCGAAGGTCTTGCCGAAAATGTCGTTCAGGTTGAGCATGCCCATCTGGGCGCCGGGCATGCCGGGAACGTCGAAGGTGGGCAGCATGCCGGACCCGGTGTCGGCCACCTGCACCTCGATCTCGCGCTCGTTCAGCGTGCCCTCGCGCAGCATCTTGCGGAACTTCTGCCGGGTCTCGGTGCTGGCGTGCTCGCCGCACAGCGCGTCGATGACGCGCTCCTCCGCCCGCACCTCGGCCTTGCTGGCGACCTCCTTGCGCAGCCGTTCCCGGGTCATGGAGATGGCGATCTCCACCAGATCGCGGATGATCTGCTCGACGTCGCGGCCGACATAGCCGACCTCGGTGAACTTGGTCGCCTCCACCTTCAGGAAGGGGGCCTGCGCCAGCTTGGCGAGGCGACGGGCGATCTCGGTCTTGCCGACGCCGGTCGGGCCGATCATCAGGATGTTCTTGGGCAGAACCTCCTCCCGCAGCCCCTCGGGGAGCTGCTGGCGGCGCCAGCGGTTGCGCAGCGCGATGGCGACGGCGCGCTTGGCCTCGTGCTGGCCGACGATGTAGCGGTCGAGTTCGGAGACGATCTCGCGCGGGCTGAAGGAGGTCATGGTCGGCACGGGCCCCGGCTGGTCGGCAGGCTGGTCGATAGGCGGCTTGGTGCTGCGGTCGAAGCTGGTCATCAGAGCTTTTCGAGGGTGACGTTCCCGTTGGTGTAGACGCAGATGCCGGCGGCGATCCGCATCGCCTTGCGGGCGATCGCCTCGGCGTCCATGTCCTGCACATCGATCAGGGCGCGCGCCGCCGACAGGGCGAAGGCGCCGCCGGAGCCGATGCCGATCAGCCCGTCCTCCGGCTCCAGCACGTCGCCGTTGCCGGTCAGCACCAAGCTGACGCTGGCGTCGGCCACCGCCATCATCGCCTCCAGCCGGCGCAGGTAGCGGTCGGTGCGCCAGTCCTTCGCCATCTCCACGCAGGCGCGGGTGAGCTGGCCGGGATGCTGCTCCAGCTTCGCCTCCAGCCGCTCGAACAGGGTGAAGGCGTCGGCCGTGGCCCCGGCGAAACCGGCCATCACGGCACCGCCGGCCAGCCGGCGCACCTTGCGCGCGTTGGACTTCATGACCGTCTGGCCGAAGGACACCTGCCCGTCGCCCGCGATCACCACCGAGCCGCCCTTGCGGACGCTGATGATCGTCGTACCGTGCCATTGGATGGGGTCGTGTGCGTTCATGGGACCGTTGGAATGGAAGGAAAAGACCCGAAGGCCCCCTGGTGTGCGTGTTGGCTAATGTGGGAGACGCAGGCACGGGGTCAATACGGGAACGACCGGTGGCCGGGTACGGCGGGCACCGCAAGGCGGCTTCATCGCGGGCCGGATCCCAGCGATCCGGCGGGTTTCGCTCAATCCCTGGGCTTGCCCAGCATCCGCCCGAGGTCGCGCCCGCCGACGACGTGGTAATGCAGGTGCTGGACCTCCTGGTGGGCGTTTCGACCGCAGTTGGACAGAACGCGGTAGCCGGTTTCCACCAGCTCGGCCATGCGCGCGACCTCGCCCACCGCCCGGAAGAAGTCGGCGACCTCGGCGTCGCTGGCCTTGGTCGTGAAATCGTCCATCCCGATGTAGGCCCCCTTGGGGATGATCAGGATGTGGGTCGGCGCCTGCGGGCCGATGTCGTGGAAAGCCAGAGAATGCTCGGTCTCCAGCACCTTGCGGCACGGGATCTCGCCGCGCAGGATGCGGGCGAACACGTTGTTGGGGTCGTAAGGCTGGGTCATCGCGTCCTCCGCTGGCGTCAGCCGGCCTTGGGCCGGGCGTTCTTCTCGTCGATGCCGCTGGTGCCCTCGCGCGCGGCGAGCTTGGCGTAGACCTCCTCCGGCGCCACGCCCGCGTCGGCCCACAGCACCATCAGGTGGTAGAGCAGGTCGGCCGACTCCGACACCACGCCGTCGCGGTTGCCGCGGACCGCCTCGATCACCGTCTCCACCGCCTCCTCGCCCAGCTTCTGGGCGATCTTCGGCGTGCCGCGGCTGTAGAGCTTGGCGGTGTAGGAGCTGGACGGGTCGGCACCCTTGCGCGCCAGCACGGTGGCGTGGAGACGGTCGAGCACCGCCGCGGTGGCGCGCTCCTCAGCCATGCACGGCCTCCGCGGCGCGGATCGGGCGCACGGGGATGCCGGCGGCGGCCATGGCGGCCTTCACCTGCCCGATCGTGTAAGTGCCGAAATGGAAGATGCTGGCGGCCAGCACCGCGGTGGCGTGCCCCTCGCGGATGCCCTCCACCATGTGCTCCAGCGTGCCGACGCCGCCGGACGCGATGACCGGGATGCGCAAGCTGTCGGCGACCTTGCGGGTCAGCTCCAGGTCGAAGCCGCTCTTGGTGCCGTCGCGGTCCATGCTGGTCAGCAGGATCTCGCCGGCGCCGTAGGATTCCATGCGGGCCGCCCACTCCACCGCGTCGATGCCGGTGGCGCGGCGCCCGCCGTGGGTGAAGATCTCCCAACGGTCCGGGGCCACCCGCTTGGCGTCGATGGCGACCACGATGCACTGCGAGCCGAACTTCTCCGCCGCCTCGCGCACGAACTCCGGACGGGCGACCGCGGCGCTGTTGATCGACACCTTGTCGGCCCCGGCCAGCAGCAGCTTGCGGATGTCCTCCACCACGCGCACGCCGCCGCCGACGGTCAGCGGCATGAACACCTGCTCGGCGGTGCGGCGCACCACGTCGTAGATGGTGTCGCGGTTCTCGTGGCTGGCGGTGATGTCGAGGAAGGTCAGCTCGTCCGCCCCCTCCCGGTCATAGACGCGGGCCTGCTCCACCGGATCGCCGGCATCGACCAGATCGACGAAGTTCACCCCCTTCACGACCCGGCCGTCCTTGACGTCCAGGCAGGGGATGACGCGCATCTTCAGCATGTCACCCGACCTCCCCCGGCGCCGGGGCGCCGAGCAGCGCCAGCGCCTCGGCCGGCTCGATGCGGCCGTCGTAGAGGGCGCGGCCGCAGATGACGCCCTCGATGCCGCTGTCCTCCTCCTTCTTGAGCGCCACCAGATCGTCCATGGAGGAGACGCCGCCGGACGCGATCACCGGGGTGGTCAGGTGGAAGGCGAGGTCGGCGGTGGCTTCCACATTCACCCCGCCCATGGCGCCGTCGCGGTTGATGTCGGTGTAGATGATGGCGGCGACGCCGGAATCCTCGAACTTCAGCGCCAGATCGAGCGCCTTGATGTTGGAGGTCTCGGCCCAGCCGGCGACCGCGACGTAGCCTTCACGGGCGTCGATGCCCACGGCGACGCGGCCGGGGAAGGCCTTGCACGCCTGCTTGACCAGCTCCGGGTCGCGCAGCGCGATCGTGCCGAGGATCACGCGGCGCACACCCTTCTCGATCCACATGCCGATGGTCTTCAGGTCGCGGATTCCGCCGCCGAGCTGCACCGGGATGGTGACGGACGCCAGGATGCGGTCGACGGCCTCGGCGTTGACCGGGCGGCCGGCGAAGGCGCCGTTCAGGTCCACCAGATGCAGCCACTGGAAGCCCTGGCCCTGGAAGCGGGCGGCCTGCTCCCCGGGGTCGGTGTTGAACACGGTGGCGTGCGACATCTCACCGCGCACCAGACGCACGCAGGCG
The DNA here is from genome assembly GCF_013423485.1 of Azospirillum oleiclasticum. GTDB lineage: Bacteria > Pseudomonadota > Alphaproteobacteria > Azospirillales > Azospirillaceae > Azospirillum > Azospirillum oleiclasticum. Next base: position 193,459 of record NZ_JABFFR010000007.1, read on the forward strand.
CCGTCCTTCAGGTCGATGGCAGGGTAGAGGATCATGGCGGCGTTTCGTCCGGTTCCGTCGGGATCAGGTCCTTGAAGTAGAAATGGCCGGCGACCGTACGGCCGTCGACGCGGGCGTAGCGCGGGTGGGTGCCCCAGCGGCGGAAGCCCAGATGCTCGTAGAGCGTGATCGCCGCCTCCTGCGTCGCCCGCACGTCCAGGTTCAGCACGGCGAAGCCCTCCTCCCGCGCCGCCGCCTCCACCGCCAGCGTCAGCTTGCGGGCCAACCCGTGGCCGCGCGCCCAGGGGGCGACGAAGCCGGTGGTCAGGGTGGCGGCGTGGGCCTGCGCCTCGTTGTTGCGGGGCGGCTTCACGAGCTGGGCGGACCCGCAGATCACGCCGTCCAGCCGGCCCACGAACAGGATGCGCTCCGGCACCACCAGCACGCCCTTCCAGTAGCGCTCCATCACCTCGCGCGCCGGCGGCTCCAGCCAGCCGAAGCCGCCGCCGCTGCGGATGGCGTCGTCGGCGGCGTCGCACAGATCGTGCAGGTCGCCCGTCTTCAGCTTGTCCACCCGCTCGACGCCGACGCTGGTCCCGGCCATGGCTCACACCCGCCAGGACAGGAAGTTGGCGATCAGGCGCAGACCGGTTTCCTGGCTCTTCTCCGGGTGGAACTGGGTGCCCACCAGATTGTCGCGCCCGACCACAGCGGCGAAGGCGCCGCCATAGTCCGCACTCGCCAGCCGGTGCGCCGGATCGGCGCAGGCGAGGCGGTAGGAGTGCACGAAATAGGCGTGCTCGCCATGGTCCAGACCGGCCAGCACCGGGTGCGGGTGCTCGATGCGCAGCTCGTTCCAGCCCATGTGAGGGATCTTCAGCGCCGGATCGGCCGGTTCCAGGGGCCCCACGTCGCCGGGGATCCAGCCGAGCCCCGCGTGCACGCCGAACTCCAGCCCCCGCTCCGCCATCAGCTGCATGCCGACGCAGATGCCGAGGAAAGGCCGGCCACCGCGGATGACCGCCTCCTCCAGCGCCTCGCGCATGCCGGGCACGTCGGACAGGCCGCGCATGCAGTCGGCGAAGGCGCCGACGCCGGGCAGCACCACACGGTCGGCGTGGCGCACCGCGTCGGCGTCGGCCGTCACCAGCACCTCGAAACTCTTGCCCGACTCCGCCGCCGCCCGCTCCACCGCCTTGGCGGCCGAGCGCAGGTTGCCGGAGCCGTAATCGATCAGCGCGATCACCGCCATGGCCGTTCCCCTAGAGCGAGCCGCCGAGCGTGCCCTTGGTGGAGGGCACGGCGTCGCGCTTGCGCGGGTCGATCTCCACTCCGGCGCGCAGCGCGCGGGCCAGCGCCTTGTAGCAGCTTTCCACGATGTGGTGGTTGTTCAGCCCGTACAGCGTCTCGACGTGCAGCGTCACGCCGGCGGCCATCGCGAAGGCCTGGAACCACTCGCGGAACAGCTCGGTGTCCATGTCGCCGATCTTGTCGCGGGTGAAGGCGACGTTCCAGATCAGGTAGGGGCGGTTGGAGAAGTCCAGCGCCACGCGGGTCAGCGTCTCGTCCATCGGCACATAGGCATGGCCGTAGCGCTGGATGCCCTTGCGGTCGCCCAGCGCCTTCGCCACCGCCATGCCGATGGCGATGCCGCTGTCCTCGGTCGTGTGGTGGAAGTCGATGTGCAGGTCGCCCTCCGCCAGGACCGTCAGGTCCACCAGGCTGTGGCGGGAGAGCTGCTCCAGCATGTGGTCGAGGAAGCCGACGCCCGTCTTCACGTCGTAGACGCCGGTTCCATCCAGGTTCACCGCCACCCGGATGCGGGTCTCGGTGGTGTTGCGTTCGATCGTGGCGCGCCGCGCGCCGGCCGCTGTCTGGTCCATCCGCCATTCCTAGCAGGAAGCCGCGCGCCATGCCAGCGGATGGCGGCGTGTCCGCGGCGGCGCGTGGCACCGTGCGTTGCGCGCGGGCGCTGCACACGCTAGCATACCATACACTTTATACGAGCATATCCCGCTATGCGACCCGTCCTCGCCAGCCTGCTCCCCGTGACCGTCCTCGTGGCCGCCTGCGCCGGCATGGACCGGCCGGAGCCTGCCGCGGCCGTGGCACCGGTGCCGCCCGGCTCCACCGAGCCGATCCGCTTCGACGACCTGCGGCTGGTGGAGATGCGGCGGGGGGAGGAGGTGGGGCGCTATGTCTTCGGGCTCGACTGCGTGCCGCCCTACGACGTGCTGTTCTGGACCACCGGGCGCAACCTGCACGAACAGGGCACCTACCAGGCACGGTTCCGCGAGGCGCTGACCGGGGCGGGGTTCGACGTGGCCGGGGCCGGCGGTGGATCGCTCGACCGCGGGACCGACCGCAAGCGCGCCCGCTTCACCGTGTCGGGCGAGCTGCGCGACCTGCGCATGGAGCTGTGCCGGCGCGTGCACTGGCTGACCGGAGCCAGCCAGGGCGAGAGCGGTGAGGGCACGGCGCGGGTCGACTGGTCGGTGCACCGGGTTTCGGACGGACGGCTGGTCCATCGCGCGACCACCATTGGCAGCGCCGCCCTCGACCACGGCGTGCCGCAGGGCCGCGTGCTGCTGGTGGAGGAGGCGTTCCTGGACGCCGCCCTGAAGCTGGCCGCCGATCCCGCCTTCCGCAACGCCGTGGCCCGGCCGGGAGCGGCGTTCGGACCGCCGGCGGACCCGTCCGCCGCACCCCCTGCCGCGCCCGCCGCCGCCCCGGCCACGACTCCGGCCATTGGTACCGCCGCACCGCCCGCGGATCCGTCCGCACCCATGCCGCTGGTGCCCGCGGCGGCACCCGACGGCCCCGGCATCCTGCTCACCCCGGCGCCGTCGGGCACGCGCGTCGCCGCCCGCGGGGAGACACTGACCGAGGCCATCCTTCAGGTCGGCCATGGGCGCGGGGTGGTGGTGGGAACAGCGGACGGCGGATCCCTCGTCCTTGCCACCACGGCGGCGGCCGGACGCGACGACCAGGTGTCCGTGCACCCGGCTCGCGGGGTGATTCTGGACGGCACGGTGGAGCGGCGGGACGGGCTGGCGGAACTGGTCCTTCTGCGGGTTCCCGCCCGGCTGACCGCCCTGCCCCTGCGCACCGATCCCCCGGCCGTGAGCGAGCGGGTGCGGGTGGCGGTGACCGGGGGTACGGCGCTGACCCCCGGTATCGTCGCCCGGCTGGAGCCGGGGGCCGGTGCGGGCGACGCGTCGGACCTCGGCTACGCCGATCTGGCCGGTGCGCGGGTTACGGCCGGCGATCCGGTGCTGGACGAGGCCGGCCGGCTGATCGGCGTGACCCTACCCGTCCCCGCCATGCCCACACCGGCGCGCAGCGGACTGGTTCCCTTCGCGCCCATTGGCCCGCTGCTGTCGCGGATGGGGGTCACGGTGCGGACCGACGGCAGCGGGCCGTGACCCGCAACGCCATGTCCAACGCTACGACGACGGCCCAACGCCCTTCGGCAGCAGCAACCAGTACTGCCCGTTGCTCTTCATGCGGCCGGCGCGCTCCTCCGCCTCCGGGCCGTAGCCCCAGAAGACGTCGCCGCGGACGGGGCCGCGGATGGCGCCGCCGGTGTCCTGGGCGACCATCAGCCGCTGCAGGCGCCTGGCGTTGTCCAGCGGGTCCTCGGCGTCGAGCCAGACGGGGACGCCGTAGGGGATGAAACCTCGGTCGACGGCGAGGCTGCGGCCGGCGGTCAGCGCCACGCCCTGGGCGCCCATCGGCCCCTCGCCCTTCAGCTCCTGGAAGAAAACGTAGGAAGGGTTCTTGTTCATCATCCCGGCCGCGTCGGCGGGGTTGGCCTTCAGCCAGGCGCGGATCGACTGGAGTGACACCTCCTCCCGCTTCAGCACGCCGCGGTCGATCAGCTCCTTGCCGATGGCGACATAGCGGTGGCCGTTCTGGCCGGCGTAGCCGACCCGCATCTGGGTCCCGTCGGGGAAGGTCACCCGGCCGGAGCCCTGGATGTGCAGGAAGAAGACGGCGATGGGATCGGCCGCCCACAGCAGCTCCAGCCCCTTGCCGGTCAGCGACCCGGCCTCGATCGCCGCGCGGTCCTCGTAGGGGCGCAGGCGGCCGTCGATGACCCGGCCGGCGGTGCGCTCCCCCTTCCACTTGTCGGAGAATTCTCCGAGGTCGACCATCACGAGGTCGATGGGCTTGCGGTAGAGCGGTGTGGGAAAGGCCGGGTCGGGGCCGCGGGAGCCTTTCAGCTCCACCTCGTAATAGCCGGTGAAAAGGCCGGTCCGCCGGTCGCCGTTGGCGGCGGCGTAGGGACGGAACCATTCCTCGAAGAAGGCGCGGGCGGTGACGTCGTCACCGGCGGGAAGGGCGGCCAAGCGCCGGCAGACCGGGCGCCAGTCGGCCACCGTGCCGCCGACACCGTCCGGCCCCAGCTTGCGGTCGTCCGGCTGTCCCTTCAGACGGTCGCAGGAACGCTTGAAGGCGGGAACGGCCTGCGCCACCGCATCCGTGTTCCAGCCGGGAAGATCGGCGAAGCCGCCGGGCTTCAGCGTCAGCCGGTCGGGAACCGGCTCCGCCGGCTTGCGCTCGCACCCGGCAACCGCGAGTGCGGCCACGCCGAGCAGCGCGGCCGCACCGTGTGCGGCCATTCGACGCAGGGTGGTCATAGGCCGGGATCAGGACGGGACGCGGGTTTCGACCAGGAGCCAGTTGGGATCGCGCGAGCGGATGTTGCGGGCGAAGGTCCAGATGTCGGTGACCTCCACCACCTTGTCGGCGTCCCCCTCCGCCACGGCGCCATTGCGGTCGCGGGTGACGTTCATCTGGTCGGACACGAACTTGACCGTCAGGAAGGCCGTCCGGCCATCCAGCCGCGCCTCCACCACGTCGGCGTCACGGATACGATCGATGCGCGTTTCCAGCGTTTCCCCGGCGTTCTGCCGCTCGCGGATCGCGCCGGCGAAGTTGTCGTAGACATCGTCGGACAGCAGCGGACGCAGCGTCGCCGTATCGGCCTTGGCGAAGGCTTCCACCACCATGGTGAAGGCGGCCGAGGCGCCCTGGATGAAGATCTTCTCGTCGAAGGAAGGGTCGGCGCTGCGGATCTGCGCCAGCGAGGCGGCCAGCGACAGCGGCTCGCCCGCGTCGGCCGGCGCACCGTCGATGGGGCGCACGCGGTCGGGCAGCGGCACCACGTTGTCCGGGCCGTTCGGCTGGGGGCCGTTCTGCTGCGGGCGGACCGGTGGCGTGTAGGGGTTCGGCCGCTGACGCTCCTCGCCGGTGCGCCGTCCGAGCACGCTGCGCAACCGGTAGACCAGGAACGCCGCGATCATCGCGAAGATGACAATCTCAATGAACACGAATCCACCACCGTCCATCGCCCAAATCCTCTCGGGTTTGCCCTGGACCCTCCGACGGGCGAGCATTAAGTGTAACGCACCGCACTGCGAGCCGCACGCACAATCCCGACGCCGCACCGGACACAACGTCGGAACACAGATAGGCCCTCGGCCCCACCAGAGCAAGGATGCGCATGAATCCGCTTCTGATCTTCCTGATTCTTCCGGTGCTCGAAATCGCCCTGTTCATCCAGGTCGGTGACTGGATCGGGCTTTGGCCGACGGTACTGCTGGTGATCGTGGCGGCCTTCCTGGGAACCGCGCTGATCCGTCGGCAGGGGCTTTCGGTCCTGCGCCGCGCCCAGACGGCGGCCGACCGCGGCGAGGCGCCGGTGGGTGCGGTGTTCGAGGGGTTCTGCATCGTCGTTGCCGGCGTGCTGCTGATCATCCCCGGCTTCCTGACCGACATCGTCGGTCTGGCGTTGTTCGTGCCCTTCCTGCGCAACGCGCTCGGCCGCTGGCTGTTGGACCGGTTGCGGCGGAGCGGCGGCATGCGCGTGTGGGTGAACGGCCGCGACATGGGTGACGGCTCCGGCCGCCCCGGCGGCACGCCCCGCCCGCCCCCCGGCGTGATCGACGCCGAGTACCGCGAGGTGCGGACGCCCGACGACGACGTGCCGGAAATCGGGCAGTCGCGCTGGCGACCGGGGCCTCGCGACGGCGGGCCGGAGCCGCACTGAATCCACGCGCCGCGACGACGGCGCACGGTTGTCGCCGCAACGCGATCCGTGCTAGCCACGCGGCTTCCGACACCCGTCATCAGAAGGCCGCAACCCGGCCGGGAGTTCCATGATGTCCGAACAGGCGACCAACGGCCAGGACCAGGGCGGGCCGGCCGCCCTTCCGCTCCACGTGCTGGCCCAGTACGTGAAGGATCTGTCCTTCGAGAACCCCAACGCTCCGCAGAGCCTGATGGCCGGCCAGCCGCAGCCGCAGGTGAACATCAGCGTCGACGTCCAGGCCCGCCTCGCCGCCGACGACATCTACGAGGTGGTGCTGGAGCTGCGCGCCGAGGCCAAGCAGGCGGAGACCACCACCTTCATCGTCGAGCTGTCCTACGGTGGCCTGTTCCAGCTTCCCGGCGTGCCGGAGGAGCATCACGCCCCGCTGCTGATGATCGAGGGTGCGCGGATGCTGTTCCCCTTCGCCCGCGCCATCGTGGCCGAAGCGACGCGTGACGGCGGCTACCCGCCGCTGATGGTCAACCCCATCGACTTCGTGGACCTGTTCCGCCGCCGCGCCGCCGCCGCTCAGGCGCAGCAGGCCACCGGGCAACAGCCCCCGTTCTGACGCCGTCGTCGCCGCCCCCCTTCCCGGGCACGCGCGCGAGGAGGGGGCGGTGGCATATTGTTCGCGGATTCGGCGCAAAACGTCATAAAATGCGCGTTGTTGGGGCACATGTTATCGGCCTATACCCTCATATTCCGATAGTTGGTCGGACATACAAACGAAGGGTATAAGCCATGCTCCCACGCTTCAATGCCGCCCTGCTTCTGTCCGCAATCGGCCTCACCGTCGGCATGACCGGTGTGGCGCAGGCCGCGAACGTGACCGTCTGCTTCGAGAAGGCCGTCTCCGAGGTCGCGCTGGTCAGTGGCCTCACCGGTGTCGAAAGCGCCGTCGTGATCAACGATCCCAACGGCAACGCTCTCTTCAAGGCCAACAACTATTACAAAAACGGCGCCGGCTCCTACTGGACCTCCGGTCTGCCGCAGACGATCACGCTGCCGGCCGGGTGCAGCACCTTCTATTTCATGATGAAGACGACCCCACTGGACGGCAAGGCCGGCTGGATCTGCAACGGTCCCGTTGCATCGCCCGGCGAGCTTACCGTGATCTACGGTTCCGTGGGGAAGACCTCGACACCCTCCGCTCTGGCGATCGTGCCGGGCACCCCCAACGACGGCAAAACCGATCTCAGTGCCGCTTGCCCGCGCGGCTGGTAACACCGCCGCCAACCGAGAGGGGGTGGAACCGGTCATCCGGCTCCACCCCGACGGGCTACTGGTTCATCGATTCGAAGAACTCGCCGTTCGACTTGGTGTGCTTGAGCTTGTCGAGCAGGAAGTCGACCGCGTCGGTCACGCCCATTGGCATCAGGATACGGCGCAGGATCCACATCTTGGAGATGGTGCCGCGGTCGACCAGCAGCTCCTCCTTGCGGGTGCCGGATTTGGAGATGTCGATCGCCGGGAAGGTGCGCTTGTCCGACAGCTTGCGGTCGAGGATGAGCTCGGAGTTGCCGGTGCCCTTGAACTCCTCGAAGATCACCTCGTCCATGCGGCTGCCGGTGTCGATCAGCGCGGTCGCGATGATGGTGAGGGAGCCGCCCTCCTCGATGTTGCGGGCGGCACCGAAGAAGCGCTTCGGCCGCTGCAGCGCGTTGGCGTCGACACCGCCGGTCAGCACCTTGCCGGAGCTGGGCACCACCGTGTTGTAGGCGCGCGCCAGGCGGGTGATGCTGTCCAGCAGGATCACCACATCGCGCTTGTGCTCGACCAGCCGCTTGGCCTTCTCGATGACCATCTCGGCCACCTGCACGTGGCGGGTCGCCGGCTCGTCGAAGGTGGAGCTGATCACCTCGCCCCGCACGGAGCGCGCCATGTCGGTCACCTCTTCGGGCCGCTCGTCGATGAGCAGCACGATCAGGTAGACCTCGGGGTGGTTGGTGGCGATGGAGTGGGCGATGTTCTGGAGCATCACCGTCTTGCCGGTGCGCGGCGGCGCCACCACCAGCGCGCGCTGCCCCTTGCCCAGCGGGGCGACCAGATCGATGATGCGCCCGGTCAGGTTCTTCTTGGTGGGATCCTCGACCTCCATGCGCAGCCGCTCCTCCGGGTAGAGCGGGGTCAGGTTGTCGAAGTTGATGCGGTGCCGCACCTTTTCCGGCGCGTCGTAGTTGATCGTGTTGACCTTGAGCAGGGCGAAGTACCGCTCCCCGTCCTTGGGCGCCCGGATCTGCCCCTCCACCGTGTCGCCGGTGCGCAGTCCGAAGCGGCGCACCTGGCTGGGGCTGACGTAGATGTCGTCCGGTCCCGCGAGATAGTTGGCCTCCGGCGAGCGCAGGAACCCGAACCCGTCCTGAAGCACCTCCAGCACGCCGTCGCCGTAGATCGGCACGTCGTTCTCGGCGAGCTGTTTCAGGATCGCGAACATCATGTCCTGCTTGCGCAGGGTGCTGGCGTTCTCGATCTGGAGCTCCTCCGCGAACGCCAGAAGCTCGGCGGGGCTCTTGCACTTCAACTCTTGCAGATGCATGGGGGGCCTATGGTGGAGCGGGGGAGTTGGCCGGATTCCCGTGGCGACGGCGGGCGTCGTGTCGGGAGGCGTTCGGCGGGGGCGGGAGCGTTGCGCTCATCCGCAGCCGCGCCCGGCATCATGAGGCGGGGGCCAGACGGACACCCGGTGGGGAGGCCGGGCATCGGGTGCTTGATCGGGTACTTGGAATACACGAACGAATTCCGCGAGACTCGCGCCCTGCGGATTGACATGGGTTAGCCCAAGCCGGGCGGCAAGTCAAACGAAAGCGGAATCCGCATGTCGCGAGCGGCGCTACACGTTGCCGCAGCCCTCTGGACGGCGCCGGCCCCTCCTCCGATCTGCAAGCGTAGGCCCACAAACAATCTGGAAAGGCCGCCATGCCCCCCCGAACCGACCTCCCCCTCCCCGCCGACCATTCCTGGCACGCTCTGCCGGTGGCCGAGGCCATGGCCGCGCTGGAAAGCAGCGACGCCGGGCTGTCCGCGACGGAGGTGGAGCGCCGCCGCGCGCGTTTCGGACCGAACCGCATGACCCCCCCGGCGCCCCGCCCGGCCTGGAAACGCCTCCTGGCCCAGTTCGACAACATCCTGATCCATGTGCTGCTGGCCGCGGGCGTGGTGGCGCTGGCGCTGGGCGAGGTCACGGACGCGTCGGTGATCGCCGCCGTCGTGCTGGTCAACGCGCTGATCGGCTATGTGCAGGAGGGCAAGGCGGAGCAGGCGCTGGATGCCATCCGCGCCATGCTGTCGCCGCAGGCGGTGGTGGTGCGCGACGGCGCGCAACGCACCGTGGCGGCGGAGGAACTGGTCCCCGGCGATCTCGTCCTCCTCGCCCCCGGTGACCGGGTGCCGGCCGACCTCCGTCTCCTCCACGCCAGGACGCTGCGCGTGCAGGAGGCGGCGCTGACCGGCGAATCGATGCCGGTCGCCAAGGCGGCCGATGCCGTAGCGACCGCCGCACCGCTGGCCGAGCGCACGGGCATGGCCTATTCCGGGACGCTGGTGACCCAGGGCCAGGGGTCGGGGGTGGTGGTCGCCACCGGCGACGCCACCGAGATCGGCCGCATCGGCGCCCTGTTGGCGCGGGTGGAGACGCTGACCACCCCGCTGCTGGCGCAGATGGCGGTCTTCGGGCGTTGGCTCACCGTCGGGATCCTGGCGCTCGCGGGGGCGGTCTTCCTGTTCGGCACGCTGGTGCGCGACCTGCCTTGGGGCGAGATGGCGCTGGCCGCGGTGGGGCTGGCGGTCGCGGCGATCCCGGAGGGGCTGCCGGCGGTCATGACCATCACGCTGGCGATCGGCGTCACCCGCATGGCGCGGCGCAACGCCATCATCCGCCGCCTGCCGGCGGTGGAGACGCTGGGTTCGGTCGGGGTGGTCTGTTCCGACAAGACCGGCACCCTGACCCGCAACGAGCTGACGGTGCAGACCGTCGGCACCGCCGTCACGACCTACGCGGTCGGCGGCAGCGGCTACGAGCCGCACGGCACCGTGACCCGCGAGGGCCGGCCGGTCGATGCGGTCGGCGACCCGCTGCTGGCCGCCCTGGCCGAGGCCGGGGCGCTGTGCAACGACGCCGAGCTGGCGCGGCTGGAGGACGGATCCTGGGCGCTGACCGGCGACCCCACCGACGGCGCCCTCCTGACGCTGGCGCTGAAGGCGGGGGTAGACCCGCAGCAGCGGAACCGGCAACGGCCCCGCACCGACGCCATCCCCTTCGATTCCGAGCTGAAGTTCCAGGCCACCCTGCACCACGACCACGCCGGCCACGGGGTGATCCTGGTGAAGGGCGCGCCGGAGCGCGTGATCGCCATGTGCGCCGACGCGCTGGGCGCCGACGGGCCGGAACCGCTGGACACCGACTGGTGGCAGGCCCGCACCGACGCCATGGCGATGGAGGGGCAGCGGGTGATCGCGCTCGCCCGCCGCGGGGTGATGCCGGACCACCGGGACCTGTCCCTGGCCGACGTGGAGGAGGGGCTGACCCTGCTCGGCCTGTGCGGTCTGATCGATCCGGCGCGGGAGGAGGCGGTGACCGCCGCCGCGGCCTGCCGGGCCGCCGGCATCCGGGTCAAGATGATCACCGGCGACCACGCCGTCACCGCACGTGCCATCGGCCGCCGCTTCGGGCTGGGCGTCGACGGCGCGGTGGTGACCGGGCCGGAGCTCGACCGGATGGACGAGGCGGCCTTTGCCGAGGCGGCCCGCAGCGCCGACATCTTCGCCCGCACCACACCCGAGCACAAATTGCGGCTCGTCACGGCGCTCCAGGCCGACGGGCACGTGGTCGCCATGACCGGCGACGGGGTGAACGACGCGCCCGCCCTCAAGCGCGCCGACGTCGGCGTCGCCATGGGCCGCGCCGGCACCGAGGCGGCGAAGGAGGCCGCGGCGATGGTGCTGGCGGACGACAACTTCGCCTCCATCGCCCACGCGGTGGAGGAGGGACGCACCGTCTACGACAATCTGCGCAAGACCATCCTGTTCATGCTGCCGACCAACGGCGCGCAGGCGCTGGTGCTGATCGCGGCCATCCTGGCCGGCTACACCCTGCCGATCACGCCGGTGCAGATCCTGTGGGTGAACATGGTCACCGCGGTGACGCTGGGCCTGGCGCTGGCCTTCGAGCCGCCGGAGACCGGCGTGATGGCCCGCCCGCCGCGCCCGCCGGGAGAAGCGATCCTGCCGCGCTTCCTGATCGGCCGCATGCTGCTGGTGATGGCGCTGCTGGTCGCCGCTTCCTTCGGGCTGTTCCTGCACGAGGAGTGGCGCGGCTCCAGCCTGGAGCGGTCGCGCACCCTGGCGGTCAACGCCCTGGTGGCGGGGGAGATCGCCTTCCTGTTCAACGCCAGGGCGATCATGGCGAGCGTGCTGAACCGGAAGGGACTGTTCGGCAGCCGTCCCGTCTGGATCTCCGTCGCCCTGATCATCGCCCTCCAGGCGGCCTTCACCCACGCACCGCCGATGCAGGCGCTGTTCGGGACGGAGGCGCTGGGCCCCGCCGACTGGCTGGTGCTGATGGGCGTGGCGGCGGCGGTCCTCCTCACGGTCGAGGCGGAGAAGGCGCTGTCCCGCCGCCGTGCCGCGGTCAGAACGGCTTGACGATGACGAAGATGACGATGCCGATCATCAGCACCGTCGGCACCTCGTTGATGACGCGGTAGTAGGTGGCGCTGCGGGTGTTGCGGTCGGCCTCGAAGGTCTTGCGGGCTTTCGCCAGCATCCCATGCACGGCGAGCAGGCCGACCACGAAGGTCAGCTTGGCGTGCAGCCAGCCCTGCTGGAACCAGCCGGGTTCCAGCACCAGCAGCCAGATGCCGAACACGAAGCTGGCGATCATCGCCGGGTTGATGATCGCCTTCAGCAGGCGCCGCTCCATGACCTTGAAGGTCTCCGACTGCGGCGAACCCACCGGTGCCGCACAGTGATAGACGAAGAGCCGGGGCAGATAGAGCATGCCCGCCATCCAGGCGATGATGCTGATGACGTGCAACGCCTTGACCCAGAGATACAGCACGGTGTCGTCCCTCGCGGTTGATGCGCCTCAAACGATTTCCGGCCAGGCGCGCAGCAGATGCGCAAGCTCGGCCACATGCTCGGGCGGCGTCTGCGGCACCACGCCATGGCCCAGGTTGAAGATGAAGGGCCGGCCGCCGAACACTTCCAGGATCTCCAGCGCCGCGTCGCGCAGCGCCTCGCCGCCGGTGACGAGGTGGATCGGATCCAGGTTGCCCTGCACCGGCAGGCGCGTCTGGAGCGTCCGCGCGGCCCAGACCGGCGGCACCGTGGTGTCCAGCCCGATGGCATCGACCCCGCTCTCGCTGGCGTAGATGTCGTACTGCAGGCCGGCACCACGCGGGAAGCCGATGACCGGCACCGTCGGGTGCAGCGCCTTGAAGCGCGCGACGATGCGCCGTGTCGGCTCCAGCACCCAGCGCCGGAAGGGACCGGGCGGCAGCACCCCGGCCCAGCTGTCGAAAAGCTGCACCGTCTCCGCCCCAGCGTCCACCTGCGCGGCGAGATAGTCGGCGGTGACATCGACCAGCAGATCGATCAGCGCGCCGAAGCCCGCCGGGTCGCGGTAGGCCCAGCCCTTGACCTGCGCGAACTCCTTGGAGCCTCCGCCCTCGACCATATAGCACGCCACGGTCCAGGGAGCGCCGGCGAAGCCGATCAGAGCCGTGTCCTCGGGGATGGCACCGCGGATGCGCCGCACCGCCTCGTAGACCGGCTGGAGGCGCTCGTGGAAGCCATCGCGCCGGAGACGGGAAAGCTCGGCCGCGCTGCGCACCGGATCGAGCTTCGGCCCCTCCCCTTCCTGGAAGGTCAGGGCCTGACCCAGCGCGTGCGGCACCACCAGGATGTCGGAGAACAGGATGGCGGCGTCCATCCGGTAGCGGCGTAGCGGCTGCAGCGTGACCTCGGTCGCCAGCTCCGGATTGTAGCAGAGGTCGAGGAAGCCGCCGGCCTGGGCACGCACCGCCCGGTACTCCGGCAGGTAACGCCCGGCCTGTCGCATCAGCCAGAAGGGCGGACGCTGCTGCGCGTTGCCGGCAAGCGCGTCGAGGAAGGGTTTCTGGCGGTCGGTCACGGCTGGTTGTTCCTTGGCGCTGGGCGATCGGTTCACACCACAGTTTCACTATTCTTTTTAGAGTTTGATTGGAAGAGATAGAGGATGCCTGTGGATGACGGGAATCCTCGCAATCCCCGGAATCATCCACAACGCGCCGCGGCTGCGGCCGGCCGACCGGCGGCTCTGTGGACGACTCCGGCCCACTTTCGCCGTCCACCGCGGGAATGCTATAGCTGGGCGTGCGGGAGTCGTGGGGATAAGAGTCCGTCCCCGCGCCGTTGTCCACGCGATGCGGTGGGTTCGGCCGGGTTGTTCGTCGGGGGGCGGGATCCGGGACGGGCGGTACCGGCTTGGTGGATGGTTTGACGGACCCCCGCGTTGTGCACCGGTCGTCCAGGGTTTACCCACAGGGTGTTGGGGATGATGAAGCAGTTCCATCTACATCTTGTGTCCGACGCGACGGGCGAGACGATCAACAGCGTCGCGCGGGCCTGCGTGATCCAGTTCGACCAGGTGCGCCCGGTCGAGCATTTCTGGAATCTCGTGCGCACCGACCGGCAGCTCGACCTGGTCCTCGAGGGGATCGAGTCCCACCCCGGCCTCGTCATGTTCACGCTGGTGGACGAGGCGTTGCGCCGGCGGCTCCAGGATTTCTGCCGGGAGATGCAGGTGCCCTGCATCCCGGTGCTGGATCCGCTCATCAACGCGCTGGCCGCCTATCTGGGGTTGGAATCGCAGCGTCAGCCGGGACGCCAGCACGCGCTGGACGCCGAGTATTTCGGCCGCATGGACGCGATGGAGTTCGCGCTGGCCCACGACGACGGGCAGTCGAGCTGGAACCTGCACGAGGCCGATGTGATCCTGATGGGCGTCTCGCGCACCTCGAAGACACCGACCTGCGTCTATCTGGCCAACCGCGGCATCAAGGCGGCCAACGTGCCCATCGTGCCGGGTTGTCCTCTGCCACCGGAGCTCGACAAGCTCACGCGGCCCCTGATCGTCGGGCTGACCAAGGACGCCGACCGGCTGATCCAGATCCGCCGCAACCGGTTGAAGCTGCTGAACCAGGGCGAGGGGTCGAGCTATGTCGACCCGGAGATCGTCCGCAACGAGGTGACGGAGGCCCGGCGCATGTTCACGCGCCGTGGCTGGCCGGTGATCGACGTGTCCCGCCGCTCCATCGAGGAGACGGCGGCCGAGATCATGATGCTGCTGGCGCGGCGCCAGTCCGGCGGGCTGGTCGGGAAGGAGCCGCCGAAATGACGGCGGTGGTCCTGGCGTCGGGCTCGCGCACCCGGGCGCTGATGCTGGAGCAGGCGGGCGTGACGGTGAGCTGCCACCCGGCCGCGGTCGATGAGGAGGAGGTGAAGCTCTCCTGCAGGGCCGAGGGCCTGCCGGTCGAAGCGGCGGCCGAGGCGCTGGCCGAGCTGAAGGCGATGCGCGTCACCCGCCGTCACCCCGGCGCGCTGGTGATCGGCGCCGACCAGATGCTGGAGTGCGAGGGCGACTGGTTCGACAAGCCGGCCGACCGGGCGGCGGCGCGCGACCAGCTCCTGCGGCTGCGCGGCCGGACCCACCGGTTGGTGAGCTGCGCGGTGGTGGTGCGCGATGGCGAGCGGCTGTGGCACCAGGTGCAGAGCGCCCGGCTGACGGTGAGGCCCTTCACCGAAGCCTTCCTGGACGACTATATCGACCGTGCGGGCGAGCGGGTGCTGGGCTCCGTCGGCTGCTACCAGATCGAGGGGTTGGGGGCGCAGCTCTTCAGCCGGGTGGAGGGCGACTGGTTCACCATCCTCGGCATGCCGCTGCTGCCCCTTCTGGGTTTCCTGCGCGCGCATGGAGTGCTGGTGGAATGACGCAGACCGGTAGAACGTTGGTGGCGGGCGTGATTGGCTGGCCGGTGGCGCATTCGCGCTCACCGGCGCTGCATGGGCATTGGTTCGAACGGTACGGCGTCGACGGCGTCTATGTCCCCTTCCCGGTTCCGCCCGGCCGGGGAGAGGCCGCGGTGCGCGCTCTGGCGGCGCTGGGCATCCGGGGCTGCAACGTCACGGTCCCGCACAAGGAGGCCGCGGCGCGCGCGGTCGACCGGCTCGACTCCACGGCGCAGCGCATGGGTGCGGTGAACCTGATCATCGTTGGCGAGGACGGCTCTCTGGAGGGCCGCAACACCGATGGGTTCGGCTTCATCGAGAACCTGAAGGCCACCATCCCGGGGTGGCGGCCGGAGGCCGGACCCGCGGTTGTGCTGGGAGCCGGGGGGGCGGCGCGCGCCGTGCTGGTCTCGCTGCTCGACGCTGGCGTGCCGGAGATCCGGCTGCTCAACCGCTCCCGCGCGCGTGCCGAGGGTCTGGCGGAGGAGTTCGGCGGGCCGATCCGGGTGGGGGAGTGGGTTTCACGTGAAACATTGCTGGATGGTGCGGCGCTGCTGGTGAACACCACGACGCTGGGCATGGGCACGAACGAGCCGCTCGACCTCGACCTCGCCGCCCTGCCCCGCGACGCCGTGGTCTACGACATCGTTTACAACCCGCTGGTCACGCCGCTGCTGGAGCACGCCCGCGCTCGCGGCAACCCGACCGTCGGTGGTCTCGGCATGCTGTTGCATCAGGCGCGTCCGGCCTTCGCCGCGTGGTTCGGCATCGACCCCGCGGTCGACGCCGATCTGGAACGCGCGGTGCTCGGGGGTTAGGCGGGGGTGATCGTCCTCGGCCTCACCGGGTCGATCGGCATGGGGAAAAGCACCGCCGCGGCCATGCTTCGGCGGATGGGGGTGCCGGTCTGCGATTCCGACGCGATCGTGCACCGGTTGCTCGGACGCGGCGGCGGGGCCGTGAGCGCGATTGGAGCGGCGTTTCCGGGCGTCGTCGTGGATGGGGCGGTCGACCGGCGGGCGCTGGGCGCCCAGGTCTTCGCGAACCCACCGGCCCTGCGACGGCTGGAGGCCATCGTCCATCCCCGCGTCCGTGCGGCTCAGGGGCGTTTCCTGCGCAACGCCGCGCGGCGGCGGACGTCGGTGGTGGTGCTGGACATCCCCCTGCTGTTCGAATCCGGTGGCGACCGCCGGGTCGACCGCACGGTCGTCGTCTCCGCCCCGGCGTCGGTGCAGCGCGCGCGGGTGCTGGCGCGGCCGGGAATGACGGCGGAGAAGTTCGCCGGCATCCTGGCGCAGCAGGTGCCGGACGGTGAAAAGCGGCGGCGGGCCGACCATGTGATCGCGACCGGCCTCGGCCGTGCGGTCACGCGGCGGGGGCTGCGCCGGGTGCTGAGGGACGTGAAGGGACGGCGCGGCCGGCAATGGCCGCCGCGCGGCTATCAACCGGGACGGGGAAACCATGCGTGAAGTGGTGCTGGACACCGAGACCACGGGCTTCAAGCCGGACGAGGGGCACCGGTTGGTCGAGATCGGCTGCATCGAGCTGGTGAACCACGTGTCCACCGGCAACCGCTACCATGTCTACATCAACCCGGAACGGCCGGTGCCACCGGATGCGGCTGCCGTGCATGGCTTGACGGACGAGTTCCTGGCCGACAAGCCGGTCTTCACCGATGTCGTGCAAGCCTTCGTCGAGTTCATCGGCGACTCGAAGCTGGTGATCCACAACGCCGCCTTCGACATGACCTTCCTGAACTGGCAGCTCAAGGAGTGCGGCTATCCGACGATGCCGATGGATCGGGCCATCGACACGCTGGCCATGGCGCGCAAGAAGTTCCCCGGCTCCCCCGCCACTCTGGATGCGCTGTGCAAGCGCTTCGGCGTCGACAATTCCGGCCGCACGCTGCACGGCGCGCTGCTCGACGCGCAGCTCCTGGCCGATGTGTATCTGGAACTGCTCGGCGGACGGCAGGCCGGGCTGGCGCTTGCGGCCTCCGGCACATCGAAGGGCGGCCCGGCGGTGGCGCGGGTCGATCGGCCCTTCCGCCCGGCGCGACCCCACCAGCCCCTGGCGGAGGAGCTGGCCGCCCATGACGGGCTGGTGAAGGCGCTCAAGAACGCGATGTGGGCGCAGGAGTAAGGCGGGTCGGGGCGGTGGGTTCCATCGCCCCGCTGCGTCCTGCCGTTAAGGCACCAGGATGGTCGACCCCGTCGTTCCCCGCGACTCCAACGCCCGGTGCGCGTCGGCCGCGTCCTTGAGCGGGAAGGTCTGGCCGATGCGGATGGTCACGCCGCCGCTGTTCACCACATCGAACAGGTCGGCGGCCGCGGCCATCAGGTCCTCCCGTTTCTGCATGTAGACGAAGAGCGTCGGGCGCGTGACGTAGAGCGAGCCCTTGGCCGCCAGCAGCTGGAGGTCCAGCGGCGGCACCGGGCCGGACGCCGCGCCGAACAGCGCCATCAGACCACGCGGCGCGAGGCAGTCCAGGCCGTCCATGAAGGTGGTCTTGCCGACGCCGTCATAGACGACGGGAACGCCCTTCCCGGCGGTGATGTCCTTCACCCGCTCCAGAAAGGATTCGCGGGTGTAGACGATGGGATGGTCGCAGCCGTTGGCGCGGGCCAGTTCGGCCTTCTCGTCGGTGCTGACGGTGCCGATGACGGTGGCGCCCAGGTGCTTGGCCCACTGGCAGAGGATCTGCCCCACCCCGCCGGCGGCGGCCTGCACCAGGATGGTGTCGCCAGGCTTCACGACGTAGGTCTGGCGCAGAAGGAACTGCGCCGTCAGGCCCTGCAGCATCATGGCCGCGGCTTGCCGGTCCTCGATCCAGCTCGGCAGCGGGATCAGCTTGTCGGTCGGCATCAGCCGCACCTCGCTGTAGGCGCCGATTGGGCCGGTGCAGTAGGCGACGCGGTCGCCGGCTTTGTACTCCGTCACGTCGGGGCCCACGGCCTCGACCACCCCGGCACCCTCCAGACCAAGGCCGGACGGCAATGGCACCTTGTAGGCGCCCGTCCGGTGATAGGTGTCGATGTAGTTCAAGCCGACGGCGGTGTGGCGCAGTCGGACCTGACCGGGGCCGGGCTCGCCGACCTCGACCTCCTCCCAGCGCAGGACCTCGGGTCCGCCCGTTTCGTGGATGCGGATGGCGTGCACCATGGCTCTTGTCTCTCCCTGTGGAACCGGCGCTTCGAGGCCGGCTCTGTGGTACCGGTGTCGACCATGCCCCCGCCGGTTGGGTGTGGTCAATCCGGGGCCGGGCCGTCGTGCCGGCGCTCGAAGGCCAGCAGCCACGCCTTGGTGTCCAGCCCGCCGGACCCGGAATAGCCGCCGGGACCGGCGCTGCCGACCACCCGGTGGCACGGAATAACGATGGGAAGCGGGTTTGCCCCGCAGGCGCCGCCGACCGCCCGTGGGGCCGACACGAGCGCGCGGGCGATGTCGCCATAGGTGGCGGTGCGGGCGTAGGGGATCGCCTGCATCGCCGCCCATACCCGTTGACGGAACGCGGTGCCGGCTGGGCGCAAGGGCACGGTGAAGCCCATGCCGCGCCCGGCGAAATAGGCGTCAAGCTGGCGGGCGGCATCGTCCAGCACGGGATCCGGCTCCTCCCGGCTGGCACGCCCCCAATCCAGCGCCACCAGCGCCCCCGCGAAGGACGTGAGCGCCAGCGGCCCCAAGGGGCTGTCGATCGTCTTCAGCCCCATGGCGTCACCGGCCCCGCAAGGCCGCCACAAGGTCCGCCGGATCGGTGACCGGCGGCGAACAGGTCGGCCCGACGCAGACATAGGCGGTAGGCCGACCCTCCCGCTGCCCCTTCCCCGCCGCCGGATGCCCGGCCGGCAAGGCTTGGTCGGGTGTCACGCGCATCAGGATGCGGTTGGGCACGGAGGGCCCGAGGGCTGCCCGTCGCAGGTCCGCGGCGGCGGGGTCGGCGGGATCGCCGACGATCACCACCTGCACCGGCCTGGTCAGCAGCTCCACCCCGTTCAGCAGGGTGGAAAGCGGGAAGAAATTGCGCGTCAGTTCGCCGGAGAAGGCGGCGATGAGGGCGTCGGCCCGCTCGCGGTAGGCCTCCTCCCCGGTGAGGGCGTGGAGGCGGGCCAGCACGCCGACCATGGTGCCGTTGCCGGCCGGCACCGCGGCGTCGTGGGCCGATTTGGTGCGGACGATCAGGTTGGCCGCGTCGTCCGCGGTGTAGAAATAGCCGCCGCGCGCCGTGTCCCAATGATGCCGGTCGAGCACCGCCACCCAGCCCCGCGCGTGGTCGAGCGGCGCCGCATCGCCGGTCGCCTCGAACAGGAACAGCCCGGCCCGCGCCATCTGCGCCAGATCGTCGAGCGTGCCGAGGTGTTTGAGCTGCCCGTCCCTCCAGGCGTGGTGCAGGCGCCCGTCGCGCTGCATGCGCTCCACCACAAAGTTGAAGGCGCGCTGCGCCGCCGTGATCCAGGAGTCCTCGCCGAACACCGCGCCAGCGTTGGCGAGCGCCGCGATCATCAGCCCGTTCCAGTCGGCCAGCACCTTGTCGTCCCAGCCCGGCCGCACACGCCCCTCCCGCGCCGCCAGCAGGACCGCGCGCAGGGCGGCGAGCCGCTCCTCGGTCGCCGTGTCTTCCAGCTCCAGGGTCTGCAGGCGGTTGAGGATGTTGCGGTGTTCCCAGTTTCCACCGGCGCTGACGTCGTAGACACGCTTGAACAGCGGGGCGTCGGGCCCCAGCAGCCGGTCGACCTCGGCCTCGGTCCAGACATAGAAGCGCCCCTCCTCCCCCTCGCTGTCGGCGTCGAGGGTGGAGGCGAAGCCGCCGCCGTCCGCGATCATCTCGCGCAGCAGCCAGCCGACCGTCTCCCGGCAGCGGGCCTCGAGCAGTGGCTCCCTGGTTTCCTGCCAGACGGTGGTCATCAGCTCCAGGAGCTGGGCGTTGTCGTAGAGCATCTTCTCGAAATGCGGGGCCAGCCACTCGTCATCGACGGAATAGCGGGCGAAGCCGCCGCCGAGATGATCGTAGATGCCGCCCTGCGCCATGTGCGTCAGGGTGGTGATCACCGCCTGCCGGAACGGGTTGCGCCCGGTGCGCAGCCAGGCCCGCCAGAACAGCTCGAAGATGGGCACCTGCGGGAATTTCGGCGCGCTGCCGATGCCGCCGCGGAAGCTGTCGACCTCGCGCACCAGCCGCTCGGCCACCTGATCGAGCACCGCCACGTCGACGGCCCCGGCCGCGTGGTTCTCCGCCAGCGACTCCAGCGCCTCGCGCAGGGCGGTGACGTTGCGGCCGATCTTCTCCGGGTCGGCGCGGTAGGTTTCGGCCACCCCGCGCAGGACGTCGGGAAAGCCGGGACGGCCGTAGCGGCTGGAGGGCGGGAAGTAGGTGCCGCCCCAGAACGGCTCGCCACCGGGGGTCAGGAACATGGTCAGAGGCCAGCCGCCGGGCTGGCCCAGCAACGCCAGGGCCGACTGGTAGATGTGGTCCACGTCGGGCCGCTCCTCCCGGTCGACCTTGATGTTGACGAACAGCTCGTTCATCAGCCCGGCGATGGCCGGATTCTCGAAGCTCTCATGCGCCATCACGTGGCACCAGTGGCAGGCGGCGTAACCGACGGACAGCAGGATCGGCTTGCCCTCCCGCCGCGCCCGCTCGAACGCCTCGTCGCCCCAGGGCATCCAGTGGACGGGGTTGTCCTTGTGCTGGAGCAGGTAGGGGCTGGTCTCGCGGTGCAGCAGGTTGGCGGACATGGGATGATCCTTGTTCGGGCCGGTCGCCGCGGCGGCCGGCGGTGCCCGGATAACCGCATGGGGGTGCCGGCGTTGCGCCCGGACAGCCCATCTGTATAGTGGGACATGGGCCGGGGTGGCTCACAATCCCTATATTCACCGCTCCCACCTGGCCGCAAGGGGTATCGCCCCATGAAGATCACCATCGACATCGACTGCACGCCCGACGAGGCGCGCACCTTTCTCGGATTGCCGGACGTCAAGCCGATGCAGGAGGCGATGATGCGGGAAATCCAGCAGCGGATGACCGCCAGTCTCAACGCGATGGATCCGGAATCGATCATGAACACCTGGCTTCCCGCCGGAATCCAGGGCATGGAGCAGCTTCAGAAGATGTTCTGGTCGCAGTTGGCCGGAGCCATGGGACAGGACGGCAAGAAGTGACGGACGAGACGCCTTTTTTCTCAGCCCACGTGTTCGTGTGCACCAACCAGCGACCGGCGGGACACCCGCGCGGAAGCTGTGCCGACAAGGGTTCGGAGAAGCTGCGGGATTACATGAAGGCGCGCGCCAAGGAGCTGGGCATCGCCGGTGCGCGCATCAACTCCGCCGGCTGCCTGGATCGGTGCGAGCTCGGGACCACCATCGTCGTCTACCCCGACGGTGTTTGGTACAGCTGCCGGTCCCGCGCCGACGTGGACGAGATCCTGACGACCCATCTGGTCGGCGGCCGTCCGGTCGAACGCTTGATGCTCACCAACGACCAGCGGGAGCTTCGTCCGGAGCAGGTCGGCTGAGGCGTCCAGTCCCGTCATGAGCGTCACCATCTTCGCCCTCGCCACTGCCCCCGGCCGCGCCGGCGTGGCGGTGGTTCGCGTTTCGGGACCGGCCGCAGGGGATGCGCTGCGGGCGTTGACCGGTCGCCCGCTTCCCAGGCCGCGTATGGCGACGCTGGTGCGCCTGGCCGATCCGGTGGGCGGAGAGACGCTGGACGATGCGCTGGTGCTGTGGTTCCCCGCGCCTCGGAGCTTCACCGGAGAGGATGTCGCCGAGCTGCATCTGCACGGTGGCAGGGCGGTCGTGGCCGGGGTCATCGAGGCGTTGGGGTCTGTGCCCGGCCTCCGCCCGGCCGAGCCGGGGGAATTCACACGCCGGGCATTCGAGAACGGGAAATTTGACCTGACCGCCGCGGAGGCGGTCGCCGATCTGGTCCATGCCGAGACGGCGGCGCAGCGGCGGCAGGCGTTGCGGCAGATGGCGGGCGCGCTGGGGACGGTGTACGAGGGATGGCGGTCGCGCCTCCTCCGCGCCCTCGCGCACCTGGAGGCGGACATCGACTTCCCGGACGAGGATCTGCCCGGCGGCGTCCCGGACGCGGTGCGGCCGGTGATCGAGGCTTTGGCGGCGGAGGTGGCCGCCCATCTGGACGATCGGGGGCGCGGCGAGCGGTTGCGGGACGGCATCCACGTCGCCATCGTCGGCGCGCCGAACGCCGGGAAATCGAGCCTGCTGAACGCGCTGGCGGGCCGCGAGGCGGCCATCGTCTCGGCCCGTGCGGGCACGACGCGGGACGTGATCGAGGTGCATCTGGATGTCGGCGGCTTCCCGGTGGTCCTTGCCGACACCGCCGGTCTGCGCGAAGCCACCGACGAGATCGAGGAGGAGGGGATCCGCCGGGCGTTGGACCGTGCCGACCGGGCCGATGTGAAATTGGCGGTGTTCGACGGGACGAGCTGGCCGGCTTTGGACGAAGCGACGCTCCGGCTGATCGATCGGGATTCCATCGCGGTGGTGAACAAGGTCGATGTGTCCGGGCCGGTGTCCGGAATCCTGGCGGGTCAGCCGCTCGTTGCCGTGTCGGCACGAACCGGGGCTGGCCTGCGGTCGCTTGAGGAGCGGCTGGCCACATTCGCGGATGAGCGATTGGCCGGCAGCGGGACGCCCGCCCTGACCCGGGCACGGCACCGGTCGGCGCTGGAGGAGTGTCACGGCGCGCTGCTCCGCTCGCTGTCCGCCGTGCTGCCGGAGCTCGCCGCCGAGGATGTCCGGATGGCAGCGCGGGCGTTGGGTCGGATCACCGGGCGGGTGGATGTCGAGGATGTGCTCGATGTGATCTTCCGTGACTTCTGCATCGGCAAGTGATGTTTCACGTGAAACACGACGGGAAGTCCGGGCTTGGCCCGCTGGGCCGGCTCGGGTAAAAGGACCGCATGCGACGCTTCGATGTCATCATTGTGGGTGCCGGCCACGCCGGTTGTGAGGCCGCCGCCGCCGCCGCGCGGATGGGTGCCGACACGCTGCTGCTCACCCACAAGCTTTCCACCATCGGTGAGATGTCCTGCAACCCCGCCATCGGCGGCTTGGCGAAGGGGCATCTGGTCCGGGAGATCGACGCGCTCGATGGCGTCATGGCGCGCGTCATCGATCGCGCCGGCATTCAGTTCCGCATCCTCAACCGCAGCAAGGGACCCGCCGTCCGCGGCCCGCGCGCCCAGGCCGACCGCAAGCTCTACCGGCAGGCGATGCAGGCCGTTCTGGCCGAGCAGGTGAACCTGACCATCGAAGGCGTTGGGGTCGAAGACCTTGTGGTCGGTGCGGACGGCACCCTGTCCGGGGTGGTCACCGCGGCGGGTGAGACGATCGCGGCCGGTGCCGTGGTGCTGACCACCGGCACTTTCCTGCGTGGCCTGATCCATGTGGGCGAGGAGCGCACACCGGCCGGGCGGGTTGGCGAGGCACCGTCCATCGGCCTGTCGGAGACACTGGGGCGGCTTGGCTTTCCGCTCGGGCGGCTTAAGACGGGCACGCCGCCGCGGCTTGATGGGCGCACCATCGACTGGGCGGCGCTGGAAAAGCAGCCGGGCGATCACCCACCCCCGCCCTTCTCCTATCTCACGGAGCGGATCGACACGCGGCAGGTGGATTGCGCCATCACCTGGTCCACGGCCGAGGCGCACGCGCTGATCCGGGCGAACCTGCACCGGGCGCCGATGTATTCCGGCCAGATCCAGGGCACCGGCCCCCGCTACTGCCCATCCATCGAGGACAAGGTGGTGCGCTTCGCCGACAAGGAGCGCCACCAGATCTTCCTGGAGCCGGAGGGGCTGGACGACGACACCGTCTATCCCAACGGCATTTCCACCTCCCTGCCCCGCGACGTCCAGCTCGCGGTCATCGCGTCCATGCCCGGCCTGGAGCGCGCCGTCATGCTCCGCCCCGGCTACGCCATCGAGTATGACTTCGTCGATCCGCGGGAGCTGGGTCCGACACTGGAGACACACCGCGTCCCCCGCCTGTTCCTGGCCGGACAGATCAATGGCACCACCGGTTATGAGGAGGCGGCGGCGCAGGGCCTCATGGCCGGCATCAACGCTGCGATCACGGCGGGCGGCGGTGGCGAGGGCTTCGTGCTCGATCGCGCCGAGGCCTACATCGGTGTCCTCATCGACGATTTGATCACGCGCGGCACCAACGAACCCTACCGCATGTTCACATCGCGTGCCGAGTACCGTCTCGTGCTGCGGGCGGACAACGCGGACCAGCGGCTGACCCGACGCGGCATGTCGGTCGGCTGCGTGGGGTCGGCGCGTGCCGAGGCGTTCGAGCGGAAGGCGATGGCGCTCGACGCGGCTCGGGCGCTGGTGCGCACGCTTCAGGCGACGCCGGCGGAACTGTCGCGTCGCGGTGTGGCCGTCAATCAGGACGGCGTCCGTCGCTCCGCGGCGGACCTCCTCCGCTACCCGGAGATCGATTTCACCGCCCTCACCCAGCTATGGCCAGAGCTTGGCGAGGTGGCGGCGGACATTGCGGAACAGGTCGAGATCGACGGAAAATACGCCGGTTACCTCGACCGTCAGGAGGCGGACATCCGCGCTTTCCGCAAAGATGAAGCGCTCGGCCTGCCGGCGGATCTCGACGTCGAGTCGATCGGAAGCCTTTCGGCGGAGATCCGTCAGAAGCTGCGGCAGGCTCGTCCCAGTACGCTGGGGGCTGCGGCGCGGATACCCGGCATGACGCCGGCAGCGCTGGTTGCCCTCCTCCGCCACGTGAAGCGCCGCGATGCCCGCGTTGCGGTTTGACGCCGCGGCCTTCCAGGCGGAAACCGGTGTTTCACGTGAAACACTGGACCGTCTCGCCGCCTACGCCGACATCGTCCGCCGCTGGCAGCCGAAGATCAACCTCGTCGGTCCCTCGACACTCGACGATCTCTGGCATCGTCACATGCTCGATTCGGCCCAGCTCTTCCCGCTGCTGCCCGCTGGAACGCGCACCCTGGTGGATCTCGGCAGCGGCGCCGGTTTCCCTGGTCTGGTGCTCGCGGTGATGGGCGTTCCCGACGTCCATCTGGTGGAAAGCGACACGCGCAAGGCGGCCTTCCTGCGGGAAGCGGCGCGGTTGTCGGGAACCAATGTGACCGTGCACGCCCGACGCATCGACGCGGTTCCCGACCTCACAGCCGACGTCGTCACCGCGCGGGCCCTGGCGCCGTTGGCGGAACTGCTTGCGTGGGCGCATCGCTTTGTGGGATCAAGTGGCGTGGCGCTCTTCCCGAAAGGTCAGCAGGCGGAGCACGAACTGGCCGAGGCCGCCCATGGCTGGCGCTTGTCGGTCGATCGCTTCCCCAGCCGCACCGATGCGAACGGCGCCATCTTGCGAGTGAGTGGTATCGCCCGTGCCTGATTCCGTGATTCCGAACACGCTGCGCTCCCCCGCTGGCCCGGAGAACCGCATGACCACCGCCCGTGTGATCGCCGCCCGTGTGATCGCTGTCGCCAACCAGAAGGGCGGCGTCGGCAAGACCACCACCACCATCAACCTCGCCACGGCGCTCGCCGCGGTGGGCAAGCGCGTCCTCATCATCGATCTGGACCCGCAGGGCAACGCCTCCACCGGGCTGGGCATTCCCCGCACCCGCCGGGGTGTCGGCAGCTACGACGTGCTGTTTGACGATGTGGCACTGGAGGACGCGGCCGTTGTTTCGGACGTCCCCAATCTGTCGATCATCACCTCGTCCGTCGATCTGTCGGGCGCGGAGATCGAGTTGGTGGGTGCCACCAGCCGTGAGTACCGGCTGCGGCAGGCGGTCGAGCGTAGCGCCATCGAGTATGATTATGTGCTCATCGACTGCCCTCCGGCGCTGGGTCTGCTGACCCTCAACGCACTGGTGGCGGCGCACGCCGTCATGGTCCCCCTGCAGTGCGAGTTCTACGCGCTGGAAGGATTGAGCCACCTCGTCCGCACCATCGAGCGGGTAAAGCGCAGCTTCAACCCCGCGTTGGACATCCACGGCGTCGTGCTGACGATGTTCGACAAGCGCAACAATCTGTCCGACATGGTGGCGGCCGACGTCCGGGGCTTTTTCGGTGAGAAGGTGTACGACACGGTGATTCCACGCAACGTCAAGGTGTCCGAGGCACCGTCCCACGGCAAACCGGTGCTGCTCTACGACATGCGTTCGTCCGGTGCGCAGGCCTACATCCATCTGGCCGGTGAGGTGCTGCGCCGCGAGAAGAGGCTGACCGCGTGATGGACGAGCCCAAGCGCAGCGAGACAGCCCGTCGGGCGAGCCTTGGCCGCGGCCTGTCCGCCCTGTTCGGCGAGGCGACGGACGACTACACCGCGCTGGACAAGGTGCGCCAGTCCAAGCAGGTGCCGATCGAGTTCCTGCATCCCGGCCGTTACCAACCCCGTCGCACCTTCGACGAGGAGGCCATCCAGGGTCTGGTCGAGTCGGTGCGGGAGAAGGGCATCCTCCAGCCGCTGCTTGTCCGCCGCGATCCCGACTCCACCAACGAGTATGAGATCATCGCCGGCGAACGACGCTGGCGCGCGGCACAGATGGCCGGCCTGCACGAGGTGCCGGTCGTCATCCGCGACCTGTCGGACCGTGAAGCGCTCGAAATCGCGCTCATCGAGAACATCCAGCGCCAGGATCTCACCGCGCTGGAAGAGGCGGAGGGCTACCGCCGCCTGATGGAGGAGTTCCAGCACACCCAGGAGGATCTGGCGAAGGTGGTTGGCAAGAGCCGCAGCCACGTCGCCAACATGATGCGGCTGCTGGCCCTGCCTGACCCGATCAAGGGGCTGGTGCAGGACGGCTCGCTCACCGCCGGTCACGCCCGGGCGCTGCTGACTGTCGACGATCCGGTTTCGGTGGCGCGCGAGGTGGTGAAGCGCGGGCTGAACGTGCGGCAGACCGAGGATCTCGTGCGTGCCGGCGATCCGAAGCCGAAGCGCTCCGGTGGGCGGCCCGCGGAAGCGCCGCTGAAGGACATCGACCTGATGAATCTGGAGGAGGAGATCTCCGCCCGCATCGGGTTGCGGGTGGCCATCGCTCCGCAGGGCGGCAAGCGCGGGACCATCACCATCCATTACCAGACGCTGGACCAACTCGACGACGTCATCCGGCGGCTGGGCGGAAACGAATAGCGGGGGCTGCCCTGCCCCGCTGTCAGCGCCGGATCATCGAGGCGATCTGGAACAGCACGCGGGCGCAGATGGTCTCATCCGGCATGTGGGTGCGCTTCACGTCGGCCTCCGCCTCCACCAGCCGCTCCAGTGCCTGGCGAACCAAAGGCGGCGACCAGCGCCGCACCTGCCCGACGAATCGTCCGCGCAGTTTGTAGAAGACCGGCGGCTTCAGCGACTCGGTGGCGGCCTCGGCGGACTTGCCGGCCGCGGTCAGGGCGACGGCGAGCTGCAGCCGCTGGAAATGCCGCTGTGCGGCGCGCAGGATCGGCACCGGACTGGTTCCCTCCGCGAACAGACGGCCGAGCGCGCGATCGAGCCCGGCAAAGTCGCCGTCGGCGGCCGCCAGCACCGGCTCGTCCGGTTCCATCGAGGCGCTGTCGCCGATGCAGGCCTGGGCGTCGTCCAGGGTCACGCGCTTGCCGCCCATCATGTAGAGCGCCAGCTTTTCCACCTCGCCCCGTGCGACCTTGCGATCGCCGACCAGATTGCCGGCGAGAAAGCCGATGGCGTCGGGATCGGCCGACAAGCCATGCTCGTGCAGCAGATCGGCGATCACGCGGCCGAGAGACGCCTCCTCCTCCACATAGCAGGGGATCGTGACGGCGGCGTCGGCGCCCTCGAACAGAGCCCGCAGCTTGGAACGGGCCGCCAGATCGCCGGCTTCCGCGACGACCAGCGTGTCACCGGGCGGCAGCGACTCGAACAGGCTGGAGAAGGCGGCGGTCGTGTTGTCCTCGGCGTCGCGGATGCGGACCAGACGCCGGCCGCCGGTGAAGGACATGGCGGCGACCTCATCGCTCAGCCGTGCAGGGTCATCGGCGACCGCGCGGCCGAACAGCTCGACCACGCGGAAGGGATCGGCAAGGTCGGGCACGGCGTGGCGCCCCAACTGCTCCGCCCGCTCCTTCACCAGACCCGCGTCTGGGCCGAACAGCAACACCGCCCGGACCTTCGGATCGGGCTTGCGGAGGAAACCGTCGATGGCCTTGCCGGAAAGTTTCACGGGCGCCCTGCTCCGTCGCGGTCGGGCGCCCGGTCAGGTGCCGCTGTTGTTGAGGGTCATCGCGACCCGGTTCGTGATGTCGTCGGCGATCTGGACCAGCGCGCGGTCATAGGCGTTGTCGACCGTCACCACGCTGGCGTACTGCTCTTCCAGGATGTTGTAGCTGATCAGCGCCCGGCTGCTGCCGGTGAACAGCGCGCGTCCCGTCGCGGATTCGATCAGCCGGAAGGGGGCGACGACAGCGAGCTGAGCCCGCTCGGCCGTCGAATCCTTGCGCAGCGCCAACTTTTGTTCGGTGGCGGAAAGCCCGACCTCCAGCCGGTACGGCGACATTGTCGGACGGCCGTCGCGGTAGAAGCGGTCGATCAGGTTGTTGCGGAGCTGCTGCCCGTACCGGTTGGGGATGTTGGTGATCTCGACCTGCGCCAGCTTCTCCGACACACCGGCGCGCGCCGACGAGCTGCCGTAAAGCGGCTGGAAGCCGCAGGCCGCTGTCAGTGCCGCCGCCACGGCCAGGGCGCCGAAGCCCCCGGCCCGGCGCAGCAGGGTCCGCCTAGACAACGACATTGATCACCCGGTTCGGCACGACGATCACCTTGCGCACGGGCTTGCCGTCCAGCGCCTTCACGACGTTGGAATCACCCAGCGCGGCGGCCTCGGCGACGTCCTTGGCGGCGTCGCGCGGCAGGGCGATGGTGGCCCGCAGCTTGCCGTTGACCTGCACCGCGACCGTGATCTCGTCGTCCACCGCCAGCGCCGGGTCTGCCTCGGGCCAGGGCTGGTCGGCGAGCAGGCCGGATCCGCCGAGTCGCTGCCACAGCTCCTCCGCCAGGTGCGGCATCATCGGGCCGATCAGGCGGACGGCCGTCTCGTAGCCCTCGCGCAGCACCCAACCCTCGCCCTCGCCGCTGCCGTCGATCTCACCGAGCGCGTTGGTCAGCTCGCGAATGCGCGCCACCGCCTTGTTGAAGCGGAACTTCTCGAGATCGTCGGACATCCCGGCGATGGTCTTGTGGATCAGGCGGCGGGTGGCGTTGCCGCGATCGGAGAACGGACCGGTCATCGTCTCGTCGGCACCGGGCAGCGCCACCGGCGGCTCGGTCACCATGCGCCAGAGGCGATTGATGTAACGCCAGGCACCGTCGATGCCGGCCTCGGTCCACTCCAGGTCGCGCTCCGGCGGGCTGTCGGACAGCATGAACAGACGGGCAGCGTCGGCGCCGTAGGTGCCGATGATCGCCGCCGGGTCGACCACGTTCTTCTTCGACTTCGACATCTTCTCGACGCGGCCGACCGTCACCGGACCGCCGTCATCGACCCGCAGCAGAGCCCCCGACTCGGACTTCGCCACGTCGGCCGGCGACAGCCAGCCGCCGGTGCGCGCGTCCTTGTAGGTCTCGTGGTTGACCATCCCCTGGGTGAACAGGCCGGCGAAGGGCTCCGGCAGCTCCATATAGCCGCACTGGCTGAGCGCCCGCGTCCAGAAGCGCGAGTAGAGCAGGTGCAGCACCGCGTGCTCGATGCCGCCGATGTACTGGTCGACCGGCAGCCAATAATCCACCGACGAGCGCGTGAAGGCCTGATCCTCCACCCGCGGGGAGCAGAAGCGGGCGAAATACCAGGACGACTCGATGAAGGTATCGAAGGTGTCGGTCTCGCGCGTCGCCACCCCGCCGCAGGTCGGGCAGCGCGTGTGCTTCCAGGTCGGGTGATGGTCGAGCGGGTTGCCGGGCTTGTCGAAGGTCACGTCCTCCGGCAGCACCACGGGCAGATCCGACTCGGGCACCGGCACCACGCCGCAGGACGGGCAATGGATCACCGGGATCGGGCAGCCCCAATAGCGCTGCCGCGACACGCCCCAATCGCGCAGGCGGTAGACGGTCGTCCGCTCCCCCTGCCCCATCTCCTCCATGCGGCGGCCGACCTCGTCCTTGGCCGACTCGGCGTCGAGTCCGTCCAGGAAACGTGAATTGCGCAGCACGCCGGGGCCGGTGTAGGCCTCCCCCTCCACCACGAAGGCGGCGGGATCGGTGTCGGCCGGGATCACCACGGGCCGCACCGGAAGCCGGTACTTGTTGGCGAAGTCGAGGTCGCGCTGGTCGTGCGCCGGGCAGCCGAAAATGGCGCCCGTGCCGTACTCCATCAGCACGAAGTTCGCGACGTAGACCGGCAGCGCCCAGCTCTCGTCGAAGGGATGGACGACGCGCAGCCCGGTGTCGTAGCCGCGCTTCTCCTGCGTCTCGATCGCCTCTTCCGAGGTGCCGACGCGGCTGCACTCCGCGATGAACTCGGCGAGCACCGGGTTGCCGGCGGCCAACTCCTGCGCCAGCGGGTGGTTGGGGGAGATGGCGGCGAAGGAGGCGCCGAACAGCGTGTCCGGCCGGGTGGTGAAAACCTCCAGCCCGTCGTCACGGCCGCTCAGGCGGAAACGGAACCGCAAGCCGGTCGACCGGCCGATCCAGTTCTCCTGCATGATCCGCACGCGGTCGGGCCAGCGGTCCAGCCCCTTCAGGGCGTCCAGCAGCTCGTCGGCGAAGGCGGTGATCTTCAGGAACCACTGCGACAGCTTGCGCTTTTCCACCAGCGCGCCGGTACGCCAGCCGCGGCCGTCGATGACCTGCTCGTTCGCCAGGACGGTGTTGTCGACCGGATCCCAGTTGACCCAGGATTCCTTGCGGTAGGCGAGCCCCTCCCTCAGGAAGTCCAGGAACATCTTCTGCTCGTGGCGGTAATACTCCACGTCGCAGGTTGCCAGCTCGCGGCCCCAGTCGATGGACAGGCCCATCGTCTTGAGCTGGCCGCGCATGGTCGCGATGTTCTCGCGCGTCCAGACGGCGGGGTGCACCTTCTTCTCCAGCGCCGCGTTTTCCGCCGGCAGGCCGAAGGCGTCCCACCCCATCGGGTGCAGCACGTTGAAGCCCTTGGCCCGCTTGTGCCGGGCGATCACGTCACCGATGGTGTAGTTGCGCACGTGCCCCATGTGGATGCGCCCGGACGGGTACGGGAACATCTCCAGGACGTAGTATTTCGGACGCGAGGCATCGTCGACGGCGGTGAAGCAGCCCTGCTGCTCCCAGGCCGTCTGCCACTTCGCCTCGGTTTCCTTGACATTGTAACGCGACATGGCGAGGCCGTGAATTCTGGATCGTTCCGGGTGGGAGCGGTTGCGACGGCGCTCAGCGTGACGCCGTCTGCGCCACGCGGAGCTGGCGCGCGCGGGTGAGGATCGCGTCCTCCAGCGTGCCCGCCGTCTCGCCCGACACGCCGGCGTCGCGCCAGTCGTTGCCGGCGCGCTGCTGGCGGAACACCGATACGCGCACCCCGTCGGCCCGCAGCTGACGGTCGAGGATGTACAGGTTCACCTTGAACCGCTCACCCGGGGAATCTGGCGGGGAGTACCAGTCGGTCAGGATCACCCCGCCGAACGGATCGGCCGAGACGATGGGCATGAAGGACAGGGTGTCCAGCGAGGCCCGCCACAGATAGCTGTTGACGCCGATTCCGCCGCCGCTGTTGTCCTGCGCGCCCTGCTTCTTGTTGCCGCCGAACAGGTTGATGCCCCCCTCCGCGCCGAGGATGCTGCCGTACTTCTTCTGATCCTTGAAGACCTGGTCCTGCATCGTCTCGGTCTGGCCCCCCCAGCCCGAGCAGCCGGCAAGGGCAAGAACCGCCGCGATCAGGGCGGGGCGAAGGCAAGAGATTCGGGAAGCGCGCATCGTTGATCGGCTCGATAAACGGAGGAATTGGCCACGCCATCGGCGGCGACCATCGCGCCGCTGAAAAGACCATAAAACAACGTCCCCACGCAACATCTCATGCGCTGCCGAAAGGCTGTGCAGCCACGCCGCGCCGCAGCACAAACTGTGATCACATCGACACACTGTTCCATCAACGCAGCAGCAATGGTGTTTCTGGCTTGCTGGCGGGGAGGGAGGTGCGTAGGACATTCCCAGCCAGGACGTTAACCCGGCTGAATTTACTGCTGCCAGGATGGAGGCAACATCATGAATCGTTATCTGCTGGCGGGCTGCGCCGCCG
Organism: Azospirillum oleiclasticum; assembly: GCF_013423485.1. Taxonomy (GTDB): domain Bacteria; phylum Pseudomonadota; class Alphaproteobacteria; order Azospirillales; family Azospirillaceae; genus Azospirillum; species Azospirillum oleiclasticum. The sequence continues at coordinate 225,744 of NZ_JABFFR010000007.1, forward strand.
TTGCTCTCGGGTTGGGAAGCGGCGCGGCCCAGGCTCAGGCGAAGTTCGAAGTGCGCATCGGCGGCGACGCCTATTTCGAAGCCGGTTACATCGATCAGGACAATGATCAGAACCTGCGGGACACCGAGTTCCGCAACCGCTTCCGTCTGAACATCGTCCCGTCGGCGAAGGCGGACAACGGTCTCGAGTACGGCGGTCGCATCCGTATCCGTGCCAACTCCGCGGATCGCGGCATGGACGCCGACCGCGCCCTGATCTTCGTGGCCGGCAGCTTCGGCCGCGTCGAACTCGGCACGCGCAACAGCTTCAACGACGACGCGTACATCGTCCGTCCGATCGACTACCAGTTCCTGGGCATCTACGACTCGGCCGTGACCTGGGCCACCTCGAACAACTCGACGGCTGGCACCACCAAGCTGTCCACCCTGTCGTTCGGCAACCTGCCGACCAGCGGCTCGGGCGCCACCAATGCGCAGGATGACGTCGAGTCGAAGATCGTCTACATCTCCCCGCGCTTCTCGGGCCTCCAGCTCGGCGCGTCCTACGCTCCGCGCGTCGGCGGCTCCGACTCCGGTGCGACCGTCTTCCGCACCGAGGACGACGGCACCCTGCAGGACGTCTACGAAATCGGCCTGAACTACAAGGGCGAGTTCTCGGGCGTCACGCTGGCCGGTTCGGCCGGTTACATCGGCGGTTCCTACGAGGATCTCGGCACCACCCGCTACGAGGACCTGAGCGGCTTCCAGGTCGGCGCGCAGATCGGCTACGCCGGCTTCGTGCTGGGCGGCGGCTACGTCTGGTACGGCGAGTCGGGCCAGGTCAAGACCGCGGGCTTCAAGGACGACTACGAGGTCTGGAACATCGGCCTGCAGTACACGACCGGCCCGATCCAGCTCGGCGTCGGCTACACGGCCGGTTCGGACGCCGGCAACCCGGCGCTGTCCGGCGATCGTTCGCAGGACTACCTGTCGGTTGGCGCCAGCTACACCGTCGCCCCGGGCCTGCGCGTCCAGGCCGAGTACGCCTACGTGAACTTCGAGGTCAACGACGCCGGCACGGCGTCGGCCAACCGCGAAGTCGAGTCGAACGTCTTCATCCTGCGTTCGGTTCTGTCCTTCTGATACCGGTCTCCACCGGTTTTCGGGTGCAGCGGCGGCCTTCGGGCCGCCGCTGTTTTTTTTGGTCCGGGTTTGCCCGTTATTTGGGCGGTTGGTGCAGTGTTGCAGCAGGTCGTGATTTCGCTGCCACAGTGCCGGGGATCCATTGCAGTGCGATGACGAGTGGTCTTGCCGCGTCCGATGCAGCCGGATACAGCTTGTGGCGAGACAAAGAACAACCCGGCGCAGCACGCCGGCGTTCCTCCGAAAGGTTAGACCGCCATGAAGCACATCCTCCTCGCCGGCTGCGCCGCCCTCGCCTTCGCGTCCCTCACCGGCACCGCCGCCGCCCAGTCCAAGTTCCAGGTCCTGATCGGCGGTGACGCCTACTTCCAGGCCGGTTACATGGACGACGAGAACACCGGCGAGAACCTGCGCGACACCGAGTTCAGCAACCGCTTCCGCCTGAACGTCATCCCGTCCGCGAAGGCCGACAACGGCCTGGAGTATGGCGGCCGCATCCGCATCCGCGCCACCAACAGCAACCGGTCCCTGGATTACGACCGCGCCTACATCTTCGTCCAGGGCGGCTTCGGCCAAGTCCGTCTCGGCACCCAGGAAGGCGCCAGCTCGGAGTGGGGCATCATCGGTCCGGTCGGCGACTGGGGCACCTTCGGTGGTCCGGACGGTTTCTGGATGGACTTCGTGGCGGACATCAACGACCTGCCGGTCCAGGCCCAGGGTGACCTGCGCACCTACACGTCGCAGACCCGCAGCAGCAGCGTCCTCTACCAGTCCCCGACCTTCGCCGGCCTGTCGCTCGCGGCCTCCTTCACCCCGGTGGTCGGCAACAACGGCGCGTCGGTTGCCCGCACCGAGATCACCGGCGACAGCGACCGTACCCTGAACTTCAAGAACGTCTACGAAGTGGGTCTGGTCTACTCGGGCGAGTTCAGCGGCGCCACCGTGGAAGGCAGCGCCTTCTACAGCGGCGGTGAAGCGCGTGACGGTGCCGTCGGCGTCGGCTTCGAGGACCTGTCTTCCGTCCAGGCGGGCCTGCAGGTCGGCTACGCCGGCTTCAAGGTCGGCGGCTCCTACTCCTGGGCCGGCGACAGCGGTTACGAGAAGAGCCTCGGCGTCGTCAGCACCGAGGACACCTACACCTGGATCGCCGCCGCCCAGTACCAGTTCGGCGCCTTCACCGTCGGCGGTTCCTACACCTACTCGCAGGATCCCGGCTCGACCTTCATCACCGGCAAGCGTGATCTCGACCTGTGGCAGGCCGGCCTGACCTACCTGGTGTCGCCGGGCCTGACCGTCGGTCTGGAGTACACCCACTACGACGTGGACAACAAGGAGATCGGCGGCACGCCGGATCGCGACGGCAACATCGTGATCCTGCAGACCTGGCTGACCTTCTGATCCGGGTTCGATCCGGTCTTGTCAACCGGAGGGCGGCGGAGCGATCCGCCGCCCTTCGTGTTTCAGCGTTACTTCTTCGCGGCGGCGCTGGCGTCGCAGATCAGCAGCATGACGGCATCGGCCACCGGCGCCCACACCATCATCAGCCGCTTCTTCGCCTTGTCGCCGACGATCGGCACCGAATTGGGGCTTTCGAGCGACGGCGCCTTCACCTGGGTCAGCTTGTAGCCGCTCTTTTCGACCGCGTTCATGGTGGTGTCGACGATCTCGCTCAGCCGGGACTGGTCGCCCTTCTTGAACTCCCAGCCATAGACCTCCAGCCCCTGGCAACGCCGGCCGTTGTCCTTGGCCGCCTTGCCGATGAATTCGCCGTACATCTCGCTGGCCTCCAGCGGGTAGGGCTGGATCGGGAAGGCCACACCGGCCAGCGGGGAGCGTGCCGCCTTGGTCTCGCTGGGTTTCGGCGCGGGCTTGGCCGTCCCTTGGGCCGTTCCCTGGGCGAGCGCCGGGCCGGCGAGCGCGGCCGAGACGAGCAGGGCGAGCATCAGAGCGCGCATGGGCGTGAACTCCTGGGACACTTGCGTTACGGTTCCCCGTCCGTTACCACGCCCGGCCGCCCGCTGTACACCATGGCCGAGACCACCACCGGGAGCCGTTCCGTGACCGCGCAGCACACCGCATCCCCTGACCGCGACTCGATCACCATCCGCCTGGACGAGGTCCGCCGCACCATTGCGGAGGCCTGCGCCGACTGCGGCCGACCGGCCGCCCAGGTGGCGCTGGTCGCCGTCTCCAAGACCCACCCCGCGGAATCCGTGGCCGAGGCGCTGGCTGCCGGGCAGCGAATCTATGGCGAAAACCGGGTGCAGGAGGCGAAGGCCAAATGGCCGGAGCTGCGCGCGCGCTTCCCCGGAGTCGAGCTGCACCTGATCGGGCCGTTGCAGACCAACAAGGTCAAGGACGCCGTCGCGCTGTTCGACGTCATCGAGACGCTCGACCGGCCGAAGCTGGCGGAGGCCATCGCGGCGGAGCAGGCGAAATCCGGCCGCCGCCCGCGCTGCCTGATCGAGGTGAACACCGGCGGCGAGGCACAGAAGGCCGGGATCGCCCCGACCGAGGTTGACTCCTTCCTTGCCGCCTGCCGCGCGCTGGATCTGGATGTGGTCGGCCTGATGTGCATCCCGCCGGTGGACGAGGAGCCGGCGATGCATTTCGCCCTGCTGTCCGACCTTGCCCGCCGCAACGGGTTGCCGGTGGTCAGCATGGGCATGAGCGGCGACTATCCGACCGCAATCCGCTTCGGCGCCACCCATGTCCGCGTCGGCACCGCCATCTTCGGCGCCCGTCCCGTCCTGCCCGCGGCGGGCGGCTGACGCCGCGCCGTCACCCTCGCGCGGCCGACCCCAGCATGGCGAGGCCGCCCACGAACAGCAGGCACAGCACGATGCGGCGGAAGGCGACGTCGTTCAGCATCCGGTAGAGCCGCGCGCCAACCAGTGCCGCCACCAGCAGCACCGGCAGCATCATGGCGAAGATCCCGGCGTGACCGGTGGTGATGGTGCCGTTCAGCAGATAGGCCGTCGTCGTGCTGCCATGCATGGCGAGGTTGAAGACCTGCAGGGTGCAGCGCAGCCGGTCTTTCTCCCATCCGCGCAGCACGCCCCAGATGGTGGGGGCGGGGGCGGACAGGCCGGCGAAACCGCTCATGACGCCGCCAACGAAGCCCGACACCAGATCGGCGGCCCGGCCGCCCCAGCGGTCGATGCGCGGCGGCCGGCGGACCAGCAGCATGAAAGTCGAATAGGCCACCATCACGCAGCCCACCGCCAGGCGGAATTGTGCCGGGTCGATTGTGGTCAGCGCCGCCGCCCCCAGCGGCACGCCGCAGACGCCGCCGATCAGGATCGGCGCCAGCAGCCGCAGGTCGGCCCCCGCCCACGCTGTGCGGATGGTGATGAGCTGGGCCACCAGCGAGCCGAAGATGACGAGCGGGGCCAGCATCGCCGGCTCCAGCACCCACACCCAGACGCTGAGCGCCACCATCCCGAAGGCGAAGCCGGACAGCCCGCACACGAAAGCGGCGGCGGCGCTGCCGAACAGCACGACCGCGATGGTCTCGACACTCATGATGCGCGCTTCATCCGGGTTTCGCTGGCGGGGTTTCGCTGGCGGTGGGGAATCGTTTGATGTGCGAACGGATGGTACGGGGGCCGGGTGTCACCCGTCCAGCCGCACCGGCCGCATGGCTGGGGTGCCGACACTCCGGCATCCCCTGGGGGCGGTGTCCGCGGACCGGCGTGCGAATCGCGGTGAAAGCTCCTATAGTCGGCCGGTCAAACCCCATCACCCCGCTCCGTTGTTCCCGCCAAGGCCTCCTCCCCATGCTGCCGACCCGCGCCGCCCGCTCCAAATCCCGCACGCCCGAACCAGCCGCCCCCATCGCCGACCGGCAGGCCATCGTGTCGGGCACGCGGCTGGGTGCCGAGCTGGACGCGCTGGTTGCGGAGCACGGCACCGGCGACGCCCTGCGCCCCGCCGTCATCGCGGCGGTCCGCGCGGCGCTGGCCACGGGCCGGGACGAGGTGCGGGCGCGGTTCGAGGCCGGGGGGCTGGGCGAGGACTGCGTGCGGCAGAACTGCTACCTCGCCGACCGCATCATCCAGACGCTGGCGCAGTTCACCGTCACCCACATGTTCCCCAGCGCCAACCCGACTCTCGGCGAAACTTTCGACATCGCCGCCACCGGCGGCTACGGCCGCGGCGAGCTGGCCCCCTTCTCCGACATCGACCTGCTGTTCCTGCTTCCCTACAAGCGCACGGCGCGGGTCGAGCAGGTGGTCGAATACATGCTCTACATCCTGTGGGATCTGGGGCTGAAGGTCGGCCACGCCGTGCGCAGCGTCGATGAGTGCATCCGCCAGAGCAAGGCCGACATCACCATCCGCACCGCCATACTGGAATCCCGCTACCTGTGGGGCGAGGGCGGGCTGTTCGCCGACCTGAGGAAGCGCTTCGACAAGGACGTGGTGGCCAACACCGGCGTGGAGTTCGTGGCCGCCAAGCTGGCCGAGCGCGACACCCGCCACCGCAAGCTGGGCGACAGCCGCTATGTGCTGGAGCCCAACCTGAAGGACGGGAAGGGCGGCCTGCGCGACCTCCAGACCCTGTTCTGGATCGCCAAATACCTGTATCGCGCCGATTCGGTGGACGATCTGGTCGGCGCCCGCGTGCTGCTGCCGGAGGAGGCGCAGCGCTTCGCCAAGGCGCAGAACTTCCTGTGGACCGCGCGCTGCCACCTCCACTACCTGACCGGGCGCATGGAGGACCGGCTGACCTTCGACGTGCAGGCGCAGATCGGCGCCCGCATGGGCTACACCGACCACGCCGGGACCAAGGGCGTGGAGCGCTTCATGAAGCACTACTTCCTGGTGGCGAAGGATGTCGGCGACCTGACCCGCATCTTCTGCGCCGCCCTGGAGGCCGACGCCAAGCGCCCGCCCAAGTTCAACATCCTGCGGCTGACCGCGCTGACGCGCCGGCGCGACATCGAGGGCTTCGTCGTTGACGGCGAGCGGCTGAACATCCACAGCGACAGCCAGTTCCGCGACCGTCCCATCGACATGATCCGGCTGTTCCACGTGGCGCAGCAGAATGACGTGGACATCCACCCGAACGCGCTGCGCGCCATTACGCGCTCGCTCTCCGCCATCGGCCCGCGCCTGCGCGAGGATGCGGAGGCCAACCGCCTGTTCCTGGAGATCCTGACCGGCCGCAAGGACCCGGAGGTGACGCTGCGCCGCATGAACGAAGCGGGGGTGCTGGCCCGCTTCATCCCCGATTTCGGGCGGGTCGTCGCGCAGATGCAGTACGACATGTACCACGTCTTCACGGTGGACGAGCACACGCTGTTCGCCATCGGCATCCTGCACAAGATCGAACAGGGCCTGCTGAAGGACGAGCTGCCGCTGACCAGCGAGGTGATCCACAAGGTGGTGTCGCGGCGCGCGCTCTATGTGGCGGTGCTGCTGCACGACATCGCCAAGGGCCGCGGCGGCGACCATTCGGTGCTGGGCGCGCGGGTGGCGGAGAAGCTGTGCCCGCGGCTGGGCCTCACCGCGGAGGAGACGGAGACGGTCGCCTGGCTGGTGCGCTGGCACCTCGCCATGTCCTTCACCGCCTTCAAGCGCGACCTGGAGGACGACAAGACCGTGCGCGACTTCGTGGCGCTGGTGCAGTCGCCGGAGCGCCTCAAGCTCCTGGTCACCCTGACCGCCGCCGACATCCGCGCCGTCGGACCCGGCCGCTGGAACAACTGGAAGGCCACGCTGCTGCGCGAGCTCTACCACCGGTCGGAAGAGCTGATGTCCGGCGGCATGACGGCCGAGGGACGGGAGCGCCGCATCCGCATCGCCCAGCGCAAGCTGCGCGAGGACCTGCCCGATTTCGACGATCCCGCGTTCGAGCACGCCGCGAACCTGCATTACCCCGCCTACTGGCTGTCCTTCGACACCGACACGCTGGCCCACCACGCCCGCCTGATCCGCATGGCCGAGGTGGAGGGGCGGGCGCTGACCGTGGACACCCGCATCGACCGCGCCCGCGCGGTGACCGAGGTGACCATCCTCACCGCCGACCATCACGGGCTGGTGTCGCGGCTGGCCGGCGCCTTCGCCGCGTCGGGCGCCGACATCGTCGATGCGAAGATCTTCACGCTGACCAACGGCACGGCCCTCGACGTCTTCTCGGTGCAGGACGCGGCCAGCGGCGGCGCCTTCGAGCAGGGCGACAAGCTGGCACGGCTGTCCGTCACCATCGAGCGGGTCCTGTCCGGCCAGCTCAAGCCGTTGCAGGAGCTGGCGAACCGCAAGACCGTGCTGTCCAGCCGCACCCGCGTCTTCCACGTGCCGCCGCGCGTGCTGATCGACAACAACGCCTCCACCACCCACACGGTGATCGAGGTGAACGGCCGCGACCGGCCCGGCCTGCTCTACGGCCTGACCCGGGCGCTGTCCGATCTGACGCTCCAGATCTCGTCGGCCAAGATCGCCACCTTCGGCGAGAAGGCCATCGACGTGTTCTACGTGAAGGACGTGTTCGGCCTGAAGGTCACCCACGAGGCCAAATTGGCGCAGGTGCGCGAGCGGCTTCTGCACGCGCTGGCCGACCCGGAAGGGGCGGGCGCCGCGGCGCTCCACCGTCCCCGGACCCGCGACAAGGCCGCCACCGTGAAGAAGCCGAAGCCGATGGACGCCGCCGACTGACCCGGCGCGTCGGGCGGTTCGGATCCTGCCGCGTGGCGTCATCTTGGAAAAGCCTTGCGGCAGGCCACGGAATGGTTATATTCCGACAACGAGAACCCATACGACTTGCACGGTCCGGGAAACTGGGCCGGCAGGACGCTTTGCGGGTGGGCCGTGGCCCACTCATTTTTTTATCGGCGTTTGGAATCCCCGGGGAGGGCCTCGGGGCAGGTCAGGTGGAATGGACGCAACCGGTCGCATCGAACAGATCATCGCACCGTCGATCGAATCCATGGGGTACGAGATCGTGCGTGTGCAGATGACGGGTGCCCAGCGACCCGTCCTTCAGATCATGGCGGAACGCACCGACGGCGGCCCCATGACGGTCGAGGATTGCGCCGACATCAGCCGTTCCGTCTCCGCCCTGCTCGATGTCGAGGACCCGATCGCCAGCGCCTACACGCTGGAGGTCAGTTCGCCCGGCATCGACCGGCCGCTGACCCGGCGGCGGGATTTCGAACGGTTCGCCGGGTTCGAGGCGAAGCTGGAGACCCGGATGGCGATCGACGGGCGCAAGCGCTTCAAGGGCCGGCTGAAGGGCCTGGAGGACGACGACGTGCTGATCGACACCGAACAGGGTCCGGCCCGCGTGCCCATGGAAACCATCCAGCGCGCCAAGCTGGTGCTGACGGACGAGTTGATCCGCGCCAGCGGCGGCCAGGGGTGACGGCCGGGGGCCGGCCGCTCGCCGACCCGCGCCGACGGACCGATCGCATCGAACCATCAACCAAGACGAACGCCTGCATTCGGAAAGTGTGACGGATGGAACTGCTGCAAGTCGCCGACGCGGTCGCCCGCGAAAAGACCATCGACCGGGACGAGGTCCTGGAAGCGATGGAGCAGGCTATTCAGAAGGCCGGCCGCTCGAAGTACGGGCACGACCACGACATCCGCGCGCGCATCGACCGCAAGACCGGCGAGATCCATCTGGCCCGCTATCTGGAGGTGGTGGAGACGGTGGAGAACGAGGCGACCCAGGTCAGCCTCGCCGCCGTCCAGCGCCGCCGTCCGGGCATCAAGGTCGGCGAGTTCATCATCGATCCGCTTCCGCCCATCGATTTCGGCCGCATCGCCGCCCAGACCGCCAAGCAGGTGATCGTCCAGAAGGTCCGCGACGCCGAGCGCAAGCGCCAGTTCAACGAGTACAAGGACCGCACGGGCGAGATCGTCAACGGCCTCGTCAAGCGCGTGGAATACGGCAACGTCACCGTGGATCTCGGCCGGGCCGAGGCGATCCTGCGCCGTGACGAGCTGCTGCCGCGCGAGCATTTCAAGAACGGCGACCGCGTGCGGGCCTACATCTACGACGTGCGCGAGGAGACGCGCGGGCCGCAGATCTTCCTGTCGCGCACCCATCCGCAGTTCATGGCGAAGCTGTTCGAGCAGGAGGTGCCGGAGATCTACGACGGCATCATCGAGATCAAGGCGGTCGCCCGCGACCCCGGCAGCCGCGCCAAGATCGCCGTGGTGTCCAAGGACAGCTCCATCGATCCGGTCGGCGCCTGCGTCGGCATGCGCGGCAGCCGTGTGCAGGCGGTGGTCGGCGAGCTCCAGGGCGAGAAGATCGACATCATTCCCTGGAACAACGACGCCGCCACCTTCGTGGTCAACGCGCTCGCCCCGGCCGAGGTCGCCAAGGTCGTGCTGGACGAGGAAGGCCGCCGCATCGAGGTGGTGGTGCCCGACGACCAGCTCTCGCTCGCCATCGGCCGGCGCGGCCAGAATGTCCGCCTCGCCACCCTGCTGACCGGCTGGGACATCGACATCATGACCGAGCAGGAGGAATCCGAGCGCCGCTCGGAGGAGTTCCGCACCCGGTCGCAGCTCTTCATCGACGCGCTGGACGTGGACGACGTGATCGCCCACCTGCTGGTTGCCGAGGGCTTCATGTCGGTGGAGGAGATCGCCTTCGTCGAGACCGAGGAGCTCGCCGAGATCGAGGGCTTCGACGAGGACGTGGCGAACGAGCTGAAAGAACGTGCGCTGGCCTTCCTGGAAGAGCAGGATGTGCGCATGACCGAGCGGCGGCGCCATCTCGGCGTCGCGGACGACGTGGCGGAGCTGTCGGGGCTGACCCCCGCGCAGCTCGTCAAGCTCGGCGAGAACGGGGTGAAGCTGCTCGACGATCTGGCCGATCTGGCCGCCGACGAGCTGCGCGAGATCCTCGGCAAGGACGGTCCTTCCGAGGACGAGGCGAACGAGATCATCATGGCCGCCCGTGCCCACTGGTTCGATGGCGAGGGGGGTGCCGCCGCGCAGGCGGACCCGTCCGCCTCCGGCCACGCGGCGCAGGGCTGACGGTCGGAGTGCTGAAGCGGGGATGACGGATTTGGACGAAGCGACCCTGGACCGGAACGGCGGCGAGCCGGAGCTGGCGGAGGACCGGGAAACCGGCCCCCTGCGGCGCTGCATCGCCACGGGCACGGTCCAGCCCAAGGAGGGGATGGTCCGCTTCGTCGTCGCCCCCGACTCGGAGGTCGTGCCCGACCTGGAGGAGACGCTTCCCGGCCGCGGCCTGTGGCTGTCGGCCGAGCGCGCCGCCTTCGAGCGCGCGGTGGGGAAGAACCTCTTCTCCAAAGCGGCCCGGCGGTCGGTGCGGGTGCCGTCGGACCTGCCCGACCGTGTCGGCCGGCTGCTGGAACGCCGCTGCCTCGATCGGCTCGGTCTTGCCCGGCGGGCGGGGCAGGCGCTGGCGGGTTACGAAAAGGTACGCGAGGCGCTGAAGTCCGGTCGCGTCGGCCATGGCGGTCCGCCGCCGGCCTTGCTGGTGGAGGCCGCCGATGGCTCCGCCGACCAGCGGGGCAAGCTGACGGCGCTGGCACCGGGACTTCCGGTGATCGACGCCTTCGATTCCGCCGGCCTTGCGGCGGCCCTGGGACGCGAGCACGCGGTCCATGCGGTCGTGGCGCGGGGCCGGCTCTCCGAAGGGTTGCTGCGGGATGCGGCACGCCTCCGGGGCATCAAGATTCTTTCCGCCGGCGCGGGGCCGGCGGGCCGTGGTGATAACGCTTAACAGTCCGGATCCGATGACCGACAGCAACGACCAGGATCATAAGAAAGTCTTGCACCTCTCCGGCTCCGGAAAAGGGAAGCTGGAGCTGAAGAAGCCGGTCGACACGACGGTTCGGCAGAGCTTCTCCCATGGCCGCACCAAGACCGTGGCGGTCGAGGTGAAGCGCAAGCGTACGGTGGACAAGGGCGCCCTGCCAGGCGTGGCGGACGGCGGTGCCGCCGCGCGCCAGGCGGCCCAGGGCATCCCCATCCGCGGCGTCCCCGGACGCCCGAACCGCGGTGGCGGCGGCACGGGCGTGCGCCAGCTGACCAAGGACGAACGCGAGGCGCGGCTGCGCGCCTTGCGCGGGGCCATGCTCGAAGAGGAGATCCGGCGCCAGGAGGCCGAGGAGGCCGCCATCGCCGCCGCCGAGGCCGAGGCCGAAGCGGCGGAGGCCGCCGCAGCCGCGGCCGAGATGGTCGTGGAGGAGGAGCCGGTCGCCCTCGACCCCGAATCCCTGCGACAGCGCGAGATGGACGAGCTCCGCCGCATCCAGGAGGAGGAGCGCAAGGTCGCCGAGGAGGCCGAGCGTCGCCGCCGCGAGGAGGAGGCCAAGCGCAAGGAGGCCGAGGAGGCCCGCAAGCCCGAGGAGCAGCCCAAGCGCCGCCCCGAGGAGAACCGGAGCGGCCGTCCGCCCCATGCCGGTGCCACCGCGCGCCCGGCCGCCGGAGCCCCGGCCCGTCCGGCCGCCGGCGACGCCGCCGTCCGCCCGGCCGCCGGAGTCCCGGCCCCCCGCCACGGCGAAGAGGAGGAGGACGACTCCCGCAGCCGCGGCAAGACCAAGGGTGGCGCGGCCAAGGCTCCGGCCGCCGCCCCGCGCAAGCCCAGCACCGGCCCCGGCCCCGGCGGCGACCGTCGCCGGTCCGGCAGCAAGATGACGGTGTCCCAGGCGCTCAGCGACGACGACGGCCAGCGCGGGCGTTCGCTCGCCTCGGTCCGCCGCGCCCGTGAGCGGGAACGCCTGCGCCTGATGATGCGCCAGGAAACCCAGAAGGTGACCCGCGACGTGATCCTGCCCGAAGTCATCACCGTGCAGGAGCTGGCGAACCGCATGGCCGAGCGCGGCGCCGACGTGATCAAGGCGCTGATGCGCATGGGCGTCATGGCGACCATCAACCAGACCATCGACGCCGACACCGCCGAGCTGGTGGTGGCGGAGTTCGGCCACCGCGCGCGGCGCGTGTCGGAGGCGGATGTCGAGATCGGCCTGCGTGGTGGCGACGACGTGGCGGAAAACACCCTGCCCCGGCCCCCGGTGGTCACCATCATGGGCCACGTCGATCACGGCAAGACCTCGCTGCTCGACGCTCTGCGCCAGACCGACGTGGTGTCGGGCGAGGCCGGCGGCATCACCCAGCACATCGGTGCCTATCAGGTGACGCTGGCGTCCGGCGCCAAGATCACCTTCATCGACACGCCGGGTCACGCGGCCTTCACCGAAATGCGTGCCCGCGGCGCCAATGTCACCGACGTGGTGGTGCTGGTGGTGGCGGCCAACGACGGCGTCATGCCGCAGACGGTCGAGGCCATCCGCCATGCCAAGGCGGCGAAAGTGCCGATCATCGTGGCGATCAACAAGATCGACCTGCCGGACGCCAAGCCCGACCGGGTGCGCCAGGAGCTGCTGCAGCACGAGCTGGTGGTCGAGGACATGGGCGGCGACGTGCTCGACGTCGTGGTCTCCGCCAAGACCAAGCTCAACCTGGACAAGCTGGAGGAGGCGATCCTCCTGCAGGCGGAAATCCTGGAGCTGCGCGCCAACCCCAAGCGCAGCGCCGAGGGTGTGGTCATCGAGGCCAAGCTGGAGCGCGGCCGCGGTTCGGTGGCCACCGTGCTGGTCCAGCGCGGCACGCTGAAGGTCGGCGACGTGTTCGTGACCGGCGCCGAGTGGGGCCGGGTGCGCGCGCTGATCGACGACCGTGGTCGGAGCATCACCGAGGCGGGCCCCGCCTTCCCGGTGGAGGTGCTGGGTCTGAACGGCACGCCGATGGCCGGCGACGACTTCTCGGTGGTGGACACCGAGGCGCGCGCCCGCGAGATCGCGGAGTTCCGGCAGCGCAAGAAGCGCGAGGTCGCCAACGCGGCCACCGCGCGCGGCTCGCTGCAGGACATGTTCAACCGCATCCAGGCGGGCGAGGCCAAGGAACTGCCCGTCGTCATCAAGGGCGACGTGCAGGGCTCCATCGAGGCGATCTCCGGTGCCCTGGAGAAGCTCACCGAGGAGAACACCGAGGTCAAGGTGCGCGTCCTGCACGCGTCGGTCGGCGCGATCAACGAGTCCGACGTGACGCTGGCGAACGCGTCCAACGCCATGATCATCGGCTTCAACGTCCGTGCCAACCCGCAGGCCCGCGACCTCGCCAAGCGCGACGGCGTGGAAATCCGCTACTACTCGATCATCTACAACGTGATCGACGATGTGCGCCAGGCGCTGACGGGCATGCTCGCCCCGACGCTGCGCGAGCGTTTCATCGGCTACGCGGAGATCCGCGAGGTCTTCAACATCACCCGCGTCGGCAAGGTCGCCGGCTGCATGGTGACGCAGGGCCAGGTCAAGCGTGGCGCCGGTGTCCGCCTGCTGCGCGACAACGTGGTGATCCACGAGGGCACGCTGAAGACCCTCAAGCGCTTCAAGGACGAGGTCCGCGAGGTGCGCGAGGGCTACGAATGCGGCATGGCCTTCGAGAACTACGACAACATCCTGGCCGGCGACGTCATCGAAGCCTTCGAGATGGAAGAGGTGGCGCGGGCGCTGTAACGGTGGTTCGTCCCGCGCCCCGCTGGTTCCGGCCAGCGGGGCGCGGTGCCGTCCCTGCGATACGGCTCGCGGGTTGACGCGGCGCGGATGGCGCGCAAAGTCCCTGGTATCGGCGGCTTCCGCGATAGAGCCGGCCCGAACTGAGAAAGCTACGCCCATGGCAAGCAGGCACAACGGCGCGTTCCGCGCCGGCAAGGCACCGTCCCAGCGGCAGCTCCGCGTCGGCGAGGAGCTGCGGCACACTCTTGCCGCGCTGTTCCAGCGCGGTGATTTTCATGATCCGGAGCTTCAGAAGCTGCGGATCACGGTGACCGAGGTGCGCGTCAGCCCCGACCTGTCCAACGCCACCGCCTTCATCACCCCGCTCGGCGGCGGGCATGTGGACGAGGCTCTGGCGGCTTTGCGCCGCGCCGCCGCCTTCCTGCGCGGGCAAGTGGCGCGCGCGGTGAAGCTGCGCCATGCGCCGACGCTGAGCTTCGAGGCCGACACCTCCTTCGATTACGCCAACCACATCGCCACCATCCTGCACAGCCCCGACGTGGCCCGCGACCTGACCGAGCGGGTCAACGGCGACGGCGACCACGACGAGGATGAGGACGACGGTTGGGACGAGGAGGACGAGGACTCCGACGACGCCGAGTATGAGGAGGACGACCTCGACGAGGATGACGACTCCGACGAGGACGACAACGAATACGAGGACGACGACTCCGACGACGAGGATGCCGGCGGGGCCGAGGAGAACGAATACGAGGACGACGGGGAACCGGCGCGTCCGCGCGGGAAGGGCGGCCGTGGCGCGTAAGCGGAAGGGGCAGCCGGTCCATGGCTGGCTGGTGCTCGACAAGCCGGACGGGCTGACCTCCACCCAGGCGCTGTCGCGGGTGCGGCGCCTGCTGAACGCCGAGAAGGCCGGTCACGGCGGCACGCTCGACCCGATCGCGACCGGCATCCTGCCGATCGCGCTGGGAGAGGCGACGAAGACCGTCTCCTATGTCATGGACGGCGAGAAGACCTACCTCTTCACCCTGCGCTGGGGCGAGCGCCGCACCACCGACGACCGCGAAGGCGAGGTGATCGAGCGCAGCGACCACCGTCCCACCGCGGCGGAGATCGAGGCGGCGCTGCCCGCCTTCCACGGCTTCATCGATCAGGTGCCGCCGCAGTTCTCCGCCATCAAGGTGGACGGGGAGCGCGCCTACGCCATCGCGCGCGAGGGCGACGCGGTCGATCTGCAGCCGCGCACCGTGCGCATCGACCGCATCGCGCTGACCGGCATGCCCGACGCGGATCATGCGACCTTCGAGGTCGACTGCGGCAAGGGCACCTACATCCGCTCGCTCGCCCGTGATCTGGCCGAAACGCTGGGCACCGTCGGGCATGTGCAGACGCTGCGGCGCACCCGCGTCGGCCGCTTCACGCTGGACCGCGCGATTTCCCTGGACGATCTGGCCGCGTTGGAGCAAGGTGCCGCCGCCGAAAATCTTCTGCTTCCGATCGAGACCGCGCTGGACGACATCCCGGCGTTGGCCCTGACGGAGGCCGAGGCGCACCGGCTGAGACACGGACAATCGGTGGCTCTCCTCACCCGGCAGGACCGCGAACGCCTCAAGGGGCTTCACGGGACGGCAGGCGAGGGCGGCGCCGTATTTGCGCATGTCGGGGGAACCCCGGTGGCGCTGGCCCGTGTCGAGGGGGCGGAGGTCCGCCCGGTGCGTGTGCTCAACCTTTGAACCATCAGGAGTGCACGATGTCGATCACCGCCGAGCGCAAGCAGGAGCTGATCAAGGAATACGCCCGTGGCGACGCCGACACGGGTTCCCCCGAGGTGCAGGTCGCGATCCTGTCGGAGCGCATCCGCAACCTCACCGACCACCTCCAGACCCACAAGAAGGACTTCCACTCCCGCCGTGGTCTCCTGGTGATGGTCGGTCAGCGCCGCAGCCTTCTCGACTATCTGAAGAAGAAGGACCAGTCGCGCTACAGCACCCTCATCGAACGTCTCGGCCTGCGCCGCTGAGCTTCGGATGACAGCGCCCGCAAGCCGTGCGATGCGGCTTGCGGGCGTTTTCGCGTCTGCGGACGGCGCTCAGCCGTCGCTCTCCCCGAACGCGTCCACCCGGTCCGGATAGAACGCCAGATGCCCCGCGATGGCTTTGACCGCCTCGTAGGGCTCCTCATAGCTCCAGACCGCATTCTCCGACCGCCTGCCGTCCACGACCAGCGTGTAATAGGCCGCCTGCCCCTTGTACGGGCAGCGCGTGCTGTGCGCCGTGCGCTCGAACAGAGCCATGTCCGCATCCGCGCGCGGGACGTAGAACACGGGCGGATAGCTCGCCTCCCGCAGGATCAACGCCGACTGCGTGTCGGCGACGGTGCGCCCGTTGAACTGGACCCGCAAGCGGCGGCGGTGCGGCTCCACGGTGATCGGATGATCCGTGCCGGGTGTCTTCATCTGGGGTCTCCTGCGGGGGTGCTTACCCGTAGAGGGATGGTGTCGAAGTCCTGGAAGCACAAGCCCCGCCGTACCGCGCGGGACTTCGCCGTCATTCAGAGGATGACGTCAATCGCGGATTCAGCTATTCAGATGCGTTTCGCAAAGTCGGTGTGGACGAACCAGGATCGGCTGTTTTGCGTTTATTCGAGGGATCGCGGAAGAGCCGCAATCCCAACCCGTTCGGCCAATCCGGGTCGGGCGGGCGTCGGATGGAAGGAAAGAGCGTATGTTCAAGGTGCACCGGAAAGAAATCGACTGGGGCGGGCGCAAGCTGACGCTGGAGACGGGGAAGATCGCGCGGCAGGCGGACGGCGCCGTGCTGGCGACCTACGGCGAAACGACCGTGCTGTGCACCGCGGTGGCGGCGAAGGCGGCCAAGCCAGGTGTGGACTTCTTCCCGCTGACGGTCAACTACCAGGAAAAGAGCTTCGCGGCCGGCAAGATCCCCGGCGGCTTCTTCAAGCGCGAGGGGCGCCCGTCGGAGAAGGAGACGCTGGTCAGCCGCCTGATCGACCGCCCGATCCGCCCGCTGTTCGTCGATGGCTTCCGCAACGAGACGCAGGTCATCTGCACCGTGCTGAGCCATGACCTGGAGAACGACCCGGACATCGTGGCGATGGTCGGCACCTCCGCGGCGCTCACCATTTCCGGCATTCCCTTCCTGGGTCCGATCGGTGCTGCGCGCGTGGCCTACATCGACGGCCAGTATGTGCTGAACCCGACCGCCGACCAGATCGACAAGTCGGCCCTCGACCTCGTGGTCGCCGGTACCGGCGACGGCGTGCTGATGGTGGAGTCCGAGGCGAAGGAGCTGTCCGAGGACGTCATGCTCGGCGCCGTCATGTACGGCCACAAGAACTTCCAGCCGGTCATCCAGGCCATCATCGAGCTGGCCGAGGAATGCGCGAAGGAGCCGTGGGACCTGCCGCCCCCGGCCTATGACCGCGCCGCGGTGAAGGCCCGTCTGAAGGCGGTCGTCGGCGACGACGTGGCCGCCGCCTACACCGAGACGGTGAAGCAGAACCGGTACGAGAAGATCGGCGCCGCCAAGGCCAAGGGCCTGGAGACGCTGGTGGCCGAAGGCTTCGAGGCCAGCGCCGTCGCCACCGAGTTCAAGGAGCTGGAGAGCGACATCCTGCGCGGTGCGGTGATCAAGACCGGCCGCCGCATCGATGGCCGCGACACCAAGACCGTCCGCCCGATCGTGGCGGAGGTCGGCGTGCTGCCGCGCGCCCATGGATCGGCGCTGTTCACCCGCGGCGAGACCCAGGCGCTGGTCGTCACCACGCTGGGCACCAGCCAGGACGAGCAGATCATCGACGCGCTCGAGGGCGAGTACCGCGAGCACTTCATGCTGCACTACAACTTCCCTCCCTACTCGGTGGGCGAGGCGGGCCGCGTCGGCTCCCCCGGCCGGCGCGAGATCGGGCACGGAAAGCTGGCCTGGCGCTCCATCCACCCGCTGCTGCCGACCAAGGAGCAGTTCCCCTACACGCTGCGCGTGGTGTCGGAGATCACGGAGTCCAACGGCTCTTCCTCCATGGCCACGGTCTGCGGCTCGTCCTTGTCGATGATGGACGCCGGCGTGCCGATGCCGCGCCCGGTCGCCGGCATCGCCATGGGCCTGATCAAGGAGGATGAGGGCTTCGCGGTCCTCACCGACATCCTGGGTGACGAGGACCATCTGGGCGACATGGACTTCAAGGTGGCGGGCACCGAGGCCGGCGTCACCGCCCTGCAGATGGACATCAAGATCACCTCGATCACCGAGGAGATCATGCGCATCGCGCTCGACCAGGCCAAGGACGGGCGTCTGCACATCCTGGGCGAGATGGCGAAGGCGCTGACCAACGCCCGCGAAGGCGTGAACGAGAACGCCCCGCGCATCACCGTGATCAACATCCCGAAGGAGAAGATCCGCGACGTGATCGGCTCCGGCGGCAAGGTGATCCGCGAGATCGTCGAGCAGACCGGCGCCAAGATCGACATCGAGGACGACGGCACGGTCAAGGTGGCCGCGGTCGACCAGAAGGCCGCGCAGGCCGCCATCGACTGGATCAAGGGCATCGTCGCCGAGCCGGAGATGAACGTCGTCTACATCGGCAAGGTCGTGAAGGTGGTGGATTTCGGCGCCTTCGTGAACTTCCTCGGCTCCCGCGACGGCCTCGTCCACATCTCCGAGCTGTCCCCGCAGCGCGTCGGCAAGGTGTCGGACGTG
Source organism: Azospirillum oleiclasticum (assembly GCF_013423485.1). GTDB lineage: Bacteria > Pseudomonadota > Alphaproteobacteria > Azospirillales > Azospirillaceae > Azospirillum > Azospirillum oleiclasticum. The sequence goes on from NZ_JABFFR010000007.1 coordinate 244,088, forward strand.
GTGAAGCAGGGCGACGAGGTGAAGGTCAAGGTCATCGGCTTCGACGACCGCGGCAAGGTCAAGCTGTCCATGAAGCAGGTCGACCAGGAGACCGGCGAGGACATCTCCAAGCGCGACAAGCCAGCCGCCCAGTAACGCGGCTTGCGCTTGGAAACCCTCTCCCGCCCGAGGGCGGGGGAGGGTGGCGCCGCAAGGCGCCGGGCGGGGGGCAGGGTTACCTGCCCGCTTCTTGTGCATCCCACCCGAACGGCGTAGCCTTTCCGGAATGGTCCTCCGGGGAGGAAGCGCCATGACCAGCACCACGATCACCAACACCGCCAAGATTGTCTTCATCGGGGCCGGCAGCCAGTGGTTCGGCCTCAGCATGTTCCGCGACATCCTGTCGGCGGACGAGATGCGCGGCTCCACCCTGACGCTGGTGGACACCAACCCGGCGGCGCTGGAGCGCATGGTGGGCCTCGCCCACCGGCTGAACGCCCATCACGGCGGCCATGTCCGCATCGAGCACACGACCGAGCGCCGCGCCGCGCTGGACGGGGCGGATTTCGTGCTCAGCTCCGTCGCCATCGACCGCAACCGCCTCTGGCGGCTGGATTTCGAGATCCCGAAGAAGCACGGCATCCGTCACACGCTGGGCGAGAATGGCGGGCCGGGCGGCCTGTTCTTCACCATGCGCACTCTGCCGCTGGTCTTCGACATCGTGCGCGATGTGGAGGCGATCTGCCCCAAGGCGCTGTTCATCAACTTCTCCAACCCGGAAAGCCGCATCGTCCTGGCGCTGGGCAAATACAGCCCGGTGCGCGCCATCGGCCAGTGCCACGGCATCCTGATGGCGCGCGAGGACATGGCCCACATCCTGGGCCGCAAGCCGGAGGAGCTCGACGTCTGGGCGGCCGGCCTCAACCATTTCCAGTGTGTGACCGACGTTCGCGATCCGGTCACCGGCGCCGATTTCTACCCGGCGCTGCGCGAGGCCGAGCCCGGCTTCGACCCGGCGTTCCGCCCGCTGACGCGGCGCCTGTTCCAGGCCTTCGGCCGCTGGCTGACCTGCTCCGACGACCATATGGGCGAATACGTCGCCTACGGCTACGAGGGCGGGGAGCATGGCTACGACTACGACTGGGACGAGCGCAACCGGGCCGAGCTCCAGGGCCACATCGACAGCATCCTGGCCGGCGGCCCCTTCCCCGACTGGATGCTCACCCCGTCGGGCGAGAGTGCGGCGGCCCTGATGGGCGGCATGCTGCACAACCGCCGCCGCGTCATCCCCTCCGCCATCGTCTACAACCAGGGTGCCATCCCCAACCTGCCGGCCGACCTCGCCGTCGAGGTCCCCGTGGTGGCCGACGCCGCCGGCATCCACCCCGTCTCCATGGGCCCACTCCCCGACCCCATCGCCAAGCTCATGTCCATGCAGGCCAACGTCCAGCAACTCGCCGTCGAGGCCGCGGTGCACGCCAGCAAGGAACTGGCCCTGCAGGCCCTGCTGATCGACCCGGTGGTCAACTCGACGACGGCGGCGGTGGCGCTGTTGGACGAGCTGTGGGAGGTGAATAAGGGCTACATCAGGGGGTGTGTCTAGGAGTGCCGATGGTTTCTCTCTCCGCCACTTGTTAACACGTAGATATCCAATCAGCAGATCGCGACGGGGAAATCTTAAGGTTGCGAACGGGGAAACTTACCAATAGCGCCTACCAAATTGGCGCCTGCCAAGTTGGCGCGTGTCAGGTCGGCGCCCACCAGGTTAGCATGCGCCAAGTTAGCACCGGTCAAGTTGACGCCGATCAGATTGGTGTGCGTCAAGTTGGCGTTCTTCAGGTTGGCGCGTGTCAGGTCGGCGTTCATCATATCGGCGCCCATCGGGTTAGCGTCCATCATGTCGGCTCCCATCAGTTTAGCGCCCATCAAGTTGGCGTGTATCAGGTTGGCACCCGCTAGGTTGGCGCCTATTAGTTTGGCCTGCGTCAGGTTGGCACCCATCAGGTTGGCGTGAGTAAGGTCGGTGCGCGTTAGGTCGGCGCCAGTTAGATTCGCGCCCCATAGGGTGGCGCTTGTCAGATTAGTGCCTATTAGGTCGGCACGCGTCAGGTCGGCGCCCGTCAGCCAAACGCCCATCAAGTCGGCACGCGTCAGGTCGGCGCCCGTCAAGTTGGCGTCCTTCAAGTTGGCGTCCTTCAAGTTGGCGCCTGCCAAATTGGCGCTCCGCAGGTTGACACCCGTTAGATCCAGTGCGTTCAAAGACCGCCGAGGGACGGAAAACTCGGGCGCTGTCCCGAGTAGACGATGCAACGTTGCGCTGAGGCCTGCTCGGGGCAATGTCACACGGGGAAGGTCCGCCGGCGTCGCTGCGGTGATGGCCGACAGGATGGCGAGCAAGCTGACCTCGGCATTGCGGGTCTGGCGCTCAACCGCGCGGGCGCGGGTTTCGCTGGCTGGCAGGGGCATCCCCTCGGTCATACACGTGGTGAACAGCGGGGCCAGGGTTAGTCGCCACGCCGCGACATCGCGTTCAGCATTCCACGCAGCAAACACTTCCTGCCGTAGGAAGTCGAACACCGCGTGGTCCATGGATGTTGGGCCGCAAAGCTTCAGCCAACGGCTCAGGCACCCCAACGCATCGTCGGCGTCACCACCACCCTCCAGCCGCCGATGAATGCCCTCCACTTCCCGCACGATCCGTCGGGCGATAAGGAATTGGCCGAAGCTCTTGTGGGTGAATTCCACAACGCGGTGGTCCGTTCCCTGGTGAGCCCGGCAGAAGAAGCTGTCCAGAAGCGCGGTCAGGGCGTGGTCGCGGTCCTTGGACACCCGCTCTAGTTCGCCTCCCAAACCTGCCTCTTGAAGTCGCTTTTCCACGGCGGGCAAAGGAACAGCGCGGTCGCCGCCAGCGTGCCACGCCGCCACGGCCACCTCCTCCAGCATCCGCTCCAACCGGTCGCGCCCTGCCGCATCGATGGCTTCGCTCGACCCGTCGCCATCCGTTCGTCGGTGGGCCCGGCGGAGCACATGGCCGAACAGGCGGCTGTACAAGTCATGAACGCCACCCAGCGTTGTCGCCTTCTTGGGGCTTTCCAGGGAAAGGATCTGGGCAAGCAGCCAGTTAAGAAGGGGCTGTTCGGTCAATGAGTCGATGTGCGGATCATTTCGCTCCAGTGACACCGGCATGCCGTTTACCGGGTCGAAGTGGCGCCACCAGTCCTTCCGCTGGTCAAGCCCCGCGAGGCTTTTGTCATCGAAACGGCTATAGTCATCGCGAGGTATTGTGTAGCGCAGCACATGCAGCCGAGCGTCTCCCCGTACAATGGCGTCTGTAGCAGTCGCCGCACCCGGCCGACCGGCCAGCAGCAGCCGGATCCGCACCCCATCGCGGTTGATGGTGCCGATCTCGCCTGACAACTGACCGACGAAGCCCCCGAGCAGCGCGGTCGCCCCCTGTCCGGCCTTCGCCAGCTCGTCCAGCCCGTCGAGGATCAGCACCAGCGGTTCGCCGTCGTGGCGGCGGGCGTGCTCCAGGGCGTCGTGGCCCAGCTCGGCGGTCAGATGGCGGGTCAGTTCGATGCGGGAATCGCCGACGATGCTCAACCGGGCCAGCGGCACCAGAAGCACCCGCCGGCCTTCCCCAGCCAGTCGGGCCGCCAGCATGGCGCAGGCGCTCGACTTGCCGGCGCCGGGCTCCCCGGACAGCACGCGGAAGGCGTCGGTGGGGGCGGGGTTCGGCCGGGTGGCCCAGCCATACAGCGCCTCGTCCAGCCACAGGATGCGGCGCTTGGCGCCATCGCCACCACGCCGGCCGCGCGCCTCCGGGCCGTCGGGATCGCCGACCATGGCGCGCAGCGGCACATAGAGGTCGGTCAGGGAGCAGCGGATCAGCTCCGGGGCCAGGGTGCGCAGCGGCGCGTCCACCGCGCGGATCAGACGGTCGCGGTAGGTGCGCCAGTCCAGCGCGCGCTGCGCGGCGTCGTCGAAGGGGGTGCGGCGCTCCAGCTCCGCCTTCAGCGCGCGGTAATCGCCGGCCCGCTCCCGGTCGGTCCACTCCCCCGCCAGGGCCAGCGGCAGGGCGTCGGCAAAGGCGCGGCGCAGAAGCGGGCGGGTCTGCTCGTCCACCCCGCCGGCCTTGGTGAGCCGGTCGAACAGGTCCAGCAGCGCGGTGAAGGCCGGCCAGGATTCGGGATCGGCGAAGGCGGCGGCGGTCAGCTCCAGCTCGGCCGCGGTGGCGACGCCGGTCAGGGCGGCCTCGATCTCCCGCGGGTCGGCCTCGGCGGCCAGCACCGGGGCCTTGCGGGCCTGGGCCTGGATCACGCGGACGGCGGCGGCGTAGGCGGCACGCTGGAGCAGAAGCCGCGCCCCCTCCTCCGCCGTCGGCTCGCCCGGCTTGTCGTGCTTGAAGGCGCCGGTGGCGTCGATCACGCCCTTGATGGCGCTGGCGACCTTCAGATCGCACAGATCCACCACCGCCTTGGCGAGGGAGCGCGCGAGGCTGCCGCGATCGACTGCAACCATGACCCACCATCCATTTCATCCAACGCTGAAATGCTATGTGGATCCGGCCATATGTTCAACTTGTAAGCAAAGCCGCGCCTCCACTACTTTTTCTCGGAAAAGTGGTTGCGTGCTTGTCACGCAAACCATTCTTGACCTTCAGACCGCGCATCCCTCACAACACGCAATGGAGTTGCGACCTGGCCGACCACTTGATGCGTATGTCCGTAACAAAGATGCACGCATTTGAATAAAGACGAGGGCATGGCATGGCTACCATCACCGGGACCGCCGGGGACGACACGCTGACCGGCACCAGTGGCAACGACATCCTGTATGGACTTGAGGGCAACGATACGCTGACCGGCGGGGCCGGGGCGGATGAACTGTACGGCGGCGACGGCGACGACCGCCTGAACATCGACGCGGCCGACACCGTGGTGGACGGCGGGGCCGGGTTCGACACGGTCTACATCCGCGGCACCACGGGCGCGACGCTCGACATGGCCGCCGCGAACGTCGAGCGCGTCTATGGCGGCGCCGGCGGCGACGTGATCACGGCGGCCGGCATGGCGCAGGGCGTCACCGTCACCGGCGGCAACGGCGACGACCAGATCACCGGCAGCGATTTCGCCGATTACCTCAGCGGCGGCAACGGCAACGACACGCTGTCCGGCGGGGCGGGCAACGACACGCTGGTCGGCGGTGCCGGCACGGATGCACTCTATGGCGGCGAGGGCAACGACCGTCTGGTCGTGGATGATGTTGACACTGTGATCGATGGCGGTGCCGGCTTCGACACGGTCACCGTCCGCACGAGCGCGAGCTTTGCCATCGCCATGGCGGCGGCGGGTGTCGAAGTGGTCAACAGCGGGTCCGGGGCGGATCTGATCGATGGAAGCGGCTTCACGACGTCCGTCACCATCTCCGGCGGTGCCGGTGACGACACGCTGATCGGCGGGTCCGGCAACGATACGCTGACCGGCGGCGCGGGTGCCGACTCCCTGTACGGGGGCGATGGCGATGATCGCCTGATCGTGGACGGGGCCGACGTCGTCATCGATGGCGGTGCCGGGTTCGACCATGTGTATGCCCGCACCAGCTCCTACTTCGGAATCGCGATGGCTGCGTCGAATGTCGAGGCGGTCACCGGTGGTTCCGGCAACGACTACATCGACGGCAGTGGCACGACCAATGGCGTCACCATTTCCGGCGGTGCCGGCCACGACTGGCTGTACGGTGGATCGGGGGACGACACGATCGATGGCGGCGTCGGCTTCGATGTGATCGACGGCGGTGCCGGCAATGACCGTCTCATCGTGACGGTGGGTGACATGGTGCAGGGCGGTGACGGCCGTGACACGGTCTATGTCCGCGGTACGGCAGGCTTCGTTCTTTCCATGGCCTGGGCCAGCGTGGAGGTCGCCTATGGTGGCACCGGATGGGACACCTTCGGCGGCTATGGCTCGACCGAATCGGTCACCATCGCCGGCGGTGCCGGCAATGACTACATCAGCGGAGGCGACTACGGCGACGTCCTGCGGGGCGATGCCGACGACGACTACATCGCCGGCGGTGCCGGCGATGACCGGATCATCGGCGGCGATGGCAACGACACCCTGGTCGGTGGCACCGGCAACGATCGTCTGGATGGCGGAAGCGGGAACGACACGCTGTACGGCGGTGAAGGTATCGACACGCTGATCGGCGGTGATGGTGACGATACCCTCGACATGAGCATTTCTTCGTCCACCGGTGTGACCGTCAACTTGAACACCGTGGTGCAGGCGGACGGTACGCGGCTGATCGGCATCGAAAACGTCGTCGGCACGGGGAGCGACGACGTCCTGACCGGAAATGATGCCGACAACGTTCTCAACGGTGGCTGGAGCGGCAACGACCAGCTGTTCGGTGGCGGCGGCAACGACTTGCTGATCGTTGGCAGCGGCAACCACACCCTCGTCGGTGGTGACGGCTCCGACACCGCAGACTTCACCAATGTGTGGGACGGTCCGCTGAACATCAGCCTGGTGACCAACACCGCGACCGTCATCGGCAGCACGTCCTCCTCGATGACCGCCCAGTTGAGCGGCATCGAGAACCTGCGCGGTTCCTACTTCGATGACGTGATCACCGGCGATGGCGGCGACAACACGCTGACAGGGTGGCTCGGAAACGACATGCTGATCGGCGGGGCCGGGACTGACAGGGCGGTCTACGAGAACAGCTATGACCGCTACGTGGTAACGGCGGTGTCGGGCGGCTGGACCGTGACCGATGTGGTGACCGACCCCTGGTCGTGGGCCTATACCGACACGCTGACCGGCATCGAGGAACTGCAGTTCTCCAACGCAACCATATTCCTGGATGGACGGAACAACGCCCCTATCGTTTCCGGACCGCAACGTGTCGAGGCGGCTGAACTCTCCGGCGTCGTGGCCGTCGATCTGCTGGCCGGGATTTCGGACTACGAGGGCGACCCGCTTTCGGTGACGGATGTGCAGCAGACCGGTGGCGTCGGTGCAAGCTTCTCCTGGTCGGGAACCAGCTTCAGCCTCGACGTGTCGCAGTTCGGCGATCTGGCACCGGGCACGGCCCTCACCCTCACCTTCCAGTCTTCGGTGACCGACGGTGATCTCTCCTCCAACCAGGACATCGTCATCGAGGTGCGAGGCCTGTCCTTCAGCTTCATGTCGGCCATGGCGGACGGCGGCGGTGGCTCTGCGCCGCTCGACGTCACCATCGACACCCGGCAGCCCATGGACGTCGTGACCACCGGCGTGGAGAACGATCCGCTTTTCGGCAGCGCGCTCCTGCTGCCCAGTCTCGGCTCCTCCAGCATGACCAGCGCTTTGATCGGCGGGGGCAATCTGATCGCCGCGTAGTCCGTTGAGATTGGTGTGTGGACCCGTGTGGCGCCCCGGGTCCACGCCTCATCCCGGGTAGCGGTGCCGCCGTCCCTGGTAGTCGCGGATGCCGTGTCCATCGCCCCCGTGCGTTTCGATCGCGCAACGGCCGATCGGAGCCTTGCCGTGGCCACCGGGGATATCCAGCACGTAGGTCGGCTGGCACAGGCCGGAGACGTGTCCCCGCAAGGCGTCCACCAGATCCTGCCCGCGCTCCACGCTCGGGCGGAAATGGCTCGTTCCGGGGGCGAGGTCGGGGTGGTGCAGGTAGTAGGGTTTGATCCGGTTCCGCACCAAAGCGCGGAACAGCGCTTCCAGCACGGCCGCTTCGTCGTTCACCCCCTTCAGAAGCACGCTCTGGCCGAGCAGCGGGATGCCGGCGTCGGCCAGCCGCGCCGCCGCCGCCGCTGCTTCGGGCGTCATCTCGGCGGCGTGGTTGACGTGGACGGCCACCCAGCTGGCGATGCCGTCGGCGCGCAGCGCCGCCACCAGCTCCGGCGTGACCCGTGCCGGATCGGCGACGGGAATCCGCGTGTGGAACCGTATCACCCCGACATGCCCCATCGCCGCCACGGCCTGTACGATGGCCCGCAGCCGGCGCGGCGCCAGCAGGAATGGATCACCGCCGGTGACGATCACCTCCCAGATCTCCGGGCGAGACCGCACGTACGCCAGCGCGGCGTCGAGTTCGCCGGCCGACAGCGCGTCGCCCCCAGGCCCCACCATCTCCCGCCGGAAACAGAAGCGGCAGTACACCGCGCAGGCGTGCAGCGGCTTCAGCAGCACCCGGTCCGGATAGCGGTGGACGATGCCCTTGACCGGGCTGTGGCTGTGATCGCCGATGGGGTCGGCCAGCTCGTCCTCCGTGCTGTACGCCTCGGCCGGTGCGGGGATGTACTGTACGGCGACGGGATCGTCGGGGGCGGCGCCGGCCAGCCGGTCGAGCACGTACGGGGTCAGGGCCACCGCGTAGCGGTCGGCGACCCCGGCCATCGCCGCGGCGTCGGCCTCCGTCATCAGTCCGGCGGCCACCAGGTCGGTCAGGCTGCGGGCGGGCTTCATCCCCTCTTCCCCTGAAGTGCGTCGTGGGCCATATCACGGGGCCACGCTCTTACCGCTCGAAGGTCAGCATGTCGATGCTTCCGCGCATCATCGGTCACCGCGGGGCCAAGGAGTCCGCCCCGGAGAACACGCTGGCCTCGCTGCGCGAGGCGGTGCGGCAGGGCGTGCGCTGGATCGAGATCGACGTGATGCTCACCCGCGACCGCGTGCCGGTGCTGATCCACGACGACCGACTCGACCGCACCACCGACGGCACCGGCGCCGTGGCCGACCTCGATCTGGCGGACCTCCGCCGGCTCGACGCCGGCTCCTGGTTCGATCCCCGTTTCGCCGGCGAAACGGTGCCGACGCTGGATGAATGCCTGGACTTCGTGATCGGCGAGGGGCTGGGGCTGAACATGGAGATCAAACCCTATCCCGGTCATGAGGTGGCGACCGCCGAGGCCGCCATCGCGCTCCTGCGCCGGCGCTGGCCCACCGACCTGCCGCCGCCGCTCCTGTCCAGCTTCGAGACGGTCTGCCTGGAGGTGGCGCAGCTCCAGGCCCCGGACTGGCCGCGCGGTTACCTGATGTGGGAGCCGCCGTCCGACTGGGCCACCATCGCCGACCGCCTGGGGGCAACCACGCTGAACGTCGAGCAGTCGCGCCAGACAGCCGAAAGCGTGGCCGCCTATCGCGCCACCGGCCGGCCGGTGCTGGTCTACACCGTCAACGACCCGACCCGCGCCCGCGAGCTGTTCGGCTGGGGCGTGACCTCGATCTTCACCGACGCGCCCGGCCGCGTGGCCGCCGCCCTGTCCACCAGCCGGACGGAGTATGACGGATTTTTTTCGCCCCTCGCGAATCCGCTGTAAGGTCCGACGATTTCACCATATATAGGTCGCGATGGGACGGGCGAACCGCGGGGAGCAGGGCTTCCGGCGTGGCATTGCTTCGTCCCTTGCGTGCGTTTTTTCCTGCGTGCGCTGGACCGTGTTCGATGGACCGTGTTTGGAGGAATCGTTGAAGGCGCTGAAGCCGCTGGTGATGTCCGGCCGGGAAGTTCTGCCCCTCGTCGAAGGCGGCAAGGGAGTTTCGGTGTCCAACGGCGAGAGCTCGGGAGCCTGGGCCGCAGCTGGCGGGATCGGCACCTTCTCCGGCGTCAACGCGGACAGCTACGATGAGGCCGGCAACCTGGAGCCCCAGATCTACGAGGGGCGCACGCGCCGCGAACGGCACGAGGAGCTGATCTCCTTCGCCATCCGCGGCGGCATCCATCAGGCCCGCGCGGCGCACGAGCGCTCGAACGGCCAGGGCCGCATCCACATGAACGTGCTGTGGGAGATGGGCGGGTCGGAGCACATCCTGCACGGCGTCCTGGAGGGCGCGCAGGGGCTGATCCACGGCGTCACCTGCGGGGCCGGCATGCCCTACAAGATCGCCGAGATCACCGCGCGCTACGGCTGCCATTACTACCCCATCGTGTCGTCGGCCCGCGCCTTCCGTGCCCTGTGGCTGCGCGCCTACCACAAGTTCCGGGACAATCTGGGCGGCGTGGTCTACGAGGACCCCTGGCTGGCCGGCGGCCACAACGGGCTGTCCAATTCCGAGGATCCGACGAAGCCGGAGGACCCGTTCCCCCGCGTTCTGGCGCTGCGCCAGATGATGGCCAGCTTCGGCCTGAACGACACGCCGATCATCATGGCCGGCGGCGTCTGGTGGCTGTCGGATTGGGAGGACTGGATCGACAACCCCGATCTCGGGCCGATCGCCTTCCAGTTCGGCACGCGCCCCCTGCTGACCCAGGAAAGCCCGATCTCCGACGCCTGGAAGAAGCGGCTGCTGACCCTGCAGGAAGGCGACGTGCTGCTGAACCGCTTCTCACCCACCGGCTTCTACTCGTCGGCGGTGAAGAACCCCTTCATGCTGGACCTGATGGCGCGCTCCGAGCGGCAGGTCGCCTACATGACCAAGCCGGTCGGCGAGCACGCGGCGGAATTCCCGGTGGGCCCGCGCGGCCGCCCCGTCTATCTCAGCGAGACCGACCGCCAGCGGGCGGAGGGCTGGGTGGCCCAGGGTTACACCACCGCGTTGAAGACGCCGGACAGCACGCTGGTCTTCGTCACGCCGGACAGCGCCGAGACCATCCTGCACGATCAGATCGAGTGCATGGGCTGCCTCAGCGCCTGCCTCTTCTCGAACTGGATGCAGAACGAGCAGGGGACCACCGGCAAGAAGGCAGACCCGCGCTCCTACTGCATCCAGAAGACCTTGCAGGCCATCAGCCACTCCGACGACTGCGAGCACCAGCTGATGTTCGCTGGGCACAACGCCTACCGGTTCGCCAAGGATCCTTTCTACGCGGACGGCTTCATCCCGACGGTGAAGCAGCTCGTGGAGCGGATCGCGACCGGATACTGATCGCGGATCGCGACCGGATACTGATTCCAGGGCGGATGGTGGCCGTGGGCCACCATCTTGCATCCGTCCCTCAAATCATTCTAAAGTGGAAGGCTGCGACCCCGTGTCGCGGGCGCGCTTGGCGCGCGTGGTGCCATCACGACGTTCGGGTGCGACATGACCGTTCAACGACCCTTCAAGCCGGCGCTCGACCGACTGCAAGCCGTTGGGCTCCGCCCGACCCGCCAGCGCCTGGGTTTGGCCCGTCTGCTGTTCGACGGTGGCGACCGCCATGTCACGGCCGAGCAGCTCCACGCCGAGGCGCTGTCTGCCGACATGCGCGTGTCGCTGGCGACCGTCTACAACACGCTGAACCAGTTCACCGATGCCGGGCTGCTGCGCGAGGTGGTGGTGGAGGCCGGCAGGTCCTACTTCGACACCAACACCAGCGACCATCACCATTTCTTCCTGGAAGGCTCCGGCCGGCTGGAGGACATCCCCGGCCGCGACGTGGTGCTATCCAGCCTGCCGACACCGCCGGCGGGCACCCGCGTGGCCCGTGTGGATGTGATCGTGCGGCTCGCCGACCTGTCCGATGGCAACCAGTCGTGACACTGAAAATCGTTCTCAATACAGGGCCTTAGAGTCTGGATTAGACCAGTTCCAAATTGTTGACGCGACCCCCGGATGGTGGCATAAGCCAGCCACGCGCTTGGCGCATGGACGGCCCGAACGGACACGCCAAGGCGGCAATCCACCGGAGGAAATCACCATGTCGCTCAAGGGCACGAAGACCGAAGACAATCTGAAGGCCGCCTTCGCCGGCGAGAGCCAGGCCAACCGCCGCTACCTGTATTTCGCCCAGAAGGCCGACGTGGAAGGCTACAACGACGTGGCCGCCGTCTTCCGTTCCACCGCCGAGGGCGAGACCGGCCACGCCCATGGCCACCTGGAGTTCCTGGAAGAGGTCGGCGACCCCGCCACCGGCCTGCCGATCGGCGAGACGGGCAACAACCTGAAGGCCGCCATCGCCGGCGAGACGCACGAGTACACCGACATGTACCCGGGCATGGCGCGCACCGCCCGCGACGAAGGCTTCGACGAGATCGCCGACTGGTTCGAGACGCTCGCCAAGGCCGAGAAGAGCCACGCCGGCCGCTTCCAGAAGGCGCTCGACCAGCTCGCCTGATCCCTGCCCGAGCGACACAGGGGTGGACGCCCTGCGATGGCGTCCACCCCCCTTTTCCAGCCCACCATCAAGAACCGAACAAGCGCCGGCATGAACCGGTGCACGGGTGAGGAACGACCGTCATGCGTGAAGGCAGCCTGGAGCCGCCCGTCCGCCATCCGCTGGACTGGCAGGATCCCGATTTCTACGACGAGGCCAAGCTGGACGCGGAGATGCGCCGCGTCTTCGACATCTGCCATGGCTGCCGGCGCTGCTTCAACCTGTGCGACAGTTTTCCGCGCCTGTTCGATCTGGTCGATGCGGCCGGTGACGAGGAGCTGCACGCCGTCCCGTCCCCGGCCTTCAAGCCGGTGGTGGACGCCTGCACGCTCTGCGACATGTGCTACATGACCAAGTGCCCCTATGTCCCCCCGCACGAGTTCAACCTGGATTTCCCGCACCTGATGGTGCGCTACCGGGCGGTGGAGGCGAAGAAGACGGGCATCCCCTTCAAGCTGCGCGAACTGACGGAAACCGACCGCAACGGTACGTTGGCCCGGCCGGTGGCCGGCCTCGCCAACTGGGCGTCGGACCTGCACAACGACCGCACCCGCGGACTGCTCGAAAAGGTGGCGGGCGTCCACAAGGACGCCTACCTGCCGAAGTTCAACGGCGACACCTTCGCCATGCAGGCCAAGCGGCAGGTGGCCCCGGTCAGCCGCACCGCCCCCGCCTACGGCAAGCGCAAGGCGGTGATCTACGCCACCTGCGCCGTCAACTACAACAACCCCTCCATCGGGCTGGCGGCGCGTGCCGTGCTCCACCGCAACGGGGTGGAGACGGAGGTGGTCTACCCCGGCTGCTGCGGCATGCCGCAGCTCGAACAGGGCAACCTCGCCCGTGTCGATAAGAGTGCCGCCACCGTCGCCGCGGCGCTGGAGCCCTGGATCGACAAGGGCTACGACGTGGTGGCGCTGGTGCCGAGCTGCGCCTTGATGCTGAAGCTGGAATGGCCGCTGATCGTGCCGAAGGGCGCCGCCCACCGCGCCGCGGTGGAGAAGCTGTCCCAGGCGAGTTTCGACATCACCGAATACGTGGTGGACATCGCCCGCCGCCATGGGCTGGCCGACGGGTTGCAGCCGCTTCCCGGCGGTGTCGCCGTCCACATCGCCTGCCACGCCCGCGCCCAGAACATGGGGCAGAAGGCGACGGAGATGCTGCGCCTGATCCCCAAGGCCGACCTGAAGGTGATCGAGCGCTGCTCGGGCCATGGCGGCTCCTGGGGCGTGATGAAGGAGAATTTCGAGATCGCGCTGAAGGTCGGCAAACCCGTGGCCACCCAGGCGGCCAAGAGCGGCAAGAGCTTCCTGGCCTCCGAATGCCCGCTCGCCGGCGCCCACATCATGCAGGGCATCGAGCGGCTGAAGGACGCGCCGGCCGAACTGCCGGAGAACCTGCACCCCATCGAGCTTTTCGCGCGCGCCTACGGCATCGAGCCGTGACGGGGAGCCTCCCCGCACGCCGCCAGGACATCAGGGCTGGAGACAGGACATGACCGTCCGCAAGACCGAGATCACCCGCGCCGACATCGTCCCCATGGCCGAATACGGCAAGGAGCGTGCGGCGCGCCGCAAGGCGCTGGTGGAAATCAAGAAGAACCGCCGCCTGTCGGTCGGTCCCCACGCCACCTTCTATTTCGAAAACTACGACACGATGTGGCAGCAGATCCACGAGATGCTGTTCATCGAAAAAGGCGGCGAGGAGCAGATCGCCGACGAGCTCGGCGCCTACAACCCGCTGATCCCCAAGGGCGCCGAGCTGGTCGCCACGGTGATGTTCGAGATCGACGACCCGGTGCGGCGCGCGGCCGTGCTCGGCCGGCTCGGCGGGGTGGAGGACACCGTCAGCATCCAGTTCGCCGGGCACACCGTGAAAGGCCGGCCGGAGGCCGACGTGGAGCGCAGCCGGGACGACGGCAAGACCTCCTCGGTCCACTTCCTGCACTTCGACTTCACCCCCGACCAGATCGCCGCCTTCCGCACCCCCGGCACCCAGGTGATCGTCGCCATCACCCACGAGAACTACGGCCACCTCGCCATCGTGCCGGAGGCGGTGCGCCAGGCGCTGGCGGGGGACTTCGCGTAAGAGCGGGAAAAGGGGCGCTCCCGCTTGTAGGCAGCAGCGGGAGCCGTTCACCCCGTCACTGAATCGTCTCGTCCGGATAGACGCCCCAGAACTCCGAGCGCTGGATCCAGCCTTTGTGGCCTTTCAGGTCGACCTGGCACCAGGGGCCGTTGCATTTGAGAAGCCAGCCCATGACACCGGGCTGGGCGCGGGCGACCGTGCCGGCGTCGGTGCGGGGTTCGCTGCGCAGCGTGCGGGTTTCGCCGGTGACGATCACGCTGCGCTTGCCGGACAGCATGCTCTGGTGCACCCAGCCCTCGCTGCCCTCCCAGTCGCGGATGCGGCGCCAGGTGTCGAACTCCTGCGTGATCTCGACCGGCATGTCCTTGCGCACGAACACCCATTCGATGGGGTAGCGCGGGGCGGGGCCGGAGCGGACGTTCACCTGGTTGGAGCGCAGGGTGACGAATCGCGGCAGCGGCAGCCCGGTGGTCTGCAGGCTCTTGTCGCGCCGGTGCCCCTCGGACGCGACCGCCGGCGCACCGGCCACCGATGCCACGGCAAGGGCGGCGGCGAGCAGCAGGCGGCACAGGCGCACGATCATCGGCTTTTCACCAGGGTGTGTCGGATGAATTCGGAACGGCCCCAAGGACGGTGGGTGAGGCGATGCGCCCGACTATAAATAGTGGCTAACGCCCCCCGCAAGGCCGAGCGCGCCGAAACCGCCCGGGCGTGGTGCTTGTCACGCGGGGTGCGGCATGCGGCCCCTTGACCTTCCAGCGGCGGGAAGGGTCATGCTTGCCGGACCGAGCGTTCGAGACGATGGGGGTGCCGGGTGTCCGGATCCTGCTGCGGCGGTGGTTGTTCCGCGTCCAAACCGGTGGTGGACCCGGTCTATCGCCGCGTCCTTCTGGTCGCCCTGGCGGTCAACGCCGGGATGTTCCTGGTCGAAATCGTGGCGGGCACCGCCGCCGGTTCAGTGTCGCTGCAGGCCGACGCGCTGGACTTTCTGGGCGACGCCGCCAATTACGTGATCTCGCTGCTGGTGCTGGGCATGGCCTTGCGCTGGCGGGCGCGGGCCGCGCTGATCAAGGGGGTGTCGCTCGGCGTGCTGGGGCTGTGGGTGGCCGGACAGACGCTGTCGAACGCGCTGGCCCAGACGGTGCCGGAAGCCCCGGTGATGGGGGTGGTGGGGCTGATGGCGCTGGCCGCCAACCTCGGGGTGGCGGCGTTGCTCTACGCCCATCGCCATGGCGACGCGAACCGGCAGTCGGTGTGGATCTGCTCGCGCAACGACGCCATCGCCAACGTCGCGGTGCTGGCTGCCGCGGCCGGGGTGTTCGGCACCGCCACCGGCTGGCCGGACATCGCCGTGGCGGCGGTCATCGCCGGGCTTTCGGTGTCCGGCGCGGTGCGGATCGTCCGGCAGGCCGCGGGCGAATTGCGCCCGGTCGCCGCCTGAACCGGCACCTTGGCCGCTGCCACGATGCGGAAGCGCGCATGGCCGCGTCAGGGCGGCTCTGGACAAGGCGTGACCCCGCTTGGTATGGCATGACCAGTGGGCCGAGAGGAGCGTGGTCGGATCATGGAAAGCAAGAGGCCGCTGGTCGTCGTCACCCGCAAGCTGCCGGACGTGATCGAGACGCGGATGATGGAGCTGTTCGACGCGCGGCTCAGCCCCGACGACACGCCCATGTCGCAGGCGGAGCTGGTGGAGGCCGTGCGCACCGCCGACGTGCTGGTGCCCACCGTCACCGACCGCATCGACCGCACGGTGATCGAGGCCGCGGGGCCGCAGCTCCGCCTGATCGCCTCCTTCGGCACCGGTGTCGACCACATCGACCTGAAGGCGGCGCGCGACCGCCACATCACCGTGACCAACACGCCGGGCGTCCTCACCGAGGACACGGCGGACATGACCATGGCGCTGATCCTGGGTGTGGCCCGCAGGCTGGCGGAGGGCGAGCGGCTCGTGCGCTCCGGCCAGTGGAAGGGCTGGGGCCCGACCACCATGCTGGGCAGCCGCATCTGGGGCAAGAGCCTGGGCATCCTGGGCATGGGCCGCATCGGCGGCGCGGTGGCGCGGCGCGCCCGAGCGTTCGGCATGTCGATCCATTACCACAACCGCCGCCGCGTCCATCCCGACGTGGAGGCCGAGCTGGGCGCCACCTACTGGCCCAGCCTCGACCAGATGCTGGCGCGGACCGACGTCATCTCCATCAACTGCCCGCACACGCCGGCCACCTTCCACCTGCTGTCGGAGCGGCGGCTGAAGCTG
Organism: Azospirillum oleiclasticum; assembly: GCF_013423485.1. GTDB lineage: Bacteria > Pseudomonadota > Alphaproteobacteria > Azospirillales > Azospirillaceae > Azospirillum > Azospirillum oleiclasticum. The sequence continues at coordinate 260,484 of NZ_JABFFR010000007.1, forward strand.
CTGCGCCCCGGCGCCTTCATCGTCAACACCTCGCGTGGCGAGGTGATCGACGAGACGGCGCTGACCCGCATGCTGTCCAAGGGCGAGATCGCCGGGGCCGGGCTCGACGTGTTCGAGCACGAGCCGGCGGTCAACCCGAAGCTGCTGCGACTCGACAACGTGGTGCTGCTGCCGCACATGGGCTCGGCCACGCTGGAGGGGCGCATCGACATGGGTGAGAAGGTGATTGTCAACGTCCGCACCTTCATCGACGGCCACACCCCGCCGGACCGCGTCATCGAAACTCTGCTGTAGCCGGCTGCGGCGGGCGGGGCACCGCGTCGATGGCCGCCTGCGCCGCGGCGGCCTCGGCCGGAGACAGCGGCTGCCCGGCGGAGTCCACCCGCACCGTCACGTCGCGGCTGGCGAATCGGATACCGGCCTTTTCGAAGGCGTCGCGGATGCGCTGGTAGGCGTCGCGGCGGATCACCCACTGCTTGCCGGGCCGGGTGGTGAACTTCACCCCCACCACCATGTTGAATTCCTCCCACCGGCGCACGCCCTGGGATTTCAGCGGCTGGATGAAGTCGGGTGCGTATTCGGGATCGACCGCCATCTCGGCACCGATGCGCTTGACGATCTTCTTCACCTGGGTCAGGTCGGTCTCGAAGGGCAGGCGGAATTCCAGCCGCACCATCGTCCAGTCGCGGCTGTGGTTGGTCAGCGACTTGATCTCGCCATAAGGCACCGTGTGCACGGCGCCCAGATGGTGGCGCAGCCGCATGGAGCGCAGCGAGATGCCCTCCACCGTGCCGCGCAGGTTGCCGAACTCCACATATTCGCCGACCCGGAAGGCGTCCTCCACCAGGAAGAAGAAGCCCGACACGATGTCGCGCACCAGCGCCTGGCTGCCGAAGCCGACCGCCAGACCCAGGATGCCGGCGCCGGCCAGGAACGGGGCGATGTCGATGCCCAGCGCCGACAGCACCACCAGCCCGATGACCACCACCAGCGCCACCAGGATGGCGGCGCGCACCAGCGGCAGCAGCGTCTTCAGCCGCGCCTCCGGTCCCGACGCCTCGCCGCCCTCGCTGTCGTCGGGCATGGGGGAGCCGCTCGCCGCCGGCCCCAGCCGGTGATCGATGGCGGTGCGCGTTGCCGTCCACACCAGATCGGCGATCAGCAGCGCCACCACGATGCGGAACACCGCCTGCCAGACGGGGCGTACGTCGCCGCCCATCACCCCGCCGACGTCCCAGATCGCGGACAGCGCCGCCACCCCGGCCAGCAGCAGCGTCACCCCCACCGTGCGGCGCAGCGTCGGCAGCCAGGGCGAGGGCTCGTCGCCGTCGGCGGTCACCGACGCCACGAAACCGCGGGCCAGCAGGATGCCGCCCGCGGTGCCGCCGATGACGGCCAGCGTCCAGGCGATGCGGATGGCGTCGGCCACGAAGGCGACCCAGGTGGCGGCGATCAGCAGCGTGGCCAGCACCGGCCACAGCTCCGCCATGGCGCCGCCCAGCCGGCGGACCAGCCCGTCCTCGCCCTCCGCGGCGCGGCGGTTGCCACCGCTGGTCCACCACACCAGCGCGATCGCCAGGACCGCCACCGCCAGCCCGACAGCGCAAGGGATGACCAGACGCGAGTCGCGCATCAGCCCCAGCTCGTGCAGGGCCTGCGTCAGCAACGCGCCGCCCGCCCCCAGGAAGGCCAGGACGCCGACACCCGCGTGCAGGCGGCGGGCGGCCTCGTCGCCGACCGGCAGCAGCCGCAGCGCCGGCGCATCCGGGGCCAGCACCCGCTCCGACACCGCGCGGGCCAGCCTCACGGCGATGAACCACAAAAGCGTGGTGAAGGTCAGCAGCCCGAGGATCGGCGGCCAGGACAAGGCCATGAAGGTGCCCGCCGACGCCAGCGTGAAGATGCCGACCCCCAGCAACGCCAGCAGAACCCGCAGCGCCGTGCGCGCCAGCCGTGCCGACAGCCGCCCGCGCAGCGGTTCCGCCAGCCGCTCGCGCGCGTGGCGGGTCCAGCGCCGGAACAGCGTTTCCGCGGCGAACCCCAGCGCCAGGAAGGTCGCCACCGCACCCGCGGTGTGCAGGCCGGTGGGCAGGTCCAGTTCGAAGGACATGATCTCGGCCGCTTCGCGCAGCTCGGCCGGGAAACGCTCCACCGCGCGGGTCAGGCGGGCGATGCGCTCCTTCACCCGATCGATTCGCCAGGTCAGCATCATCGGCTGGTCCGTGGCGGGCGCTTCGGCCGGCGGCATGGCGCGGGTGATCCACGCCTGCACGGCGGGGTCGCCCAGCAGCCGCACCAGCTCCTGCACCTTGGCGGGGGCCGCATCGGCGGGTGGAGTGGCCGTGGAGGCGGTCTGGGCCGCGCCCGGCGACGTGCCCCCCGAGGCCAGGAACAGGAGCGCCAGCGCGGCACCGAACGCACGTACGGCCGCAAACCACCTCATGGCACCCACTCCCCCCGGCTCTATCCGAACGGAGTGTTGCCTTGCCGGGCCGGCGCTTGCAAGGGGCGGCGGTCAGTCCGCCGCCGCGTCGACGCCGCCGCCCAGCTCGACCCGCACCTCGACCACGCCGGGCTCGTCCAGGTTCTCCTTGCGCACGAAGCCCAGCGTCCGGCACATCGCCAGCATGTTGGAGTTCTCGCGCAGCACCTCGCCATAGACCTCGCGCAGGCCGCGGGTGCGGGCGTAGTCCAGGATCTTGTTCATCAGGATGAAACCGAGACCCTGGCCCTTCATGTCGGAGCGCACCATCACCGCGTATTCGGCGCGCACGTTGTCCGGATCGGCGGCGATGCGGACAACGCCGAACATGATGGTGTTCCCCGTCTCCGGGTCGGGACCTACGGCGACCAGCCCCATCTCGCGGTCGTAATCGATCTGGGTCAGGCGGGCGGCGGCTTGGTGCGACAGCTTCTTCATCGGCGCGAAGAAGCGCAGACGGATGTCCTCCGGCGTCATGCGGGCGAACATCTCGTGCACCAGCGGCTCGTCCTCCGGCAGGATGGGGCGGACCAGGAACTGCCGCCCGTCCTTGATGGCGACCGTGTCCTCCAGCGCCTTGGGGTAGGGACGGATGGCGAGGCGCCGGGCGCCGGACAAGGCGGGCGGCGCCACCTTGATGCGGGCGTCCAGCGCCAGCACCCCGTCCTGATCGGCCAGCAGCGGGTTGATGTCCAGCTCCGCGATCTCCGGGAAATCGACCACGAGCTGGGAGATCTGGTTGAGCGTCAGCGCCACCGCGTCGAGCTTAACCGCCTTGCGCGAGCGGTAGCCCTGGAGCTGGCGCCAGATGCGCGTGCGCGCCATCAGGTCGGCGGCCAGCTTCATGTTGAGCGGCGGCAATGCCAGCGCGTAGTCCTCCACCACCTCCACCCCGATGCCGCCCTCGCCGAACAGCAGGACCGGGCCGAACAGCGGGTTGTCGGTCATCCCGACGATCAACTCGTAGGCGTCGGGCCGCACCGCCATCTGCTGCACGGTGAAGCCGTCGATGCGGGCGTTGGGCACCGCCGCGCGCACCCGGGCGAACATCGCCTCCGCTTCCTCCCGCACCTCGTCGGGGTCGGACAGGTGCAGCACCACACCGCCCACGTCGGACTTGTGGGTGATATCGGGCGACAGGATCTTCAGCGCCAGCGGACCGCCGATCTCCTCCGCCGCCAGGGCGGCCTCGGCCGGGGTGTGCACCTGGTGGGTCTGCACCACCGGGATGCCGTAGGCGGCCAGCACGCGCTTGGCCTCATACTCGGTCAGCCAGTCGCGTCCCTCCGCCAGCGCAAGGTCGACCACCGCGCGCACCATGTCGCCGTTGGTCTGGAACCGCTCCGGCACCGAGGGCGGCGTCTCGATCAGCAGCTCCTGATTGCGGCGGTACTGCACCAGGTGCATGAAGGCGCGCACCGCCTTGCTGGGCGTGGCGTAGGTGGGGATGCGGTTGGCGGCGAACAGGCGGCGCGACTCGACGGCCGAGGTGTCGCCCAGCCAGCTCGTCAGCACCGGATGGCGGCGGCCCTTGTGGGCCTTCAGCGTCTCCACCACGGCCTCGGCCGCGGCGAGGCTGTCGCTGACCGCGTTGGGGCAGTTTAGCACCAGGATGGCGTCGTTGCCGCCGTCGTCCAACAGGGCCGACAGCGTGTCGGCGTAGCGCTTGGGCGGGGCGTCGCCGCCGATGCGCAGCGGGTTGCCCCGGGTGCAGGCCGCCGGCACGGTCTTCGCCAGCTTCTCCCGCGTCTCGTCCGACAGGGCGGCCAGCCGGCCGCCGCCGAGGATCAGGCTGTCGGTCGCCATCACCCCCATGCCGCCGCCGTTGGTCAGGATCATCAGACGGTCGCCGGTGATCGGCACGCCGGTCGCCAGCGTGCCCACCGCGTCGAACAGCTCGTCCAGGTCGCTCACCCGCAGGATGCCGGCGCGGCGGAAGGCGGCGTCGTAGACGGCGTCGGCCACCGCCAGCGTTCCGGTGTGGGAGGTCGCGGCCTCCTGCGCTTCCTCGCTGCGGCCGGCCTTGATCAGCACGACCGGCTTCTGGCGGGCGGCGACGCGGGCCGCCGACATGAACTTGCGGGCGTTGCTGATGCTCTCGACATAGAGCAGGATCGCCCGCACCGTGTGGTCGGAGGCGAGATAGTCCAGCAGGTCGCCGAAATCCACGTCCGACTTCTCGCCCAGCGAGATCAGGTGCGAGAAGCCGATGTTGCGCGCCGTCGCCCAATCGACGATGGACGTCACCACCATCGACGACTGCGCCACCAGCGCCACGTCGCCCTTCTTCGGCGCCACATGCCCGACGCTGGCGTTCAGCCCGCGCCCCGGCACCATGCAGCCCAGGCTGTTGGGGCCGAGCAGCCGCATCAGGTGCGGCTTGGCGGCGTCGAGCACCGTCTGCTGGGTCTCCGGCGTGAAGCCGCCTGACAGGATGATGGCGGCCTTGGTGCCCTTGCGGCCGAGCTGGTCGATGGTCGCCGCCACCGTGTCGGCCGGCGTGCAGATCACCGCCAGGTCGGGGGCGATGGGCAGGTCGTCCACCGACTTGTAGGTGAGCACCCCCTCCACCGCCCGCTCCTGCGGGTTCACCGGCATCACCGGGCCGTCGAAGCCGCAGTGGAACAGGTTGCGCGCCACCACGGCACCGACCGTGCCGGGCTTGCGGCTGGCGCCGATGAGCGCCACGGACGACGGTTTGAACATGTGGTCGAGGTTGCGGACGGTCATGGCCGGGGTCTCCCGTCTGGACGGCGCGGAGTGGGCATCACGCTGGGCACGGATTGGTATGACCGGCGGATGCGCCGGCCGCGCGAACCAATGTGCCATCACGTGGGGCGTGGCAACCGATATCGCAGCGGCGAAATGCCGCTTGGGGGGGGCGCGTCAGCGGAGGCGTCCGGGCCTAATCGTCCAGGCCGTCGTCCTCGAAATCGAACCGCCGGCCGGCGGGTTCATCGGCATAGCGACCGCAATGCCAGAGCTCGATCGTTGGGAAGCGCTGCAAGCCCCCGACCTTGCGGTACATCACATAGAACCCATGGCGCTGCCGCAACCAGAAACTCTCCATCGACTCCTGATGGGTCCAGAGGGTGTCCTGGTTGGTGCTGGAGTTCTTTGCAAAGGAGGCTTCGATGGATTTGATGCGACCTTGATCCCCCGTCGTCATCGCGTCGAAGGTATCGACGAAGGTCGGGCTCGCCTTGAACTCGCAGGACGCCCGGCGCCCGCGGATGTGCGCGAGGAATGGTAAGGACGTGGACATCACCGTCACGGCTTTCCCGAAAGATTGACCCAGCCCTTTTGCGCGATGTCCTGGGAAATGCGATCGACCAGCTTGCTCGCCTTGCGCTGCTGCTCGGGCGTCAATGCCGGAGCGACGGCCTTCTGTCCCGCTCCCGATCCGCCCATGGCGACGGATGCGCCACGTGCCACCATCGATTTGATCGTGTGCTTCATATCCAGTCCCCGGGGAATTCCGGAATATACTATGCAACCCTTCCTTTCAGGGTGACCCACAGCAGCGCCAAATCTGTGGATAACCCCTCGATTTCTGTTGATAACCCTGTTGATAAACGTCCGGCGTCGCGAACCCTCCAGCCGCGTGAGGCGAATCGCGCCGCGTCAATCCCCGCACAGCGCCCGGTAGATCGCCGCCGTCTCCGCGTCGAAGCACACGAAGCGCACCAGTTCGACGGCACCGCCGACCGCCAGCTCCTCGGTCACCGCCATCACGGCGATGCGGGCGGCCCGGTCCTTGGGGAAGCCGTAGATGCCGGTGCTGATGGCGGGGAAGGCGAGGCTGCGGATGGCGTGGGTGCGGGCCAGCGTGAAAGCGGCGCGGTAGCAGCTCTCCAGCAGCCGGTCCTCGTCCTGGCCGCCGCCCTGCCAGACGGGGCCGACGCAATGGATGATGTGGCGGGCCGGCAGGTCGTGGCCGGCGGTCAGACGGGCTTCGCCGGTCGGGCAGCCGCCGATACGGTCGAGCTCGCGCTGCAGGGCGGGGCCGGCGGCACGGTGGATGGCACCGTCCACGCCGCCGCCCGCCTTCAGCGCGCGGTTGGCGGCGTTGACGATGGCGTCCACCGTCTCGCGCGTGATGTCGCCCTGGGCGACCCGGATGCGCGCCGCCGTCACCGTAGTCTTTACCCTTGTCGGCCGTTCAGATGATCAGGCCGGGCTTGCCCTTGGTGGCCGCCGCGGCGCGTTCCATGCCCTCGACGATCTTCTGCGCCGCCTCGTCGGCGTCGCCCCAGCGCAGGATCTTCACCCACTTGCCCTTTTCCAGGTCCTTGTAGTGCTGGAAGAAGTGGGCGATCTGCTCGGTCAGCGTCTCCGGCAGATCCTTGTAGCTGTTCACGTCGGTGTAGAAGGGGTGCAGCTTGTCCACCGGCACGGCCAGCAGCTTCTCGTCCTCGCCGGCCTCGTCCTCCATGAACAGGACGCCGATCGGGCGCGAACGCAGGACGGCGCCGGGGATCACGGAATGGCGTCCCACCACGCAGACGTCGACCGGATCGCCGTCGCCCGACAGGGTGTGCGGGACAAAGCCGTAGTTGCAGGGGTAGTACATGGCCGTGTGCAGGAAGCGGTCGACGAACATGGCGCCCGATTCCTTGTCGATCTCGTACTTGACCGGCTCACCGCGCAACGGAATCTCGATGACCACGTTGACGTCCCACGGCGGGTTCTTGCCCACCGGAACCTTGCTCAGATCCATGAAAATGCCCCTTGCCAGGCGTATCGTTGCACGCAGACCGGCGCCGCCGGGGGTTCGGTCCCCCGCGACGCTTGGCGCGAGTGTAGGCGCAAGCGGGCGTGCCGCCAAGATCGTTGCGTGCGCTGCGGCAATTGTACTCATGGTGCTGGGGTGGGGGGCCCTGGGGTGGGCGGTCCCGGCGCGGGCGGAGACGGCGCGGGCGGAGACGGCGCACGCCGTCGCCATGCACGGCGATCCCAAATACCCCGACGGGTTCCCCCATTTCGACTACGTCAACCCCGACGCCCCGAAGGGCGGCACCCTGCGCCAGGCGGTCGTGGGCAGCTTCGACACGCTGAACCCGCATGTGGTGAAGGGTGTGCCGGCCCCCGGCCTGTCGGCCGTGTTCGAAACGCTGCTGGCCCGCTCCTGGGACGAGCCCTTCTCGCTCTACGGGCTGCTGGCCGAGCGGATCGAGCTGCCGGAGGACCGCTCCGCCATCACCTTCCACCTCGACCCCCGCGCACGCTGGCACGATGGGACGCCGGTGACGGCGGACGACCTGCTCTTCTCCCTCGACATCCAGCGCCGGCTGGGCACGCCGAACCGGCGCCAGTATTACGGCCGGGTGGCGGTGGCGGAACGGCTGTCCGACCGCGCGGTGCGGCTGACCTTCACCCCCAACCCCGACGGGCGGCCCGACCGCGAGCTGCCGTTGATCCTCGGGCTGATGCCCATCCACCAGAAGGCTTGGTGGCAGGGGCGGGAGTTCGACCGCACCACGCTGGAGCCGCCGATGGGCAGCGGCCCCTTGCTGGTGGCGGAGGTCGATGCCGGCCGGCGCATCGTCTACGAGCGGGTGGCGGACTATTGGGGGCGCGATCTGCCGGTGCGGCGCGGTCTCTACAACGTGGACCGGGTGGTCTTCGACCTCTACCGCGACGACACGGTGGCGCTGGAGGCCTTCAAGGCCGGGCAGGCCGACGTGCGGCGCGAAACCGACCCGTCCAAATGGGCGACCGGCTACGACGGCCCTGCCCTGAACGATGGCCGCATCGTCATGGAGCAGTTCCGCCACGCCCGGCCGGAACCGGCGCGCGGCTTCATCGTCAACGAGCGGCGCAAGCCCTTCGACGACATCCGCGTGCGGGAGGCGCTGGGCCTCGTCACCGACTTCGCCTGGATCAACCGCAGTTTCTTCCACGGCGCGCTGGTGCGCACCGCCAGCTACTTCCCGAACTCCGAACTGGCTGCCACCGGGCTGCCGGACGCGGCGGAGCGGGCGCTGCTGGAGCCGTTCCGCGACCGATTGCCGCCGGCGCTGTTCCAGCGTCCCTTCACCTTGCCGGAAACGGACGGCAGCGGCCCCGCGGGCGGGCGGGCCAACCTGCGCACGGCGCTGGCGCTGCTGGAGCGGGCGGGGTGGCGGGTGCGGGACGGGCGGCTGGTTGACGCCGGCGGACGGGCGATGACCTTCGAGATCCTGCTGGGCGACCCCGCCGACGAGCGCGTCACGCTGGCCTTCGCCCGCAGCCTGGAGCGGCTTGGCATCCGCGCCACGGTGCGCACGGTGGACAGCGCCCAGTACCAGGGGCGGCTCGACAGCTATGACTTCGACGTGACGCTGCGCTTCTGGGCCTCCACCCTGTCGCCGGGGAACGAGCAGCTTTATTATTACGGCTCCGCAGCGGCCGACCAGCCGGGCAGCCGCAACATCGCCGGTATCCGCGACCCGGCGGTCGATGCTCTGGCCGCGTCGCTGGGCGACACACGGCGGCGGGAGGATCTGGTGGCACGGGTGCGGGCGCTCGACCGCGTGCTGCTGTGGGGGCACCACATGGTGCCGCTGTTCCACAGCCCGGTCGACCGCCTCGCCCGCTCCACCCGGCTGCGCCGGCCGGACGGGGTGCCGCTCTACGGCCCGCTGGTGGAAAGCTGGTGGGTGGGGGAGTGAGCGGCGGCGGCGGGGTTCAGTTCAGGATCAGGTCCGCCAGTTCCGCCGCAAGCGCGTCGGCCCCGTCCAGATGGCGCACCCCGTCGATGCGCGCCGCCCCGGCCAGCCCGAAGACGCGTTTGCCGAGCCGCAGCCCGAGCGCCACCTCCGACAGCGTGCCGTAGCTGTCGCCGACCGACACCAGGCACAGGCTGGCCTGCGCGATCAGGGCGTTGCGGGCCTCGCCGATGCCAGTGGCGATGGGCACGGCGACGAAGGGGTTGGCCTGGGCCGGATCGGCGCCCGGCAGCAGCGCCACCGTCAGCCCGCCTTCCGCCGAGGCGCCCCGGCTGGCCGCCTCCATCACCCCTTGGCGTCCGCCGCAGAGAAGGGTGAGGCCGCAGCGCCCGAGGACGCGCCCGACCGCTTCCGCCGCCGCCAGCACCTCGGCCGAGGCCTCGTTGGGGCCGATCACCCCGACCGGCGGGCGCACGGGATGACCGCTGCGTCGTTGCAGCCAGGACAGGGCCGCCTCCGGACCCGCCGGTTCCGGCTCGGCCGGCGCAGCGGCGGGTGTCCACAGGCGGGCCGCGGGATCGAAGGCCAGGGTGTCGCGGTGCAGGCGCCCGGTGGCGCGGTCAATGCTGTGCATGGCGTGCCTCGGAACTTGCGGCGGCGATCTCGGCCGCCGCCATCAGCAGCGAGCAGACCGCCAGCAGGACCACCGACACCGCCGCGGCGAGCGGGAAGTCCGCGCCGCTGTCGGCGACCATGCTGTAGAGCCGCAGGGGAAGGATGTTGATCTGCGTGCCGACCAGCGCGAGCGCGGTGCCGTAGGCGCCGATGGCGACCGCGGCGACCAGCGCGAAGGCGGCGGCCACGGTCGGGGCGATCTGCGGGACCATCACGTCGGCCAGCGCCCGCAGGCGGCTGGCGCCCATCGACTCGGCGGCCTGGAGCTGCCGCTCGTCGAAATTGGCGAAGACCGGCACCAGCATCAGGATGACCCGCGGGGTCAGATAGTAGGTGTAGGCCAGCACCAGCCCCCACTCGCTGAACAGGAAACTGGCGACCGTCGCGGGGTCGGCGCCGAGGCGGGCCAGCAGCATCGTGACGAAGCCGGCCCGGCCCAGCACCAGGATGAAGCCGTAGGCGATGATCAGCCCGGAGAAGGTCAGGGGCAGGGCGATGACGACCTGGATCAGGGCGCGCCGGCCGGGCGGCAGACGGGCCAGATGCAGGGCCACCGCGATGCCGATCACCAGCGCCACCGCCGCCGCCTCCACCCCCAGCACCAGCGAGTTCAGGAGCGACGCCACCAGCTCCCGGTTCGCCAGGAAGCGGGCCAGCGCGTCGCCGCGGAAGGCCTCCGCGACGACGACCCCCAGCGGCAGCAGGAAGAACAGCGCCAGCACCGCCAGCCCGGGGGCGGCAAGGGCAAGGGTGAGCGCCGGCGCCTTGTTCATGGGCCTTGTCCTCAGTTCAGGGCCGCCTTGGCCCACAAGGCGTCGACCTCGGCCTTCTTGGCGGCGGCGGCCTTGACGTCGAGCGGGCGGACCTGCGGGGCGGCCGGCAGCTTGTCGGCGACGCTGGCCGGCAGCGTGACGCCGGGCACCGACGGGCGGACGAAGCCCTGGGCGAAGATGCCCTGGCCGGTCTCGCTCATGATGAAGTTCAGCCACAGCTTGCCGGCGTTCGGGTTGGGGGCGTTCTTCACGAGGCTGATGGCGTAGGGGGCGGCGACCGACGCCTCGGCGGGGATGACCACCTCGACCGCGTCGCCCATGCCGTCCACATGCTTGGCCTTCAGCCCGTCGTTCTCGTAGGAGATCCAGATGGGGATCTCGCCCTTGACGAACTGGGCGTAGGGGGTGGTGCCGACGACGCGCAGCACGTTGCCGCCCTTGTGCAGGCGCCCGAAGTAATCCGCACCCGGCGCCAGATTGTTCATGTCGCCGCCGTTGGCGAAATTCGCCGCAAAGGACAGCACCTGCCCGACACCGGTGGAGCGCGGGTCGAGATAGACGACGCTGTTCTTGTACTCCGGCTTCAGCAGGTCGGCCCAGCCCTTGGGCGTCTCCTTCACCAGCTTCTTGTTGACCATGAAGGCGATGGTGAGGGAGTGGATGGTGAACCACTTGCCGTCGGGATCGCGGAACACCTCGGGCAGCTTGTCGAAATTCACCGGCTTGAAGGGGGCGACCACGTCCTTGGCCACGGCGTCGATGGCGGACGCTGCGAAGTAATAGGCGGTGTCGGCCTGCGGCCGGTTGCGCGCCTTGTCCAGAGCGACCACCGTGGCGGCCGAGCCCAGGTCGTTGTAGGTGATCTCGACGTTGGGGTAGCGCTTCTTGAAGGCGGCGAACTGGGCGGCCCAGTTGGCCCAGGTCGGCCCGGTGTCGAAGGAGACGACCATCCCCTCCTTGGCCGCCGCCTCGTAGAGGGCGCGTTCGCCCTGGTAGAGTTCGGGGCCATCCGCGGCGGTTTGGGCGGCGGCGGTTTGGGTGACGGCGGGGGCCGCGGTGGCGGCGAGCGCCAGGGAGGCGGCGAGCAACAGACGTTTCATGGCGGACTCCATTCCCTGTTTGTTGTTACGCGGTCAGCGCCGGAGCAGGCGGATGCCCTCCGGCGGGATCCCGACGGCCGCGATGTCCCGGCGGGACGCGGTTTCACCGAGGATGCAGCCCCCGGCCACCGCCAGATCGAATCGGCGCAGCGAGCCCAGGAAGCGGTCGCGCACCACCCGGCCTTCGAAGCGGTTGACGGCCCCCTCCGGGTCCGGGCGCACCGCCTCCGGGCGGAAGAAAACGGTCACGGTGCTGCCGGCCGTGTGGTCGCCGGTGGCGCAGGCGAGCGTGCCGATGGCGGTCTCCACCAGCCCCGGCGCCCGCACCACCCCGTCCAGCAGGTTGGCGTGCCCGACGAAGCCGGCGACGAAGGCGTCGGCCGGCTCGTCGTACAGCGTGCGCGGTGTGGCCACCTGGAGCAGCCGCCCGTCGCGCATCACCGCCACGCGGTCGGCGATGGACAGCGCCTCCTCCTGGTCGTGGGTGACGTGCAGGGTGGCGATGCCGTGCTCGCGCTGGATCGCCCGGATCTCGTCGCGCATGGCGGCGCGGTGCGCGGCGTCGAGCGCCGACAGCGGCTCGTCCAGCAGCAACGCGCGTGGCTGGAAGACCAGCGCGCGGGCGAGCGCCACCCGCTGCTGCTGGCCGCCCGAAAGCTGGCCGGGCAGGCGATCGGCCATCCCCGACAGCCGCGCCCGCTCCAGCGCCTCGCCGGCCCGGCGCAGCCGCTCGGCGCGCGGCGCCCCGCGCAGCTTCAGCGGGTAGGCGACATTCTCGGCCGCACTCATGTGCGGGAACAGGGCGTAGCTCTGGAACACCACACCGAGGTCGCGCCGGCGTGCCGGCACATGGGCCATGTCCTGCCCGCCGATCCTGATGGCCCCGGAATCCGGCGTCAGGAAGCCGGCGATCAGGCGGAGCAGGGTGGATTTGCCGCAACCGGACGGGCCGATCACCGCGCAGAACTCGCCCGCCTCCAGGGACAGTGTGATGCCGCTCACCCCGGCACCGGCGGGCGCGTAGGCGAAGGACAGGGACTCGACCGCAACGCTCATCACACGCCCCCCTGACGCAGGCTCACACCCCGCCCCGCCACCGCCGACCCCAGCGCCGCGGTGAAGGCCAGAAGCAGCAACACCATGGTGCCGGCGCAGGCGAAGCCCGTCGCCCCGTAGAAGGCCTGCAGCAGCACCACCGGATAAGGCCGCGACAGGAAGCCGGCGATCAGATTGGACAATTGGAATTCCCCGATCGACAGCGCCGCCACCATGATCAGGCCGGACGCGAGGCTGTGGCGCAGGCTGGGCAGCACGATGTCGAACAGCCGCGCGAAGAAGCCGGCCCCCAGCGATTCGCCCGCACGCTCCAGCGTGGCGAGGTCGAGGTGCCGCATGTCGGCGACCAGCGTCTGCATCAGATAGGGCAGCGTCAGCACCACATGCCCGGCGACCAGCAGCCAGGAGGTGCCGAGGAACGGCAGCGCGTCCGACGAGAAGACCAGGATGAAGCCGAAGCCCAGCACCAGCGGCGGGGCCGCCACCGGCAGCAGGTACAGCACCCGCGCCGCCACCCGCACGCCGCGGCCGGCCGCCGAATAGATGGCGTAGGCCAGCGGCACGCCGATCAGCGCGGTCGCGGCGCAGGTGGCGGCGCAGACGGTGAGGCTGACGCCGAAGGCGCGGCGGAAGCTCGGGTCCGACCACACCTCCTCGTACCAGCGGGTGGTGGCGCCGGTCGGCAGCAGGGTGTTGGTCCACAGCTCGCCGAAGGACCCCACCGCCAACAGCAGGATGGGGGCCGCGAGGTAGGCCAGATAGAGGGCGGTAACGATCGGCATCCAGTGGTGGCCAGCGTCGGAAATTGGTCAAGCGTGGTCGATTTCTTCCATAGCACAGCTCCGCGACGGTTTCATGACAGTCGTTCGGGTCGCTGGCGGAATCTCAGGCTTGCTCGCGGCACCGGTCCCTGTAAGTTTTCGATCATCGACCCAGGAAGGAGAGCGCCGATGCCGCGGGCGCCGCGCACGTCCACCCCACCCGCAGCACCGCTGCCGCCGCGCCAGGGCGCGATCCTGGCGATCGTGACCGATCAGGGCTTCGCCACCGTCGAGGCGTTGGCCGAACGTTTCGGTGTGTCCCCCCAGACGATCCGGCGCGAGATCATCCAGCTCGACCGGGCCGGTCTGCTGCAACGCTTCCACGGCGGGGCGGGGCTGCCGGGGCCGACGGTGCGGTTGGGCTACGCCCGCAAACAGACGCTGGCGGCGCCGGCCAAGGACCGCATCGGTGCGGCGGCGGCGGCTCTGGTGCCCGACGGCGCGTCGGTCTTCCTGGATGTCGGCACGACGGTGGAGGCGGTGGCGCGCGCCCTGCGGGACAAGCGGGGCCTGCGCGTCTTCACCTCCAGCCTGCCGGCGGCGATGCTGCTGGCGGGCCATGACAGCACGGAGGTCTATGTGACCGGCGGGGTGGTGCGCGGTGCCGACGGATCGCTGGTGGGCGACAGCGTGACCCAGGCCATCGCGCAGCTGCACGTCGATGTGGCTATGATCGGCTTCTCGGGCGTCGGCGAGGACGGGTCGCTGATGGACTTCGACATCCAGAAGGTGGCGGTCAAGCAGGCGATCATGGCGAACGCCCGCAGCGCCGTGGCGGTGGGCGACGGGCTGAAATTCGCCCACGCGGCGGTCGTGCGCATCGGCCCCCCCGCCGCCTTCGCCCGCCTCGTCACCGACACCCCGCCGCCCGCCCCGCTGGCGGAGCGGTTCAGGGCGGCGGGGCTGGCGGTGACGGTGGCGTCGGGCGGGGCGGGATAGGCGGGCTCAGGCCCTGGACCAGGGCCAGGCGGGGCGGCCCAGCGGGATGGAACGGCGGCGCAGGGTCAGGACGGCGAAGAGCGCGCCGGTCGCCAGCGCCGCGAGGTCGATGCCGGCGACGCCCCAGTCGCCGCGCGCCAGCGTGATGCCGAGATGGGCGTGGCTGGTCGCGAGGTTCAGCAGGGGCAGCGCCCCCCACAGCGCCGCCGCCACCGCCAACTGCTCGCCCCACGCCCGCCGCGGGCCGCGGATCATGGGGTGCAGCGCGGTCGCCAGCCAGACGGCGAGGAGGACGCCGACCTCCAGATCCGCGCGGCCGGGCAGGGCGGCGGGGATCAGCCGGTTGGCCCACAGGAAGGCGGCGATGGCGACCGGCAATCCCACCAGCACGGCCAGATTGGCCCCGTCCACGAAACGCTGGCCGCGGGTCGGGGTGGCGCCGTCGCGCTTGCGCCGCTTGACCACCCAATAGACCAGCCCGGTGCCGATCATCGCAGTTCCGGCAAGCCCGCACAGGATCATGGCGACGCGCAGCCCGGGGCCGGCGAAGCGCAGGATGTGCAGGCCATAGGCCCCGCCCCGCACCGCCGCCGCCCCGCCGCCGCCGCCGTCCCAGTCCCGCAGCACCGCACCGGTCACCCCGTCGAACAGCACGGCCTCCGGGGTCAGCACGACGCGGTCGTCGTCGCCGCGCTTGATCAGGATGGTGGCGGCGGCGTCGCCGGGGTTGTCCACCACGATCCGCCCCGCCTGCCCGCCGTTCCAGCGGCGCGCGGTCTCCGCCAGCAGCGGCTCAACCGCGGTCAGCGGGGCGGCGACGCCCTGCGCCTTCACGGCCGGCGGGTCGGCGTAGACCTCGGCACGGAAGCCCTCCTGCCGGGCGCCGTAGGCGGCGTCCAGCCCCCAGGGCACATAGAGGAACATCAGCGGCACCAGCCCGGTCAGCGCGATCAGCGCGTGGTAGGGCAGGGCGATCACCCCGACGCCGTTGTGCCAGTCCAACCACACCCGGGTCCGCGAGCGGCCGGGGCGGAACTTGAAGAAGTCCCAGAAGACCCGGCGGCGGACGATGAAACCGGTGATCAGGGCCACCAGCAGCGCCACCGTCGCCAGACCGACCAGATAACGCCCCACCACGCCCGGCAGCCGCAGGTCGAAGTGGAAGTAATAGAGGAAGTCCCCGCCATGGGTCGCCCGCGCCGTCACCGGCCTTCCGTCGGCCGGCTCCAGCGCCAGCCGGCGGAAGGCCGGCTGGATGGACGGCGGGTTGTAGACATAGACGTGGGTGGTCGGGTCGCGCTCGCCGGGCAGCAGGATCAGCCAGCGCCGGGCGCCGGCCGCCTCCCGCTGCAGGGTGGCGAACGCCGTCGCCGCGGCGTCGGGGCTTGACCGCGCCTCCAGCCGCTCCGGCTGCATCCAGCGGGTGATCTCGTGGCGGGCGTAGGCGGTGGTGCCGGTCAGGAACACCGCGAACAGCAGCCACCCGACCACCAGCCCGCCCCAATTGTGCAGCCAGGTCATGGCGGTGTGCAGCGAGCTCTCGCCGCTTGCCTCGCTCATCCCACCCTCCCCAGCAGCGTCGCCGCGGCCCACAGCCCGGCCGCAAGCCCCCCGATCCACGCCGCGGCGCGCCACGCCGAGCCGGTGGCGAAGACCAGGGGCACGGCGACAGTCCAGGCCACCAGCGCCAGCATGGTGGCGGCCAGCACCGCCTCCGCCCGCCCCAGCAGCGGCGACAGGGCGAGCGACAGGAAGGCGGCCGAGCCGGCGGCCAGCGCGTAGCCGCCGGGCAGCGCGGCGGCGAGCCGCACCGCGATCTCCGCCCGCCGCCCGGTGGCCGGCCGCTTCACCACGAGTAGCGCAGCGAGCCGATCACGGTGCGGCCCTGGCCGTAGTAGCAGGAGGTCGCGCGCGTGCAGGCGGAGACATACTCCTTGTCGAACAGGTTGTTGGCGTTGATGGCGAGCTGCACGCCCTGGAGGTTGGGGTTGAGCTGCGACAGGTCGTAGCGCAGCGCGGCATCGACCAGCGTGTGGCTGGGCACCTTCAGGGTGTTGGCGGTGTCGCCCCAGGTCGAGCCGACGTAGCGGACGCCGATGCCGCCGCCAACGCCGGTCAGCGGCCCCGCCTGCACGGTGTGGTCGACCCAGGCGGAGGCGGTGTGCGAGGGCACGGCCACCGGAGTGTTTCCCTTGTTGCCGTCGTTGCTCTCCGTCACCTCGGCGTCGAGCCAGGTGTAGGCGGCCACGAGGTTCAGCCCCTCCGCCAGGCTGACGCGGGCCTCCGCCTCGATGCCGCGGGAGCGGACCTCGCCGGTCTGAACGCTGAAGCCGGCGTGGTCCGGATCGGTGGTGGTGACGTTCTGCTGGGTGAGGTGGAAGGCGGACAGGGTGAACAGGCTGTTCATCCCGGTCGGCTGGACCTTCACGCCGACCTCGTACTGCTGGCCGCTCGTCGGCTCGAAGGCGCTGCCGGAATAGCTGGTGCCGGTCACCGGCTCGAAGGATTCCGAATAGCTGGCGTAGGGCGCCACGCCGTTGTCGAACAGGTAGAGCGCGCCGACCCGCCCGGTGAAGGCGTCGTCCTGCTGCGAGGATGTGGCGCCGGTCAGCCGGTTGCGCTGCTTGCTCTCCGCCCAGTCCTTGCGCCCGCCCAGAACCAGCACGAGGCGATCCAGCTTGAGCTGGTCCTGGAGATAGACGCCGGTCTGCGACAGGCTGGTGGCGATGCTCTGGTAGATCGGCGGGTTGGGGATGGCGAGGCCGTAGACGGGGGCGAAGATGTCCAGGTTGGGCGCCGCCGCCAGACCGCGCAGCGTGTCGCTGCGCAGGCGCTGGATGTCCACGCCGAACAGGGCGGTGTGCTTCACCGGCCCGGTGTCGAAACTCGCCTGCAGCTGGTTGTCGACGGTCACGTCCCAGGACCGCTCGTCGAGCGAGAAGGTGTTGCGCCGCAGGGTGCGCATATCGGCCAGCAGCGCCCCGGCGTAGAGGCCGCGGTAGTTCAGGTCGTTGTGCAGGTAGCGGGCGTTCTGCCGCACCGTCCAGGTGTCGTCGAAGCGGTGCTGGAAGCGGTAGCCGATGCTGGCCGTGGTCCGGTCCCAACTGTTGAAGTTGGGATCGCCGGCGAAGAAGCTGATGGGCAGCTTGCCGTTGGGGTTGGCCGTCAGCGTCCCCTGGCTGGGCAGGAAGTTGAGCGGCGAGCCGGAGAAGTCGTCGTTCTGGTAGAGCGCGATCAGCGTCAGCTCGGTGTCGTCGGTCGGCCGGAATGTCAGGGTGGGGGCGGCCGCAACCCGCCGCCGCTCGGTGAAATCGGTCTGCCCGTCGCTGTCGAGAAGCACCCCGGCGAAGCGGTAGGACAGCCGCTTGTCCGGCGTCACGTCGCCGCCGATGTCGATGGCGCCCTGGTAGCGGTCGTCACTGCCGGCCTGGAGCACCAGCTCGTGCCGCGCGTTGGGCGACGGCTGCTTGGTCACCATGTTGACCAGCCCGCCGGGGCTGGTCTGGCCGAACAGCACCGAGGCCGGACCCTTCAGCACCTCCACCCTCTCGAACAGGTAGGGGTCGAGGCCGGAGGTGACATAGCCGCTGCCCTTCAGCCGCAGACCGTCGAGATACTCGTTGAAGGACACGCCGGTGGTGCCGTCGCCGCCGAAGCCGCGCACCTGGATGCCGTCGCCGCCGAAGGAGGAAGCGTCGCCGTTGCGCGCCGTCATCACGCCCGAGGTGTAGTTCAGCGCGTCGGCGAGGTTGCGCACGGCCTGCGCGTCCATCTGGTCGCGGGTGACCACGCTGACCGACTGCGGCGTCTCGATGAGCGGCGTGTCGGTCTTGGTCGCCATGGCGCTCTGGCGGGCGACGTAGCCCATCACCGGCCCGGTCGCGCGCTCGCCGGTGCCCTCCACCGTCACCGGATCGAGCATCAGGCTGCCGCTCGGCGCGCGGACCAGCACCGCGCTGCGCGCGCCGCTCATCCGGTAGGTCACGCCGGTGCCGGACAGCAGGCGCCGCAACGCCTCCTCCGCCGGCATGGTGCCGCTGACGCCGGGGGAGGTCACGTCCCGCGCCACCTCCGCGGCGACGCCGACCTCCCAGCCGCTGGCGGTGCTGAAGGCGGTAAGCGCCGACGGCAGCCCCTGCGGCCGGATGTCGAACGGCTGGCTGGCGGTCTGCGCCGCCGCCGTCGCCGGCAGTGTGGCGACCGTCCCGGCCCCCAGCAGCGCGGACGACAGCAGCACCGCCCGCAGCAGGCTCTTCCGACCGCACCCTCCCGCCTTGGCGGACAAACCCTTGTTCATAATCCGCAAACCCCTTGAACGACCATGCCACGGAGGAGCGGGTGCGCCATTGTTGAGAATGAGGCGCATTGACACACTCCACGAGGACTGGACGAATCCGCGTGCGGGATCGCGTAAAAAAACTTTCAGGGTGGCGGGTTGCCCGGCCGCAGCACCAGCAGCGCGTCGGAGAAGTGCCGGACCTCGGCGTGGACGAGGCCGGCCAGCATCGCCGTGGTGCGGACCGGATCGTCGAGCCGGTAACTGCCGGTGACCCGCACCCCCGCCAGCCCGGCGGGCACGACGATGACGCCGGGGTGATAGCGGTCGAGCTCGGCCAGCACGGCGCCGAGCGGGCGGTCTTCGAAGACCAGCCACCCGTCCATCCAGGCCAGCGAGGCGGTGAGGTCCACCTTGCGGCTCTC
This sequence comes from Azospirillum oleiclasticum, assembly GCF_013423485.1. Taxonomy (GTDB): domain Bacteria; phylum Pseudomonadota; class Alphaproteobacteria; order Azospirillales; family Azospirillaceae; genus Azospirillum; species Azospirillum oleiclasticum. The sequence continues at coordinate 279,681 of NZ_JABFFR010000007.1, forward strand.
GCCGATGCCGCCGTCCGTCACCTCCACCTGCTCGCCGGGGCGCAGGCGGACCACGGGGCCGGGCGGCGTCCCATGCACCTCGACGACGCCCTCGCGCACGGTGACGGTCACGCGGCCATCGACGTAGCGGACGGCGAAGGCGGTGCCCACCACCGTCACCGTTGCCGGCCCGGCGGCCACCTGGAAGGGGCGGGTGCTGTCCGGCGCCACCTCGAAGAAGGCGGTCCCCTCCAGCAGCCGCGCGTGCCGTTCCACCCCGTCGACATCGTCGGCAAGGGCCGTCCGCGTGTCGAGCAGGACCCGGGAGCCGTCGGCGAGCGCCACGCTCGCCCGTCCGCCGGTCGCCGTGCGGTGGTCGGCCTGGAGCCGCAGCGGCAGGTCGAGCGCCCATCCCACCCCGACCGCGACCAGCAGGGCGGCGGCGCAGGCCGCCAGCCGGCGGCCGACCCCGCGCCTTCCCACCGTCGTCGCGCGCGGGGCCGGCGCCGACGCCTCCAGCGCGCGGGCGAAGGTGGGGGAGGCCCACATCGCCTCGGTCAATGCCCAGGCGCGGGCGTGACGGGGGTCGGCCCCATGCCACGCGGTGAAGGCCGCCCGTTCCGCCGGCCCGGCCCCGTCCGCCTGCAGACGGACGAACCAGTCCAGCGCCTCCTCCAGGGGGAGGGGCTCGTCCGTGGAGGAGCGGTTGCGGTCAATCTCGTCAGCCATCGGGGTCCGCCTGTCGCCTCGTCACCTAGTAGACGTCCGGGCGACCGGGATTCCGCAGCCGCTGGCCGTTCAGGCGTGCGAAAATCTCCAGACAGGCGAGCAGGGCGATCTTCAGCTCCTTCTGCACGGTGCTCACCGACACGCCCAGCCGGTCGGCGATGGCGGCGTGGGACAGCCCCTCCATGCGGTTCAACAGCACGATGCGGCGCTGCCGCTCGGTCAGCCGTCCCAGCGCCTCCTCCAGCCGCGCCAGGAGCTGACGGTCGGCGACCTCGGTTTCCGGCGACGGGCGGGCGGCCGGCACGGCCTCCATCCCGTCGTTGTCGATGTCCGGCACCACGACGAGGCGCCGCCGCTGCTCCTGGCGAAGATGGTCGAAGGCCAGGTTCCGGGCGGTCTGGAACAGGAAAGGCTCGAGTTGCTCCACCGGCCGTTCGCGAAGCGCCGCCGAGACCCGCAGATACGCCTCCTGCGCCAGATCCTCGGCGGTCGACGCGCTGCCCACGATCCGCGCCAGCAGCCGGACCAGCGCGCCGCGGTGCCCCACGAAGACGGCATCGAGCGTCTGCACCGCGCCCTCAGACAAGGCGGGGGCAGACAAGGCGGGGGCAGCCAAGGCCGGGAAATCCCATCGCGATCCGGGCGCGTCGCTGGGTCCGCATGGCGGTCACGCTTCGTGGAATGGTGGAACGGGCAGGGAGCCGTGGCTTCCCGACCGTCACCATAGTTATCATGCGAATGATTCGCAATGCGGAACTTGGGGCACCTCTCAACCGCGCAGGCCCGGCGCCTCCTGCCCGGTGCGCGCCACATACTCGGTGTAGCCGCCGCCAAACTGGTGGACGCCGTCGGGCGTCAGCTCCAGCACCCGGTTCGACAGGGCGGCCAGGAAGCGCCGGTCGTGCGACACGAACAGCATGGTCCCCTCGTAGCCGGCCAGCGCCGTGATCAGCATCTCCTTGGTGTCGAGATCGAGGTGGTTGGTCGGCTCGTCCAGCACCAGGAAGTTGGGCGGGTCGAACAGCATCCGCGCCATCACCAGCCGGGCCTTCTCACCCCCGGACAGCACGCGGCAGCGCTTCTCCACATCGTCGCCGGAAAAGCCGAAACAGCCGGCCAGCGCCCGCAGCGGCCCCTGGCCCGCCAGCGGGAAGGCCCGTTCCAGGGACTCGAACACCGTGTCCTCGCCGTCCAGCAGCTCCATTGCGTGCTGGGAGAAATAGCCCATCTTCACGCTGCCGCCGACCGTGACGCGCCCGTCGTCCGGCTCGGTGACGCCGGCAACCAGCTTCAGCAGCGTCGATTTGCCGGCACCGTTGACCCCCATGACACACCACCTCTCGCGGCGGCGGATGGTGAGGTCGAGCCCCTGGTAGATGGCGCGGTCGCCATAGCCCTTGTGCACGTTCTTCAGGACCGCGACGTCCTCGCCCGAGCGCGGAGCCGGCGGGAAATCGAACAGCACGGTCTGGCGCCGCTTCGGCGGCTCGACGCGCTCGATCTTGTCCAGCTTCTTCACCCGGCTCTGCACCTGGCTGGCGTGCGAGGCGCGGGCCTTGAAGCGCTCGATGAATTTCAGCTCCTTCGCCAGCATGGCCTGCTGCCGCTCGAACTGCGCCTGCTGCTGCTTCTCGTTCAGCACCCGCTGCTGCTCGTAGAAGACGTAGTCGCCCGAATAGCTGTTCAGCGAGCCGCCGTCGATCTCGATGATCTTGGTGACGATGCGGTTCATGAACTCGCGGTCGTGCGAGGTCATCATCAGCGCGCCTTCGTACTCCTTCAGGAATTTCTCCAGCCAGATCAGGCTTTCGATGTCCAGATGGTTGCTCGGCTCGTCGAGCAGCATGGCGTCGGGGCGCATCAGCAGGATGCGGGCGAGCGCCACCCGCATCTTCCAGCCCCCGGACAGCGCGCCGACGTCGCCGTCCATCATCGCCTCGCTGAAGCCGAGCCCGGCCAGCACCTCGCGCGCGCGGCCCTCCAGCTCGTAGCCGCCCAGCTCTTCGAAGCGCGCCTGCACCTCGCCGTAGCGCTCGATCACCGCGTCCATGTCCGGGCAATCGGGATCGGCCATGGCCGCTTCCAGGCTCGCCAGCTCCGTCGCCACGCTGCTGACCGGCCCGGCGCCGTCCATCACCTCGGCGACCGCGCTGCGGCCGGCCATCTCGCCGACATCCTGGTTGAAATAGCCGATCGTGACCTGCTTCTCGACCGACACCTGCCCGGTGTCCGGCAGTTCCTCGCCGGTGATCATCCGGAACAGCGTCGTCTTGCCGGCCCCGTTGGGGCCGACGAGCCCGACCTTCTCGCCCCGGTTCAGCGCCGCGGACGCCTCCAGGAACAGGATGCGGTGGCTGTTGTGCTTGCTGATGGTCTCGAAGCGGATCATGGGCGGCCGGGGGTCCCTGCTGTGGCGGGCCCCTTATGCCACAGGACGCGCCGAGCGACAGACCCTTGATCGGTGTTCGATTGCGGGGTGACGCGCCCGAACCCGGCGCCTCACGACATTTGGGCGATGGTCCGGCGGAACCTCGCCAGCGACAGGCCGAACAGGATCACGCCGATCACGACCAGCGCCAGGAATTGCGGCCAGACCACGTCGAGACCGGCACCCCGGAACAGGATCGCCTGCGCCAGCGCCACGAAGTGCGTGGTGGGTGCGGCGAGCATCACGTCCTGGACGACCTCCGGCATGCTCTCGCGCGGCGTCGTGCCGCCGGACAGCATCTGCAGCGGCACCATCACGAGGATCAGCAGCATGCCGAACTGCGGCATGCTGCGGGCCACCGTTCCCAGGAAGATGCCCATCGAGGTGGTGGCGAAGAGGTGCAGCGCGGCGCCGGCCAGGAACAGGGCGACGGACCCCTGGATCGGCACCGCCAGCAGCCCCTGGACCACGAAGACGAGGGAGAAGGCGCAGGCGACGAGCACGACCAGGGCCATCGACCAGATCTTGGCCGTCATGATCTCGAACGGGGTGACCGGCATCACGAGAAGATGCTCGATGGTGCCATGCTCGCGCTCGCGGATCAGGGCGGCGCCGGTCAGGATGATCGACAGCATCGTCACCTGGTTGATGACCTGGACGATTGATCCGAACCAGCCCTTGTTCAGTTCCGCGTTGAACCGCACGCGAAGGGCGAGATCGACCGGGGGCGTCGCGTCGCCCCGGTGGCGCTGGATGAACGCGTTGACCTCGCCGGTGACGATCTGCTGGATGTACCCGCTTCCGCTGAAGGCCTGGGTCATGCGGGTCGCATCGACGTTGAGCTGGATGGCGGGCTGGCGGCCGGCGAGAACGTCGCGCTGGAAGCCGGGCGGAATGTCGAGGGCGAAGGTTTCGAGGCCTGCGTCCATGCGGGCATCCATCTCGGCCGGCGTGATCAGGACCGGTGGCATGAAGAGCGGCGGATAGAAGGCGCCGATGATGCGGGCCGACAGGGGCGAACGGTCCTCGTCCACGATGGCGATCGGCGCCTTGTTCAGCGTCTCCGGAATGGCGGTCGCGGCGGTGTAGACCGCGAGGGTGAAGGAATAGACGATGAGGACCAGCAGCATCGGATCGCGGGCGAGGCTGCGCAGTTCCTTGATGCCGAGGTTCACGATGTTGGACACCTGCATCGATCAGGATTCCTGCTTCTTCAGAAGTACCGCGCTCAGGCCGATCAGCACCGGTATGGCGATCAGCAGGGGCAGGAACGACCAAGGCAGATCCTCGAACCCCAGGGATTTCGAGAAGACGCCGCGCGAGATGGCCAGGAAATGTGTGGTCGGGTAGATGCGCCCGATGAAGGCGGCGACGCCTTCCAGGGACGAAACCGGATCGATCATGCCGGAATATTGGGTCGCCGGGATCAGCGTGGCGATGGCGGTGCCGAAGATGGCGGCGATCTGGCTGCGCATGAAGGTGGACATCAGCAGCCCCATGGCGGTCGCGGCCATGGTGTAGAGCACCGCGCCGGCGCAAAGCGCCAGGACGTTCCCGGTCGGCGGCACGCCGAACACGGTGGCCGCCAGCGCGATCATCAGGAGGAAGTTGAGCAGGGCGAGCCCGACATAGGGCAGTTGCTTGCCGAGCAGGAACTCCAGCCGGGTCACCGGCGTGACGTAGAGGTTGACGATCGAGCCCAGTTCCTTCTCCCGCACGACGCTGAGTGCGGCCAGCATCGCCGGGATCAGCAGCAGCAGGATCGGGATGACCGCCGGCACGATGGCCTTCAGGCTCTCGACGTCCGGGTTGTAGCGGTAGCGGATCTCGATGGCCGCGAGACCGGACGCCCCGGTCCTGGCGGCCAGCCACTGGCTGTGCATGCCCTGCACATAGCCCCGGACGGTCTCGGCCCGCTGTGGCATGGAGCCGTCGATCCAGGCCCCGATCTGGACCGCCCGCCCGCGGGCGACGTCGCGCCCGAAGCCCGGCGGGATCTCGATCGCAAGCGACAGGTCGCCCGCGCGCATGCGCCGGTCCAGATCCTCGTAGTCGGCGATCGGTGGCCTTTCGACGAAGTAGCGGGACCCGGCGAGGTCGAGTTCGTAATCGCGGCTCGTCGAAGTCTGATCGCGGTCGAGCACCGCGAAGGACAGATCCTCGACATCCATGCTGATGCCGTAGCCCATGATGAACAGCAGCAGGATGCTGCCGACCAGGGCCAGGGTCGCGCGGATGGGGTCGCGGCGCAGTTCCAGCGCCTCCAGGAGCGTGTAGCTGAGCATGCGCCGCGGGTTGAAGACGCGCTCGGCCGCGCGCTCGCCGGGCGTGCTGGCAGGGGACGGGCTGGCAGGGGACAGGCTGGCGGACGGTGCCGGTTCGGGGTTTTCCCGCACCGCGGCGGCGCTTTCCGCATGCCCGCCCACCGCGTCCTCCAGATAGCCGATGAAGGCGTCTTCCAGCGTATCGGCACCGCGCTGCCGGACGAGTCCCGCGGGCGTGTCGCTGACCAGCACGCGGCCCGCGTGCATCAGCGAGATCCGGTCGCAGCGTTCGGCCTCGTTCATGAAATGCGTCGAGACGAAGATCGTCACCCGGTCCCGGCGCGCCAGGCCGATCATGATCCGCCAGAAGTCGTCGCGCGCGATCGGATCGACGCCGGAGGTCGGCTCGTCCAGGATCAGCATGGCCGGCCGGTGGACCATCGCGACGGCGAGGGACAGCCGCTGGCGCTGCCCGAGCGGCAGCGTGTCCGGCAACGCGTGCATCACGTCGGCGAGGCCGAAACGCTCCGCCACCTCGGCGACCCGGCCGGGGAGGACATCCTCGGCCACCTGGAACAGACGGGCGTGCAATTCCAGGTTCTGCCGGATGGTCAGCTCGGAGTAGAGCGAGAAGGCCTGCGACATGTAGCCGACCTGCCGGCGGGTCGCGATGTTGCGGGCGTCCACCGGCTGCCCGAACAGCCGCGCTTCCCCCTCGCTGGGCTGCAACAGGCCGGTCAGCATCTTCATCGTGGTCGTCTTGCCGCAGCCGTTGGAGCCGAGGAAGCCGAAGATTTCGCCGCGCCGTATCTGCAAGCTGACATGGTCGACCGCGACGAAGTCGCCGAACCGCATGGTCAGACCCGTCGCTTCGATGACGATCCCGCCCTCCTCCTCAGGCCGGGGCACGATTTCGACCGGCTGGCGACCGCGGCGCTTCTCCTCGGGCATGAGCCCGATGAAGGCGTCCTCCAGCGTCGCCGTGCCTGTGCGCTCCAGCAGCTCCGGCGGGCTGCCGGTGGCCAGCACGCGCCCCTCGTCCATGGCGACGAGCCAGTCGAAGCGCGCGGCCTCCTCCATGTAGGCGGTGGCAACCACCACGCTCATGCCGGGCCGGCCCGCCCGTATCCGGTCGATCAGGTCCCAGAACTGCCGCCGCGACAGCGGGTCCACGCCGGTGGTCGGCTCGTCGAGGATCAGCAGATCCGGATCATGGATGAGCGCGCAGCACAGGCCGAGCTTCTGCTTCATGCCGCCGGACAGCTTGCCGGCTGGGCGGTCGATGAACGGGGCCAGCCCGGTGCTCGCCGTCAGGTCAGCGATGCGCCGCTCGCGCTCGGCCTTGCCCTGTCCGAACAGGCGCCCGAAGAAGTCCAGGTTCTCGGCGATCGAGAGCGACCGGTAGAGGTTCCTGCCGAGCCCCTGCGGCATGTAGGCGATGCGGGGGCAGACCTCCTTTCGGTGGCCGGCGCGCGCCATGCTGCCGCCCAGCACCTCGACCGTCCCGTCCTGCACGGCACGAGCCCCGGCGACCAGCGACAGGAGGCTCGACTTGCCGACCCCGTCCGGGCCGATCAGCCCGACGACGCGGCCGGCCGGAAGGTCGAGGCTGACCCGGTCGATGGCCCGGACCTTGCCGTAGGCCAGGCCGACGTCGCGCAGACGCGCGACCGCGGGCAGGGCGGAACCCTCCGCGGCGCCCGTCATGTCAGAAGGTTCTGAAGGTTGCCGGGCCACCCGGTGTCCGGGGCGATCCTCACATAGGCCACGCCCGGCAACCCGGTCTTCACGTCGCGGATGTGCTTCTTCAGCAATTCGGGCGGTATCTGGGCCTTGATCCGGAACATGAGCTTCTGGCGTTCGCTCGCCGTCTCCACGGTCTTGGGGGTGAACTGGGCGACGTCGGCCACGAAGGTTGCCTTGGCGGGAATCACGTATTGCGGCAGCGCGTCGAGGACGATCCGCACCTCGGTCCCGATCCTCACCCGCCCGGCGGCTTCCGTCGGCAGGAAGAAGGTCATGTGGACGTCGCTCAGATCGACCATGTTCAGCACCCGGCCGCCGGCGCCGAGCACCTCCCCCGGCTGCGCCACCCGGAACTGGACACGCCCGTCCCGCGGCGACCGGAGGGTGCCGTCGCGGATGTCGGCCTGGATGAGTTCGATGGTGGCCGAGGCGGCGTCGACCGCCGCCTCGGCGTTGATGATCTGGGCCTCGGCCGTGGCGATCGCGGCATCGCCCGCCGCGACCTGGGCGTTTGCCGCGCTGACGGCGGCGTTGGCACTCTCGAACCGGGCCAGGTCGGTGTCGAGGACCTGCTGCGAGGTCGTGCCCCGCGCCTGGAGCTCCTCGGATCGTGCCAGTTGCTTGCGGGCGACGTCCCTTTCCGCCTCGCGCTGGGCCACGAGGGCGAGCGCGGCCTGCCGCTCGGCCTGGCGTTGACGCACTTGGTGACGGGCGGCGTCGACACCGATGACGGCCTGCCGCTTCTGCGCCTCGGCCTGCCTGAGCTGGGCCTGCAGCACGTCGGTGTCCATCTGGGCCAGCACCTGGCCGGCGGTGACGAAGTCGCCTTCATTGACCAGGATGTCCTTCACCCGGCCCGCTGTTTTCGTGGCGATGTCGATCTCGACCGCCTCGATCCGGCCGTTGCCGCTGGCCAGTCCGGCCGGAAGCCCCTCGGGCTGCAGGACGTGCCAGAGCCCATAGAGAACCGCGGCGGCTACCACCACGGCCGCAACCCGGTACAGCCACCGGTTCGCCTTCCTGTCCATTCACCGATCCATTCTCTTGCGGGCGCTGCCTCGCGGGGCACCGACGCCCAGGGCCACCCGCATGGTGCCACAGCGCTGGCCGGCCTCAACCCGCATCTTGTCCGGCTCGCAAACCCCGTGGTTGCACGTTGCCCTGTAACCCGCCTTTACATGGCTTTCGCTCCGATTGCACCGGGATGGGGATGAGGGCTTGACACGCTGCTGACAACAACCGTCGGCTTGATCCGGAACCAGGCCGCATAGAGAGCGGGGAGGAAGAGCAGGATCAGCACTGTGCCGACCGCGGTGCCGCCGATCAGCGTGTAGGCCATCGATCCCCAGAACACGGAGTGCGTGAGCGGGATGAAGGCCAGCACCGCGGCAAGGGCGGTCAGGATCACGGGCCGCGTGCGTTGCACCGTGGCCTCGATGACGGCGTGATAGTCGTCGAGACCGGCCGCGCGGTTCTCCTTGATCTGCTCGGTGAGGATCAGCGTGTTGCGCATCAGGATGCCGGCCAGCCCGATCAGGCCCAGGATCGCGTTGAATCCGAAGGGCTGGTCGAAGACGAGCAGCGCCGGAACGACACCGGCGAGGCCAAGCGGTGCCGTCAGCATCACCATGGCCATCGTCGAGAAGGATCGAACCTGCAGCATGACGACGATCAGCGTGACGGCGATCATGACCGGGAAAATCGTCACCAGCGCGGCGTTGGCCTTGGCGGCCTCCTCGATCGATCCCCCCATGTCGATGCGATAGCCGGCCGGAAGGGAGGCGATCAGCGGCTGCAGGGCCGTCATCACCTGTTTCGAAACCTCCGGAGGCTGGGTCGCCTGGTCGATGTCGGAGCGGACCGTGATGACGGGGACCCGATCACGGCGCTTCAGGACCGGCTCCTCCAGACGGACTTCCGAATGGCCGATCTGGTCGAGCGGAATCTGCCGGCCGCTCCGGCTCACCAGCGAGAAATCGACGAGGCGCGCCGGGTCCAGCCGCTCCGCCCCGGCGCTGCGCGCCACGACGGCGACGTTGCGGATGTTCTCGCGGACCTCGGTCACGGGAATGCCGGTGAGGAGGAACTGAAGCTGCTGGCTGACGTCCACCGACGAAAGCCCGATCAGGTTCAGCCGATCCTGGTCCGGTATGAAGCGAAGCACAGGTGCACGATTTCCCCAGTCACGGTTCGCCTCCCGCACGTCGGGGACCGTCCGCATGATGTCGAGAACCTTTTGCGAGATGCGGTAGAGTTGCTCGGGGTCGGGTCCCATGACCCGGAATTCGACGGGAAACGGTGAGGGAGGACCGAAGACGAACTGTGTGACGCGCACATAGGCCTCGGGCGCGAGCCCCTGGACCACCGCCGCACGGAGTCGGTGCTTCAGCGCTTCGCGCGCTTCGGCGTCCGGCGTCAGCACGACGATCTTGGCGAAGGCGGGATCGGGCAGTTCCGGCGCCAGCGCCAGATAGAACCGCGGCGCCCCCTGGCCGACATAGCTGGTGACGATCTCGGCCTCGGGCTGCTCCTTGAGCCACCGCTCGATCGTCCCGACCGCGGCGGTGGTCGTCTCGATGCTGCTGCCTTCCGGCAGGCGGACCTCCACGAGCACTTCGGGGCGGTCGGAAGTCGGGAAGAACTGCTGCTTGACGCCACCCATGCCGACGACCGAGACCGCGAAGGCGATGCCGACGATGCCGCAGGTCAGGAACTTGTGGCGAACGGCGACGCCGATGAGCCGCCGCAGGCGCCGGTAGTTCGGGGTGTCGTAGATGGCGTGGTGGCCGCCCTCGACCGGCTTGATCGCGGGCAGCATCTTGACGCCGAGATAGGGCGTGAAGACCACGGCGACGATCCAGGAGACGATGAGGGCGAAACCGACCACCCAGAAGATGTTGCCGGCGTACTCACCGGCCGTCGAGGGCGCGAAGCCGACCGGCAGGAAGCCGGCGACCGTCACCAGAGTGCCCGACAGCATCGGCGCCGCGGTGTGGCTCCACGCATAGGCCGCCGCCTTGATGCGGTCCATACCCTCTTCCATCTTCACCACCATCACCTCGATGGCGATGATCGCGTCGTCCACGAGAAGGCCGAGCGCCAGAATGAGGGCGCCGAGCGTGATGCGGTCGAAGAACCGGCCGGTCTCCAGCATGATGAGGAACACGGCGGCAAGCGTCAGCGGGACGGCGGCCGCAACGACGATGCCGACGCGCCAGCCGAGGCTGACGAGGCTGACGAGCAGCACCACGCCCAGGGCCATCGCGAACTTCATCATGAATTCGTCGACCGCGTGGGTGATGTTGACGGCCTGGTCGGTCACCTTGTCGAGCGTCATCCCGAGCGGCAGCGTCGCGGCGATGGCCGCGGTCCGGTCCTGCAGCGCCCGGCCGAGCGCGAGACCGTCCCAACCCTCCTGCATCACCGCCGCGAGCATGATGGTGGGTTCGCCCTGATGCCGGATGAGGAATGTGGGAGGGTCCTGATAGCCGCGGCGGACCTCGGCGATGTCGGAGAGCTTCAGCGTCCGCCGGGCGGCGACGATCGGGGTGTCGGCGATCGCCTGCACGCTGTCATAGGCGCCGTCGACCCGGATGAAGACCTGGGGTCCCCTGGCGTCGATCGATCCCGCCGGGGTGACGGTGTTCTGCCGCTGCAAGGCGGCGAGGATATCCTGCGGCGATACGCCGAGGGTGGCCAGTCTGGCGAAGGAGAACTCGACGAATATCTGCTCGGGACGTTCGCCGAGGATGTTGATCTTCTTGACGCCGGGAACGTGCAGAAGGTCCTGGCGGATCACCTCGGCCTGCCTGACCAGCTCGCGCATCGGCATGGCTTTGGCCTTGAGCGCGTAGAGGGCGAAGCTCACGTCCGCGTATTCGTCGTTGATGAAGGGACCGAACACGCCGGGCGGCAGGTTGCGGGTTTCGTCCCCGAGCTTCTTGCGGGCCTGATAGAACTCCTCCTGCACCGCCGATGGCGGCGTGCTGTCCTTCAGCGTCAACGTCATGAGCGCGAGGCCCGGCCGCGTGGTGGTGTCAACCCGGTCGTACCAGGCCAGTTCCTGGAGCCGCTTCTCCAGCGGCTCGGCGACGAGATCCTGCATCTCGCGCGCCGTCGCGCCCGGCCATGCCGCCGTGACCGTCAGGTTCTTGATGGTGAAGCTCGGGTCCTCCGCCCGCCCGAGCTTGGCGAAGGCGTAGACTCCGGCGGCCACCAGCAGGATGATGAAGAACAACGTGACGGCCCGTTCGCGAACGGCGATCGCGGAAAGATTGAGGTTCATCGGTCGGCCCCGATTTCGGACGCGGTTCTTACGCGGGCGCCGTCCTGCAGAAGATGGGCGCCGAGCGAAACGATCGGATCACCCGGGCTCAGACCGGAAACCACGGCGGCTTCGCCGCTCAGCCGAACCAGTTCGACGGGCCGGAAGTGCACGGTCGAGGTGGCGCGGTCCAGGATCCAGACACCGGTCTTCTCGCCGTTGTCGAGAATGGCCCCCAGCGGCACCTGGACCTGTGGGCGGCTCGTCCGGTTCACCATCCAGATCGTCACCGTCGCGCCGAGCGGTGCCTGCGCGGCCTCGCCGTCAAGCACATAGCGGGCCTCGTAGGTTCGTGTCTGGACGTCGGCCGCGTTCGACAACTGCCGGAGCTGTGCCTTGGAGCGACGTCCATCGTCCCCGTACACGCTGGCCTCGACGATCGAGCCGATCGCCGGCCGGACCGTTTCGGGAAGCGCCACCACCGCTTCGCGCGGACCGGCCTGGGCAAGCCGGACCACGACCTGGCCGGCTGAGACCACCTGGCCCGGATCGCCGAGCGTTTCGACCACCGTACCGTCCGCGTCCGCCACCAGCAGCGCGTAGGTTGCCTCGTTCTCGGCGACACGGGTTTCGGCTTCGGCGACGGCGAGCTGTGCGGTCGCTGTCTCCAGTGCGGCTTTCGCCTGCTCGTAACGCTGTCGGCTCGCTGCCAACCCGCTCGTCACAAGGGCTGCGTAACGTTTTTCGTCGGCACTCACCTGAACCCGGACCGCACGCGCCGCCACGACGGCGTTGCGCTTCGCCGTGAGCGCAAGCTGCAGATCGTTGTCGTCGATCCGCATCAGCGGCTGACCGGCTTTGACCTCCTGACCGACATCCACGAACCGTTCCAGGATCTTGCCGGGCACACGGAAGCCGAGGTTGCTCTGGACCCTCGCCCCGATGACGCCCGTGAAGCCCCGTTGGAAACCGGTCACCGGGGTTGCCGTGACATGCCGGACGATCGGTGGCTCCTGCCTGGGGTCGCTCACGGCCGAGGCTTCCTGTGTGCGCAGGGAGAGCGTCACGAACGCGGCTGCGCCCAGCGCTGCCGTCAGAACACCCCCCAGCACGATCATGGGACTCTTCTTCATGCCCGCCGCCTCAGGTAAATTAGATTGCGTTCGACATCTATATCCGCTATAGATGTCGAACGCAATCTAAATGAGAGGCCGACCAAGACCGGCAGCCGCACCCGGTGGGAGATGAACCGGCCGACCGCGATCAGGAAGCGACGGAAATCCTTCGAATACCGCCAACGCTCGACACGCGACAATCGGACATAAACAAAGTGATCACAAGACGAGATGAATGAAATGAGCCCATCGGAGAATCAAAGCCATAACGTCGCTCTGGTCACGGGGGCTTCGTCCGGCATCGGATACGCGACGGCCAAGGCGCTGCGGGCCGCAGGCTTTGACGTGATCGGGACCAGCCGCCACGCGACGGCAAAGGGGCCGGATGGCATCACCATGCTGGCCTGCGATGTGACCGACGACGCATCGGTGGCGAACCTCGTCAATGATGTGCTGGACGCGACCGGCCGCATCGACCTGCTGGTCAACAACGCCGGAGTCGGTCTTTTCGGTGGCGCGGAGGAGTCCTCCCTCGACCAGGCCCGGATGTTGTTCGACGTGAACGTGTTCGGTGTCATCCGTATGACCAACGCCGTGCTGCCGATCATGCGCCGTCAGGAAAAAGGCAGAATAATCAATCTGAGCTCGGCGCATGGATTTATTCCAGCCCCTTATTTTTCACTGTATTCGGCAACAAAGCATGCCGTCGAAGGCTACTCCCAGTCGCTTGACCACGAACTGCGCACGCTCGGCATTCGCGTGGTGCTGGTCGAACCGGCCTACACACGAACCCCCTTCGACGCGAATCTCATCAAGCCGGATCGATTGCTCGATGCCTATGAGTCTGCGCGCGCGGACGTGGCCGCGGCTGTGGAGGAAGCGATCAGGAAAGGCGATACGCCCGAGATCGTGGCCGGGACCATCGTGAAGGCGGCGACGGATACAGATCCCAAACCACGCTACCCGGCGGGGAAACTGGCTCGTCAGGTCAGCGTGCTGCGCCGCTTCGTCCCCGCCTCCGCATTCGACAGGAGCCTGCGCAAGATGCTTCGGCTGCCGGTCTGACCAAGCCGCGACGTGACCACGGGGTCCTTGCGGGGGGCGATCACGTCCCCCCCGGTTTCAAGAAGGCCATCTCATGAACGTCCTGTCCCGCCGGGAAAATCCGGCGTCCTCGGCGCCCGTATACACAGTGCCGCTCGGCGTTCTCGCGGGGCCGATCGCACCGACCATGCTCTGCCTTGCCGCGCCGACGACCCTTGATGATGGCGAACGGCGGGATCGGCGGGGGTGTCTCCTCGTCCGTCGCGCGGGCGTTGGGAGCGAAACGCCGCGACGATGCCGAAGCGCTGATCTGGCACGCGGTCGTCCTGGCCTGCGCATTCGGCATCCTCTTCACGACGGCGGCTTTCCTGGCCGGACCGATGCTTTACCGGGCGATGGGGGGAACGGGACCGACCCTGACCGCGGCGCTCACATATTCCGGTGTCGTGTTCGCGGGCTCCATCCCGGTCTGGGTCACCGCCTTGCTGTCGTCGGCCCTGCGCGGCGCCGGGAACGTGAATGTTCCGGCGCTCGTGATCACGTCCGGCACCATCCTCCTCATCATCCTGTCACCGGCCCTGATCTTCGGCTGGGGGCCCTTTCCCCGCCTCGGCGTTGCGGGCGGCGGGGCCGCGGTGGTGATCGACCATATGTTCGCCGCGCTTGCCCTGATGCTGTATCTGCGATCCCCGAAGAGCCTTCTGAAACTCAGGATCGTTCCGCTGCGCACGGGCTTGTCCAGGGACATCCTGGGTGTCGGCCTGCTGTCGGCGATCGGCACCGTCCAGGTCAATCCCACGGTCGGCGAGTGCCGCGGCGGCCACCAACCGGCGCGTCACGCTGTTCTTCACCGGTCGCGCGCTGCGCGCGTTGATTGCCGATGCCATCCGGATTGCATTCACCGTCCCTGCTTCTTATAGAATATGGTCGAAATCTAACAAAGGGGCCGACTATGCGTGTTAGTCGCGTTCAGGCTGAGGAAAACCGGCAAACCGTGATCACTGTGGCAAGCCGTCTTTTTCGGGAGCACGGCTTTGACGGCATCGGTCTCAAGGACCTGATGGAGGGAGCCGGGCTGACCCAGGGTGCATTCTACAAGCAATTCACCTCAAAGGAGGATCTGGCGATCCAGGCGTCCAAGCGGGCATTGGAGAGCGCCTCGTGTCGATGGACGGCTGCGGCGATAGAACATCCCGAGGACCCGCTCGGCGCGGTGCTCGACTTCTACCTCAGCGACGGGCATCGGCGGGAAAGGACGGACGGCTGTCCGATTGTGGCGCTTGGTTCCGATGTCGCCAGACACGGCGCCGAGGTGAAGGCGCCATTCGAAGCCGGGATCAAGGCGCATCTCGAAACCCTCGGCCGCCTGATCTCGGAAACGCAGGGCGAGGAGTTCGAACGCAAGGCGATGGCTATTCTTTCGATGATGGTGGGCGCGCTGGCGCTCTCACGTGCCGTCAACGACTCCGACCTGGCACACGCTTTCCTGGACGCGGCAGCCAAACAGATCCGCGACATTGCCTCCGCGTGAATGACCCACGGCCCGTTGGATCGAGCGTTCTTGCGGGAGAACCAAACCGCATCCGTCCTTCACAAAAGCCGCTCGGCCGTGGCGGGTGCGGACAACCGGCCCGCCTGCGCCAGTGACCAGTGCGCACCCGACGATGCGTCGGCTGTGGGCGTCGAGATCACGGCCAAGTACAGGAATCCGGCTCAGGTGGGCGGGCCGGTGATGTCCGCGACCCAGAGCTGATCGGGCTGATCCGCGGTGACGTTCCGCTCCACCGGATTCGGCGCCGCGCATCGGCGGGCCACCCGCTTGGGACACCGCCTTTGCATTGAAGGACGTGGAGCGCTACACCGCCCAAGCCAACCGCAACAGCTTGGCCGCTGCGCTTCGGGGCAAAGAGCGGACAGCAAGCGGCATACCGGACTCGCCCGGTTTGCCAAAACACGGGACGAGCCCGCGCTTCGGCTCATGCCGCGAGGCAGCATGGCGGAGGGGATGAGATTCGAACTCACGATACCGTTTCCGGTATACCCGCTTTCCAGGCGAGCGCCTTCAACCACTCGGCCACCCCTCCGCGGAGACCGGGGTTATAACGAGCCTGTGACTGGCGTGCAAGCCCCGTCTCCCTCACTTTCACCGGGAATGTGAAACATCGGGTGGGCGGCGGCATGGTGGTGTTCCGTGTGTTGGGAATCCTGTTCCTTCTGGCCGCGGCGGCGGCGCTGACGAACGACCTTGTCGCCGGCGGGGCCGGCGGATTCCGGCTGTCGGCCCTGGGCGAGCTGTGGTTCCGGCTGTCGCCCTACACGCTGGATCTGAGCCGCGCGGTGACCGAGCGCTACATCTGGCCGGCGCTGTGGGACCCGGTGGCGGTGTGGGTGCTGCTCCAGCCCGCCGTCCTGGTTCTGGGCGCGGTCGGGCTGGCGCTGATGGCCGTCGGGATGGCGGGGCGGCGGCGCTGAACCGTCAACCGCCGGTAAGTTCCGCCGCCAGCTCGCCGACGGTCCGGCAGAGCAGGGCGATGTCCTGCGGGCGCGACAGGCGGTGGTCACCGTCCTTGACCAGCGTGATCCGCACGTCGGGGGTGGTCAGCTTGTCCGCAATGGTCAAGCTGGTGCGCCAGGGCACGTCGGGGTCCCGCATGCCGTGCAGCAGCCGCACCGGGATGGTCAGGCCCAGCGGTCCGCGCAGCAGCAGGTGGTTGCGCCCGTCCTCGATCAGCGCGCGGGTGATCGGCTGCGGCTCCGGCCCGTAGTCCGAGGGGCGCATCCACACGCCGTCGTCCAGGATGGTGCGGCGCGTGGGCTCGTCGAACAGGTCCCACATCAGATCCTCGGTGAAGTCCGGGGCCGGGGCGATGCCGACCAGCCCGGCCACCCGCTCCGGCCGGCGCAGCGCCAGCAGCAGCGCGATCCAGCCGCCCATGGAAGAGCCGACGAGGATCTGCGGCCCGCCGGTGACCCGGTCCAGCACCGCGGTCGCGTCGTCCGCCCATTGGCCGATGGTGCCGTCGATGAAGCGGCCGCTCGACAGCCCGTGGCCCTGGTAGTCGAAGCGGGTGAAGGCGTGGCCGCTGGCCTTGGCCCAATCCTCCAGCGCCACCGCCTTGGTCCCGCTCATGTCCGACATGAAGCCGGAACAGAAGACCACGCCGGGGCCGCGGCCCGGCGTGTGGCGATAGGCTATGGTGGCGGAGCCGTGCGGCAGGCTATGGTGCGCGCCGTCCGGCGGGGTATCGGGTCCGGTCATCGTCGGTCACTCGTCACTGGCTAAGAAGAACAAGGCGTTCGGGCATGGAATCGGGCCTCTTCCCCAACTTTGGGCACCTTGGCACCGGGCACCTTAACACCGGTGAGCACGCACGCAACACCGGGGGGCCGGACTGGCGCGGATCCGCACGGCCGCCGGTCGTGCTCCAGGTGCTGCCGGAGCTGGTGACGGGCGGGGCGGAGCGTGGCTGCATCGATGTGGCGCTGGCGCTCGCCGCCGCCGGTGCGGTGCCGCTGGTCGCCTCCCAGGGCGGCCCCATGGCGCGCGAGCTGGACCGCGCCGGCATCACCCATCTGACGCTGCCGCTGAAGAGCAAGAACCCCTGGCGCATGCACCGCAACGCCAAGGCGCTGGAGCGAATCATCCGCGAGCGCGGCGTCGACATCGTCCACGCCCGCAGCCGCGCGCCCGCCTGGAGCGGGTGGCTGGCCGCCCGTGCCACCGGCGCCCGCTTCATGACCACCTTCCACGCCCCCTACAACTTCTCCAACCCGCTGAAACGGCACTACAATTCCGTGATGGCGCGGGGCGAGCGGGTGATCGCCATCTCCGACTTCATCCGCGACCACATCCTGTCCAGCTACGACACCGATCCGGCCCGCATCCGGGTGATCCACCGCGGCATCGACAGCGCCGTCTTCGCGCCCGACCGCGTCAGCCCGGCCCGCATCGCCACGCTCGCCAACCGCTGGCGGCTGGACGACGGGCGGCCGGTGGTCCTGCTGCCGGGGCGGCTGACCCGCTGGAAGGGGCAGTCGGTGATGATCGAGGCGTTGGCCCGGCTCGGCCGGCGCGACCTGCTGTGCCTGCTGGTGGGGTCCGACCAGGGGCGCACCGGCTACCGCGAGGAGCTGGAGCGGATGATCACCACCCGCGGGCTGGGCGGGGTGGTGCGCATCACCGACCACTGCGACGACATGGCCGCCGCCTATCTGCTGTCCACCGTCGTCGTCTCCGCCTCGCGCGAGCCGGAGGCGTTCGGCCGCGTGATCGCCGAGGCGCAGGCCATGGGCCGCCCGGTCATCGTCACCAGCACCGGTGCCTACCGCGAGACGGTGCTGGAGGGGGAGACGGCCTGGGTGGTGCCGCCGGACGACCCGACCTCGCTCGCCGCCGCGGTGGAGCAGGCGCTGAACCTGACCGAGGAGCGCCGCGCCGGCATGGGCGACCGCGCCATCGACTTCGTCAACGGCCGCTTCACGCGCGAGCGGATGTGCGCCGACACGCTGGGAGTGTATGAGGAGCTATTGACGCCCGGAATTCGCTGATCGACAGCCAGTTGCCGTTCCTCAGGGTTGATTTTTTCCGGTTATCCCCGCCACCGTAGGTCCTGCGGACACGCCGGTAGCGGACCGGTCCGGCGGCCGGCAGGGGAGGTGATGATGGGCTTGAGCTTCTCGAAGGCGACGCCGACCACGCCGTCGGAGTTCTTCATCAGTCGCGGGCTTTTG
This sequence comes from Azospirillum oleiclasticum, assembly GCF_013423485.1. GTDB lineage: Bacteria > Pseudomonadota > Alphaproteobacteria > Azospirillales > Azospirillaceae > Azospirillum > Azospirillum oleiclasticum. The sequence continues at coordinate 297,981 of NZ_JABFFR010000007.1, forward strand.
GACGACGCCCTGATCCGGACGACGAGCACGGCGGCACCGGGCGTCGCGAACGTCTACCGTTTCCGCCTCGTCGATATGGGTGGCGACCTGACGACGATGCAGAACGACGAGGTGATCGATACCTTCAACGTCGAGTACAACCCGGCCAGGGGCGGGTTCTACGCCCACTGGCTTCCGTTCGGATTCAACCAGTCGTTCACCATCACGCTTCCACCGGCCGGCGGCGGCAATTCGGTCAATCCCGACATCATGCTGACGCCGACGCTCAGCGGGTGCTCGGTGGGCTTCTGCAGGTTCTCCAACGGATCGCTGCGCGTCTACCACGCCAACTTCCAGGCCACCGGTGGTGGAATGGACGTGGCGCGGCAGACCGCCGCCCTGATCGGTTGCCCGACCGCGTCCCAGCTGCACCCGACCAGTTACCGGGGTGTGCACCATGGCGACCGTGCCAGCGACATGCTGGTTCAGGTTGTCGGGATCCGCGATGCCGACGGCTGGCACATCTACGCGCAGCAATACCAGCAGGATGGGTTGACGTCCTTCACCCTGCTTTCCGTCACCGAAATTCCCTGATTGCGCGGCAAGGGCGACGCATCGGCTGGTTTGGCGCGCTTGACACCGCCGCACGCCCCTCTAAAGTCCGGTTTCCCCTGCGCGCGGCTCGCGGGCGGGGTTGCTGCAACTTTATGAAACGGTGATACCGGTGACGTCCAACATCGCCATCACGCTGCCCGACGGCAGCGTGCGGGAGTTCGGCGGACCCGTGACGGGGGCGGAGATCGCCGCCTCGATCGGGGCCAGACTTGCCAAGGATGCGCTTGCCGTCAAGATCGACGGCACGGTGAAGGACCTGACCACCACCATCACCACCGACACCCGGATCGAGATCGTCACGCGCAACCACGTGGACGCGCTCGACATCATCCGCCACGATGCCGCCCATGTGATGGCGGAGGCGGTGCAGGCGCTCTACCCCGGCACGCAGGTGACGATCGGCCCGTCGATCGCCAACGGCTTCTATTACGACTTCGCCCGCGACACGCCCTTCACGCCCGAGGATCTGGAAAAGATCGAGGCGAAGATGCGCGAGATCGTCGCCCGCGACGCCCCGCTGGTGCGCGAGGTGTGGGACCGCAACGACGCCATCCGCTTCTTCGAGGAGAAGGGCGAGCGCTACAAGGCCGAAATCATCCGCGACCTGCCGGAGACGGACACGATCACCGTCTACCGCCAGGGCGACTGGCTGGATCTCTGCCGCGGCCCGCACGCGCCGTCGGTCGGCAAGGTCGGCACCGCCTTCAAGCTGATGAAGGTGGCCGGCGCCTATTGGCGCGGCGACCACCGCAACGCCATGCTCCAGCGCATCTACGGCACGGCGTGGCGCGACGAGAAGGAGCTGAAGCAATACCTCCACATGCTGGAGGAGGCGGAGAAGCGCGACCATCGCCGGATCGGCAAGGAGATGGGGCTGTTCCACCTGCAGGAGGAGGCGGTCGGCTCGGTCTTCTGGCACCCCCGGGGCTGGACGCTGTACCGCACGCTGGAGACCTACATCCGCACCAAGCTGGACCGCGCCGGCTATCTGGAGGTGCGGACGCCGCAGCTCGTCGACAGCTCGCTGTTCAAGGCGTCGGGGCACTGGGACATGTACGGCGACAACATGTTCAAGGTGTCGGCCGACGACGGCGAGAAGATGCTGGGCGTCAAGCCGATGAACTGCCCCGGCCATGTCCAGGTCTTCAAGCAGGGGCTGAAGTCCTACCGCGACCTGCCGATGCGGCTGGCCGAGTTCGGCGCCTGCCACCGCAACGAGCCGTCCGGCGCGCTGCACGGGATCCTGCGGGTGCGCGCCTTCACGCAGGACGACGCCCACATCTTCTGCACCGAGGATCAGGTGCCTGCTGAGTCGGCGGAGTATTTCAAGCTCCAACTCGGCGTCTACCGCGACCTCGGCTTCGACAAGATCGCGGTGAAGCTGGCGCTGCGCCCCGACGTCCGGGCCGGCACCGACGCGGTGTGGGACCGGGCGGAGGAGGGTTTGCGCGAAGCCTTGCGCTCGGCGGGGCTGGAGTTCGAGGAATTGCCGGGCGAAGGCGCCTTCTACGGCCCCAAGGTGGAGTTCCACCTGACCGACGCCATCGGTCGCACCTGGCAGTGCGGCACGCTGCAGCTCGACTTCGTGCTGCCGGAGCGGCTGGACGCCACCTACATCGGCGAGGACGGGGCGAAGCACCGGCCGGTCATGCTGCACCGGGCCATCCTCGGCTCGCTGGAACGCTTCATCGGCATGCTGATCGAGCATTACGCCGGCAAGTTCCCGCTGTGGCTGGCCCCGACCCAGGCGGTGGTGGCGACCATCACCAACGAGGCCGACGGCTACGCCGCCGAGGTGCAGAAAGCCTTCAAGGCCCGCGGCTTGCGCACCGATCTCGACACCCGCAACGAGAAGATCAACCTGAAGGTCCGCGAACACAGCCTTCAGAAGGTCCCCGTGCTGGTGGTGGTCGGCAAGCGCGAGGCCGAGGAGCGCACGGTGGCGTTGCGCTATATGGGCGGCAAGGATCAGGAAGTGCTTGCCCTCGACGCGGCGCTCAATAAACTGTGTGTCGACGCTCGGTCTCCCGCCGGAGACCCCGCCAACGACACGCCGTTCTAACCGGCCGGAGCCCGGCGGGCCTTCCCAACGGAAGGCCCCGACCGGGCCGGTCCCATTCGATGGAGCTCATCCATAGCCAGGATACCGCAAGAAGCCGCACCGTCCCGCGAAGGCCCGCGGGTTAACCGGGAAATAACGGCGCGGTCCGTCCGTCTCGTCGGGGCCGACGGGGAGATGGTTGGTGTTGTTTCGTTGCGCGATGCTCTGATCGCCGCGGAAGAGGCGAGCCTCGACTTGGTCGAGGTGGCACCGCAGGCCGAGCCGCCCGTCTGCAAGATCCTCGACTACGGCAAGTTCAAGTACGAGGCGCAGAAGAAGGCGAACGAGGCGCGCAAGAAGCAGAAGATCATCGAGGTCAAGGAGATCAAGCTCCGGCCGAACATCGATGACAACGACTACGACGTGAAGATGCGGTCGGCACGACGCTTCCTCGAAGAGGGCGACAAGGTCAAGGTCACGATGCGGTTCCGCGGGCGCGAGATGGCGCACCAGGACATCGGCATGAACGTGCTGATGCGGGTGCGCGACCACCTCGACGAGCTGGCGAAGGTCGAGCAGATGCCCAAGCTGGAAGGCCGCCAGATGGTCATGGTCATGGCGCCGCGCTGACCAACTCTATTGCGTTCGAATGGAAACGGCCCGCCTTCATGGCGGGCCGTTTCCGTTTGCGGGGATCGTCGGAGACCAGCGTCAAAACGCCGCGGCGGCCTCCGCGATGACGCGCAGCTTCGCCTCGGCCACGGCGGCGCTGGCCAACGGGTTGTCGGCGAAGGTGGCGAAGCCGCAGTCGGGGTGCAGCAGCAGCCGGTCACGGCCGAACAGCCCGACCGCGTCGCGGATGCGCGCTGTCACGCAGTCGCAGGTCTCGACCACCGGGTGTTTCTGGTTGCACACGCCGACGCCGATCCGCGCGTCGTCGGGCAGGGCCGTCAGCACCGCCATCTCGCCGGCCCGCGGCGTGCAAAGTTCGAGCAGATAGGCGCCGACCCGCATCGCCGCCAGCGTCTCCACCAGCGGGGCGTAGCTTCCGGCGAGCGCCACGCTCTCGTCCGGCGTCCAGTTGCCGCGGCACATGTGCAGCGCGATCCGCTCGCGCGGGAAGCCGGCGATCACGGCGTTGACCAGATCGCGGGCGAAGCCCAGCTCATGCTCCGGACCCTGCGATTCCGACAGCGCCCCGCACATGAAACTGCGCTTGCTCTTGGGGCCGGAGAAGACGACCTCCGACAGCACGGGCTCGTCGAGCTGGACCAGCGCGGCACCGCCGTCCAGCAGATCGGCGATCTCCTCGCGCAGGACGGTCACGATGTCGGCGGCGATCTCCTCACGGCTGCTGTAGGCGTTCTCGGTCAGGCACTCCATCCACATCGTGCGGGTCAGCAGATAGGGGCCGGGCAGGGCGACCTTCACCGGCCGCTCCGTCACCGAGGCGGCGAAGTCCAGCTCATGCGCCACCAGCGGGCGGACGCGGCGCAGCCGGCCGAAGACCGCGGGGTGCCGCACCTCGGCCGCCGGCACGTCGAGCGCGCGCAGCTCCGCCGCGAACTCCTCCGGGTCATCGACCAGGGGCAGCACGTCGGTCAGCGGGATGAGCTGGCAGTTTTCCAGCCGGCTCGCCACGAAGCTGGCGTAGGAGTCGCGGCGCTGCTCGCCATCCGTCACCACCGTCACCCCGGCCCGCTCCTGCGCCGCGATGGCGAGGCGCACGGCGTCGCTGGCCGTCTCCTGGAAGGCCGCCTCGTCCAGACGCCCCTCGACGAAGGCGTGCATGGCGTCGAGCATCCAGCGCGGGCGCGGCCAGGAGCCGAGCCCGGTGACCGCCAGGGGCGGAACCGGCCGCACCTCCCGACGCACGCGGGGAGCCGGAGCCGGCTCGGGGCGTGGTTCCATTGCCGGTGCGGGGCGTGCGCGTGCCGGAGCGTCGGCGCCGCGCCGGCCCTTGGTGATCAGGAAGGAGCGCTGCCGGCCCACCTTGGTCCAGGACAGCAGATCATTGCCGGTCAGCCGGCACCAGGCCGGGAGATCCTCATCGACCGAGATTTCGGTGGAGCGGATCTCCAGCAACTGGCCGGGGGCCATCGGGTCGATGTGCTTGCGGATCAGCAGCAGCAGGCCGTTGCCGCAATCCAGGTCGCCGCCGTCGAAGCTGACGTCGGGCGTCTCGGCGTGGGCGGGAACCGGTTCCATCCTCACCCCCTCGTCCGTCGGCGGCCGAACTCGTAACCGATGGCCCCGATCCCGACCGCGGTCACGCCGAGCACCCCGATCATCCCCCCGGACAGGCCGCCGGATGCGGGGGCCGTGGCGGCGGCGAGCACCGCCGGCGGCGCGGCGGGCGCCGGCACCGCCACGGCATGCACGGCCGGAGTCACGGCGGCCGCCTGCGTCGCCGTCTGGGCCGCCTGATAGCTGCGGTTGAGCAGCGCCTTGCCGACGTCCTTCAGGATCGCCTGCCCGGCGACGCGGCCCTGGCCCAGCACCAGATCGACGGTGTCGACCGCCGCACCACCCAGGTTGATCGAGCGGTTGCCGGCCTTGTCCTCGATGTGCCAGTCCAGAACCTTGCCGTTCTCGACGCGGTTGACCGCGACCCGGAAGTAACCTTCGGGCCCTTCGGCCTTCGCACCCGGTGCCAGCCGGATCTCCTCCGCGTTCACCAGCATGAAGCCGAAATTGTGACCGGTCGGGCATCCCACCGGGTAGGCGGTGAAGCGCCCGTCGAAGGGGTAGGGCTGGCCGTAGGCGAGCGCCACCGTGTTGCTGTAGAGCTTGAGGTGGGCCTTGCCGTCCTTGAACGCCTCCGGCCAGGGCGACAGGAAGCCGGCGAGGTCGCCATGCTCGAAGACCAGCGCCTTGCGCGCCGCGGTGTCCTCGATTAGGCGCTGCGGGTCGATGGGGCCGAGGGTGCGGTCGAGCACCACCGTGCCGCCCTCCAGCACCTCGACCCGCACCGTGCCGGCGGCCTCGTCCACCGCTGCCACGCGGATGGTGCGCGCGCCGGTGGTCCAGCTCTCGCCGGGGCCGGCCATGCCGGCGAACAGTTTGTCGCCGGCCAGCATGCGGTCGGTGCGCACGCCGGAGATCCAGTCGAACACGAGCTTCTGCGGGCTCGCCTCGCGCAGCTTGCCCTGGTTGTAGAGCTGGGTGAAGCCGCTGCTCCCCTGGCCCGCCCACCAGCCGGGCTGGTTGGTCGACAGGATCGGGGCGCCGAAGGCCCATTCCCAGTCCTGGCCGGCGATGGTGCGGACGTGCAGCGCGTGGCTCATCGTCCGTTCATGCCCCACGGTGGCGTAGTAGTGGTAGACCTGCCCGCCCACCACAACGCCCTGCCCGGCGGGGATCGTCACGTTCTCCTTGATGACGATCGACATGTCGTAATCGATGTAGGTCGGCATGCGGCCCAGCAGCGGCAGCGGCTCGCCGCGCAAGGCCACCTCGCCGCCCCAGGTGTCCTCCAGATAGGCCAGCCCGCCCGGCGGGATGACGACCTCGCCATTCTCCACCCGGCTCTTGCGGATCAGCACGCTGTCGAACTTCGGCGGCCGGTTGGCGCCGAAATCGTCCTTCACCGGCACCGCCTGCTTCAGGCCGGGCAGGCCCGGCACATAGGCGGGGTTGACCGGCCGGTCGGCCGGCAGGGAGAAGGGCGGGGCCGGCAGATCCTGCGCGGCGATGGGGTGGGCCAGGGGTACGCCCGGGGCCAGCGGCACCAGACGGTCGTCACCGGCGGCAAAGACGGGGGCGGCGAAAGCGGGACAGGCGAGGGCGAACAGCGCCGCGACCGCCAGGGTGTTGCGGGTCATGGAACGTCTCCTCATGCGGCCTGCGCGCGCCGCCCGGGCACCGGGCAGCCGGCCGCGCGTTTGCGGGAGAGGTGGAGGGCGCCCCAACCGGTCAGCACGACCGTGTTGAGGAGGATCAGGCTCTTCGGCACCCCGGCGAGCAGGCTGCCGGCCAGCCCCAGCCCGACCACCGACAGGACCGGCGCCAGGCAGCTCACGCACACCGCCGACAGCGCCAGCAGCCCGCCGCCGAATGCCGCCCCGGCGCCGCCGGCGCCGCGGCCAACGGCGAGCGCGTAGCCGGCGAATCCGACGGCCAGCGCCACCGACAGCAGCGAAAAGCCTTCTTCCATCCGGCGGAAGCTGACCCACCACGCGTCGGTGCGTTCATAGGTCAGCCCGCCCGCCGCCGCCGCGAACTCCTCCGGCAGGAAGCCGCAATGCTCGGCGTCGGCGAGGGTGGCGGGCATCTCGAACAGCGCGAAACTGAGCGCGAGGTATCCCAACGCCCCGGCAAGGAAGGCCAGAGCGGCAACGCGGTGCGGTGTCACGGGACGGCTCCGTCGGAAGCGGGGTGGTCAGTAGCTGACGCTGGGGCAGGCCTCGCCCATGAACTCCACCAGCTTGGCGCCGCCGACGATCATGGCTCCCGGCACCAGATTGTTCTCGTCCAGCCCACGCTTCTTGAAGCAGGGCGAGCAGACGTAGATCTTGCCGCCGGCCTCCACGAAGCCGGCCATCAGGTCGCGGAGTGCGGCGAAGCCTTCCTCGTGGATGTCGTCGGCGTAGCCCTTCTGCGACAGGCGCGTGCCCTCGATCGAGAGGAAGACGATGGTTTCCTTGTCCGAGGCGGCGGCGGCGTTGGCGACGACGAAGGCGACGGTCGCCTTGTCGGTGTCGTTCTTGGCGTGGGTCAGGCTGACGACGAACTTCCCAGGCATACGGTGCTCCTCCCCTTCGGTGTTCGGTTTTGGGTGTCAGGCCCAATGGTCGCGCGAGCGGATCCAGTAGGCGCGCTGCTGCGGGTCGTGGTGCAGCAGCGGGTTGTTGGTGACGCGGCACCAGGCGGCGATGTCCTCCGGCGCGCCCGGATCGAGCGCCACCAGCCGCATCACCCCGCCCGGCATGGCCTTGAGCTTCGCCCGCAGCGCCAGCACAAGCTCGCCGCAGCCGAGATCCCCGGCGTTCCACTCCGCGTCGGCGACCGGTTCTCTGGACAAGACGCGCCTCCACAACTCCCCGTTCACGGCCGCCGCAAGGGGCGCCGTGTCGGGACACGATGACGAGCGCGCGCACGCGAACGGCGCGCGCAGAGTGGCGTTCAAAAGCGGGAATCGACCGGCGGTCGCGGATGTGGCCCCATCGCACCGTCCCCTGCGGGGACGTCCGACGGATCGCAGCCCGAACCGGGCATGGCGTCCCAACGACACACGGTCATTGTCAGTCTAGGTGACGATCCGCGACACCGTCAATCGGTCGTTTCGCCGGCCCGTCCGCCCGGCTGGGCCCGGCGGAGAAGCCGCGCCCCGACAAAGGCGCGCGGCAACTCCGGGCCGCGCACCTCGTACCAGCCGTCGGCGTGGCCGGTGACGGTGACGGCGGCACCGGCCTCCAGCACGTCCAGCACGCGGGCGTCGCAGGCGGGGGCGGCCCGCAGGTTGGCGGCGGCCAGCGCGCGCATCACCGTACCGGCTGGTGCCGCGGGCCCTGACCGATCGGGAAGATCCTCGGGCAGGGCGCAGGTGCCGTCGCCGTTGTCGGGCTTCGGCGGTGTGGCGGCGACGAAGCGGCCGGCGACATAGCCGATCTCCCGCCCGTCGCGCCCGACCCGCACCCACCCGTCCTCCGCCACCCCCAACCGCTCCAGCGCATCGCCGGCAACCAGCCCATCGACGATGCGCGCGCGGGGATCGGGTGCGGCGCGCACATAGACCGACTCCGTCGCCCAGACCCGCGCCGCCATGGACCGAACCGGGGGCTTGCGCGGCGGTGGCGGGACGTGTGCGGGCACCGTCGGCGGATCGGATGCCCGTTCCGGAGTCGGGACGGGGGCGGGCACCGGTTCCGTTATCGGGGCGGTGACGGGGGGCGGGGCGGGTCCCGGTTCGGCCTTGGGCGATTCGGCCTTGGGCGATTCGATCGTCGGTGGCTCGGCCTTGGGCGGCGCTGCCGCGGTCCTCCGCACCGGTTCCGGCGCGGGGTCGGATGGGGTTCCATCACCGGGCAGCGGCGCGAACGCGGCCATCGGTCGCAGGGGCGGCCCGTCCGGCGGCGGTGCCGCCGGTGTGGCGTGGATGGGTTTGGCTGTGGGTGGTGGTTGCGGGGTGAAGCGCGCCTCGTTGGCCGCCGCCAGCCGGGCCAGCAGGAGCATGGTCAGCGCCAGCAAAAGCAAGGGGGGCCGCGGACGCACGCCCCGGCCTCAGTCGAGCGTCACGCGGGCGATCAGCGCCGGCAGCGTCTGGCAGCGGAAGAGCCCGTCCATGGTGCGGTGCTCCGTCAATCCCAGAGCCAGCGTGCAGCCGAAGGCGTTGACCGTCAGCCCGGTTCCGGCCAGCGATCCGGCCGCGGCCGACGGGCGGGTGACGCCATAGCCGGGCGCGCCCATCCGGCCGACCAGATCGCCGGTCAACCGGTTGAATCCCTCCAGCTCGACGGTCAGCGGCCCCATCGCCTGAAGCACCGCGGCGCTGCCCGGCTCCTCGCGCGTGGCGAAGAGTTGCACCGGGATGCTGCGCCGGCGGGCCACCCAGTCGCGGATGGCCAGCGCCGCGAGCAGCGGGTCGCCGCTGGCCAGCGCCGCGTCGGCGGCCAGCAGGCGCAGCGACTCGTCGTTGCCGCCCAGCGCCGCCTCGAAGGCCGCGATGCGGTCGGCGCGGGCACCGGAGGTCAGCCGCCGCTGCAGATCCTCGATGCGGCGGGTGCGCGCTTCGACCGCGCGGCGCTCCTCCTCGGCCCGCTGCGCCTCCGCCCGTGCCAGCGCCGTCTGGTGGGCAAGCCGCTGTTCCGCCCGCTGGCGCGCCGCCTCGTCCTCCTCGACGCGTCGACGCGCGTCCGCCTCCAGTCCGGCGCGCAGCCGGCGCGCCTCGTCGCTGCCGCTGACCACGGTGCGGCCGGGCAGCTCCTCCGGCGGCTGGCCCACCCCGTCCAGCACCTCGGGGTTGGCGAGCTCCAACGCGGGCGTTGCGGCACCTTCCCCACCGGTGGCGACCGCGTGAAGCGTCTTTTCCAAACCGGCTCCGGCGACCGGCCGGATGAAGGTCACGGGACCGTCCCGCGAGTCGATGGCGTAGGTCGGCCGCGACAGGCGCAGCCGGGCGGTGATTTGCCATGACGAACCGCCGGCCTCCTCGACCGCCACCTCTTCGATCCGCCAGATGGACGGAACACGCTGTTCCAGCGCCTGACGGATGCGCCCGGTCATCGCGGACAGGGCCGATCCCGTGGTCTCGGCGCGCACGGAGCCGAAGCCCAGGATCATCAGACAACAGGCCAGTGCCGCCGCACACCGTGCGACCGCTGGTCGCGCCATGCGGGTCACCTGCAGCTCCGGCATCGGATTCGGGTGTTTCGGATTCGGGTGTTTTCGCCGTTCGGGTTGCCCCACTCGTAGTGTGTCGGGCCGCCGAAGGGAAGCGCTTTCGCCGGACGCCGCGTTCGGCGTGGGGGGGGGGGGCTGCGCGACTCCCGGTCGTGCATTGCCGCACCCCCACACGCACCTTACATTTGATTCATACATGTGGATGTATTATCACTCGATCGGGCGTGGACTATCCGGCAGAAGGGGGCTGGTGCGGGCAATGGCAGGCAGAGACGGGACGAACGAGCGGCCAGTCCTGATCTGCCGCAACGTGACGGTGAGCGGACGGCGGACCAGCCTGCGGATGGAGCCCCTGCTGTGGGACTCCCTGAAGGAAATCTGCGAACGCGAGGACATGACCCTCAACCAGCTCTGCACGGCCATCGACCAGCGGCGCGGCGGCGCCAACCTGACCGCGTCGATCCGCATCGTGATCGTCCAGTATTTCCGCGCCGCAGCCGGCAGCACCGGCATGGAGGAGATCGGCCCGGAAGGCAGCCGCGTCTTCCAGAAGGCCATGGACGAGGTCCTGCCCCGCTTTCCTGCCTGAGGCCGGTCGTCAGCCGCAACGTGGCCACATCCGGTTGCGCTTTCCCCTAGGGTGATATAGGATCGCGGTCCCATGGTTTCGGCCATGGGTCGAGCCGAGAGCCGCCTTTGGGGACGGTGAACCGTACATGCCCTGCGTCCTGTTTTCCGGCGATCCGAATCGCGCCGCCCGGCGGGTCGCATGACCGGACTGGTCCGACGCTACGGCCCGGTTCTGACCGGCGTCATCCTGCTGCTGGTGGCGACGTGGCTGGTGCTGCTGGTGGTGCTGCCGCAGCTCCTGATGGTCGATTTCTCCCTGCGCCCGATGCTACCGCCCTCCAAGGCCGGCGGGCCGGAGGACGTCTACACGCTCGGCAACTACGCCACCCTGTGGACCAACCGCATCCACCTGTCGATCTTTCTGAAGACCGTGTGGGCGAGTGCCTTGGTCACGCTGGTGACGCTGGCGGTCTGCTACCCGGTCGCCTACTACCTCGCCCAGGTGGCGCCGAAGCGGCGGTTGCCGACGCTCGTGCTGATGCTGGTGGTTCCCTTCTGGATCAACGAGCTGCTGCGCACCTTCGCGTGGTACATCATCCTGGCCTACAACGGGCCGCTGAACCTCGCGCTGGTGTGGCTGGGGGTGTGGACGGAACCGCAGCGGCTGCTCGGCGGCGACGTCGGAGTGATCGTCGGGATGGTCTACGTCTACATCCTGTTCATGGTGTTCCCGATGTACAACGCCATGGAATCGCTGGACCGCAACCAGATCGAGGCGGCGCGCGACCTGGGGGCGGGCTGGGCGCGCATCCACCGGCGCATCGTGGTGCCGCACGCCAAGCCCGGCATCGCGGTCGGCTGCATCATGACCTTCATGCTGGCGGCCGGCAGCTACGCGGTGCCGGCGCTGCTGGGCGGGCCGCAGAGCCGTTGGTTCACCGAGGTCATCTACAACTGGTTCTTCGAAGGCGGGAACTGGAACCAGGGAGCGGCCTACGCCTTCATCCTGCTGGTCCTGTGCGTCGGCTTCATCCTGCTGATGATGCGGCTGTTCCGGGTCGGCCTCGCCGACATCGCCAAGTAGGAGGGCGGGGATGACCGCCGAGCGTTTCCGCCGCCTGCTCGTCAACGGCTATCTCGTGCTGTTCTTCGTCTATCTGTTCGTTCCGCTGGCGATCATGGCGGCGGCCACCTTCAACCAGAGCCGCTTTCCCACCGTGGTGCCGTGGACCGGCTTCACGCTCGACTGGTTCGCGGCGCTGTGGCGGGACCAGCGCATGTGGGACGCGCTGGGCACCAGCCTGATCGTGGCGGCCGGTGTGATCGCGCTGGCGGTGCCGATCGGGCTGGCGGCGGCGCTGCTTCTCGACCGGCTGCACGCGCGGGCGCGCACGCTGGTCTATGCGGTGATGGTGTCGCCGCTGCTGACGCCGGGGGTGATCGTCGGCATCTCCACCCTGATCTTCTGGCGCCAGTGGTTCGGGGTGACGGGGGGCGTGTTCCTGACGGTGGTGGCGCAGACCAGCTTCATCGCCGCCTACGCCATGCTGCTGTTCCAGGCGCGGCTGGAACGCTTCGACCGCACGCTGGAGGAAGCGGCGCTCGACCTCGGCGCCACGCATCTCCAGGTGTTCCGGCGGATCACGCTGCCCTACCTGATGCCGGCGGTGCTGTCGGCCGCCTTCATCGCCTTCCTGCAGAGCTTCGAGAACTACAACACCACGCTGTTCGTGCGCGGGCTGGACACGACGCTGACCGTCTACATCGCCTCGAAGGTGCGCACCGGGCTGACCCCGGCGGTGAACGCGCTGTCCCTGGTGCTGATCCTGCTCACGATCCTGGGCGCCATCGCGTACGAACTGATGCGCCGGCGCGACGAGCGGCGCAAACGGGTGGCGGCGGAGCGGGCCGGCGACCTGGCCGCCCCGGTGGAACCCGCCCCCGCCACCAGCTGACGGACGGTCAGTCCTCGTCCTCGGTCTCGGCGTCCGCCTCGATCTGGGCGGCGAGGTCGCGCAGCATGTCCACCACATCCTCGTGGCTGGTCTCATCCACGGCGGCGTTCACCGCGGCCTCGATCATCGCGACGGCCACATAGGGGCCGAGGGCGCCGCCCTCCTGGATCGCCTTGTCGAGGTGCTTCTCGGCGATGCTCAGCGCCTTGTCGAACATCGCTTCGGCGGTCTGGTTGGTGTCGTTGCTCATGGCTAGGCCCTTGGGGCTTGTGGAGGTGGTGTCGCCACCTATAACACCCCCGGCCGGCGCATGGCGCGCGGTTTTTCACCCCCGCCCGTATGGCGGCCATGCCCGCGCTTGCCGGTTTCCGTCTCGCCCGCCACATTCGGGGACCGACCCACCACCGGCGACACCCATGACCGACACCGCCCAGACGGCAACCGCCCCGACGGCCATCGATCCCGCGGCCACCGATCCCGCCGCCTACCGTTTCTGGACGGAGGAGCGGGTGCGCTTCGCCGATCTCGACGTGCAGGGCCACGCCAACAACAACGCCATCGGCGTCTATTTCGAGACCGGGCGCGTCGCCATCATGCAGGCGCTCGGCCGCTTCGTCAGCGACACCCCCTGGACCGTGGTGGTGGCGCGGCTGGTCGTCGATTTCCGGGCTCAGATCAACTTTCCCGCCGACATCCGGGTGGGCGTGCGCATCCTGCGCGTCGGCAACACGTCGGTGACCATGGGCCTTGCCGTGTTCGACGGCGACCGCTGCGCTGCCACCCAGGAGGCGGTGATGGTCCTGGTGGACAAAGCCACCGGCCGTCCCACCCCGGTGCCGGAGGGCTTGCGCGCCGGCCTCGCCGCCTTCGCGTGAGCCGGCGCACCGTGCCCGCCGCCCGCCCCGCCGGAGCGTCCATCGCCGAACTGACCATCGCCGAGGTCGGCGCCCGCGGCGATGGTGTGGGGCTGTACGATGACGCGAAGGTCTTCGTGCCCCTGACCGTGGCGGGCGACCGCGTGCGCGTACGTCTGGATGAGTCCAAGGGCGACGGCCTGCGCGGCAAGCTGCTGGAGCTTCTTCAGCCCGGTCCCGGACGCCGGCCGGACGCACCACCCTGCGGGCATTTCGGCGTCTGCGGCGGCTGTACGCTCCAACATATGGATGACGACACGTACGCCGCCTGGAAGGTCGGGACCGTCCGTACGGCCCTGGACCGGGTGGGGTTGGGCGACGTCGTCCTCGAGCCGCTGTCCCGGACACCGCCAGGCGCCCGTCGCCGCGCGCGTTTTGCTGCGCTGCGCCGGGGGCGGCGGGTGTGGCTGGGCTTCAACGAGCGGGCGAGCCACCGTCTCGTCGATCTCGCCACCTGCCCGATCCTGACGCCGCGGCTGGAGGCGCTTCTGCCACCGCTGCGCGCCGCGCTGGCCGACGCCCTGCCCGACGGCGGCGCCTGTGACGCCGTGGCCGCCGATCTGGAGGGCGGCATCGACCTGCTGCTGGTCGGGCCGAAGCGGCTGGACCGCGCCGCGCGGGAAGGGCTGGTCCGACTCGCCGAGGCGGCGGGGATCGCCCGGCTGTCCTGGCAACCGGATGACCGGGCCACAGCGGAGCCGGTCGCGCACCGCGCGCCCGTCGTTGTCCGGTTCGCCGGCATCCCCGTCACCCCGCCGTCCGGCGCCTTCCTCCAGGCGAGCCCGCAGGGGGAGGCGGCGCTGGTCGCGGCGGTCGAGTCGGCCATCGACCCGGCCCATGGATCGGGGGTCGGACCCACCGGAAAGCTGGCGGACCTGTTCGCCGGGCTCGGCACCTTCGCTCTGCCGCTGGCGCGGGGTGGGCGGTCCGTGCTGGCGGTGGAGGGTGATGCACCGGCCCTGGCCGCCCTGGGCAAAGCCGCCGCCGGACTGCGACTCGCAACGGAGCGCCGCGACCTGTTCGGCAACCCGCTGACGGCGAAGGAGCTGGCGCGGTTCGACGCCGTCGTCTTCGACCCGCCGCGTGCCGGGGCGGCGGCCCAGGCGGTGGCGCTGGCCGGGTCGCGGGTACCCCTGGTGGTCGCCGTGTCCTGCAACCCAGCCACCTTCGCCCGCGACGCCCGCACGCTGGTCGATGGTGGCTACGCGTTGCGGCGCGTTCACCCGGTGGACCAGTTCCTGTGGTCGGCGCATGTGGAACTGGTGGGGGTTTTCGAACGCTGACTCAATCGAGCTGAATCACCATCGCCTTCAGATAGGCGCTTTCCGGCAGATGCGGGTGCAGCGGGTGGTCGGGGCCGGCACCGGCCACGCGCAGCACCCGGCCGGTGCGGCCGGCGTCGGTCAGGCCGCGGGCGACCTGCTCGGCGAAGGTCGGCGGGTCCACATTGTGGCTGCAGGAGGCGGCCAGCAGGAAGCCGCCGGGCTCGGTGATGCGGGCGGCCAGCTTCGTCATCTTGCGATAGGCGCGGCAGCCGACCGCCAAGTCCTTCTTGGACTTCACGAAGGCCGGCGGGTCGGCGACAACCACGCCGAATCGCTCGCCGGCCGCGGCCAGCCGCTCCAGCTCGTCGAAGGCGTCGGCGCGGCGCGCTTCGAAGCGGGCGGCGACTCCGTTGGCTTCGGCCGCTCGCGCCGCGTTCGCCAGCGCCGGCTGGGAGCGGTCGACCGCCACCACCGACTCCGCACCGGCCAGCGCGCACTGCACGGCGAAGCCGCCGTTGTAGCTGAAGAAATCGATCGCCCGCCGGCCTTTGGCCAGCGACGCGATGAAGGCGCGGTTGTCGCGCTGGTCGTAGAACCAGCCGGTCTTCTGGCCGCCCAGCGGGTCGGCGAAGAAGACGCCGCCGTTCTCCTCCAGCCGGATCGGGCCGTCGATGGCGCCCTTGGCGAGTCGCGTCTCCTCCGCCAGCCCCTCCAGCGCGCGCTGGGAGCCGTCGTTGCGGAGTATGACGGCCGCGGGGGCCAGCGTCTCGTCCAGCGCCGCCAGGATGTCCGGCAACCGCGCGTCCATGAAGACGGAGTTGGCCTGCACCGTCACCACGTCACCGTAGCGGTCGACGATCAGGCCGGGCAGCCCGTCCGCCTCCGCGTGCACCACGCGGTAGTAGGGTCGGTCGTAGAGGCGCGCGCGAAGGTCGGCGGCCCGGCGCAGCCGCCCCGCCAGGAAGGCGCCGTCGATGGCGGTGTCCGAGTCGGCCGACAGCAGACGCGCCGCGATCAGCGTGTGCGGGCTGAAGGTGGCCACGCCCAGCGCGGTGCCACCGGCGTCAACGAGTCGCACCGGGCTGCCCGCCGGCACCGCCTTGGCGGCGGCGTCCATCTGGACCTCGTTGGAATAGACCCAGGGATGGCCGTGCAGCAGGCGCTTGTGACGGCCGGGGTGGAGGCGGATCGTGGGGTATCGGGGGGCGGTCATGATGCCGCATCCTAGCGATTGCCGGGCGCCACGCAACCGCGCGCTCGGCACCGCCGCATCACCTCACCGCCGGCAGCGGGCGTCAGTCGGCCCGGACCGCGCTGTCCAGGGCGTTGTTGTCGTTGGCCCGCGCCAGCCGCTTGCACAGCCGCAGCGCCTCCGGCGCATGGCCCTCCTCGCGGAAGCGGTCGAGCATGCCGCCACCTGGCTGCGGCGGAGCCACCGGCGGGCCGGCCAGATTGGTGTGGATCGCCGAGCAGCCCAGCGCCTTGGCGACCGCGTCCATGGCGCGCAGCAGGGTCGCGGCGGCGGCGGCGGGGTCGAACAGGTCGAGCACGATGAAATTCTCCACCGACAGGATCGGCCCGTGGTGAAGGTGCTGGTCGCGGGTGTAGGAGAAGAGCCCGTGGATGTAGCCGTGACCGTTCTGGGCGGTCATGATCCCGCTGGGTGCGACCGATGGCCCCGGCCTGCCGATGAGGGCGCCGGCGAAGGCCCGCCACTGTGCCACCTCGAGCCCGGGCGCGACCGCCCGCACCAGGGGATAGGCCTGGTCGATCTGCCGCTTCGCCAGGGGCTTGGCGATGAAACCGTCGTCCATACACATCAGCCACAATCGATCAATGTCCGAGCATGGCTGTCCACGGTTCGACAGGTCGTTGACGTAGATCAATGTTGCCGGGACTGGCCCCAAACATAGTGGGGTCACTATCGGCAGCGGGTCCGATGGGTGTCCGTGCACATCCGGCGGTCGTACCCCGCCGCCCTGCGACAAAACACTCAGCGACAGCGTATCCCAAGCGGTGGTGCAACCTCGACAGCGAGCGGCCCAAGCCGCCCGGGGCTAACGGGAGAGATTGTATGACATCAGCGACTCTGACCTCAGGGGCCGCCCTGGGCAGCCAGCGGGTGTCGGACGACGTGCGTTACTACGAAGACGTTATCCGACTGTTCGTCATCGCGGCGGTGTTCTGGGGCGTCATCGGCTTCACGGCCGGCGTGTTCATCGCCCTTCAGCTCGCCTTTCCGGCACTCAACCTCGGTCTGGAGTGGACCAGCTTCGGCCGCCTGCGGCCGGTGCACACCTCGGCCGTGATCTTCGCCTTCGGCGGCAACGTCCTGTTCGCCACCTCGCTCTACAGCGTGCAGCGCACCTGCCGCCAGCACCTGTTCGGTGGTGAAGGCCTCGCCAAGTTCATCTTCTGGAACTACAACATCTTCATCGTCCTGGCGGCGCTCAGCTACGTGCTCGGCTTCTCGCAGGGCAAGGAATACGCCGAGCCGGAGTGGATCCTCGACCTCTACCTGACGGTCATCTGGGTCCTCTACGCGGTGGTGTTCATCGGCACGGTGATGACCCGCAAGGAGTCGCACATCTACGTTGCCAACTGGTTCTTCATGGCGTTCATCCTGACGGTCGCCATCCTGCACCTGGGCAACAACGTGAACCTGCCGGTGTCACTCTTCGGCATGAAGAGCTACACCTGGGTCACCGGCGTGCAGAGCGCGATGGTCCAGTGGTGGTATGGCCACAACGCCGTCGGCTTCTTCCTGACCGCGGGCTTCCTCGGCATCATGTACTACTTCGTGCCGAAGCGCGCGGAGCGGCCGGTCTACTCGTACCGGCTGTCGATCGTGCACTTCTGGACGCTGATCTTCCTGTACATCTGGGCCGGCCCGCACCACCTGCACTACACGGCACTGCCGGACTGGGCGCAGACGCTGGGCATGACCTTCTCGGTGATGCTGTGGATGCCCTCCTGGGGCGGCATGATCAACGGCATCATGACCTTGTCCGGCGCTTGGGACAAGCTGCGCACCGACCCGGTGCTGCGCTTCCTGGTCACCTCGGTCGCCTTCTACGGCATGTCGACCTTCGAGGGTCCGCTGATGTCGGTGAAGCCGGTCAACGCGCTGTCGCACTACACCGACTGGACCGTCGGCCACGTGCACTCCGGCGCGCTGGGCTGGGTCGCCTTCGTCTCCTTCGGCGCCATCTACTACCTCGTCCCGGTCCTGTGGAAGCGGGCGCAGCTCTACAGCCTGCGCCTGGTCAGCTACCACTTCTGGACCGCGACGATCGGCATCGTGCTGTACATCACCGCCATGTGGGTGTCCGGCATCATGCAGGGCCTGATGTGGCGTGCCTACGACAACCTCGGCTTCCTGCAGTACTCGTTCGTTGAGACGGTGGCGGCCATGCACCCGTTCTACGTGATCCGTGCGCTTGGCGGTCTCCTGTTCGTCGCCGGCTCCCTGATCATGGTCTACAACCTGTGGCGCACGGCGCGCGGCGACATCCGCAGCGAGACTCCCTACGCCACCGCTCCGCACAAGACCGCGGTCGGCGCCGCCTGACGCCGCCGGAGAGGACCTGACCCATGGCCGAAGAAAAAAAAGGCTTTAGCCACGATACGATCGAGAGGAACACGCTTCTTCTCGTCGTTCTGATCCTGATCACGGTGTCGATCGGCGGGCTCGTGCAGATCGTTCCGCTCTTCACCATCGAATCGACCATCGAGAAGGTGGATGGGGTGCGCCCCCATTCGCCCCTCGAACTGGCCGGCTTCAACATCTACGTCCGCGAAGGCTGCTACAACTGCCACAGCCAGCAGATCCGTCCGTTCCGCGACGAGGTGGAGCGTTACGGCCATTACTCGCTGGCCGCGGAAAGCATGTACGACCGTCCCTTCCAGTGGAGCTCCAAGCGCACGGGTCCCGATCTGGCCCGCGTTGGCGGCAAGTACTCCAACGACTGGCAGGTGGCGCACCTCGTCGATCCGCGCGCGGTGGTGCCGGAGTCGATCATGCCGGGCTATGCCTGGATGAAGGACCGCCCGCTGAAGTACGACGACATCCAGACCCACCTGAAGACGCTCAAGGTGCTGGGCAGCCCCTACACCGACGAGCAGATCGCCAACGCCAAGGCCGACCTCGAGGCGCAGAAGAATCCGGACGGCGACGTCGCGGCGTTCCAGAAGCGCTACCCGAAGGCCGTCGTGGCCAACTTCACCGGCAACAAGCAGGTCACCGAAATGGACGCGCTCGTTGCCTACCTGCAGATGCTCGGCACGCTGGTCGACTTTACGAAGTACCAGTCGCCCAAGCAGCTGCAGCAGTGAGCGGAATGGAGGGGTCGATGGACTTGGATTCGATCGCCGCAATGCTCCGGTCCTTCTGGACGGTCTGGCTGATGATGTTGTTCACGGGCATCCTCGTCTACGCGATGTGGCCGGGCAACCGGGGCAAGTTCGAACGGGCCGCGCAGATCCCGCTCAAGGATGATGGTCAGGAGTTTTAGGCCATGGCGAAGAATGTCGAAAAGGACGCCCTGTCGGGCGTCGAGACGACCGGCCACTCGTTCGACGGTCTGAAGGAACTGAACAACCCCCTGCCGAAATGGTGGTTGTACGTCTTCTACGTCTGCATCGCGTGGTCTCTGGTCTACTACGTGCTCTATCCGGCCTGGCCGCTCGGCTCGACCTACACCAAGGGCGTGCTCGGCTACTCGCAGCGCGAGGATCTCGCCAAGTCGCTCGCCGACGCGAAGGCGGCCCAGGCCAAGTACCTGGACCGCATCGCCAAGGCGTCGGTGGAGGACATCCAGAAGGACAAGGATCTCCTGTCCTTCGCGATGGCCGGTGGCCGCACGATGTTCAACGAGAACTGCTCGGCCTGCCACGGCGCCGGCGGCCAGGGGGCCAAGGGCTACCCGACGCTGGCCGACGACGTGTGGCTGTGGGGCGGCACCACCGGTGATCTGTACCAGACGATCAAGGGCGGCGTCCGCCAGGGCGACGTGGTCGAGACGCGCGGCGCGCCGGGTGTGGGCATGACCGCCTTCGGCCGGGACGGCATCCTGGACAAGACCCAGATCGACCAGGTGACCGAGTATGTGCTGTCGCTGACCAACCGCGCCACGGACAAGGCCAAGGCCGACAAGGGCAAGACCGTGTTCGAGGAGAACTGCGTGGCCTGCCATGGCGACAAGGGCCAGGGCAGCCTCGCGGCCGGGGTCGATGGCGTCGGAGCTCCGCCGCTCAACACCGCGGCCTGGGTCTACGGCGGCGACCGCGCCACGCTGGTGCAGACGATCACCAACGGCCGGGCCGGCGAGATGCCGGCGTGGTCCAAGCGTCTGGACGACGTGACGATCAAGCAGCTGGCGATCTACGTGCACAATCTGGGCGGCGGCAAGTAAGCAGCCCCTCGGGAACGACGTCCGGCGCCGGGAGGCTTCGCGCTTCCCGGCGCCGTTCGTTTTTTCGGCCCTGTCCTGTGCCCGCGCGCCGCGGCTTTTGATCCATCGCAATGATCCTGCGACAAACCGCCGCCATAGTGCGCGGGCCGGCGTGGTCCACAGTGCGGCCGACCACGCCCCGCCCCGCGAGGGGTACGACACGACGAAGGCATCGAGCCCATGAGTTCGGCGACCGACACACAGCCCGAGGTCACGAAGCGCGCTTCCGCCCCCCTCTACGCGAAGCACGCCAAGATCTACCCCAAGAAGGTGACCGGCCCGTTCCGCCGGTTGAAATGGGCTGTGCTCGTCGCCCTGCTCGGTATCTACTACATCCTGCCCTGGATCCGCTGGGACCGCGGCCCGAACGCACCCGATCAAGCCGTTCTGCTCGATCTGGAGGGCCGACGATTCTATCTCTTCTTCATCGAACTGTGGCCGCAGCAAATCTACTACCTCACCGGGGCGCTCATCCTCGCCTCGGTGGGGCTCTTCCTCGCCACGTCGCTGGCCGGGCGTGTCTGGTGCGGCTACGCCTGCCCGCAGACGGTGTGGACCGACCTTTATGTCTGGGTGGAGCGCCTGTTCGAAGGCGAACGCGGGGATCGCATCCGCATGGACCAGGGCAAATGGACCCTGAACAAGCTCTGGCGGAAGGCGGCGAAGAACGCCGCGTGGATCCTGATCGCGTTCGCCACCGGCGGCGCCTGGATCTTCTACTTCACCGACGCGCCGACGCTGGCGTGGGATCTCGTGACGCTGAATGCGTCGAGCACGGCGGTGTGGTTCATCCTGCTCTTCACCGGCACCACCTACCTGCTGGCCGGATTCGCGCGTGAGCAGGTCTGCATCTACATGTGCCCGTGGCCGCGCTTCCAGTCGGCGATGACCGACGAGGACAGCCTGGTCGTCACCTACCGCGAGTACCGCGGCGAGGGGCGGGCGCATCTGCGCAAGACCCAGAGCTGGGAGGAGCGCAAGGCGGACGGGCACGGCGACTGCATCGACTGCAACGCCTGTTACCATGCCTGCCCGACGGGGGTGGACATCCGCGAGGGCAGCCAGCTCGCCTGCATCGGCTGCGGCCTGTGCATCGACGCCTGCGACGAGATCATGACGAAGATCGGCCGGCCCAAGGGGCTGATCGCCTTCGACACGCAGAACAACCTCGTCTCCATGGCGACCACCGGCAAGAAGGCGGTCTACAAGCTGGTCCGCCCGCGCACGATCATCTACTCGCTGCTGATGGTCGTGGTGTCCGGCATGATCGCGGCGGGGCTGGTCCTGAAGCCCAGCCTGGACATCAGCGTGCTTCGCGACCGGGCGCCGCTGTTCGTGGCGCTGGCCGACGGGTCGGTTCGCAACGCCTACACCTTCAAGATTTCCAACATGACCCGCGACTCGCGCGACTACACACTGACGGCCTCGGGTCTGGCCGGCATCGAGCTGTCGGTGGCGGGCGAGCATCAGTCGGACAGCGCCGCGCGACTCCGCCTCAGCGCGGCCCCCGACCAGGTGGCGACCTACCGCATCTTCGTGACGGTGCCGCGCGCCTCGGTGACGGCGGCGTCCGTGCCGCTCACGCTGACGCTCACCACCGCCGGCGGCGACGGCGACTCCTACAAGACGGTCTTCATGGGGCCGGCCAACTGACCGGCCCCGCCACTTCCCACCATCACCGCCCCGAAACCAGGGAACGAGACGATGACGAGCATCACCACAGACGCCGCGGTCGCCACCGGCGGGCCGCGGGGAAGCGGTCGCCGGAAACGCCAGCCGGGCTGGTTCATTCCCTGGCTGTTCGTGGCCTTCTTCGGGGTGGTGGTGGCCGCCAACGGCATCATGGTCTATGTCGCCATGACCACCTACACGGGACTGGAGACCGACAACCACTACCTGAAAGGTCTCCATTACAACGCCGCGCTGGAAGGGGCCCGCGCCCAGACCGAGCGTGGCTGGAAGGTGGATCTGGCCTTCCAGTCCCAGGCCCCGCGCAAGGGCATCGTCAGCGTCACCCTGCGTGACCGCTACGGCAACCTGCTGACCGGCAGCGTGGTCAAGGCCGCCTTCATCCGACCGACCAGCGCCAACCATGACGTGGCGCTGGAGCTGCCCTATCTGGGCGACGGCCGCTACGGCACCGATGTGGAGCTGCCGTTCAGCGGCAACTGGGACCTGCGGCTGACCATCGACCACTCCACCGGCGACTACCAGAACCAGCAGCGCGTCTGGGTGAAGTAGCATGGCCGACTGCCTGCACTGCGGCCAGCCCCTGGGGGCGGAGCGGGTCGGCGAGGGCTTCTGCTGCACCGGCTGCGCCGCCGCCTACGACCTTGTCCGCGGGCTGGGGCTGGAGCGTTATTACGAGCGCCGCTGCGTCGATCCCAACGCCCGGCCCCTGCGGCCGGACGAGGAAGCCGCGACGATCGACTGCACCGCCCACGCCAGACCCACGGGAAAGGGCACGCACGCCCTGAACCTGATGGTGGACGGGCTGCAATGCGGCGCCTGCGTGTGGCTGATCGAGACGGCGCTGCGCCGCCAGCATGGCGTCGTCCACGCGCGGCTCAACATGACGACGCGGCGCCTGAGCGTGGAGTGGCGGCCGGAGGAGACCGATGCCAACGCGGTCGTCGGCACCCTCACCCGCCTCGGCTACCGCGCGATGCCCTTCGATCCGGAGAAACTGGGCCAGGTGCAGCGCCGCGGCGAGACGGAGCTGTTGCGCTGCATGGCGGTCGCCGGTTTCGCCGCCGGCAACGTGATGCTGCTCAGCGTGTCGGTGTGGGCGGGCCACAGCCAGGGCATGGGACCGGCCACACGTGATCTCATGCATTGGTTGTCGGCGCTGATCTGCCTGCCGGCCATCGCCTTCGCCGTCCGCCCCTTCGCCCGCTCCGCCCTCCAGGCGCTGGCCAACCGCCGCACCAACATGGATGTGCCGATCACCATCGGCGTCCTGCTGGCGACCGGCATGAGCCTGTTCGAGACCATCGACAGCGGCCCGCACGCCTATTTCGATGGCGCGGTGATGCTGCTGTTCTTCCTGCTGATCGGCCGTTACCTCGACCAGCGCGCCCGCGGCCGTGCGCGCTCCGCGGCCGAGCACATGCTTGGGCTCGGCGCCCAGGCGGTGACCGTGATCGGGGCGGACGGGCGCACGGCGGCGGTGCGGCCAGAACAGGTGCGGCCCGGCGACACGGTGCTGGTGGCGGTCGGCGAGCGGGTGCCGGTGGACGGCACCGTCAGCGACGGCGTGTCGGATCTCGACACCGCGCTCATCACCGGCGAAACGGTGCCCAACGCCGTCAAACGCGGCGACCGGGTCTTCGCCGGCATGCTGAACTTGTCCGCCCCGCTGCGGCTCACCGTGGACGCGGTGGGGGAGGGCACGCTCCTGGCCGAGATCGTGCGGTTGATGGAGGTGGCGGAGCAGGGCCGCGCCCGCTTCGTGGCGCTCGCCGACCGCGTGTCCCGCCTCTACGCCCCGGTGGTGCATCTGGCGGCACTCGGCACCTTCCTGGCCTGGGTGTTCCTGGGGGGGGTGGCGTGGCAGGACGGGCTGATGAACGCCGTCGCCGTGCTGATCATCACCTGCCCCTGCGCGCTGGCGCTGGCGGTGCCGGTGGTGCAGGTGATCGCCAGTGGCCGGCTGATGCGCGCCGGCGTGCTGCTGAAATCCGCCACCGCGCTGGAGCGGCTGGCCGAGATCGACACGGTGGTGTTCGACAAGACGGGCACCCTGACCGAGGGGCGGCCCGAGCCGCTGCTGGACGGGGTGGCGGAGGAGGACCGCCGGCTCGCGGCGTCCATGGCCGGGGCCAGCCGTCATCCGCTGGCCCGCGCGCTGGCCGCTG
Source organism: Azospirillum oleiclasticum (assembly GCF_013423485.1). Lineage (GTDB taxonomy): Bacteria > Pseudomonadota > Alphaproteobacteria > Azospirillales > Azospirillaceae > Azospirillum > Azospirillum oleiclasticum. The sequence continues at coordinate 321,971 of NZ_JABFFR010000007.1, forward strand.
CCGTTCCCGGCGTGCCGGTGGCGACGGAGGTGCGTGAGGTTGCCGGCGCCGGTCTCCTCCTCGACACCGCGGAGGGCACGGTGCGGCTGGGCAGCCGCCGCTTCACCGGCGCGCCGGACGACGCCGAGGAGGCCGTCGGGCCCGAGCTGTGGCTGGCCCGTCCGGGCGCCTCCCCGGTGCGCATCACCTTCCACGACGCGCCGCGGACCGACGCCGCCGCTGTGATCGCCGGGTTGACGGCCCGCGGCATCCGGGTGGCGCTTCTGTCCGGCGATCGCCGGGGGGCGGTCACCGCCATGGCGGAGCGTCTGGGCATCACCGACTGGCAGGCCGAGCGCACCCCCGCCGACAAGGTGGAGGCGCTGGCCGCCCTGGTGGCGCAGGGCCGCCGGGTGCTGATGGTCGGCGACGGGCTCAACGACGCCCCGGCGCTCGCCGCCGCCACCGTGTCCATGTCGCCCTCGACCGCGGTGGATGTCAGCCAGACCGCGGCGGACGCCGTGTTCCAGGGCCGCCGCCTCGTTCCGATCCTGGAGGCGATCGAGGTGGCGCGGCGGTCGGGCGTGCTGGTCCGCCAGAACATCGGGATCGCCATCGTCTACAACGTCTTCGCGGTGCCGCTGGCGATGGGTGGCATGCTGACGCCGCTGCTCGCGGCACTGGCCATGTCCTCCTCCTCGCTGATCGTCATCGCCAATGCGCTGCGGCTGGGCCGCGGCCGTGTCGTCAAGGAACCCCCGCATGACCGAGCTTCTCTATCTGATCGCGGCCGCCCTCAGCCTGGGGCTCCTGGGTCTGGTGGCGTTCCTGTGGGCACTCAGGTCCGGGCAGTTTGACGACCTCGATGGTGCCGCCCACCGCATCCTGTTCGATGACGACCCGCCACCGGGATCGGGTGATACGGACAGGAGTCGACCGACACATTGAATCCAACCGACACGTTGAAGTGGTGCGGCGGTGGCAATAAAGCGATTGGTTCCACAGCCCAGTTGCGAAATTTCGCATTTGTGACCATGATGGGTGCATCGTTCCGTAAGAGGCTGGATGCCGCCCATGCCCCCGTTCGATATGGGGCGCGCTCGCGAGAAGAGTGCGCAGACCGAATCGCACCCGTGTGGCGCATGTCCCGTGCGCAGCCTGACGGTGTGCGCCGCGCTGGAGCCGGACGAACTGCGGCGGCTTGCGGACATCCTGCAGACCATGCGCGTCGACTCCAGCCAGACCCTGTTCTCCGAAGGTGACGCCGCCGATGCGCTCTACAACGTCACAGCGGGGACGGTGAAGCTGTACAAGTTGTTGCCCGACGGGCGGCGGCAGATCACAGGTTTCCTGGTCACCGGGGATTTCCTCGGCCTCGCCGTCAACGAGAGCTACGCCTACACGGCGGAGACGGTGACCACCACCACGCTCTGCCGGTTCCCGCGCCGCAAGATGGAAACGCTGCTCGACGAGTTCCCGAAGATGCAGCGGCGCCTGTTCTCCATGGCGTCGAACGAACTGGCGGCGGCGCAGGACCAGATGCTGTTGCTCGGCCGCAAGACGGCGAAGGAGAAGATCTGTTCCTTCCTGCTGATGCTGTCGCAGCGCGCCGCCCGCCGCGGCCACAAGGACAACCCCGTCTTCGTGCCGATGAGCCGCGCCGACATCGCCGACTATCTGGGGCTGACCACCGAAACCGTCAGCCGGACCTTCACCCAGCTCAAGACCTCCGGCGCGATTTCGCTTCAGGAGGGCAACAAGATCCTGATCGCCGACATGGACGTCATCTACGACATGGCGGAAGGCAGTTGACGCCTCCGGGTGTCCTGGCCGCGGCTTGACCATCGTGCCGCGTCCGGGGCCGCGCAACCTGATCACCGATGTCGACGGCATCCGCGTGGGCAACGCGGAGGACACGCGCGCGTGGTCCGGCACCACGGTGGTCCTCCCCGACCGGGCGGCGGTGGCCGCGGTGGACGTGCGCGGCGGCGGGCCGGGCACGCGGGAAACCGACGCGCTGTCACCGACGGGGCTGGTGCAGGCGGTTGACGCGGTGGTGCTGACCGGCGGCTCCGCCTTCGGGCTGGACGCGGCGTCGGGCGCCATGGGCTGGCTGGCGGCGCGCGGGCGTGGGTTCGAGGTGCGGGGCCACCGCGTGCCCATCGTGCCGGCGGCCGTGCTGTTCGACCTTGCCAACGGTGGCGACAAGGGCTGGGGGGCGACCCCGCCCTACCGCGTCCTGGCGGAACGGGCGCTCGAGTCGGCGTCGGCGGATGTCGCGCTGGGCAACGCCGGGGCCGGGCTGGGAGCCAAGGCCGGCGATCTCAAGGGGGGACTCGGCAGCGCCTCGCTGGTGGACGATGACGGGGTGCAGGTCGGCGCCCTGGTCGCCGCCAACCCGGTGGGGTCGGTGGTGATGCCGGGCCAGCCCACCCTGTGGGCCTGGGCCTTCGAGCTGGACGGCGAGATGGGCGGCCAGCCGCTTCCCACCGGCCCGGCCACGCCCGACCCGGTGACGCCCGCCCCGGCGCGGCAGGCGCCCGGCGCCAACACCACCATCGGGGTGGTGGCGGTCAACGCCGACCTGACTCGGGCGGAGGCGATGCGGGTCGCCATCATGGCGCAGGACGGTCTGGCCCGCGCGGTGCGCCCGGCGCACACACCCTTCGATGGAGACACGCTGTTCGTGCTCGCCACCGGCACCCATCCGCTGGGGCAGGACCGTCCCGCCGCCATCGCCCGGCTGGGCGCCATGGCCGCCGACTGCGTGGCCCGGTCCATCGGCCGCGGCGTGTACGAGGCCGAATCGCTTGGGAACTACCCGTCCTACCGCGAGCGGTTCGGGGCGGTGCTCGCGTCGCGCGGTGGGGACTGACCCCACCGACGCCCTTGAACGCGACGCGGTTGCACCGCATCATCCCCCCGCCTTTGAACGCGGGAATGCGCGCGGGCCAAATGATCCAGGGGAAGGAACACCGATGCCGGTCACCACATGGCGGATCGCGGGCGCCCTTGCGGGCGCGGTCACGGCGGCTCTGGCGCTGCTGCCGGTTGCGGCCACGGCCCAGCCGCGCAACGAGCTGGTCGTCGGCATGCAGCTCGAACCCCCGCACCTCGATCCCACGGGCAGCGCCGCCGCGGCCATCGACGAGATCGTCTACGCCAACCTGTTCGAGCCGCTGGTCCGCGTCGATCAGAGCGGCGCCGTCGTGCCGGGGCTGGCCGAACGCTGGAGCGTCTCGCCGGACGGGCTGACCTACCGCTTCGAGCTGCGCCGGGGGGCGAAATTCCACGACGGCACGGCGCTCGATTCCGGCGACGTGAAGTTCACGCTGGACCGCGCCCGCGCCGCCGATTCGACCAACGCCCAGAAGGCCTACTTCACGCCGATCGCCAATGTGGAGACGCCGGACCCGCACACCGCGGTGGTGACCCTGTCGCGGCCGGACGGCCTGTTCCTGTTCCACATGGGCATGGGCGACTCGGTGATCGTGGCGCCGGAGAGTGCCGCCACCAACAAGCAGAAGCCGGTCGGCACCGGCCCCTTCAAGCTGGACCGCTGGGCCGCCGGCGACCGGGTGGTGCTGGTGCGCAACCCCGACTATGACGGGCCGAAGCCGGCACTGGAGCGGGTGACCTTCCGCTTCATCAACGACCCGGCGGTGCAGGTGGCGTCGCTGCTGTCCGGCGACGTCGACACCATCCCGCAGTTCGGCGTCTACGAGCAGCTCGGCCAGTTCCGCAGCGACCCGCGCTTCACCGTCATGGAGGGCACCGGCGAGGGCGAGGCGATCCTGGCGACCAACAACGCCCGCAAGCCCTTCGACGACGTGCGGGTGCGCCGGGCCATGGCGCACGCCATCGACCGCAAGACGCTGATCGAGGGCGCCATGTTCGGCACCGCCAAGCCGATCGGCACGCATTTCGCGCCGCACCACCCGGCCTATGTGGACCTCACCGGCCTCTACCCCTACGACGTGGCGAAGGCCAAGGCGCTGCTGGCCGAGGCCGGCCACCCCAACGGCTTCGAGGCGACGCTGCGCCTGCCGCCCCCGATCTACGCCCGCCGCTCCGGCGAGCTGGTTGCCGCCATGCTGGCCGAGGCCGGCATCCGGCTGAAGATCGAGAATGTCGAATGGGCGCAGTGGCTGGAGAAGGTCTACCGCGGCAAGGATTACGACCTGACCATCGTCGCCCACACCGAGCCGCTGGACATCGGCATCTACGGCCGCGACAACTATTACTTCAACTACGACAGCCCGCGCTTCAAGGCCATCGACCAGCAGCTGGAGACGGTGCAGGAGGAGGGCAAGCGCAACGAGCTCTACGCCCAGCAGGAGCGCATCATCGCCGAAGACGCGGTGAACGGCTTCCTCTTCGTCATTCCGCAGATCACCGTGCAGAAGGCGGGCGTGCAGGGGATGTGGAAGAACCGCCCCCTGCAATCCACCGACGTGACGGGCGTGAGCTGGAAGTAACGGCGTCGCGGCCCGCCCCGTGCTCGGCTTTCTCGCCCGCCGGCTGCTGTCGCTGGCGCTGACGGCGTGGCTGGCCACGGTCGTCGTCTTCGTGGTGCTGGAGGTGCTGCCCGGCGACCCGGCGCTGCTGATGCTGGGGACGGAGGCGCGGCCGGACACGCTGGCGGCGCTGCGCGACCAGATGGGGCTGGACCGGCCGGTGCTGGTCCGCTACGGCGGCTTCCTGGCCGGGCTGCTGAGCGGCGAGCTCGGCACCAGCCTGACCTACGCCCGGCCGGTGGCCGGGCTGGTGGCGGAGCGGATGGTGGTCACCGGGCCGCTGGCGCTGATGGCGCTGGCGCTTTCCACCGCCATCGCCGTTCCGCTGGGGTTGTGGGCGGCGGCGCGGCAGGGGCGGGCGGCGGACTGGGGCGTCATGGGCTTCGGCCAGCTCGGCATCGCCATTCCCGGCTTCTGGTTCGGCATCCTGCTGATCCTGGCCTTTTCGGTGCAGCTTCGCTGGTTCTCGGCCGGCGGCTTTCCCGGCTGGCAGGACGGGGTGGGGCCGGGGCTGAAGGCGCTGCTGTTGCCGGCCGTGGCGCTGGCCCTACCGGAGGCCGCCATCCTCGCCCGCGTCACCCGCTCCGCCGTGCTCGACACGCTGCGGGAGGATTATGTGCGCACGGCGCGGGCCAAGGGGGTGGGGCGGGCGGCGGTGCTGTGGCGCCACGCCCTGCCGAACGCGCTGATCCCGGTGATGACGGTGCTGGGGTTGCAGTTCGCCTTCCTGGTGTCGGGCACCATCGTCATCGAGACCGTCTTCACCCTGCCGGGGCTGGGCCGGCTGGTCTATCAGGCCATCGGGCAGCGCGACCTGATCGTGGTGCGCGACGTGGTGGTTCTGCTGTCGGTGATGGTGGTGGCGGTCAACTTCTTGGTCGATGCGGCCTACGCGGTCATCGACCCGCGGCCGAAGGTGGAGGCATGACCGCCCCGCGGCGTCCTCTGCCGGTCAGCCTGATCCTTGGCGCGGCACTCACCGGACTGGTGCTGGCGGTGGCGCTGCTGTCGCTGCTGTGGACGCCCTTTCCGGCGGAGCAGGTGCGCGTGATCGCCCGGCTGCGTCCGCCGGGGCCGGTGAACTGGCTGGGCACCGACCATTTCGGTCGCGACGTGCTGTCGATGATCATGGTCGGCGCCCGCAACTCGCTCGCCGTCGGGGCGGCGGCGGTCGGGATCGGGCTGGCGCTTGGCGTGCCGTTGGGTCTGCTGGCCGCCGCCGTCGGCCGTTGGGGGGACGAGGCTGTCGGGCGCTTCGCCGATCTGGTCTTCGCCTTTCCCGCCGTGCTGACGGCGATCCTGCTGACCGCGCTGGCCGGCCCGGGCGCCGTCAATGCCATCGTGGCGCTCGGCGTCTTCAACATCGCGGTGCTGGCGCGGGTGACGCGCGGCGCCGCGCGGCAGGTCTGGCGGCGGGAGTTCGTGCGCGCCGCCCTGGCGCTCGGCCGCGACCCGGCGTCGGTGACGCTGGTGCATGTGCTGCCCAACGTGGCGGGGGTGGTGGCGGTGCAGGCCACCGTGCTCTACGCCGTCGCCATCCTGAACGAGGCGGCGCTCAGCTACCTCGGCCTCGGCATCCAGCCGCCCTCGCCCTCCTGGGGCAAGATGCTGAACGACGCCCAGACCTTCCTGTTCACCGCACCGCTCCAGGCGGTGTTTCCCGGTGCGGCGGTGGCGGTCAGCGTGCTGGGGCTGAACCTGCTGGGCGACGGCCTGCGCGACCTGCTCGACCCCCGCCACCGCACCGGGCCGCTGGGGTGAGTGATCACCCCTTGCGGTGGAGTTGCGCCACCGGCTGGGAGAATTGTGGTTCCACGTCCCAGGGGAAGTAGATCCAGGTGTCCTGGCTGACTTCGGTGATGAAGGTGTCCACCAGTGGCCGGCCGGCGGGCTTGGCGTAGATGGTAGCAAAATGCGCCTTGGGCAGCATCTTGCGCACGATCATCGCGGTCTTGCCGGTGTCGACCAGATCGTCGATCAGCAGCCAGCCGTCGCCGTCACCCTCGACCCCCTTCAGCACCACCGATTCGCGGACGTTCTGGTGGTCGTAGGTGGAAACGCAGACCGTGTCGATCAACCGGATCTCCAGCTCGCGCGCGATGATGGCGGCGGGAACCAGGCCGCCGCGGGTGATCGCCACGATCCCCTTCCACGGCCCCTTGTCGATCAGGCGCCAGGTCAGCGCCTTGGCGTTGCGGTGAAGCTCCTCCCACGACACGGGAAAGGCGCGGTTGAAGGGGGTGGATTCGGCCACGGTCGACACTCCGGACGGCGACGGGAACGTTGCGTGGCGCCGCTTATAGCCCAGCGCCGGCGGGCCGTCCACGGCGGTGCGATTCGATGAAAAAAACCTCTTGCGTCCCCATCGGTCATCGAGTAGATTCTCGACCTCACCGGCGGTACCGGTCACGGTCCCCGGCGAAAAGGATGCGCCCGTAGCTCAACTGGATAGAGCATCAGACTACGGATCTGAGGGTTAGGAGTTCGAATCTTCTCGGGCGCGCCACTCTTCTTCCGCTGAACAGCGATACGAAAGCCCGGCCATTGGCCGGGCTTTCGTGTTTTCAGGGTTTGGTGAAGCGGCACCGTGCCGGAAGAACATCGGTCCCTCCGGCACGGCGCCGTCCGTCAGTGCCTCGGCGCCGCCAGATCGTAGCGGTCGGCGTTCATCACCTTGGTCCAGGCGGCCACGAAGTCCTTGGCGAACTTCTCCTTGGAGTCGGCGCAGGCGTAGACCTCGGCGAAGGCGCGGAGCTGGGAGTGCGAGCCGAAGATCAGGTCGACGCGCGTGGCGGTCCATTTCGGTGCCTTGGTGACGCGGTCGCGGCCCTCGTAGACCCCGGCCCCATCGGGCGCCTGCCACTCCGTGTCCATGCCGAGCAGGTTGACGAAAAAGTCGTTCGTCAGCGTGCCCGGCCGGTCGGTGAAGACGCCGTGCGGCGAGCCGCCGGTGTTGGCGCCCAGCACGCGCAGGCCGCCGACCAGCACCGTCATCTCCGGCCCGGTCAGCCGCAGCAACGCCGCCCGGTCCACCAGAGCCTCCTCCGGCTTCATGAACTGCGTCTTGCCGCTGTTGACGTAGTTCCGGAAGCCGTCCTGCCGCGGTTCGAGCGCGGCGAAGGACTCCACGTCCGTCTGGTCCTGCGAGGCGTCGGTGCGGCCGGGGGTGAAAGGCACCTGGATGGACAGCCCGGCATCCTGCGCCGCCTTCTCGATTCCCGCACCGCCGGCGAGCACGATCAGGTCGGCGAGCGACACCTTCTTGCCACCGGTGGCCGATGCGTTGAACGCCTGCTGGATGGCTTCGAGCGTCATCAGGACCGATCGGAGCTGCTCCGGCTCGTTCACCTCCCAATCCTTCTGCGGGGCGAGGCGGATGCGGGCACCATTGGCGCCGCCGCGCTTGTCGGACCCGCGGAAGGTCGAGGCGGAGGACCAGGCGGTCGACACGAGCTGCTGGACCGTGAGGCCGGAGGTGAGAATTTTCGCCTTCAGCGCGGCCACATCCGCGTCATCGACCACCGGGTGGTCCAGCGGCGGGACCGGATCCTGCCAGATCAGCGTCTCCTTCGGCACCAGCGGGCCAAGGTAGCGGGCGACCGGCCCCATGTCGCGGTGGGTGAGCTTGTACCAGGCGCGGGCGAAGGCGTCGGCGAACTGGTCGGGATTCTCGTGGAAGCGGCGCGAGATCTTCTCGTAGATCGGGTCGAAGCGCAGCGACAGGTCGGTCGTCAGCATGGTCGGCAGGCGCTTCTTCGACGGGTCGAAGGGGTCGGGGATCGACGGCTCCGCGCCCTTGGCCTGCCACTGCTTGGCGCCGGCCGGGCTGGTGGTCAGCTCCCACTCGAACCCGAACAGGTTGTCGAAGAAGTGGTTGCTCCAGCGCGTCGGCGTCTGCGACCAGATCACCTCCGGGCCGCCGGTGATGGCGTCGGCGCCGAAGCCGGTGCCGTGCTTGCTCTTCCAGCCCAGTCCCTGGTCCTCCAGCGCGCCCGCCTCCGGCTCCGGACCCATGAAGGACGGGTCGCCGGCGCCGTGCGTCTTGCCCAGCGTGTGGCCGCCGGCGATCAGCGCCACCGTCTCCTCGTCGTTCATCGCCATGCGGCGGAAGGTCTCGCGGATGTCCTTGGCCGCCGCCACCGGGTCGGGGTTGCCGTTCGGCCCTTCCGGGTTGACGTAGATGAGGCCCATCTGCACCGCGCCCAGCGGTTCGGAAAGCTGGCGCTCGCCGCTGTAGCGCTCGTCGCCCAGCCAGGTGCCTTCCGGACCCCAGAACAGTTCCTCCGGCTCCCACACGTCGGCGCGGCCGCCGGCGAAGCCGAAGGTCTTGAAGCCCATCGACTCCAGCGCGACGTTGCCGGCCAGGATCATCAGGTCGGCCCAGGAGATCTTGCGCCCGTATTTCTGCTTGATCGGCCACAACAGGCGGCGCGCCTTGTCGAGGTTGGCGTTGTCCGGCCAGGAGTTGAGCGGCGCGAACCGCTGCTGCCCGGCCCCGGCGCCGCCGCGCCCGTCGGTGATGCGGTAGGTGCCGGCGCTGTGCCACGCCATGCGGATCATCAGCCCGCCGTAATGACCGAAGTCCGCCGGCCACCAGTCCTTCGAATCCGTCATCAGGGCGTGCAGGTCCTTGATCACGGCGTCGAGGTCGAGGGTCTGGAACTCCTTGGCGTAGTCGAAATCCTTGCCCATCGGGTCGGACAGGGACGAATTCCGGTGCAGCATCTCGATGTCGAGCGCTTCCGGCCACCAATCACGGTTGCCGCGGCGGCTGCTTCCGCCGGTGAATGGGCATTTTCCGGCGCTCTTGTCGGGCAGCGTGTCCATCACGTCCTCCTCAAGGGGATTGTGCTTCTTCTGCCGACAATGTTTATGCAGCGACCCATATTGGGTAAAGACGGCTGTTTCGATCGTTCCGATAAGTCGTGCCTATGATCGATGCGCGAGCGGGCGGCGAGACGCCGCGCCGTCCATGGCTGCGGGCAGGGGGCGAACGCCGGTGCGGCGCCCGACCCCCTTCACCGCATCACTTGTAGTAGCCGACGGCGCAGACCTGGTCGCCGATCTTGGTGACGTAGCTGATCTTCTGCACCGGATCGGCGCTGCCGGGGCGCGGCCACATGTAGCTGACCTCGCTGATGGCGCCTTCCTTCGCGGCGGCGTAGATGTCCAGCCCCAGCGGCTTGCCGGTCTTGTCCTGAAGATCGCGCAGGCTCTTGCCGGTCAGGGTGGGGTGGGCGGTGAACAGACCGTCCGGCCCGCCGCAGAAGGGATAGAGGTCGCGGTCCTTGAAGCCGCCTTCCCCCTTGGCGAAGGCGGCCAGCGCCCCGGCCTTGTCCGCCTTCACGGCGGTGACGGCCTTTTCCAGCATGGCCTTGGCTTCGGCGGCGGAGCCGAACTGTGCCTGGGCGAAGGCGGTACCGGCGGCGAGCATCATCGACAGGCCGGCAGCGGCGGCGGCAAAACGTTTCATGCGTCCTCCATCCTTATCGTTGGTGTCTTTGTCGTTGGATCCGGCCGCGTCGTCGGTGGGCGACGGTACCGGCGGGGACGCATAGTGTAGCAGCGGCAGTGGTAGCGGAACATCCGTCGTCACAACCATCCTGCGGCATCCGGTAGCAGGGCGGGGCGTAGCGCGATCCAGGGTGTTGCCAGTTCAGGATGGCTCCGAAATGGGGGCGTGCCGACGGCGGGGGCGGACCCAGGGCGTGGTGACGCCCGCCTGCTCGGCGCACGCGTAGTGCCAGATGCGGCCCTGCGGGTCGCCGGCCCAATGGGGCTCGCCGATCCGCAGCATCCGTCCGCAGCGGCAGCAGGTCGGCCGCGGGTTGCGCAGATGTGCCCGTCCTGGCCGGTCCACAGGCGGCTGGGTGTTCATCGGCTGTTGCCCCTATTCGCGTTCTTCTATGTCAATGGAGCAACATTGCCGATCCCGCGCTGCGGAACCAACGTCACGTCGGGTGTAACTCGGCCATTCGTCTATGCCGTAGGGCTATGCCACCCGATGCGGATCATCCGGTTTTCGGTGCGAAGATCCGCTGAAAATCAACGGCTTGCCGGGTTCTGGAAAACGGTACGACTCTCTGTGGGACAAATTTCGGACAAGGTATCCGGGTGCCGCGACGGCGCCACGGAAATGTTGCGGACGCGAAGTCCCGCGGCCGTCTCCGGCCGCGGGGCGGTTCGCGGATGTCAGCGTTTGGCTTCGCTCGCCGACATGGTCTCGCGCCGGGTCAGGTAGGTCTGGGTCACCTGCGGGATGCGCTGCTCCAGCCAGCCGGCCATCTCCAGCTCCTCATCCAGGCTTTGCTTCAGGATACGGGCGATCTCGGGCTTGCCGGCCGATTCGGCCGCGGCGATCAGCGCGCGGTAGTTGGCGATCTCGAAATGCTCGAAGGCGTAATTGAAGACGCTCGCCTTCACGATCTCGTCGGGCGCCACCACGCCGGACAGGGACTGGGCGTTGCCGATCAGCATCTGGATGCCGGTCTTGATCGAGGACGGTTGGGTGCCGAGCTGCGCCAAACAATCCTTCAACCGGTCCGCCTGCCGTTTCGACACCTCCACATGCTCCTTCGCCTTGGCGAGAAGCTCGGGGTAGTTCTCGATGCGGCCGACCTGGCGCTCCAGCATCTCAACCGCCTGGCTCTCCATCGCGTAGGCGTCGCGCAGCCAGTCCTTCAACACTTCGGTCTTGTCGGTCACCGTCAGCTCCATGATTGAATCGGTTGTACCCTCCTTCAACAGGGAAAGCGGCCGTTGGTCGCGTGGCGTCTCCCAAGGGGCCACCCCCGCCGCATGCCGGAACCACGCCGCGGGACCGCCCGTTGCTTGGTGACGCTGGGTGCACCCACGGGTGGGGAGGACTGACATGGCCGACAGGGAACTGGACAAGACCACGATCGTCGATACGTTGAACGACCTCATCCACACCGTGGAGGACAGCCACGAGGGGTACCGTCACGCCGCCGGCCGTGCGGAGAGCGACGACCTGAAGGCGCTGTTCAACGATTTGGCTGCCCAGCGCGGGGCCATCGTCCGCGAGCTTCAGCGGTCGGTCGCGGAGGTCGGCGGGGCGCCGGACATCGGCGGCACGGTGATCGGCGGCGCCCACCGCATGCTGCTGGGTGTGCGCGAGGCGGTCCTGGGCAACGACCGCGCCACCCTGCTGGCCGAGGTGCAGCGCGCCGAGAGCGAATGCGTGCGCCTCTACGAGGAGGCGCTGGCGAAGGAGCTGCCGCCGGCAATCGCCGACGGCGTGTCCGAACAACTCGCCCGCATCCGCGCCGACCTCGACCGGATGGCGGCGCTGCGCGAAACCATCGCGTAAGGCGCGCCGTTACGCCGCTCCGGCCATCAGCTTGCGCAGGTCCGACGGGAAGACCGGCTTGTGCAGGATGCGGAAGCCGCCTTTCTGCGCCTCCTTCAGGCGTTCGGGCGTGGTGTCGCCGGTCAGGATGACGCCAGGCACGTCCTTGCCGAGCAGCCCCTGGATCGCCACCAGCGCTTCCGGCCCGGTCTCCCCGCCTTTGAGCTGGTAGTCGGCCAGCACGATCTGCGGGCGCCGGCCATCGATGCGCAGCCGGTCCAGCGCCTGCTCGCGCGACCGGGCGGTCAGCACGTCGTAGCCCCAGCCCTCCAGCATCGCCTTCAGCCCCAGCAGGATGATCGCCTCGTCGTCGATCACCAGCACGACGCCGCGCGCCTGCCCGTCGTTGGCGGGGACGCGGGGGCGCGGCATCACCGGTGCCGGGATCCCCGGCAGCTCGATGGCGAAGACCGAGCCGCGCCCGACCGCCGAGCGCACGGTCACCCGGTGGCGCAGCAGGCGGGACAAGCGCTTCACGATGGCGAGGCCGAGGCCGAGGCCGCGGTCGCGCCCGCTGTCGTCGAGTTGGGTGAACTCCTCGAAGATCTCGTCCAGCCGGTTGGCCGGGATGCCGATGCCGGTGTCCCACACCTCCAGCCGGAGCTGGCCGCGGCGGCGGCGGGCGCCGATCAGGATGCGGCCCTCGCGGGTGTAGCGGAGCGCGTTCTCGATCAGGTTGCGCAGGATGCGGTCGAGCAGGGCCGGATCGGTCAGCACCCAGGCGCTGCACGGCATGACCGACAGCTCCAGCCCGCGTTCCAGCGCCCGTGGCTTGTACTCCGCCGCCAGCCGCCCCAGCACGTCGGCCAGCTTGACCGGCCCCGGCGCCGCCACGATGCGCCCCGATTCCAGGCGCGACATGTCGAGAAGCCCGTCGAGCAGCTGCTTCAGGGCGTCCAGCGACTGGTTCATGGTGTCGAGCAGCGGCAGTGCCGCGTGATCGGCCAGCCGGTCGCGCAGCGCCGCCGCGAACAGGTAGAGTGACTGCACGGGCTGGCGCAGGTCGTGGCTGGCGGCGGCCAGGAACTTGGTCTTGGCGAGGTTGGCACGCTCCGCCTCCTCCCGCGCGGCGCGGATCGTATCCTCGCCGCGGCGGCGTTCGGTGACGTCGATGGTGGCGCAGACCACGCCGATGATCCGCCCCTCGCGGTCGAGCTGCGGGTCGACGATCAGGTCGAACCAGTGGTCGGTGCCGTTCCAGGGAATCAGCACCTCCTCCTGCGCGGCCTCGCCGGTCTCGATCACGCGCCGCTTGATGCTGGTCAGCCGTTCGACGGTCTCGGGAAGCTTGGCGAAGAACTCGGCGTCGGTGCGGCCGACGAGCTCGTCCGGCTGGATGCCCAGCACCGGATCATGGGCCCAGGTGTAGCGCAGGTCGCGGGACTGGTTGAACACCGACACGCCGCTGGTGCGCAGCGCCGTGCGGAAGCGTCCCTCGGCCACGCGCAGCGCATCCTCCGTCCGCTTGCGCTCGGTCACGTCGATGCCAGACGCGACGATGTTGGCGATGCCTCCGTCCGGGTCGAGCATCGGGGTCAGGGTGAAGTCGAGCACGACCGCCCGTCCATCCACCGACGTCGGCAGGTCGAAGCGCGAGGTCTGGCCGAAGGCGGCGGCACGGAGCGCCGCGCGCAGCCGAGCCCGCAGGCCCGGCGGCTCCGACCAGCAGGCGCAGTCCGCGAAGGGGTGGCCCACCAAGCTGGCCGCGTCGCCGCCGGCCACGTCCAGCGCCGCCCGGTTGATCCGCTGCACCACCCCGTCGGGGGTCAGCACGCCGACGAAGCCGGGCAGCGAATCGAGCACGGCGCGCAGATGGCGCTCGCTGCGGGCCAGCGCCTCGCTGCGGGCCTCCAGCGTCTCCGCCATGGCGTCGAAGGCGGCGCCGAGCTGGCCGATCTCCGAATTGGTGTCGGTCAGCCGCGCCCGCGTGGCGGAATTGCCGTCGCGCCAGCTCTGGGCGGAGCGGATCAGCGTCTCCACCGGCCGGCGGATGAACATCATGCCGCCGACCCACGCCGCCACCAGCGCCGCGGTGATTCCGGCGAGGATGAGGGCCAGGGAGTTGCGGGTGGCGCGGGCCACGTCGCGCATGGCCGCCTGCCGGTCGATGCCGATGGCCAGGAACAGGCCGGCGCCGTCGCTGGGAATGGGGGCGTGGGCGACGATTCGCTCGACCCCGTCCGAATCGATCTGGTCGACGGTGTTGCGCGAGCCGGAGTCCAGCAGGCGCCGCAGGGATGCGGGAAGCGACTCGCCGACCCTCAGGCCCGCCGCGGGTCCGCCGACCAGCACCGCGCCGTCGGGACCGGCGACGGTCAGACTGGCGTTGGCCGGCAGGCCGCGGCCGGTGAGCGCCCCGGCCAGCCAGGACAGGCTGACGGCCATCGACACGGCCCCCGTCGGCCGGCCGTCGGCGCCACGCACCGGAACCGCCAGGGGAAGCACCGGCTCGTCGCTTCCCGGCCAGCGGGTGGCCGTACCGATCACGAATCCGTCGCGCTCCATGGCATCGCGGGCTATGGTGCCGACGTTGCGGCCGACCGCTTCGGGGTCGGCGCTGCACCGGATCGCCCCGTCGGCACCGATCACCGCCAGCGGCTGCCCGCCGGGCAGGCGCCGCGCCACACGGGACAGGTAGGGCCGGCACTCGCCGGAGTCCGGTGCCATCACGGCCGGCGCCTCCGCCACCGTGTCGAGGGTGTGGCGGACGATGTCGAGCACGCGCACCTGCTCACCCTCCACAAGGCGGAGCAGGCGTTCGGCCTGGGCAGCGATCTCGCGCTGGCGTTCGTCGCGGCGATCGAGGACGCTGAACGCCTGGATCGCGATGGCCGGCAGCACGGCCAGGAACACCAGCAGGAACAGGCGCGTCAGCAACGTCATCGAACCGGCCATCCGCAGGCTGTGTCGACGGATCGGGCGGGGGATTCCGCCTCAGCCGTCGCCAGCTTTCGTCGTTTATCGCAACCGTAGTTAAATCACGGTTAATGCGTCCGTTCGGATCATGAAGAACCGATGGATTACTCAGTATTCCCCAAAACAAAAGTGGTAGGTCTTCTCGTGGAAACCCAGAGAATTTCGTAGATTTCTTCGCAAATCCTGTCACGATTTCGGTAAGGGATGAGGGCGCCGCGTCCACCCCGCTTGCCGGCGACGGCGCGATGGACATCCGCGCTCGCCACCGCCGGCCCCTCGACGACCGGAGCCGCGTCACGGAACGACCACGGGCGTGACGGTTGGCATCCCGTTGGAACGCGGGTTAAGGTCCTTGCCTTCCGACAAGGACCGACGGATCACCCATCGATGCCGAGCACACGCCACCGGTGGACACGCGGGTTTGCCGCCGTCCTCCTTCTTCTGATCACGCTGGCCGGCTGGCCCGCCGGTGCCCAGACGGTCCCGGCTGCGCCCGCTTCCGCACCCGCCACCACCCCGGCCGCCACCACGGCCACGGCCGGACCGACGGTCGAACAGCTCCAGGGCGTCGTCCGGACGCTTCAGGACGAGGCGGCGCGGGCCAAGCTGATCGAGCAGCTCCAGGCGATCATCACCGCCCAGCAGGCCGCCGCACCGGCCGCAACTCCCGGTGCCGCCGCCGACGACCGGCGCGACACGCTGGGTGGTCGGCTGCTGGGCTACGCCGCCGCGCGGGTGGAGGGGCTGAGCCACCAGCTCATCCAGGTCGCCAACGTCTTCGCGGACCTGCCGCGGGCCGCGGACTGGGCGGTGCGACAGGCCAAGGATCCCTCGGCGCGCGACCGCTGGGTGCAACTCCTGCAGACGCTCGGCATCATCCTGGTCGCCGGCTGGGCCATCGCGCGGGGCGTCGGGTGGTTGTTGGCGCGCCCGCGCAACGCGCTCAGCGCCCGCCAGCTCCGCTCCGTCCTCACCAAGCTGCCGTTCCTCCTGCTGCGCGCGGTGCTCGAACTGGCCCCGGTCGCGGCCTTCGCGGTGGTCGGCTACGGCGTCCTGTCGGTGGTCGACCCGCCGCAGCGCGTCCGGCTCGCCACGCTGGCTGTCGTCAACGCCTCGATCATCGTGCAGCTGCTCCTCCTGCTCACCCGCGTCGTGCTGTCGCCGTCGGCGCCAGGCCTCCGGCTGATCCGCATGGAGGACGAGACGGCGGCCTACGCCTATGTCTGGGCGCGCCGGCTCGCCTTCGCGGCGGTCTACGGCTACTTCCTGACGGAAGCCGCCTATGTGCTGGGTCTGCCGCTCGGTGCCTACGGGGCGATGATGAAGCTGCTGGGGCTGCTGATCGCCACCATGCTGGTCATCCTCATCCTGCAGAACCGGGTGTCGGTGGCGGAATGGATGCGTGGCACCCCCCTGTCGGGCGACGGCGACCCGGCCGACACGGCGGAACGGGAAGCGGAGGGGCGCGGTGCCGTGCTGCGCACGGCCCGTGCGCGGCTGGCCGACGTCTGGCACGTCATCGCCATCCTCTATGTGGTCGTGACCTTCGGCGTGTGGATGCTGAACGTGTATGGCGGGTTCGAGTATCTGGCCCGTGCCACCGGGCTGACGATCCTGATCGCGGCGGCGGCACGGTTGCTGGTCAACGGCATCGGGCGCGTTCTGCGGCGCGGCTTCCGCATCTCCGCCGAATACCGCGAGTCTTTCCCGCAGCTGGAGGAGCGGGCCAACCGCTACCTGCCGCTGCTGCACCGGGTGCTGAAGGCGGTCGTCTGGATCGTGGCGCTGCTGGCGATCCTCAATGTCTGGGGCGTCAACACGGTGGATTGGCTGGAATCGCCGGTCGGCCGCCGGGTGATCGGCAGCGGCGTGACGATCGCGTCGATGCTGGTGCTGGCCGTCATCGCCTGGGAGCTGGTCAGCGCGCTGATCGAGCGCTTCCTGTCGGAGACCGACCGGCACGGGGTGCGCATCGAGCGGTCGGCGCGCGTGCGCACGCTGCTGCCCCTGCTGCGCAACGCCTTCCTGGTGGTTCTGGTGACCGTGGTGGCGCTGATCACCCTGTCGGAGCTGGGCATGAACATCGCCCCGCTGCTGGCCGGTGCCGGCGTCGTCGGTCTGGCCGTCGGCTTCGGGTCGCAGACGCTGGTCAAGGACGTGATCACCGGCCTGTTCATCCTGTTCGAGGACACCATCTCCGTCGGCGATGTGGTGGATGTCGGCGGCGGGCATTCCGGCGTGGTGGAGGCCATCTCCATCCGCACCATCCGTCTGCGCGACACCGCCGGCAGCGTGCATTCCGTGCCCTTCAGCGCCGTCACCACGGTGAAGAACCTGACGAAGGACTTCTCCTTCGCCGTCTTCAACGTGTCGGTGGACTACAAGGAGGATCCGGACCGGGTGATCGAGGTGCTGCGCGAGATCGGCAGCGGCATGCAGGCCGATCCCGCCTTCGCCCGCGACCTCCTGGCCCCGCTGGAGGTCATGGGGCTCGACAAGCTGGCCGACTCCGGGATCGTCATCATGGCCCGATTCAAGACACGGCCGATCAAGCAGTGGGGCATCGGGCGCGAGTTCAACCGGCGCATGAAAAAGCGCTTCGACGAGGTCGGCATCTCCATCCCCTACCCGCACATGCAGCTCGTGATGGCCGGTGGCGGCGACAAGGCGCTGGGGGAGGCGCTGAGCCAGGGGTCGTAAGCGATCCGCAAGGACCGGCCGCCTCACGGGGCGGCCGGTGCCTCCTCTGCGGCGACCACGTCCAGGAAGGCGTCGACCACCCGCGGGTCGAAATGCCGGCCCGCCTCGCGGCGGATCAGATCCAGCACGGCGCCGCGGTCCCAGGCGTGCTTGTAGGGGCGGCGGTGCAGCAGCGCGTCGTACACATCGGCCACCGCCACGATGCGGCCCGACAGCGGGATGGCGTCGCCCTTCAGCCCCTGCGGGTAGCCGGTGCCGTCGAACTTCTCGTGATGGGATTCGGCGATCTCGGCGCCAAGCGAGAGGTAGTTGCGTCCCCCCACCATGCCGGCCGCCTCGCGCAGGATGCGGGCCCCCATGCCGGCGTGCTCGCGCATCACCCGCAACTCGTCCGGATCGAGGGCGCCGGGCTTGCGCAGGATGCTGTCGGGAATGCCGACCTTGCCAACATCGTGCAGCATGCTGGCGAGACCGATCTGGTCGCAGAACTGCTCGTCGGCGGCGTCGGGGAAGCTGCCGCGCGCCTGCAACTCGCGGGCGACCAGCGTGGCCCAGCGGCCGATGCGGCGGACATGGTCGCCGGTGACCTCGTCCTTGTACTCCGCCAGTTTGCCCAGGGCGTGCACGGTCGCCCGCTGGGCCTCCTGGAGCCGCTCGTAGAGGTGGATGTTGTCGAAACCGATGGCGACCGTCGTGCAGAACAGCGCGATCAGCCGGCGGTCGGTTTCGTCCAGCGGCCTGTGCCCCTGGACGTACAGGGCGCCCGGCGCGCCGCTGCGCGCCCGGAAGAGCAGGACCGACCAGTCCGGCCCGTGCCGGCCGCCGCGTTCGGCGAAGGCCTGCGCGACGGCGTCCAGCGCGTCCGCATCCAGCGCCCCCGCATCCAGCGCGTCGGCCAGCGGGCGGCCGTCCAGGCCGGCAAAGACGCCCGATCCGGTCACCGCCAGCGGCACCCCCGCTCCGTCCGGGCCGGCGGTGCACAGCAGCGTTCCCTGGGCGTGCTGGAACAGCGCCGCGACGTGCGTCATCACGCCGTCCAGGAAGGCGTCGCGCGTCCGCCGCTCGAACAGGGTGAGCGAGGCGTCGACGATGCGCTCCAGCCCGCGGCGGCCATGCTCGATGGTGGAGATGTGCTGGTAGGAGCGCAGCGCCGCCACCGTGGCGGTGAACAGCTTCTGCGCCGTCAGCTCGCTCTTGGCCTTGTAGTCGTTGATGTCGTAATCGACGATCACCTGCCGCTCCGGCGCCTGCCCCGGCTGGCCGGTGCGCAGGATGATGCGGACCTGGTGGTCGCCCAGCTCCTCCCGGATGAAGCGGACCAGCTTCAGGCCGGCGTCGTCGGTCTCCATCACCACGTCGAGCAGGATGGCGGCGACGTCGTCGTGGGCGCGCAGCAGCGCCCGTGCCTCCGACGCCGAATGGGCGGAGAGGAAGACCATGGGCCGCCCCTCGAACAGCACGTCGCCCATGACGACCCGCGTGATCGCGTGGACTTCCGAATCATCATCGACGATGAGGATCTTCCATGGCGACAGCGAAACCTCGTCCGCCGCGGGGATCCGTTCCGGTTCCTCCTCCGCGAACAACAGCTCGTCGTCGTCGCCGTGATCGGGCTCGGCCATCGGGGCCCTGCTCCATTCGATGCGCGCGGTCGAATGTCCGGTGCGTTAGCACAAATGTCAACAACGCCCACGGGAACTCATCCCGAAATGGGCACCCCGACTGTTCCTCCGGTTTTAACCTTGAAGGGCTTGCCGTCGTCACGGACGGGGCGTGTTATGGGGCCGCGTCGCGCGGACCGGCGCCGGCAGACCGGCGGGCAACGGCGCATGCGAAGGAGACGCCGCATGATACCCGAACCTTGGGACATCGAGTCGCGGCGCAACGCGATGCAGACGGCGCAATGGCTGCTGGAGACGGGGGCGGTGCGCTACGACCCGCAGAACCCCTGCCGGCACGGATCGGGGCTGGTCAGCCCGCTGCATGTGGAGGGTCGGCTCCTGCTGTCGCACCCCGGCACGCGCGGCGGCGTGATCCGCCTGGCGCTCCGGATGATCGAGGAGGAGGTCACCGACGCGCGGCTGGACGCGGTCGCCGCCGCGGAGGGGGCCGGCGTGCCCTTCGCCACACTGATCGCCGACCGGCTGGGCCTGCCGCTGGTCTTCGTGCGCAAGGAAGGGCGTGAGCCGTGCTCCTACAAGGACCGGCTGGAAGGGCCGGTCGAGCCCGGCTGGAACCTGCTGCTGGTCGAGCAGCTCGCCACCGACGGCCACCGCAAGGCCCGCTTCGCCGAGCCCCTGACACAGGCCGGCTGCCGGGTGGCGCACGCCTTCGTGCTGTTCCAGTACGGCATCTTCGACGCGATCCACGACCATCTGGCGAAGCTGGGCATCACGCTGCACGCGCTGTGCACCTGGTGGGACATACTGGACGCGGCGGCGGCCGGCCATTTCCTCGACGCCCGCGCCCAGGCGGAGATCGAGGCCTTCCTGGCCGACCCGCGGCGCTGGACGGCGGACCACACGACGCGGTCCGCCAGCAACGCGGCCTGATCCGGCCGTCTACTTGCCGACCGCGTGCACCGGTTTCCCGGACGCGGCCGGCACCCGCCCGCGCGCGGTCGCGAGCGCGGCGGCGAAGGGCAGGGCGAGCAGCAGCTGGAGCGCCGCCCAGGACAGCGCCTCCAGGTTCGGCTGGCTCCAGTCCACCTCATGCAATGCCTCCATGAAGGGAAGCTGCCCGTAGATCAGCGACTCCAGCGGCACGAAGCCCTCGGCGATCACGGTGCCGGCGGCACCGGCCAGCAGGAGTGCCGCCAGCACCGCCTCCACCCGCAGGCGTCCGGAGGGCGTACCCGCCGGCACCGCGGCGGTGAACAGCGACCCGGCGGCGAAGGCCGCCACCGGTGCCGTCCCGTCCGGCCGGCGCACCGCGCGCGCCGCACCCAGCACTAGCAGCCCGACCGCAGGGATCACCATGTCGGGGTTGGGGAAGTCGCGGTAGCGGCCATCGACGATGATCAGGATCGACCACACCGCGGCCAGCCCGGCCAGCGCCAGCGCCGCCACGGCGCCTGCCCGCTCAAGCCCGCCGGCCCCGGCGAAGGCGCCGACCGGCAGCAGCGGGCCGCGCTCCGGCCCCCGCGCGGCGAGCGTGCGGTGCACGGCCGCCGTCAGCGCCACCGCCAGCACCGCCTCCGCCGCCAGCATGGCGTAGCCGAGCGTCACGTCCTGCCAGTAGTAGTTCCAGTGCAGAGCCCGGTCGAGGGCGCGCACGAAGGCGCTGCCGAGCCCCAGCCCCAGCGCCGCCAGAAGGGCGGTGCCGCCGGTGGACAGGCCGGCCGCGGCACGCCCCACGACGGCGAACAGCGCGAGCCCCAGCCCGGTGGCGGCGGCGAACAGCGTCGGCCATTGCGGGTTTTCCACGACGGGCCCGGCCAGCGAGAATTTGGCCTGCCGGTCCACGGAGTAGAGACCCCAGTGACCACCGACCGTGCCTTCCAGCTTCTGCTTCCAGTTCTGGTCGAAGGCCTCGATCACGTTGTAGTCGAAGCCCTCCTGCTGCGCCAAACGGACGAAGCCGTTGACGAAGGTCGCCTTCTCGACCAGCCCGGTGACGGCGGCCCCGCGCGACCGCCCGGCGGTTGGCCACCCCGTCTCCCCCACCAGGATCGGCTTGCCGGGGAAACGCTGGGCGATGATGCGGTAGGATGTGCGGATGCGCTCCTGCGCGCCCGCCACGCTGGCCGGCACATCCTCCCAATAGGGCAGCAGGTGGATGGTCAGGTAATCGACATGGTCGGCGATCTGCGGGTACTTCAGCCACCATTCCCACACGTCGGCGTAGGACACCGGCTGCTTGACCGCCGCCTTCACCCGGTCGATGTAGCCGGCGACCTGGTCGGCCGTCAGCTCGCGCCGCAGCAGAACCTCGTTGCCGACGATCACGCGGGTGATCACGTCCGGATAGCGGTTCGCCAGATCGATGAGAGCGGTGACCTCCAGCTCGTTGCGGTCCAGCTCGCTGGACAGCCAGGCGCCCATGGTGACCTTCAGCCCGTGCTTGCGCGCAAGCTCCGGCACCACCTCCAGCCCCTCGCCGGAGGTGTAGGTGCGGACACCCGCCACCTGCGGCGCGATGGCCGCCAGATCCTCGTCGATCTGCGCCGGCGTGGGGAAGCTCTTGGTCAGCGGGCTCTGCCCGTCGCGGAAGGGGGCGAAGGACACGCTGGTCAGCTTGCCGCCGGGCGGCGCTTCGAGCGGCACCGGCCGGTTGGGAAGCCACCACACGGCAAGGTTCGCGAGGCCGGCCACGAGAAGCACGGCAAGAATCGTCAGAATGCGCATGGGTCCCGGAAAATCCGCTGCAAACAGGGAGGCCGCGTACCCTACCCCAACGCGGGGCAAAAGAAAGGGGCGGCGCGTGGTTCACGGGGAACCGCCGCGCACGCCCCGTTCAGGTCCCTCACGGGCAGGTTGGAACGTGCCATCGTCCACAGGCATGAACGCGGGGGCCGCGGGATTATTCCGGACGGCGCGTTCCGTTGCCGCATCCGCCGCAGCGATGTTGTCAAACCCGAATTGCCAGCTTACTCAGGCGTGTGTCGCATGAACCGCACGGCGTGGTGCGTTCCGGCCATCGCCAACGGCCGGCACCCGGGGAGGCAGCCGCATGGGAGACGGATTCGGGGGCGGTGCCATTTTCAACAGGGCGTCGCCGTCTAGCCACAAGTCCTGCGTTGATCGGATAATCGCCGGGTATTTGCGGCCCGGGCAGCCTGCCCGAATCCTGGACGTCGGCGGCACCGACCGGGGTTTTCGCCGCCGCGCGACCCTGCCACCCAAGAGCCGGGTCGTCATCGCCAATCCAGAGGTCGGCGTCGGCGCCGACTACGATTACGTCCACCTGATCCCGCCGAAGGAAGGCAACTTCGACCTCGCCATGATCTTCGGCGTGATGATGTACATGGAACGCGATAGCCTTCTGACGCTGCTTCGCAATGTGCGGCAGCGGTTGCGCGGCGGCGGCATTCTGCTGGTCGCCGAGCCCGACCCGAAATCCGTCTCCGGCTATTTCGACGCCGGTCTGAAGAAGATCGGCCACTCCGTCCTGAACACGCGGAAGTTCATCTTTTACTCGAAGGCGGACACGACGGCATTGCTGCTGGAGGCAGGCTTCGGTGAAACCCGCGAGCGCGATGACCTGAGACCCAGCCTCGTGCTGCCGCCCTACTACGTCATCGCGGCGAAGAACGGCGAGAGCGGACGGCGTTAGAGGTGCCCCGCCGAACGGCGGCGCCGCCTCACCCCGGCGGCGCGAACAGGTAGGGCGACAGGCCGCGCAGGTTCTCGTCCACGATCAGCCGGTGGCTGAGCGGCGGGAAGGCGCGCTGGGAGCAGTCGAGCCGCGGGCACAGGCGGCAGTTGACGCCGATGGGGGTGGCGGTGTCGGTGGCCGACAGGTCGGTGCCGTCGGCGTAGACGACCTGGGACGCGTGGTCCACGTCGCAGCCCAGCCCGATGGCGAAGAGCTGCGGCGGGCTGCGGTAGCCGCCGCCGGCCTTCACCACCGTGCGGGCGAGGCAGAAATAGGCGGTGCCGTCCGGCATCTGGGCGAGCTGGGTGTGCACCTTGCCCGGCGTGCGGAAGGCCTCGTAGACGACCCAGCGCGGGCAACCGCCGCCGAAGCGGGCGAAGTGGAATCCGGCCCCGGAGAAGCGCTTGGACACGTTGCCGGCGCTGTCCACCCGCAGCAGGAAGAAGGGCACGCCGCGCGTCCCCGGCCTCTGCAGCGTGGTCAGCCGGTGGCAGACCTGCTCGAAGGAGGCGTCGAAGCGCCGCCGCAGGATCTCGATGTCGTAACGGACCTGGGTCGCCGCATCCAGGAAGCGGCCATACGGCATCATCACCGCGCCGGCGAAATAGTTGGCGAGCCCGATGCGGGCGAGGCGCCGCGCCTCGTCGCCGGTCAGGCTGGCGGAATCCACGACGCGGTTCAGCAGGTCGCGGTGGCGCACCAGCGCGATCTGGGCGGCGAGCTGGAAGTTGCGGCCGCTGGGGGCCAGCATCTCCGACAGCAGGATGCGCTTGCTGTGGCGGTCGAAGCGGCGCACGGCATAGCCCATCACGTCCGACGGCAGCAGCCGCACCCGCACCCCGGCGTTGTGGCGCAGCCAGTCGGTCAGGCCGCGGTAAAGGTCGCCCTGCTCCAGCTTGCCCTCCTCCCACAAGGCCTCGGCCGCCTCTTCCAGCTCGGGGAAGTGGTTGTTGCCGGCATGGAACAGCTCGCGCACCGCGTCCACCGGGAAGGCGGCGTTGTGGACGAGGTGGGGGCCTTCGCGGTCGGTGCGTTCGGCCGCCGCCTGCACCTCGTCGCGCTGTTCGCGGAAGGCGCGGTAGAGGGCGACCACCGCCTGGCCAAGCGTCGGGGCGACGGCCGCCAGCTCCTTGAAGTCCTGGTTCTTGATGTCGTTGCCGTCGAACAGCGGGTCGGCGAAGACCTCGCGCAGCCCGGCGACCAGCCGGCTCTCCTCGTCCTCGGCGAAGGACTGGAGGTCGACGCCGAAGCCTTGCCCCAGCTTCAGCAGCAGGGGCACGGTGACCGGGCGCTGGTTGTGCTCGATCAGGTTCAGGTAGCTGGGCGAGATGCCGAGCTGGTCGGCCATCTGCGCCTGGGTCAGCCCATGGTCGCGGCGCAGCCGCCGCACCTTGGCCCCCAGCATCGCCTTCTTGTCCATCCGCATCACCCGCGGCCGGGATTTACAAACTTTACCGCTTTACAAACGGCAGCTCGTCAGACTTTACAAACAGACCACTTTACAAACAAGCACTTATTGCCGACCGGGCATCCCCGTCGTTACCTTCACATCAGCGCTGCACCGCGGCAAACGCGGGGCGACAACGGAACGAACGAAGGGGACCACTCCGATGGCGAACGACGATACCACCAAGGCCGCCCTCCACGCCAAGCGCTGGGAAGGCGTGCGTCGCGACTACACCGACGCGGACGTCAAGCGCCTGAGCGGCTCCGTCAAGATCGAGTACACGCTGGCCGAGCGTGGTGCCCGCAAGCTGTGGGAGCTGCTGCACACCGAACCCTACATCAACACGCTGGGCGCCCTGACGGGCAACCAGGCCATGCAGGCGGCCAAGGCCGGTCTGAAGGGCATCTACCTGTCGGGCTGGCAGGTGGCGGGCGACGCCAACAACGCCGGCCAGATGTACCCGGACCAGAGCCTGTACCCGGTGAACTCGGTGCCGCAGGTGGTGGAGCGCATCAACAACACCTTCAAGCGCTGCGACGAGATCCACCACGCCGAGGGCAAGAACGACATCGATTGGTTCCTGCCGATCGTGGCCGACGCCGAGGCCGGCTTCGGCGGCCCGCTGAACGCCTTCGAGCTGATGAAGGCGATGATCCGGGCCGGTGCGGCGGGCGTCCACTACGAGGACCAGCTCGCGTCGGAGAAGAAGTGCGGCCATCTCGGCGGCAAGGTGCTGATCCCCACCCAGCAGCACGTCCGCACGCTGAACGCCGCCCGTCTGGCCGCCGACACCTGCGGCACCTCGACCCTGGTGTTCGCCCGCACCGACGCGGAGAGCGCGCAGCTCATCACCTCGGACGTCGATGAGCGCGACCATCCCTTCATCGACTTCGACAGCGGCCGTACCTCGGAGGGCTTCTACCGTCTGAAGAAGGGCACGGGCGTGGAGCATTGCATCGCCCGCGGCCTCGCCTACGCCCCCTACGCCGACGCGCTGTGGTGGGAGACCTCCAAGCCGAACCTGGACGAGGCCCGCCGCTTCGCCGAGGCGATCCACAAGGAGTTCCCTGGCAAGCTGCTCGCCTACAACTGCTCGCCCTCCTTCAACTGGAAGGCCAACCTGGACGAGACCACGATCGCCAAGTTCCAGCAGGAAATCGGCGCCATGGGCTACAAGTTCCAGTTCGTGACGCTGGCGGGCTTCCACTCGCTCAACTACTCCTCCTTCATGCTCGCCAAGGGCTACAAGGAGCGGGGCATGGCCGCCTACTCCGAGCTCCAGCAGGCCGAGTTCGAGGCCGAGGCGATGGGCTACACCGCCACCAAGCATCAGCGCGAGGTCGGCACCGGCTACTTCGACGCCGTGTCGGTCGCGGTGTCCGGCGGCACGTCGTCCACCACCGCCTACAAGGACTCCACCGAGGCCGACCAGTTCCACTGATCTGAGTTTCTTTGCTGTTGTCCACTGTTTGGCTGACAAAACTGCACGGCCGGGGATCGTTCCCCGGCCGTTTTTTTGTGCCCGGTGTGGTGGCGACAAAAGAGTTTGCTAACGTTTCGATGGCAAACTGATGGTGATACGTCGGATGCCGGAGGAGGTCGCCATGCTCGGCGGGAAGATCATCGGGAGCCTGAAGAAGGACAAGGTGGACCGGCTGCTCGCCCCGGAGGAGATGGACTCCGCCGCCCGCCACCGCGTCATGCGCTTCAAGGAGGCGATGGACGGGGCGATCCTGGAGGCCAACCGCGACGTCTGCCGCCGGCAGATCCCCGCGGTGAACCGCCAGGATCTCCTGCGCATGGTGGTGCGCGTGGCCGAGTTGCGCGCCGATTACATCGAATGCGGGCTGCACATCTCCGAACAGAGGCACCCGACCGTGGCGCAGATCGAGGAGCTGGAACTTCGCCGGCGCGCCTTCGAGGAACTCAAGGCCGCCTATGGCGCGACGGAACGGCTGATCGAACGCGGCTACGTCACAGTCACCGAATGAGCGGCCGCCGGGAGCGGTTCGATCGGATTTCATGGCTGGCATGCAGCGACCGGTGCCGCAGGACCGGTTGAACCGCCGCGACGGCCGGCCATTTGATGCATCGCCCATGATGCGAGAAACACAGATCTGGCCTTCGCTGCACCGCGGAATATCCCATTGACTTGGGACCTTGATGCGGCCACTTCTGTTCCATGCTCAAAACGATTCGAACAGGGCCTATCGGCTCACCCGCCGGCTCCCCTTGAGGGTTTGGCGTCCGAAGTCGTTTTGCCGTGGCGCCAGGGCACGGTGCCGCGGCGCGCCGGGGCGTTGCCCAAGACCCGCGAGAGGAGCGGTGGAACGTCGGCGGACCCGGTGCCGCCGGGCGTGACGCCACCATCAGGACGAACAGCGAAAGGACCAGACAGTATGGATCAGCCCCTTGCAGGAAAAACCATTGCCATCCTCGTGGCCAACGGCTTCGAGGAGACCGAGATGACCGAGGCGCAGCGCGCGCTCCTGAAGGCCGGTGCCACCCTGCGCACCATCTCCCCCGAGCAGGGTCTCGTCAACGGCTGGCACGGCAAGGCCTGGGGCCATTACTTCCCGGTGGACAAGCAGGTCGGCGACGTGCTGGCGTCCGACTTCGACATGCTGCTCCTGCCGGGTGGCGAGCGCAGCGTTGCCAAGCTCCAGCAGTCGCCCCACACCCGCCGCATCGTCGGCCATTTCCTGGATGCCGGCAAGCCGCTGGCGGCGATCGACCATGGCGTGTCGCTGCTGGCCATTCCCGGCAAGCTGAAGGGACGCCAAGTCAGCGCCGACGAGGCGTTCAAGGCCGACCTGGAAGCCGCCGGCGCTGTCGTGGTGGATGAGCCGGTGTCGGAGGTGAACAGCATGGTCACCGCCCGTACGCTGGACGACCTTCCGGCCTTCGTCGAGCAGGTCGTGAAGACCTTTGGCGAGGCGGCGTCGGTTCGCAAGGCGGCCTGACCGCCGCCGGGACCATCTTCGGGGGGCTGGTCCGCAAGATCGACGAAGGGGGCGGCGCGGGAAACCGGCCGCCCCCTTCGTCGTTCCGGACCCTTGTCTCAGCCCGGATCGCCGTGCCCGTCCGGCAGGTCCCAGTAATGGCAGGACACGCGGTGGCCGGGTCCCACCGGCTCCAGTGTCGGGACACTGGAGGCGCAGAAGGGGCGTGCCTTCGCGCAGCGCGCGCGCAGCCCGCAACCGCCCCGCACCAGCACGGCCGGCACCGGATCGCCATCCAGGAACGGCCCGGATGCGCGCGCCGCGGCTAGCATGGCGCGGGTGTAGGGGTGGTGGGCGTCGCGGGGGAGCGTCCCGGCGGGGGCCAGCTCGACCGGCCGCCCGGTCATCATGACCAGCACGCGGCGGCCCACGCGCAGCGCCTGATCCGCGTCCTGGGTGGCGTAGACCAGGGTCAGATGCTCGTCCCGACGCAATTCCAGAAGCCGATCCAGAAACGCCGCGCGGTCATCGCCGTCCAGGCGGGACAGCGGCTCGTCGCAGACGAGCAGCCGCGGCTCCGGGGCCAGGGCGCGGGCAAGGGCGGCGCGTGCCGCCTCCGCCGCGGTCAGGGCGCCGATCCGGCAATCCGCCACCGACGAGGGAAGCCCCACCTTCCGCAGCACATTTGTTACGAATGTGGAACGTTCCGCTTTCGGAATGTCCGGGCGCAGCGCCGCCAGTGATTCGGCGATGTGGTCGCCGATGGTCCGCAGCGGGTCGAACGCGCTGCGCGCGTCCGGGAACAGCATCTGCATCTCGCGCCGCAGCCCGCGCATCGTGGCGTCGTCGCAGGACAGAAGGTCGCGTCCGCGCCACGTCACCTGCCCGGCCGACGCCGGAACGAGGCGCAGCAGCGCACGGGCGAAGATCGACTTGCCGCTGCCGGATTCGCCCAGCAGGGCCAGCGTGTCGCCCTCCGCCAGCTCGAACCCCGCCCCCTCCAGCACCGTCATGCGGGTGGGGCCGACCGGAAAGGAAACGGCGAGGTCACGCACCGACAGCACCGGCGGCCCGGCGGGCGCGGCATCGGCCGCAACCGGCCGGGGTCGTGGCTGCGGTTCGGGAACGAGGCGTCCATGCTCGAGGTGAAGGACGCGGCAGGCCGCCACGTCGAGCCCCGCATCGGGTCGGCCAGCGATGAGGAGCGCCGCCCCTGTCTCCCGCGCCCAGACGGCGAGGCGGTCGAGCATCGCGGCGCGCACGCTGGGGTCGAGCCCGTCGGCCGGCGCGTCGGCGAGGACCAGACGCGGGCCGGCGGCGAGCGCCAGCGCCAGCGCCGCGCGCCAGAGGGCGCCGTCGGACAGGTCGGACGGGTGCAGGGCCAGCCGCCGCGACGCCCCCGTCATCCCCATCCGCTCCAACAACGACGCAGCCTGTTGCAGAACCGGAACAATAGTTGTCCCATGCCCGCCGATCGCCAGGGCTTCCGCGAACAGATCGGCCAGACTGCGGTGCTGAACAAGGGCTGCGGAGGCTCGCTCCGGTATCAGAACGAATCCGGGGCCGGGATTCTCCGGCGCTTCGCCACCACCGGTCAGCGCCCGCCCGTCCAGCGCCGCGGCACCCTCCACCCACACACCCGGCGGCGGCAGTCCGGCGAGCGCGCGCAGCAGCAGACTCTTGCCCGACCCCGCGGGTCCGAGCAGCGCCACCACCTCGCCCGGCGCCACCTCCAGCCCGACGCGGTCGACCAGGGCGCGGGTGCCGCAACCGACCGTCAGGCCTGTCACCGTCAGCCCCGCCGTCAAGGCCGCTCCTCCTCCGCCACCGTCGCCAGCAGTCCGCGGCCGATGCTGTGCAGCGCCAGCAGCAACCCGCCCAGGACAGCCGCCGCCGACGCCAGCATGACCGGATCGCCATGCGCCGCGGCGTTCCCCATCACCGTGCCCAGCGTGCCGGCCCCCCCGACGGCGCCGAACCCGAGGAACCCGGCGAAACACTCGATCACCAGGGCGCGCGGCAGGGCCGGCCAGCCGGCGACCGCCAGACGGGCGGCGGCGTTGGGCAGCAGGTGCCTCCACAGGATGCGTCGTGGCGGGACGCCGGCGGCGTGCGCCGCCGTCACCAGCTCGCGCCGCATCAGCCCGCGCATGACGGCGTGCGCCGGCCCCACGGCCGGCAGGGCGACCACCGCGGCGATGGCGATCAGCAGCCCCGGCAGGTCGCGGCCGAAGGCGACGGCCCCGGCCACCGCCACCAGCGGCAAGGGCAGGATGGACAGCCGGCCGGCGAGACCGGTCGCGGCGCGCTCGAACCACCCGCCGGCCCCGGCCGCGAGCACCCCGATGGCGCTGGCCACGAGGATCCCCATCAGCGCCGCAGCGAAGGCCGCCGCCAGTGACAGCGGCGCTGTGACCAGGGGTGTCACCACGGGGCTGTGATGATCGTCGGGCAGCAGCAGCGATGCCACCAGCAGGCCCAGCACCGCGAGCAGCCCCACTGCGGCCGGCCGCTCCGACGAGAAACGCCGCCATGCCACGCGCACGGGTGACAGCGATGCCGGCGCATCGGGTGACGCGACGCTCATCGCAGCCGCCCCGGCGGGGCCAGCCGGTCGGCCAGCACCGCGCCCGCCGTTTCGATCAGCAGCGCGGTGACCGCCAGCGTGGCCAGTGTGGCCGCCGCCCCGGCGGCCTCGCCCCGCCGAAGATCCTGAACCAGCAGGGCGCCGGCGCCGGGCAGACCGAACAGCACTTCCGCCGCCGCGGCACCGCACAGCACGGCGCCCCCGAGCATGCCGGTCTGGCGGACGAGCGCTGCCAGCACCGGCGGCAGGGCGTGGCGGGTCAGCGCCGCGCGGGCGGACACACCGCGTCCGCGGGCGGCCAGCACCACCGGACCGGCGAGCGCCGCGGCCAGCCGGCCACGCGCCTCCCGCGCGGCGGACGCCGCGACCGGCAGGGCCAGCGCCGCCAGCGCCAGCGCCGCGTCGGCGGTCCCGCTCCCGAAGGTCGTGGCGAGCAGGGCCGCCAGCACGAAACCGGGGAGCGCCGGCCCCAGCCCCGCCAGCCCCGCCGCCGCGGCCCCTTCCAGCGAGCGCGGGTGGAGTGCGGCCGCCAGCCCCAGCGCCGTTCCCGTCATCATGCCGCCGGACAGCGCCCCCAGCGCCAGAGCCAGCGTCACCGGCAGGGCGGCACCGGCCCGCGCCAGCCCGGCCGCCGCGTCGCCGCCCGACAGCACGCCCACGGCGGCACCGGCGGCGAGCAGGATGATGGCGAGGGGAAGCACGGCCCCCGTCCGGCGCAGGGCGTCGGTCAGCATCGCGGGAAGGGGCACATCCGGAAAGGGAAGGGCGGACAGGGGCGGGTCATGCGCAAGGTCGGTCGAAAACGGTCGATCCAGGACGGTACGCGCGCGCCGCCGGCCGCGGCAATGGGAATCCATCAAGGGCATAGGCCGCGCGATCGTTGCGGCACTCCGGTCGGAGGACCACATCGGGGGATGCCGGAAGCATGGCGGCTCCGATGGGGCGCGACGCCCCGTTGCGGTGTTATGCAGGCGACCGAAGCTGCTTTCGAGCCGACGATGACCCTGTTGGCCCCTGCGCCCGACCTTGCCGCCGCCCCCAAGCCCGACGGACTTCTGCTGCCCGGCCGCAACTGCTGGCGGATGGAGCATGCCCACCGCATCGGGGTGGTGATCGACGCCGCCGATTACTTCCGGCTTGCCAAGGAGGCGATGCGCCGGGCGCGCCACAGCATCTATCTGACCGCCTGGGACATGGACGGCCGCATCCGGCTGCGCCCGCAGGACCGCCACCCCGGTCGTCCGGACCAGCTCGACCGCTTCCTGACCTGGCTGGCGGCGCGCCGGCCGGGCCTGCGCATCCATGTGCTGAAGTGGGACTACGCCGAGCTGTTCGACGTGATGCGCCAGACGCCGCCGATGTGGCTGCGCAACCTGCTGACCAGCCGGCGGCTCCAGTACCGGCTGGACGGCGACCACCCGCCCGACGCCTGCCACCACCAGAAGATCCTGGTGATCGACGACGCCCTGGCCTTCTGCGGCGGCATCGACCTGACGGCCAACCGCTGGGACACCCGTGCCCACCGCGCCCACGAGCCGCACCGGCGCCAGCCCGACGGCAAGCCCTACGAGCCGTTCCACGACCTGATGATGGCGGTGGACGGCGACGCCGCCCGCGCGCTCGGCGAGCTTGCCCGCGAACGCTGGCGCCGCGCCACCGGCGAGGTCCTGGCCCCGCCACCACCGGCCCGCCGCGATCCCTGGCCGCCGGGGCTGACGCCGCTGCTGCGCGACCGGCCGGTCGCCATCGCCCGCACCGAGCCGGAATGGAACGGCCGGCCGGCGGTGAACGAGGTGGAGGCTCTCCATCGCGACGCCATCGCCGCGGCGCGTCGGACCATCTACATGGAAAGCCAGTACTTCACCTCGGCCGCCATCGCCGACGCGTTGAAGGCGCGGCTGGAGGAGCCGGACGGGCCGGAGATCGTGGTCGTCAATCCCATCCGCACGCCGAGCTGGCTGGAGAGCGAGGTGATGACCGCGGCGCGGCACCGGCTGGCGGAGACGCTGCGCGCCGCCGACCGGCACGGGCGCTTCCGCATCCTGGCCGCGGTGACCGACGGCGGCGCCTGCATCACCATCCACGCCAAGGTGATGATCGTCGATGACCGAATCCTGCGCATCGGCTCGGCCAATCTGTCCAACCGCTCCATGGGGCTGGACACGGAATGCGACATGGCGGTCGAGGCCGGCGGGCACGAGCCGGAGGCGCGCGCCGCCATCGCCCGCGTGCGCAACGATCTGCTGGCCGAGCATCTGGGCAGCAGCGTGGCGGAGGTGGCGGCGACGCTGGAGGCGACCGGCGGCTCGATGATCCGGGCCATCGAACGGCTCGAACGGCCCGACGGCCGCCGCCTCCTGCCGCTGACCGATCCGGAACCGTCGCCCCTTGGCGCAACGATGATGGACGTCGACCTGTT
Source organism: Azospirillum oleiclasticum (assembly GCF_013423485.1). GTDB lineage: Bacteria > Pseudomonadota > Alphaproteobacteria > Azospirillales > Azospirillaceae > Azospirillum > Azospirillum oleiclasticum. Next base: position 354,163 of record NZ_JABFFR010000007.1, read on the forward strand.
CGATCCGGAGCGGACGGGCGGGCGTGAGGGGGCCACCGTGGGGGTGCCGTCGCAGATCCCGCGGCGGCGCGGTGTGCAGGCGCTGCTGGCGACGCTGGTCGCTCTGGCCGGGATTCTCGTCCTGTGGCACTACGGCGGGCTCGGCGAGTGGGCGGCGGTGGAGCCGGTGGCCGACGCGCTGCGCCACCTGCGCGACCACCCGCTCGGGCCCCTGCTGCTCATCGGCCTGTATGTGATCGGGGGGCTGGTGATGTTTCCGCTGCTGGTCCTGGTGGGGGTGACGGCCGTGCTGTTCGGCCCGGTGACAGGCTTCCTCACGGCCATGGCGGGGGCGCTGGCGTCGGCGTCGGTGCTGTTCTGGATCGGCCGCGGCATCGGCCGCGCGCCGGCGGAGCGGCTGGGCGGCCGGCTGGTCCGGCGGATCAGCCATGGCATCGCCCGCCGCGGGGCCTTCGCGGTGGCGATGGCGCGCGCCGTCCCGGTGGCGCCCTTCAGCGTGGTCAATCTGGCGGCCGGCGCCTCGCGCATCCGCTTTGGCGACTATCTGGCCGGCACCGCCGTGGGTCTGGCGCCGGGAACCCTGGCCTTCAGCCTGATCGGACACCAGCTTGAACGCACGCTGGTGGACCCGACCGCGCCGGATGTGGCACTTCTGGTGGCAGCGGCCGGTGCCGCCATCGCCCTCGGGTGGGGAGCCGGCTGGCTGATGGGCCGCCTGCGGCACCGCCGGGCCGGGGACACGACGGCAGCCAGCACGACGGCAGCCAGCACGACGGCAGCCAGCACGACGACAGAAGGACCGGAGGACCCGTGATCCGTTTCAGCCGAGACCGCGTCCAGCAGATCGCCGCCGCCCTTCGCGCCGCGCGCGCCGCCCGTGCCGCGCGCCGCACCGATGGGCGCAGCGGCGCGCTGCCCGAGGGGATGGCCGGTTTCACCATCGCCACCTGGAACATCCATTCCTGCGTCGGGCTGGACGCCCGCTTCGCCCCCGACCGCATCGCCGAGGTGATCCGCGACCTGGATGTCGATCTGATCGGCCTGCAGGAGGTCGGCTGGCACCACCGGGGGGAGGCCGGGCTGGACCAGTTCGCCTTCCTCGCCCAGGCGACCGGCATGCAGGCGCACGCCGGCCCCACCAAGCACACCCGCCGCGCCCATTACGGCAACGCGATCCTCACCCGGCTGCCGGTGCGCTCCATGGCCGTGATCGACCTCAGCGTCGGGCTGCGCGAGCCACGCGGCGCCGTCGATCTGGTGGTCGAGGTGGAGGGCCGGGAGGTGCGGGCGATCGCCGCCCATCTCGGCCTCGATCCGTGGGAGCGCGCGACGCAGGTCGCCCGCATCCTCGCCCTGGTCGAGCAGCGGCCCGAGCTGCCGACCCTGTTCATGGGCGACCTGAACGAGTGGACGCCCAACAGCCCGCGCCTGCGCACCCTGGCCGGCAGCTTCGAGGACTGGGCAAGCCCGCGCAGCTTCCATGCCCGCATGCCCACCCTGCGGCTGGACCGCATCTATGTCCGCGGCGGCCTGCGCATCCCCGCTTTCGAGGTGGCGCGCACCACCCTGACCCGCCGGGCGTCCGACCATCTTCCGGTGCGGGCGCTGATCGCCGTTCCCTGATGCCCGTCCCCCAATGTTCGTCGGGCGTTCACTTGTATGACAGGTGGGCCGCGACAGATCGCCACTCCCCTCGCTGCCGGAGACCGTCCCGCAGGCCCTGGCGGCAGGCCGGAAACTCTTGCGTCATAAGCATTTCGTAGCAGGCCCGGTACGGCTGACGGGGGGTAGTCGGACCCTTCACCGCGGCTGGTGCGTTGTTGATTCCGAAGATCAGCGTTGCATTGCAGCAAGCCGTTTGGATAATGCCCGCTTGAACAGTTTGTAGTACGTACAAAATGTTGCCACGCCGCTCCGGCGCACGAGCGACCAGACCATGACGAGGGGCCGTTGCTGTACCACCTGTATGACCTCCAACACGCCGTCCTGCAGCCGGTGCGTCTGATCGCCGGGGCTGCCCAGCACACCTTCCAGAACCCGTTCCTGCCGGCGTCCTACACCGGTATCGGGCGCGCCATGGCGGCGGGCGCCGAGCTTCTGGAGCGTACGACGCGCCGTTTCGACAAGCCCGCCTTCGGCATCAGGACCGCGCGGGTGAACGGCGACGAGGTGGCGATCACCGAGCGGGTCGAGATGGAGACCCCCTTCTGCCGGCTGCTCAACTTCCACAAGGACGCCAACGCCGAGCAGCCGACCGTGCTGCTGGTGGCGCCGATGTCCGGCCACCACGCCACGCTGCTGCGCGGCACGGTCGCCGCACTGGTGCATGACCACAACGTCTATGTGACGGACTGGATCGACATCCGCCACGTTCCGTCGTCCAAGGGGCGTTTCGGGCTGGACGAGTACATCGACCACGTCGTCAACTTCGTCCACCACCTCGGCTCCAACACCCACATCATCGCGGTGTGCCAGCCGGCGGTGCCGGTGCTGGCCGCGACCTCGCTGATGGCGGCCGCGGACGACCCGATCCAGCCGCGCAGCATGACGCTGATGGGTGGCCCGATCGACCCGATGGCGAACCCGACCGTGCCGGTGAAGCTGGGCGCCTCCCGCCCGCTGTCCTGGTTCGAGCGCACGGTGATCACCACCGTGCCGGTCTATTACCCCGGTGCCTTCCGGCGGGTGTATCCCGGCTTCATCCAGCTCTCCGGCTTCATGTCGATGAATCTGGACCGCCACATCGGCGAGCATCTGGGGCTGTTCCGCCACCTGATCCGCGGCGACGGCGAGTCCGCCGAGGCGCACCGGCGCTTCTACGACGAGTATCTGTCGGTGATGGACCTGTCGGCGGAGTTCTACCTGGAGACCATCGAGACGGTGTTCCAGAAGCACGCGCTCGCCAACGGCACCATGAAGTCGCGCGGGCACGCGGTGGAACCCTCGGCCATCCGCAAGACGGCGCTGATGACGGTGGAAGGCCAGCTCGACGACATCTCGGCCCCCGGCCAGACGGTGTCGGCGCACCGGCTCTGCTCCAGCCTGCCGGCGGAGATGAAGACGCACCACCTGCAGGAGGGCGTCGGTCACTACGGCATCTTCAACGGCCGGCGCTGGCGCGAGCACATCATGCCGCGCGTGCGCGACTTCATCCGTCAGCACAACGGCTGACGGTCGGGACGACCGGGGCGGCTGACGGTCGGGACGACCGGGGCGGCCGACGCCGCTCCGGGAACACCCGCCCCGGGAACTCCGGCATGGCTCCGCACGTTGCTACCCTCTGCCCCCACCATCGAGAGCGGGGGGCGCGGGGCGGGAACGGGATCGGGCAGCATGACGGAGTGGATCGCCGGGATCGTCAACAACCTGGGCTATGTGGGGATCTTCCTGCTGCTGGTGGTGGCGCGGGTGATCCCGCCCGTCCCGGCGGAGACGGTGATCCCGCTCGCCGGCATCGGCGCCGCCCAGGGCGATTTCAACCTGATCCTGATCGGGCTGGCGGGCGGGGTGGGTTCCGCCCTCGGCGAGTTCCTGTGGTATCTGCCCAGCCGGCATCTGGGGCCGGATCGCTTCCGCGCCTTCCTGCGCCGCCATGGGCGGTGGATCGCGCTGCGCCCGGATCAGGTGGGCAAGGCGACGGACTGGTTCGCCCGGCGCGGCGGGCTGGCGGTGATGATCTGCCAGCCGGTGCCCGGCGTCCGCACCTTCATCTCCATCCCCGCCGGGGCCTGCGGCATGCGGGTCTGGCAGTTCCTGGTCTATTCGATCATCGGCTCCACCCTGTGGATCCTGGTGCTGGCGGGCTGCGGCTATCTGGCCAAGCGCGGCTGGCCGTGGCTGGCCGAGTGGATCGGTCCCGGCTCGCTGATCCTGTTCACCGTGCCGGTGGTGATCTACGCCGTCCGCGTCGCGCGCTGGCGTGACCCCGCCCCCGACCCTGCCTGACGCGCGGCGGAACCTCGGCCCCCATCGGCGGGTTCTTGCAGTCGACGGAACACGATCGACTTCAAGGACGCCTTCGCCATGACACGGATCGCACAGGGTTCATTGAGCAGGGCAGGGTTCGCCGGGGCGGCCCTGCTGGCGCTGGCCGCCTGCGCGGGCACGGTCCAGCCGGCGGCGGAGCTGGGCGCCTCCCGCGAGGCCATCGCCGCCGCCGAGCGCGCCGGGGCCATGGAGCATGCCCCGGTGGAGCTGCAATCGGCGCGCACCAAGCTGGCCGCGGCGGAGCGTGAATTGCAGGACGGCAACGAGGGTCGCGCCCAGATCCTGGCGGAACAGGCCCGGGTGGACGCCGAGTTCGCCGGCGTGCGGTCGCAGCGGGACATCGCCCAGCGCGCCGAGAGCTCCATCCGCAGCTCCCTGTCCGGCAGCAGCGCCCCCACGCCCGATACGGGTGCCATCGGGGGTGCCACGGGCAGCGCCGGCAGCACGCTGCCGGGGACGCGCGGCGGCACCGGCTGGGGCACGGGCCAGTAACGAGGGGAGGAAACGATGACGATGCTCCGCACAATTGGTGCCCTGACGCTCGCCGCCGGCACGCTGGCCGCCTGCGCCGGCACCACCGAGACCGCCGGCCTGCAGCAGGCCACCGCCGCCTACCAGGCCGTGTCGACCGACCCCGCGGTCACCGCCAACGCGCCGCTCGAGGTGCGCCGGGCGGAGGAGGCGCTGCGCCGCGCCCAGGCCGCCGCAGCCGAGGGGGAGAGCGAGCGGACGGTCAACCACCTGTCCTACCTCGCCACCCGCCGCGCCCAGATCGCCGAGGAGACGGCCGGGGTGAAGCGGGCGCAGGCGGTGGCCGCGAACCCCAACGAGGTGCGGCTGGCCGTCCGCAACCAGGAGCTGGAGCGCCAGCTCCGCGACCTCCAGGCCCGGCGCACCGAGCGCGGGCTGGTGATGACGCTGGGCGACGTGCTGTTCGCCACCGGCAGCGCCGACCTGACGGCCGGAGCCGAGACCCGCATCCAGCGGCTCGCCCGGTTCCTCGAAGGGCAGCCGGGCCGCACGGTGCGGATCGAGGGCTACACGGACGCGACCGGCTCGTCGGAAACCAACCTGCGCCTGTCGGAACGCCGTGCGGAGTCGGTGCGCGCCGCGCTGCTGGCCCAGGGCGTCAACCCCACCCGCGTCACCACCCGCGGCTTCGGCGAGGCGCAGCCGGTCGCGTCCAACAGCACCGACGCCGGCCGCCAGCAGAACCGCCGGGTCGAGATCGTCATCTCCGACGACGGCCGCGTGGCGGAGACGCGGTGACGGCGCGCCGACGCCGGGCCTTTACTCCGCCGGCCCGGTGTCGGAGGACCTTCAGCCGACGAGGCTGTCCAGCGACACGAAACGGTCCTCCATCTTGCGCGCTTCCTCCTGGTGGACCTTGAAGACCTTCTCCTTGATCGCGTTGGAGGCGACGAAGTCGGTATAGGCCCGTTCGAGATGGGCACGGTAGCGGGCGGCCAGCGCTTCGTCGTCGCTCAGATCCTCGATGCCCTCGTCCCGCGACAGATAGTCGTGGAAGCGTTGCAGGATGTGCAGCCGGTTCACGTGCACGATGCGCTGCTCGTAGGCGACGCCGAGGAAGCGCAGGAAGTCCTCGGCGGTGTCGAGGTCGTCGAGATCGTCCTTGAAGCTCATGGACCCGGTCCTTCTCATCCGTGGGAAGCTGTCAGTTGGCGCGCCGCGGGCCGTCTCCGGCAGCGCACAGGTCGTTGTCGCAGGCGTTGCCGCAGGTCTCGCACACCACGCCGGTGAGCGGTTCCAGCCGGGCGCGCTCCTCGGCCGTGTGGGCCTCCAGCCTCGTCTCGATGCGGTTGATGTGGTCCATCAGGCAGGAGATGGCCTTGCCCACCGGGTCCGGCATCAGATGGTGGTCCAGGTCGATGCCCACCTCGGCCAGCCGCTGCCGGCTGTCGCGCCGCACGATGCGGCCGGGAATGCCCACGACCGTCATGCCGTCCGGCACGTCCTTGGTGACCACCGAGTTGGCGCCGACCCGACCGTTGCGCCCCACCGTGATCGGCCCCAGGATCTTGGCCCCGGACCCCACCAGCACCCCGTCCATCAGCGTCGGGTGACGCTTGCCCTTGTTCCAGGAGGTGCCGCCCAGCGTGACCCCGTGATAGATGGTGACGTCATCCCCCACCTCCGCCGTCTCGCCGATCACGACGCCGGCGCCGTGGTCGATGAAGAAGCGGCGGCCGATGCGCGCACCGGGGTGGATGTCGATGTTGGTGATGGCGCGGGCGAGGTAGGACAGGAAGCGCGCCGGCCAGCGCAGGCCGCGCAGCCACGCCTCGTGCGCGATGCGGTGGACGATCAGCGCGTGGATGCCGGGGTAGCAGGTCAGCACATCGACGGTGTTGCGCGCGGCCGGATCGCGATCGAACACGCAGAGCACATCCTCGCGCAGGAGCTGCCAGATGCCGGGCTTGCCGGCGTCCCGGATCGGGGTGCTGTCCACATCCATCATCGGGGCCATCGGTGCATCTCCGGCCGGAGGTTGGGCCCTCACGCGTCGACCGTCAGGTCGCGGTGGAAGGCGAGAAGCTCGTCCGCCGTCGGCGGGCGCTTGGCGCGGGTGGCGAGGGCGCGCACCCGCGGCAGGATGGCGGCGGCGGCGCGGTCGTCCACGGACACGCCCAGTCGGTCATAGGCCATCTTCACCGCCGCGGTGCCGGAATGCTTGCCCAGCACGATGCGGTGCTCGCGCCCCAACTCGGCCGGGTCGAAGCCCTGGTAGGTGGCGCGGTCGCGCAGCAGCCCGTCCACATGGATGCCGGCCTCGTGGGTGAAGACGGCGTCGCCGACGATGCTCTTGTTGACCGCCACCGGCCGGTTGCTCGCCAGCTCCACCAGGGCGGAGATGGCGCCCAGCGCCTTCGGCGCGATTCCGGTCTCGCGGTGGTGCAGCATCTTCAACGCCATCACCACCTCCTCCAGCGGCGCGTTGCCGGCACGCTCACCCAACCCGTTGACCGTGGTGTTGACGTGGGTGGCACCGCCCAGCACCGCGGCCAGCGCGTTGGCGGTGGCAAGGCCGAGGTCGTCGTGGCTGTGGATCTCGATCTCCAGATCGGTCGCCGCGGCGATCCGCTCGATGCAGGCGCGGGTCTGGAATGGGTCCAACACGCCGAGAGTGTCGGCGAAGCGGAAGCGGCGGGCGCCGGCCTTCTGCGCCGTCTCCGCCGCACGGATCAGGAAATCCTGGTCGGCGCGGCTGCTGTCCTCGCCGCCCAGGCTGACGTCGAGCCCGAGGTCGCGGGCTTGGCGGATGCGGCGGTCGATTTCCGCCAGCACCCAGTCGCGCGAGCGGCGCAGCTTGCGGGTGATGTGGATGTCGGACACCGGCATGGACAAATTGACGAAATCCACCCCGCAATCGAGGGCGGCGCCAAGATCGGTGTCGTGCATGCGGCACCAGACCATCAACCGCGCCTTCAGGCCAAGGGCCGCCACCGCGCGGATGCCGTCCCGCTCCTCCTCGCCCATGGCGGGGATGCCGATCTCCAGCTCCGGCACGCCGGCCTCGTCCAGCGCGCGGGCGATGGCGGTCTTCTCGTCGATGGTGAAGGCCACGCCGGCCGTCTGCTCACCGTCGCGCAGCGTGGTGTCGTTGATGGTGACGAAGGCGGGCTGGCGCATGGGGTGTGTCCTCATCGGGCCCCCACCCGACCCTCCCCCACTCTCACGGGGGAGGGCTTTTCTTCCCCCTCCCCCGTCGACGATGGGGGAGGGCCGGGGTGGGGGCCGGGTGCAGCAACCTTACGAATAGACCGGCGCGAACTCCTTCGGCCGGGCGGCGTCCTTGGCCCAATAGGGCGACAGGCCCCGCAGCCGGTCGATGATGCCGGGCACCACCTTGATCACGGCGTCGATCTCCGCCTCCGTCGTGTCGCGCGACAGGGAGAAGCGGGTGGCGCCGTGGGCGGCGGTGTAGGGCACGCCCATCGCCCGCATCACATGGCTGGGCTCCAGCGAGCCCGAGGTGCAGGCCGAGCCGGAGGAGGCGGCGATGCCGGCTTCGTTCAGCAGCAGCAGGATCGCCTCGCCCTCGATGTACTCGAAGGCGATGTTGCAGGTGTTGGGCAGCCGGTGGTCCGGGTTGCCGGTGACGAAGCAGTTGGGCACCGCGGCCAGCAGCGCCGTCTCCAGCTTGTCGCGCAGCGCCTTCACCCGCGTGTTCTCGTCGGTCATGTGGACGAGGGCGAGCTGTGCCGCCGCCCCCAGCCCGACGATGCCCGGCGCGTTCTCGGTGCCGGCGCGGCGCGAGCGCTCCTGGTGGCCGCCGCGCAGCATCGGGCGGAAGCGCAGGCCACGCTTGACGTAGAGCGCGCCGATGCCCTTGGGCGCGTGCAGCTTGTGGCCGGACAGCGACAGCATGTCGACCGCGCTGTCGGCGAGCTTCATCGGGATCTTGCCGACCGCCTGCACCGCGTCGGTGTGGAACACGGCGCCCACGCCCTTGGCCAGCGCCGCCAGCTCCTCGATGGGGAAGATCGTGCCGGTCTCGTTGTTGGCCCACATGATGGAGACGATGGCGACGTTCTCCGACAGCGCCTTCCTGTAGGCGTCCATGTCGAGGTCGCCCTTGGCGTCCACCGGGATGCGGTGGATGGTGTAGCCGCGCTTCTTCTCCAGATAGTCGCACAGCGCCAGGATGGCCGGGTGCTCGACCACGCTGGTGACGATCTCCTTCTTCTTCGGGTAGGCCTCGATGGCCGACAGGATGGCGGTGTTGTCGCTCTCCGTCCCGCCGGAGGTGAAGACGATCTCGCTGTCGTGGGCCGCACCCAGCAGCGCCTGCACCTGCTTGCGCGCCCACTCGATCTTGCCGCCGACCGCGGCCCCGAAGCCGTGCATCGAGGACGGATTGCCGAAATGCTCGGTGAAGAGCGGCAGCATCTCCGCCAGCACGTCCGGATCGACGCGGGTGGTGGCGTTGTTGTCGAGATAGATCCCGGTCATGGCCTCACACCCCCGCCGGCATGAGGGAGGCGGGCTTCACCCGGACGAACTCGCCGAGCTTCTCCACCAGCTTCATCTGCACGCCCATCATGGTGCCGGCCGACTGCGAACAGCCGGAGCAGGCGCCGGACAGCCGCACGTAGATGTCCTTGCCGTCGATGTCGACCAGCTCCACGTCGCCGCCGTCCTTCTGGACCTGCGGGCGGATCTCCTCGATCGCCATCATGATGGCCTGCATGCGCTGCACGTTGGTCATCTTCGATGCCGGGGCCGGGGCTGCCGCCTTCGGCTTCAAGGGCGTGATGGCGTCCAGCCCCACTGTGCCGGGGGCGTGGCTCTTGGCGGGCTTCAAGGCACCGGTCTTGGCGAGCACGGTGTCCAGCACATCCTCGATCTTCTCGTGGCAGGTCTGGCAGGAGCCGCCGGCCTTGGTGTAGTGGGTGACCTCCTCCAGCGTGGTCAGGCCGTTGACGGTCACCGCGCGCTCGATCATCGCCGCGTCGATGCCGAAGCATTTGCAGACCAGCTCGCCTTCCTCGTGGTCGTCGTCCCACTCCTCGCCCTTGTAGGCGGCGATGGCGGCGCGCAGCGCCTCCGCCCCCATCACCGAACAGTGCATCTTCTCCGGCGGCAGGCCGCCCAGATAGTCGGCGATGTCGCGGTTGGTGAGCGCCAGGGCCTGGTCCACCGTCTTGCCGATGATCATCTCGGTCAGCGCCGAGGAGGACGCGATGGCCGAGCCGCAGCCGAAGGTCTGGAAGCGCGCGTCCTCGATCACCTCGGTGTCGGGGTTGACGGTCATCATCAGCTTCAGCGCGTCGCCGCAGGTGATGGAGCCGACCTCGCCCACCGCGTTGGCGTTCTCAAGAACGCCCGCGTTCTTCGGGTTGAAGAAGTGTTCCTTGACCTTGTCGGTGTAGTTCCACATGACGGCTTGCCTTTCCGGGTTGACCGGGCGTGGGACGGAAGGGGGGGCGGGGCGGCTCAGTGGGTCGTGCCGCAGCCGCCGGCCGACGGCGTGCTGGAGCAGGAACCCGCGGGCGATGCCCCCGACGAGAAGGACTTGCCGCAGCCGCAGGAGCCGGTGGCGTTGGGGTTGTCGAACTTGAAGCCCGCCCCCTCGATCCCCTCGACGAAATCAACGACGACGCCGGTCAGCAGCGGCTGGCTCGCCGGATCGACGAAGATGGTCACGGGGCCGAAGGACAGCACCGCGTCCTCCTCGCCCGCTTCGGATTCCAGGCCCATCTGGTACTTGTGGCCGGCGCAGCCGCCATCGAGCACGGCGATGCGCAGCCCCTTGGCCGCGGCCGACTTCGCCAGCACCCGCTCCAGAGTGGTCACCGCCGCATCGGTCAAGATCACCATGTCCAACGCTCCTCGCACACTGGTCCGAACGATTGCCGAGGTATAAGCAAGGCGCGGGCCAGTTTCCTAACAAGTTGGAATTGCTGGGATTGTCGGATCCTGCCGGGGTGCGACACACTGGCGCGTTTCCGACATTGTTGGATTCTCGACAGGCCGGGACGGGTGGATCCCCGCCAATCTGCGGCGGAACGACGCAGGCCCCTGCGGCCCCTTGCCGGCTGGCGCGGGCCGGCCATAACCATGGAAAATGTAGGGTCATGACGGCGGCCCGCCGAAGGAGATGGACATGGAACGCCCCATCGAACTGCGCATCTCCAACGGCCGCATGGCCTTCGGCGACGTCCCGGAGCATGTGGACGAACGGCTCCAGGCCGCCGTGCAGGCCCGCGGGAATGCGGCGGAGTGCGAGGCCCTGCTGTGGGAGGCGCACCGGCTGGCGCCCCGCGTGCTGCCGGTCTTCTACGCGCTGTACAAGTTCTACTTCAACCGCAAGCGGCTGGACGAGGCCGAGCGCGTCGCCCTCGTCGCCCTCGACGTCGCCGCCCAGCAGATCGGCATCCCCGCCGACTGGCGCCAACTGACCGCCGCCAGCGCCGACTGGACGGCGGAGGGACCGCAACGCTTCTTCCTCTTCACCATGAAGGCGCTCGCCTTCATCACCCTGCGCCGCGACCGCCTGCCCGACGCCTTGGCGATCCTCGCCAAGCTGGCCGAGATCGACCCCGGCGACCAGGTCGGGCACGGGGTGATCGCCGCGATGGCGCGGGGGGTGGAGGGTGAAGGGTGAAGGGGCGTAAGGCTGCGATCACGCCCGAATACCCCAACCGCCTGACATTGGCCCGTTCCTGATGAGTTGCGCCTGCCCGTCACGTTGTGTGGCAGGGCGGAGAACGCCTCACACCGTGCGAACGGTCTGACGAGGCATTCCACCCCCGTCTGGGAGACTGCGACAGGTTGACACGGCGCTGTCCCGGCCGGGGCCGGTGAGCATATTACTGTATGCTCATTGACGAGCGTTTTTCGAAAGTGACGTCCCCATGCCCTCGTCCCTGACCATCCGCATGAAGCTGCTCGGCTTCGTCGTTGCCGCCGCCTTGGCAAGCGTCGCCATTGCCGGCGCTGCCCTCCATCTGAACTACGGCCGCATGCATCATGACCGCGTGGAAGCCCTGCGCTTCATGGTCGAGGCGGGGCACAGCATGGCGGTCCGGTTCGAGGCCGAAGCGGCGGCGGGGCGGATGACGCGGGAGGAGGCGCAGGCCCGGTTCAAGGAGGCGCTGATCGCCATCCGCTACAGCGGCGCGGAGTATCTGTTCGCCCACAGCTACACCGGCATCGGCTTCGCCCATCCCAGCGACAAGCTGATGGGCAAGGACGTCAACGGCATCAAGGATGGGAACGGCACGCCGATCATCCCGGCGATGGTGGCGATGGTGAAGAGCCAGGGGGAGGGCACTTACGTCTACGACTGGCCGCGCACCGTCGGCGGCAGCGATCTGGCGCCCAAGCTCGCCTACGCCAAGGCATTCGACCCGTGGGGCGTGTTCATCGGCACCGGCGTCTTCATCGACGACATCCGCGCCGCCTTCATGACCCAGCTCTGGACGCTGGTGGGCGTGGTCGCCGCGGTGGCGCTGCCGGTCGTCCTGCTGCTGGCGCTCGCCGGGCGCAACATCAGCCGGACCATCAGCGCGCTCGCCCTGCGCATGCGCGCACTGGCCGGCGGCGACCTCGGCGTCACCGTGCCGGAAGCGGACCGCGGCGACGAGCTGGGCGCCATGGGCAAGGCGCTGATGGTGTTCAAGGAGAACGCCGTGGAGAAGGCGCGGCTGGAGGAGCGGCAGGCGATGCTCGCCCGCCGGGCCGAGGAGGACAAGCGCACCGCCATGGCGGAGCTGGCCCGCAGCTTCGAACAGACGGTGGGCGGGGTCATCCGCGTCGTCGCCGAGGAGGCCGGCAGCATCGAGGCCCACGCGCAGCGGATGGTCCAGGTGTCCGACCGCACCGGGCAACTGGCGGCCACGGTCGCGACCGCCACCGAGGAGACCTCGGTCAACGTGCAGACCGTGGCGTCCGCCGCCGACCAGCTCTCCAGCTCCATCGCCGAGATCAGCCGGCAGGTCGGCCAGTCGTCGGAGATCGCCCGTGACGCCGTCGGCATCGCCGAGCGCGCCAACGGCAAGGTGGAAGGGCTGGCGGTCGCCGTGGAGCGGATCGGGGCGGTGGTGGAGCTGATCAACTCCATCGCGTCCCAGACCAACCTGCTGGCGCTCAACGCCACCATCGAGGCGGCGCGCGCCGGCGAGGCGGGCAAGGGCTTCGCGGTGGTCGCCGGTGAGGTCAAGCAGCTGGCCAGCCAGACGGCCAAGGCCACTGGGGACATCGCCGCCCAGGTGGCGAACGTGCAGGCCGTGACCGGCGATGCCGTGGCCGAAATCCGCGACGTCGTGCGCATCATCGGTCGCGTCAACGAGGTCGCCGCGTCGATCGCGTCGGCGGTGGAGGAGCAGGGGGCGGCGACGCGGGAGATCAGCCGCAACGTCCAGCAGGCCGCCGCCGGAACGCAGGGCGTCTCCGCCAACATCGCGGAGGTGAGCGCCGCGGTCGGCTCCAGCGGGATCGCCGCCAACGAGGTGCTGGCCTATGTCCGGCAGCTCTCGACCCACGCCGACGCGCTGAGCGGCGAGGTCGCCCGCTTCCTCGGTGGCCTGCGGGCGGCGTGACGGCGCCTACCCCTCCGCGCCGAAGCACACCGTTCCCGCCGCGCACCCGTCGCAGTCGGCCACGCGGCAGGCGAGAAGGCCGTCGCGGGCGCAGAGCAGGCGGTAGAGCATGGTCCGCCACCGGGTCCCCGAACGGTTGCGCGCGGCCAGCGGTTCGAAGTGGCGTTCGAACATGGCGGTGAGCTGGCGCCGGCCGGTGAGGCCCAGGTCGCGCCACAGCGGCCCGTCGTCCAGGCAGGCGCGGGCGACCATGGCGGCCAGCCACGCCTCCTCCTCCACGCCGACGGAGCGGTGCTCCAGCAGGATGTCGGCGAGGTCGGCGGCCTCCGCCGCCAGCAGGGCCGGCAGGGAGCGGTGGGTGGGTCCCGGCGTGTGCCGCCGGTCGCACAGCGCCATCGGGAAATAGCGGCCCATCAGGGCGATCAGCCCCGCGGTGTCCAGCCCCAACGGGTCGGGTTCGCCGGCATCCCGGCCGGCCGGCCAGCGGCGCGCAAGGATGCAGGCGAACAGGTGCGCGTCCACGACGTTGCACCGGGTCTGGTGCGACGTCAGCCAGCGGTAGAGGGCGTCCGGGCCGTGCGGCTGGGCGGGCATGTGCATGTCCATGGGCGCGCCTCCGCCGGCGGCTTGGCCTGGCCGGGAACGGCCAGAGGCCGGTGGATCAGGCGGCCAGAGGCCGGTGGGTGATGCAGCTCTTGGAGCAGACCTTGGCGCAGCTCTCGCAGCCGATGCAGTTGGCGCCTTCCTTGACGCTCATGACCTTCTTCTCGGCCTCGTCGTCGAAGGCATCGACGATGTCGCCGTCCTCGGTGATGCCGATCAGCTCCAGCACGCCGCGCCCGCAGACCTTGAAGCAGCGGCCGCAGCCGATGCACTGCTTCTGGTCGATGTCGTCCACGAATTTGGGCGTCCAGGCCTTGCCGCCGCGGGTGGTGCCGCTCACGAACTCGCTCATCGGGGTGCTCCTCGGGTTGTCGTCGGGTGGGTGGGGGAAGTGTCGGTTGTGAGCCCCCACCCAAACCCTCCCCCATCGTCGACGGGGGAGGGCTTTAACCGGGGAGGGGTGGAGGGGGCGTGCGTCACGCCGTCTCCAGCGCCTTCAGCTCGGCGCGCTTCTCGGCCAGCGCCTTGTGGGCGTCGTAGGCCTCCTGCGCGACCTCCAGGATGGACTCCCACTTCAGCGGCAGCTCCTCCGACAGGTCGTGCAGGTCCATCTTCTTCGCGGTGGCGCGGGCGTTCAGCTTCTTGATCTCGTCCTTGATCGCGGCGGCGTCGGCCATGGCGGCGGTCCTCGAAAAGGGTGCTCAGAGATTGGCGGGCTCGGGGAACTTCTCGATCAGGGCCACGGCTTCGCGCACGACCTTCGCCCCTTCCGACGACAGCTTCTCGATGGACGGGTAGCCGTAGCGGTGCACGTCGCGCAGATGCTTGGACACCACCACCAGACGGCCGGTGGTCAGCACCATGCGGCCGAAGCCCTCGTGGCTCATCTTCATGATCGGGGAGGCCATCAGGCCGGTCAGCTTCTCGATGGTGATGCCGACGGCCTTGTAGAACAGCTCCAGCCGCCACAGCACGTCGGGGTCCGGGTCGCCGATGATGGGCAGGGCGGCGCGCGCCTCCTTGTCGAGGATGTAGGGGGCCAGCACCGTCTCGTCGCTCTTGCCCTCCCAGGCGCCGTAGGTGTCCTCGGCGCGGTAGAGCAGGGTCAGGTTCTTCAGGAAGATCTGGTCCAGATCTTCCGCCACGGTCACGTCGGCCACGGGCGTCACTCCTCGTCGTCGAAATCGATGGTCTTGGGTTCGTTCTTCGCCAGCGCCTTGCGCAGCCAGGGCGGCGGGTTGCCCTTGATGGTCTCGACCAGACGGTCGAGCAGGGCGGTGATGGGCTCGGGGGTATCGACCTTCACCGGATGGATCTTCTTGGCGACCACGCGGGCTGCGGCCGAGGCGCCGATCGCCGACAGATAGACGATGGCGCAGTCGTGGATCGCCTCCAGCTTCGGGACCAGCTTGTCCTCGTTGCCGTCCTCGAACATCGATCCGCCGAACTGGCAGGTCTCCACCAGTGCATAGCCGTCGGTGTTGACCTCGTAGATCATGATGTTCTTGGCCCAGCCGAAATGGGCGTCCAGGGTCTTCAGATCCTGGGTGCAGAAAGCGACCTTCATCATTCCTCCTTTGCGCGGGCCTCCTTTGCGCAGCTGGTCGTCGGTGTCGACCAGCCTCAGCCGGCGCTGCATCCGCATGACCCGCCTCCACAGCCGCCGTCCTGGTGGTGATGCTCGTCGCCGTCCGTGTGGTCGTGCCCGTGCGCGTCATGATCCATCTCGGCGGCGAGGAAGCGGTTGCCGATGGCGAACAGCGTCTCCCGCGTGCCGCGGTAGCCGACATTGACGGTCAGCCCGGCGCCCAGCCGGTCGAACATCGGCAGCCCCATCCGATGCAGCGGCACCCCCAGCCGCGCCGCACCCTGGCGCCCGTGGCTGTTGGAGACGATGAGGTCGGCGCCGCTCGCCAGCGCCTCCACGTCGGAATGGTCGCCGACCAGCACGGTGCGCGCGCGGATCTTCTCCAGCACCGGGGCCTGGGTTGGCGACACGGCGGCGACCACATCGGCGCCCATGTCGTTGAGGAAGCCTGTGACGGCGTAGAGGAGGTCCGGCTCCAGCGCCACGGCGATGCGCTTGCGGCTGAAGAAGAAGTGTCCGTCCAGCATGCCGTCGACCAGGCTCTCGCGCTGGCGGCGCAGCCGCGCCGGCACCGGCCGTCCGGAGATCTCCGACAGGGTGCGGATGAAGCGGTCGGACGCCTCAAGCCCGGTCAGCCGGTCGAAGAAGGCGGTCGGCACGTCGGTCTTCAGCTCCAGTGCCGCCGCGGCGACGCGCATGTGCTCGCCGATGGCCAGCGTGATCTCCGACGCGCCCATCGCCTTGATCTGCTCGATGGTCGTGCCGCCGAGCGAGGTGGGGGCGAAATCGGTGGGCTGGCGGCCGCACATGGACAGGGACAGGTCGGGCAGGATGATCGGGTTCAGCCCGAAGCTCTCGACGATCTCGCGCAGCTCTTCCACGTCGCCCGGCGTCAGGTGGCAGCCGGCGAGGATGTTGACCTGCCCCTTGACGGTCAGCGGCACCGGCTGGGCCAGCGTCTCGACGATCCCGGTCACCGCGGCGGCGAAGCCGTCCTCGAACCCGCCGGCGAAGTCGGGCGTGTTGACGAAGACGAGGTTCAGCGGGTCGAGCTTGGGGTTGCGCTGGCGGAAGGTGGCGTAGGCGCCCGCCATGTCCTCGCCCTTGGTCTCGGTCACCCCGGTGGTGCAGACGCCGATCAGGGCGGGCTTCATCCGCTCGTCGATGTTGCGGATGGCCTCCTCCAGGTTCTCGTAGCCGCCGAGGATGGTGGCCACCTGATCCATGGCGGTGGTCTGGAGCGGGATCGCCTCGCGGAAATGGCGGACCAGAAGAACGAGGCCGAAGGCGGTGCAGCCCTGGCTGCCGTGGAACAGCGGCAGGCAGTTGTCGATGCCGAGGAAGGCCAGCGCGCCGCCCAGCGGCTGGCTCATCTTCAGCGGGTTGACGGAGCAGGCCTTGGCGGTGGTGGGGAAACGCTGGATGTGGCTCATGGCGCTCACTCCCACGGGGCGGGCAGGCGCACCTGGCGCCAGATGGGGCTGGACAGCGTCTTGTCGATCTCCTCGCACAGCGCCACGATGCCGTCGTAGCCGGCGTAGGCGTGGTGCCGCTCCTGGTTGATGTCGAGCCAGGGCACCTTGGCCTTCAGCGAGATGAACTGCGACCGGCCGCCCGACAGCATGATGTCGGCTTCGCTGTCGCGCAGCATCTTGTAGATGTCGCGGGGCTTCAGGTCGTCCCACATGTGGAACTCCTTCCCCTTCGCCTTCTTGATGCGCTCCTTGTCCTCCTTGGTGGACTTCTTGGTGGAGGTGCCGACGATGGTCAGGCCGGCGGTCTCCAATGCGGTCACCATCGACCAGGATTTGACGCCGCCGGTGAAGAGCAGCACGCGCTTGCCGTCGAAGCGCGCCCTGTAGGGCTCGAGCCGGCGCCAGACGCGGCTCTCCTCCCGCGCGATGACACCCTCGGCGCGGTCGATCAGCTCCTTCTTCGCGCCGCGCTCCACCAGCATGCGGGTCATGGTGCGCAGCGTGTCCGACATGTCCGACACGCCGTAGAAGGAGCCCTCGAAATAGGGGATGCCCCAGCGCTCCTCCATCTTGCGGCCGACATTCACCAGCGCCTGGGAGCAGACCACCATGGTCAGCCGGGCGCGGTGGGCCCGCGCCACCTCGTGGTAGCGGGCGTCGCCGGAGATGCAGGACAGCAGCCGGATGCCGATCTCGTCGAACAGCGGCTTGATCTGCCACAGCTCGCCCGCGAGGTTGTATTCGCCGATGATGCAGACGTCGGTGTCGGTGCTGACTTCGGGCTCCTCGGTGCCGATCACATGCTCCAGCAGCGCCTCGCCGGCCAGCTTGTTGCCGAGATTCTTGGACCCGACGAAACCCGGCGCGTTGATCGGGATCACCGGCTTGCCGAACTTCCGCGAGGCGTGCTTGCACACCGCCTCCACATCGTCGCCGATCATGGAGGGGACGCAGGTGAGATAGACGAAGACGGCCGGCGGGTCGTACTGGGTGATGATCTCCTTGATCGCCTTGAACAGCTTCTTCTCGCCGCCGTGGATGACGTCCAGCTCCGACAGGTCGGTGGTGAAGCCCATCCGGTAGGTCTGCGGGCCCGACGACTTGGAGCCGCGGTTGTCCCAGCTGTTGCCCAGGCAGGCGATGGGGCCGTGGACGAGGTGGGCGACGTCGGCGATGGGCTGCAGCGCGATCATCGCCCCGTCATAGGCGCAGCCGCCGGCGGCGGCCCCCGGCTTCAGCGCCTTGGTGCAGCCCTTCTTGCGCTCCTTCTCCGACTTCGCCTGGTTCTTGGCGCAGCCGGGCTCGTTGAAGACTTCCTGCACCTTGTCCTGCAGCATGCCCGTCTCCCGCGTGAGCGTCGATGGCGGACGGCCCGCCGAACACGACGATGCACGGGACGTGCCACCCGGGGCATGCACGCCAACGCATTGATTCCTATGGAAGAGCGGTCCGGTGTCGGGCTGTGCGATAGGCGACAATGGCGCTTGGTCCTGTCGCCTTCCCGACACCCGTCGTCAGCCGTAGAAGCGCAGGAAGAAATGGACGGTGAGCAGCGCGCCGGTGGCGATCACCCCGCGGCGCAGCCAGACGGCCGGCACGCGCCGCGCCCAGCGGGCGGCCAGCCAGCCGCCAGCCACCGCCCCCACCAGCCCGGCCAGGGCCGCCGGCCACGCCACCACCCCGGACAGCACGAAGGTGGCGATCGACACCGCGGTGATGACGGAGGCGACGAGGTTCTTCAGCGCGTTGGCGTCGTGCACGTCGTCGTGCCCGAGCAGCGCGTAGCAGGCCATCAGCAGCACCCCCAGCCCGGCCCCGAAATAGCCGCCATAGACCGCGAAGGCCAGCTCCACAGCGATGGCCGCGGCGCCGGTCCGCCCCAGCTCCCCCGGCATCAGCGCGCGCAGCCGCGGGCCGAAGGCGAAGAGCAGCGTCGCCAGCAGCAGCAGCCAGGGGATGAGACGGGCGAAGGCCCGGTCCCCCGTCCACAGCAGCAGCAGCGCCCCCGCCAGCCCGCCGGCCATCGCCACGGCCAGACGTCGGCCGAGCCCCGGCTTCAGCGCCGCCAGCCGGTCGGCGTAGGCCGGCAGGGCCGCGGCGTGGCCCGGCCACACCGCGATGGCGCTGGATGCGGTGGCGGTGATGGGCGGCAGCCCGGCGGCCAGCATGGCGGGGAAGATGAAGAAGATGCCGCCGCCGGCAATGGCGTTGACGCCCCCGGCGACGATTCCCGCTACCGCGATCAGCAGAAGGTCGGGCATGCTCATGCGGCGCGGTCCTTTCAGCGATCGTCATCTCATCACACCAGTTTCTCATCCCTATCATCCGCCAATCCAACGACGGAAGCCTCCTTCTGCGCCGATAGGATGCATGGCAGAAAGGATGTTCACGCATGACGACGACCATCGCGGTCTACGCGCTGGCCGCCCTCGGCGAGATAGCCGGCTGTTTCGCCTTCTGGGCATGGTTGAGGCTGGGGGCGTCGCCCTGGTGGGCGCTGCCCGGCATCGCCAGCCTGACGCTGTTCGCCCTGCTGCTGACGCGGGTGGATGTGGATTTCGCGGGCCGCGCCTTTGCCGCCTATGGCGGCGTCTACATCGCCGCCAGCCTGTTGTGGCTGTGGGCGGTGGAGGGCATGCGTCCCGACCGCTGGGACCTTGTGGGGGCGACCCTGTGTTTGTCGGGCGTGGCCCTGATCCTGTGGGGGCCGCGTGGAGCGTGAGCGCCTCATGGTCCATGCCCGGGTTCCGCCCGGCCGGGAATGGCCGTATGATGGCCAAATTGTGGGGGAAGGAAGCGAATGGCTCAGCCATCCGGCGACGACAGCGGCGGTTTGGACGACCTCACGGTCGAAGCGGCGACCATCCTCGCCGAAGCCGTGCGTGAGGGAGCCGTTCCGGGTGTCCTCGAATTCCGCACCATCGGCGGCGCGCTGGACCGGGCCATCTCCTCGCGCAGCGCCGCCGACCTGAAGCAGGCGGGCGCGGTGTTCAACCGGCTGGAAGGCGACGTGCGCGAGGACATCGCCGACCGCGCCTACACCAAGGCCAAGGCACGCCGCCGCGGCCGCCGCGGCAAGAGTGCGCTGCTCACCACCTTCGGGCGCGCCAAGAGCACGGACTGAAACGCAGCCGTGACGGAGCGGAATGCCGCTTCGCCTGTTCTCCGTCGGGACAGGGGAGGGCACGCATGTTCAGCGACATCTGGTACAAGAACGCGATCGTCTACAGCCTTTCCGTTGGCTCGTTCCTCGATTCCAACGGCGACGGGGTCGGGGATTTCCACGGGCTGGAGGAACGGCTCGATTATCTCCAGGGGCTCGGCGTCACCACCATCTGGCTGATGCCGTTCCAGCGCTCGCCACGGCGCGACCATGGCTACGACATCGTCGACCACTACAGCATCGACCGCTGCTACGGCACGCTGGGCGACTTCGTCGCCTTCACGCACGCCGCCGCGGTGCGGGGATTGCGGATCATCATCGACCTGGTGATCAACCACACCTCCGACCAGCATCCCTGGTTCCAGAGCGCCCGCAGTTCGCCCGACAGCTCCCACCGCGACTGGTACCTGTGGTCCAAGGAGAAGCCGGCGAACGCCGACGAGGGCATGGTCTTCCCCGGCGTGCAGGAAACGACCTGGACCTGGGACGACCAGGCGCAGGCCTACTACTTCCACCGCTTCTACAAGTTCCAGCCCGACCTCAACACCGCGAACCCGGCGGTGCAGGAGGAGATCCTGAAGATCATGGGCTTCTGGATCCAGCTCGGCGTGTCGGGCTTCCGGATGGACGCGGTGCCCTTCATCATCATGCGGGAAGGCGCGAACGTGACGGGTCAGGAGCTGCAGTTCGGCATGCTCCGCGACTTCCGCGCCTTCGCCCAGTGGCGGCGCGGCGACGTGGTGCTGCTGGCGGAGGCCAATGTCCCGCCGGAGGAATCGGCCGAGTTCTTTGGCCGGGACGGTGACCGCATGCACATGATGTTCAACTTCGCGGTCAACCAGCGCCTGTTCTACGGCTTCGCCACCGGTGATGCGCGTCCGGTGGCGACGATGCTGAAGGCCACCCGCGACGTGGTGCCCGACACCGCCCAATGGGGCATCTTCCTGCGCAACCATGACGAGCTGGATCTGGGCCGGCTGTCGGAGGAGCAGCGCAACCGGGTGTTCGAGGCCTTCGCCCCCGACCCGTCCATGCGGCTTTACGGCCGCGGCATCCGCCGTCGCCTTGCCCCCATGCTGGGTGGCGACCGGCGGCGGCTGGAGCTGGCCTACAGCCTGCTGTTCACGCTGCCCGGCACGCCGGTGCTGTATTACGGCGACGAGATCGGCATGGGCGAGGATCTAAACCTGCCCGAACGGGATGCCTGTCGCACGCCGATGCAGTGGTCGGGCGATCCGCAGGGCGGCTTCACCACAACGGAGAAACCGGTGCACCCGGTCATCGACGACGGGGATTTCGGCTTCCGCCGGATCAACGTCGCCCGCCAGCGCCGCGATCCCGAATCCTTGCTGAACTGGATGGAGCGCATCATGCGCATGCGCAAGGAATGCCCCGAGATCGGGCTCGGCACCCACCGCCTGCTCGACACCGGCGATCCGGCGCTGCTGGCGCTGCGCTACGACTGGCGCGACAACGCGCTGGTGGTCGTCCACAACTTCGCCGGCGAGGAGAAGAAGGCGGTCCTGGAACCGGGCGAGAAGGACTGCACCGACCAGCTCGTCAACGTCCTCTCCGACAACCACAGCGATCCGGACGAGGCGGGACGCCACCATGTGACCCTGGAACCCTACGGCTACCGCTGGTTCCGGCTGGGGCGGGGGGATCACCTGCGGGAGTGAGGGAGGGGGGGATTCCCCCCTCACATCAGATCACGTCGTCCGTCCGCGAGGTCGTCTCGCCGTAACGCCGCAGCGCCGGTGGTTTCAGCCCCGCGTAGAGACCCTCCACCCGCTCGTTGATCTCGCGGGTGGACTGGTCGAACAGGCCGTTGCCCTTCAGGTCGCTCTCCACCAGGAAGGGGCCGAGCTTTTCCACCTCGAACACCCACATGGCCTGGGCGATGCCCAGCTCCTCCAGCCAGTGGCAGGCGGCGACGCGGCGGATGCCGCGGCCGAGCAGGGCGCCGGTGCCGTAGCCGACGGTGGTCAGGTAGACGGCCCCGTTCGGCACGAAGTGGGTGCGGTAATCCTCCTCCGTCATGCCCCCCTTGCCGATGATGATCTTGCAGCCGGACAGCGGGAACCAGCGGGGGAGCCAGCGGGAGAAGCGGAAGCTGGCGGTCGCCGTCACCGCGCCGACGTTGAAGGTCCCGTCCTCGTTCACGCTTGCGGCGGGCGAGCAGTGGAAGTTGACGTTGGAGACGGAGGCGAGGTCCACCGGCGGGGCGTGCCCCTCGTCCAGGATGCGTTTGTAAAGGCCCTCGCGGCCCGTGTAGATCACCCCGTCCAGATAGACGACGGTGCCCAGCTCCAGCTTTTCCAGATCCTCCGGCTGCACGGGAACCGTCAGCCGCACTTCCTTCAGCGTGCTCATTCCACGGTCTCCCGGCGATGGTGGGGGGTGAACCAGGTGGGGTCGGTGCGGAACTCCACCTTGCCGTCGGGATGCAGGCGGGCGCAGGCGCGCCGCGACGACAGGCAGAAGGTGTGGACGCTCACCGGCATGCCGCCGGTGTGGGCGTAGGCCACCTCGATGTGGCAGTCCACCACCATCGACTTGCCGACGAAGCCCATCGGCCCCATGCCGATGTTGTTGCCGAGGTCCTTCAGCTCCAGCTCCAGCGCGGCGATCTTGGGGTCGGGGTTGCGGTCGCCGACGGTGCGCAGGCAGGCCGCCTGCTTGCCGATCACCATGCAGGTGTCCTTCGACCCGCCCAGCCCGATGCCGACGATGGCCGGTTGGCAGGCCAGCCCGCGCTTGCCGAACTGCATCATGGCGTCCAGGAAGAAGCGCTTGATGCCGTCGATCCCGTCGCCGGGGAACAGCATCCGGTAATCGGTGCCGAACAGCCCGCCCTTGTGCACGGTGGTGATGTCGATCCAGTCACCGCCGGGCTCGAAGCTGTACTCGATCTCCGGGGCCAGGATGCCGACGTTGTTGTTGTGGTCGACGCGGGTCAGCGGGTGCACGCGGTTGGGGCGCAGCGGGATGTCGTGGGTGGCCTTGGCGGTGGCGCGGCGCAGCGCGCGCTCCAGCGCCACGAAGCCGCCCTCGACCGACGCCTCGTTGCCGCACTTCACGTAATAGCGCGGCAGGCCGGTGTCGGCGCACATGGCGCGGCGGTCCTGCTCCGCCACCTCCCAGTTCTCCAGCATGGCCTGGAGCACGAAGCGCGACAGCTCGTTCTCCTCCGCCTGCAGCATCACGCGGATGCCGTCGCGGTAGTCCTGCGGGATGTCGATGGCGGCACGGCGCATCAGCTCCTGCCCGACCTCCTCGATCAAGGCCGCGGGGATGCTCCGGGATGTGGTGGTCAGCATCGTGTGATCCTCCGGTGGGCCTCCCTCGCCCGCCTCCGGCGGGAGAGGGAAGGGGCCCGCGCGAAGCGTGGGAAGGGTGAGGGCTGGGACTTCGGAAAATCCAAGGCCCTCACCCTCCCGCTTCGCGGGTCCCTCCCTCTCCCGCCGGGGG
>NZ_JABFFR010000070.1 GCF_013423485.1 Azospirillum oleiclasticum
AAGGGCGCGCAGGCGGGCGGCGGCCCGGGCCACACGCTGGCGGTCGGCGGCGGTGCGGCGGACGCGGCTGAGGGCGGCGAAGCGGTTCAGCGCGCGCATCCGGGGCGCTGCGCGACGCCCATGCCCGGGGCTGGTCACCACATGCGCTGGCCCGCTGGCTCGCGCGGGACCTGCGGGGGTCACGCCTGCCGCGCGCCACCACCGAGGACGTCGCCCGCTGGCTGGGTGTCACGCTGACGGTCATCGACCGCACCACGCCGCCGCCCGGCACCGGGCAGGGATCATGACCACCGGCACGGCGCGTTGCGTGCCCCCGCCGGACCACGCCGGCGCTCCGGTGGTGGCGCGCACGCGGAGCGCCGCGACCGTGTGGCTCCCGGGCTTCGTGCGGGACACATCCGGACAGCGCCGGCGGGCCACCGCGAGCGGCCGGATGGCGACCGCGGCGGCGGGGTGCGCACCCGGTCCGGCCGGCGCGGAACACCCCGCCCGGCGGACCACGCCACCGCGCCACGGCCGCGCGGCTGAAAGGAGGGGCGCCATGGAGATCGACAAGCGTTCGGACGTCTGGCTGCAGTGCGCCATCGACGTCGAGATGGAGCACCGCGGCTGGGTGTCGATCCGCTGCGTGCGGCGCGTCGCCGATGCCTCGCCCGAGCGGGTCAGGCGGATGGCTCTGGATCTCTACGGGCCGGCAGCGTTCACGAAGCCGCCGCCCCGCACCCCCGCCGAGCGCCAGAAGGACGCGCGCACGCGCCGGCGGCGCGAGCACGACGAGCTGGTCGCCGCGCTGGTCTGGGCCGAGGCGAATCTGAGCGCGCGCAAGCGGGCCCAGCTCCATCAACGCTGGCCGCTCCTCGTCGGGCATTTCCCCGAGCGCTGACGCCCGCGGACACCCCGCGCCGGACGCTGTCCCAGAAGCTTTCCGTCGGGGGGGGCCGAGGTCCCGTCCGACGCGCCGGAGGCGCGTTGCCGCCCCTCTCCGTTCGTCCCCCAGGACGCGTTTCGTGACGCCGGATCGGCCCGGCTCTCCCAATGCGTGACGTCACGATCGGGCCGGCGGCACGGCCGTCTTGCCCGCCTCCCGGCGGGGGCGCATCATCGGCCCCGGATGGTGACGGGGCGCCTCGATGTTCATGGTCAGTCAGCAGGAAGCGGCGGCGATCCAGAAGGCCTTCCACGAGGGCGGCGAGTGGGCCGCCGTGGTGGAGTTGCGCCGCGTCTTCCGCATCGAGGACAACGCCTGCGCGCTCGACGCCGTGCGCGCAATCGCGCGGTGGTCGCTCACACCCGCAAAGCCACCGGCCGACCCCGCGCCCGCGCGGCCCTGACCACCCGGGAGTTCCGCATGGTCCCCCGACGCCGTCGCGCTGCCCCCGGCCCCCTGTGCACGCGGTTCCCGATCACAGGAATCCGGCGCCGGCGTGGTCCTTGAAGAGGTCGGCGTCGCGCACGTAGCCGGCCAGCACGTCGAGGGACTCGTGCCGCGACTGATCGCGCATCTTGAACAGCGACGCTCCGGTGGCGGCGGCCGAGGTGAGGAAGCCGGCGCGCAGGCTGTGGGCGCCGAACTCGGCGGCGTCGAGCCCGACGGCGGCCGCGCGCTCCTTGAGCACCAGCGCCACCGCCTCGCCGCTCAGCGCCGCCCCGGTCACGCGGTCGCCCTTGCGCATGCGGCGGAACACGAACCCCTCGCCGATGCCGCCCGCCTGCAGCCACGCTTCCAACAGGATCAACGGGCGGATGCGCAGGCCGCGCGGCACGGCGATGGTGCGGCCTTCGCCCTCCTGGTCGGTCTTCGATCTCGGGATCAGGACGCGCAGACCGTCCTCGGCGCGGGTCAGGTGCTCCAGGCGCAAGGCGGCGAGTTCGGAGCGCCGCATGGCCGAAGCCAGCCCGAAGGCGATGAGGGCGCGGTCGCGGAGGTTGCGGGCGCCGCTCTCCGGGATGGCTTCGAGGATGGTGCGCACGAGGTCGTGGGTGGCGGCCCGCTTCCTCTTCGGCGCGGTGCCATGTGTGCGGCGGATGCCGCGCAGCGTCTGTCCGATCGCCAGCGCGTCCGGCATGGCGGTGGGCGCCGGCAGGCGGGCGCGCTTGTGGTGATGGCCGATGGCGGCGAGGCGGCGCTCGATCGTGGGCACCGCCAGGCCGAGGTCCGCCTGATGGGCGAGGAAGGTGGCGACCTGGGCCGGTGCGGACGGCAGAGGCTCCAGGCCGCGGTTCGCGCACCAGCGCGTGTAGAGCTCCCAGTCGTTGGCGTAGGCGCGCAGCGTGGCCGGCGCCATCGCCGCTTCGACGTAGCGGCGCGCCGCCTCGACCTCGTCGGCGACCAGCAGACCGGGAAGCCACGGGTCGGCCGGAGCGGGGACCGGGAGGGAGGGAGGGCGGTCATCCCCGGTGGCATCGTCCATGCCGCCGCTCATGCCGGCGCAAGGTCGGTGCGGAGGACGTCATCGCCCTTGAACAGCAGGGGCTCGCCCGTGTCGGCGGCCGGGGCGTAGGCAAGGCAGTCGCCGTAATTCAGGCCGGCCGGGTGTCCGGTCCCCTTGCTGTAACGGCGGAACGCATCCAAGGCAAGGCGGGCCTGGCGCTCGCTGACCGGCTCGCTGCGGATGTCGAACTCCCGCAGCGGATCCTCCAGGGCCTCCCGGTGGGCGCCGGTCGGATCGCGGTTGGCGATCAGCCCGGCCTCGACGACATTCGCGGCCGACAGGCGGCACCCGGTGGCTGCGGCGAGCTTGGCGAGGACGGTGGCCGCCTCCGGCTCGGCCTTCAGGATGGCCACGAGGGCCGAGGTGTCGACGACCATGGCTCAGCGCGGCAAGCCGTGTTCGTCATAGAGGGCTGCGCCTGGGTCACCGTCATCGCCACCGTCCAGCGGCGGCAGCGCCTTCACCCGCGCCAGCATACGGTTGACCTTGGCCTGCTGGTCCGGAGTGAGACCGGCGGGAGCCGGCCGCTCGGCCCGGGCCAGCGCGTCGCGCACCGCGGCGCGCACGGCTTCATCGACGCTCAACCCCCGCAAGGCGGCGAGCCGGCGGGCCAGGACTTCCGTTTCAGCGCTCACCGGGATGGGAATCGGCGTCTCCTGTGTCGATCGATCCGGCACGGTCATCATGGCCATGAGCCATGGCGTGGTCACCACGGGACCATTGTGGAGCCCGTCGAACGACGCGGCAAGCCGGTCCCGCCGACGCGGCCGAAGGGCCGAGGGCCATCGCTTTGTCGCAGATCCCTTTGGTCGTGAGAAGACCGTTTATACCGACCTATCCCACCCGCCGCCGGACGCCCGGCTCCCGGTACGCCTCCATTATCGGAACAATCATTTTTTGCGCCCCCACAGACGGAAGCAAAAAGGCGCTTTACCATCATCGCGTCCTTCGGCGTGCGGTGAAGCGCCGCCGTGTGCGAATACAGGTCTCAATTGTTTATCTGAACAGAAATACGTTATTGTTGATGTGTCCGATGCCGCCTTTGCGCCCGATGCTGCGATGCTGGAAGAGCTGTCTGTCCGTAGCCTGCACCTTCACACCCTCGCAACGCTCCTCACGGATCTGGTCAGCGGGCGCGCCGTCGGCTTGGACGAAACGGGCACGCGCAGCTTCGCCCTGGAAACAGTCGAGGCGCGCTCGCTGCTGGAGTGGTACCGCACCAACGAACGGGTGTGGTCCCAGCCGGTGGCCCAGGCTCATCTCCCCGCGCTCATCGCCGCGTCGCGAATCGCGCCACCTGTGCTGGCGCCGATCTCGATGGCGACCACGACGTTGCATGCCTATGTCCCGCAACGCGTCCGCATTCACCGTTTCGGCGGTGTGCAGGAATACGATTCCGCCGACGACCTCCTGATCCAGTTCGATCGGCCGGTGCTGCTTCTGGAAGGACAGAACGGCAGCGGGAAGACGTCCATTCTCAACGCCATGGTCTGGTGCCTGACGGGCAAGCTCCACCGGGCGCAACGGCCGCCGGTCGGCGGGACCGATCCGGTGTCGCTGAGGACGGCGGACACGGCCAGCGACCCAGACGACGAGGGCGAGGAGGAGGAAGCCGGCATCGTCAGCACGGCGGTGTGTCCGGTGCCGCCCCGCGCGGTTCTGGAGAAACTGGACGGCAACACGCTGACGCAGGACACCTGGGTCGAAATCACCTTCGCCGACGCGGTGGCGCGGCGGGAGGTCACCGTCCGCCGCGCCATGACCCAGAAAAGGACAGGCAGGCCGACGGAGGTGGTCACCGGGCGCGACGAGCTGCGGCTCGACCCCGTGGCCTTCGAGGTTGGCACCGTCATGCCGGGGCTGCTGCCGCACATTCAGATCGGCACGGAATCCGGGCTCGGCAAGGCCATCGCGGAGCTGACCGGCCTCGCCCCCCTGCGCGGAATGGTCCGGCACGCGCGCCGGGCGAAGAAACGCATCGAGGAGGAGCTGATCGCCGCCTTGGAAGAAGCCAAGGAGGCGGCCGATTCCCGTTTCCTCGACAGCCGCACACTGCTGGCCAAACTGATCGGGGACCATCCAGCCATCGCGCCGGCCGCCCCTTTGACTGTGCTGGCGTCAAGCGCCGAAGCCGACCGCGAGCTGGATGACCTCACCCACCACTTTCAGCGGCTCCAGAGTGACGCCTTCGCCGACGCTAGAACGGTGCTGGGCGCCGGCTTCGACCCGGTGGACTCCCGAATGCGCCAGGAACTCGAAAGCGCCGTCGGGCCGGCCCTGGCCGCCTTGGAACTGCCGGCCATTGCCCGGCTGACCAGCGCTTCCCGCCTAGGGCAGCTGGGCAAGCTCCCGCCGGAGCAGATCGCGCAGGCGGAGGCAAAGACCAATGCGCTGCGCGGCGAGGCCGTCGCCTTGCTCGATCTTGCCGCCTCCCCGGCCCTGGAGGGCCGGATGCGGCTCTACGTGCGCGTCGCCAACTGGCTGCGCGAGAACGGCCACGCCGCCGTGCCGGACGCCTGTCCCGTCTGCCTCACACCCTTCGAGGAAGTGCCCGACCCCGCCACCGGCCGCCCGGCACACCAGCACCTGACAGAAGCCCTTCTCGAAGGGCGGGATTTTCTAGAGAAGACCCTCGCCGCCTGGGCGGAGGGAGCCGAAGGCGCGTTGGCCCGCGACCTGCCCGCCGTTCTGGCCGACGCGGTGCGCGACCCGCTGCCCGACCGTCCCGCCGACCTCCTCCGCGCCGCCTTGGCGGAGGAGCTGTTCGACGCCTCCTGCTTCACGGGTGTGCTGGCGCCCCTGCGCGGCCACGCCGAGGCGTTGTGTTCCACCCCCCTCGCCGCCCTGCCCGGCTGGACCGAGCCGCCCACCGACACGTGCCTGTCCGGCGCTCCGGCCCTGTCGGCCATCGATACCGCCCTGCGTCGCCTGGACCGAGCCATCGCCTTCGCCCGCTGGCGCAAGGCCGCCGCCTCCGAATGCGCAACCGCCTTCCGCGCCATCGTCGGCGAAGCCACGGAGCCCCGCGCCGCTGCCCCCATCCACGAACAGCCTCTGCGTCGCCAGATCCAGGCGTTGCAGGACATCGTCCGCGCCGCCACGCCGCTAGCGACCGCGCTGGGGCACGTCGCAGCGATGCGGCGCGAGCTTTTCGCGCGCCGCCAAAAGGTCGCAGAGGCCGAGCGCGCCCGCAAGACCGCCGGACATCTGGAGGAACTGTTCCCGATTGGCGACCTTGTCCAGGAGCAGCTGGAAGCGTTGCGCCGGCGGCTGGACGACCGCACGCGGGAGTGGCTGAAGCGCCTGTACCAATCGGCGACCGCCGGAACGGCGCCGACCCCGCACCGCGCCGATGTGGACGCCGCCGGGAAGCTCGCCCTGCTGGTCGAGCGCGGCGGCACCCTGGTCGCGGCCGAGCACGTCGGAAACGCGTCCTTCCTGCGCGCCTATCTGATGGCCTTCCTGATGGCCTTTTGGCACCACGTGCTGGAAACGCGCGGCGGCCTGACGCTGCTGGTCTTCGACGACCCGCAGGAGCTGATGGACCCGAACAACCGTCACCGCCTAGCGACGACTATGGGAAAGCTGGCGGACGCCGGAGCGTCGCTGCTGCTGGCGACGCACGACAGCCGCTTCGCGCTGGAGATGTGCGCCGAGATGCGGCGGCGGCGGATCATGCGCCACCTGTCGGTGCACGGCCGCAACGCGACGCGACACTGCGCCATGCTCGCCCCCTCGGTGGAAGCGCTGGAAGAGAAGCGGCGCGCCTTCCGCGACGGCCCGCAGGACGACCATCAGGCCGCGCGCGACTACGCTAACGAATTCCGCATCTTCGCCGAGGCCCGGCTGTCCGATCTGTTCGACCGGCCGGCCCACAGCCAGCCGCGCAAACCGACGCTGGAGGTGCTGATCGGCGAATTGTCCCGGCTGGCCGACGCGCCGGGCCTGTCCGGACCCGCGTTCGAGGCATTGCGGGCCGAGCCGGCCCTACGGCCGGACAGCGGCTTCCGCGCCCTGCTCAACCGCGTCCATCACGGGGATGCGCACACCGTCACCTGGAACGACGTGGACGAGCACCGCGACCTGTTCGATCGCATGCGGCGTCTGGTCATCGACGCCCATGAGGAGCACCGGCGCTGGCAAAAGCGCGACGAGGCGCCGCGCGCGACCGCACCGGCCGTGTCGCTCGATCCCATGCGCGCGCCCTCCTTCGGCACGCTCCACGCCGACCAGCGGCTGGCCGCCTTTTCCGGGAACGAGGGAGCCGGCGGCGGCGACGGGCCCGGAGAGGCGTTCTCGGACCGGTGATTCGCCGACAAAGCCCTGTTCATCCTGCGCGTCGACACGCTGGGCTTTGCGGCCCCCGCGGGTTCTGGGCTGATCGTCGCACGGACGAGTTCGGAGGTGGAGGACCATCGCCTTGTGGTGGCCCGTCACAACGGCCGTGTCTATGCCCGGCGGCTGGTGCGCAGCCCGGATCTCGCTGGCAAGGTGGTGCTGATTGCCGAAACCGAGGACCCGTTGCGCCGCCTGCCACCCGTGGTGCTGCCGGGTGACGAGGTGCACCTGCACAAGATTGTCGGCGTCGTCTTCGACCCGGCCCCGCGCCATCCCCGCACCGGGGACGAGGCCTACGCCCAGAGCTTCCATCCCCGCCTGAAGGACATCCGCAAGATCTACCGGGCGACGGGCAGCAGCGGGATTCCGCTGGTGCTCGATGGGCAGACCGTGCTGGGCGGTGCCCCCATCGCGCCGGACCGCATCGACGCGCACCGTGGCCGCCTGATCGCCGTCACGACGGAGGAGGGCGACGCCATCTTCAAGCGGGTCGGCGGGGCGCTACCCGGCATGCCGAACATCCGCCTGTTCGAGAGCGTCGGCGGCCTTGGTGACTCCTTCCTCATTGAGATGGAGGCGGTGGAAAACGCTGCCACCCGCGTGCCCCGCTTTGCCGAAGCGCACGAGGTCGTTGGCGTGCTCTACACGCAAACCAGCGAAGAGGCTTAGTCCTACAATTGAGGTTACTCGGTCATGCGGACCGTGTGGCCGCTAGGAACGGGGGTGCGGAGTGTGACCGTTGGCCGACCCGACCAGCCGACAGATGTTGTGTCCGCCCGGCCACGCTGGGATTTTGGTCGGTTGCTCGACCGACCATAACCTCTCCTCCCGCGCGAGCCCGTTGGAATCCCGTGGCAATCCGGGGCACAACCCGGCGGCACTTGGCTTTTATGGAAAGCCGGGCAATGCAACCGCGCCAGCAGGATACCTGAGCCCACTGACCGCCCTGGACATTACGATGCGTGAGACCTGTAGAGTTGTTGGCCCGGCTGGAAACCGGGGGGTTGCTGGCCAAAGTCCGCTGCGGCCGCTACCGCGTCGCCGATCGCGCCCGGCTGGAGGCGGCGGCTGAAGGAACGGACACGGGGTGAGGCGTCACCAGAGTCCGAACGCCGTTCGGACTCTGGTGACGCCCTACGCGATGAGCTGGCGCTGAGGGACCGGCGAGGGCGAGGGATAAAGGGTCACACCGGTTTCGTCCGCCGCCACCTGCGCCTCCGGGTAGGCGGCCAGCGCCAGCGACAACGGCTCCTTGAACTTCGCCCGGAACTGCCGGAGCTGCGCGTACCCGGCACCGAACTGTGCGTAGAGGGCCGCCCAGCTCACCGGGGTCGGCCGTTCGAGCTGGTGCAGGCGGTAGGCGAGCCAGACATAGACGTCGATGGCCATGCTGCGGTGGCCGATTTCGCGGATGGCGGTCTCGCGCACTGGCATGGGGTGGTCGATCAGGCTCTGGTAGAAGCCCTCGTCGAGGCGCACGGCCTCGCGCCAGAGCTGGAGCTGATCGCTGGCGCGGGTGGGCAGGATGGCATCGCGCACAAAGCTGCCGTTGGTCACCAGGGTGGCGTTATCGGTCTGGCGGTAGAAGGTCAGCCGGCACAGGCTCAGTCGTTTCGACTGCTCGCGCACGAGGCGGTAGGTCTTTCCGCCGTTGTCGATGCCCATGGTGCCGAGCCAGTGGTTCATCGACCGGCCCAGCTCGATGTCCCGCGACCGGGTCTTGACCGCCTCCGTCTGCAAGTAGAGCAGGATCATGCGGGCGATCGACCCGAAGGGCACGCCCACCGGGACATCGCTGGCGTCCACCCCGCTCTCGACCCGCAGCTTCACCGATCCGCCCTGCCGGATCCAAACGGTGTCCTGGATGTCCTTGTGGGGCAGGGCCGCCATCGCGAAGCCGGCGTGCATCACGCCTATGCGTTGCTGTTCATCGGAGAGTACGGCGTAGGCGGTCTCGACGCACTGCCGGTCCAGCTTGTCTTCGGCACGCGCTATGGCCCCGTCCCGACCGTGCAGGGCAATCAGCGTGTGGACCTGTCCCATCGGCGTGCTCCTCAACTCTGCCCGAATGTTTTTCCCGTGCCGCGGGCGGTG
Organism: Azospirillum oleiclasticum; assembly: GCF_013423485.1. Classification (GTDB taxonomy): domain Bacteria; phylum Pseudomonadota; class Alphaproteobacteria; order Azospirillales; family Azospirillaceae; genus Azospirillum; species Azospirillum oleiclasticum. Next base: position 8,865 of record NZ_JABFFR010000070.1, read on the forward strand.
TCAATTCGGACTCTGGTGACGCACGCTATTAGAGGATTATTTGTTTTTATTATTAGTATGTGTCACCAGAGTCCGGTGGATAACCGCGAGTCGCGTCACCAGAGTCCGAGGACGCGTCACCAGAGTCCGAACGGTTTCTGTGGACGGCATCCCCGACTCGACCATCCGGCGCGAACGCCGTTCGCGCCGGATGGTCGATGGCGGGAGTATAGTCGATCCTATTGACTGAGTAGAACCCACTTTGTACCGTCTGCCCACTCACGAGCAGGAGGCATGGGTGGACGGAGAGGATCTGCGCGCTTTGCGCGAGCGCCTGGTCAAGACGCAGCCGGAGTTTGCCGCTTGGCTGAACGCACTGTTGCAGCGGCGCTACGACAAACAGAAGGTGTCGCGCTGGGAAACCGACCGCGAGAAGATCCCGCGCGACGTGGCGGGCGCGCTGGCCATCGCCGGCCTGGGCCTCGGCCGCCCCGACCGGCACGGTCCGGCGCTGACCGTCGCCGTCGCGCTGCAGAAGGGCGGCACGGCGAAGACCGCCACCAGCGTCAATCTGGCCTATGTGCTGGCGGCCGCCGGCAACCGCGTGCTGCTGGTGGACGCGGACAGCCAGGGCAACGCCACCGCACACGTCGGGGTGCCGGGCCAGCGGGTGGTCGAGCTGTCGCGGCAGGGCCGCACTCACTACCATGCGCTCACCGGCAAGACGACTCTGATGGCCGTCATCCTGTCGACCAGCGTGCCGGGGCTCGACCTGGTGCCCTCCTCCATCGCGTTGGCGGCGGCCGAGGCGGACCTCTACCACGAGCCCACGGGAATTGGCTCCATGGCGGAGATGCTGGCCGGGGTGAAGGCCGATTACGACTTCATCGTCATCGACTGCGCGCCGGCGCTGGGCATGGTCACCAGCGCGGCGCTGGCGGCTGCGCAGTACCTGCTGATCCCGTGCCAGACCGAGGCGCACGCCATCTTGGGCCTCGACCACCTGACCGACACCATCGGTAAGATCCGCCGCCGGGCGAACCCGGAGCTGCGGATCCTTGGCATCGTGCCCACCATGTACAGCGCCCGCCTGGGCCAGGACCGCGCGTCGCTGGAGGAGCTGCAGGAGCTGTGGGGCAGCAAGTTCCCGATGTTCGAGCCAATCCCGCGCTCCACCGTCTATAGCCAGGCGGCGGCCGCCAACATGATCACGCTGGCCGGCGATCCTGGTGCGCCGGGCGTGGAGACCTTCGTGGCCATCGCCGACGCCCTGATGACCGCCGCCGGCCTGCGGCAGGAGGTGACCCATGCCGCCTAAGTTCCAGCGCGCCGCCCGCACGCCGGCGCCCGCCACGGCCCGGGAGGAGACGCCGGAGACGAACAAACTGTTCGGCCTGTCCGGCACCCTGCCCCGCCTCGTCGAGGCGGACGTGGCGCGGATCACGCCGAACCCCGACCAGCCGCGAACGACGTTCGGCGAGGCCGCGCTGCGGTCGCTGGCGGACAGCATCGCCAAGCACGGCCTGCAACAGCCGATCCTGGTGAAGACGACCGGCACCGCCGGCGCCTACCAGCTCGTGGCCGGCGAGCGCCGCTGGCGGGCGCACCACCTCCTCGGCCGCGCGACGATCCCGGCCATCATCACCGAGGGCAGGGCGGAGGAGATCGCGCTCATCGAGAACGTGCAGCGCGTGGACCTCGATGCGGTCGATCTGGCGCGCAGCGTCCAGAGCCTGATGGACGCGCACGGCTACCGCATGGTCGACGTCGGCGCGATGCTCGGCTGCGCCGAGGCCGAGGTGTCGCGGCGGCTTTCGGTGCTGCGGCTCCCTGCCGACGTGCTCGACGAATACCGCCGCGACCCAGACCAGGTGAGCCGGTCGGTGCTGGTGGAGCTGGCCACGCTCGACGACCCCGACCGCATCCGCGCGCTGTGGCGACAGGCGCTGGCCGGGATGACGGTGCGCGAGCTGCGCACGGCAAAGCGGGGAGGGGAGGTCGACCGCCCCCAGTCCGACACCCTGACCCCACGCGCCATCGACAAGAGCCTGACCCGCGCCGTCGGCGACCTGACCCGCCTGCACGACGCACGTCCCGCCCTGTCCGACGCGCAACGCGCGAACCTGCGCACTCTGCGCGACCGCATCGACGCCCTGCTGGGAGAGTGACGCCCCCGACTTACGACGTCGTAAGTCGGGGCCTGCGACACTGAACTTACGACGTCGTAAGTGACACACTCCCGCGGTCCCCCGCCGATGGCGGTCATTCAGGCGGTCACCACTGCATCGACCCGATGTTCAAGGCGGGCCAACCGGGCGTCATCCGCCTTCGGATCGATCCGGCGGTGCACGTCCCGCACGTCCTCCGACAGCTTCTTCGCCAGCGCGCGCACCTCGTCGCGCAGCTCCCCGATGTCCAGCTCGGTGCTCTCTCCTATTGCCTGGACCGTGCGCTCCAGACTGTGGACGGCGCATGTCAGCTCCGCGAGAGATTCTCCCGTCGCGTCGGGGTGGAGCGGGCCGGCATGGTGGAGGGGCGGAGCCGGCGGGAGCGCCTCGGGCACCCGCGCGCGCCCGCCGAACTTCAGGATCAGGAAAGCCAGCAACGCGACCCCGATGCCGAGCCCGGCGAAGATCGCGAACTGTGGATCGGCGTCCAACCAGCACGCCGATCCACAGGCATGCCCTGCCGTCCAGCTCCACCCTCGCCGACCTCGACGCCGACCGGCGTCCAGGCCTTCGTCCGCTCCGCCCGCGCCCGCCCCAACTCCCGCCTGCCCGACGCGGTGCGCGACAGCGCCCCCCTCGAGATCGTCTTCGGCAACCTCGACCTGCTTGCCGAAGGACAGTCGGCCAACGCCGCCGTCCTGCTGTTCGGCCGCGCGCCGCAGCGCTGGATCCGCGAGGCCCATATCAGCATCGCCCGCTTCCGCACCATCACCAACGCCGTCGTCCACCGCGACTACATCCGCCTCAACGCCGAGGTGCAGGTCCGCCTCTACCCCGACCGCGCCGTCGTCATGAGTTTCAGGGCTACGGCTCCGCCGACGATCTCGCCGCGCGCCACCAGGGTTGCATGGCACACCGCCCCGAATGAACCGGCGCCGAGGAACGCCTCCAGGCGACATTGGTGGATGATCGACCCCACCAGGAACTTCCAGAAAGCGACCGTCTTCTCACGTTCGTTGCCGTCCACCCCTGCCCCCCTTCCTGGACGCCACACTCCATGCTCGCCGCGCGCATGGCCTTCCCCACGCGCGGTGGACCACTCACCGTCCTCAGCGCCCCAGCAACTCCTCGGTTCCGCGCAGCACCGGGACGGCCGCCGCGGCTTCCGCCGACACCGCCCGCAGCAGCGCGTCCACCCCGGCCTGGATCCTGGCGTAATCGGCCAGGACCGCGTCGGCCTCGCGCCGGGCGGCCAGGACCGGCAGGAGTCCCCGCTGCGCCTCTGCCTCGGCCCGTCGTGCCTGGGCCGCCCCGAGACGGTCCGACAGCTCACCGCGCAACGTGCGGGTCTGCACCACCCCTTCGGCCAGCCCACGGCGCTCGGCCTCCATCGCCAGCAGCCGCCCGTCCAGGACCGCCGCCGACGGGAAGCTCTCGCCCGCCGCCACGGCCGGGTAGCGCGCCGCCGTCCGAGCCGCGCGCAGGGCGGCGAGCCGCACGTCGTGCGCAGCCAAGCGCTGCGCGCGCTCGGCCACCGCCGCCTCGGTCCGCATCAGCGCGCCGGACAAGCGACCCGACAGCTCGCCGAGCTCGGCGATGCGGACCGACAGCCGATCCGCCATCGCGCGCCCGCAGGCGTCGGGGAACGCCTGACACCCGGCCGGTGTCCAGTTGCCGGTCACCAGATCCGGCACCCCCGGCATGGCGGTCGCACCCGCCATGGAGACGACGAGCGCCCCGACAGCCATCATCATCCACCACGAGTGCTTACGCACCGGCGACCGGATCATCGCGACCTTGGGCACGGCCTGCGGCGGCGCGGGCGACACCTCCGGGATCTCCAGCGGAGCGGGGGCTGGGCTCGCTGTCCGGCCCGGCTCGGACACCGTCAGGACCACCCGCCCGACGCGCAGCACATCGCCGTTGCGGAGCAGGCGGGGCGGTTCGGTCGGCCCTGGCAGGGCCCGGCCGTTGACCGAGGAGCCATTGGCGCTGTCGAGATCGCGGGCGGCGTAGCCCGAGGGCGTCAGCGCGATCTCGACATGGCGGCGCGACAGGCTGGGCCGGGTGCCGATGTCCGAGGCGGACAGGTCGATGTCGGGGAAGATGCGGTTGAAGGGGTCGGTCCGGCCGATCACGACCACGGCTTGGCGGATCGTATACCGGGCGCCCCGGGTCTTCCCTTCCGCGACCGTCAGCCGGAGCGGAGGTGGGCCATCGGTGCGCGCGTCGTCTTCACTGCGGTGCATCATCGCGGGCGTCCTTTCGCGCTTTGGCATCGGTCAGGGAAGACCGCCCATCAAGGTCGAGCGGCCGGAGGGCGGTCAGAGACTACTGGTTTCAAAGAGCAAGGTGAACGCCGCGCCGATGGTAGCGGACACGGCCGGGTTCGCCCGGGTAGCGCGCGTCCGGAGACCGGTTACTGCCGCCCGCGGTGTCAAGGCAGCCGCCATCGTCACGCCTATCGCCCGGCTCCCGTTCGAGCTACGGACCGCCATCCGGCCCGCTCTCCCCCATCCCGTGGGGAAATCGATAGGGGGCAAGCGAGAAAAGTGCGGCGTCGCGCTTGGATGCTGGTCCGCCAATCGATTCCAGCTACGGAAGTAACGCGCCATGCAGTGGCACGTTACGTTCCAGTTTCGCTCTGTGGCGCCGGAAGCAGTCCTGTTCAGTACGACAGCGTCCTGGCGACACGGAACCCGGTCGCGTAGGCACGGACGTCTGGCGCACTGCTGGTACGGTGAGCCGAGCGGAGGCATTTCGGAAGAGCGTTCCAGGCGCCGCCGCGCAGGACACGGTAGCTCCTGGGATCGTCGCCCGCCGTCCAAGCCGAACCATCGGAAGGAGCGCCGCTGTAATCACCGTGCCAAGCGTCCTCGCACCACTCCCAGACGTTCCCGTGAACCTGATACAAGCGGTAAGGGTTCGGGGCGAAGTTCTGGACCGGGACCGTCCGCCGCCGATACTCACCCGTGGCTCCGCCGCCCTCGTACATGTGGTTCGCATCGTAGTTCGCCCGGGATGGCGTGATCTTCTCACCCCACCAGAACGGCGTTGCCGTCCCTCCCCGGCCCCCGTACTCTCGCTCCGCCTCAGACGGAAGGCGGTACCGGTCCGGGCGATCCGCCAGCCCGAGACGACGGTTCAGTCGATCCAGGTACCCTTGGACATCAAACCAGGACACGTTGATGACGGGCCGATCACCGCGCCCCCAGCCTTCGTCATCAGGACGGTAACCACCTTCAGCCATGCATTCATCCCACTCCGAAAACCGCACCGCACACTCGCCGAGCGCCAAGTCGTAACCGATCCGAATCCAGTGGCGTGAGCATTCATCACGTGTGTCGCGCTCTTCCTCCTTGAATCCCATCCAGAACTCGCCACGCGGCAGCACCACCATGCGTGGAGCAAATTCCGCATCCCTGAACACGCAGCCAGGCTTCATCCACGTCCCGGAGTAAACGCGAAACGGCTCGCGAGAAGCGAAGCGCAGCTGGGCAGGGGCATCGGGCTCCTTCTTAACGGGCGCGTAGGCATTGACCAGACGCCGTGTGGTCCATCGCCGCCCAGGCTCCTTGTCCAGGCATCCGCGGATCGCTTCCTCCACGCTCTTGGGCAGATTCGGGAGCGGCAGAGGCTCATCGTCACCCAGCAGGACGTACAGCTTGCGTTCGGTCAGGTGACGCCAGGGATGGTTGCCGACAGATGCTTCCAGCGCAGTCATCCCGAGCGCCCAGGAGTCCCAGGATGGTTTGGGCGCTGGGTCGTCCAGACTCTCCGGGGCGAGGTACAGCGTCGTCCCCTTCAGCTGCGCGTAGTACCCTTCCACCGTCTGCCGCGTCAGCCCCAGGTCACCAAGCTTCCATACGTCGCCAACCTTCAGGATGTTGGCGGGCTTCACGTCGCGGTGGACCAGCTTGCGCTCGTGCAGCCACGCCAGCGCTCCGCCGACCTGCTGAAGCAGCGTCCGGATCTCGGCCTCGCTCAGCGCTCCACGCGCCAAGCGGGAAAGCAGGGTCTCGCTCGCCAGTTCCATCGCGAACCAGAAGACCCGACCGGCTTGCCCATCGGCGTCCAGCAGCTCAGCCTCGCCGGGGTGCCCAATCACCTCCACCAGATGCGGATGCCGCAGTTCGGTGGCGTTCTCCAGCTCCCGCAACGGCGACGTCCGGTCCAGGCCCGCGGGGTCGAGCACCTTCACGGCCACCGGCTTGGCGATCACCCGATCGCCCACCACCACGTCCGCCCGGTAGACCGCGCCGAAACCGCCCTGGCCCAGCAGGGCGCCCAGGTGGTAGCTCCCGATCCGCGCACCCGACAACTTGCCGACATTCACCATCGCCACGCTCCCTTTTTTCTTCTTCAGTCGCCGTCGGCGCACACCACCACGATGCCGATGTTGTCCGGCCCGCCGCCGTCGAGCGCCGCCTGGAGCCAGCGGTCGCGCGCGAACGCCGCGTCCTCCGGGACGCCATCGCCCGGTTCATCGAACGCCACCACGCCCCACAGGCCATCGCTGCACAGGAGCACGGTGTCGCCGGGTGCCAGGGTGCGGAAAGCGGCCTGCTCCCCGATGGCGGCCGACACCTGACCGCCGTCGACCTCGACGGTCATCCATTCCGGCTCGACCGCGAGCTGGCCGCCTTCGCCGCCCAGCGTCGAGAACAGGGTGTTGCGCTGGCGCTGCGTCGCCTCGGCCTCGGACTTGATGCGGCCGGTCTCGAGGTAGATCTCCGCCAGGCTCTGGTCGCGGGTCCGGTAGAGGCCCCCGCCAGCCTGGAAGTGGTACAGGCGGCTGTCGCCGGTGTAGGCATGGACGAAGCCATCCAGCGCCACCACGGCCGCCACCAACGTCGTGGCGCCCGGCCGGTGGCCAGCGGCCAACGCGTCGGCCCGGATGCGGCCGTCGATGGCGGCGAACGCATCGGCCAGCGCCCGGTACACCGCCTCCCAGTCGGCCGGTGCTCCGCCATCGGACCAGGACTTCGCCAGCTCCGCGATGCCCTCCACGGCGGCGATTGAGGCGACACCGCCGTGCCCCTCGCCGCCCAGGCCGTCGGCGACGGCCGCGACCACCGCCTCAGTCCCGTTCCACCACGGCACGACGTGGACGGTCACCGCGTCCTCGTTGACCTCGCGCGTCGGCCCCTGGTCGACCACCCAGGCGAAGGCCAGCGGGCCGCAGGCCCCCTCGCCGAGGCGTCGTTCGCTCGCAGTCATCGCCGTCACGCCCTCCGTCTGGTGGTATCCCGCTGGCGGGCCGCTTGGTAGACACGGCTCAGCCGGTCCTCGGCAGCGTACCCTTTCGACTTCAGGTCCGCGCTGATCCGTGCCGCGTCCTCGGCAACGTCCAGGTCTCCGGCCTCGCGGGCCAGCTTCTCGATCTCGGCGGCCAGGACCACCGACCGCATCGGGTCGTTGCTATGGCGGAGTTCATGGGTCAGCTCGTTGCGGAACCACCGCTTGCCTTCTGTCGCCACCTCCCTGTCCTCCTGGCTTATCAGGAGCCATTCGCGGGTGAAGTTGATGGTCGCCGACGCCTCGAAGCGCTTCCCGAACGCGTCGACCGTCACATGGGCGACCTCCCTCGGCTCCTGCCGCCAGCTGTCACCGGGGGCCGGAACGAACAAGCGGACCAGGAAGTCGTTGTCGCCTGCCTCCAGCTCGCCGAGCGGAGCCGTCCAGTCATCCCCGCCGCCACTCAGCGGCAGCTTCCTGTAAAGCGGCTTGATGCGGCAGGCGCCGTCGAGGCGCACCTTGCTGTGGGACGCCTGCCCGGCCTGCTGCCCCTTCTTGCGCATGTCCCCAGCCAGGCGGATGCACAAGGTAGCCCCCGTGTCGACAACGGACTGCGCGGGCGCCAGCAGTTCCAGGAGGCGCCCGGCCAGAGCCTCGGCGGTCTCGGCCTGGAGGAACGCGCCACCCCCGCGCTCGCACAGGTCGAACAGCAGGCCGGAGTGGAATGCCGTGGCTGGTCCCAGCCCGATGGCGGCCAGGGTGACGCCACGTGCCGCCAGCGCGTCGGCCTGCCGCCACAGGCCGGTGAAGTCGGTGACCTGGCGCCGGGTGCCATCGTAGGGGAAGCCGTCGGTGACGAGGATCGCCAGGCGCGCCGATGTGGTGTGGCCCTCGGTCATCGACGCCAGGCGGTCGAGCGCCAGGTCGATACGCGTGCCGTAGCCGGTCGTGACCTCGCGCAGGGTGCGGTCCAGCACCCCGGCCGCCTCGCTGCCCGGCACCCGGTTCACGACCGGCATGGTCTCGCCGTGGAAGATGCCGAGGCTGAGGCGGTCGTCCGGCCGCAAGGCGCGGGCGACGATGCCGCAGGCTTGCTTCGCCCGCTCGAACATCGTCCCGCGCATCGAGGAGCTGGCGTCGAGCATCACCGCGACCTCCAGCGCGCGGCGCGCGCGGGCCGACTCCGGCGTCAAGCGAATGCGCAGGATGCGAGCCTCGTCGGACAGGATGTTCTGGTGGGGGCGGTCGAAGGAGAGCTTCAGCATGGCCTGCCGTCCGTTGTTTTCCGCGGTCTTGAAGCGAGGTGCCGGGTTGACCCTGAGGAAGGACGGCCGCCCGCCAGAGGCGAGCGGCCAAGTGCCTTACAGGTTACCGGTTTCAAGGAAGCGGGTGAATGCCGGGCTATCCGCCACGGGAGCCGCCTGGTTCACCTTTGCCGAGCGCATGAGGTCTTCGGTCGACCCCATCAACGACGTCAGGCTCTGAACCTGGCGTTCGCTCGACAGCAGCGTGCCGTCGATGCTGGAGATCGCTCCCGAGACGTCGGCCAGCACACCGTTGGCCCGCACGATTTCGATCTGGGCCGGGATCAGCGCCAAGGCCGACTTGACCTCACCGCGGCTGATCAGCAGCTCATCCAGGCGCTTGCGCAGGTTCTCGTGCTGGCTGCGGGCCTGGCCGAGGACCGCGGTGAGCGACTCACGCTCGCGGAACAGCAAGGTGAGCTGCGTGACAAGGGCGTCCTTCGGATACGTCCGGCCGACGAAGGGGATGGGCTTGGCCGGGTCGGTTGCCTGCTGGACCAGGTTGCGCCCCTCCTTGAGCAGGAGGTCGTTCTGCCCCACCACCACCTGGCGTTCGCTGATAATGGCTGCCACCCGCTCGGTCTGGCCGCGCACCGCATCGACCGCCGTCTCGATCGCAGTCTGGGCCTTCTCCAGGCTGGCCGCCCGCGCCTTCAGGCAGGGCTCTGGCGAGGCCCGGCAGGCGTCTTCCGTCCAGCCGCCGGTGGCGTCACGGAGCCACGCCCCCACCGTTCCCACCACGCCACCGGCGCCGCCCGCCGGGAACACCACCGCCATGCCGAGCACCGCCGCCGCGGCGACCAGCGCGGGCTTGGCGAAGCGGAGCAGCGCCCCGCTCAGCGCGACGCCCGCGACCGCCACGGCCGCCACCACCAAAATCACGTCCATCGTCATCGCCCGTCTCCGTTGAAGGCTCCGGGCCGCCGTCCGGCCCGTTACCCCCTTCCCGTGGGGAATTCGGAGGAGGGAGATGGAAAAATGCGACGAGCGGGAGCGGTTCCGAGAAATTGATCCGGCCGGGAGTCTGAGATGGTCAACTTTCGGGCTGAAAGATGAGGCAGCTTGAGGGATGGAGAGCTTACGAGGAAAGCGTCCTGGCGATGCGGAAGCCGTGGATGGAGCTTGTGCTGAAAGGCGCGCTTCCGATGCGGAACGCCGAACGGAGAACCGCCGGATGGCTGTGCCAGGAACCACCGCGCAGGATACGGAGATCCTGATCGCCGCCGACAACCCAGGCCGAGCCGTCCGTCGGGGCACCAACGTAGCTCCGGTGCCAGACGTCCTCGCACCATTCCAAGACATTTCCATGAACTTGGTACAGGCCATATGGGTTTGGTGAAAAACTCCGAACCGGGACCGTCTGCTGCCGATAGATCTCCCTCAAGCCGCCCCCCGCATACACGCATTTTCCATCGTAGTTCGCTTGATCTGGCGTTATCTCCAAGCCCCACCAGAAAGGCGTGTCGGTCCCGCCTCGGCACCCATACTCCCACTCCGCCTCCGACGGGAGGCGGTAGCGGTCCGGGCGATCCGTCAGCCTAAGGCGACTGTTAAGCCAGTCGATATACCTTTTCACATCGAGCCACGACACATTGATGATCGGCCGATCGTCGCGACCCCAGCCCTCGTCACCCGGGCGAAAATTGCCATCATCTGCGTACGCGTCCCACTCGGAGAAGCTCACCGCGCACTCCCCTAGTGCCAGATCATATCCGATGCGCACTTTGTGGCACGGGCTTTCGTCGGCAAAGCGCTCTAGCTCATCCTTCTTGGACCCCATCCAGAACTCTCCCCGTGGGAGCACCACCATCCGTGGCGCGACTTCAGCGTCTTGGAATACGCAGCCAGGATGCCTCCATGCTCCCGAGTGGACGCGCCACGGCAGATCGGGAGCCAGGCGCGCAGATGGTGATGCGTGCGGCTTCGCCCCCCCGGTCCCGTTCGATGTGGCTCCGCCGGCGTTGGTCCCGTCAGCAAGACGCTGAGCGGTCCACCGCCGACCCGGCTCCTTATCCAGGCACCCCCTGACCGCGGCCTCCACACCCTTCGGAAGTTTCGGCAGGGGCAGGGGCTCCTCGCTGCAAACCAGCGTGTACAGCTTGCGTTCGGTCAGGTGACGCCAGGGATGGCCGCCCGTCACCGCCTCCAGAGCGGCCATTCCCAAAGCCCACATGTCCCAGCACGCCTTCGGCGCCGCATCGTCAAAGCTCTCGGGTGACAGGTACAGCGTCGTCCCCTTCAGCTGCGCGTAGTACCCTTCCACTGCTTGCCGGGTCAGGCCGAGATCACCAAGCTTCCATACGTCGCCAACCTTCAGGATGTTGGCGGGCTTCACGTCGCGGTGGACCAGCTTGCGCTCGTGCAGCCACGCCAACGCCGCGCCGATCTGCCGGAGCAGGGTTCGGGTCTCTGCCTCGTCAAGCGCGCCCCGCGTCAGGCGGGAAAGCAGGGTTTCGGTCGCCAGTTCCATCGCGAACCAGAAGACGCGCCCGGAATCGCCTTCTGCATCCCGCAGTTCAGCCTCGCCGGGATGCCCAATCACCTCCACCAGGTGCGGATGACGCAATTCGGTGGCGTTCTCCAGCTCCCGCAGCGGCGACGTCCGGTCCAGGCCCGCGGGGTCGAGCACCTTCACGGCCACCGGCTTGGCGATCACCCGATCGCCCACCACCACGTCCGCCCGGTAGACCGCGCCGAAGGTGCCGAAACCCAACAAGGTGCCGAGGTGGTAGCTTCCAATCCGCGATCCCGACAGCTTCCGCACATCCACCATCGCCAGACGCTCCCCTGCCGGCCCATCGCAATTTTTTCGCGGCGTGCCGCTCCGTTTCCCCACGGTATACGGAATGGGTAGGCCGCCCGAAAGTAGGAGACTGCGATGAGGGATGACGAACAGTTCTGGTACCAGCACCCGAGTGGCTGGAAGGTTGTTGCCCGGAACCTGAGGCGCGCCGCGGAGGATAAATTCGAGATCCTGCGCAGCTATTGCAGCCTCTCCAGTGACGATACCGAGGGGAATCGGTCGATTGCCGACAGGTATGTCGCAGCAGTGATGAAGATGATCGACGTTTACGCGGCCAGAGATCCAGCCGAGCGTGACATCGATGATGACGCCGATGGGAATGCGATCGGACTCGAAGCCGTCAAGATGTCGGCCGGGGACATGGCCGAGCGCGAGTGGATGCGGCGGCCCTGGGTCTGGGCCTTGCGCCTCTTCGACCAGCCCGGGTTGCTCGCCAAGGCGCTGGCGGAAAGCCAGCCTGCGATCTGCGGCCACAAGGACGACGTCAAGCCGGAAGCCGCCCTGATGAAGACGGTGCTGAACTGGGCCTTCCACGCTCGCGCCCGGCTGCTCAAGCCGGATGAGCCGAACCGGCTGCGGGTGTGGAACGAGATTCTGGAGTCAGACCGGTGGGTGACCAAGTCCTATGGACCACCGGAGCATCCGCTCGAGAGAGACCACCTCCTGCGCGTCCATCATGAGAACCGGCTCAAAGTCGAAGCAGGCAACAAGAACGTCCCGCGCACCATCAAGACCTTGACCGAATATTACCTGGAGTTCGACCAGCGGTGCCGCGTCATCTCCATGACCATGGACGATGGAAGCGACCTCGACCGCCCCGATGCATCCCCCGAGCAGATCCGTGATTTGATGCGGTACGCCGGTTTCTCGATCGAACTGCGGGACGAGCTGATGAAGATGCCGACAAAGGTGCGACCAGCATTCGAGCACTGGATGTCGCTGGAACTGCGGGACATCACTGGCAAACAGCGTTCCGGCGAGATCACCGCATTCCGCAGGAAACACGGCTTGAAGAAGGTCGAGTACGACCAACGCGTCGAGAGCGGCAAGGCTCGTCTCTACAAAGCGTTCAAAGACACGTTCAGCGTGAAGGGAAGGCAATAGCCATGAACACCGACAAGCAGAACCTGCTCCTCATCGCCGCCGCGCTCGACGCGCAGCCGTGGGACTCCTTCGCCGCGGTCCCGGACGTCGACCGCTATGCCCGGGCCCTGTCCGGCGAGGCCCCGCTGTCCGACGCCGAGAAGCGCCAGCTGTGGCGCTCTCCGGCCGCCCGGACGAACTTCCTCGAGGCGCGCCAGGAGCGCATCGACGCGACCGCCGCTCATTGGGCTGCTTCCCGCTTCACCACCGAGGGCTGGCGCCAGGCCGCCGACTCGTCCGGCGCGACGACGGCGATGGTCCAGGTCACCGACTTCACCCTGACCGTCCAGCGCGACATTTCCGACCCCGACGAGCCGGACTGGATCCTCGTACTCACCCTCAGCGAACGGATGCGGACATCGCTGCCCGCCGGGTCGCGTGTCCGCGCCGTCGACACCGGCGGCGTGACTTGGCTCGAGGGCGAGCCCGACGTCACCCGCATCGTCTCCGGGCTCTGGTCCCACGACAGCAACCCGGTCGAACGCCTGAAGACGTTCGGCATCCGCATCGAACCCGCGTAATCGGAGGCAGGGCCATGGCGAAGGTATTCTTCCCGATGACCGGGAACAAGGATCTGGCGACGGTGGATTGCCTGCCCAACGACACGCCCCAGCCGACCGACGCGGTCGCCCAGGTCATCGGGCACCCGACCTGGATTAAGGAGGTTCTCCGGACATTGACGGCGGCACGCTCGGGCACCGGCCACGACATCGGCCGCAAGGTCAAGGTCAAGTTCCGGCAGGCGGAGAACTGCGACGGCAACAGCTTTCAGCTCGCCCTGGCCGTGTCCGACCGCATGCTCCTAGAGGGCGCGCCGCCGGGCAAGGGCCGCGTGTTCGCCACCGGAGAGATCGACCCGGCAGGCGAAGGTGCCGTCCTGGCGATCGATGGGTTCGACGCCAAGATCGAGCTGCTCCTTGATCGGGCCGACCCCGGCGATGTCTTCGCCTTTCCGCTCAAGAATCTCCAGAAGCCCGAGGAGGTGACGCAGAAAACGTTGGATGGCTTGGCCGCCCTCAGGGAACGAGGGCTCATCGTCTGCCCGGTGGGACACATCGAGGAACTCGGTTTCTTGTGGACGGCCGGGAAGTCGGGGGCATCCGGCGGGTCGGCCGTCGCGGCGCCGATGTGACCGATGGAGCTCACCACGGAAGCAGACGGCCTCACGGTGGGCGTCCCGGATGAGAGGAGCCTCCTCGTGGATCTGCGGCGAGATTTCGACACCAATGCGGAAAGCCCGACCGGGCCGGTTCTCGAGCTCACGGCCGATTCTCGTGACGAACAAGAGGGGGCGAGGAGAATGGTTGATGTGACACGGCTCCAGGGTGTGCGGCTAGGTAGCTACGTTCTCGGTGACCGGCTAGGGCATGGGTACTTCGGTGCGGTCTATGCGGCCGAAGTGGTGGTCGGCGGCGAGGTCATCGCAAAGCCGGTCGCGGTGAAGGTGCTCAACCCGGCTCTGCTCGACCCCGGTGATCCGCTGCGCGAGCTGCGGAACGCCATGCATCTGCGCCATCCCCACCTGATTGCGGTAGAGGGGCACCCCGGCGAGACGGTGGTGACCGCGCACGGCGTCACGGGTTCGGTGTTCTGGTTCGTGATGGAGCGGGCCGAGGGCACGCTCGCCGCCCGCCTCGAGCGGGGACCGCTTACCGAGGTGGAGATCGACGCCCTGATCCGGCAGGTTGGCGGGGCCCTGGCGTGGCTGCACCGCGAAGGCTGGGTTCACCGGGACGTGAAACCCGGCAACATCCTGCGGGTTGGCGACGTATGGAAGCTGGGCGACCTCGGGCTGGCGCGGATGGCGGTGGACGGTCCCTATGCCCAGGCCAAGGGCACGACGGTCTACCTCGCCCCCGAGAGCTTCGAGCGTCCAGCGCCGCAGCCGTCCTGGGACGTCTGGGCGTTCGGCTTGACCTTGCTCGCTGCATTCGGCGGTCGGCACCCGGCCGACGGGAAGTCGGATCGGGAATGGCTGGAGACGCTGTTCGCGGAGGAAGCGCTGCCATTGCCACCGCTCGCCTTCAGGCTGGAGGAGATCGTGGCGGGGTGCTTGGAGAAGGCGCCCGAACGCCGATGGACGGCGCAGAGGCTGGCGGCATTGCCCTACCACGCACTCCGTCACCCGGCCCTGGCGGCCTGGGCGTACGAGCGGGGCGGCGTCGATCACCCGGACTGGCGCGACAGCCACCTGGTTACCGCCTCATCGCGGTCGCCGGAGGACGCCCAGGGCTTCGCGGAATGGCAGGCTGGCATCGCATCCCCGACGGACGCCGCCCTCACCCGCGGGATGTGGATCAAGCAGTCGGATACCGGACGCCTGTTTGCCGTCCGATTCCGCCCTGATGGCACCTTCCACGAGGTCGACATCGCCGCCGACGGCCGGACCATCACCGGCCGCTGGTCACGGACCGGTGACCAGATGCAGACGTACGTCGTCTTCCAGGACGTCCACTATCATCTTTATTGGCTGGTTCGGACCTCATGCACCAGCCATCACGGCATCGAGTACGTGGATGACGCCTGCGCACCGGCCGCCCACTTCACCATCCGCCACTATGAGGACTTCCCCGGCTGATCGGCCTCGCTGTAGCCGGTGAGGGGATGGAGGCGCAAGCTGCGCGTCATGCTTAGAGCATTGATGTACAATGATTCATCATCATAACGAGGTCACGCCATAGAACGGGCAGGATTATACGCTAAGCGGACAAAGAGCGAACATCAGGCTGCGATGGCATCCGTCGTGGTCCGGAGCCGGCGATATCCGTCCGCCTCCAATTCGGGGGGCGCGCTCCAGAGATAGTCGCCAGTCAGGTTGATGTGCTGCCAGCCCAGAGGCGCGGGGAAGCCGAGCAGGCTGTCGTCGATCGTCTCGCCCCGCGCGCGCAGGATTGTGATGGCGCGCTGCATGTAGACGGTGTAACTGCTCAGAGGGGTGGCCTGTGATGGGTTCTGTCGGGCCTGA
>NZ_JABFFR010000071.1 GCF_013423485.1 Azospirillum oleiclasticum
ACCGGCCGGCGAAGCCCGTGCCGCCGTGGTCGCCGACCTGTCGCTCGACGAGGCTGAGCGGGTACTGGAAGCCGCTGTCGATTCCAACGCGCGCTTGATGAGCGACGAATGGAAGGCGTTCGTCGCCATCGGGAGCGCATTCGGTGCGCACGATACGATCCGCCATTCCCAGCGCGAGTATGTTCGCGGCAGCGTGCATGCCAACTCGGCCGAGGGCTTCACCGATCGTGTCCGGCGCACGATCGCCGGCGTCTTCCATCACATCAGCCCCGACCATGCCGACCTGTACTTTGGCG
>NZ_JABFFR010000072.1 GCF_013423485.1 Azospirillum oleiclasticum
GCGTATAATCCTGCCCGTTCTATGGCTTGACCCGGAGGATGGCGAAGACGTGGGTTTCCGACGCGATGTCGATGCCGACGAACTGCATGGCGCCTCCCGTGCGGATGGGCCGGAAGCCTCGGAGCCGGTGCTCGTGCCCCTGCTTGTCCATGCGCGGATGACCGCCCCGATCAGGGCGGTCATCCGCCCCCTCGCCGCGACACCGCCGGATACAGTCCGGGCAAAAAGCACCGGGCGAGGGCGCCAATCTCATTGCCGAAGAGGGGTCATCGTAGAATCTGATACCGTTGGCGAAATCGGCGAGGGCCTGTGACGGCGCGGCTGGTGTTGCTGTTCGGGGTCCATCCTGGGAAGGAGGGACCACCATGTGCCTGAAGCCGGAGCCGATCGGGCCGGTGCCGGAGCGCACCGCGCAAGTCGCCAAAGCCGCCTTTCCGAAGGGCAACACCGCCCTCCGCGTGCGTGACGATCTCGGCGGCCTGTTCGAGGACAGCGCGTTCGCCGAGCTGTTCCCGTCGCGCGGTCAGCCCGGCCTGGCGCCGTGGCGGCTGGCGCTGGTCACCGTGCTGCAATTTGCCGAGGGCCTGTCCGACCGCCAAGCCGCCGAGGCCGTGCGCGGCCGCATCGATTGGAAATATGCCCTCGGCCTGGAACTGGAGGACGCCGGCTTCGACTTCTCCGTCCTCAGCGAGTTTCGATCGCGCCTGGTCACCGGCGCTGCCGAGAGCCTGCTGCTGGACGCGTTGCTCGGGCGCTTGCGGGCGCGCGGGCTGGTTCGACCACGCGGGCGCCAGCGCACCGACAGCACGCATGTGCTGGCCTCGGTCCGAGCGCTCAACCGCCTGGAAAGCCTGGGTGAAACCCTGCGGGCCGCATTGAACGCCGCAGCCACGGCAGCACCGGACTGGGTGACGAGCATCGCCGCGCCGGAGTGGTACGAGCGCTATGCCAAGCGCTTCGAACAGTACCGCCTGCCACGTGGGGAGATGGCCCGCCGGGACTTCGCCGCGGTGATTGGGGCCGATGGCCACCGGCTGCTCGACGCGCTCTGGGCGGACACTGCGCCGGCCGGCCTGAACCGCGTGCCCACCATGGAAATCCTTCGACGGGCCTGGGTGCATCATTTCTACCGTGATTGCGATGGGCGGGTTGCATTGCGCGACCGCACCGAGCTTCCGCCGGTCACCCACCGGTTCGACGGGCCCTACGACACCGAGGCCCGCTTCGGCAACAAGCGCAGCCTGACCTGGAGCGGGTACAAGGCGCACCTCACCGAAACCTGCGACGAGGACCAGCCCCATGTGATCGTGCACGTCGCGACGACGCCCGCCAACGTGGCCGACGTCGCTATGACGACGGCGATCCAGGACGCGACGGTCGTCACGGGGCTCGCGCCCGCTGTCCATCTGGTCGATGGCGGCTACATCGATGCCGGGCTGGTGCTCGCCGGCCGGAAGGCGGGGATCGAGTTGGTCGGCCCGCTGCGGCCCAACGTGAGTTGGCAAGCCCGGACGGACGGGGCCTATGACGTGTCGGCTTTCAATGTGGACTGGGAAGCACACACTGTGACCTGCCCGCAGGGCCATCGCAACGCGGACTGGAATCCGTCGCGCGATCTCTGGGGCACCGAGGTGGTGCACGTCAGCTTTCCTGGCCCGACGTGCCGGGCTTGTGCCGAACGGGCGCGATGCACACGGTCGAAGACAGCGCCACGCGAGGTCACTCTGCGCGCCGGCGGACGGCATGAGATCATCAAGGATCACCGCCAGCGAGAGCAAACGGGGGAGTGGCAGGCGCTCTACGGCAAGCGGGCCGGCATCGAGGGATGTCTGGCGCAGACCATCCGCTTGGCCGGCCTGCGGCGCGCCCGCTATATCGGTCTCGCGAAGACACATCTTCAACACGTCGCAACCGCGGCAGCGATCAATGTCGTGCGCCTCGACGCATGGTTCCGCGACGTGCCGTTCGCCAGAACCCGCATCTCCCGGTTCGCCACGCTCAGGCCGGCCTGACCAAGCCCGCCGATTTCGCCAACGGTATCAGATTCTATGATGACCCCGAAGACACCACTTCGAGCGCGACGCGGCGACCCTCTCCCGGCCATCAGGCCAACCATCCTATCAGGAGGCGGCCCGATGAGTGGAGGTCATACAAGCGCCGACCTTCGCCCCGCACGGCTATCCGGACCACCCAGGGGTTCTGCATGCTTTCCGCATCGCCGTCGCCGGGACGGAGGCGTGCCGATCCGGGTCATCGACTACCGGCTCGATGGCGTGCCGGGGGCCGAGCCAGTGTACCGGCTCATGACCACGCTGCTCGATCCCGACGCCGCCCCCGCCGGCAAACTGGCCGCGCTGTATCATGGGGAGGCGGAAACCGTCTTCGCCGAGATCAAGGGGGCGCGCCATAGAACGACCACATCCACGTCCTACCGCCCGCCGGCCCGCAACGCCAGCCTCCCTTCCCAAGACGCCCGAACCGCCGACAACCACGGCAGATCGGCACGCCGCGACACCGAACCGCCACCATGTCAGGGCGTGGTGCGCCAGCGGCCTGTCGCGAGCCGACTACTGCTGCCGACACGCCCTCAATCCAAACGCCTTCAATCGATGCGTGGACTGCCAACGTCCCAGCATTCGGCCCAAGTATCGCAATGTTCAAGGCACTCCTTAACGACACGGTATTGCTCCTAAACAGGCACTGACCGCGGGCCGTTCCGTTCCGGTGCATGGTCTTCCTTGCGGAAGACCGCAACAAACGAAGTAATGAGATCTTGCTCCACATCGACGACGAATTCGGGCATCTGCCGGCCGAGATTCTCCAGCCGGACGTAGCCGTACAGCGTTTCTTCGTCGAAGGCGCGCTGCGGTGTGCCGATCTGCATCAGACCAAGGTTCCCGGCCCAGGCTTCCGCCTCGGCGGATCCCAGGAAGAAATCGATGGTGGGGGCATTGGGATATGCACCGTGCAGGCAGACATCCAGGATCAGAATCAGGGTGCCTCCCTTCCGCAGGGGCCGCGTAAGGCTTTGAAACAGGTTGACGTGCGTCTCCTGGAAGGAGGCGCCGTCGATCAGGCCGGGTCCGATGAGGAGGAAGTCGAGCGTGCCGTCGGTTCCGGAATGGAGCAGGTCCGCCGGGGCGCACAGGGTGATGCGGTCGGACAGGAAGTCCGGGGACAGGGTTCCCCAGCGTTCCTCGACGATCTGCCGGGTGATCGGCCCGGCTGGAACATCGACGATGGACAGATGGCCAAGGCGCGAACCCAGGCCCGCGTAGCTCTTGTGCGGGGACTGCACGATGCAGGCGCCGGTCGTCTCGCGGTGCAGACAGCCCAGGGTCTGCAAGGCATAGGCGGCCTGGACCAGCGCCCAGGAGTTCCGGTGACGCAGGTGGAAGTTGACGCTCTCCGGCAGCCGCATGAGATCGGTGGCGGTCACGAACCACTCCGGATCGTTCCAGTCATGGCTCGACGCAAGCTTTGTCAGGGTGTTTTCCGGGTGCGTCTCGGTTGTCAGCGACCAGCGGGCGACCGCTTGACCGCGAGGCGACACGCTTTCGGTCAGTGCCAGGATGCTCTGCCACCACTGGGCCTTCCCGGTGTCCTCGTTGGCCCGCCAAGTCTGCCGGATCTTCTCCAGAATCGGAGGTCCGATCCAGTTGGCGTATTCTTGCACATGGCTCTTGGGATCCAGGGCATCGCCCAGTTTCTGGATGAACTCCAGGGCGATATGGGCATCGATCGAGGCCGACAGTTCGGTTGGACCGCAGCCCGGCCCGTCGAGGGCGGGGCAGGCCGCCCGTCCCCGGTAAAAGGCGGGTTCGGATTGCAGCCGGACGACGCGGCTGCGGATCATGTAGCCGAGGGAGGTGTAGGGATTCCCGAGATAGACCACATCTCTCCGGCCGGAGATGCCGATCCGGTTGGCCAGGATGGCGTCGGTCTCGAGGCGCAGCCAGGTCAGGAAGCGCCCCTTGATGGTCAACTCGGTTTCGGCGTCGGGCTGGCCGGGGCCGGAGGCGTCGATGACGAGGAAGGACGCCTCCCTGGCGATGTCCTGGATGGTGGAGGGAATGGCGCCCTCTGCGGGCTGCGTGATGAGGGCGAGGTCGTAGCGGATCGCCATATCGCCGCCCGTCAGCGGGGCCAGAGCCAGAAGGCCACGGAGGGTGTCCGGATTGGCGCCGACGTAGCCGACGGTGGTGGCCCTTCCGCAGTGGGCGAGAAGGTCGGCGAGGTGGAGAAGGTTGCGGTCTTCGGCCTGCCCGAAGCGGAGCAGGGTGGGTGCACCCTCTTCTCCGTTCTCCTTTTTCGACAGGGCCGACGACAGGCGCGCCGCGGCGCCGGCACCGGGAGGAAACATGTTGTAAAGCCGGGCTGCCGGGCGGTCCCTCCGAGGCTGGCCTGGGACGGTCGGGCCATCGATCCAACGGATCAGATCCGCGGCGTCGGGCATGGCGGCCGGGCCCCCGGCAGGGAGGGGTGATCGGCACTCGAAGGTCACGAAGCTTCCCTCGATCCCGCTGTAGGGCCTGCCGGTGAGCTGCAACCTTTTCATCAGGTTGGGGATCACGCAGCTGTCCGGGATCTCCGTTTCCCAGAAGCCACCCACATCCTGCAACAGGGTGCGGTGGACGAAGACGCCCGTCGCCGGTGCGTGCCGCACATCGTCGATCCGATGCCCTTGCCAAGCGCCGTCCGCCATCCGCCCGCCGATGTGCCGGATGGCGGCGAACAGCGCCTCCGGATCGCGCCGGTCGGCCGCTTCCCACAGAAACGCCGGCAGGTTGAAGCCAGGAAATAGGTGGTACCCGCCCATCGGATGCGCGGCCTCCTCGACACTGTCGAGAGCCGCGCCGATGTCCGTGGCGCCGGTCAGCGGAAAAAGGAAGGAGCCGGGGGCCATGTACAGGATATGACGGTTGTCCGGGTTGCTCTTCTCCACACAGTGATTGAGCAGCTTTCCTAGCCCCAGCCGGTCAGCCCCCCTTTGAGACGACGCTTTTCCGGGGGACAAGGGCGCGAAGATCTTGAGGGCGGATTTCACCCGGTTCGTCAGCGTATCGCCGATCAGTTCGATCGTCGGGGTGCCGTTGGCGCCGGAATCGTCGTCGATGAAGATGATTTCATCGGAGTCCCGGCCGAGGAGTGCGGCAAGGCAGTTCAGGCCGAGGGCGAGGCATTTCTGATGACCATCGCTTTTCGTCCCACGTGCGTTGTGCATCAGAATGGTGAACATTGCGGGACGATCCTCGGATTTTCCGTGGGCGTGAGAATAGGGCGGGAGCCCCCCTGCGCCGCAGGGACAGGGGGGCTCCTCCTGCATCAGGAGCTTTTCTGGGCGGCCACCTGCTCGTAGACCCATGCGTAAGTCTTGGCCAGACCGTCGCGCAATGTGATGGACGGCGCCCATCCAAGCCTTGCCTTGATCAGGTCGTTGTCGCTGTTGCGGCCTCTCACCCCCTTGGGGGCGTCCAGCTTGTAGGCGCGCCGGAGCTTCACGCCGGCGATGTCCTCGACGATGTCGACGAGCTGGTTGATCGAGACCATCTCGTCGCTGCCCACGTTCAATGGCTCCTCGCAGTCGCTGTGCATCAGCCGGAGCGAGCCCTCCAGGCAATCGTCGATGTACATGAAGCTGCGGGTCTGCTCGCCGTCGCCCCAGATCTCGATCTCGTGGCGGCCTGACAGGACGGCCTGAGCCACCTTGCGGCAAATGGCGGCGGGCGCCTTCTCTCGGCCGCCGTCCCAGGTGCCATGCGGACCATACACGTTATGATAGCGGGCCGCCCGGGTCACAAGGCCGAAATCCTCGCGGAAATGGCGGCACATGCGCTCGCTGAACAGCTTCTCCCAGCCATAGCCGTCCTCGGGCATCGCCGGATAGGCATCCGACTCCTTCAAGCCGGGAATGTCGGCGTCGCGCTGCCGGTAATCGGGATAGACGCAGGCCGAGGACGAGAAGAAGAAGCGCTGCGCACCGCTTTCCCGGGCGGCCATCAACAGGTGCGTGTTGATGAGCACGGAGAGCATGCACAGGGCCTTGTTGTTCTCGATGAACCCCATTCCGCCCATGTCGGCGGCGAGATTGAAGATCTCCCTCACCCCCTTCGTGGCGATCCGGCAGGCGTCGATCCCGGCGAGATCGAGCACGAGGTTCTCGGCTCCGGGATGGACCTGGTACCATTCCGTCAGGGGCTTCATGTCCACCCCGCGCACCGGAAGGGAGCGCTCAAGCAGCGTCTTGACCAGATGTCCACCGATGAACCCTCCGGCACCAGCAACAAGAATGACAGTGTTCATAAGGCACCTTTCCGAATCAGCCCAATTTCAAGAGAAGAGAAGCCAGGGAAGGTATAGGGCCAAGCCGCCATCCGGCCCGCTTGGTCACCGCGTGTCCTCATGATCCAGAACCCAGGCCGCGCGGCCGAGGATGTCGAGAACCACATCGTGGATGTGCAGAGCGACCCCACCCAGATGCAGGATTTCCACGCAAAGCGGACCGCTGTCGTCCGGCACGTCGAAGTCGATCGACAGCCGTCCCGTGTTCAGCTTTTCCACCGGGGTGACGGGGGTGGCGGCGAGGGGGGCCTCGTGCTGGTCCCGGAGGATCCGGACCACCAGCCCCGAGCCGGGGGCCGCGCGACCGTACATGCGTCCCTTGACCCGGAAGCGGTAGCGGCCCTCGGGCAGGGTCGGCAGGGGACCGTGCAGGATGCCGCCCGGCCGATCCGACGCATTCACCCGGATGCCTTTCTGGGTCTGAAGGCTGCAGTCGTTCATGGCGAGCCGGTTGAGGACGCTGATCTCGCCCGTGGGGAAGGGGGGTGTGACCACGCCGGGCTTTCCCGCCACCAGCAGGCAGTCGTGCAGGAGGATGTCGGCGTTGCCCAGATGGGTCAGACGGATCCGCAGGGTCGGCGTGGGCGCGTCCGGCGTGCTCTCGCCGGCGTCGTGGTGGAGGTCGAAACGGAACGGCTCGGCCCAGCCGGAGCGGCCGGCGAGATCCCGCCACAGCAGCGGGCCGCGCTGCGAATGCAGCACCTCCACCGCCAGCGACGCCGCATTCTGCCGGTGCGTCTGGATCTCGGAAAAGCTGACGAGAAGAGTGTAGGGCCCGTGCGGCAGCGCGATCTGCTGGTCGAGGATGATGGAGCGGCCATGGAGCGCGCGGTCGTACCTCATCCCCCGCTCGGTGATGTCGCCGTCCGGCAGATTGAGGTGTTCCAGCACGTCCCAGGCCGGCACCACGCGCACCGCGTGGACGGTCACCTCCGTTGCTCCCGGCTGATAGCTGTTCTGGATCACCAGATTGCCCATGTCCACCGTGCGCAGAGGAAGTGACAGGATCTGCCGGTCGGGCAGGGCTTGCCGGTGCGTACGGAAGAGGAATCGCTCGCCGCTCCGGTGAGCGACGCCGAATCCGGCGATCCCCTTGCGCACCTCGGCCTCGATCTGGAGCAGGACGCAAGGCCAGTCGGAGGCCCGCACCAGGGGTACCTGGAAAGCGTACGCCCAGGAGATCGTCGGGGTCAGGATCTCGAAGGGACCGGTCAGCATGCCGTCGGCCGTGTGCGGGACGGTCTGGGAGGCGTTCCTCCAATCGACCAGGACCGGCGGGGGCGGGCCGGCCGCCAGATCGGGGACATGGGCGATGTCGTGGGTGGCCAGAGCCGGATCGCCCAGAACCCGGATGTCTTCCAGCAGGGACTCCGAGGCGCCCGCCGCGCCGTTGCGCAGCACGAGGTCGTTCGCGCCCTCCGGTACGGTGACGCACACCAGATGGGTGTCGGCCGAGGCTCCCACGGCGGCGGACACGGTCATCCGACCCCGGCGCGTATCGAAGAAGGCCACCTCGATCGCGCCGACGGCAACCCACAGGCGGAGGTGCAACGCGACGCGTCCGATCGCGGTCAGGGCGAGGGGAAGGCGTAGGGCGACGGCATGCAAATGGGGGGCGGGACGCAGGAGGATCGGATAGGGCGTGCCCTGCCCCAGCCGGGCACCCTTCGCCGACAGCCACGCCTGCGCCGGGTCCGCGCCGCCCCGCAGGACCACCAGCGGGGCTTTGGCGGAGCCGGCTTCCGCCGTCTGCATGTCGGTCACTCGCAAGCGGTGGGTGCGCGGCATCCGCTGCCAGTCCGGCTGGATCGGCGCGTCGCCGCCGGGGGGGCCGGCCGGCCCCTCGCCGGTGCTGCCTTCCCCGCTTCCCCCGTCCACCCAGGTCTCCCCTGCGCCGGGGTCGGGCGACGGGGGCATCCCGATCCCGAAGGCGTCCGCCCCGGCCGCCGGTGCCTCGCCGGTGGACGTTCCGGTGGCGGGGCTTTCGGCATCGGCGAGCCGGATACCCTCCAGCAGCACGAAGCCGGCCTGTTCCGTGCCGCCGTTGCGGATGAGGAGCAGGATGCTCGGCGCCCCCAGGTGCCACGGCAGATACACCCGCACCCTGCGACCGTTGCCACGCAGGATGCGGCTGCAAAAGATGTCCGCATCGTTCCGATCCAGGACCGCGATGTCCGCGAGGCCGCTGATGGTGGCGTCAATGCACAGCAGGGCCTTGGGCGATGGCGGGGCGGGCGGGGTCAGGCGGATGGTGGCGGCGTAGCTCCAGGGCATTACCGGGATCTCGATCGCCAGCGGCAACGGGCGGCCCAGGAACTGCGGCGGCTCGATCACGTCGACCGCCATCCCCGCCGATGGCGGACGGGCCAGATAGTCGATTCCGGGAGCGTGGCCGACCGGCACCAGCATCGGTTCCCGATCCGCCTCCAGCGCCCAGCGGTGCAGCAGCGCGCCCACCGTTTCGGCCGGGCCGATGAGGGTGATCGCCGTGATGGTGAGCGTGGCCGGACGCCCGGCGCCATCGTTGGAGATGACCAGACGCGACTCCGCGTGCTGGCCGATCACCGGGATGTGGATGACGGCCGGCACACTGTCAGCCGCGGCGAAGGTGCGGTAAGCGAAGTTGCTGCCGTTGCCGTACAGCAGTCCGAAGCCGACCTGCCCCTCTCCGATCTCGGCGGCGATGCGGATCGCAAGGTTCTCGCGCACCGGCGGCAGCGACAACGGGATGTCCGCGGCGTAGGCCCAGGGCGTGTTCGGGACGCGCAGGACGATGGGTAGATCGCCCTCCCCCACCCTTTCGCCGCTCAGCATGGCCCTCTCCAGGTCCAGCGTCATGGGCAGGACGAGCCCGCCGTCGCGGTAGTCGAAGCCGACGTCGAAGGTGGCCGGAATCAGGTACTCGATACCCGCGGCGCTGCGGATGACGTCCATCTCCTTCGGGTAGAGGTCCGGCACGAACCCGCTCAGCCGGGCCGGGCCGATCAGGTGCGGGCGTGGCGGCAGCGTGGCTCCGGCCAGCCGCCAGACCAACCGGCGCATCCGCGCCCGCCGGCGCTCGGCCTCGGCCGCCTGCTCGGCCGGAGACCCGGCCTGCCGGGTCAGCACGGACGCGCGGAAGCTGAACGCCGGCTGGGCGCGCAGCAGCAGCTCGATCACCAGCGCCTCGCCGGAGGACAGCCCGCCCAGGGCTTCCACCGCCTCCGCCGCCGGGCGCAGCACGGCGAGCGGGATGAGCAGGCGGGCTGGCGCGAAGCCGTCCAGCCAGGACAGCAGCGCGCCGGAGTCCTCGGGCATGGGGATCAGATTGGCGCGCCGGGTCTCGACGATGTCGTCGTGAAGCTGGAACGGTTCGGCAAAAGCCCGGACCTCGCCCGAATAGGCGAACACCGGCGGTGCGCCGGACACCGCCCGCTGATGGGCGGCCAGGAGGCTTTCGATGTGTTCGCGGAACAGGTCGCAGCGGCCATCGGCCACGACCAGAAAGTCCGCCTTGACGTCCTTCAGCCAGTCCAGCCCCGGGCCGGCCGCCGTGACCCAGCGGAATCGGCCTGGATGGCGCAGGGTCACGGTCCTGGGCGCAACGCCATGACCGTCGCTCAGGACGAGACCCAGGTTCGGCCAGCTCTGGCGGGCCAAGCTGTCGACGGTCCGCAACGCCTCTTCCGGGGTATCGACCTCCACGCGGACGGCGACGGTCGGTCCGGAACGGACGGCCGTGCCCCGCCCGGTCCAGGCGCGGTGCTGGTCCAGCACCTTGCCCAGCAGGACCTCCATGGAGAAGTCGCGCCGGAATATGGCGTTGGCCGCCGCCGCCTTGGCGGCCGCGCCCTGCGGGTGGGCACGGACCCAGTCGAGATGGGCCCGAATCTGGGCGACCAGGCTGCGCGGCTGGGAGTTCTGGTCGATGTAGAGGAAGGAGTCGCCGAAGGCGCGCTCGATCCAGCCCATGCGATGCACGATGCACAGCGCGCCGGCCGAGGAAATCTCGAAGATGCGGTTCGAGACGACCTCCTCGGCCAGATGGCGGGCGGAGAAGATCGCCAGCCCGACGCCGCTGCGCCGGTAGGTCTCGATGACGGAGTCGCCGTCGAACGGCAGCATGCCGCCATAGGCTCCGGGTTCGATGTGCTGCCAGTACTCCGGAGGGCCGAAGATCCGCACGTCCCGCTCGCGGGAGAGCTCCCGGAAGAAGCTGTGCATCCGGTTGTCCCAGTTCATCCCGAAATAGGTCAGGCGGGCCTGGGCGAAATCGATCCCGTCGGACCATGACCGGCTGTGCGCCGTGTTGTAATAAAATCCGATACCCGCTTTCCGACCCACCCCACGCAGAATGAGGCCAAGAAAATCTCTGATGCTGTCGGAAATCGCAAAATGCCCGTCACAGCTCAGCAGATTTTCAAGAAAGGCCGGATTTTCAAGGAAGTGCCGGGGCGCCTCATGCACGATCGAATAAAAAGGGATGTCGATCAGTTTCGCCTGATTACTGGACATTGCCAGAACGAAATCAGGATTTTCATTAATCATCTCATCGGAGTTCGAGCACTCGACGATATCCACGCCAAGGGTTTCTGCCGCCATGCGGATGGAGGCCACCGCCTGCTTTTCAGCCGACCTCTTCCACATATTCAGGAGCGCGATCTTCATGGCGATGCTTCTCGACAGGCTCACAGGCGGAGGATGGGACGAAAGGCGTCAGGAGCGGCCCGTCGGTGCGGTCGATGTCAGGGCGGGGGTCCTGTGGACGGTCAGGGGCTGGTCGGCGAAGCCCCAGCCAAGCGCATTGATGGCCAGCGGGCTGCAGGTGTCCATCCGGAACGCCTCGGCCGCGTAGGGAAGGTGTGCGGGCCCGAAACCGGCGACTTCGTACGGCGTGAAGCTGAGCCGCATCGGAAGCTCACCCCCGGGATCGGTGTTCTCGCGCAGGACGGCCCGCTCCTCCGTGGCGGCCAAGCGCAGTACGGGCGCCTTGAAGCCCAGCGTGCGGGTGGCGATGCCGTTGGCCCGGGCCTGGATGGCCAAAAGCGCGCCCAGCGCGTGGTCGCGCGCCAGCAATTCCGGCAGGCCCCGCAACCGCATCCATACCTCGCGGGAAGCCGCCAGGAAATGACCCGTCACGGCATGGCCCAGGGCCTCCGCGTCCTCCGCAGGCAGCGCGTCGGCCGGCGCTCCCGGGCGGCACAGTACGGGAAACCGCCGCTCGCTCCGGGGCCGAACGCGATGGCGCACCAGGGCTGTGGCGGCGAGCCGCCACAGCGGGCGGAGGTTGCCGTGGGCGGCGTTGCCGGCCGACACCGGCGTCCCCCCCAGCACCCAATGGATGTGCTGCAAGGTTCCCAGGTCGATGTCCCCAAGGGCGCCGCTCATACCCTCCCGAAAGCCGTCGAGCCGCCATTCCGGGGCGACGAGGAGGGCGGGATACCGGAGGGCGGCGTGGGCGAGCCGCGCGAACAGGGCGTCGCTCGGGACCGCATCCGGTCCGAGAACGGCCAGGACGGAGGCCGTGGAGCGGCGCAGCCCGATGTTCTGGGCGCGCCGGCCGTGCAGTTCGGCGTAGCTTGGAAAGGGTTGGGGCGGGATGTCGGTAGGGCCGACCACGATGTCCAACCGGTCGAGCGCGCCGGTCGGCGCCGGCGCCGCCACGGTGGCGCGCGGCATCCAGTGGACGATCACGAGTTCGGCCCGTTGCCGGGCGGCGGCGGCCTGCCGGGCGAGGGTCGCCGCAAGCTGCTCCAGCCGCCGGGCGGTATCGGCCGGATCCTCGTCGATGGCGGCGACCACGAAGCCGAGTGCCGGGGCGCCGGACGGGGCCGTCACTGTACCCGCTCCTGGAAAGCGGTGTGGGGTGCCCCCCAATCCTCACCGTTCAGGGCGAAGGCTCCCATGCCGCGCACATGATCGACATAGGCGGCCAGATCGGCATCGCCGATGCGGGCGACGTAGCGCGGGTCGATGCGCACGCGCCCGGTGCCGTTCTCTCCCTCCTCCCGGGTGAAAACGAAGTCGGTGCTGGGGTGACGGGCCAGCGGAGCGGCGGCCCACCCCGCATCATGCGAGATGTGGTAGGCTGGCCGGTGTAGCCCCGTGAACAGCTCCACGATGCCGGCTTCCTGTGCCTGGATGAGGAAAATGGAGTCCGTATGCCAGGAATGGATCGGCTCCTCAAGGTATCCCCTCAAACGAAACCAATCCTCGGTTGCGAAGAGGGCGAAATCGCCACACCCGTTGAAGTGCATTGGGTGGTACTGGAAGATGTATGGGCTGTACAAAAGCAGGCTTTCCCAACGCTCGTCGATGACTGCTTGCAGTTCATTGGCGAGCTGTGCGAGGCCGTCAGCCGGGGAAAGACCGGGAGAAGGGGGTTTGGGGTACAGCGCGCCGAAGCGATGGGCGATGAACTTGACGTTCTCCACGCACATCCTCTGCCGCTCCTCGTGCGGCACAAGGGGCGGGACGTCCGAGAAATCGACGTCCCAGCGGTCCAGCCGGTAATGGTAGCCGGCGCGCAACGACCGGCGCGCCAGAACCTCGAACAGCGTGTCGGACAGGATGATGTCGATGTTGGTCGCCAGCACGAACCGTCCCGTCGCCCGGCGAATCCCGATGTTCTTCGCCAGATACTGGAACAGGGGAATCCGCGAGGAATAGGGGAACCGGGCGTGATGGTCGGCATCCACCGTGATGATGCGGAAGGTGAAGTAGTCGTCGGAGCCGGGCCAGATGTCGAGTTCCGAGAACAGGGGACGGTCGGCCGGAGGGTTCCATTCGACCAGGATCAGCTCGATCGGCAACTGGAACAGGTTGGCCTGGTCATGCAGGCTGTGGACGAAGTGCGTCATCCGCAGCAGCATGTCGCCGCCGTGGTTGTCGTTACGGGAGGTGGCCACAACGGACAGGTAGACGTCTTTGTGTGCCGGCATGGCTCGGTTCGTTGCCTTTACGGAAGCGGCGGGGATCGGGTGGCCCGGCGATCAGGTTCCTTCGGCGATCAGGCAGAGATGCCAGCCGAAGGCCCGTTCCAGGCGTCGGAACAGCGATTCCGGCATCCAGCGGAAGTACCATTCCTTCACATACCGGTACTGGACATAGTCCGGGATCCGGTAAGGGAAGATATGATCGGCGAACACCTCCGTCACCTTGAAGCCGTGCCGCTCCAAAAGCTCGCGTCCCGTCCGTCGGCTGTAGGCATAGGTGACCGGGCAGCCGGTCTGGGCTTCGGAATGGGTGGCGATCAGCCGGTCGAGATCCCAGAACCGGCCCTTGCCGTAGCTGAGCAGGATCCACAGAACCTTCCAGGAAAACTTGTTGTAGACCATCACCCGCAGCTCGCCGCCCGGAGCCAGAAAGGAGCGCAGCTTGGCGAAGGCTTGGTCGGGATGGGGCGTGTGGTGCAGCACACCGAAGGAATAGATCAGATCGTAGGTCTCACCGGCCGGCAGCAGGCGGTCCAGCTCCTCCGCGTTGCCGTTGAAGAAACGCACGCGGTCGGCAAGGCCGAACACCTCGACGCGCCGCTTGGCCACGGCCATCGACTCCGCCGACAGATCGACGGCGGTCACCTGCGCGCCGGCGCGAGCGAAGTTGGTGGTGTCCGTCCCAATGCCGCAGCCGACCTCCAGCACCCGCTTGCCCTTCCAGCGCGCGAAGTCGGCGAAGCTCGGAATGTGCGGCTCCACCTTGTACTTGCGCGCCTCCACCTCGTCGAAGTACTCACGCGTGCCCAGTTCCTTCGTCGAATGGCGGATGTTGCAGGGACGCCGGTTCCAATACTCGGCGACCTGCTGGATGGCAATATTTTCGAAGGACATGCGCAGCTCCACAAAGAAACCGGGATCACTCGGGCGTCGTCGGGTTGAAGGCGTTGGTGATGGGGTAGCGCCGCTCCTTCCCGAAGGCGCGGCGCGTGAGCTTGACACCCGGCGGCGCTTGGCGGCGCTTGTGTTCGGCCCGCCCCCTGCTCGGCCGCCGCCTGCCAGGCGTCGCGCAGCCGTTCGGCGTTGCCCGCGAGATCGCCAGCCGTCGGGTTGAGCTGGGCCAGGGCGATGGCCAAGAACGTCACCATGCGCGGGTGTTCCGGTTTCGGCGTTTCAGGGGTGGAACCGGCTGAGGCGGGCAGGCGTCGATGCCTTGGACGCCTGCCCGCCGGGCTGGACTTGACATGAGTTCTCGGAAGCCGCGTCAGTCGGCCATTTCCAGAGCCCGCGCCGGTGTACGATGGGCACTGCCCTGATCCGTGTTGCGGCCGAGGTAGAGAATGTCCGCAACGTCTGCGAAGGCGTCCCGCGGCAGGATGCGCCAGCAGTCGACGACGACCGGCCGACCGCCGTCGGCGGGCTCCAGGGCCTGCGGGCTCAGGGCCCGAAACTCGTCCCACGCAGTCGCCACCACCACCACCGCGGCCCCTTTCACGGCGTCCTCTACGCCGTCCGCGTAGGCGATGGAATCACCCATCATGGCGCGCACGGGCGGCATCGCCGCCGGATCGTAGACCGTGACGCGGTGGCCGGCCTTCACCAGCCGCTGCACCAGGGCCACGCTCTGCGACTGCTCGATGACCGGGGTGTCCGGCTTGTAGGCGAGACCCAGCACGACCACCCCGTCGCCGGGTCCGGCCCCGGCGGAGACGATCCGGAACAGGCGGTCGATCTGGCGCAGGTTGATGGCGTCGGTGGCCTCGGCGATGTCGGCGGCAATGCCGACCGTGCGGGCCATCCTGGAGAAGGCGATGGTGTCGCGCGGGAAGCACGGACCGGCGAAGCCGAGCGCGCCGCGCAGGTACTTCCTGCCGACCCGGGTGTCGCGTCCGATGGCGTCGGTCACCACGTCCACGTCGGCCCCGGGCAGGCGGTCGCAGATTTCCGCCAGCATGTTGGCGAAGGAGATCTTCGTCGTGACGTAGGTGTTGAGCGAGATCTTGGTCAGTTCGGCGTTGACGAAGTTCATGCGGGCGATGGAGGCCGCCGGGTGGCACACACCCTTGTAGAGTTCCTCCAGCATCGCGCCGGCGCGCGCATCCGATTCGCCGATCAGCACGAAGTCGGGGCACAGGAGGCCGTGCAGGACATTGCCGAGCGCGATGAATTCGGGATTGTAGCACAGCCCGAGCCGATCCCCCAGCGTGCGCCCGGAGGCGGCTTCCAGCGCCTCGCGGATGGGGCCGCCGGTCGAACCCGGCATGACCGTGCTGCTGACCACGACCAGATGATAGCGGTCGTGCCGGCGCAGTTCCGCGCCCAGGCGTTCGATCGCTTGGAGGACGAAGGTGTTGACGAACGTCCCGTCGGAGCCGCTGGGCGTAGGCACGATCATGAAGGTGGCCTCGGCGTCCTTCATGGCTGTGGCCCAGTCCGTTGTCGCCGACAGCCGTTCGCGGTTTGCCGAGATCATGGCCTGGAGCCCCGGCTCCTCCACAGGGGCGATGCCGGCGTTGATGGCATCGACAAACGTCGGATTGAGGTCGATGCCGATCACATCATGTCCCTTGCTGGCAAGTACTGCCGCGAGGGGGGAGCCCAACTTGCCAAGCCCAACGACGCATATCCGCATATCATTCGCTCCGCAAATGAACAAAAGAGTAGCTTCAGCTACCAGCCACCCTTATCTCATATAACCATCGGGTGTCAATTAAGGTTTGGCTTCCGATTTTTCTGGGAATTTCGACTTAATCTAATATTTGGAACCATTTTTTTGCATGAAGTTTTGGTTGCGGGCATATCCTTTAAAGCATGAGCTGAAGGCGTCTCATTCTGCAAGGTTCCTAGTTATAAAATTTTAAGAAATGTGCCGTCCAAAAAAAATATGGTTATCAATATGCAGTTTACGGGACCGCATTCGGCATGCGGCCGGATGTTGTTCATCTCAGACTGATAAGATATCGGGAAACTACATCCCTTAGTTGGCATATGTGCCGGCGCGATCTCGTCGTTCCAGCGGATCGAACCCGCCACACAATCGCATAATAGGAAAATTATCTTGATGATGCGACGAAAATCTGCTATCCGGCCAGGATCAACGGAACAGCCATGCCCGCCACCGCCCGGCCCAGCCGCGGCGGTTTTTTTCATGCCCGGCAGGCCTGACGAGGAGACGGATATGCGCAGCTTTCGAAGCTACAAGGACGCCATGGGGACGCCGAGCGATGTGCTCGACCCCTCCACCATGCGCTACGCGGTGACCCTGAACGCCGGGGTTCCCAAGACCATCGCCGTGCCGGCCGGGGCGCAGACCGTCCTGTTCGCCTCCACCGGCCCGTTCTGGGTGCGCTACGGCGCTCCGGCCGCCCTTCCGGTTGACGATGACACCGGTGGCGACGCCCCGGAGCTTGCCCCGGCGGCCCGGTGGATCGCCAGGGTGACGGTGCTGGGACTGGTGGCGCCGGCGGCCTGCACCGTGTCCCTGGCCTTCTACGGGTGACGCCATGACCGCCCGCCACACCCTCAGCCTGATCACCGCCCCGCCCATCGACCTCACGCCGTACGCCCTGCGGGACAACCCGGTCCTCACCGGAACGGCGACCCTCAAGGCGGCGGCCGGGGCGACGCCGGCGATCGCCGCGGACGGGCCGGACGCCGCCGTCGGGCTGTCGCTCGTCCTCAAGGGGACCGGCGCGTGCCGGATCCTGGCCAACGGAGGGGGCGCTCCGCTGTTCGAGGTGGCCCCGACCGGCGGCGTGCCGGCCAACTACTGGCGCTTCGACGCCCGGCCGACCGGCAACGCCATCCTGCAATACGCGCTGGGCTCCGATCCCGACGTTTCGCAGGTGTTCGTCACCAAGGGAGGGGGCAGCCACTTCTTCACCACCGGGACCAACCCCGGCAACACACAGTTCCGGGTGGTGCACACCGCCTCGGCGGGCAACTGGGTGCAGGCCTCCGGGGCGGCGCTCGGCGGCGCTCCGACCCTGGGCGCCCAGGGGGCCGACGCCAACGTGCCGCTCTCCCTCTCCAACAAGGGCACCGCCGTCGTCCGCTTCGCCGGGCAGACCACCGGCACCGCCGTGGGCACCGCCGGGGCCGCCGCCGCCCCTCCCGCCGCTCCCGCCCTGTGGTGGAGCGTGTCGGTCAACGGCACCGTCTACCGCCTCCCGCTCTACAATTGAGGAGTTTTCCCATGGCGCTCGTGAAGGCCATCCCCACCGATTTCGGAATCGACGCCACCTACTGGCACATCCACGCCATCGACATCGCCCGGCCGCAGAGGGCGGTCCAGGTGACGATGGCCGGCTACATCGACGCCGACGCCCGGCGTGGCGGGCGCCGGCCCATCGCCTCCCTCACCCTCCAGCTCGCCGGCGACCGCTTCCCCGGCACCATCGACGGCATCGCCTACGCCGCCATCTACGAGCGGCTCGCCACCCCCGGCGAAGTCCCCGACGACGGTGATCCCACCGGCTGGTTCGTCGGCGCCGCGGAGGGGTGATCAGGCCGGGGACTCCAGGATGTCCGCCCTGGAGTCCCCCTGCCGGCGGTCGCGGCGGCGCGCAGGATGGCCGCCCGCTTCCTCAGCGCCGTCAGGAGGTTCCCGGCGTAAGGCTCGAAACCGTAGCCGTCCAGCGGATGGAGCAGCAGGAGCAGGGGCCACGCATCGCCCAGACGCGCGCAGTGTCCGGGCCAGACGTCGGCGAAGTGCTTCCGGTAGGCGGGATTGAGCGTGAAGAAATCCGCCAGCGAGAAGGTGATGTCGAACAGGGTGTCGCCGCTGTGCAGCGGGCGGGCGTTGGCGGCGCCGTAGCAGCCGTACACCGGGGCATGGGAGATGATCCGCTTGGTTGTATCGCCCACCGAAACCGTCACGCCCTCCCCGTCCGCGATCCGCCCGAGGGCCTCCACCAAATCGAGCGGGTGCCCGTCGGAATCCGTGACGTGATAGTTGAAGTAGGGATCGTGCAGGACGTCCACGGCCCCGTCCCCCTGCCGGGTCCTGACCACGGTCATCGTGTGGGTGACCGCCGCGTTGTCCGCAAGCCCGGCCCTCAGGCAAAGGCTACGCCGCCCCGTGGCGTGGAGAAAACTGTGGAACATCCCCGATGCCCCGCCGCACCAGGTCCCCGCCTCGCCGCGGCGCAGCGCGCGGTAGGCCAGGAACCAGTCGCTGCGCATGGCATCGTCACGGTTGTCGATGGCGAGATCCGACTCCACGACAGCGCTGCACAGCCGGAACGTCCAGTCGCGCAGCGCGACCACCCGTGGATGATCGTTCACCCCCACCGCGAAGCGTTGGACAAGATACTCCGACAGCGCTTCGGAGGACTGGAAATCCGGATAATCCTCGACTTCAAACACCGTTCTTCGTCCTCCTACAATCTTGTGCCGACGAAGGCTACGCCTCCCATCCGCAAGCAGCGCAAGACAGGAAACGGAATCCTACGAAAGATCGACCATCCGCCGCACAGGCCCCTTCTTGCCAACGCGGATCGGCCAGATCTTCGGATCGCCGCGACAGTCCCAGAGGGTTATCTTGAATGATAATCGCGCTTCATGATCGGATTGGGAAGGGCAAATGACATTTTGCCGGCATCCCGCACCGCCGGCAACAACCAGCCGTTTACGCCCCCCATGCTCTTGCGATATAGGGAAATCGGGCTATCACCCTCGACAGGGCGGTCAAATGCTGGATAGCTTGTATTGGGCGCTGGGCCCTGCCGCGCTGCTGCACAAAGCGACCTCCAGAAGGATCGGTTGGCAGCCGGCCGGCGCGACGCCTCCGTCTCCGACCCCAGCCCATCCGGTGGAACGGGTCATCGGCATCTCCTGTCATTATCACGACTCCGCCGTCGCCCTCGTGGATCGCGGCGGGATCGTCTTCGCGATGCAGGAGGAGCGCCTCAGCCGCAACAAGCACGACAGCCGATTCCCGACCTTGGCACTGTCACGCGCACTGGAAGTCGGGCAATTGCGGATCGAGGGGCTCGACGAGATCGCGTTCTATGAGAATCCCGAGGTCAAATTCGACCGGATTTGGCACCAGATTCTGCACGACTGGCCCAATTCCAAGGAACTGTTCTCGGTCCACACGCCTTATTTCTGGCATCACCGGCGGCCCGTCGAGCAGCAGATCCGTGCCAACTACGATTACCGGGGGCCGGTGACCTTTTCCGAGCATCACCGCTCGCACGCCGCGTCCGCCTTTTACACCTCGCCGTTCGAGCGCGCGTTGGTGGTGACCCTGGACGGAATCGGTGAATTCGAGACGGCGGCGGTCCACCTGGGCGAGGGCAACAGCCTGGCCAAGGTAAAGTCGATCCACTTCCCGCATTCGCTGGGCCTGCTCTATTCGGTGTTCACCCAATACCTGGGCTTCGAGGTGAACGAGGGCGAATACAAGGTGATGGGCCTTGCCCCGTATGGCGAGCCGGAGTACCTGGACCGCATCGTCGGCCCGATCCTGAGGCTGGCCACGGACGGCTCGTTCAGCCTCGACCCGTCGTTCTTCACCTTTTCCGACCGCGGGCGGCACTATCACCCGCGTCTGATCGACTTTCTCGGCATTCCCCCGCGCACGCGCCGGGACGACCCGATGACCCAGGCCCACAAGAATCTGGCGGCGTCCATGCAGCGGGCGCTGGAAGTGGCGATGGCCAACATGCTGCGGGCGCTGATCAAGGAATACGGCATCCGTGACGTCTGCTTCGCCGGCGGGGTGGCGCTGAACTGTACGGCCAACGCCCGGATGATCCGCGAACTCGGCATCCGCTCGCACATCCATCCCGCTGCCGGCGACGCCGGCACGGCCCTGGGCGTGGCGCTCGACGCCGCCGTGCGCGGCAGCGGCCGGCGCGACACCATGCGCTTCGCCTTCACCCCCTATCTCGGCATGTCCTACAGCGAAGCCGCCACGGAGATGACGTTCAAGCTGAACGACATCCCCTATCGGCGCAGCCCCGACGTCGCCGCCGAGATCGGGGCCAAGCTGGCCCGGGGAGAGGTGGTGGCCATCGTCCACGGGCGCGACGAGTGGGGTCCCCGCGCGCTGGGCGCGCGCAGCATCCTGGCCGACCCGCGCGGGCCGGAGATGAAGGACCACCTCAACGCCAAGATCAAGTTCCGCGAGGAGTTCCGGCCCTTCGCCCCGGTCGTCCTGGAGGAGCATTACGGCGAATACTTCGAGACGCTGGGCATGCCGTCCAGCCCCTACATGCTCTACACACACACGTCGCTTCAGCCCGAGAAGACGGCCGCCGTCACCCACGCCGACCAGACCAGCCGCGTGCAGACCGTGTCGCGGACGCAGAACGCCTATCTCTACGGCATCATCGACGAATTCCGGAAGATCACCGGGGTTCCCGTGATCACCAACACCTCCTTCAATCTGAAAGGCGAGCCGATGGTGTCCAGCCCGTCCGATGCGTTGAAGACCTTCTATGCCTCCGGAATCGACTGTCTGGCGGTCGAGGACTTCCTGGTCGAGAAGCAGCCGGAAGGATCTGCCTGATGCGCGAGGTCATCGAGTTCACACCGTCCCAGGAGTACACCTCCCGGCAGTCCTTCTACATGCTGCCCGGTCGTGCCGGGCTTTTCCCCAATCGCACCTTCGTCCTGGGCGGCATGGTGCTGTTCGATACCAACAGGCTGGGCCTGAAAGGGTCGGACCCGGATCCGACCCTGAAGCAGGCGGTCATCTGGGGCGACAGCGTGGTCTTCGCTCACGAGCGCGGATGGGTGTACGGCCTGAACGGCGCCATCCCGGGCTGGCAGTTCCACAACGGCGGCATCGAGGGCGACCCGCTCGACAACATCCTGGACCGTGCCGCCGCCATGCAGGGGCGCCTGAAGATCGACGCCAACATCCTGTTCCCTGGCTGGCATCCCTCTTTCGAGGGACGGCCGGTCAACAGCCAGGTGGAGACGTGGCTTGAGGAGAGGCTCGACCGGCTGCCCAACCCCATTCTCGCCACCATTCCCACCGCTCTCAATGAGAAGGTCGTGGAGCAGGAGATCACCCCCTTCCTCGGCGCGTCGCCCTGGGGGCCGTTCTCGCTGTGGGGCCGCATGGAGCCGACGGTGGAGAGCCTGCAGACATTCTATCGACGCCTGTTGGAGCGCAACGACATCATCCGGGCCGTGGCCGCGCGAAAGGGGGTGCCCCTGTTCGACTGGTTCGCCGCCATGCCCTCCACCGCGGTGGAGGACTTCCGTGCGGACTTCAGCGATGTGGGGCATCCGCGCATCACAGCCTACCCCAAGATCGCCCGGCTGTGGGCGGGCGCGCTGCCGGATCTGCTGCCGCCTACCAGGGAGGGAGCCTCCGCATGACCACCGTCCTCATAACTCTCGTCCTTGTCCTCGCCGCCCTGGCCCTGTCCGAACCGCTGCTGCGCCGCGTCTATGTTTGGCGGATCAAGGCGCAGAAGATCGAGCAGAAGGCCGAGGAGCGCATCCTTACCTATCCGCTTGCCTGAACCAAATTCTCCGGATCTTCGATGAAACGAGTTGTCAAGGTCCAGCCCGGCCGACCCACACGCGCCATGCGGCGGGTCTCACCGTGGCCATTCGCTGGCAAGCGCTGTTGGCCGTCATGGCGGGTGCTCGGTCGGGGCCAAGCTTTTCACCCCGCATGCGGGGTGAAAAGCTCAACCAGCGCTGAGGTGCCCGAATGAGCGCCTAGCGCGGGAGAGCATGCAGAAGTGTGGGGCGGACGATGGCCATGTTCTGCGGTCCGCAACCGGAACGCAGGCGGCAGAGGTCGTCGTGGAAGACGACGTCCATGACCCAGTGCAGGCGGTTCTCCACGTGCCAGTGGCAACGCACGGCGTGGGCAAAGAGGCGCGCGTCGAGGCGGGCGGAGGACAGGAAGTAGCGTCGCTCGCGGCTGGCCTGGCCATTGCGCTCGACCTCGGCTTCGACCATGGCGATGGCCGCCAAGCCTGGAAAGCGTGGCTCGCCGGGGAAGCGGCGGTCGGAGGACAGCCATGCCACCTCGCGGCTGACGGCATGGCGGCGCACC
This sequence comes from Azospirillum oleiclasticum, assembly GCF_013423485.1. Classification (GTDB taxonomy): domain Bacteria; phylum Pseudomonadota; class Alphaproteobacteria; order Azospirillales; family Azospirillaceae; genus Azospirillum; species Azospirillum oleiclasticum. The sequence continues at coordinate 22,285 of NZ_JABFFR010000072.1, forward strand.
TCGATGCGGCCGTGCTCACCGTCGGTGGTTTCGATGGTGTCCAACTCCGTCGGCGGCGCGTCGGCGAAGTACCGCTCGATCTCGCCATGCAGGGCCGGCCAGTTCTCCTTGACCGCCAACAGGTAGTCGGCCCCGCGCTCCAGGATGGTCCGGGCGATCCGGGTCTGGCAGCCCATGGCGTCGATGGTCACCAGCGCGCCGCTGAGCGCCAGACGCTCCAGCAGCAGCGGAATGGCGGTGATCTCGTTGGATTTCTGCTCGCACGCCTGCTGTCCGAGCACCAGACGCTGGCGGCTGGCCCAGGCCGAGACCAGATGCAGAGGATTGCGCCCCTTGGCGCGGGCGTGGGTGCGCCGCGACGTCTTGCCGTCGATGGCGACGATGTCCGGCTCGCCCTCGCGCAGGCCCTCCACCCAGGCGGTGAAGCACGCCGCGAACAGCTCGCCGTCCACGGCGTTCAGCACATCGTTGAGCGTGTCATGGCTGGCGATGCCCCGCTCGTACGGCAGGAACCGGCGCAGGAAGTCCAGCCGGTCCTCGCCCCATTCCTCGATCTCGACGAAGTTGCTGGCCCCGGCCAACGTCCCGCACAGCACGACCAGCAGGATCTCCGGCAACGGGTACACCACCTTCCAGGACTGCCGTGGATCCTCCAACGCCGAAAAATGATCAACCAGCGAGCGCCGCTCCTCTCCAGCCATCATCGCCTCCCCGTCGCGGAAGGCTCCTATGAATCATGGACACGGCCCCGCGCAAACCCACCTCTCTTCCGTCCCCCGTCAAGCGACCGTTCAAGCGATTGCCCTGGCGGGTCAAGTCCGGCCTTGCCGCGGCGCGGGCGCGCGGCAAGGTGCTCGGTCGACAGCCGGGACAGCGGCCGAAGTCCGATCGGCTGGCGCCCAAGGTGCTGGCGCTGGCCGCCGCAGGCCGCAGCTACCGCCTGATCGGGCGGGAACTGGGGCTCAGCAAGAACACTGTGGCCGCGATCCTCAAGCGCGCGCGTGACGGAAGCGCGGCCGGTCCGGGAGACGGCCGCAACGCCCCGTGAAACGGCCACGTTCTCGCTTTGTCCGCTTAACGTGTATCGCCATTATCAACCAAACACAGTAAAGCATAGC
>NZ_JABFFR010000073.1 GCF_013423485.1 Azospirillum oleiclasticum
GCGGGGCCATCCGGCCCCTTGCCTTCGCGCCCATGTGGGCGCGGGGCCGCGGTCGCGGCCCTCCAACGGTCATGGCTCATGACCGTTGGTATTACAGCCCCTTGCGCCCCCTCAACCCGTGCGGCGCAGGACGAACTCGTTGCAGCCGGTGGGTACGCGCGGCGGCAGCACACGCTCCGTCGCGAAACCCATGGCCGCCATCCGCTCCGTCACCTCGGCCGCACCGGCGTATTCATAGGGATAACCGCCCAGCCAGTCGATGACGTCGTACCAGAAATCCATGCCCCGCTCCTTGGTCAGCGGGGACTTGCCGGTGACGATGCGGGTGGCGGCGTAGATCAGCCCGCCGAACAGCACGTTCGGCACCGGCCGCAGCACCCGCGGGCAGAGGTTGTAGGCCACCTTGATCCCGGTCCACACCGGCGAGGTCCAGTGCCGGTTGTAGAGCGCCAGCACCAGCGTGCCGCCCGGCGCCACCAGTGCTGCCGCGTTGGCGATCGCCGTCCACATGGCCCCCGTATGGTGTAGCGAGCCCCAGGCGTACACCAGATCGAAGCGGCCGAGCCCGCCGGTGAAGCCGGCATCCAGCGCCGAGCCTTCCGTGAAGGACACGCGCGCCTCCGTCTCCGGAGCCAGCGCCGCCAGATTGCGGCGGGCCACCGCCACCGCCCGCGGGTTCACATCGAAGCCCAGCACGCGGCCCGCTCCCAGCTTGGCGGCGGCCAGGCTGAACAGGCCGGAGCCGGAGCCCACGTCGCACACCGACGCGCCGGCCACCCGCTCCGCCCCGACCAGCGCCGCCAGGCTGTCGGCCGCCGCCTGGAGCCGCGCCGCGTCCAGCACGTCGCGGGAGAAATGGTCCCAGTTCTCCCCGAAATCGAAGGCCAGGGAACCTCCCCCGGCGGGCGCTCCCGTCGGCGCCCCCTCCGGCCCTGCCGCATCCGCCGGCTTCGTCACGATCCACCATCCTTCGCTGACCCGCGCCGGCCATAAGCGGGCGCAGCCGCAACCCTGTCAACACCCAGCGCCAACCCGCGATAGGCGGTGGCGACCGCCGCCCAGGAGAAGCGCTCCACCACCCGCCGCCGCCCGGCCGCCCCCATCCGGCGGCGCAGATCCGGGTTGGCGGCCAGCCGCTCCAGCGCCGCGGTCAGCGCCGCCACGTCGTCCACCGGCAGCAGGAACCCCGTCTCCCCGTCCACCACCAGATCGCGGTTGCCGGCGATGTCGGTGGCCGCCACCGGCAGGCCGGTGGCCATCGCCTCCAGCACCACGTTGGGCATCCCTTCGTCGCGGGAGGGGAAGACGAACAGGTCGGCCGCGCGGTAGGCGTCGGGCAGGGCCGTACGCTCCAGCCAGCCGGCGAAGCGCACGCGCGTTTGCAACCCCAGCGCCGCCGCCTGCGCCTCCAGCGCCGGACGTGCGCCGCCGTCCCCGACCACCGTGAGATCCAGCGGGACGGGCGTGCGCGCCATCGCCTCCAGGATCAGGTCGACACCCTTCTGCCGCACCAGCCGCCCGACCACCAGCAGGCGGAGCGGGGCCGTGAACCCTCTCCCCTCCGGGGAGAGGGCAGGGTGAGGGGGTTCGGCGCCGGCGCGCGGGGCGGGGAAACCGGTTGCCGGCGTTTCCCCCTCACCCCAACCCTCTCCCCGGGGGGGAGAGGGAGGAGACAAGGGCCGGAACAGCGCCGCGTCCACCCCGTTGGGCACCACCGTCACCGGCACGTCGGGGGCGAAGCGGCGGGCGAGTTCGGCCAGCCCGTCGCTGTTCGCCACCACCGCCGCGGCGCGCCGCCACAGGAAGCCGATCACCGGCCCGGCCAGCCGGTGGAACAGCGCGATCCCGTCATACTGGAAGCCCGGCACGTCGCCGCCGCGAAGGCTCACCACGTACGGCACACCGGACAGCGCCTTGAGCAGCCAGCCCGCCGGCCCGCCCGGCACCCCAAAGAAGGCGATGGTGGCATCCGGCCGCCAGCGCCGCGCCAACAACGCCGCCGCCGGCAGGGACAGGGCGAGGAAGGCCAGCATCTCCACCACCGAGCTGCGGTCGGCGCGCCGGCGCAGGCTGGGGATGCGGTGGATGCGCACGCCGGCGGGCGTGGTCTCGCGGCGGGGCAGGGCGCCGAAGGCGGCGGTCAGCACGGTGACCTCCACCCCCTGCATCGCCAGCTCGCGCGCCATGTTGGCGGTGGCGTTGGCCGCCCCGCCACCCAGCGGCGGGTACTCGTAATTGACCAGCAGCAGCCGCGGCATGGGGCGCCTAGCTTGCGGTGCGGTGGCGCGCGGCACGGTGCAGGCCGGCGCGCATCGTCACCTCCGCCGCCGCGCGTTCCATCACCCCGGTCCAGTCGTTCTTCCGCTCCGAGCGCAGCAGCCGCATGGTCGGGTACCAGGGGGTGTGGTCGGGGATGGTCATCCAGCGCCAGTCGCCGAACCAGCGCAGCACCGCCAGCGCCGGCAGCCCCATCGCCCCCGCCAGATGGTTGACCGCGCTGTCGCAGCTGATGATCAGGTCCATGTTGGCCATGACCGCGGCGGTGTCGACGAAGCCGTCGGGACCGGCGTCCATGTCGGCCGACCAGTCGATGATGCCCAGCCGGTCGCGCAGCGCCGCCGCCTGCTCCGTCCCCACCACCTTCTGCAGGCTGTAGAGCCGCACGCCGGGGATGCGGGCGATGCCCTCGAACAGCGCCAGCGGGATGGAGCGGTTGGCCTCGTTGGCCTGCCAGTTGATACCGATGCGGAACTCCGCCCGGTCCATGCGCCGGCCCCAGGATTCCACCAGGGCCACCTCGGCCCGGATGTAGGGCACGCCGCCCGGCACCGTGTCCTTCGTGGTGCCGCACAGCCAGGGCAGGCTCATCAGCGGGGTGTGGCAGTCGAAGGGCGGCAGCGGCTCGCCCGCCGCCACCAGCGCGTCGATGCCGGCGACGCCGGACAGCACGCGCTTCAGCGGCTTCTGGCACTCGAACACCACCCGCGCGCCCATGGCCTTCAGCACGGCCATGTAGCGCACGTACTGGAAGCTGTCGCCCAGCCCCTGCTCGAAATGCACGAGGATGGTGCGCCCCGCCAGCGGCCCACCGTCCCAGCGCGGCACGCCGGGGAAGCTGCGCCGCCACTTCCACACCGATTGCAGTTCGCGCCACTCGTACTCCGGCCCGCCGCCCTGGAGGTCGCCGGCCATCATCCGGGCGATGCCGAGATTCTTGTGGTATTCCGGGCTGGACGGGTCAAGAGCCACGCCGCGGCGGTAGGCGGCGGCGGCATCCTCCAGCCGGCGCTGCGACATGATGGCGGCGCCCAGATTGTTGGCCGCGGTGGCCGAACCGGGATCGACCGCCACCGCCACCCGGTAGACGCGCTCCGCCAGCTCCGGCAGGTCGGCCCGCATCAGCAGCCCGGCCATCCCCAGCGCCGCCCCCGGATGGTCGGGACGCACGGCCATCAGGGCGCGCCAGGCGTCCAGCGCCTCCTGCGCGCGCCCCAGCTCGCCCAGCGTCTCGGCCAGATGCAGGCAGGCGTCGTGGAGGTCGCCGCGCAGCCCGAGCGCGGTGCGCAGCGCCGTCACCGCCTCCTCCCGCCGGCCGAGCAGCCGCAGCGCCACCCCGTGGTTGAGGCGGACCACCGGATGGTCCGGCTTCGCCGCCGCCGCCGCGCCGAAGGCGGCCTCCGCGTCGGCCATGCGGCCGGCGTTGAAATGGCCGATGCCCTCCTGGAAGCGGAGGAGCCAGGCCTCCTGACCCGCGGCCCCGCTCACGGGGTCGGCTCCGGCTTGCCGTTGGTGGCCGCCCCCATCGGCTTGCGGCCGATGGCCGCCCAGGACATCTCGTTGACCCAGGCGAGGCGCACATCCTCCAGCCCGGCGCGGCGCATCATCGCCTCCACCGCCTCGTGCGGCCAGTAATGGGCGATGGACGGCAGCATCTGGTCGAAGACGATGGAGCGCAGATGCGCGAAGTCGAAGCTCCGCAGCAGCCGGAAATACTCGATCCGCCCCACCCCCAGCCGCAGCAGCAGCCACAGCACCGCCGCCGGCGGCCAGGACAGCGCGTGGGTGGCGCCGATCGGCAGCCGGCTGAACAGCAGCCGGCGCAAGGGCGTCAGCCCGTGCACGATCCAGCGGTTGTTCTCCAGCCCGTAGACCCAGATCATCACCGAGCCGCCGGGCTTGGCCGCGCGCACCATGTTGGCGAGCGCGCGGTCGGGCTCCTCCATGTGGTGGATCACGCCGATGGAGAAGACGACGTCGAAACGGTCGGTCTCGGCGAGGTCGTAGGCGCTCTGCCGCCGCACCTCCACCGCGGGGAAGTCGGCCAGCGTGCGCCCGGCCGCCTCCACGCTGCGCGGGTCGAGGTCGATGGCGAGCCCGCCCGCCGCCCCGTAGCGCATCGGCCAGACGCTGTTCCGCCCCATCCCGCAGCCGACGTCGAGAAAATTCTTCCCCGCCCAGTCCGCGGGCTCCAGGAACGGCGTCCAGCGCCGGAACTGCTCCTCATAGGCGGGTTTCAGCGCGTCGTAGCGCGCCCACTCGTACCCGAAGCGGTCGGAGGAGCCGGTCGGGACCGGCCCGGCGGAAGGCCCGGCGGAGGGGGCTGGGGGCGCGTCGTTCATGCCGCGCTGGGTAGCGCATCGGGGGTGCGGCTTCAAGGGGTGGAGCGCCGGTCCCGGAAAAGCCCTTGTCGAACGGCACCGGCCGCCTTGCGGATGGCAATGACCAGAGACCCCCACGCCTCTCATGGGGACGGCGCGCCAGGGGAGTTGCTTTTGCCCGCACACCGCCCTGGTCCACACACCGCGGCCCTTGGCATCCACGGCCGATGAAGGGATGATGGGATGGTCCGGATCCGGCCAGGAAAGAACGAGCATGTTCATCGAACCGCGAAGCCTGATCGGCACGTGGCGGCGCTTCGGTCCCGTTGGCCCCGTCTATGAGATCATCGGCACGGGCGGGGAGCTTGCCGACGGCGACGTGATGATGAGGATCCGCGTCCTCGAGAGCGGCGAGGAGACCGATTACCGCCTCACCCACATCCTCGACGATCCGAAGGAGCGTTGATGTTCGCCATCGCCTTCGACCTCGTCGTCGCGGACACGGCGAACAACCATCCGAAGGGCGTGTCGCAAGCCTACGCCGACATCGGAAACACGCTCGCCGGCTTCGACTTCACGCGGGTCCAGGGAAGTCTCTACGTCACCGGCCGGGATGATCTGGCAAACCTGTTCGCCGCGATCATGGCCCTGAAGGCGCTGCCGTGGCTGCCCGCCTCCGTGCGCGACATCCGTGCCTTCAAGATCGAACACTGGTCGGACTTCACGGCCGTCGTGAAGGGGCCGTAGAGCGGGGGGAGGGGCATGCCCCTCCCCCACGGCAGTTCCTTCATGCCATACTCCGGACACACAAGGGTGGGGGGCGTGAAAGCGTCAGCGATCCTGCGCCCCATGCCACACGCGCAGGATTTCCACAGCGCCCTCCGTGATCCGATAGACGACGACGTAAGGCCAGATAACCGTTAACTCGCGGGTGCCGGGGATCGCGCCGGGCCGCCCGCGCTCCGGCAGATACTCCAGCCGGTCGCAGGCGGAGAGGATCTGCACCGCCACGCGTGATGCGGCGGCGGGATTCCGTTCACCGATGTAGGCACGGATCGCGGCCAAGTCCCTCACGGCCGCCCGTGTGACGATCACCGGCATTCGGGAGGCGGCCGCTCATCGTCGGTTCCCCACGACAGCAACCAGCGGCGGACATCCTCGTAGGGAACCGTGCGGCCCTTCCGGGCGTCGTCGATCCCTTCACGCACAGCGACCGCGAAGGCCTCCGCGTCCGGATCCGCAGGCTCGGGTGCAGGATGCGGTTTCACCATGCCGATCTCCCGTATGGTCCGGCTCCACGTTCCGGTACTTGCGAGGATGTATGGCGACACACCCCCCACGCAAGCCGGTTCAGGGATCGGTTCAGGAAATGACTGCACCAGCCAACGAACATGCATCTCCGCCCGACCGCCGACGACCGTCCTCCAGCGAGCAGCCCAATGGCAAAAGCCATGCTTCGATAGTACATATATGCCACCTCCTTCCAAAAAAGTCCTCTTAACACATGACTTTTCGCATGCCCGCCCCCCTCACCGTCACGCTCCAGATCCACCACGCCGGCGCCTGGCGGGATGCCGCAACGGTCGCCTTCCTGGAGCCGGAACGGGGGATCGCCGGGGCGACGCGGGTCGCCTATGAGGACGGGCACGTCTTCGACCACGCGCCCGAGGCTTTGGCGGACGGGCCGCCGGTCGTGGACCGCCGCGCCCTGTCGGTGCGGCTGCCGGTCGATTTCACCGTGCACCGGCTGGAGGGCTGGCCGGCCTTCCTGCTCGACCTGATGCCGCAGGGGCATGCCCGGCTGCGGCTGGCGCAGGCCCTGGGGCTGCCCCCCGACGGGCCGGCAACGGAACTGCCGCTGCTGCTGCGCGCCGGCGGCTCCCCGATCGGCAATCTGCGCATCCGCGAGGCCTGGGAGGAGGAGCGGCGGCGCCTCGCCGGGGTCGATTGCCCACCGCTGACCGACGCCGACCTCGCGGACCAGAGCGACCGCTTCCGGGAGGTGGTGGACCGTTTCGCGCTGCTCGCCTCCGGCTCCAGCGGGGTGCAGGGAGAATGGCCCAAGGCGCTGATGACCCGCCGGGCCTCCGACGGCCGCTGGTACCCGGCCCCCTTCGTGGAGGGCGACGACGCGGCGGAGCACGTCATCGTCAAGCTGCTGCGCTCCACCGACGAGGGCGACCGGCTGATCCTGGCCGCCGAGGCGCCTTATCTGGAGGTGGCCCGGACCTTCGGGCTGCGGGTGGCGGCCCCGCTGCGCGTCCACGGCGGGGCCCTCGTCATCCCCCGGTTCGACCGCGGCACCCGCGACGGCCGGGTGCTGCGGCACGGGCAGGAGAGCCTGGTGTCGGCCATCGGCGTCCCGCGCTTCGGGCATCTCGGCCACCACGAGGAGTATCTGGCGGCGATCCGCGCGTTCAGCGGCCGGCCCGCCGAGGACACCGTGGAGTATGTGTTGCGCGACCTGCTGAACGCGGCCATGGGCAACCCCGACAACCACGGGCGCAACACGGCGCTGCACAAGCCGGCCGGGGGCGGCATCGAACTGGCACCGCTGTTCGATTTCGCGCCGATGCGGCTGGCACCGGCGGGGGTCGGGCGCTCCACCCGCTGGCGGTGTCTGAACGGACGCGACCACGAGCCGGATTGGGGCATCATCTGCGAGGCCGCCGCCTTCGACGGGCTGCCAGCGGCGACGCTGCGGCAGACGCTGTGTGAAAAGGCCGCGTTCCTGGCGGAGCTGCCGCGGATCGCCGCCGGGCACGGTGTGCCGCCCGTGGTGATCGGGCGTGCCTGCGCCGGCCATGCCGCGGCGGCCGCCGCCGTCGGGAGGCTGTGAGGCGATGCCGCGCCTGCGCCCACCCGACCGCGAGGAGAAGCTGGCGCGGCGCACGGCGCTGGCCGACAAGGCGGCGGCCGGCGGGCTGCGGCTGCCGCAGGCGGTGCGCGAGATGCGCCGGGCGCTGGGTCTCACCCAGGCCCAGTTCGCCGCGCGCTTCGGCCTCACCCGGCAACAGGTGATCGACCTGGAGCTGGGGCGCGCCAACCCGACGCAGGAGACGCTCCAGCGCATCGCCCGCCCCTTCGGCTTCACCCTCGGCTTCGTGCCGCGGAGCCGGGCGGAGGAAGAGCCGGGCCCGGACTGAGCCACGGCGCCGGCCCCGGCACCCCCCGGTCACAGCCAAACGCCTTGCGTCCCCGAAACCTTTCACAATAGATAGCCGGACGGGGTGCCCCGGCCGGTCGGGACCGGCGATGCGGGACCCGTTCCGCGCTGCTCTGAGACAAGGATTCGATGCTGTGCCCAAGGTCGCTTTGATCACCGGCGTGACCGGTCAGGACGGTGCCTATCTGTCGGAACTGCTGCTGGCCAAGGGCTACACGGTGCACGGGCTGAAGCGGCGCTCCTCCTCCTTCAACACCGGCCGGGTCGAGCATCTCTACCGCGACCCGCACGAGGAGGGCGTGCGCTTCTTCATGCATTACGGCGACCTGACGGACAGCACCAACCTGATCCGCCTGATGCAGCAGATCCGCCCCGACGAGATCTACAACCTGGCCGCCCAGAGCCACGTCCAGGTCAGCTTCGAGACGCCGGAATACACCGCCAACGCCGACGGCATCGGCACGCTGCGCCTGCTGGAGGCCATCCGCATCCTGGGGATGGAGAAGACCGCGCGCTTCTACCAGGCCTCCACCTCGGAGCTGTACGGCAAGGTGCAGGAGACGCCGCAGAAGGAGACCACCCCCTTCTACCCGCGCAGCCCCTACGCCGCGGCCAAGCTGTACGCCTACTGGATCACGGTGAACTACCGCGAGGCGTACGGCATGCACGCCTCCAACGGCATCCTGTTCAACCACGAGAGCCCGATCCGCGGCGAGACCTTCGTCACCCGCAAGATCACCCGCGCCGTCGCCTCGATCCGCGCCGGGATCCAGGACTGCCTTTATCTCGGCAACCTCGACGCCAAGCGCGACTGGGGCCACGCCCGCGACTATGTCGAGGGGATGTGGCGCATCCTCCAGCAGGACACGCCCGACGACTATGTGCTCGCCACCGGCGAGACGCACACGGTGCGCAGCTTCGTCGAGCTGGCCTTCGGCCATGCCGGCTACTCGATCGAATGGAGCGGGCAGGGGGTGGACGAGGTGGGCATCGACCGCGCCACCGGCCACAGCCTGGTGCGCATCGACCCCGCCTATTTCCGCCCGACCGAGGTGGACCTGCTGCTGGGCGACCCGACCAAGGCGCGCACCGTGCTGGGCTGGAGCCACACCACCCCGTTCCGCGACCTGGTGCGCGAGATGGTGGACGCCGACATGGCGGCCATCGCCGGCACTGCCATCGCCGGGGCCGCCGTCCCGGCCGAGCCCGCGGAATGAGCCGCGGGCGGACCGCGCTGATCTTCGGGATCGGCGGGCAGGACGGCGCCTGGCTCGCCGACCTGCTGGTCCGCCGCGGCTACGCCGTGCACGGCACCTCGCGCGACCGCGAGGCGTCCTCCTTCGCCAACCTCCGCCGGCTCGGGGTCATCGACCGGGTGCGGCTGCATTCGGTGGCGCTCGGCGACTTCCGCAGCGTCGCCCAGGCCCTGAAGGAGGTCCGGCCGGACGAGATCTACAACCTCGCCGGCCAGTCCTCGGTCGGGCTGTCCTTCGAGCAGCCGGTGGAGACGCTGGACAGCATCGTCCACGGCACCGTCAACATCCTGGAGGCGATCCGCTTCCTGAAGCTCGACACCCGCTTCTACAACGCTTCGTCCAGCGAGTGCTTCGGCAACACCGCACAGGGCCGGCCGGCGGCGGAGGACCACCCCTTCCACCCCCGCAGCCCCTACGGGGTGGGCAAGGCGGCGGCCTATTGGGCGGTCGCCAACTACCGCGAATCCTACGGGCTGTTCGCCTGCTCCGGCATCCTGTTCAACCATGAATCGCCGCTGCGCCCGGCCCGCTACGTGACCCAGAAGATCGTGCGCGGCGCCGCCGACATCGCCGCCGGCCAAGCCGACCGGCTGCGGCTGGGCGAGCTGTCGGTGGCGCGCGACTGGGGCTGGGCGCCGGAGTATGTGGACGCCATGCGGCGCATGCTGGGCCATGACCGGCCGGAGGATTTCGTCATCGCCACCGGCGCGCTGCACACGCTGGAGGAGTTCGTGCGTCTGGCCTTCGAGGGCTTCGGGCTGGACTGGCGCGAACACGTGGAGATCGACCCCGCGCTGAAGCGCCCGGCCGACATCACCCACAGCGTCGGCGACCCCGGCAAGGCGAAGCGCCTGCTCGGCTGGCAGGCGGAGACCACCATGCCCGGCGTCGTCGCCAAGCTGGTCGAAGCCGAACGCACCCGCCGCCGCAGCGGCGCGCCGCTGGAAGCGCCGCTGCCCGTGCCGGCGTGACGAAGCGCATCACGGGCTGACCGGCCGGAGCTGACGCCCCTCACCCCGTCCCGGCTGCCCCCAGATGCCGCAGCAGGGCGTCGGCCACCAGATCCGGGGCGGTCAGGTGGGGGAGGTGGCCCTCGGTGTCCAGAATCTCCAGCACGCTGTCCGGCAGCCGGGCGTGCAGGAAGCGGGCGGCCTCCAGCGGGATCGCGGGGTCGTCGCGGGTCTGCAGGATCGTGCAGGGCACCCGCAGCCGGTGCAGCCGGTCGCGCAGATCGGTCTGGAAGACCATGAGCGCGATGGAGAAGGCGGTGTCCGACCGCATCGCCCGCAGGCAGTCGGCGAACTCGCGCGCCTTGCCGTCGTCCGGCGGCCTTGCCGTCATGCGCGGGGCGAGATCGGCGATCCAGGCCTTGTAATCGCGGATGATGGCGTCGAGGAACGCCTCCTTCCCGTCCCGGCTGAAGCCGCCGCGGTAGCCGTCCTTGTCCAGGTAGCAGGCGGAGGAGGCCAGCAGGACCAGCCGGTCGAACAGCCCCGGCGCCCGCTCGGCCAGCAGCAGCCCGGTCATGCCGCTCAGCGAATGGCCGACGAAGCCGCAGGACCCGATGCCCATGACCCGGAGCAGCCGCTCCACATCCTCGGCGTAGGCGTCGAGCGTGGCGTAGCGGGCGTGGTCGTAATGCTCGGCCTGGTCCGGGGCGAAGCCGACGGGGTCGAACAGCAGCACCCGGAAACGGTCGCGCAGACGCGGGACGACGTGCCGCCACGCCGCCTGCGTCGTTCCGAATCCAGGGGCCAGGACCACCCAGGGGCCGTGGTCCCCCACCACCTGCGCGTTGTGCCGCCGTTTTGGAGAGGCATCCCGCATGGCGCACCCCTTGGCTCCTGCATGACGACAAGCATCCCAACGTTGATACCATGCCCGGTGCGGCTATCGAAGCGGGCATCAACGCCACGATCCCGGCCGTATGACGCGACAGACAGCTGTAACCGATGGTCCGGTGCCGGGAGATCAGGATCGGGAAATCACCGCCCAACCGCTTGCGGAATGTGAGGATTTTCCCTTTTTCTCCACCGGGATTGGTGACAGTGTGCCGGTGATCGTCCCAAGCATCGCGGTTGCCTATGAAGAAAGAACACTGGTGCCGTGTCGTCATGAACCGGGCGCTGAACGCCTATGTCGCCGGTCTCGACGCGCACAACCTCACGGCGCTGGAGGTCTCCGGCCGCGCCTGGTCCCACATCCCCTTCAAGTTCCATGCGGCCGTGGGTTTCCCGAATTACGATGTGTGTCGGTCCGGGCTGGCGTACAAAGACGCCGACAACAACCGGATCCCGATCGACATCATCTTCATCGAGCAGGTGCTGGAGCATGTGAAGATGCCGGCGGCGGCGATCCGGAACCTGCACTCCTCATTGGCAGAGGGTGGTCATCTCATCGTCTCCACGCCTTTCCTGCTGAAGGTGCACGATGCCCCCGGGGATTACTGGCGCTGGACGCCAAGCGGGTTGCGGATGCTGCTTCAGGAAAACGGCTTCGCGGACGAAGACATCACGATCGGTGCCTGGGGCAACCGCGACTGCCTGATGGCCAATGTGGATGACTGGGCTTGGTACGACCCGGAACGGCATTCTCTGGAGAATGAACCCGACATCCCGCTGGTCGTCTGGGCCTTCGCCCGCAAGTTCACCCGCCCACCCCCGTCGCCGACGCCGTGAACCGGGAGCGGAATGCGCTGATCCGACGCGACAAACCGCCACATTCCCACAGCCCCGCTCATCGAACAATCTTACGATTAGAGAGGTAAAGAAGAAATAAAATTACAGTCTGCAAGGGGAAACGATGAAGCGGAAACTGATGCCCGACGTGGTGAAGGCCCAGGATCTGGTGCTGGTGCCGGAAGACGCGTCGGCCCTGACGGTGTCGCGGCTGATGGCGGAGAAGCGCATCGGCGCCGTCCTGGTGGTCAACCACGGCGATCTGGTCGGCATCGTGACGGAGCGCGACCTGAACGTGAAGGTGCTGGCCACCCAGGTCGACGCGTCCGAGACGCCGGTGTCCGCCGTCATGACGCGCAACCCGGACACCCTGCCGCCCGACGCGGACGCGTCGGAGGCGCTGGCGATGATGCAATCCAAGCATTACCGCCACCTGCCCATCACCCAGGGCAAGCGGGCGGTCGGCATCCTGTCCATCCGCGACCTGTTCCGGATCGCCGGCGGCCAGTGACGGCGACGGCGTGACGGCGAAGGCGTGGCAGCCAGAGCATGACAGGCTGGGTGCGGGCACCCGCGCTCAGCCCGGCGGCCCGTCCGGAGGCCGCGAGCCGTCCAGATAGACGGAGCGCGGCTGGCCGTCGGCGATGCGGGGCGGGCCGTCCCAGGGCTCGCCCAGCCGGGCGCTCAGCGCCGCGGTGCGGTGGCGGATGTGCATGGACACGGCGTAGCCGAGCGCGTCGGTCTCGGTCGGCACCCCCTTCTCGATGAGGCCGCTGCGCCGCTGGATGTCGAGCGCGTTGCCGGGACGCAGCGTGTAGTGCACGGTGGGCACCGCCACCTTGACCCCGAGGAAGAAGGTCTTCAGCCAGTGGCTGTAGGCGGCGTCGTCCGCCATGTTGGGAAAATACATCTCCTCCTCCGGAAAGCCGCCGACGAAGGCGTGGCATTGCGTGCGGACGCAGAGGTTTCCGGGGTAGGTCTGCTCGGAATTGCGGCGGAAGGCGGCCGGGATCCCGGCGTCGATGTCCTGGAAACGCATGCCGGTGCGCGCGAAGCCGGCGTCGGGGACATGGTCCAGCATGCGGATGCCGAAATCGATGTGGTCGGGGAAGACGTAATCGTCGGCGTCGAGGAACCACAGGAGCCGGCCCTCGGCCCCCATCAGGGCGCCGCGGTTGCGGGCCGCCCCCGCCCCCAGGTTCCGGGGGTTGGTCAGCACCACCACGTCGAAGCCGGGCTCGTCCTGGCGCCGCGCCCAGTCCGTGACGACCGCACCGCCGCCGTCGCGCGAGCTGTCGTCGACCACGGCGATGCGGAAGCGGCCGGGAGTGAAGCCGGCCGTGGCGCGGTGATGACGGATCGAGACGAGCACGCTGTCGAGCGCGCGCTCGATCATGTCGGCCATGTTGTGGAGCGGGATGACGACGGTGCCGAGCAGCGGCCCCTCCGCCTGCCGGCGTTCCAGGCTGCGCAGCAGGCGCCGGGTACCGGCGTGCAGGACCTCCGTCCCCGGCGGCGGCGGGAACGGGTCGAGCCGGGCGGCGGCCCCGGCCAGGTCGCCGGCGACGGTCAGCGCCAGCCCTTCGACGAAGAGGCCGAACGGCTCCCCGGGGGCTGCCCGGCGGACCGCGCGGGCGAGCGCCAGCGCCTCCTGCGGCCGGACGTCCTTGACCGCCTCGTTGGCGGCGTTGACGGCGTCGGCGACCGCGTTGTCCAGGTTCTGCCGCGCCGCCTGCAGGGCCGGGGCACGGCGCAGCGCCCGGCCGATCAGCGTCAGCGCGGCCAGCGGGTTGCCGGTGACACGTTCCAGGACGCCCAGCAGGTTCAGCGCGTTGGGGTCGGCGGGGTCGAGGGCGAGGACACGGCGGTAGCCGGCCCGCGCTTCCTCGTGCCGGCCGGCGTGGTGCAGGTCCAGGGCGGCCCGGAGGGCTTCGATCGGGTCCATGGTCGGGGGCGGGTATCGGGGGTTGCGGCCGGAAACGCCGCACCCTAACGGAAGCCCCCGCTTTTTCCCAGCACGCGGACACCGGTGCATGGGTTCAGGCGGCGGTGGAGCGGAAACCACCATCCGTGCCATGGTCCGGCCGCGGGCGGCGGCACAGGACGGGAGCGGCGGGGGATGGCGCGCAGGAGCGGGACGGGAAGCGTGACGGGGCAGGCGGCCAGGGCGACGGTCAGGACGGCGACCGGAGCGGCTGACGAGCCGGCCATGCGGCGCCGGCTGGCCGTCGAACCGGCCGACGGTGCCGCGGCGGCGTTGCTGGCCGGGCTGCTGGCCGGGCGTGGCGGGCTGGTGGAGGCCCGGCGCTGGCTCGACCGCGCGATCGCTCTGCAGCCGAGCCGCGAGCGGCTCACCGCCCGCGCCACCCTGGACGCGGTGCTCGCCCAGCAGGCCGAGGCCACCGGCGACCGCGGGGCCGCGCAGGACCGCTGGGGCGCCGTGCTGGCGTCCGGTGCCGCCGACGCCACGGCGGCGCTGGCGGCGCACGACGCGCTGGCCCGGCTGCACGCGGCGGACGACCTCGCCCAGGCGGCGGAGCACGCGCTGGCCGCCTGGCGTGCCACCCCCGCGGACACCACCCGCGCCGGCAACGCCTGGCAGCTCCTCACCCACATGGGCGAGGCGGCGGAGGTCGAGCGGTTCGAGCGCCGGGTGGCGGAACGGGAGGACGCGGCCGGGCTGGTCGGGCTGGGCAACGCGCTGCGCCGGGCCGGCCACGCGCTGCGCGCCGAGCGCGTCTACCGCCGGGCGCTGGAGCGCTTCCCGGAGGTGTCGATGACGCTGAGCCGGCTGGCCTGCCTGTGCGCCGAACAGATGCGGCTGGAGGAGGCCGACGCCCTGTTCCGGGAGGCCGCCCGCCGCCATGGCGGGCGCGACGTGGTCACCCGCGTCTCCCCCGCCTTCCTGGCGGAGCTGAAGGCGGCACCGCCGTCCGCCGGTGTCACCGTGTCGCTGGCCGAGGGGCGCGGCGTGGCCGACCGGCCGCTGATGCTGTACGCCTCCTGCGACAGCCGGTACTTCCGCCTGTTCGTGCCGACCATGCTGCGCTCGCTGGTGGAGGAGTCCGGGCTCGACGCCGCCATCTGCCTGCATGTGGTCAACCCCGACGGCCCCTGCCGGGAGGCGATGCTGGATCTGGCCCGCCGCTACGGGCCGGAGCGCTTCGTGCTGGCGGAGGAGACGGTGGACCTCGCCCCCTTCGGGGCGCAGGCCAAGACCTACTACGCCTGCGGGCGCTTCCTGCTGCTGCCGGAGCTGCTGCGGCGCTACGGCAAGCCGATGCTGATGCTGGACGTGGATCTGATGGCGATCCGCGACCTGAAGCCGCTGCTCGCCACCTCCGCCTCGGCCGATCTCGGGCTGATGACCAACGCGCTGAAGCGGCTCGACCTGTGGAGCCTGCTCTACGCCGACGTGGTGCACCTGCACCCCACCGGGCGGACCCTGCGCTTCCTGGAGCTGACGCGCCGCTACATCCGCCATTTCCTGAAGCCGGGGACGGCGCACTGGTTCCTCGACCAGGCGGCGCTGGCCGGGGCCTTCCTCGCCGGCTTCACCGACGAGCCGGCGCCACGCTTCGCCTGGTACCCGACGGACATCCACAGCAGCACCATCATGGTGGACGGCGAGGGGCGCTACTGGACCGACGACCACGCCTATTTCTACTCCGTCCGCGCCACCGGCGGCGGCCAGACCGCCATGGCCCGCGCCGTCCGCCGCGCCGGCACGCTGGGCGAGCTGCGCGCCTTCCAGGCGGGCCAGGGCGTCCAGGCTGCCGCCCGGACCACCACCGCCGCTCAGGCCTGAGGGGGCAGGGTCACGGTGACGGTCCCAAAGGCGTCGTCCTGGCGCAGCACCGCCGCCCCGTCACGCGCCAGCTCCAGCGCGCCCATCAGGTGGGCGGCGAGCAGGGACCGGCGCAGCAGCGGGTCCGCCGCCCGCTCCGCCCCGGCGAGCTCCTCCAGCGTCGCCGCACCGCCGTCCGCCAGCCGCCGGGCGATGCTCCGGCGCGCCGCCCCCGGCGCCACCAGCCGCGGCGGCGGGGGCAGGGGCGGAGCCGGCGGCGCGTGGCGGTCGCGCAGCCCGTCATAGGCGGCGACCAGCGCCTTGCGGTCGAGCGGGCCAGCCCCGGAAACCCCCGGCACCGTCCAGCCACGGAAGCGCCGCACCGGCGCCCCGACCCCGGCGCCCACACCACCATCCGCGCCGCCGCGGGCGAAGCGGTCGCGCCCCAGCCGGGAACCGTCCAGCAGCCGCAGCCCGGCCGCCCGCAGGGCCAGCAGCCGGTCGCGCGCCGCTTGCAAGGCCTCCAGCCGCTCCGCCTCCGCCGGATCGGGCGGGGCACCCCAGCGGTCGGCGAGCCAGCGCGCCTTGCGCTCCACCAGCGCCGCCGCCATCACCAGATGGTCGGCGCGGCCGGCCAGAGGCAGCGCCGCCGCCAGCGCCAGGCAGCGCTCCGCCAGCCCGTCCATCGCCACCCCGGCGAGGATGGCGGGGTGGCGCCGGGCGAGCTCCAGCAGCTCCTCCGGCGGGCCGGTGAAGCCGGGCAGCCGCAGCGGCGGCACGTCCCACGGGCCGGGATCACCCATCGCCGCCTCCGGACAGCCGGCGGCGGATCCGGCCGATCGCCGCGTCGGCGTCGCGCAGCAGCGCCCGCAGCTCCCCGTCCAGCCCGTCGAGATCGAGCGGCGGCACCGGGTCCGGCTCCGGGCCGGACGGTGATCGGGGCAGGGGCGGCACAGGCACCGGCTCGGCCGGCGGGTGCAGCGCGTCGGTCAGCCCGACGCGGTCGGGCAGCGCGTAGCAGCGCCGCCCCTTCAGCGGCGACAGGTCGGCCAGGGCGCCCACCGCCACCAGCCCGTCGGCGAGCGCCGAGGCGCCGCGCACCGTCAGCCCCAGCGCCGCCGCCAGCGCCGCCGCCCCCATGGGCCGCACCGTCACGCGGTCGATGGCGGCCAGTGCCCGCGAATCCGAGCGCGGCGCGCGGCGGCGGCGCGGCGGCGGTCGCGGCTCCTCCTCCAGCAGCGCGGCGAGATCCGCCGCCTCGCCGTCCGCCGCAGGGGGTGTACGCGCCCGCTCCATCAGCCGGCGCACCGCCTCCGCCCGCGCCGCGGCGAGGGCGGCCAGCGCCTCCCGCCCGGCCGCCGCCTGAACCGCGGCGGCGCGCAGGAAGCGGCGGACGAAGGCCTCCCGCCCCTCCCCCTCGGCGGCCAGGGCGGTCACCCCCACGACCCCCGCCGGCTCCGACCCGCCGAAGGCGTACGCCAGCGCCCGCGGCACGGCGGCGGGCAGCGCGTCACCGTCCCCGCCGCCCACGAGCCAGCCATGGGCGGCGGCGGCGATACCCGCCAGCCCAGCCCCACCAGCCCCCCGCAGCGCCGCGTCGGCCGCCGTCTCCTCCCCGCCGGCCGAGAGCCGATAGCGCGCTTCGGCCCGCGCCAGCGCCCCGCGGTCGAGCCGCAGCCGCGCGTCGATGGGCAGCCCGGCCAGCCGCGCCTCCAACAGCCGGCCATCCCCGTCCCCCACCGCCGCCCGCACCCGCATCCGGTGCTCCCATCCCTGCCGCACCGGCTCCGCCGCCGCCTCCAGCGCCGCCGACAGCCCCCCGAGCGCGAAGGCGGCCAGTTCCGGGAAGGCGTCGGGAGGGATGGCGTGGGTCATGGGGATGGGGTCGCGGGGGGCTCGGGAGGAATGATAAACACGTTATCATTCACTTTGCCGGTGGCTGCAAGAGAGGTGCATTCCAGCCGGCGCGCGCTTCCCCAACCCCTCGCGACTGCTGACGAAAACTGGCAGCATGCTGGTCCAGGATCGTCTCCGGCCAAGCCTTCCACGACGGAGACCCGCATGATCGCTCCCCCCTCCACACCCCACGACACCAACGGCCGGAGCTGGATCGCCGTGGCGTCGGCCGAGCATGTCCGGCTCGGCCGCGCCGGCGGCTTCATGCAGGTCTGCCACGGCAAGGCGGCGCCGCTGCGCCGCATCCGGCCCGGCGACCGCGTCGCCTATTACTCCCCGTCGGCGATCTTCCGCGGCAAGGACCGGCTGCAAGCCTTCACCGCCATCGGCGTGGTGCGCGCGGGCGAGCCCTACCGGTTCGACATGGGCGGCGGCTTCCTGCCCTTCCGGCGCGACGTGGACTGGCTGACGGCGGCGGAGGCGCCGATCCAGCCCCTGCTCGCCACGCTGGATTTCACGGGTGGGGTGCGGAACTGGGGCTACCAGCTCCGCTTCGGGCTGTTCGCCATCACCGACCACGACTGGCACCTCATCGCCGGCGCCATGCGGGCCTCCCTGCCCGCGTGAGGCCGTTCGGCGCCAATGGGATTGCAGTCCGCGTGGGCATGGAGGTCTGTTCAATTATCATCATGTCCCCAAACGGTCGTTTTCTAAACGTATCAAAAATCGAACAACCACCATTGCCGGTTGGATTCGGATTCGCGTCGTGCAGCAATCATGTTTGCTGTGGCGGACTGACATAAATCATACGTCATAGATTGTATGGCCTGCTATCATGCGTTACCTCAATAAAAGGTACCAACCATGGGCCAGCTCGATCACCACCGGCTCACCCTCGCCATTCACGATCTGCGCGCCCTCGGCCGCGCCGTGAAAAGCCCGCAACTGCGGCTCAGGCTGCTCACCATGGAACGTCAGATCCTCGCCGTGGACGCGCTTGACCGCTGCGATCCGGACGGCGATCTCGCCCGGCGCATCGTCGCGGCCGTTCGGGACTGAGACCGGAATTCCGACAAGGGGCCGTGGTTTACACGGCCCCGGCCCGGGCGCTACAAACCACCCCACTGTTCCCCCTGCGTTCCGGACCCTCCATGGCGCTGATCGGCTATGCCCGCGTGTCCACCGACGAGCAGGCGACCGTCAGCCAGACCGACGCGCTGACCGCCGCCGGCTGTGTGGAGATCGTCGAGGAGACGGGGTCTGGGGGCAGCCGGGCGCGGCCGGGGTTGGCGCGGGCCTTGGCGCGGGTGGGGCGGGGGGATGTGCTGGTGGTGGTGCGCATCGACCGGCTGGCGCGCTCGCTGTCGCATCTGCTCGCCGTGATCGAGGGGCTGGAGGCGCGCGGCGCCCATTTCAAATCCCTGCACGACCCCATCGACACCGCCACCCCACAGGGCAAATTCGCGCTCCAGGTGCTGGGGGCGGCGGCGGAGCTGGAGCGGGCGCTGATCCGCGAGCGCACCAACGCCGGGCTGCGGGCCGCGCGGGCGCGCGGGCGGGTGGGGGGCAACCCGGCGCTGCGCCGGCGCGACCCGGCGGCGCTTGCCAAAGTGAAAGCGGCGCGCGACCGGCTCTACATGGCGGACCTGCTCGCCACGATGGACGCCTGGCTGCCCACCGTGCGCCTGATGCGGCCGGCGGCCCCCTGGCCGGCGGTGGCGACGGCGCTGGACCGCCGCGGCTCGCCCGACCGGCCCTGGACCGCCGACCGGCTGGCGCGGGCGGTGCGCCGGCTGGCCGCCGACGGGCTGGCCGAGCCGTCCCTGCTCGACGCGGCCCCGCGCCGCCCGCCGAAGGACGACGCGCTGATGGTCGCCGCCGGCATCCGCGGCGCCGACCCCGGCCTCAGCCTGCGCGCCATCGCCGCCCGCCTGCAATCACTGGGCATCCCCGCCCCCCGCGGCGGCACGGGCTGGTCCCCCTCTTCGGTCAAGGCGCTGCTCGACCGCGCGGCGCGGCGGGGGCTGGTGGGGTAAAGGCCGTTTTGCGCTTGGCGTATCACGTGCAAAATTTTCATTGCGCTAAGAAAATTTTGCACTGTATAAACCAGCACAAGCTGGGCCGGAGGGCGTGGAGATGCGCAACATTGCGGGCTCGCCCGTCGAAGGGGCGGACTTCTTCGGGCGTGACGAAGCCATCCGCTCCCTGTGGGAGCTTCTGGACGCCCATGATGTCCTGCTGCTGGGTCCCCGCCGGATCGGCAAGACATCGCTGGCCCGCCGGTTCATGGCCGATGTCCGGCAAAGAGGCTGGAGCGCCATCGAGGTGAACGTCGCCAGTTGCCGCGACGAAGCCGCTTTCGTCGATAAGCTGGCCGGCACCATCAAGGCCGCCGCCGGTTCATGGACCGGAGCGCTGCTCGACCGCGCGATGGCCCTTCTCGACCGCGTCGACAAGGTCCGGCTGCCCGGCGGCGGCGGCTTCGATCTGGCCGCCCGCGAGGAGAGCTGGGAGGCCGTCGCCTCCGACGCGCTCGCCCTGCTGGCGGCGCGGCCCGGCCGGACGCTGGTCTACATCGACGAGCTGCCGATCTTCCTGTTCAACATGATGCGTTTCGACCCCAAGACGGGGGAGGCGCGGGTGCGCCGCTTCCTCGACTGGTTCCGCAACGACGCGCGCGGCGCCACCCGCGGTGCCGGCGGCCTGCACTGGCTGGTCAGCGGATCGGTGGGGCTCGACACGCTGGTGCAGAACCATGGGATGGCGGACACCATCAACACCTTGAAGCAGCGCTTGCTGGAACCCTACGGCGAGCCCGAGGCCCTTGCGTTCCTCGACGCGCTG
>NZ_JABFFR010000074.1 GCF_013423485.1 Azospirillum oleiclasticum
CATCCGCGAGGGTGGTCGCACCGTCGGTGCCGGCGTGGTTGCCAAGATCATCGAGTGATGCTATAAGGCTCGCTCCGCCGCCGGTGAGCAGCCGGCGGCGGTGCTTTTGCTGGTGCCAGGCGCCGTAAGGCGTCGCGGCTCGGCCGTAGGAGTGTAGCTCAATTGGTAGAGCACCGGTCTCCAAAACCGGGGGCTGGGGGTTCGAGCCCCTCCACTCCTGCCATCCCCTTCCGCGCCAGCCGGTCGCGTGTCCGGGGCTGAACGGTCGGCCCGAGGTTCGCAGCGGCAATATGGATCAGGTGGCGTTCGCGCCGCATCCGGAGTTGGCACGGTCGCACGATGGCAAAAGTGAATCCCGCAGAATTCGCGCGCGAAGTCCGTCGCGAGGTCGCCCGTGTGACGTGGCCGACCCGCAAGGAGACCACCGTGACGACCGCCATGGTCTTCGTCATGGTGGTGCTCGCCGCCATCTTCTTCCTCATCGTGGACCAGGTGCTCGCGGTGGCCGTCCGTCTCGTTCTGGGTCTGGGGGGCTGATCGATGGCGATGCGCTGGTACGTCGTCCACGTCTACTCCGGTTTCGAGAAGAAGGTCTCGCAGGCGATTCGCGAGAAGGCCGCGCAGAAGGGCCTGGAAGACAAGTTCGAAGAGATTCTGGTGCCGACCGAAGAGGTCGTCGAGGTCCGTCGCGGTTCCAAGGTGAACACCGAGCGGAAGTTCTTCCCCGGCTACGTGCTGGTGAAGATGGACCTGACCGACGAGACCTGGCACCTCGTCAAGAACGCGCCGAAGGTGACCGGCTTCCTGGGCGGCGGCGGCAAGCCGACGCCGATCTCGCAGCGCGAGGCGGAGCGGATCATCCATCAGGTGCAGGAGGGCATCGAGCGGCCGAAGCCCTCGATCACCTTCGAGGTCGGCGAGCAGGTGCGCGTCTCCGATGGCCCCTTCACCTCCTTCAACGGTGTGGTGGAGGAAGTGGACGAGGAGAAGTCCCGGCTCAAGGTCGCGGTTTCGATCTTCGGCCGCTCCACCCCGGTGGAGTTGGAATACACGCAGGTCGAGAAGGTCTGAGTTTCGTTTCGCGCGCGGACGCCCAATGGGGTGTCCGCGCGCGCATCGGCGTGGGAGGCCCGCCATAGCCGGACCACGCGAACCCGGCGGTCCCGCCATGATGTGGCGGTCCCGCCTTCGGAGGTTGTGACATGGCAAAGAAGATCGTCGGCTTCATCAAGCTGCAGGTGCCGGCCGGCAAGGCCAACCCGTCGCCGCCCATCGGTCCGGCGCTGGGTCAGCGCGGCCTGAACATCATGGAATTCTGCAAGGCGTTCAACGCCCGCACGGCGGACATGGAAGTCGGCATGCCGATCCCGGTGGTGATCACCGCCTTCGGCGACCGCACCTTCACCTTCGTGACCAAGACGCCCCCGGTGTCCTACTTCCTGAAGAAGGCGGCGGGCATCACCAGCGGTTCGCAGACGCCGGGCAAGGGCGCCACCGTCGGCTCGATCACCACCACCCAGGTGCGCGAGATCGCCGCGAAGAAGATGGTCGACCTGAACGCCCACGACGTCGAGGCCGCGTCGGCGATGATCGCCGGCTCGGCCCGCTCGATGGGCCTCGACGTGGTGGAGGGCTGATCCCATGGCCAAGCAAGGCAAGCGCCTCAAGAACGCCTACGCCGCCGTTGACCGCGAGAAGTTCTACGGTCTCGAGGACGCCATCAAGCTGGTGAAGTCCAACGCCAAGGCGAAGTTCGACGAGACGATCGAAATCGCCATGAACCTCGGCATCGACCCGCGTCACGCCGACCAGATGGTCCGCGGCGTGGTGAACCTGCCGAACGGCACCGGCAAGACCGTGCGCGTCGCCGTCTTCGCCAAGGGTGCGAAGGCCGACGAGGCCGCCGCCGCCGGTGCCGACATCGTCGGTGCGGAGGATCTGGCGGAGAAGATCCAGGCCGGCCAGATGGATTTCGACCGCTGCATCGCGGCACCCGACATGATGGGCGTCGTCGGCAAGCTGGGTAAGATCCTCGGCCCGCGCGGCCTGATGCCGAACCCGAAGCTCGGCACCGTGACCCCCAACGTCGCCGACGCGGTGAAGGCCGCCAAGGCCGGTGCGGTGGAGTTCCGGGCGGAGAAGACCGGCATCGTGCACGCCGGCGTGGGCAAGGTGAGCTTCGACGACGAGAAGCTGCTGGAAAACGTCCGCGCCTTCATCGACGCGATCACCCGCGCCAAGCCGACCGGGGCCAAGGGCACCTACATCGAGAAGGTGTCGCTGTCCTCGACCATGGGACCGGGCCTCAAGCTCGACATCCCGGGCCTGTCGGGTCAGGCCGCCGCCTGACCGGGCGTTTATGAGTTTCGGCGCACCCGCGCGGTCCAGGCCGCCGGGTGCGTCGTTCGGGCGGCAAGGGGCTTCGGCCCCGCTGTCGCCCACCCTGTCCGAGACCGCAGGTGCCAAGGCCCCCTCGGGGGCTGCGGCGTAATAGCCGCCTGCGCAGACGGGAGTTGGAACCGGACACAGCCCGACGGCATCCTGCCGCCGGGCCGGACACGGCGAGGACTTCTGGGACAGGTGTTTCGAGTCGGGGTTCCGATCCGGATGTTCCGGCGAGGGACCCCTTGGTGCACCTCTGTGCAAGGAGGCGATCCGTGGATCGTACACAAAAAGAAGCGACGATCGCGGACCTGAACTCGAAGTTGCAGGACACGGGCCTGGTGGTGGTCACCCATCACCTCGGTCTGACGGTGGCGGAAGTCACCGACCTGCGGCGGAAGGTCCGGGCCGCGGGAGCCAGCTTCAAGGTGACGAAGAACCGGCTCGCCCGCCGCGCCCTGAAGGGCACGCAGTTCGAAGGGCTGGACGGCCTGTTCAAGGGGCCGACGGCGATCGCATGGTCGAAGGATCCGGTGGCGGCCGCCAAGGTGGTGGCCGCCTACGCGAAGACCAACGACAAGCTGGCGATCGTCGGTGCCGGCCTGGGCACCATGGTGCTCGATGCGGAGGGGGTCAAGGCGCTCGCCACGCTCCCGTCGCTCGACGAACTGCGCGCAAGTCTCGTGGGCATGATCCAGACTCCGGCGACCCGCATCGCCGGCGTCCTCCAGGCGCCGGGCGGCCAGCTCGCCCGCGTCCTGTCTGCCTACGCCAAGAAGGACGAGGCGGCGTGAGCCCCTCACAGTACCGAGCAATCCCCGAAGTCACGTCGTTTGGAGTGAAGTAACATGGCTGATCTGCAGAAGCTGGTCGATGATCTGTCGGCCCTGACCGTTATCGAGGCCGCCGAGCTCTCGAAGATGCTCGAAGAGAAGTGGGGCGTCTCCGCCGCCGCGCCGGTGGCCGTCGCCGCCGCTCCGGCCGCCGCCGCTGCCGCTCCGGTCGAAGAGCAGACCGAGTTCAACGTGATCCTCGCCGACGCCGGCGACAAGAAGATCAACGTGATCAAGGAAGTGCGCGCGATCACCGGTCTCGGCCTGAAGGAGGCCAAGGACCTGGTCGAGGGCGCGCCGAAGCCGGTGAAGGAAGGCGTCTCGAAGGACGAGGCCGCGAAGATCAAGAAGCAGCTTGAAGAGGCCGGCGCAAAGGTCGATGTTAAGTAAGACAGACTTGACCCGACACAGGTCTCATAGTTCCACGCCGGACGGCGGCCGGCCCCAGCCAGGGGCCGTCCGCCGCACGGCGTTTTCTGCCTTCCGCCGGATGGGCCTCACCGCAGGGTGACGGTCCAGCCGGTTCTTGCCGTCGCGGTCCGGTGTCAGCCGGGGGTGGGGCGGTCCGCGCGGGGCAACCCGCGCCGCGGTACGAGAGCGTCAGAGTACGGGCGCATTCACGGACAGACGTTTGGGGACATCCATGGCCAAATCCTTTACGGGTCGTAAGCGTGTTCGCAAGAGCTTCGGGCGCATCCCGGAAGTCACCCAGATGCCCAACCTCATCGAGGTGCAGCGGAGCTCCTACGACCACTTCCTGCAGATGGACGTCCAGCCGGAGAAGCGGGCGAATCTGGGGCTGCAGGAGGTCTTCCGGTCGGTGTTCCCGATCAAGGACTTCTCCGATCGCGCCGTGCTCGACTTCGTGAAGTACGAGCTGGAGCAGCCCAAGTACGACGTCGAGGAGTGCCAGCAGCGCGGCATGACCTTCGCCGCCCCGCTCAAGGTGACCCTGCGCCTGTCCGTCTTCGATGTCGAGGAGGAAACCGGTCTCCGGTCGATCCGCGACATCAAGGAGCAGGACGTCTACATGGGCGACATGCCGCTCATGACGGCGAACGGCACCTTCATCATCAACGGCACCGAGCGCGTCATCGTCTCGCAGATGCACCGGTCGCCCGGCGTCTTCTTCGACCATGACAAGGGCAAGACGCACAGCTCCGGCAAATACCTGTTCGCCGCCCGGGTGATCCCCTATCGCGGCTCCTGGCTGGACTTCGAGTTCGACGCCAAGGACCTCGTCTACGTCCGCATCGACCGCCGCCGCAAGCTGCCGGCGACCACGCTGCTGTTCGCGTTGGACGGCGCGGAGTCGGCGGCGCTGCGCGCACAGCGCAAGGCGCACAACAAGGACCTGCTGCCGTATGAGGCGCAGGGCATGTCGAAGGAGGAGATCCTCTCCTACTTCTACGACATCATCACCTACACCCGCGCGTCGGGCGGCTGGAAGACGCCGTTCAACGCCGACCGCATGAAGGGCGTCAAGCTCGCCTCCGACCTCGTGGACGCCGACACCGGCAGCGTGGTCGCCGAGGCCGGCGCCAAGATGACGCCGCGCCTGATCAAGAAGCTGGTCGAGCAGGGCCTGAAGGGGCAGCTCGTCTCCACCGAGGAGCTGACCGGCCGCTATCTGGCCGTCGACATCATCAACGAGCAGACCGGCGAGGTGCTGTTCGAAGCCGGTGACGAGCTGTCGGCGTCGGATCTCGACAAGCTGGAGAAGGCGGGGGTGGCCGAGCTGCCCGTGCTGGCCATCGACCATCTGAACGTCGGCGCCTACATCCGCAACACCATGTCGGCCGATCGCAACGCATCCCGCGAGGACGCGCTGATCGACATCTACCGCGTCATGCGCCCCGGCGAGCCGCCCACGCTGGAATCGGCGGAGGCGCTCTTCCACGGCCTGTTCTTCGACAGCGAGCGATACGACCTGTCGGCGGTCGGCCGCGTGAAGATGAACGCGCGCATGAACTTCAAGACCGACGACCAGATGCGTGTGCTCCGCAAGGAGGACATCCTGGAGATCCTGAAGGTTCTGGTGAACCTGAAGGACGGCCGCGGCGAGATCGACGACATCGACCATCTCGGCAACCGCCGCGTCCGCTCGGTCGGCGAGCTGATGGAGAACCAGTACCGCGTCGGCCTGCTGCGCATGGAGCGCGCGATCCGCGAGCGCATGAGCTCGGTCGAGATCGACACGGTCATGCCGCACGACCTGATCAACGCCAAGCCGGCGGCGGCGGCGGTGCGCGAGTTCTTCGGCTCCTCGCAGCTGTCGCAGTTCATGGACCAGACCAACCCGCTGTCGGAGATCACCCACAAGCGGCGTCTCTCGGCCCTCGGGCCGGGCGGTCTGACCCGTGAGCGCGCCGGCTTCGAGGTGCGCGACGTGCACCCGACCCATTACGGCCGCATCTGCCCCATCGAGACGCCCGAAGGCCCGAACATCGGCCTGATCAACTCGCTCGCCACCTACGCCCGCGTCAACCAGTACGGCTTCATCGAAAGCCCGTACCGGAAGGTCATCGACAGCCGGGTGACGGACGACGTGGTCTATCTGTCGGCGATGGAGGAAGGGCGCTACGTGGTGGCGCAGGCCAACGCCGAGCTGGACGAGAACAACCGCTTCGCCGCCGACCTCGTGTCGTGCCGGCAGGGCGGCGAGTACCTGATGTTCCGCCCGGAGGCCATCGACCTCATCGACGTGTCGCCCAAGCAGCTGGTGTCCGTCGCCGCGGCGCTCATCCCGTTCCTGGAGAACGACGACGCCAACCGCGCGCTGATGGGCTCCAACATGCAGCGTCAGGCGGTGCCGCTGGTGAAGGCCGACGCACCGCTGGTCGGCACCGGCATGGAGGCCACGGTCGCGCGCGATTCGGGCGTGACCATCGTCGCCCGCCGCTCCGGCATCGTGGACCAGGTGGACGCCACCCGCATCGTCATCCGCGCCACCGACAACGCCGACAGCACGGCGCCGGGTGTGGACATCTACAACCTGTTGAAGTTCCAGCGCTCCAACCAGAACACCTGCATCACGCAGCGTCCGCTGGTGCGTGTGGGCGACCGGGTCAACGCCGGCGACATCATCGGTGACGGCCCGTCCACGGAACTGGGCGAGCTGGCGCTCGGCCGCAACGTCCTCGTCGCCTTCATGCCGTGGAACGGCTACAACTTCGAGGACTCGATCCTCATCAACGAGCGCATCGTCAAGGACGACGTCTTCACCTCGATCCACATCGAGGAGTTCGAGGTCATGGCCCGCGACACCAAGCTGGGCCAGGAGGAAATCACCCGCGACATCCCCAACGTCGGTGAGGAAGCCCTCAAGAACCTCGACGAGGCGGGCATCGTCTACATCGGCGCCGAGGTGAAGCCGGGCGACATCCTGGTCGGCAAGGTGACGCCGAAGGGCGAGAGCCCGATGACGCCGGAAGAGAAGCTGCTGCGCGCCATCTTCGGCGAAAAGGCGTCGGACGTGCGCGACACCAGCTTGCGTCTGCCGCCGGGTGTGGCCGGCACCATCGTCGAGGTGCGCGTCTTCTCCCGCCGCGGTGTCGACAAGGACGAGCGCGCTCTGGCCATCGAGCGGGCGGAGATCGAGAAGCTGGCCAAGGACCGCGACGACGAGCGCGCGATCCTGGAGCGCAGCTTCTACACCCGCCTGAAGGAGATCCTGCTGGGCCAGACCGGTCAGTCCGGCCCGCGCGGCTTCCGCTCCGGCGAGACCATCACCGAGGAGGTGCTGGGCAACTTCACCCGCGGCCAGTGGCGCCAGATCACGGTGACCAACGAGCAGGTGATGGAGAGCGTCGAGAATCTGGGCAAGACCTTCGACGACAGCATCCAGGCGCTGCAGAACCGGTTCGAGAACAAGGTCGACAAGCTCCAGCGCGGCGACGAGCTGCCGCCGGGCGTGATGAAGATGGTCAAGGTCTTCGTCGCGGTGAAGCGCAAGCTGCAACCGGGCGACAAGATGGCCGGCCGTCACGGCAACAAGGGTGTCGTGTCGCGCATCATCCCGCAGGAGGACATGCCGTATCTGGAGGACGGCACGCCGGTCGATCTCGTGCTCAACCCGCTGGGCGTGCCGTCGCGCATGAACGTCGGGCAGATCCTGGAGACGCATCTGGGCTGGGCCTCCGCGGGGCTCGGCCGCCAGATCGGCACCATGATCGACAAGTACCGCCACCTTCTGCGCAGCAAGGCGGACGGTGCCGCCGTCCTGTCCGATCTGCGCGGCAAGATGAAGACCGTCTACGGCGACAAGGTCTATGACGGCGACATCGCCGACATGAAGGACAACGAGCTGCTGGAACTGGCCGGCAACCTGCGCAAGGGCGTGCCCTTCGCGACCCCGGTCTTCGACGGCGCGCGCGAGGACGACATCGTCCGCATGCTGGAGATGGCCGGTCTCGACCGCTCCGGGCAGGTGTTCCTGACCGACGGTCGTACCGGCGAGACCTTCGACCGCAAGGTGACGGTCGGCTACATCTACATGCTGAAGCTGCACCATCTCGTGGACGACAAGATCCACGCGCGCTCCATCGGCCCCTACAGCCTCGTCACCCAGCAGCCGCTGGGCGGCAAGGCCCAGTTCGGCGGACAGCGCTTCGGTGAGATGGAGGTGTGGGCCCTGGAGGCGTACGGCGCCGCGTACACCCTGCAGGAGATGCTGACGGTGAAATCGGACGACGTGTCCGGCCGCACCAAGGTCTACGAGGCGATCGTCCGCGGCGACGACAACTTCGAGGCCGGCATTCCTGAGTCCTTCAACGTTCTGGTCAAGGAACTGCGCTCGCTCGGCCTGAACGTCGAGCTGAACCAGCGGTCCTACTGACGACGACGCCTTGAACGCGCCGGAAGGTGGCTTATCTGGCCCCCTTTCGGCGCGGTTTTGCCCCTATCCGAAAACGCGGCTGACGCCAGCGGGAGACGGTCATGAACGAGTTGATGAATATTTTCGGCCAGGTCCAGGGTCCCCAGAGCTTCGACCAGATCCGCATCCAGATCGCCAGCCCGGAGCGCATCCGCTCCTGGTCGTTCGGCGAGATCAAGAAGCCGGAAACCATCAACTACCGCACCTTCAAACCGGAGCGGGACGGCCTGTTCTGCGCCCGCATCTTCGGCCCGATCAAGGATTACGAGTGCTTGTGCGGCAAGTACAAGCGCATGAAGTACCGCGGCATCATCTGCGAGAAGTGCGGCGTCGAGGTCACCCTGTCGAAGGTCCGGCGCGAGCGCATGGGCCACATCGAGCTGGCGTCGCCGGTCGCGCACATCTGGTTCCTGAAGTCGCTGCCGAGCCGCATCGGCCTGCTGCTCGACATGACGCTGAAGGATCTGGAGCGGATCCTCTATTTCGAGAACTACGTGGTCATCGAGCCCGGCCTGACCCCGCTCAAGCTGCACCAGCTCCTCGGCGAAGAGGAGTTCATGAACGCGCAGGACGAGTACGGCGAGGACTCCTTCACCGCGTCGATCGGCGCCGAGGCGCTGCGCATCATGCTCTCCGCGCTGGATATGGACGAGGAGAAGAAGCGCTGCCGCGAGGAGCTGCGTGAGACCGCCAGCGAGGCCAAGCGCAAGAAGCTGGTCAAACGCCTGAAGCTCATCGAAGCCTTCATGGAGAGCCAGTCGCGGCCGGAATGGATGATCCTGGAGGTCATCCCGGTCATCCCGCCCGAGCTGCGCCCGCTGGTGCCGCTCGACGGCGGCCGTTTCGCGACCTCGGACCTCAACGACCTCTACCGCCGCGTCATCAACCGCAACAACCGTCTGAAGCGGCTGATCGAGCTGAAGGCGCCGGACATCATCGTGCGCAACGAGAAGCGCATGCTGCAGGAGGCCGTCGACGCGTTGTTCGACAACGGCCGCCGCGGCCGCGTCATCACCGGCGCCAACAAGCGGCCGCTGAAGTCGCTGTCCGACATGCTGAAGGGCAAGCAGGGCCGCTTCCGGCAGAACCTGCTCGGCAAGCGCGTCGACTACTCCGGCCGTTCGGTCATCGTGGTGGGGCCGGAGCTCAAGCTGCACCAGTGCGGCCTGCCCAAGAAGATGGCGCTGGAGCTGTTCAAGCCCTTCATCTACGCCAAGCTGGAGCTGTACGGCCTCGCCTCGACCATCAAGGCGGCCAAGCGCATGGTGGAGAAGGAGCGTCCCGAGGTCTGGGACATCCTGGAGGAGGTCATCCGCGAGCATCCGGTTCTGCTGAACCGGGCGCCGACTCTGCACCGTCTGGGCATCCAGGCCTTCGAGCCGACCCTGATCGAGGGCAAGGCCATCCAGCTGCACCCTCTCGTCTGCACGGCCTTCAACGCGGACTTCGACGGCGACCAGATGGCGGTGCACGTGCCGCTGTCGCTGGAAGCCCAGCTCGAAGCGCGCGTGCTGATGATGTCGACCAACAACATCCTGTCGCCCGCCAACGGCAAGCCGATCATCGTGCCGTCGCAGGACATCGTGCTCGGCCTCTACTACATCACCATGGAACGTCCGGGTGAGAAGGGCGAGGGCATGGTCTTCGCCACGGTCGGCGAGATCGAGCAGGCGCTGGACGCCAAGGTCGTCACCCTGCACGCCAAGGTGAAGGCGCGCTACAAGACGATCACCGAGACCGGCGAGCGCAAGACGATCATCGTGGAGACGACCCCCGGCCGCATGCTGCTGTCGGAGATCCTGCCGCGCAACATCAACGTGCCCTTCTCCTTGATCAACCGGCTGCTGACCAAGAAGGACGTCGGCAACGTCATCGACGCCGTCTACCGCCATTGCGGCCAGAAGGAAACGGTGATCTTCGCCGACCGGCTGATGAAGCTGGGCTTCGGGCACGCCTGCCGTGCCGGCATCTCCTTCGGCAAGGACGACATGGTCATCCCCGTCGCCAAGGAGAAGCTGGTCAACGAGTCCAAGGAGCGGGTGAAGGAGTTCGAGCAGCAGTATCTCGACGGCCTGATCACCCAGGGCGAGAAGTACAACAAGGTCGTGGACGTCTGGTCGGAGTGCACCGAGAAGGTGGCGACCGAGATGATGAAGGCCATCTCGACCACCGAGCCCGGCAAGCCGGTCAATTCGGTGTACATGATGGCGCATTCCGGTGCGCGTGGTTCGGCGGCGCAGATCCGCCAGCTCGCCGGTATGCGCGGCCTGATGGCGAAGCCGTCGGGCGAGATCATCGAGACGCCGATCATCTCGAACTTCAAGGAAGGCCTGACCGTGCTGGAGTACTTCAACTCCACCCACGGCGCCCGCAAGGGTCTGGCCGACACGGCGCTGAAGACCGCGAACTCCGGTTACCTGACCCGTCGTCTGGTGGACGTGGCGCAGGACGCCATCATCGTGGAGACCGACTGCGGCACCACCCGCGGCATCACGGTGAAGGCGGTGATCGACGGCGGCGAGGTCATCTCCCCGCTGTCCGACCGCATCCTGGGCCGCACCGCGACCGTGGACGTGATCGATCCGCTGAACGGCGAGCTGATCGTGCCGGCGGCCGGGCTGATCGACGAGGCGATCGTCGACCGGATCGAGCGGTCGGGCATCGACGCGGTGAAGATCCGCTCGGTGCTGACCTGCGAGACCAAGGACGGCGTCTGCGCCCGCTGCTACGGGCGCGACCTCGCCCGCGGCACGCTGGTCAACACCGGCGAGGCGGTCGGCGTCATCGCCGCCCAGTCCATCGGCGAGCCGGGCACCCAGCTCACCATGCGCACCTTCCACATCGGCGGTGCCGCGCAGCGCGGTGCCGAGCAGAGCCAGGTCGAGGCGGTGTTCGACGGCACGGTGCGGATCAACAACCGCAACGTGGTCATGAACTCGGCCAACGTCCCGGTGGTGATGGGCCGCAACTGCGAGGTGGTGCTGCTGGACGAGCAGGGCCGCGAGCGGGCGCGTCATCGCGTGCCCTACGGCACCAAGCTGTTGGCCGACGAAGGGACCAAGGTCAGCAAGGGCGACAAGCTGGCGGAGTGGGATCCGTACACCCTGCCGATCATCACCGAGCGTGAGGGCATCGCGCACTACCTCGACCTCGTCGAGGGCGTGTCGATGCGCGAGGTGGTGGACGAGGCGACCGGCATCTCCTCCAAGGTGGTGGTCGACTGGCGCCAGCAGCCGCGCGGTGCCGACCTGAAGCCGCGCATCACGCTCCGCGACCCGGCCACGGGCGAGATCGTGAAGCTCGGCAACGACCTGGAGGCGCGCTACTTCATGTCGGTGGACGCCATCCTGTCGGTGGAGAACGGGGCCCATGTGCGGGCGGGTGACGTGCTCGCCCGTATCCCGCGCGAGTCCTCCAAGACGCGTGACATCACCGGTGGTCTGCCGCGCGTGGCCGAACTGTTCGAGGCGCGGCGCCCGAAGGACTTCGCGATCATCTCGGAGTCCGACGGCCGCGTCGAGTTCGGCAAGGACTACAAGACCAAGCGCCGCATCCTCGTGCGCAACGAGGAGACCGGTGAGGATCGCGAGTACCTGATCCCGAAGGGCAAGCACATCTCCGTGCAGGAGGGTGACTTCGTCCAGCGCGGCGACCTGCTGATGGACGGCAACCCGGTGCCGCACGACATCCTGTCGGTGCTTGGGGTGGAGGCGCTGGCCGATTACCTCATCAACGAAATCCAGGAGGTCTACCGGCTCCAGGGCGTGAAGATCAACGACAAGCACATCGAGGTGATCGTCCGCCAGATGCTGCAGAAGGTCGAGATCATGGACGCCGGCGAGACCACCTTCCTGGTGGGCGAGCAGGTCGACCGTCAGGAGTTCGACGAGGAGAACGACAAGACCATCACCGAGGGGCTGAAGCCCGCCGTCGGCAAGCCGGTGCTCCAGGGCATCACCAAGGCGAGCCTGCAGACGCGCTCCTTCATCTCGGCCGCGTCGTTCCAGGAAACCACCCGCGTCCTCACCGAAGCGGCGGTGTCGGGCAAGACCGACAACCTGGAAGGCCTGAAGGAGAACGTCATCGTCGGCCGCCTGATCCCGGCCGGCACCGGCAGCGTGGTGAACCGCCTGAAGCAGATCGCCGCCGAACGCGACCGCGCCGCCGCTCTGGCGTCTTCGGAAGCCGACGCCCCGGCGCTGCCGCATTCGGGTGAGAGCACCGCGGCGTAACGGTTGGTCGTTTTTCTGATGAAGAGGGGCGCAGTCCGCGAGGGGTGCGCCCCTTTTCCGTGTGATGATGGAGGTGGGCGACAGGCCGCGTGTGATCGAGCGCAGCATGCGGGGCCGGCTCAGTTCGGCCGCCGAAGGATGGCGCGCCCCTGCGTCCTTTCATCCCATCGACCGTTCGCCCACGGTTGATAGGATGGGCGGACGGGCCGGCCTCCCCGGCCGGCGGGTGGACGTTCCAATCATGGCCATCAGACAGGATTTGTTGCGGGAGCTCGAGGAGCGTCGCGCCCGGGCACTCGCATCCGGCGGTGACGACAAGATCGCACAACGTCACGCCAAGGGGCTGTTGACCGCCCGCGAGCGGCTGGAGTGGCTGTTCTCCGCCGACACATTTCAGGAATTCGGCCTGCATGTACGCCACGCCACCCGCCATTTCGGGATGGAGGGCCGCGAGCTGCCCGGCGACGGTGTCATCGTCGGCACCGGCTTCGTGGATGGCCGGCCGGTCTCCGCCTTCAGCCAGGACTTCCTGGTGTCCGGCGGCTCGCTGGGCAGCATGCACGCCCGCAAGATCTGCGATGTGATGGACCACGCCGCCCGCGGTGGCATGCCGCTGGTCGGTTTCAACGACAGCGGCGGTGCGCGCATCCAGGAGGGGGTGGAGAGCCTGTCGGGCTATGGGCAGGTGTTCAACCGCAACGTCCTGCTGTCCGGCGTGGTCCCCCAGATCGCCGTCATCTGCGGAAGCTGCGCCGGTGGGGCCGCCTACAGCCCCGCGCTGATGGATTTCCTGATCATGACCCGGCAGGGGGCCAGCATGTTCATCTGCGGACCGCAGGTGATCAAGGCCGCCACCGGCCAGACCACGACGATGGAGGAGATCGGCAGCGCCGAGGCGCACGCCTCGGTCTCCGGCAACATCCACTTCATCGCCGAGGATGACCGCCACGCCGTGGCGGTCGTGCGCGAGCTGCTGTCCTTCCTGCCGTCCAACAACATGCAGGATCCGCCGCACCGTCTCGACGCCGACATCCTGCTGGAGGACGACATCGGGCTGGAGGCGCTTCTGCCCGAGGCCGCCAACCAGGCGTTCGATGTGCGGTCGGTGATCGCCCGGCTGGTGGACGGCGGCCATTTCCTGGAGGTGCAGGCGCTGTTCGCCGGCAACATCGTCGTCGGCTTCGCCCGAATCCACGGCATCGTCGTGGGCGTGGTGGCGAACCAACCGATGGTGAAGGCCGGCGCCCTCGACATCGACGCTGCCGACAAGGCCGCCCGTTTCGTCCGCTTCTGCAACGCCTTCAGCATTCCGTTGCTGACGCTGGTGGATGTGCCGGGCTTCCTGCCCGGTGTGCAGCAGGAACGGCACGGCATCATCCGGCATGGCGCCAAGATGCTGTTCGCCTACGGAGCCGCCACGGTGCCGAAAATCACGGTGATCATGCGCAAGGCCTATGGCGGCGCGTTTCTCGCCATGTGCTCGCGCGACATGGGGGCCGACCTCGTGCTCGCTTGGCCGACGGCGGAGATCGCCGTCATGGGGGCCGAGGGGGCGGTGAACATCCTGCACCGCAACGAGCTGGAGGGTTCCGACGACCGCGCCGCGCGCGCGGCCGAGCTGGCCCAGGCCTACCGGCGCGAGTTCGCCTCCCCCTATCAGTCGGCCGGGCACCTGTTCGTGCACGACGTGATCGAACCGCGACGCACCCGCGCGGCGGTGTCGCTGGCTCTGCGCACACTGCTCTCCAAGCGCGAGACGCGACCGCCGAAAAAGCACGGCAACATCCCGCTGTAGGCCGCCATGCAGCACATTCTTCTCATTGTCGGTGGTTTGACCGTCGTGATCGGCGTCCTGGCCCTGCTGTGGGGTGCCACCGCGCTGGTCGGGCGGCTGTTCGCGGGGGCGCCGCCGCCCATGGTTCCAGCCGCGCCATCGCCTGCCAAACCCGCGGTTCCGCCGCATCATCTTGCCGCAATCGCCGCCGCGGTGGCGGTGATGACCGGCGGACGCGGGCGGGTGGTGAGGGTGACCGCCCTGCCGCACCGGGCGGAGGGCTGGACCCAGCACGCCCGCGCCGGGCACGCCGCCGGTCATCGCGTCCGCTGGGACTGGGCCGTTCCCGGCCCGCCGCACATCGACCACGCGCCATCCGCGCGGGAAGGACAGTCATGAGACGTTTCCGCATCACCGTCGAGGGTGTCGCCTACGAGGTCAGCGTCGAGGAGCTCGACGCGACGACGGAACCGCTGGTCCCGGTCCGGCCACAGCCGCCCACCGCACCGCTTGCAACCGCACCCGCATCACCGGCTCCGGCCGCGCCGGCATCCGACGTTGGCGCCATCGCCAGCCCCCTGGCCGGAGTCGTCGTGTCGGTCGCGGTCACTGTCGGCGATCGGGTGGAGGCCGGGCAGCCGCTTCTGGTGCTGGAGGCGATGAAGATGCAGACGACACTCTCCGCCCCGCGCTCCGGCACGGTGGCGGTCATTACGGTCGCGGCCGGTGCCGCGGTGCAGGAGGGGCAGAGTCTCCTCACCCTGCGGTGAGAGGCCGCCATGGAAACCCTGACCAACCTGCTGGAGCTCACCGCCATCCCCCGTCTGACCTGGGACATGGTCGCCATGTGGCCGGTGGTTGCGGTTCTCGTTTATCTCGCCGTCTGGCGCAACTTCGAGCCGCTGCTGCTGCTTCCCATCGCCTTCGGCGCGCTGCTCGCCAACCTGCCCACCGAGGGCATGGTCAACCCGCCGGCCGACGATGCCGCCGGGGGTCTCTATCACTACATCTCCCAGGGCATCCATCTGGAGCTGTTCCCGCCCATCATCTTTCTCGGCGTCGGCGCGCTCACCGATTTCGCGCCGGTGATCGCCAACCCGCGCACGCTGTTGCTGGGGGCGGCGGCGCAAGCGGGGGTGCTCGTCACCTATCTCGGGGCGCTGGCGCTCGGCTTCACGCCGGGGCAGGCCGCCTCCATCGGCATCATCGGCGGGGCGGACGGGCCGACCTCGATCTTCCTGACCAACAAGCTGGCACCGGAGCTGCTCGCCGCGGTGGCGGTCGCCGCCTACTCCTACATGGCGCTGGTGCCGCTGATCCAGCCGCCCATCATGCGGGCGCTGACCACGCCGGCGGAACGGCGCATCCGCATGCGCTCCCTGCGTCCGGTCTCGCGTCTGGAAAAGCTGGTGTTCATCGCCGTGGTGACGGTCGTCTGCGTCCTGCTGGTGCCGGCGGTGTCGCCGTTGATCGGCATGCTGATGCTGGGCAACCTGCTGCGCGAGAGCGGGGTCACCGAGAGGCTGTCCAAGGCCGCGCAAAACGAGGTGATCAACATCGTCACCATCCTGCTGGGCACCAGCGTCGGCATCACCATGACCGGCGAGCGGTTCCTCCGGGCCGAAACGCTGATGATCCTGGGTCTGGGTGTCGTGGCTTTCGCCGCCTCCACCGCCGCCGGGGTGTTGATGGCGAAGCTGATGAACCTGGCCGCGCGCGAGAAGATCAACCCCCTGATCGGCGCCGCCGGAGTCTCGGCCGTGCCGATGGCGGCCCGGGTCGCCCAGACCGAGGGGCAGAGGGCGGACCCGCAGAATTTCCTGCTGATGCACGCCATGGGACCGAACGTCGCCGGAGTGATCGGCACCGCGGTGATCGCCGGCTATTTCCTCGCCCTGCTGCGCTGACCGGCGCTATCATCGGCGCCCCACACGAGGGGGAGGAGCGACCCCGATGACCGAGCCGCAATCCAGCACGCCACCGGTGACCTTGCGCGCCGGACTGCTGCTGTTCCCCCGCCTGACCCAGCTCGACCTGACCGGCCCCTACGAGGTGCTGGCCCGCGTGCCCGGCGCCCGTGTGGACCTGTTGTGGAAGACCCTGGAGCCGGTCGCCGCCGACACCGGGCTGCGCCTCCTGCCCACAACCACCTTCGACGACTGCCCGGAGCTGGATCTTCTGCTGGTGCCGGGCGGGGCCGGCGTCAACGATCTGATGACCGATGCCGAGACGCTGGCGTTTCTCAGCCGCACCGCGGCGCGCACGCGATGGCTCGCCGGTGTGTGCACCGGCTCGCTGGTGCTCGGGGCTGCCGGCCTGCTGCGCGGCCGGCGCGCTGGCAGCCATTGGTCCTCGCGTCATTTTCTCGCAGCCTTCGGCGCGACCCCGGTGGAGGAGCGCGTCGTGGTCGATGGTCATGTCTTCACCGGCGGTGGTGTCACCGCGGGCATCGACGTGGTCCTGCGCATCGTCGCCGAGCTCTGCGGCGAGACGACGGCCAAGGCGGTCCAGCTTTCCATCGAATACGACCCGGAGCCGCCCTTCGACGCCGGCACTCCGTCCGCCGCCGGGCCGGAGATCACCGGGTTCGTCCGCGCCC
The DNA here is from genome assembly GCF_013423485.1 of Azospirillum oleiclasticum. Classification (GTDB taxonomy): domain Bacteria; phylum Pseudomonadota; class Alphaproteobacteria; order Azospirillales; family Azospirillaceae; genus Azospirillum; species Azospirillum oleiclasticum. The sequence continues at coordinate 16,697 of NZ_JABFFR010000074.1, forward strand.
GCAGCGCGCCCATGCTGGAGGCACGCGCCCGCGCCGTCGACGTCGCGTCGCGCGCGCTCGCGGAAGGGGAGGGGACACGAGCGTGCGAAGCACCCCGTTCCGGGCATTTGCGCGCTTGACGGGGGGCGGCACCACCCATATATTCCGCCAGCTTCAAGGGGGCCGGAAGTAGGCGCACGCGCGCCCGGACGCGGTACCGCTCGATCGCACACATAGCCGTTCCGTCTCACGCCGGGCGGTGTTCGCTTGTCAAGCCCGCAACGAGGCGATCACGCTTCGATGGCGGTTTTTTGCATCGTCCGGTAAGGCCGGGCGACCAGATGAGAAGGACGAAAAGGCAGACATGCCGACGATCAACCAGTTGATCCGTAAGCCGCGCGAGCCGCTTGCCGCGCGCAACAAGGTGCCGGCGCTGGAGGCCTGCCCGCAGAAGCGTGGCGTGTGCACCCGCGTCTACACGACGACGCCGAAGAAGCCGAACTCGGCGCTTCGTAAGGTCGCCCGTGTGCGCCTGACCAACGGCTTCGAAGTGACCTCCTACATCCCTGGTGAGGGTCACAACCTCCAGGAGCACTCCGTGGTGATGATCCGCGGCGGCCGCGTCAAGGACCTTCCCGGCGTGCGCTACCACATCATCCGCGGCACGCTCGACACCCAGGGCGTCAAGGACCGCAAGCAGCGCCGGTCGAAGTACGGCGCCAAGCGTCCGAAGTAAGGAGAACACCCGATGTCCCGTCGTCGCCGCGCCGACAAGCGCGAAGTCCTGCCGGACGCCAAGTATGGCGACCGCGTCCTCACCAAGTTCATGAACTGCCTGATGTTCGACGGTAAGAAGTCCGTCGCCGAGCAGATCGTCTACGGTGCCATGACCCGCATCGAGGGTCGGACCAAGGCCGATCCGGTCCAGGTGTTCCACGACGCCCTGCACAACGTGAAGCCGCACCTCGAGGTGCGTTCGCGGCGTGTCGGCGGCGCCACCTACCAAGTGCCCGTCGAAGTCCGTTCGGACCGCGCCCAGGCCCTGGCCATCCGCTGGCTGATCAGCGCCGCGCGCGCCCGGTCGGAAAACACCATGATGGAGCGCCTGTCGGGCGAGCTTCTCGACGCCGCCAACCAGCGCGGCACCGCGGTCAAGAAGCGCGAGGACACGCACCGTATGGCCGAGGCCAACAAGGCCTTCTCGCACTACCGCTGGTAACGGCTCCCGTAACTCCCGAGACGAGTGTCATGCCCCGTTCGCACCCCCTCGACCGCTACCGCAACATCGGCATCATGGCCCACATCGATGCCGGTAAGACCACCACGACCGAGCGGATCCTGTACTACACCGGAAAGTCGTACAAGATCGGCGAGGTGCATGAAGGCACCGCGGTCATGGACTGGATGGAGCAGGAGCAGGAACGCGGCATCACGATCACGTCGGCCGCGACGACCTGCTTCTGGCAGGACCACCGCATCAACATCATCGACACCCCGGGCCACGTCGACTTCACCATCGAGGTCGAGCGTTCCCTGCGCGTGCTCGACGGTGCGGTCGCCGTGTTCGACTCCGTCGCGGGGGTGGAGCCGCAGTCCGAGACCGTGTGGCGGCAGGCGGACAAGTACCGCGTGCCCCGCATGTGCTTCGTCAACAAGATGGACCGCATCGGTGCCGACTTCTACCGCTGCGTGCAGATGATGAAGGACCGGCTGGGCGCCGTCCCGCTGGTCCTGCACCTGCCGATCGGCTCGGAGTCCGACTTCGTCGGTCTCGTGGACCTGGTCGAAAACCGGGCCATCATCTGGAAGGACGAGTCGCTCGGTGCGGAATTCTACTACGCCGAGATCCCGGACGACCTGAAGGACCGCGCCGCCGAGTACCGCGAGCAGCTCGTCGAGCTGGCCGTGGAGTGCGACGACGCCGCCATGGAGGCCTACCTGGACTCCGGCGAGGCCCCCGACACGGACACGCTGCGCAAGCTGATCCGCAAGGGCACCCTGACCTTCAAGTTCGTGCCGGTTCTGTGCGGCTCGGCGTTCAAGAACAAGGGCGTTCAGCCGATGCTGGATGCCGTGGTGGCCTATCTGCCGGCGCCGACGGACATCGAGAACGTCAAGGGCGTGCGCGTCGACAACGGCGAGCCGGACGAGCGGCTGACCGACGACAGCGCCCCCTTCTCGGGCCTCGCGTTCAAGATCATGACCGACCCGTTCGTCGGCTCGCTGACCTTCGTGCGCATCTACTCCGGGTCCGTGCAGGCCGGCACCTACGTGCTGAACTCGGTGAAGGGCGAGCGCGAGCGCGTCGGCCGCATGCTGCTCATGCACGCCAACAGCCGTGAGGAGATCAAGGAGGCCTACGCCGGCGACATCGTCGCCTTCGCCTCGCTGAAGTCCTCGACCACCGGCGACACGCTCTGCGACCCGCTGAAGCCGATCATCCTGGAGCGGATGGAGTTCCCCGAACCCGTCATCGAGGTGGCGGTGGAGCCGAAGTCCAAGGCCGACCAGGAGAAAATGGGCGTCGCCCTGCAGCGCCTGGCGCAGGAAGACCCGTCCTTCCGCGTCGCCGTGGACCATGAGAGCGGCCAGACCGTGATCAAGGGCATGGGCGAACTGCACCTGGAAATCCTCGTGGACCGCATGAAGCGCGAGTTCAAGGTGGAGGCCAACGTCGGCGCCCCGCAGGTGGCGTACCGCGAGACCATCACCAAGCGCGCCGAGATCGACTACACCCACAAGAAGCAGACCGGCGGTTCGGGTCAGTTCGCGCGCATCAAGCTCGTGTTCGAGCCGCTGCCCCCGGGCGGCGGGTACTCCTTCGAGAACAAGATCGTCGGCGGCGCCGTGCCGAAGGAGTATGTGCCCGGCGTCAGCAAGGGCCTGGAATCGTCGAAGGACACCGGCATCATCGCCGGCTTCCCGGTTATCGACTTCAAGGTGGAGCTGATCGACGGCGCCTACCACGACGTGGACTCGTCGGTGCTGGCCTTCGAAATCGCGTCGCGCGCGGCGTTCAAGGAAGGCCTCGCCAAGGCCGGCCCGGCCCTGCTGGAGCCGATCATGAACGTCGAGGTGGTGACGCCGGAAGACTACATGGGCGACGTGATCGGCGACCTGAACAGCCGTCGCGGCCAGATCAGCGGCATGGACCAGCGCGGCAACGCGCGCGTCGTGACCGCGATGGTGCCGCTGGCGAACATGTTCGGCTACGTGAACACGCTGCGCTCCATGAGCCAGGGCCGCGCCCAGTACACGATGCAGTTCGACCATTACGAGCCGGTGCCGCAGGCGATCGCGGACGAAGTCCGCGCCAAGATGGCGTGACCGCTGCTTGAACGATGTAGAGACGGAGAGAACCCACCATGGCGAAGGCAAAGTTCGAGCGGAACAAGCCGCACTGCAACATCGGCACCATCGGTCACGTTGACCATGGCAAGACGTCGCTGACGGCTGCGATCACGAAGATTCTGGCGGAGACGGGCGGG
>NZ_JABFFR010000075.1 GCF_013423485.1 Azospirillum oleiclasticum
GCACGGGGCCGCCACCTGGGGCGACGGCAACCGGGCCACCGACTGGGCCGCCGCCGCCGAGCGCATCGGCAACGCCATCCAGAAGGTCAACCCCGACCTGCTCCTCATGGTCGAGGGCATCGAGATCTACCAGAACAACTGGGATTGGTGGGGTGGCAACCTGATGGGGGCGAAGGACGAGGGCATCGACTTCAACGTCGACAACAAGCTGGTCTATGCCCCGCACTCCTACGGCCCCGGCCTCTACCAGATGTCCTGGTTCAACACCGGCGATTTCCCGAACAACCTGCCGGCCAAGCTGACGGAGTCCTTCGGCCACCTGTTCAAGGACAACATCGCCCCGATCCTGATCGGGGAGTTCGGCGGCCGTTTCGACGACGCGCAGGAGCGGGCCTGGATCAACAAGTTCGTCCAGTACGTCAACGGCGACCTGGACGGCAACGGCAGCAAGGACATTCCCGCCGGCGATCAGGGGATGAGCTGGACCTACTGGTCCTGGAACCCCAACTCCGGCGACACCGGTGGCATCCTGAACGACGACTGGACGTCGGTCGACTACACCAAGTTCAACGCCATCAAGCCGGCGCTGTTCAGCGGCTCGGGCTCGACCACCGTGCCGGGCCAGGCGGAGATGGCCTTCACCGTCACGCTGTCGAAGGCCGCAGCCCAGACCGTCACGCTGGACTACACGACCACCGACGGCACCGCCAAGGCCGGGCAGGATTACGTCGCCGCCAAAGGCACACTGTCCTTTGCACCGGGCGAGACCACCAAGCAGGTCAAGGTGACCGTCCTCGGCGACAGCGACTCCAGCGAGCAGGAGACCTTCGGCCTGAAGCTCTCCAACCCCGAACACGCCACCATCGGCATCGGGGTCGCCGCGGGCAACATCGTGGAAGGCTCGGTCGATCTGCTGAACCATGTGCTCAGCCAGATCGCGGGCGGCAGCGGCGGCGGGTCGGGCCTCGCCGATGCGCTGCTGACCACGGCCGACGACGTGTCGAACGCCCTGCTGGTGGACGGCCTCGACAACGATCTCCTCCAGCACGCCGCGTAGCCCCGCCGGGTTCATCCTCCTGGCACACTCAGGCCGTCCGGCTGACAACAGCCGGACGGCTTTTTGCTGCGCGCAGGATAACGGACGTTCGAGCGTATATCTGTTGCCGCGCAATCACGGTGATCGTCCGCGCGCGTCTACCCGTAAGACCACGGCGCGTCACGTCGGCGGTGACGCCCCCATCGTTCGGGGAGCGCCAGCTGTGACGGGGAGCTAACCCTCCACCTTCGCGCCACCCGGAATCAGCCGCTTCACACCCCCACCAGCCCGAATTCGCGGCGAGATGCGGGCGTTCCGCACCGCAACAGTGGCAGCCGACCCATCCGAACCGCGACCCCGAACGGGACCACGGATCCCCAACGTGCACCCGATTGCGCGGGCGGCTTAAACACACGACGCGCGGAACCCAGCCAACCGTCCAGGTCACGCACTTAAGGCAAGTTGCTAAGAAAACGCCCGCTCATTAAGAACTTGTCAACTAATGGAGCGACGGCCGGCCCATAATCCTTTGGAAAATTCGGCCGGAAGGGCGGTAAGCCATTCGTCGCGATAAATTGGCGCTGGTGAGTAACCATCTCGACACTGAAAGAGATGGCGGCATCCCGTTTCAACATACAGGGACTGCGATGAGCAAATCGGATCCTGAAGCCATTTTCGATCTGGCTCCTGTAAAGAAAGCGACGCTGCCGCCGTTCGGACTGGGGCTTGTGCTTGCCGTGTCCGATGGGCTGGTGCTGGCGTTGCTTGGTTGGACCTTCGCTTCTCTGGTGCTGCCGATGACCGAGCCGCTCGCCGACGATCTGGCGCGGCGGGCGCTGGTCACCGGCCTGATGCTGGTGCCGCTGGTCAAGTCGATCTTCGGCATCTACTCGCTCGGCCGCTGCGACCTGATGGAGCGCGGGCGGCGGTCCCTGCAGGGTGCGCTTCTGTGCAGCGCCGCCCTCCTGGTTCCCTACATCGCCACCGAGGAGATGGCGGCCTTCTTCATCCTGGCGCTGGCCCTGGCGCTCACCGGCTTCGTGGCGACCTTCCTGGCCGACCTGCTGATCGTCCAGAGCGTCCTGGTCGGGCTGCCGCAGTGGCGCACGCCGGTGGTCATCATCGGCGCCGGCCGCCAGGGTGCGGCGCTGGCGGAGAAGCTGCACCGTCTGCCCTGGCTCGGCATGCGCCCGGTCTGCTTCTTCGACGAGGACGAGACGCTCTGGCACAACACCGTCGCCGGCGTGCCGGTCGCCGGGCCGGTCAGCCTGCTGAAGTCCTCCCCCGCCTACGCGGGCCTGGCCCACACCGCGATCATCGCCGAGGCCGGCCGCACCGGTGCCGCGCTGGCCGACATGGTGCGGCAGCTTCCCTTCCGGCAGGTCTACTGCGTGGTCGGCGAGGGCACCGGCGGTCTGGAGGCGCAGTGCCACGACTTCAACGGCGTGCTGGCGCTGCGCCTCGGCAAGCGCCAGCCGTCCGGCTACGCCACCCTGCGCCGCGCCTTCGACGTGGCGCTGTCCGGCATGCTGCTGCTGATGCTGGCGCCGCTGATGGGTTTCATCGCGCTGGCGATCCGGCTGGACAGCCCGGGTCCCGCCCTGTTCCGGCAGGAGCGCTGGGCCGGCGGCAACCGCACGTTCGGATGCCTGAAGTTCCGCACCATGCACCTGAACGCCGAGGCGCACCTGATGCGCATCCTGGAAAGCGACCCGGTGCTGCGCGCGGAATACGCCACCTACCACAAGCTGACCGTCGATCCGCGCATCACCCGCGTCGGCCGCCTGCTGCGCAAGACCAGCCTGGACGAACTGCCGCAGCTGTGGAACGTGCTGGTCGGCCAGATGAGCCTGATCGGCCCGCGCGCCTACATCCCGCGCGAACTGCCCGAGGTGGGCGAGGCCGCGGCCGTGATCGGCACCGTGCGGCCGGGCCTGACCGGCTACTGGCAGGTGTCGGGGCGCCACCGCACCACCTTCCAGGAGCGGGTCGCCATGGACGTGTTCTATGTCCAGAACACCGGCCTTCTGTTCGACCTCTACATTCTGGTCAAGACGGCCTTCCTACTCGCCAAGGCCGACGGGTCGTGAGGGCTCGGCCGCACGCGGCGCGTGCGGCCCCTTGGGCGTACCGCCACCGCCCGGCTACCGCAGCACGGCCCACCTTCGGCACCATCGATTTCGGCGAAGCCCAGGCCCGCACCGGAGACCGTTTCGGACCATGACGCGCAATCCGTTGGAACTCTTCGAAAAGATCGTCGCCGGGGTGGCCATCGTGGCGTTCTCCGGCACGATCTTCCCGGTGATCGCCACCGGCGGCGACGTGCTGGCCGCCGATCCGTCGGAGCATTCCGGCGTGATGGTGGTCTACGCCGCACTCTACGTCGTGATCATGGGCATGATCTGCCTGCGCCAGCGTGTGGCGCTGCGCCTGCCCTTCATCAGCCCGGCGGTGTCGGCGCTGCTGGTGCTGGCCTTCGCGTCGTGCCTGTGGTCGATCGAGCCGGAGATCACGCTGCGCCGCTCGGTCGCCTTCCTCTTCACCACCGCCTTCGGGCTCTACCTGGCGCTGCGCTGGCCGCTGGCCGAAATCATCAAGCTGTTCGCGGTGACGCTGTCGATCCTGACGCTCGCTTCCATCGCGCTGGCACTGGCGGTGCCGAGCATCGGTGTCGACCACACCCTGCACGAGGGTGCCTGGAAGGGCGTGTATTTCCAGAAGAACGTCACCGGCCGCGCCACCGTGTGGATGATGCTCTGCCTGATGTGGCTGCACTGGCAGGGCTACGGCCCGCGTTGGGCGATCCGCGGCATGCTCGCGGCGGGTGCCCTGCTGCTGCTGATGTGCGGGTCGGGCACGGCGCTGCTGACCACCATCATGAGTGCCTGCGTGCTCGCGGGGCTGCGCTGGGTGCGGATCGACGTGCGCACCCTGGTCCCCGCGGCGGCGCTGCTGGCTCTGGTCGCGCTGGCCGCAGTGCTGGCCACCACCGTCTTCTACGAGGACGTGATGGCGATGCTGGGGCGCGATCCCACGCTGACCGGCCGCACCGAGCTTTGGGAACACACGCTGGGATCCATCCAGGAGCGTTTCGTGCTCGGCTGGGGCTACGCCGCCTACTGGTACGGCGACTACGGGCCGGCGGCCATCTTCACCGTCGGCTGGGGCATCGCCTCGGCCCACAACGGGGTGATCGAGGTTCTGCTCGATCTCGGCGTGCCGGGTCTGGTGCTGGTGCTGTGGCTGATGGGCCGGGTGCTGGTCCAGGGCTTCGCCGCGGCCCGCTACGGCAAGGCGCGGGCGGAGGGCGCGTTCATCTTCACGATGGCCTGCGCCATGACGGCCATCTCGCTTTCCGAAAGCATCTTCATGGAACGGCATTCCATCAACTGGGTGATTCTCGTGGCCGGGGTGGTGACCCTGATCCGCATGCGCCAGGAAGGGCACCGGGCGGTCCAGCCCGCGGTCCTGCCGGCGCGGCTGCGCCACGCCCGCTGAACCTGACGGGCGCGTTCGGCGCCCCCCCGCGAACCGACAAACGGACAGCAGGTGCACATGACGACCCCGCAAGACCTGGTCACCGTCGTCATCCCCACGCGCAACAGGCCCGATCTGGTGCTGCGCGCGGTCGGGAGCGCGCTGGACCAGACCCACACCGCGGTCGAGGTGATCGTCGTCATCGACGGCCCCGACCCCGCCACCGTCGATCGGCTTTCCACCCTGTCCGATCCGCGGCTGACGGTGCTGGCGCTGGAGAGCAACATCGGCGCCGCCAAGGCCCGCAACCTCGCGGTCCAGCGCGGCCGCGGGCGCTGGGTGGCGTTCCTCGACGACGACGACCACTGGCTTCCCGAAAAGCTGGAGCGGCAGCTGGCCGCCGTGCCCAAGGGCGCGCTCTACCCCATCGTCAGCACGCGCTGCCGCGTGGTGACCGCGCGCGGCGAGTTCGTCTGGCCGCGCCGCCTCGCCAAGCCCGGCGAGAGCATCGCCGAGTACCTGTTCGTGCGCCGCGGCCTGTTCAAGGGCGAGACCTTCGCGCCGACCTCCACGCTGCTGGTGCCGCGCGAGCTGCTGCTGCGCGTGCCCTTCCCGAAATCGGCCTTCGACGACTGGGAGTGGCTGATCGCCGTCGGCGGCGTTCCCGGCACCGTGCTGGTCACCGCCCCCGGCGTGCTGACCGTGCATTACGCGGAAACCAACCAGGTGACGCTGTCGACCTGCCACGACATCGACCGCGCGCTCGACTGGGCCGAGCAGGTGCGGCCGATGCTCACACCGCGGGCCTTCGCCGGTCTGCTGCTGCAGACGCTGGGCGGCGAGGCGGCCGCCCGCAACGCCGAGGCGCGCCGTCGCATCCTGCGCATCGTGCTGCGCGACGGCAGGCCGAGCGCCATGGCGCTGGCCACCTTCCTGGCGCATTCGCTGATGCCGGTCACGCTGCGCCGGCGGGTGCGTCAGGCGGTGTTCGGTGCCCGCAGCGCGGCGCGCGGCCGCCCCTCCACCACCGCGGACGCGGCGTGAGGGAGACGCCCATGGAGCAGAACACCCCCACGGTGCGCATCGCGTTCGTCACCCCCGGGGGGCTGGACGCCGGGGGCGGCATCGGCCGCATGACCGGCTACATCGTCGATCATTTCCGCAAGGAAAGGCGCGGCCCGGACTGCACCGTCATCGATCCGCGCGGCGGCGGCAGCGTGTGGTGGTCGCCTCTGTTCCTGACCGCGGCCGTCCTGCGGCTGTCGGAACGGCTGATGCGGCACCGCGTGGACCTCGTCCACATCAACGTGTCGGAGCGCACGAGCTTCGTTCGCAAGTCGGCGATGCTGGCGGTGGCGCGGTTGTTCGGCTGCCCGACCGTGGCGCACCTGCACGGCGCCTCCTTTATGGAGTTCTTCGAGCACAACCCGGTGGCGCGCGCCCTCAGCCGCTGGTTCTTCAACCGGGCGACCGGCACCATCGTGCTGGGCAGCGGCTGGCGCGACTATCTCGTGCAGCGGGTCGGCGTCGATCCCGCCAAGGTGCATGTGCTCTACAACGCCGTGCCCGACATCGGGCCGGGACCGGCCGAACGGCGCCACGGCATCACGCCCGGCCGACCGCTGTCGCTCCTGGTGCTCGCCAACCTGTCGGAGCGCAAGGGCATCGGCACGCTGCTGAAGGCCGTGCGCGTCCTCAAGGACCGCGGTGTGGAGGTGCGGCTGACGCTGGGCGGCGGCGGCGACGTGGAGGGTTACCAGCGCCGCGCCGCCGAGCTGGGCATCGCCGCGCACTGCCACTTCCTGGGCTGGGTCGGGCGCGACGAGGCGCACACCCTGATCCACGAGGCGGACATGCTGCTGCTCCCGTCCACGCACGAGGGGCTGCCGATGGTGATCCTGGAGGCGCTGGCGGCCGGGCTGCCGGTGGTGACCACGCCGGTGGGATCCATCCCGGAGGTGCTTCGGCACGAGGAGACGGCGCTGCTGGTGCCGGTCGAGCATCCCGACGCGCTGGCCGACGCCATCGCGCGGCTCGCCGCCGAGCCTGCGCTGTACCGCGGACTGTCCGAAGCCGGGCGTACGCTGTACCTGCGCCGCTTCGCCATCCGCGCCTATTGCGGCACGCTGGCCGCGCTCTACGAGGACATCGCGCGCACGGGACGATCAGGTCGTTCGCGCCTGTGGCCCGCCGGCAACAAGGCCAAGCCGATTGGCGACACGCCGCTCAACTAGAACGAAAGAGGAATGGACTCACGCGTACGAGCCCATTCAGATGGCAAAGAAGAAGTGGAACCACGTCAGTGTAACACGCAAGTCTGATTGAGCAATGTTCGTCACACTCTCATATCAGACGACGAGCGTAACGAACAAGAACGTGGCGGCCAGAAGAACGCCACAATCCTAGTGAAGGCTGCGTCACGAGTAGAGGGATTGGAAGCGGTATGATCTACATCGTATCTCCCGGCGGGACGCGCGAGAAGGGCGGGATGGGTCGCGTCGTGGACAACGTCACGAGCGACCTCGCCAAGCACCGGCCCGACGTACGGTTCACGGTGGTGGACACATACGGCCCCGGCCGCTTCCACCTCATGCCCTTCTATTTCCTGCTCGCATGCCTGCGGCTGGCCACCAGCTTCGCCGGCGGGCGCGCCCAGCTCGCACACGTCCACATGGCCGATTACGGAAGCGTCCTGCGCAAGGGCATCGTGCTGGCGATCGCCCGCGCCTTCCGTGTGCCGGTCGTCCTGCACATGCACGCCGGCCGCTTTCCGGACCAGTACCGCAACTCCTCCCGCCTCGCGCGCTTCGGCATCCGCAAGGTGATCGGCATGGCCGACGAGGTGGTGGTGCTGGGCGACTATTGGCGGCGCTTCATGCAGGAGGAGTTCCAGGGCATCGCGAACCGGGTGACGGTGCTGCACAACGCCGTGCCCGGCCCGGCGGCCCTGGCGCCGCGCGCACCGACGCCGGATCCGGTCCGGCTGCTCTTCCTCGGCCGGCTGATCCCGCTGAAGGGCATCGCCTATCTGCTGGAGGCGCTGGCGACCGACGCGCTGAAGGCGCGCGATTGGCGCCTGACCATCGCCGGCGACGGCGACCTGGAGGCGCACCGCCGCAAGGTGGCGGAGGCCGGGATCGCCGACCGCGTGCATTTCACCGGCTGGCTGTCGCAGGAGGGCTGCCGGCAGGAGCTCGCGAAGGCCGACGTGCTGGTGCAGCCGTCGCTGTTCGAAGGGCTGCCGATGTCCGTGCTGGAAGGAATGGCGCACGGGCTGGCGGTCGTCGCCACGCCGGTGGGCGCGGTCCCCGACGCGGTCGAGGACGGGGTGACGGGCCTGCTGGTGCCGCCCGGCGAGTCCGCCCCGCTGGCCGACGCGCTGTGCCGCGTCATCGACGACGCCGAGCTGAGGGCGCGGCTGGGCGCCGGCGCCCGCACCCGCTTCGAGACCCAGTTCGACATGCCCGTGTGCCGCGACCGCATCGTCGAGCTCTATCGGCGCAACGCCCGCTTCTGGCCGGCGGACGCCGACACCACAACGGCGTCGTTCGCCGCCCGCGGCGCCCGCTGACCCGTTACCAGGAAGGATGGAGGCCATGAAGACTGCGCTCGGCACATTGGCCCGCTGGACGGGTCTGGAGGCGGTGATGCGGTTCGCCCGCGCCCGCCGCAACGTCACGGTGGTCGTCTACCACAACCCCGATCCGGAAACCCTGCGCAGCCACCTCGCCTGGTTCCAGCGGCGCTACCGCTTCACCACCATGGACGCCGTGGCCGACGCGCTGGAGAGCGGGCGCTGGGGGGACCTGCCACGCTACCCGCTGGTCGTCACCTTCGACGACGGGCACCGCGCCAACGCCAAGCTGGAACCGGTGCTGCGGGAGTTCGGGGTGCGGCCGACCATCTATCTGTGCAGCCGCATCATCGGCACCCATCGCCCCTACTGGTGGCAGACGCCGGCCGCGGAGCGGCTGGGGGTGGAAGCGCTGAAGCGCCTGCCCGACCGCGAACGGCGCGCGCGGCTGGCCACCGCCGGAAACGACCCCGAGCGCGACGGCGACGACCGCCAGGCGATGAGCTGGGAGGAGGTGCGCGCGCTGACCCCGGTCTGCGACTTCGGCGCACACACCCGCAACCACCCCATCCTGGTCCGCTGCGACGACCGCCAGTGCGCGGACGAGATCGCCTACTGCAAGTCGGAGGTGGAGGCCTTCCTGCAGCGGCCCTGCCAGCATTTCGCCTACCCCAACGGGGATTTCGGCGACCGCGAAGTGGCGGTGTTGCGCCAAGCCGGCTACCGCACGGCGCGCACCATCGAGCCGGGATGGAACGGGCCGGACGCCGACCCGATGCGCCTGAAAGCCTTCCCGGTGTCGGACAACGTGCCGGTCTCCTGGCTGGCGGTGCAGATGACGGGAATCCCCGCCTGGTTGCGCGGCATCCGCGACGCCCGGCGGGCCGCGGAGGGCGGCATTCCGTCCGGCCAACCCGTTCCGGTCGCCTGAACGGCCATGGCTAGGCCGTAGCACCTATCACCGGACGATGCTCTGCGGAGAAGACAACCATGATCATACGGACAGGCTAACCAGAAACCCGCAGGCTCCACTATCCTTTGCCCACTCGATTTTCTACCATTCGCGTGTGATAAAAGGTGGCAGTGACGCGATGATGATGGCGAGGCTGGCTGATCAATACTGTCTCAGTTCGTTCATTAATGAGGCAGTGATAAAGAAATGTCTCTCAATCACGCAACACTGTTCAGAAAATGAGACGCCGCGATTGCTTACGGGTCGCCAAACCATGCTCGGATGCGTTTAGGCTTCCGATACCCAGAAAAGAGGTGCCATCGTTATGCTGACCATTGCGACCACCGAGACCGCATCGAGCAGCATGGTCCTGCACGATGTCCGGGCGTTCATCGTCGAGAACTTCCTCCTCGGCAAGGACTCCGGGTTCGACAACAACGAGTCGCTGCTCGAATCGGGGATCATCGACTCCACCGGGATCATGCACGTCGTGGCTTTCCTGGAAGAGCGCTTCGGCATCTCCATCGCCGATGACGACCTGATTTCGGACAATCTGGAATCGGTCACCCAGATCGCCGCGTTCGTGACACGCAAGCAGGCGGTGAGGCAGGCGGCCTGACCCCCCGCCCACCATCCGCCCTCTCCGCCAGGGGAGAGGGCGGCGAGGCAGGAACCTGCACCAGCGACGACGAGAAGGGTCCAGAATGGCGTTTCTGTTGCACGACCTGCTGCGGGAAACCGCAGGGCGCACGCCGGACGCGACCGCGCTGATCGCCGGCAACGCCCGCCGCAGCTTCGCCGCACTGGACGCGGAGAGCGATGCCCTCGCCCACACGCTCCAGGAGCTGGGCATCGTCCGCGGCGACCGGGTCGCCGTGATGCTGGACAACTCCGTCGACTACGTCGCCGCCCTCTTCGGCATCCTGAAGGCCGGCGGAGTCTATGTCCCCGTCAACCCGTCCACCCGGCCGGACAAGCTGGCCTTCCTGCTCGCCGACTGCGGCGTGAAGGCGCTGTTCACCGCGGCGACGCTGGCACGGGTGGTGCTGCCGGCCCTGCCGCAAGCGCCGTCGGTCGGCAGCGTCGTCTGGGTGGGGCGCGAACTGCCGCCCGGTGCAACGGCCACCGACCGGCTCTACGCCGATGCGGTCGCGGGCGGCGGGCGTCCCGCCGAGGTCGGGGGAATCGACGGGGATCTGGCTGTCATCGCCTACACCTCCGGCACCACCGGGGTGCCGAAGGGCGTGATGCTGACCCACGCCAACCAGATCGCGGCCACCCGCGCGATCGCCGGCTATCTGGGCAACCGGCCGGACGATGTGGTGCTGTGCGTTCTGCCGCTCACCTTCGGTTACGGCCTGTCCCAGGTCCTGACCGCGGCGCTGGTGGGCTTCACCCTGGTGCTGGAACGCTCCTTCGCCTTCCCGGCGGAGACGCTGGGGCGGATGGTGGAGCACCGCGTCACCGGACTGCCGGGCGTGCCGACCATCTTCTCCACCCTGCTGGGGCTGGACGCGCTCGCCACGGCCGACCTGTCGTCGCTGCGCTACATCACCAACGCCGCCGCCCCGCTGTCGCCCGCGCACTTGCGCCGGCTGACGGAGCGCTTCCCGAACGCCGCCTTCTACTCGATGTACGGCGCCACGGAATGCGCGACGCGCATCAGCTTCCTCGACCCGGCCCGTCTCGCCGACAAGCCCGGTTCGGTCGGCAAGGCGATGCCCGACTGCGAGGCCTGGATCATCGACGAGGACGGCCGTCCCGCCGCCCCTGGTGTGGTGGGCGAGCTGGTGGTGCGCGGGGCCAACGTCATGCGCGGCTACTGGAACCAGCCGGAGGAGACAGCGCGCCGCCTGCGCGACGGCGTCTTCCACACCGGCGACCTGTTCCGCGCCGACGAGGATGGCTTCCTGCATTTCGTCGGCCGCAAGGACGACATGTTCAAGTGCCGCGGCGAAAAGGTGAGCCCCAAGGAGGTCGAAGCCGCGCTCTACGAACTTCCGGGCATCGCGGAGGCCGCGGTGCTGGGGGTGCCGGACACCGCCGACGGCATGGCGGTGAAGGCCTTCATCGTCCCTCGGGAGGGTGCCGAAGTGACCGAAGCTGCGATCCGCCAGCATTGCCGCGGCCGGCTCGAAGGGCATCTGGTGCCGAAATTCATCGAGTTCCGCGCGGAGCTGCCGAAGACCGACTCCGGCAAGGTGCGCCGCTTCCTGCTCGCAGAGACCGTCTGACCAACCGCCAGGGAGGGACAAGCGATGTGTGGTGTTGCCGGTGTCCTCGCCGGACCCCGCTCCGAGCCGGCCTCGGCGGAGGAGCTGCGGCGGATGATCGCCGTGCTGGGTCACCGCGGCCCCGACGGCTATGGCCTTTACCGCGACGGGCGGATCGGGCTGGCGCACGCGCGGCTCAGCATCGTCGGGCTGAAGGGCGGCTTCCAGCCCATCCACAACGAGGATCGCACGCTGTGGATCAGCTTCAACGGCGAGGTCTTCAATCACCCGGAGCTGCGCACGGAGCTGCGCGGGCTGGGTCACCGCTTCTACACCGCCACCGACACCGAGGTGATCGTCCACGCCTTCGAGCAATGGGGTGACGACGCCTGGACGCGGCTGAACGGCCAGTTTGCCTTCGCGCTGTGGGACACGCGCACCCGCACACTGCGGTTGGTGCGCGACCGGCTGGGCATCCTGCCGCTGCAGTTCGCGCGCGTCGGCGACCACATCGCCTTCGCGTCGGAGGCCAAGGCGCTCTTCGCCGGCGGCCGGGTCGAACCGCGCTTCGACGCCGCGCGGCTGGCGCAGGTGTTCACCCACTGGGCGGTCGCCCCGCACGGCAGCGTCTTCGCCGGCGTGCAGCATGTGCCGGCCGGCACCGTCCTCACCATCGGCCCGGACCTGGCCATCGCGGAGCGCCGCTACTGGCAGCCCGACCTCGCCGGTGACGACTCCCTGCGCGCCATCACACTGGACGAGGCCGCCGACCGGCTGGAGGCGGCGCTGACCGACGCCGTGCGGCTGCGGCTGCGCGCCGATGTGCCGGTGGGCGTCTACATCTCCGGCGGGCTCGACAGCTCCGTCATCGCGGCGCTGGTGCGCCGTCACAACAAGGCCGCGGTGCACAGCTTCGGTGTGCGCTTCCGCGACGGCGCCTTCGACGAGACGCCGCAGCAGCGCCTCGTCGCCGGCTTCGTCGGCACCGACCACCACGACATCGAGATCGGGCCGGAGGACATCCAGGACGCCCTGCCCGCCGTGGTCCGCCACGCCGAGACGCCGCTGGTGCGCACGGCACCCGCGCCGATGTTCCTGCTCTCCCGCCTCGTGCAGGAGACGGGGGTGCGGGTGGTGCTGACCGGCGAGGGTGCGGACGAGTGGTTCGCCGGCTACGACATCTTCAAGGAGGACCGGGTCCGCCGCTTCTGGGCACGGCGGCCGGACAGCGCCGCCCGGCCGAAGCTGCTGGGCCGCATCCACGCCTTCGCCGCCATGAACGGTGCCAAGGAAAGCCCGCTCTGGCAGAGCTTCTTCCGCCGCGGGCTGGCCGGAACGGACGATCCCTTCTACGCCCACCGCATCCGGTGGAACAACACGGCCTGGGCGCAGCGCCTGCTCAACCCCGACATCCGCGCCGCCGCCGACCCGGCCGACGCGGAGGCCGCCATCCTCGCCCGCATGCCCAAGGGGTGGGAGAGCTGGCCGCCGCTGGCCCGCGCGCAGGCGGTGGAGGTGGAGACCTTCCTGACCCCCTACCTGCTGGCAAGCCAGGCCGACCGCGTCGCCATGGGCCACAGCATCGAGGCGCGCTATCCCTTCCTCGACCCCGAGGTGGTGGCGCTCGCCGGCGACCTGCCCGGCCGGGTCAAGATGCTGGGGCTGCGCGACAAGCTGGTGGTCCGGCGGCTGGCGTCCCGGCTGCTGCCGTCGGAGATCGTGGCGCGGCCCAAGCGCCCCTACCGCGCGCCCATGACCACCGCGCTGTTCGGCGCCAACGCCCCCGGCTATGTCCGCGATCTGCTGGCGGAGGATGCGCTGGCCCGCTACGGCCTCGCCGACACGGGCGCCACCCAGGCCCTGGCCGCCAAGGCGCACCGCCAGAACGGCGCCATGGCCGGCGAGCGCGAGGAGATGGCGCTGGTCGGCGTGCTGACGCTCCAGCTCCTCGCCCGCGACGTGCTGGACGAACGCCCGCAGCGCGAGGCCACCGCCCGCGCGGCGCTGCGCAACGCGCCGTGTCATGTGGATGAGACGCTGACGATGTAACCCGTGGGGCCCCCACCCCGACACTCCGCCAAAAGACCACCCGCGACGAGGGACACCTGATCCAATGCTGAACGAGCTGAACCGGTTCGACGCCGACGCCCTCGACCTGGACTGCGCCGCCGCCGCGCGCGAGATCGAAGAGTCCATCCGCCGCATCGTCTCCACCGACCTGCGCCGGCAGGGCATCGTGCTGGGCGTGTCCGGCGGCATCGACAGCTCGGTCTGCGCGGCACTCGCCGCCCGCGCGCTGGGGCCGGAGCGGGTCCTGGCCATCCTGATGCCGGAGAAGGAGTCGTCGCCCGAGAGCACGGAGCGCGGCCGTCTGCTCTGCGGGGCCTTCGGCCTGACGCCGATCCTGGAGAACATCACCCCGGCGCTGACCGCGCTCGGCTGCTACGACCGGCGCGACAGCGCCATCCGCCGCCTGTTCCCCGAATACGCGGCCGGCTGGAAGCAGAAGATCGGGCTGGCCGCCGGCCTGCTCGACGCCGACCGGGTGAATTACTTCACCATGACCGTGCAGTCGCCCGAGGGTGACCTCCAGACCAGCCGCATGCCGGTGGATGTGTACCTGTCGGTGGTGGCCGCCACCAACCTGAAGCAGCGGGTGCGCAAGACGGTGGAGTACACCCACGCCGACCGCCTGAACTTTGCCGTGCTGGGCACGCCGAACCGGCTGGAGTACGAGCTGGGCTTCTTCGTGCGCGGCGGCGACGGTCTGGCCGACTTGAAGCCGATCGCGCACCTGTACAAGAGCCAGGTCTACCAGCTCGCCGCCTATCTGGGCGTCCCGGCGGAGATCCGCAGCCAGCCGCCGAGCACCGACACCTACACCCTGCCGCAGACGCAGGAGGAGTTCTACTACGCCATCCCCTACGACAAGCTCGACCTGGCGCTCTGCGCCTACGGCCGCGGCGTGCCGGCGGAGGAGGCGGCCGGGGCGCTCGGCCTCGCCACCGAGCAGGTGAACCGGGTCTACCAGGACATCGTGCGCAAGCGGCGCACCTCGGCCCGCATCCTGCGCCACGCCGCGCTGGTGCAGCCGGTTGAGGTCGATGGGAGCGACGCATGACCGCGATCGCCTGGGCGCAGCGCGGCATCGGCCGGTTGGAGCCGGCCGACAAGCCCCTGCTGGACTCGTTCCAGCAAGCGAATTTCGGGCCGCATTCTCTGCCGGTGCGGCCCGATTACCACCAATGGATGTACGAGGACGTGCCCCACCCCGACGTGGAGGGGCCGCAGTTCTGGGTGTGCAAGCGCAACGGCGCCATCGTCGGCCAGCAGTGCGGGATCCCCTTCCTGCTCCAGGCCGGCGAGCGGGTGACCCGCGCCTCCTGGGCGATCGACCTGATGGTGGCGCCGGAATGGCGCCTGCGCGGCGTCGGCCCCGCCCTGTCGGAGGCACACGCCATGGCCAGCCCGGTGAGCATCTCGCTGGGCATGACCGACGCGGCCTACAAGTCCTACAAGCGCACGGGCTGGACCGACCTCGGCACCATCCCGACCTGGGTGCGCCTGATCGACGCGCCGCGCTGCGTCCGCGTCAGCCCCTTCAAGGGGCCGCTGGTCACGGCGGCCGGTGCGGTGGGCGGGCCGCTGCTGTCGGGCCTGTCCATGGGCGGCAATGCGCTCGCCCGCCTGCGCGGCGCCTCGCTGGAGTTGGTGCCCGCCTTCGACGAGCGCGTCGACACCCTGTGGGAGGCGGCCAAGTCGGCGCATCCGGCGCTCGCCCGGCGCGACCGGCAAACGCTGGCCTGGCGCTTCGACCAGCTCTGGGCCTGCGACCGGCTCCGCCGTTTCTACGTCGTGCGGCGTGGCGAGGTGATGGGTTACGTCGTGCTGCGCGTGGACGAGTGGAAGGGCGAGCCGGTGGGGGTGGTGATCGACTACCTCACCCGGCCCGGCTGGACCGGGGCGGCCTTCGCGCTGACGGTGGAGCTGGCGCGGCGCGAGCGGATGACGGCGCTGCTCTGCCGCACGCTGAACGCGCGTGCCGTGCGCACCTTCAACGCGCTGGGCTTCCTCAGCCTGAAGAACGGCGTGCGGTTTCCCACCCGCGTCATGGCGCGCGTCGGCCAGAACGGCGAGCCCTTCAAGGCGGTGGTCTCCGACCCCAAGAACTGGCTGATCACCGCCTTCGACAGCGACATCGGTTTCAAGGGCCTGGGGGAATAGCGCCGCGGACGGGGCCCGGCGTACGCCCCGGCCCCGTCGCCACCCCTTTCGCGCAGGTCATCACCTCCTGCGCATCGCCCGTCGGCGCAATCGAGGCCTTCCTCTCGCCCAATAGAAATTCCCGACCGGAGCCCATAGCTTTGTCAACGGGAAGGACTCACGCCACACCGGACCGTGCCTCCCAAATCTTTCCACAGCGAAAGCCGTGGAGACAGCTTGGGGCCTCCGGAACAACTCTGCGGTGACGCCGATGGACATGAGCCAAGAAACGAATCTGCACCTCTATTCCACCTGCCCACAGTCGAAGGACATAGCCGCGGCGGACTATGTCCGCACGGTCGCGGACCATTCGCGATGGAGCGAAGAGGCCGGCTGCACGGGCATGCTGATCTACACCGACAACGGGCTGGTGGACCCCTGGCAGGTTGCGCAGACCGCCATCGCCGCCACGGAGCGGCTGGCCCCGCTGGTCGCGGTGCAGCCCATCTACATGCACCCCTACTGGGTCGCCAAGCAGATCGCCTCGATCGCCGCCCTGCACGGGCGCCGCGTGGCGCTGAACATGCTGGCCGGGGGCTTCAAGAACGACCTGATCGCGCTGGGGGACGACACCCCGCACGACGACCGCTACCGCCGCACCACGGAATACACCACCATCGTGCGAAGCCTGCTGGAGGGCGGCCCGGTGACCTTCGAGGGGCGCTACTACCGCGTCTCCAACCTGTCGCTGGCCCCGTCGCTGCCCCGCGAGCTGCGGCCGGAGATTCTGATCTCCGGCTCGTCCGACGCCGGCATCCAGGCGGCGCGCGACATCGGCGCCGTCGCCATCCGCTACCCCAAGCCGGCCGAGCAGGAGGTGGGGGCGGAGGATCTGTCCGGCCTGTCCTGCGGCGTGCGCGTCGGCATCGTGGCGCGCGAGGACGCGGCCGAGGCCTGGCGTGTGGCGGCGGAGCGCTTTCCCGCGACCCGTCAGGGCGCCATCCGGCACGCGCTCGCCATGAAGGTCAGCGACAGCGCCTGGCACCGCCAGCTCTCCGACCTGGATGAGCGGCCGGCCGGGCCGGACAGCCCCTACTGGCTGGGGCCGTTCCAGAACTACAAGACCTTCTGCCCCTATCTGGTCGGCAGCCACGAGGAGGTGGCGGCGGAACTCGCCCGCTACCTGCGCAAGGGGCACCGCACCGTGATCCTCGACATCGTCCCCGACGCGGCGGAGTTCGCGCACATCCGCACCGCCTTCGACCGCGCGCTCGAGATGGTGAGCCATGACCGCCTTGCTGCATGAACGCGTCTCGGCCGCCGCCCGCCGGTGGCCGGCCGCCATCGCCATCGTCATGCGCGACCGGCGCGTGACCTACCACCAGCTCGACGACGCCAGCACCCGCCTCGCTCGGACGCTGCGCGAGGCCGGCTGTCGCGACGGCGACCGGGTCGGGCTGCTTCTGCCGAAATCCATCGACGCCATCGTCGCCATGCTGGGCGTGCTGAAGGCGCGCGCCCTCTATGTGCCGATCGACGTCCAGAATCCGGCCCCGCGCGCCGCGCGGATCGTCGATGCCTGCCGCCCGCGGGTGATCCTGGCCGCGGCATCCGCCGCCCCGCTGCTGGCCGAACTGCGCGCCGTCAGTCCCTTCGCGGCGGAGGCCCGCGTCGGCTGGCTTGGCGTCCCGCCGCCCGCCGAGGCGCAGGCGGCCGGCTTCACCCAGGACGACGTTGACGCGCAGTCCGCCGCCCCCCTGTCGATCAGCGGCGAGCCGGAGGCGCGCGCGCACATCCTCTTCACCTCCGGCTCGACCGGGCTGCCGAAGGGCGTGGTGATCAACCACGCCAGCGTCGCCGCCTTCCTCGACTGGGCGCTGCCCCATTTCGGCTACCAGCCGGGCGACCGTGTCTCCGGGCACGCCCCTTTGCACTTCGACCTGTCGACCTTCGACATCTACGGCGCGCTGAGCGCCGGGGCGGAGCTGCATCTGGTGCCGCCGGAGCTGAACCTGCTGCCCGGCAAGCTCGCCCGCTTCATTCGCGAACGCGAGTTGGTGCAGTGGTTCTCCGTGCCGTCGGTCATGAACTACATGGCGCGCATGGACGCCGTCAGGCCCGGCGACTTCCAGGCGCTTCGCCGCGTGCTGTGGTGCGGGGAGGTGCTGCCGACCCCGGCGCTCATCCACTGGATGGAGCGGCTGCCGCACGCCAGCTTCACCAATCTCTACGGCCCGACCGAAGCGACCATCGCCTCCAGCTATTACCGTGTCTCGGGGGTGCCGTCCGACCCGGCCGCCAACATCCCGATCGGCAAGCCCTGCGGCGGCGAGCGGCTGTTCGTGCTGGACGCGGAAAAGCGGCCACTGCCGCCGGGCGAGATCGGCGACCTCTACATCGCCGGCGCCGGGCTGGCCGCCGGCTATTGGGAGGACGCGGAGAAGACGGCCGCCGCCTTCGTGCCGGCGGTGGACGGCAACGGGCTGATGTACCGCACCGGCGACCTCGCGAAGCTGCGGGAGGATGGCGAGGTGGTCTTCGTCGGCCGCGCCGACACCCAGATCAAGAGCCGCGGCTACCGCATCGAGCTGGGCGAGATCGAGGCGGCGCTGGGCGCCATCGACGCGCTCCAGGAATACGCGGTGGTGGCGGTGGACCGCGATTCCTTCGAAGGGGCGACGGTCTGCTGCGCCTACGCCGCCAAGCCCGGCCGCGAGTTGCCGGCGGCGGAGCTGCGCACGCTGCTGTCGGCGCGGCTGCCCGCCTACATGCTGCCGACCCGTTGGGCGGCGCTGGACGGTCTGCCCAAGAACGGCAACGGCAAGATCGACCGCCGCCGGCTTCAGGACGAGGTGTTCGCGACATGACCCGGCCGCTCACCCTGCTGGTCGCCGCGGAGGAGGCGGCGGGGCTGCAGCTCCTCCAGGCGCTCGCCAAGACGCCGCATCGGATCGCCGCGGTGCTCGCTTCCGGACAGGCCGCCGCGGGCACAAGCGTGCGGCAGGCGGCGGAGACGGCGGGGCTTCGGGTGCTGCCGGCCGAGCGGGTGCGCGACCCCGCCTTCGCGGAGACGATCCGGGCGGAGGGAGTGGATCTCATGCTCAACGCCCACTCCCTGCACATCGTCTGCCCGGCGGTGCTGGAGGCGCCCCGGTTCGGCGCCTGGAACCTGCATCCGGGCCCCCTGCCCCGCTACGCCGGCCTCAACGCACCGAGTTGGGCCATCTTCCGGGGCGAGTCCCGCCACGCCGTCACGCTGCACCGCATGGCGGCGGAGATCGACGCCGGCCCGATCGCCTATGAGGCGTCCTTCCCCATCGGGCCGGAGGACGCCGCCCTGCACCTCTACGTGAAGTGCACCCGACTCGGCGTTCCGCTGATGCTGCGGCTGGTTGAGGCCTTTGCCGCCGATGCGGGCGGACCGCCGCTGCGGCCGATGCTGCCGATGGGCCGCCAGGTGTTCGGTCGCAAGCCGCCCAACGGCGGCCGTGTCGATTGGGACTGGCCGGCGGAGACGGTGGCGGCCTTCGTGCGCGCCTGTGACTTCGGCCCCTTCCCGTCGCCCTGGGGTGCGCCGCTGGCGTTGCTGGACGGCCAGGAGGTCGGCCTGTCACGCACCCGGCCCGGCCGCAGGGGTCGCAGCGGCGCGGCACCCGGCACGGTGCTGTCGGTGGATGGCATCGTCGCCGAGATCGCCTGCGGGGATGGCAGTGTGCTGGTCTCCCAACTCGTCATCGACGGACGGCGCCAGCCGGCCGGCGATGTTCTGTCACCCGGCCGGCGGCTGTCCGGCCGCTCCCTTCATTCCCAACCCGTGCAGGTCCCGACACCATGACGACGACCCAGGATCTCGACCACGCGCTGGTCGGCCTCTTCGAAACCGACCTCAACGTGGCCGTCCCTTCGGCCGACACCGATCTTCTGGAGGGAGGGCTGCTGAATTCCGTCACCTTCGTGGAGCTGGTGATGCTGCTGGAGGAGCGATTCGGCGTGACCGTGCCGATCGACGACATCGAGGTCGAGCAGTTCCGCACCATCCACCAGATCGCGCTGTTCGTAGGCTCGCTTCTGGCCGACCAGCGGCGCGTCGCCGCGGCCTGACAAAACGGCAACGCCGCCCGGAGGTGTCCCGGGCGGCGTTGCCGTTGTCGGCGAAGACTGTCGAAATCCGGGAAAACCGAAGATGCTCATCCGGGCGCGGCGGCTCGCCGCTGCGCATGACGCCGGATGGGAAAGGATCAAGCCGAACGAGCGATTAGTAGGGCTCA
>NZ_JABFFR010000076.1 GCF_013423485.1 Azospirillum oleiclasticum
GCCATAGCTGTGTTTGGTTGATAATGGCGACGTGTATTCTCGCCCGTTCTATGGCGCGACCCCGTCTCGTGAAAATGCTTCACACTGAAGTCGAAGTAGCGCGTCTCGAACAGCTCCAGCACCTTCGCCACCTCGTCGACCGGGGCGCGACGCGGTGAGGTCTTGCCAATCCGCCGATCCTGCAACCCTGTCTCTCCGTCTCCTTCGTACCGGCAACGCCAGCGGTAGAACGAACTCACAGACATTCCCAGAACATCCGCAGCCTCGTCGCTCGAAAGCCGGCCAGACCGGTACCGGCTCAGAACCTCTTCAAACCGCATCGCGCGGACCTCCGATAGCACCCTGGCCCCACCCATCGACCTCCTCCCTCTCGAAGGCCAGTAGGGTCGGTCAGATCACGTGCTACCTGCCTCGGCCATATCGTGTGTCAGCGACAGCCGGCGGCACGGCCGTCTTGCCTGCCCCCCGGCGGGGGCGCATCATCGGCCCCGGTCGGTGACGGAGCGCCTCGATGTTCATGGTCAGTCAGCAGGAAGCGGCGGCGATCCAGAGGGCCTTCCACGAGGGCGGCGAGTGGGCCGCCGTGGTCGAGCTGCGCCGCGTCTTCCGCATCGAGGACAACGCCTGCGCGCTCGACGCCGTGCGCGCCATCGCGCGGTGGTCGCTCACACCCGCAAAGCCGCCAGCCGACCCCGCGCGGTCCTGATCACCCAGGGGCTCTGCATGGTCTCTCGGCCGCCACATGCGCCACGACAAGGCGCTGCGATGGCACATCGACCGGCTGACGCTGGCCGATCGGGTGGCGGGTGCTTGGGTCTTTCCCGATGGCGACGAATGCGCGCTGGTGGCCGGGCTGTCCTCCCTGCCGGTGCCGCTGCCCGGCTTCGGCAGCAGCGACTGCCGCCGCTGCGCCAGCCATCTGCTGGCTTGGCCGGAGGGTGTCGGGCTGGATTTGGAACGGTGGACCGGCGGGGCGCCACCCCCGCCGGTCCCCGCCGTCAGGCCACCACCCGGATGTCCGCCGCGGTGATCGTGCCCGCGGTCAGGTAGGCCAGAGAGACGGTTCCACCGGATGCGCTGCCAT
>NZ_JABFFR010000077.1 GCF_013423485.1 Azospirillum oleiclasticum
GGATGTCCGCCGCGGTGATCGTGCCCGCGGTCAGGTAGGCCAGAGAGACGGTTCCACCGGATGCGCTGCCATTGGAATCGTAGTAAAGGATGCGCGTCGATGTGTTGAAGACGAAGCGGTCGTCGGCGTCCGCCGCGGTGTTGAGCGCGAAACGGCCGGGATCGAGCGCGCCTTCGGCAAGGCCGCCGAAAGCCGCGCCCACCACCTCGATCCGATCAGTCCCGGACTGGAAGTCGGTGATGGTGTCCCACCCATCCGTCGAGCCTTCGTAGCGGAAGGAGTCTGCGCCGACACCACCGGCCAGCGTATCGTTCCCCAGCCCGCCGACCAGCGTGTCGTTCCCAAGCTGACCCGTCAGCGTGTCGTTGCTTGTCGTACCCGCGACCCATAGCGGCGATGCCGCGTTGGCGAAGGTTCGGCTCTCGAGCTGGGGGCTGCCGGTGACGGTGCTTTGCCACGTCACGGTGAATCCACCGTCTGGTCGGCTCACCACCGCCGGAAGGGTCTGATCGCCGGCCATGACCTCCGCGACCAGGAACTCCCCACCGGACACCTGGGGCGTGGTTGCACCGGCGGCGACGGTGAAACGCTGCCCGTAGATGCCGCTTCCCGATCCATCCTGGTTCAGAGAGTCCCACACCGCCACAAAGCCGCCATCCTCGAGCGCGGCGATGCGGACGTTGTTCTGGTCCGACGCGGTTGCCGTGTTGATCTGGAACTCGGTGCCGATCATCGAACCATTGGAGGAGATGCGTTGCCCGTAGGTGCCCCAACCGCTGCCGTCCTGGCTCATCGAATTCCACACGACGACATAGGTCTGGTCGGTCAGCGCCACGATGTCCGAGCGGAACTGGTCACCGACGGTCGTCGTGTTGACCTGGACCTCGCCCCCGACGGCCGCACCGGTCGCGATGTCGAAACGCCGGACCATGATGCCGCCGTGCCCGCTACCGTCCTGCCCACGGGACGTCCAGGTGGCGAGGAATTCCGTGTCGGAGATCTGGACCGCCGTTGGGCGGCTCTGGTCCCAACTGGTGTATGCGTTCAACACGAACTCACCGGTGGCCGCATGCCCCGCGGCGTCATAGACGCGGCCGAGACTTGCCCAGCTGCCGTCACCATCCTGCGCCAGACCGCTCCACCCGACAACGAATCCTCCGTTGCCGAGCCCGGTGATCGAATGGACCACCTGATCGGACGGGATGGTCTGATTGACGCCGAACTCCGTGCCGACAGCCTGCCCCGCACGGTCGAAACGCTGGGCCATGACGTTCCGGGAGCTGCCGTCCGAACTGTTCCAGGCGATCACGAAACCACCGTCCTCCAGCGCGCCGACGACCGGGCTGGCCTGCACGTTAGACGTGACCGTGTTGACGCGGATCTCGCCACCGACCGGACGGCCGGACGCGTCGTATCGGCGCGCGTAGATGTCGGGATCGCTGGCGGACGGTCCGGTGACGTGCCAGGTGACGACGTAGCCGCCATCGGCAAGCCGCACCATAGACGGGGTACCGCCACCCACCGCGCTGTTGACCTGGATTTCGCGGCTGGCGACCGGCGTCCCGGACAGGCCGGTGGTGGCCAGCGACGTCACCGTCACGCTTTCCCAATCGCTCCACCGGACGCCGTCGAAACCACTGACCAGGATCGTATCGACCGTCCCGGCGCTGCCGGCGGCGAAACCCACATCACCCAGATGTTCCGCCAGAATCTCGACCGTATGGAGTGCGGGCATCCCCGCGCCGTTGACCGTCAAATAGCCGCTCGACGCGCTGCTGGTCTGGTCGCTGAACCGGTAACGGCTCAGTGTCCCGAGCCCCGCACGCACCTCGTCGCTTCCCTGCGGATGCCCGACCGCGAACAGGGTGCTGGCGGACACCACGTTGACCGGGGTGCCCGTGCCGGAGTTGGCGGCAAGCGACACATCATTGGCAACCACGACCGGGGCGAGATCATGGTCCCGCGTGAAGCTCCGGCTGTAGATGCCGGGGCTGCCGGTATGGCTGCTGTGCCAGGACACGGTGAAGGAGCCATTCTCACCGGCGGCGACCTGTGGTGCCGATTGATTTCCCTGCAGGGATTCGGCCACCACGAATTCCTCGCCGACCCGTCCCATGGCCGCGTCGAACCGCTGGGCGAAGACGCCGAATCCGCTGCCGTCCTGCCCTTCACCTTCCCAGACAGCCACGAATCCGCCGTCATCGAGCGCCGCGAGGCTGACCTCGTACTGGCTGAGGTACTGGTTGTTGTTGATGCTGAAATCACTGCCGACCGGAATTCCGTCGGCGTCGAGATGCCGCCCGAAGACCCCCCAGCTGCTGCCATCCTGGCCCAGGGAGCGCCATGCGACCACATAGGTGCCGTCATCGAGCTGGATCGCCCTTGGACGGTACTGGTCGCTGATGCCATAGGCATTGATCTGGGGAAGCTCATCGGTGGTGGCGATTCCGGTGGTCGAACTGAACCGCCGGGCCATGATCCCGCCGAATCCGTCGCCGTCCTGCCCCCGCGACGACCAGACGGCCATGATCTCGGAGGGGGAGGCCTCGACCAGGACCGGCATCGACTGATCCCACGACACGGTCTGGTTCAAGAGCGTCTCGCCCGTGCGAGCCGTGCCGTCCGCGTTGAAGATCCGGCCGATCGCGGCCCAGCTGCCGTCGCCGTCCTGCCCCATGGACGCCCAGGAGACGGCGAAGCCGCCATCGGACAGGCCAAGGATCGAATAGGGCACCTGGCTGTTCGGGGTGGTGGTGTTGACCTGGAACTGGCCGCCGGCCGCCTGTCCCGCGGCGTCGTAACGCTGCGCGAAGACACCGGTGCTGTCACCCTCCGGCCCGCTCCAGGCAACCACGAAACCGCCATCTGCCAGAGTCGTCACCACGGCGTTGTACTGGTTTCCGGTCGTCGTGGTGTTGACCAGGATGCTGCTGGCCAGGGCTTGACCATCGGTGTTGTAACGCTTGGCATAGATATCCCAGTCGCCGTTGCCGGTCTGTCCACCCCAGACGACCACGTAGCCGCCGTCGCTGAATCGCGCGATTGCGGAGTGGCTGCCGATGGCCGTATCGCTGACCGCCTGCTCGGCGCTGGCGACGAGCGTTGTCGACGAGGTTGCCGGCGGCTGCGCGCCCACAGTCACCGTCACGGTTCCCGTCGCCGTGGCCCCTTCCGGGTCGGCCACCGTGTACTGGAAGCTGGCGGTTCCGGTGAAACCGGATTCCGGCACGAACACAAGGTCGCCGTTCTTATCGAGCCGGACGATGCCGTTCGCCACGCTGCCGAAGGACACGAACGAGACGGACGAACCGTCGATGTCGTGATCGTTGGCCAGCAGCTACGCGCGCGGGATGGTCAGGGGTGTCGCGTAGCCGGTGGTGAACGCGTCGTTGCCCACGGTGGGCGCGTCGTTCAGACCGTTGACGGTGATCTCCATCGTGCGACCGACGGAGGCTGCGCCGTCCGTGATGGAGTAGGCGAAGGAGATCGTTTCGCTCTCGCCGACCGCGAGGTCCGTGAACTGCCCCGGATCGAGCGTGAAGGCGTTGCCGCTTTGGGTGATGGACACGGCGCGCCCGCCGGTCTGGG
Source organism: Azospirillum oleiclasticum (assembly GCF_013423485.1). Lineage (GTDB taxonomy): Bacteria > Pseudomonadota > Alphaproteobacteria > Azospirillales > Azospirillaceae > Azospirillum > Azospirillum oleiclasticum. The sequence goes on from NZ_JABFFR010000077.1 coordinate 3,589, forward strand.
CGACGGCGGAAACCGACAGCGTGTCGCTCGCATCGGGATCCGTCACCCCGCCCAGCAGATCAAGGTGCAGAGGGATGGAATCCTCGGTGGTGACAACGGTGAGCGGACTTGCGACAACCGGCGCGTCGTTGACGCCGGCAACCGTCACGGTGAGCGTGCGGGCGACGGAGGCGGTGCCGTCGGTGACTTGAAACGCAAAATCCAGAACCGCGGATTCGCCGGCGGCCAGATAATTGAACTGCGAGGGATTCAACAACAGGCCCCCGCTGATCAGCGCGGTCGAGGCGGACGGGCCGCCGGTCTGCTTCAGACCCGTCACCGACAACGCGTCGCCTTCGAAGTCCCAGACACCCTGCAGCAAATCCACCAGCAGCGGCAACGCGTCCTCGTTCGTCGACGCGCCGATGCCACCCGGGACGACCGGCGCGTTGTTGCTGTCGAGATGGACGAGCATGTCGGCGAATTGGGCATACTCGATGCCGGTCAACGTGTCGGTGCCCTCACCGGTCGCCGCAGGCGCGGCGATGGTCCAACCGGAGCTGGTGCGCGTCGCCACATAGTCGCGCGCGGAGCCCAGATAGAGGGCGGTGTCGGTCCCGCTGCCGCCGATCAGGGTGTCGTTGCCGCCACGGCCAAGCAGCGTGTCGTTGCCACCGCCGCCGTCGATCCGGTTCCCGGCACCGTCTCCATACAGGATATCGGCGCCGGAACCGCCGGTCAGGTTCTCCACACCGATCACGATGTCTCCGGCCGCATCGCCCGCCGTGCCCGTCCCGGCCGCCAAGTCCACCGTCACCGGCACCCCGGTGGTGGCATAGCTGGCGGTGTCGCTCCCGGCTCCGCCGTTGAGAACATCGGCTCCCGCGCCGCCGATCAGCGTGTCGTCGCCGTCACCGCCGATCAGGCTGTCGTCGCCGGCGTTGCCGGTCAGCACGTTCGCCCCGGCGTCGCCGGTCAACGTGTCGGCGCCGTTGCCGCCGGTCAGGTTCTCGATGCTGATCAGAACATCGCCCGCCGCGTCTCCGCCGGCCGCTGTGCCGGCACCGAGATCGACGGCGACGCCCGACAGGGACGACGCGTAGCTGGCCGTGTCGTTGCCGAGCCCGCCGTCCAGCCGGTCCGCTCCACCCCGACCCTCCAGCACGTCGTTGCCGTCGAGGCCGCTCAACGTGTCGTCGCCGGACTGGCCGGTCAACGTGTTCGCCGACTCGTTGCCGGTGCCGGCGAAATTGCCGGACCCGGTGAAGAACAGGCGCTCGAGATTGGCGGCCAGCGTGTAGGACGCCAGCGCCGTGCGCACCTCGTCCGACCCCTCTCCGGACGCCTCGATCACCACGTCGCCCAGGCTGTCGACGATGTAGGTGTCGTTGCCCGCTCCGCCGATCAGCGTGTCGTCGCCGAGACCGCCGTCGAGCGTGTTGTTTCCGGTGTTGCCGACGATCAGGTTATCCGCAGCGTTGCCGGTGCCGTTGATCGACGCCGACCCGAGCAGGTACAGCCGCTCCAGATTGGCGCCCAGCGTCCAGGAGATCGTGCTGTGGACGCTGTCCGTGCCCTCGCCGCCGGCCTCCACCACCAGGTCGGCCGCGTTGTCCACGATGTAGGTGTCATCGCCCAGCCCGCCGACGAGCACGTCGGCGCCGCTCCCGCCGTCCAGGGTGTCGTTGCCGCCGAGTCCGACCAGAACGTTGGCAGCCGAGTTTCCGGTGATGACGTTGTCGGCGCCGTTGCCGGTGCCCGTCACGGCGCTCCCGGTCAGGACGAGATTTTCGAAATTCGCCTGAAGCGTCCAGGACAGCGCGCTGCGAACGGTGTCAGTCCCCTCGTCGGACAGTTCGACGAGAACGTCGGCCGTGGAGTCGACGATGTAGGTATCGTCGCCGATACTGCCGACCAAGGTGTCGTTTCCGACACCGCCGTCGAGCGTATCGTCACCGCCCAGACCCGCCAGACTGTCCGATCCGACACCACCGACAATCACGTTGTCGAGTGCGTTGCCCGTGCCGCTGAAACTTCCGCTGCCAACGAATGTCAGCCCTTCGACTCCATCCGTCGCGGTGTGGATTGCCAGAATGGTGCGGATCTCGTCCCACCCCTCGGCCACGTTCTCGACCACAAGGTCGAGCGGGTTGAAGATCACGTAAACATCGTTGTCGGAACCGCCCACCAGCGTATCGCCGACCGTGGCCGATGCGTCGCCGCCGACGAGTGTATCGTTCCCTTCAAGGCCGAGCAGCAGGTCGGCGTCCACACCGCCGACGAGAATATCGCCGTATGACGTTCCCTCTATCGTGCTCATCATTCGCTCCGCAACAAAAATAGAAAGATAATTACTATCATAGTTGGTTTACTAATGCGCACTTAATTCATTGATATAACTATCATAGCGTGCTTTTCTATATACTGAAGCAATCCATTCGATCATGAACGATCTGCTCGATGTTGCGGAGCGGCTTCAAGAGGTTGGTGCGGGGCTCCGCTCACTCGCGGAACCGTGGGCTGACACCACCTCGCCGGCCGGCCGCATGGTCCTGACCGTGTTCGCCGGCATTGCCGAGTTCGAGCGCACCCTGATCGCCGAGCGAACCGGAACGGGCCGCGTGGCGGCCAGGGCGCGCGGCGTGCGTTTTGGCCGGCCGCCGAAGCTGACGACCGAACAGATCGCTCTCGCCCGGCGTCTGGTCGATGAAGGGCGGTCTCCCCGCGAGGCGGCCCGAATTCTCAATGTCCCCGCGTCGACGTTGTACCGGGCATTTCAGACCCAGCCCCACGAGGAGCCCGCCCGCGGTTCCTGATCGGCCTATGTCGGTTTTCTGTTCCGCTGCTACTCGGACCTCACCATCCGCACCGCCTTCGCCCAGGAGGCCGCCGCGGCCGCCCACGAGCAATGGCGCCGCGTCGCCGACGTCCTGCGTCAGGCGCGCCGCGCCATGGCCGCGCGCGGTGTCGCGCCCCGGGCGAAGCGCGCCGCCACCCGCGACGAGGCCCTCGGCCCGATGCTCGACGCGCTGCCCGACGACGCCCGCGGTGTGCGCGACCGCGCCATCCTCGCCGTCGCCTTCGCCAGCGGCGGCCGCCGGCGCTCCGAGCTCGTGGCGCTGCGCCTCACCGACGTCACCCCGGCCGGACGCGACTACACGCTGCGCGTCCGCCGCTCGAAGACCGACCAGGAGGGCGAGGGGACGGACGTGCCGGTCAAGCGCGCAGCCGCCGACGCGCTGCGCCGCTGGCTGCGGCTGCTCGCCGAGCAGGGGATCACCGAGGGCCCGCTGTTCCGCGAGCTGTCGCGGCGGGGCCGGGTGGTGCGGCGCCGCGGGCCCGACGGCGGCGCCAAGCCCCTCGACGGGCGGGTGGTGGCCGAGGCGGTGAAGCGCGCCGCCGCGGCCGCCGGCCTCGACCCCACCGCCTACGCCGCCCACTCGCTGCGCTCGGGCTTCCTGACCACCGGCGGGCGCGAGGGCATCCCGCTCGACCTGCTGATGCAGCTCTCCGGGCACAAGAGCCACCGCGTCGCCGCCCGCTACTTCCAGGCCGGCGCCGTCCACCAGAACCCCGCCGCCGACCTGCTCTGACGCGCCGTGCGGGAGGGCCAGCTCCGCCGCACGAACCGGAGCGCGTCTTCGATGCGCGTACACGCCAGCTCTCCGCCGGCGTGGTCGCTCGGCGCGCTGGGACACGCGCACCGCGGACGTCGGGGCCCAAGATGAACTGCGTGACGGCAGCCGAGCGCGAGGAACACCGAGGCTCGACGGACACGTCAGCTTCGCACGGGCCCGCCTCCATTTTGCCAGGCCAGCAGCTTTGCCCGACCGGCGGCGCTCAGATCGACGCGGTTGCCGAGGACGTATGCGGCACCGTCCCGTCGAGGAGACCATGCAGAACCTCTGGGTGGTTCGGGGAGCTATGCGGGGCGAGGGGCTGTAGCTTCGGGAACGCCCCCCGCGAAACGGACTTCACCATGCCTCGCCGGTCAGCCGCCAACGACACCACAGCGCCCACCACGGCGAACCCCGCCTGATCACCCAGGGGTTCTACATGGTCTCCTTTGAGAGCGGGGTCGCTGGGCTTCAATGTCTTTCAATCGTGCTTGCGTGCAAACACGATATCATTTATACACGTCAGCTAACATGCATATATGCGTGCATGGCGGAAAAGCACGGGAGCACACATGCACATCATCGTGCTTGCCAGCGCCAAGGGCGGCGTCGGCAAAACCACGCTGGCCGCGCATCTGGCGGTCGCGGCGGAGGTGGCGGGCGATGGGCCCGCAGTGCTGATCGACGCCGACCCGCAGGCGTCGCTGGCCGAATGGTGGAATGTGCGGGCAGCCGAGACGCCGGCCTTCGCCTCCACCACCCTGGCCTCGCTGGCCGGCGATCTGGAGAGGCTCGCCGCGGCCGGCGTGAAGCTGGCGGTGATCGACACGCCGCCGTCGGCGACCGAGCATATCCGCGAGGTGGTGGCGCTTGGCTCCTTCGTCCTGATCCCGGTGAAGCCGAGCCCACATGACCTGCGCGCCGTCGGCCGCACGGTGGAGCTGGTGGAGGCTGGTGGCCGCCCCTTCGGCTTCGTAGTCACTATGGCCAAGACGAACGCGAAGCTGACCACTCAGGCGATCGCCGCCCTGTCCGAACACGGGGTGGTCGCCCCCGCCATCATCGTGGACCGGGTGGACTATGCGGCCAGCATGACTGACGGCCGCACCGTGCAGGAACTGGCCCCCAAAGGGCCGGCAGCGAAGGAGGCCGCCGCCCTGTGGGATTTCGTGAAAGCACGTTTGCACGGAAACACGAAAGCCCGTAAGCGGGTAAAGACGATTTTAGACTGAGCTGCATTGCGTGCATATCCGCATGCACGGCATCTAGCAACCACGCGAACACGCCAGCACGAAAGGTGACCCATGGCCAAGCAACCCCCGGCCGCTCCCCTGTCCGCCGGCCTCATGGCCAGGAAGGGCACCGCTTCCGCCACCGCCGGCGTGCCGCCCCGCGCCGAGGCTGACGCACCGGCCGCACCGGCGCCAGCCAAGGCCACCGAGAAGTCGGACCGCACCGAACCGCTGAACTTCCGCGTCTCGCCCGAGTTTCGCCGGCGCTTCCGGGTCTACGCCGCCGCCAACGACATGAGCCTGTCCGAGCTGCTGGAGAAGGCGTTCGACGCCCTTGAGAAGCGGGAAGGGTAGGACCGCGAGTCGGGGCCGGTTTGGAACTTCCCGACACCCGGCACCAGGCCGATGCGCGTCGTTTGCCCACAGCCGCGGTTTGGAACTTCCCGACACATCTTTGGGACTTCCCGACGCGACTCGTACTTATCCCCTGGAACTTCCCGACACATACAAATAAGAGGATCAAATATCCTTCGAATAGCTTGTGTCGGTAAGTTCCAAATGGACAAAGCCGCGGCCGGTTGCTTCACTCGACACACCCTGATGAAAGGACGAGCGGGATGGCTGCCATCCATCACTTGGTCCGCGCACACGGCCGGCTAGACGCGCGGCTCATGGTCGAAGCCGACCGAGCACCAATCGTGGACGTAGCCGCCCGCATCCTAGAAGAGGAAAGCCAGGGGATCGGCATCACCTATTCGGGCTTCTGTCTGACCGCCTTGCCGCACCGCCGACTGCCAGACGAGCAGCACTGGAGCCGGTCCAGCGTCAACGGTCGCGTCTCGCTGCTGGTCGAGCCCGGTCGGGTGCGCCGCCGCCACGTCGCGGCGGGAGAGGACGAGTACGAACTAGTCGGCGTGCCCTACGGTCCCAAAGCCCGCCTGATCCTGCTCTACCTCCAGACCCGCGCCATCGCCGAGAACAGCCCGGAGGTCGAGCTGGGGCGCAGCATGAACGCCTGGCTGGAGCGCATGGGCATCTCCGCCGGCGGCCGCACCTACACCGAGGTGCGCAGCCAGGCAGAGCGGATTTCGCGCTGCCGGCTCACCTTCTTCTGGGAAGGCACGGACGGCAGCGACGGGTTCGAGAACACCACCATCGTTGCCAGCGGCATCCGCTTCCGCGACGATGACCGGCAGGGCACGCTGTGGCGCGAGACCGTGCGCCTGTCTGAACCTTTCTTCCGGGCGCTGCGCGAGCACCCAGTGCCGGTGTGGGAGCCGGCCGTCCGCGAGCTGGCCGGTCGCAGCATGGCGTTCGATCTCTACGTCTGGATGGCCTACCGACTGCATGTGCTGATGCAGCCGGTGCGGATATCCTGGCCGGCCCTGTTCGCCCAGTTCGGCGGCGGCTACAAGGCGCTGAGGCAGTTCAAGCCGGAGTTCCGCCGCGCCCTGGATTTCGCCCTGGCGGTCTATCCGGAGGCCGACGTCACCCTGACCGAGGACGGCGTCACCCTCCACCCCAGCCGTCCGCCCATCCCGGAACGGGAAGCGGCCCGGCTGGGGTGTCGGTAAGTTCCAAACCCTATCGCCGGACGCCCTATTGCAGCGTCCACCCGCACATTTGGGCGCCGGCCTCTTGTGGGCCTCGCTCTGTCCCGCTGTGTGAGAACTGCGGTTCAGTCGCGTTGACGGCGTTGAGGAAGCGACTGAACTCCTGGTGCCGGTGACGGGCCGCGCACGGTGGCACCCAGCACGTTGAGCGCAACGAACAGGGTGGTCGTCCCGGGAGGCGTGTTGTCGTGGGTCTGCGTCGCGGACTCGCCCTGCGTCATCGGTAGCCCCGGCTGGGTGCTGCTCCAGGGCCTGGATCTGCGATCGCTCGTCCACCGCCACATCGCCGCCGCCCGTCCCCCTCTTATGTGTGATAAAAGCCCCTTATCAGAGTTAGAAGGAGCATCAGCTTATGCACGAACTGCCGCGCTTGATTCCTGATGTGGAGACCGTGCTAGCCCTTGAGCCGGAGGAACTGGCAGCGAAAATCCTTTTGCTCCTACGTCAACGCGTCGAACACGACAAGCGCGGGCTCCACCATTGTGGCAACCTTCAAGAAGAGCCGTTTGCATTTGGCAATGACGGATCATCACGCTATCCCGCCAGCCACCGGGACCAATTTCACTTGGCTTTCGCTGAAGCGTGGTCCTGGTTGGAGGCACAGGGCCTGCTCGTCCCAGCCTCGGGCATCAACGGATCGAATGGATTCCGCGTGCTCAGCCGGCGAGCCCACAAGTTCGAAGATGAGGCGGATTTCGGCCGTTACGCCGCCGCGCGCCGGTTGCCGCGGGAGAGCTTGCATACGGCCATCGCCGCTACGGTCTGGTCGGCTTCCCCTTTGTTCAGTTCGGCGGTTGCCTGTCGGCGAAGCACCGGGTCGTCCAACCAGTCGAGGGTGAACAGCGACCGTTCAATGCGCCCCACCTCCCGCAATGCCAAGGCCAACCCGTTCTGGCGCGGGTAGGAGCCGAGCCGCTTCAGCATGAGGGACGCGGACACCGTTCCGGTCCGGATCGAGGTGGCCAACCGCAGCAGGTCGTCCCAATGCGCCCGGATCAGCTCCTCGTCGATCCGCCCAGCGATGAACGGCTCCAGGTTCGGCCAGGATGCGGCAGGTCCGAAAGCGTAGAGACGCCGATCATGCAGGTTGGGGATCCGCGGCGCGAACCGGAAGCCCAGGAAATGGCAGAGGGCGAATACGTGGTCGGAGACGCCACCGCCGTCGACATGGTGGACGGCGACCTTGACGTCGGCACCGTGGTAGAGCAGGCCGTCGATCATGTGCGCCGCCTCGCTCTCCGCGACGGAGATGACCTTGCTGTGGTAGGGCGCGTACCGGTCGGAGACGTGCGTGTAGAAGGAAATGGCCGGACCCGCGCCCTTGTGCGGGTTCACCGCACCGCTCACCTCGCCCCGTCCGCCGAGGGGGAAATGCTGGCCGTCGGAGCTGGACGCCGTCCCGCGGCCGAAGAAGGCGGCCAAGGGCTGGGCCTGCTGTGCCGCGACGATCCGAGCCAGCGCCCGCCCGTAGGCGTCGTCGCCGATGTGCCATCCGGCGGCCCACGCGAGTTGCTTGTAGCTGGCGATGGCGCATGCCTCGGCCATGCGGGTCAGGCCGAGATTGGTGGCGTCGGCCAGCACCGCGGTCAGGATCACACGGCGGTCGTCGGCCGGCTGGCCGGTCCGGAGATGGGTGAAGCACGCGGTGGCGCCGGTCCACCCCGCGACCTCGTCCAGGAGGTCGGTGATCCGAATCCGAGGCAGAAGCGCGTAAATCCGGTCGGCCAGCCGATCCGCCTCCTCCGGGGTTGCCGCTTCGTGGGGCGTGATCTTCAGCACGCCGCCATTGAGACGCACGTCGGTCAACCGATCCCCGCCGGCCTTGAGGTCGATGTCCCGCAGCCGGGCGTCGAGCGCGGCCCGCCGATCCTGAAGATACCCCGCGGCCTCCAACGGCGTCGCCACGGGCAGCGGCCCGGCCGCCCGCATTGCGGTGAACAGCGCCTTGGAGATCAGCTGATCCTCGACGGCACGGTACTGCCGGCTGCCCACCACCCAGACGTCGCCAGCCCGCAGACGATCCCGAAGCTCCGTGAACAGGCACAGCTCGTAGGTAGGGCCGTCAACCGCGCCGTCCCGCAGAACCGCGGCGCGCCACCCGCGTCGGATGAAAGCGGTCGACATGTCCTTGGGCAGTTCTCGGCGGGGGCCGCCGTAGAAGGCGCGCATCGCCGTGAGCGCCCGGAGCAGACCCGACACGGCACCGACCCCCTGGAACTCGAAGGCGTCCAGGAACAGCGGCCCCACCCGTCGCAGGAGCGCATGGTTCGCCGCGGCGAGCGCCAGGTAGTCGGGACCGTCGTTCCGGGTCAGGCTCTTGGTTTCGGTGACGATGTCGGCGAGACGGTCCCACGGGATCACCGCGCCCACGGCAGCGAAGGCGTCGGCGCCGGACGCGTGGGCCGCGATGAGCGCATCGCCGATCTTTGCCAACAGCCGTAGCTTGTCGTTGATGGCACGGGCGTTGTTGTGGAGTTCGAGAGCCGCGCGCCGTTCGGCCCGGCGGAACAGCCGCCCGATCAGGCGGTCGAACAGGCCGATTGCCTCGTCGGTGAGGCGGGTGATGGTGTCGTTCACCGTCACCGCGAGGATGGCGCGGCGCCGCGCGGGGGCCAGCGCCCTCAGATGCTGCGCGGTCAACCGGCTCCCCTCCCGGACGAACCGGCTTACCCGCTCGGCATGGACCCCGTCGGCGACACCCGGCGGGATCCCGATCCTCCGGAGATGTCGGATCTGGTCGATCATGCGGGCCAGCGACCGATGGCCCGGCGCGCCGGGCGACTGCCGCGCCCAGACCAGGGAACTGACCGTGGTCCCCGGATGGATTTCCAGCAGGGCGTCCAGCGCGGTGCGCTGTTCCGGCGTCAGCGCGGCGTTCACTCCCGCCGCCGCGTGGCGTTCCGCTTGCAGAAGGGCGGTGGCCACCAGCCGCTCGATGACGGTCGGTCCGGGCGCCGCCACGCCCCGGCGCCGCAACTCGCCCATCAGCGCCTCGGCGACCGTCACGCCGCTGACCGTCGTCATCGCGATGGGGGCCAGCCACGCCGACAGTTCCCGATGGTCGGGCTGGGCGAAGGTTCGCAAACCGTAGGCGTCGCGCAAAGCGTCAAGGTGATCGTAACGGGTCGGCGCGCGATCCGCGTAGCCGGCCAGACCCTCGGGGTCGAGGTCCAGCTGGTCCGCCACGAACGCGACGACCTCCAGCGGGATCACCTCGCCCGGCCGGATCAGTCGGCCGGGATACCGCAGGGCACAGAGCTGAAGCGCGAAGCCAAGCCGGTTGTGAGGGCGCCGACGACGGGCCACGATCGCGAGGTCGTCGGGACCGAGCGTGTAGTGACGGATCAGGTCGACATCGGCGGTGGGCAGGGCGAGCAGGGCGTCGAGTTGGGATTCGCAGAGGGCGCGGCGGCGCGGCATGGAGGAAGCTGTCCCAGTTGGAGTATAGTCTGTTTTGGATGGTGGCGAGCCTAGCCGGGACGCGGGTTTGCCGGCCATCGATCCGGGAAGGTTCAAATGGGACAGCGCGCCGCGCTCTATTGCCGGGTGTCCACCGCCGACCAGTCCTGTGCGCGCCAGGAGCGCGACCTCCTCGCCTTCGCCGCTCGTGCCGGGTACGAAGTGGCGGGCATCTTCAAGGAGACCGGGTCCGGGGTGAAGCTCGACCGCATCGAACGCCGCAAGGTCATGGCCCTCGCCCAGGCCCGGCACATCGACGTCGTCCTGGTGACGGAACTGTCGCGCTGGGGCCGCGGCACCCTCGACCTGCTGGAAACCTTGCGCGAGTTGGAAGCTCGGCGGGTGTCGGTGATCGCGCTGAGCGGCATGACCTTCGACTTGGCGAGCGCCGCCGGCCGTATGATGGCCACCGTGCTCGCCGGCATAGCCGAGTTCGAACGTGACCTGCTGCGCGAACGGGTCCGATCCGGCCTCGCCGCCGCCAAGGCCCGTGGTAAGAAACTCGGCCGGCAGCCCGGACAACGGCCAAAGTCGGACCGGCTGGCGCCCAAAGTTCTGGTGTTGGTGGACGAGGGCCGCAGCTACCGCCTGATCGGACGGGAGCTGGGCCTCAGCAAGAACACCGTCGCCGCAATCGTGAAACGCGCACGGAACGGAGTTGCGGCCTGAACGCAGGCGGCGATGTCGGCGCGGGACGCTTGCGGCATGTGGCATTGCGCACCGAGATCCGTCACCCCCGTCTCAGCGGAACAGCAGGACCGGAGCTTTGACGGAGCGGATCATCGCGGTGGTCGTGCTGCCGATGATCAGGCTGCGGATTCGGGAATGACCATAGGCACCCATGATCAGAAGCCCGGCGGGATTGTGATCCATCGCCTGTGCGATAACCTCTTCCGGCGGCTTGGCCTCCACCCTGGCCTCCACGGCAAAACCGGCGCCGCGCAGGCGCTCCATTGCCTGGTCAAGCCGGTCGCGGGCGGCCGGTGCTGGCGTTCCGGCCATCAGCAACTGGCCGGGAAGGTCGCGCAGCAACGGCCCTCCGGCAATCTCCTCCACCGCCTTGATGGCGCTGGGACCGCCGTCGAAGGCGATCAGGAATCGCGTCACCGGCTGGAAAGCACGAGAGGCAACCAGCACCGGCCGGCTGGTCGCGCGGACCACCCGCTCCAGGTTCGAACCCAGATGCAGCGTGGCGAAGTCGGCCGCCTCGCCGCGCTTGCCGATCACGATCAGGGCGGCTTTGCCTCCCAGATCCTGAACGGCCTCCAGCACGTCGCCGTTGCGCAGCCGGGGCGCCACATGGGCAACGCCGGCCTGTTCCAGGCGCACCTTGGCACTGTCCAGAACCAGCCGGCCGCGCTGGTGCTCCAGCTTCGCCTTCCGCGCATCCAGTTCCGCCAGTTCGGCAAGCAGCCGATCCTGTGCATCGGCATCGAGGCTGCCGGTGAAGTCGGAGGGCGCGGCGGGCTCCTCCCGGTGGCCCAGGGCATGGACCAGCTCCGCCGGAAGGCTCAGCCGCTTGGCGGCCCAGGCGGCATGGTCACAAACGCTCGGCGTGTAGGCTGAGCCGTCCACCAGTGTCAGCAGACATGTCATTGCGCATCCTCCCTCAATGGGCCGGCAGGCGTTCCATGGCGCCCGGCTTGTCGTGAATCGCCAGCTTGTCCACGATGGTTTCGCTGGCGTGGTTCAGGCCGATGATCTCGACCTCGGCCCCTTCCCGGCGGAACTTCAGCACCACCATGTCGAGCGCGGAGACGCTGGAGATGTCCCAGATGTGGGCACGGCTAACGTCGATGGTGACCGTCTCCAGCGCCTCCCGGAAGTCGAAGGCGGCGGTGAAGCTCTCGGCCGAGGCAAAGAACAGCTGGCCCTCGACGGTGTAGGTGCGTGCGGTGCCGTCATCCGACAGGGAGGAGGTGACGCGGAACAGTTGGGCCACCTTGCCGGCGAAGAACAGGCCGGACAGCAGGACGCCGATCAGGACGCCGATGGCGAGATTGTGCGTCGCCACCACCCCGACGACGGTTGCCATCATGACGATGCTGGAACTGAGCGGGTGCGTCCGCAGGTTCTTCAGCGAAACCCAGCTGAAGGTGCCGATCGACACCATGATCATGATGGCCACCAGCGCCGGCATGGGAATGAGGCGCACCCAGTCACCCAGCACGACGATCAGGAACAGCAGGAAGACGCCGGCGCAGAAGGTGGAGAGCCGCCCCCGGCCGCCCGACTTCACATTAATCACCGACTGGCCGATCATCGCGCAGCCGGCCATGCCGCCGATGAAGCCGGTCGCGACGTTGGCGATGCCCTGTCCGATGCACTCGCGGTTCTTGTCGCTGCCGGTATCGGTCAGATCATCGACGATGGCCGCCGTCATCAGAGATTCAAGCAACCCGACCACCGCGATCCCGGCGGAATAGGGCAGGACGATCCACAGCGTCTCGAGGATCAGCGGCACCTGGGGCAGCAAGAAGACCGGCAGGGTAGAGGGCAACTCGCCCATGTCACCCACGGTGCGCACATCGAGGCCGAACGTGACCGACAGCGCGGTCAACACCAGGATGCACACCAGCGGCGACGGGACCGCGCGCGTCACCCGTGGCACCAGATAAATGATGGCGAGGCCGCCGGCGACCATTGCGTAGGTGAGCCAGATGACGCCGGTGAGTTCCGGCAGCTGAGCCAGGAAGATCAGGATGGCCAAGGCGTTGACGAAGCCGGTCATGACCGATTTCGACACGAAGCGCATGAGGACGCCCAGCCGCAACAGGCCGCAGCCGATCTGTAGCACGCCGGCCAGCACGGTCGCGGCCAGCAGGTATTGCAGGCCATGCTCCTTCACCAGCGTGATCATCAGGACCGCAGTGGCCGCGGTCGCGGCGGAGATCATTCCCGGTCGGCCACCGACGATCGCGATGATCACGGCGATGGAGAAGGAGGCGTACAGCCCGACTTTGGGATCGACCCCCGCGATGATGGAAAAAGCGATGGCCTCCGGAATGAGGGCCAGGGCGACGACCAGTCCGGCAAGCACGTCACCGCGCACGTTGCCGAACCACTCCGTACGGAGTCGTTGCAAATTGAATGTCATGAAGCTCGCAGAAAGGGAGGAGCGCGGCGGCTCCAAAGAAGCCAGCCGGCATCACGGCAGGATGTGTGAGGGCGCAACGCCCGCCACATGACGATCGTCCCCAGGCGACCCAGCGGGGTCGGAGGACACTAAAGCGGATCGGTCAAGGCGGCGTATTGCGGTGCAGCATGCACTTTCCCTACCAGATCACGCTGATCGGGACAACCAGGGACATGAAAGGCTGTCGCTAGCATGTGAAGTGTCCGGGTTTTGTA
>NZ_JABFFR010000078.1 GCF_013423485.1 Azospirillum oleiclasticum
GGGGCGCACGCCGGAGCCGCAGGGGCTGGCGCGCCGGCGCTGGCGCACCGCGCAGCGCGAGGCGCTCGCCACCGCGATCGCCGAGCACCAGCGCGACGCGCAGGAGCGCGAGGAGCAGCGCGCCGCCGCCGAGCGGGCCGTGGCCCTCCTGGAGCGCCAGCGCGCCGAGGCGGTGGAGGCCCTGCGGGCCAGCCGGCGCGACCTGCTCAACATGCGCGGGATCATGGAGGATCTGGTGCGCGAGCGCGACGCGGCGCGGGCCGAAATCCGCGCGCTGCGTGACGTCACGCGCGATGGCCGCACCGCCTCCGAACCCGGCGCGTCCCCGCCGGCTGCGGCAGCCGTGATTTCGACGGGGCAGGCCACCGCGGCGGACCCGGAGACGGGCGCGCCGACCGCGGCCGCCAAGCCTCCGGTTCCGGGGCCGGTGGAGGCCGCCGACGGCACGCCCCCGGCGCGGCCCCAGGACCCCGCAGCCGTGCCCCTGTACACGCAGGCGGACCTGGACGTCCGGATCGCCCAGGCGGTGGTGGCCGCCGTGCGTGAGGCGGTGCTCGACCGAAGGCCGGCGGCGCTGGACCCAGCGCGGCCCTACGCCACCACGCCGATCTTGCGGTCGGTGACGGTGCCCGGTGGCCTTCTGACGCGCGAGCGCGAGATCACCGTCGATGCGACGGACGTGCACGACGCGGGGGTCGATGCCGGCTGGGAGGCGGTGGCGCGCCAGGTCACGGCGGAGTGGGCGTCCGTGCAGGCGCTGACCGACCAGCTGGGAAGGGCGGACCGCCAGCTGCACCAGCTCATCGAGAGGTGGACAGCCCGCGACGCCGAGCACAGAGAAGCGGTGGAGCGGGCCCGGCGGGAGGGCGAGACGGACGGGTTCCGACGGGGCCAGCAGAAGGGCCGGGAAGAGGCGGTGGGCGGGGCGGTGGTGCTGTCGAAGACGCACCGCCAGACGGTGACCGCCCTCGAGGCCCAGGTCGCCGCGCTGACCGGGGAGCGCGACCAGGCCTGGAGCGAGCTCAAGGCGCTGAGGAACGCTCCCGCCGATCGGCTGGAACAGGCGGGCCCGCCGGCGGGGCACGGGAGCGACGCGGCGCAGGACCGGGGAAGGCCGGCGCCGGGGCGTGACCACGGGGCCGCTCAGGCCGGCTCCGGCATCACTCCGGGCACCGCGGCGGCGGGGCTGGGCGGTCCCCCTGATCCGATGCGGTCACTGAATGAAGAGCAGCGGCGGATGCTGAAGGCGTTGTTCGAGCCGGACGAGTCCGTGGACGGGGGGGTACTGCCGCCGGCTGCGCCGGTGGCGCCGGCGCCTCCCAACGCCGGAACGCCGCACGCGGCGCCCCCGGTTGGCCAGGGGATCGGGCCGACCGCACAGGCTCCGGCCCAGCCCACCGGAAAGCGTGTGAACGAGCCCCTGTGGCTGGACCCGCGCGCCGGCTCCGACACGGTTCAGGAGATGAAGCTGCGGGTGCGCGGCATGTCCGACGCCGCCCTGGACCACCAGGTGCGCGTTCAATTTGCCGCGGAACTGCAGGTCCGGCGTTCGCCGCAGACCATCAACACCCCAAGGTACATCGAACGGCTGCGGGCTGCCGTGGGCGTGCTGCGCGCCGAGATCGCCCGGCGCGGCATCCCCGACCCCACCCCGGGGCTGGAGAAGACGCTGCGCGAGCGGCTGGCGCCCAGGAACGACCGGTCGCCGGGGCGGGACTGACGGCGCGGTGGGGCGGGAGGCGGCCGGTCACGCCGCCGGCCGCGCGGGCCGGGGCGGGGCGGCCGCTTTGCCCCCCGGCTACGGCTGCGGCGTCATCGCCGGGACGGTGATGACGCCCGCGACCATCCGGGGCACCGGACGGCCGTCCGCCGGCTCGCCCTCCGGCTCCAGGACCGGTTCCGGTTCGGCCTCACGCGGCCCGTCCCCGGCCGACGCCGGCCGGGACGTGTGGAGCACCCACAGATTGCTGTTGGGCAGACGCTCGAAGACCATGCTCATCGTCCGTCGCTCCTTCGGTTCGCGGGATCATCGTGGCGCCGGGCGGGATGGGGCCGAAGGGGGCCACCCCCACCTGGTACAAATAGGGCAGGGTGTTCCCCGGAGGCTGGGGAGCACCCTTGTCGCGCAGGAAGCACATGAACATCTTGCGGCCGGCCGGCGGCGTGGCGGGATGCTCGGGCGTGTCGTCGGTGTCGGTGCTCATCGGGGCTCTCCAGGTGCTGTGGGGACGGGGTGTGACGCGGTCTGGCGGGTGCTCAGGGCGCGGCGTGTGGCACCAGCATCGTCCCACACCCGGGCATCGCCGGGCCACCGCGCCGGAGAGCCGTCGGCGCCGGCACGAACCACCACTCGCCCGAGCCGGTGACGGGGTCCTCCCCGGGCCATGGGAGCGCAGCGAGACGGCGCGTCAGGGGGACCCCCGTGGCAGTCGCGGACCGGCCGCACAGTCCGGAGCGTGCCGTGGACGCCGGCTGGGCGAACCGGATCGGCATGGCCCCGCCGCCGTGATCCGGCGCAGCCATGGCGCCGTCCTGCCGGGGCCGCCGTCCGGCCGCCGGACAACGCCACAGGGCGACACCGTCCCCGCTGGCCACGGCCAGCACCGCCCCGGGCTGCAGGCCAGCCGCCAGCCGCCGGACGGCGTCCGTCAGGAGCCGCTCCGGGCCACCAGACGGTATGGCCGGACGCCAGGCGCCATCACCCGCCGACCCGGCGTAGGGCGGGTCCCGATGGATGAGGATCGGGGCACCGTCCCGCACCGGCGGAACCTGGTCCACCGCGGCGCCGGACCACGCGTACTTCCACGGGCCGAGCCCTTGGACGAAGGCGCGCATCGCCTCCGTCTGCGCGCGGGAGAGCCGGGCCCCGTGGCGCGCCGCGATGCCCTGGCTGATCAGCTGCTGCAGCGCCTCCGGCCACGGCCCGCGCGCCCGGTTCACGTACCAGCACACCAGCCGCAGGTTGGCGAGGGTGTAGTCGCCCTCGGGGTCGATGCGGTCGAGGCTGGGAGCGAGCAGGCGCACGCCGCCGATGCGGTCGAGGGAAAAGGGCACGGTCGAGCGCTCGCAGCGCAGCCCGGAGCGCCGCACCAGCGCGGCGAGATCCTCGAGGGTGAGCGTCACTGGGCCGTCGTGGGCGGCCAGCGCCGCGCGCCGGCGGTCACGCAGGTGACGGGCGAAGGCCCGCGCGCAGCGGTGCCGGAGATCGTCGCCGAGGACGCGCAGCTGGGCGTCCAGGGCGGCGTGGAGCGGGTCGGGGCGCGGCATGGCGGAGCCTCCAGGGGGTGGTGCCCACCACAATATACAAACTTTGTATATGCGAAAAGTGCATTTAGGCCGCCCGCCATCGCTCACCCCGCCGGAGCGCGGCCTTGGACTCGATCTACACCGACGCCCACCACGAGCTGACCCGCCTGCTCACCGAGGCGCGGCTGCGCGCCGGGCTGACCCAGGCCGAGCTGGCCGGGCGGCTGGGCAAGCCACAGCCCTTCGTGTCGCGGCTGGAGTCCAACCAGCGGCGGGTGGACGTGGTGGAGTTCCTGTGCCTGGCGCAGGCGCTGGGAGCCGATCCGCTGGCGATCCTCGCCGCCGTGCGGCGTCACCTGCCCCCCGGCGCCTGAAGGCCACCGGCGGGCCGCGAAGCAGCTTGGCGGTGTTTTGAGGGCGCGATGACCACCGACGGGTCAGGGCCGTTCCTCGGCCAGCGCGCCGGCCCGTGCGACCACCCACGCGGCGTCGGCCCCGGCGAGCTCCGGCCGGCCGAGGTTGAGCACCGGCACCCCGTGCGCCAGGGCGATGCGGATGGCCTGGCCGGTGCCGCCCACCGGCTCGCCGCCCGGCGTCCAGCCGATCACCACCCGCGAGGGCGTGGCGAGGTCCGGGCCGAGCACCTGGCAGCCGTTGCGGGCGAGCAGCGTGCGCGCCGCCGGCCGGCATCGCTCCCAGGCCGGGTGGTGGCGTTCGGCGAGCTCCAGCATCGCCGCGCTGACCGTGCACAGGGGCGATGGGTGACCATCGAACCCGGGCCACGGCAGGAAGATCTCCTTGCGCCCGCCGA
>NZ_JABFFR010000079.1 GCF_013423485.1 Azospirillum oleiclasticum
ACCATCGAACCCGGGCCACGGCAGGAAGATCTCCTTGCGCCCGCCGACGCGATCGCAGCCGCGCTCGAAGGCTTGGTCGGCGCCGACGGCACCGCCGCTGCGCAGCACCCAGCCCAGCTGGGCCAACCGCTCACCGACCGCCGCCATCACCTCCAGGACCGCGGGCGGCGTCTCCCGCGACCCGATGCCGGCGTAGTGCATCACGCGTCCCTTGTTCAGCGCCGGCCGGATCGGGATGGACGGCAGTGTCCAGCAGCGGCAACCCCGCGGTTCCGCGCTGCCGGCGGCGCGGGCGCAGCGGGGCCTCCGCCTGGAGTTGGAGGCGCTCGGCCGCGGAGGGCGGGTCGTAGAAGGCGAGGCCGAGCTGGCCATCGGCCTCGGCCGCGTACGGCAGCCTGGGCGCGGTGCGGCGCTCGGCGCCGGGGAGGATGAACTGGTCGCCCTGGCTGGTGCGCTCGGTGCGGCGGTGCGCCATGCAGCTGCTCCACGCTGGAGTGGGGTGATGGAGCCTGTCCGAGCCGGTGCGTCCTGTCCAGTCCATGCTGGATACGGGCCGGGAGGCACCGTCGGCCGGAACAGCCAGGACGTTCATCCACGACTCCGCGGGCAGGCGCCGCCGCGCCTCACCTTCCGATCGTTCGATGCATCCAGCAGCCGTAACGGGCTGTCCGGATCGGCTCCCTTTGACGGACTATGCTCTGAATGGCGGCTTTGTGCCCATCTTGGTCGTGCCCGCAGCATGTACTATTCGCAATTCCGGCCGTTCGATGAGAACATCGGCACGGTTCGTGTTAGCTGAAGGTGTCGAAGGGATTTCCGGAATTGCATTATCGCAAATGCAGCAGAAGGCGCCCCTGAGAAGTCCACTCCAGCCGGCTTGCCGCCTTGCAACGATGTACCAATCCGGCTAATAGAGTCGAATGCCAAAGCAGACGCACAAGGTCTTCCTGGACGCCAACGGTGCCATTGCTGTGCGACAAAATGGTAGATAACAAAGCAAGAAGTATCCGAAATAAAGCGTCACTGCGCTAAGCCCACGCTTAATGTTTTGGTTACAAACACCGTGCAATGTTTAGAGTATCGCCAATCATGGCGTGCATTGAATGAGGTCAGCATGTTCAACGATGCAGACATCATCATTGCGGTGCTGAACGCCTTTATCGCGATAGTCGAACTCATCGTGCTATTGCGAGATAGGATGTAGGCCTGCAGAGCCCCCGCTGGTTGCCGCCAGCGGGGGTTTTGCATTCATACCCGATAGATCGGAGTATCAGCATGTTCAACGGCCTGGATTAAAGCGCCGGTTCCTAGGAAATGCAAGGGTTAGTTATACGACATAGGTAATTGTCGTTACCCGTAATTTGGGGTTACAGAAGTGCGGCTGACTTTTGCGCCGATCTCACTCTGCTGAAAGCCTCGTGCAGCCCCCCAAGGCAGGACAAGGCGGTTGGCGCTGTGGACGACGCTGTCGAGCAGCTTGTCTGGTCAGTGCGCGTCGAACACCCGTTCCAGGGTAGGGGCATCCAAGGCAGCGTCGAACCAGACGTCCAGTTCCTCCAGGGACGCGGCCTCGATGCGCGCCCGCACGCCGGGGGGCAGCTCCCCGAACTTCCGGCTGAGCAACCGGCACAGGCTCGCCGCTTGTCCCTTGGCCATCCCGTGTTTGAAGGCCTCGGCCTTGAACTGCTCCAGGGCAATCGACATGACACGCTCCTCCTTCCCCGGCACGATTTCAGCCAGCACCGCGCGGAGGACGCCGGCCTCCACCTCGTTCGGCTCACCCAGCACGTAGCGCACCATCGCCACGAGCTCATCCATTCCCAACGCCAGGGCCGCCCGCCCGAGCCTCAGCAGCGTGCCGCGCAAATCCTCGTCCCGCGCACCGTACTTGAGGATCAGGAAGCCGACGCGCAACACCGGCTCGCGCGACAGCCGCGCGTCGTCGATCCGCCCGAGGTCGACCAGCGTGTAGCGGAAATCCGCCACGAACGGCCGCACCTCATCGTCGGCTTCGGTGATCCCGGCCAGCGACAGCGGCACCGTCCAAGGCGCCGCGCCGTGGTACACGACCATCGACACCGCCGCCGGCAGCGCCCGCGCCGTTCCGCCGGCCGCACGCCCCTCCGTCCGGATCCACGACTGCAGGATCTGGGTCTTGTAGCCGAGCAGCTGAAGCGCGACGAGCGGGTCGGGCGCCGACTTGTGCTCCACAACCACATGGACCAGCACCGGCCGGCCGGTCCGCGTCGTCGCGCGGTAGAGCCGGTCCGTGCGGTACTCGGCCAGCTCCGTCGGCACGAACGATCCCGGCAGCAGCTCGGGCGGCTCGTCGCCGAGCCGGTCCGCGATCGCGGGCGGCAGCCGCTCCCGCAGCAGCGCGCCGGCGGCGCCTGGCTGGTCGAGCAGCCGCTTGAAGAACTGGTCGTGACGCTGGATCAGGCGCGGTGGCATCGGGGCCTTCACGTGGCGGCTCGTGAGCGACCATACGGCATGCCGCCGTTCCCCGCCACCACCCGGCCAAGCACGCCGGAGACCCTGGTGCTGTATGGGTCACACCACGAACCGGGACGCGATCGGGCCCCCGCGTGGCGGCGTCCATCGCCCAATCGCTGGGCGCTGTGTCACGCTCGGCTATGTGGCCTCGTCCGGGTAGACGGGGTGGTAGCGTTCCGTCGGCGTGCGCCAAGCGAGGAAGACGTCCAGCGGGTCCTGCGTGCCGAGGAACGCGCGGGCGAGCCTCAGCCGGTCCCGGATCAGCGCCTGGTCCTCCGCCGGCAGGTCGGCGGCCCGGCGCTCCACGCCGGCCAGGAAGCGCTCGACCTCCAGGACCTGTGACCACCGCCCGATGATCTGCGTGAGGTGCTCCCGGCTCTCGCGAACCGATTGTTCAACGCGGCGCCGGTCCTCGTCCCGCCGGCGCTTCTCCTCGGCGGCGAGCCACGCCCGGTGGGCGATCTCGGCCTGCCGGTCGGCCTCCTCCAGCTTGCCGACCAGCTCGACGGCGGCGTCCTCGATGGACTGCACGATCGCCTTCAGCGCGGGACGCAGGGACGCCGTCTTCGTTTCCTGCCAGTCGGTCGACCAGCGGACACGCCCGTAGGGGGAGTAGGCGATCAGACGGAGCCGGCCGGAGGGCAGCTCCTGGGTGCTGGTCCAGCTGTGCTCGACCTGGTGCCGTGACCGCTTGGGCGGGATGTAGTCGGCCTCCCGGATGTAGGCGCCGCGCACGTAGCGCATCAGGACCGCCTCGGACATCTCCGGACTTATGTAGCAGCCGCCACCACGGCCGGCGGGTGAGCTGGCCGGATGAGTACAAATCATGAACTTGGCGATTCACAGCGGAGTCGTGGCCGGGTAGACTCGGGCGGTCACCGTGTTGGAGATCGCCATGTCCCGTCGTCCCAAAGGCCAGCACTTCCTTCTCACCGCCGCGGCGCGCACGCTGTCGCTGGCGACCGTGCTGCGCCTGTCGGACACGGAAGCCGAGGCGGTGTTCGCGGCGATCCGCTGGCCGGAGACGAACGGGCGCCCCGTGTGCCCGGCCTGCGACTGTGATGCGGTGTATGACTGCCGCCGGCCGAACGGTGCGCCGCGCTGGCGCTGCAAGCGATGCCGCAAGGACTTCTCCCTCACCTCGGGCACGCTGTTCGCCTTCCACAAGCTGGCGCTCCGGACATACCTCGCCGCCGTGGTGATCTTCGTCAACGAGGTGAAGGGCAAGGGCGCGCTGGCGCTGTCGCGCGACCTGGGCGTCCAGTACAAGACGGCGTTCGTGCTGGCCCACAAGATCCGCGAGGGGATGGCGGCCGAGAGCCGCGGCCTTGTGATCGGCGGCGTGGGCAGGGCGGCGGAGATCGATGGGGCCTACTTCGGCGGCCACGTCCGCCCGGAGAACCGCAAGGAGGATCGCAAGGACCGCCGGCTGGCCATCAACCAGACCGGCAAGCGCCAATGTGTCGTCACCATCCGCGAGCGCGACGGCCGCACCGTGACCGGCGTGTTTCCGTCCGAGGACGCCGCCGGCACGTTCATCCGCTCCCGCATCGCCAAGGGCACCGCGGTGCATGCCGACGAGTCCGGCGCCTGGAACGGTCTGCACGCCCGCTACGCGATGCACCGCATCAACCACCAGGACGCCTACAGCCAGGATGGCGCCTGCACCAACGGGGCGGAGTCCTTCTTCTCGCGCATCCGCCGCGGTGAGATCGGGCACCATCATCACCTCTCGGGCCTCTACCTGCACCGCTACGCCCAGGAAGCGGCCTTCCGGGAGAATCACCGCCGGACCAGCAACGGCGAGCAGTTCCGCGCCGTGGTCGGGCTGGTGACCAGGACCGGCCCGTCGGTCGACTTCTGCGGCTACTGGCAGCGCGCCCACGCGGCGTGATCGGCGGGCTCGGCCGGAAGCCGCCAGCGGGCGCCCAGACCATGGCCGACCTTCTCCACCGTACCCTTGCCTTTCAGGGTGGTCAGGGTATTGAGCACGCGCTGGATGAAGTCGGAGCGCGTCTTGCGGTCTTCCGGATCGAGCCCCTTGTCCCGCAGGGCGGCGACGGCGATCTCCTCGGCGGCAACGACGCGCCCCTCCGCCACGCGCAGCGCGTCCAAGCAGCGGCGCGCCAGCTCGCCGGTGGCGAAATAGTGGGAGCGCGCCGCCGGCGGCTTCTTCGGCGGAATGCTCTCGGGCTCAAGGTCCGGGATGAACAGGCGCAAGGTGGCGTCCAGGTGCACCAGGCCGGCCCGATGCAGGGCAATCCGCCTCTCAAGCTCAACGATCACCCCGGAGATCTCGGCCCGCTTCTCCCGCAAGGCGCTGACGACGTGCGGCTCACCCATGTTCCGTGACCTCCTGCCCAGCTTCAGCGGACAGCGTAGCTGCCTGGACGGCGATGCGGCAGGTTCAGGCGGTGGCAGATGCTACATAAGTCCGGACATCTCGACGACCGCGAGCCCGATCGCCACGCTGCCGACGTAGACGACCGTGGGGCGGTAAGGCCACCAAAGACAGCTGTGATGGGCGTGGCGCTGTGTGGCGCGCACCTCGCGCTCGTCGATGTCGGTGCGCCCGAACCGCTCATCCGCCGGCGCCAGCACCACCCGATACCCGACGGATTCCAGCGCGTTGAAGAGGTCGTTGGCGAAGCCGAGCGCCTTGTCGAGGCAGGCCTTGGTGGCCGTCACGTCCACCAGGAGCTTCTTGTAGGGCTTGAGATAGGCGTCGTCCTTCACGGGCCGGCCGTTCTCGAACGCCTCTTTGGCGCCGCGGAGCAGGCCGTGAACCCGGGCCCTTGGGACGCGGACCTCGGCGTTCGGCCGGCGCTTGGGCGGTTGCCGCGGCTTCGGCGGGGCTGGGAGCATCCCGTCGTTGGACCAGGACAGCTGGTCACCGGGCCGGGCGTCCGACAGGGGCTCGGGCGGCGGCGCCTTCCCGACCGCCAGCTTCGCCCAGTAGCCGCGCGCGGGCCGCGGCACATTCAGGAGGGTGCAGACCCGGGCCATGTAGCTGCCGGAGACCTGGAAGCGCTCCGCCACCTTGGTCATGGGTTCCGACCACACCAGGCGATACGGCTCGTCCCGCGAAACCATGGCGCGCTCCCCTCATTGTGCCGTCGACGTCCCGAAGAGATCGGCCCTGGATGCCGTTCGTGAAGCCGGTCGGCCACCCGCTCAGATGCGGATGCGCTCCACCTCGTCGAGGCTGACGGCGTCGCCGCGGCGGTCGTAGAGCTGGGTGGTGCGGGTGGAGGCGTGGTTGGCCATGCGGGCGGCGGTCTCCAGGGTGCCGCCGTTGGCGAGGTAGGCGGTGATGCCGGTGGCGCGGAAACTGTGGCAGCCCACCGGCGTGGCGATGCCGGCGGCGGCGGCGCGGCGGCGCACCATGGCGTGGGCGCTGGCCTGCGGCAGCGGGCGCTCGGACAGCCGGCCGGTGCCGCGGGCGATGGTGCGGAACAGCGGCCCCGCGGGGTCGCCGCGCAGGCCGGCGCCGTCCAGGTAGGCCGCCAGGTAATCCTCCAGCGTGTGGTGGCAGGGCATGGCGTGCGGCCGGCCGCCCTTCTCGCGCAGCCGCACCCACAGCCGGCGGTTCTGGGTGTGGACGTCCGCGACCCGCATGGCCAGGGCGGCGCCGACGCGGGCGAAGCTGTAGACCATCAGCCCGATCAGCGCGCGGTCGCGCAGGCCGGCCGGCGTCGTCGGGTCGATGGCGTCGAGCAGCGCCCGGGCCTCGGCCGGGTCGAGCACCGGCGTGGTGCCGACCCGCACCACGTGGCGCGGGCCGCGCACCGCGGCGGCCGGGTTCACCGCCACCACCTGCCCGGTCACCAGCCAGTCGAACAGGGCGCGCACGGCGGCGAGGCGCTGCTTGGCCGTCGGCGCCGCCCGTGCGCGCGTCAGCCCCTCGACCCAGGCCGCGACGTGCAGCGGCTGCACCGCGCTCAGCTCCGGCACCCCGACGGCTTCGCACCAGGCGAGGAAGTCGCCGACGGCGCGGGCGTAGGCGCGGCGGGTGTGCGGGTTGCGGACCGTCGCGGCGAAGAACTCGAGGAAGCGGAGCATCGCCCGGTCGCCGGTGCGCGTCACCAGGGCGGGCAGCACCACAGAGGAAGAAAGCGGAGCCAGTGCAGTCACGCCTTTGCCGCCCACCGCGCGTCCACGATCCGCAGGAGATGATTGGCCAGGAGCACGATCTCAATCGCCTCGGCTGGGTCGTTGAGCGCCACGTCTCGATGGGAATGGGGATTCTTGTAGGAGCCCATCGCACCGGAGAACAACTCCATGCGCGCGACCTGCTCCCCCTCATCAACCGAGGTATCGGTCAGCGGTCCTGTCTTCACCGCAAACGCGGCCCGCATGAGCTTCTGACCCACGAGTCCATCAGGCATGCCGGTTGCCTCCCGGACCGCCACCTCAACGGCTTTCATCGCCTGGAACACGGCGACGTCGTACTCACCGCGGATGAAATCCCACAACGCCCTGGCGCGGGCCGTCTGCTTCCATCGCCTCGGCCGGATCCATGACCGCACCCCGGAGAGCCGGCAGCATCGCGCCGGGGGCCTGAACTTGGTGGTGGCCGCCATCATCCTGTGGAACACCGTCTACATGCAGCGCGCCATCACAATCCTGCGCGCGCGGGGCGAGACGATCGACGACGGCCTGCTCGGCTTCCTCGCGCCTCTGGGCTGGCAGCACATCAACCTGACCGGCGACTATCTCTGGAGCGCGCCCCCCAAATTGGAGGCGGACGGATATCGCCGGCTCCGGACCACGACGGATCCCATCGCAGCCTGACGTTCACTCTTTGTCCGCTTAGCGTATAACGCCATTATCAACCAAACACAGTAAA
>NZ_JABFFR010000008.1 GCF_013423485.1 Azospirillum oleiclasticum
CTTCGGAAAATCCAAGGCCCTCACCCTCCCGCTTCGCGGGTCCCTCCCTCTCCCGCCGGGGGCGGGAGAGGGGATGTTTCGACTACTCCGCGGCGACGGCGTCGCGGATCAGCGTCTCGCCGGGGCGGACGCGGGTGAAGGCGACCGGGGCGGTGGAGAGGGCGAGGCGCCCGTCCACCATCCGCACCAGCGTGTTGGCCGAGGTTTCCAGCGGCCCGGTCTCCGGGAAGTCGGCGCGGTAATGGGCGCCGCGGCTGTCCTCCCGCGCCAGGGCCGCGGTGGCGATGGCCTTGCTGACGAGGAGCTGGCTTTGCAGGTTCAGCCAGTCGTGCCAGGTCAGGTTGAACACCCGCGATGCCTCGGCCACACCCGTCGCCTCCAGCTCCGCCGACAGATCGTCGAGTGCCGTCAGCGCGCGGGTCAGCCCCTCCCGGTCGCGGACGATGCCGACATCGTCCCACATCAGGTCCAGCATCCGCTCGCGCAACGCGTTCAGATCGCCGCCCTTGCGGCCGAAGGGCGTCAGGCAACGTGTCACGGCGGCGTCCACCACCGTCTGATCGGGCTCGGCGAGGCCCGGCTTCTCCGCGGCGATCCAGGCGGCCATGCTGTCACCGGCGACTCCGCCGAAGACGGTGGAGTTGGCGACCCCGTTGCCGCCCAGCCGGTTGGCGCCGTGGATGCCGCCGGTGTCCTCCCCCGCCGCGAACAGGCCGGTCAGCGCGGTGCTGGTGTCGGTCTCGAACACCACGCCGCCCATCATGTAATGGGCGGTGGGCGTGACCTCGACCAACCCGGAGACGAGATCGAAGCCGACGTCGCGGCAGCGGTCCACCATGCCCTTGAACTCGCGGCGCACCATGACCGGGTCCAGGTGGCGCATGGTGATGTAGAGGCCGCCGTTGGGGCCGGTCCTGCCCTTGCGCATCTCCTCGTACATGCCGCGGCTGACGATGTCGCGGGTGGCCCGCTCGCCGCGCGGGTCGTACTTGTGCATGAAGCGCTCGCCGTCGCCGTCGAGCACATGGCCGCCGGCCCCGCGCAGCCCCTCCTCGATGATGGTGCCGGTGATGCGCGTGTCGTTGCCGGCGACGAGGCCGGTGGGGTGGAACTGCACCAGCTCCATGTCGCGGAGCGTCAGGCCGGCGTGCAGCGCCATCGCCATGCCGTCGCAGGTCTTGTCGCCCGACGGCGTGTGGTAGCGGTACATGCTGGGGCCGCCGCCGGTCGCCAGCAGCACGGCCTTGGCCCGCACCAGCCGGAAGCCGCCGTCGCGCATGTCGATCAGCAGCACCCCGGCGATGCGCGAGCCGTCCGTGGACGGGATCAGGGCGACCGCCCGGTGCTCCTCCAGCCGCTCGATGCCGCGCGCCCAGACCTGCTCGGACAGGCGGTTGATGATCTCGATCCCGGTCAGCGAACCCTTGTGCACCGTGCGGTCGAAGGTCTGGCCGGCGAAGGCCTTCTGGTGCAGCGTGCCGTCGGGGTTGCGGTCGAAGAAGCAGCCCAGTTCGTTCTCGAGCTCGAGGATGCGCTCGACCGCGACGTTGCAGAGCTTCCAGGCGAGCTCCTGGTGGTTCAGCCACTTGCCGCCCTCGATCGTGTCCATGAAATGGCGCTCGATCGAATCCTTGGGGTTGAGGGCGACGTTGTATCCGCCCTGCACCATGCGGGTGCAGCCGCATTTGCCGAGCAGCCCCTTGACCGCGATGGTGATGCGCAGATCGGGATTGGCGCGGTGGGCGTGCAGAGCCCCGAACAGCCCGGCTCCGCCGGAGCCCAGGATCAGCACGTCGGTCTCGTGTTGCCGGATCGTCTCACGCGTCATGGCTCACACCGCCAGCAGGAGGAAGAGAAGGCCGACCGCGAGCGCCACGCCGAAGGCGATGGCGATGCGCGTCTTCTGCGCGTCGCTCCAGGGCAGGAACTCCAGCGCCAGGACCCGCAGGCCCCCGGTCAGATGGACCGCCAGCAGGACGACCAGCCCGGTCTCCGCCAGCTTCACCAGCGGCCGATCGGTCCAGGATAGAAAACCGTCGAGCGACGCGCGCTCGACGGCAAGTCCCAGCACAAGGAGGTGCAGGGGCAGGAAAAGCGCGAGGCCCAGGCCGGACAGCCGGTGGACCAGGAACGCCCAGTAGGCGGGGTGGTTGCGCGAGGCGGCGACGCGGGACAGGGTGGACATGGTTCCTTCCTTTCCCTAGACGACGGCCGCGACGGCGCGGAAGCCGAGGATCAGCACGAGCGCCGCGAAGCCCAGCGCCGCCACGTCCAGGCCGCGCCCGTGCCAGGGCGTCCATTCCCGGACGATGCCGCGCAGCCCGATGGCGGCGTGCACCGCCGCGGCGACCACGAACAGCCCGTAGAAGCCGCCCCAAAGGACGCTTCCCTCGGTGCGCGCCAGGATCTCGTCGGCGCTCAGGCCCCCGCGCACGGCGACCAGGATGGTGACGAGGTGGATCAGCACCAGCGGGGCCATGATCATGGCGCTGATGCGCTGGGCGGCGAACAGCCGCAGCTCCAGCCGGCGCCCGCGCCGGCCGCCGGCCTTCGCGGCACCCGTGTCGTAGGACGCGGCGGTCACAGGTCACCCCGCAGCAGCGCGCCGAGCACCGACTTCTTCAGCCCGGTGATCGCCATGGACGGGTTCAGCCCGTTCGGACAGTGCTTGGTGCAGCTGCCCTGGCTGTGGCAGGCGTGGCAGCCCGCGTCGTCGGCCACGGCGGCCAGATGGCCGGAACGGTCGGCATCGCGCACGTCGTTGATCAGCGTCCAGGCGCGGTTGAGCGCGGCGGGGCCGAGATAATCGGGATTCCACGACACCACGTCGCAGGCGGCGTAGCAGACGGCGCAGCCGATGCACTCGATCCCGGCGGACGCCGCCTTGCGCTCGGCGCTCTCCGGGTCCACCCGGTGGAAGTCGCCGTCCGCCGTCGGGGTGGGGGAGAAGCGGCCGTAGGCGTCGCGCCACTTGTCGAAGAACTCGGTCATGTCGGCCGCCAGATCCTTGACGACCGGCAGGTTGCGCAGCGGGCGCAGCTCCAGATGACCGTCCTTCGCCACGCGCGACACATGGGTGCGGCAGGTCCAGCGCGGCGCCCCGTTCACCATCATGGCGCAGGACCCGCACATGCCGACCCGGCAGGCGAAGCGGTAGGTCAGTGTCGGGTCGAGGTGGCGCTGGATCCAGGTGACCACGTCCAGCACGGTCTGGCTGGTCCGGTGCGGCACGCGGAAGCTTTCCAGCCGGCCGTCCGCGGCGCCGCGCCAGACGGAAACGGTCAGCTCGCCGAGTTCGGTCGAGGCGGATGGCTGCGCGGCGGATGACTGCACGATGGGGTTCCTCCTTGGCGCCCTGTTGCCACGACCGTAAGTCCTATAGAGGACCTGTGTCAATAGGAAATGTTTGGTGTGCGGACGGTATCCGCGGGCAGCCGGCCTTGGACGCCGGTTCGGGAGCGCTTACAATGGTTTGCTCGGGATGCGGCGAGCAGCGCCGGTGCGGGCCGGACGGGGTGGGGTGGCGATGTCGGAGCAGGACACGGGCGGGGTCGTGCCCTTCCAGGGGCGGGCGAACCCGCGCCGCCGGGCGGCGGCGGAGGGGGGCGGGCCGAAATACGGCCAGGTCGCCAACCGCATCCTGCGGCAGATCGAGGGGGGCGTCTGGAAGCCCGGCGACCAGCTTCCGTCGGAGGCGGACCTCGCGAAGTCCATGGAGGTCAGCCTGGGCACCGTGCAGAAGGCGCTCCAGCTTCTGGTCGAGGACCGGGTGGTGGTGCGCCAGCACGGGCGCGGCACCTTCGTCGGCACCAGCCGCACGCCGGAGGAGGCGCTGCGCCACTTCCGCTTCCTGTCGGAGGGCGGCGACCGGCTGCTGCCGGTCTTCTCAACCGTGCTCGGCATCGCCGAGACCACCGAGCCCGGACCGTGGAGCCATTTCCTCAAGGACGAGTCAAGCTTTGTCACGCTGCGCCGCCGCCTCAGCGTCGGCGGGGAGTTCGACGTCTACAGCGAATTCTACCTGCCGGGATCGCGCGTGCGCACGCTGCTCGACATCCCGCCGGACGAGCTGGACGGCGTGCTGCTCCGCGACTTTCTGGCGGAGCGCTTCAACCTGCCCACGCTCCGCATGGAGCAGCGCATGCAGTGCGGCCTGATCCCGCCGCGGGTGTGCAACCTGATCAACCTGCCGCGCGGCAGCTTCGGCCTGATCTGGCACCTGCTCGGCTACAGCTACCGCGACGCGCCGGCCATCTTCCAGCGCGCCTACGTGCCGCCGACGGACCGGGCGTTGCAGATCGTGGATGCCGGCGGCTGATCAGACGGCGGTGGGCGTCACGACGACGGGGACGGCCGGCTCCGGCGTGACCGGCACCACCGCGGCCGGGCGCTTGAAGCGGCTGGTGGCCTCCGCCACCAGCGCCGCGACGGAGCGGTGCGCGGCGTCCGTCGCCTCGTGCGGCAGGGTCTTCAGCTCCACGCCGTCCGGCCCGACGACCAGCACCGCGCAGGGGATCACCCCGCCGCCCCCGCCGCCGCCGATCGGCTCGCCCAGGTAGGAGCCGCCGCCCGAGCCGACGCCGAAGGTGGTGATGAGCAGCGGGATGAGCGTGTAGTCCCCGACCGTGATCGGCGCCCCGACGGCGCCTTTGGACAGGATCTTCTCGAACTCTCCGGTCGTCGTCTTCATCAGTTCCACGGCCGGGTCGGTCAGACAGGCGAACGGATTCATGGGTCATCTCCACGCTGCACTGCGGGATGATAGCCGAAGGCGGGAATTCTGGCCAGGGTGACACGAGCGGCCAGCAATGAATACTTGAGTATGTCCATTCTTGTCCCCACCGATCATGGCGAGGACGGGCGGTAGGCTCGGCGCAAGCCTCCAACCAATGGCCGGCCGTCAACCACCCCGCACACAAACCATCCGTCCGTCAAACAAAAAGCTTGACCTCCGAACGAACCGCAGCCAGACTGTACCTGTCCTGTCATCTAGAGGAGTTCCGGTGTGACCGGCATCGACCTCGCCACCCTCGACGATCTCGACCCGCAAAGCCTGCGGCCGCTGTACCAGCAGTTGGCCGACCGGCTGGTACGGGCGATCGCCGCGGCGGGTGTGGTGTCGGGTCTGCGGCTGCCGAGCGAGGCGGAATGCGTGCGGCGCTTCGGCGTCAGCCGGCTCACCGTCCGGCAGGCCATGGGCGTGCTGGAGGCGGACGGGCTGGTGCGCCGCGTCGCCGGCCGCGGTACCTTCGCCGTGCCCCGCCCGGTCGAACACGACATGAGCGCCTCCTCATTCGAGGAGGACATGATCGAGACGCAGATGGCGGTGGAGCCGCGGCTGCTGAGCTGGAAGGCCGGCGACGCGACCGAGCCTGTCGCCCGCGCCCTGCGGCTTCCGGTCGGCGCCGCCGTCTGGCGGCTGGAGCGGCTGCGCATCGTCGATGGCGCACCACTCGGACTGGAGGTGCGCATCCTCGCCGAATCGATCGGCGCGAAGCTCAAGCTGGACGGGCTGCAGATCGAGCCGGTCTTCGCGATGGTGCAGCGGATCACCGGGCGCAAGCTGCACCGCATCGAGCACATGGTCGGCTGCCACGGCGCCGACGAGCGCGAGGCGCGTCTGCTCGACGTGCCGCGCGGGGCGCCGCTGCTGTGGCGCGAGCACACCTATTTCGATGCCGAGGGGGAGCCCATGATCCACGGGCACAACATCTTCCGCGGCGACCGCTACCGCTTCCGCTTCGAGACCGGCACGCAGCCCATCCGCGGACGGCTCGCCGAATCAACCGTGCTGCCGCCGCGCCAGACCGGTACGGCCTGACCACGGCAGCGCAGCGGACCGCCCGCCGAACGAGGCCGTCCGGAACCGAGTTGGGAGGAGACGACTATGGCCCGAAGGCTGTCCTTCGGCGTCCGTCTCGCCGTCCAGGGCGAGATGGGGGCCACGTCATCCGGTTTCGACTACGCGCTGGAGATGGCGCGCATCGCCGAGGATCTGGGCTTCGACAGCGCCTGGATTCCCGACCACGTGGAGAATGCGCACCTCGACCGGTCCAAGCCGATCCTGGAGCATTGGACCACCATCACCGCCATCGGCGCGCTGACCAAGCGCATCCGGCTTGGCGGCCACTCGCTCAACAACAACCTGCGCCACCCCGGCCTGACCGCCAAGATCGCGGCCACGCTGGACCACATCACCGGCGGCCGCGTGATCATCGCGCCCGGGTCCGGCTGGTTCCGGAGCGAGCTGGAATCCTACGGCTTCGAGTGGGACGAGCACGATGGCCGCAGCCGCCGGATGTACGAGGCGTGCGAGGTGATGCAGAAGCTCTTCACCGAGGAGGTGACAACCTACGCGGGATATCACTACCGGTTCAAGGACGCTTATTGCAACCCGAAGCCGGTGCAGCGGCCCTGGCCGCCCTTCTGGATCGCCGGCGACAGCGAGCGCACGCGGGAGATCATCCACGATTTCGCCGACTGCTGGTTCATGTACTCCAAGCCGCCGGAGCAGGTGGCGGCGCTGGTGGAACCGATGCGTGCCCGGCGCGGCCCCGACCGGCCGCTGGAGGTGGCGGTGTCGGCGGTCTACCTGTCCGGCGACGGCGAGGACGAGATCATGCGCTGGGCGCGCATGTACGCCAAGGAGCGCGAGCACCGCTTTCCGGTGCCGCCCACCGTGCAGGACATCCTGGACTCCAACCTTCTCGGCGACGAGGGGCGCATCCGGGAACGGCTCGACCGCTGGATCGACGCCGGGGTGAACCACGTCGTCATCCAGCCCATGCCGCCGATCGACGGCATGCGGCGCTTCGGTGAACGCATTCTGCCGGCCTACGCGTGATCCGCAAACACGAGGCCGGCCAACTGGGGAGGTCAAACATGGCAGGAAAAACGATGAAAACCACCCGCATCGCCCTCGCTCTCGCCGCCGCCGTCACCATGGCCGCGGCCCCGGCGCTGGCGCAGGACAAGTTCCCGTCCCGTCCCGTGGACGTCGTCGTGCCCTGGGGACCGGGCGGCGGGGCCGACGCCATGGCGCGCCAGGCGGCGCGTCTGGCCGAGCCGATCCTGGGGGTGGCCATGCCGGTCGCCAACATCTCCGGCGCGTCCGGCAACGCCGGCATGACCCGCATCGCCACCAACCCGGCGGACGGGCAGACGGTGGGCGTGCTGATCGCCATCACCGTGTCGTCCTGGGCCACCGGCCTCGGCACCGCGCGGCCGAAGGACTTCACCGTCGTCGGCTTCATGCAGAACTCGCCGTCGATGCTGCTGGTGCCGAAGAGCAGCCCGTTCAAGACCGCCAAGGAGCTGCTCGACCACGCCAAGGCGAACCCCGGCAAGCTGCGCGTGGCGACCTCCGGCTACGGCTCGCAGGACGACATCACGCTGCGTTACCTCGCCCAGCAGGGCTTCCCGATGACCAACGTGCCCTTCGCCCGCCCGGCGGAGCGCTACGCTTCCACCGTCGGCGCGCACACCGACGTGATCTACGAGGAGCCCGGCGACGTCGTGCAGTTCATCAAGTCGGGCGACCTGCGTCCGCTGCTGATCTTCGACGACAACCGCCACGAATCCTTCCCCGACGTCACGACGTCCAAGGAAATGGGGATGCAGATCAGCGATCTGCCGAACTTCCGGACGCTCGTCGTCAAGGCCGACACCCCCGCCGACAAGGTGAAGGTGCTGCGCGCCGCCTTCGACAAGGTGCTGGCGTCGCCGGAGTGGAAGAAGTTCTGCACCGACACCTTCACCTGCGTCGCCAAGCCGCTGAGCCAGGAGGAGGCACAGAAGGAGGTCGTCAGCTTCTACGACACGGTCCAGAAGTACATGCAGCAGTTCCCGCAGGTGAAGGAGGGGGCGAAGGGTGGCTGATCCGGCCCCCGGACTGAGTCTGCATCAAGGGTAAGGAGTGACCGTCATGCGCATCGACCGGATCGCCGTCCATCGGCTGCGGTTGCCGCTCGTCATCCCCTACAAGCTGGCCTTCGGGCCGGTGGAGGCGTTCGACACCATGCTGGTGGCGGTGACGGGGGAGGACGGGCGCACGGGGTGGGGTGAAGCCACCCCGCTCGCCGGATACACCGAGGAGGTGCCGGACGTCGCGTGGCGGTTCCTGAGCGAGGAGACGGGGCGGCTGGCGGGCGCCACGGCGGAGGAGGCGAAGGCCGAACTCGGCCGTCACGTGCACGAGCATCCCTTCGGCGTCACCGCCGCCGTCACCGCCATCGAGATGCTGGAAGGGCATCCGCTTCTCGACCATGGGGAGGGGCGGCGGGTGCCGCTTCTGGCCATCATCAACGCCATGGAACCGGCGGCCATCCGCGCGGAGGTGGAAGCCCGCCTCGCCGACGGCTACCGCACGCTGAAGGTCAAGGTCGGCTTCGACCCGGACCGCGACGCGCCGCGGGTGGCCGGCATCCAGGCGATGCTGGACGGCCGGGCGACGATCCGGCTGGACGGCAACCAGGGTTACGACCGCGGGGGCGCCGTGCGCTTCCTGAAGGCGCTCGACCCCACCGCGATCGAGCTGGTCGAACAGCTCTGCCCGGCCGGTGATTGGGACGCCGCGGTGGCGGTGGCCGAGACCGGCCGCGGTCAGGGCATCCCCATCATGCTCGACGAGTCCATCTACGGCTTGGAGGACATCGAGCGGGCGGCCGAGCTGCGCGCGGCCACCCACATCAAGCTCAAGCTCATGAAGTGCGGCGGCCTCACCGCCTGCGCCGACCTGCTGGAGCGCATCCGCGCGCTCGGCATGGAGCCGGTGCTGGGCAACGGCGTGGCCGCCGACATCGGCTGCTGGATGGAGGCCTGCGTCGCGCACCGCCACATCCGCAACGCCGGCGAGATGAACGGATTCCTGAAACCGCGCGAGAGCGTGCTTGCCGATCCGCTGACCCGCCAGGGCCCGGACGTGGCGCTGCCGAAAGGCTGGACGCCGCAACCGGACCCGGCGCGGCTGGAACGGCTGAGCGTGGCGGCGGCGGCGTTCGGGCGATAGGGGGCCCGACGCGATCACCCCCGCGAACAACCAAACAATCGAGGACACCATGACCGGCAGAACGCTCGTCACCGGCGTGATCGGGTCGGACACCCACATCGTCGGCAACCGCATCCTCACCATGGCGCTGGAAGCAGCCGGCTACCGCGTGGTGTCGCTGGGCGCGCTGACCCCGGCGGAGGAGTTCGTCCGTGCCGCCATCGAGACGGCGGCCGACGCCATCCTCGTCTCCTCCCTCTACGGGCAGGGGGAACTGGACTGCCGCGGCTTCCGCGACCGCTGCGTGGAGGCGGGGATCGGCGACATCCTGCTCTATGTCGGCGGCAACCTCGTGGTCGGCAAGCAGCCCTGGCCGGAGGTGGAGAAGCGCTTCACCGACATGGGCTTCGACCGCGCCTTCCCGCCCGGCACCCGCACCGACGAGGTGATCGACATCCTGGCACGCGACTTTGGCGCGCGCGCGGAACCGGTGCGGAGCGCGTCGTGAGCGACGGCGGCCACGCTCTTCTGGTGGATTTCGGCAGCACCTACACCAAGCTGCGCGCCGTCGATCTGGCGTCCGGCCGCATTGTCGGCACCGGGCAGGGGCCGTCCACCGTGACCACCGACGTGACGGTGGGGATGGAGCAGGCGCTGGCGGATCTGGCCCGTCGGCTCGGCGGGACGCTGCCCGTCTTCCGCCACCGGCTGGCCTCCAGCAGCGCCGCCGGCGGCCTGCGCATGGTCACGGTCGGGCTGGTGAAGGAGCTGACGGCGGAGGCCGCGCGGCTGGCCGCACTCGGCGCCGGGGCCAAGCTGGTGGGGACCTTCGCCTACAGCCTCACGGCGGAGGACGTGACCACCATCGAGGATCTGGCCCCCGACATCCTGCTGCTGGCCGGTGGCACCGACGGCGGCAACAGCGCGGTGATCCTGGAGAACGCTGCGGCGCTGTCCGTGGCGTCGATCCGCTGCCCGGTGGTGGTCGCCGGCAACCGCAACGCCGCGACCGAAGCGAAGCGGCGGCTGGAGGCCGGCGGCAAGCCGGTCGTCGTCACCCGCAACGTGATGCCGGAGTTCGGCAAGCTGGACCTGGAACCGGCGCGCGACGCCATCCGCGCGATCTTCATCGATCGCATCGTGCACGCCAAGGGCATCGACCGCGCCGCCGGCATGCTCGACGCCGTGCTGATGCCCACCCCCGCCGCGGTGCTGGACGGCGCGCAGCTCATCGCCGAGGGGATCGAAGGGCAGGGCGGCCTGGGGCCACTGGTCGTCGTCGATATCGGCGGCGCCACCACCGACGTGCATTCGGTCTGCTCGGGCGAGCCGGCGCGCTCCGGTGTGCTCGTCCACGGCCTGCCCGAGCCCTACCTGAAGCGCACGGTGGAGGGCGACCTCGGCATGCGCCACAACGCCGCCGCCATCGTCGAGGCGGTCGGGCCTGCCCGCATCGCCGCCGACGCCGGCCTGCCGGCCGAGCGCGTGGCGGCCCTGCTGGCATTGCTCGCCGACGAGGTGGAGCGGGTGCCGCAGACCCCGGACGAGGCCCGCTTCGACCGGGCGCTTGCCCGCGCGGCGATCGGCCTCGCCGCCGCCCGCCACGCCGGCACGGTGGAGACGGTCTACGCCGTCACCGGCCCGGTGACCGTGCAGCGCGGCAAGGATCTGAGCGCCGTCACCACCCTGATCGGGACCGGCGGCGCCCTGGTGCACGCCGACGACCCGGCCGACCTGCTGCGCCCGGCGCTGGCCGACCCGTCGGCGCCGGGATCGCTGCGGCCCGAACGGCCGCGGATGCTGCTCGACCGCCATTACCTGCTCTACGCCGTCGGCCTGCTGCGCGCGGTGGATCCCGCCGCAGCCCTGGCCCTCGGTCTCAACCACCTCGACACGCTGGAGGAGGGCTGCCATGCCCGGCACCGTTGCGTCTCTTGACCCGAACCCGCCGACCCTGCCGCTGAGCGACGCCGCCATTCCCGGCGACCTGTTCGCCCGCATGCGGCGCGACAATCTCGCCCGCTGGCCGACCGGCGCCCGCGTCGACGTGGAGGAGGCGGCGGCCTTCCACAAGACCCTGCCCGCGCACAAGCGGCTGCCCGCCGTGCTGCGCCGGGCGGTGGCGGAGGGCCGTTGCCTGACCCAGCCGCGCGGCGGCTTCGCCACGCTGGCGATGCAGACGGAGCTGATGCGCACGCTGGACCGCGACGGCATGGCGGACATCGTGCCCACCACCACCGACAGCTACACCCGCAACGAGCAGTTCGTGCAGGCCCAGCGGGGCGTGGAGGAGTCGGAACGGCTCGGGCGGTCGATGCTGAACGGCTTTCCGCTGGTCAACTACGGGGTGGACGCCTGCCGCGCGCTGATCGCGGGGATCGAGAAGCCGGCCATCGTGCTGTCCGGCACCGCCATGCCCAAGCTGACGGCGGAGATCGGATACGCCGGCGGCTACACCGGCTATCTGGGATCGGGCATCGCCTACACCGTCTCCTACACCAAGGAGACGACGATCGAGGAGGGCATCCGGAACTACCAGTATGTCGACCGCCTCGCCGCCCTCTACCAGGAGCACGGGGTGGAGTTGCACCGGCGCCAGCCGGGTTTCCTGACCGGCACCATCATCCCGCCCTCCATCGCCATCATGACCTGCGTGCTCGACCTGCTGCTGGCGGCCAGGCAGGGGGTGCGGCATTACGGGCTGGAGCTGGGGCAGTGCCTGCACCTCGTGCAGGACGCCGCGGCTATCCGCGCCTGCCGCGAGCTGTGCCAGGAGTATCTGGCGCGCTTCGGCTACACCGACGTCTTCACCCCCGTCACCAGCCTGCACTGGATGGGAGCATGGCCGGCGGACGAGGCGCAGGCCGCCGCCCTGATCGGCTATGGCGGCACCCTGGCGGCCGTCGGCGGGGCGTCCAGCGTCACCACCAAGAGCACGCACGAGGCCATCGGCATCCCGACCCCGCAGGCCAACGCCGAGGGGCTGCGCACCACCCGCATGGCGATCCACGTCTCCTACGGCGTGCGGCTGGACGGGCTGCCGGCCCACGAGTTCGAGGTGGACCTGATCAAGCGCGAGGTGCGCGCGGTGGTCGACCGGGTGCTGGAGATGGGCGACGGCGACGTCGCCGTCGGCACCGTGCGGGCCTTCGCGGCCGGGGTGATGGATATCCCCTGGTCGCCGAACCGGCAGGTGAAGAGCCGGGTGCTGCCGGCGCGCGACGCCGACGGCTGCATCCGCATCCTGGATGCCGGCGACATGCCGATCCCGCGCGACGTGATGGAGATCCACGAGGAGAAGCTGCGCCGCCGCGCCGAGCGGGAGCGTGTGCCATTCGACCATCAGCTCGCCGTCGGCAGCGTCTATGAGTTGAGCGAGCCGCTGTCCCGGCTGATGCCGGCGATGGTGGCGTAGGGGGAGTTGCTGAGCGGGCCCCCCTCCCGACCTCCCTCCGCTGGGCGGGGGGAGGGTTTGGGTGGGGGCCCCACGCGGACACCTAAGGGAACAACCATGAAAGCCATCACCATCGACGCGTACGGCGACGCCTCCGCCATGCGCCTCGCCGAGGTCCCGGAGCCGGAGCCGGGACCGGGCGAGGCGTTGGTGCGTCTGGCGGTCGCCGGGATCAACTACATCGACGTCTACATGCGCAAGGGGATCTACAAGAACTCCCGCACCTACGGCGCGCCGCTGCCGATGACGCTGGGGATGGAGGGGGCCGGCGTGGTGGAGGCGGTGGGCGAGGGCGTCACCGACGTGAAGCCCGGCGACCGCGTCGCCTGGTGCCTGGTGCGCGGCTCCTACGCCGAGCGGGCGGTGGTGCCGGTGGACAAGCTGGTGCCGGTGCCGGACGGCGTGCCCTTCGCGGTGGCCGCCGCGTTGCAGCTCCAGGGCGCAACCGCCCATTACCTCAGCCATTCCCTGTTCCCGCTGCAGCCGGGGCAGGCCTGCCTCGTCCATGCCGCGGCCGGCGGGGTCGGGCAGCTCCTGGTCCAGCTCGGCCGCATCCGCGGCGCACGGGTGTTCGGCACGGTGGGCAGCCGCGACAAGGCGGAACTCGTCGAAGGGCTTGGGGCGGAGCGCGCCATCCTCTACCGGGAGGAGGATTTCCAGCCGATCGTGCGCGACCTGACCGGTGGCGAGGGCGTCCACGTCGTCTATGATTCGGTCGGCAAGGACACCATCCACCGCAGCATGGCGAGCCTGCGCCGCCGCGGCACCTGCGTGCTGTTCGGCGCCAGCTCCGGCCCGGTGCCGTCGATCGAGCCGATCGAGCTGGCGGAGGCCGGGTCGATCTTCTTCACCCGCCCGCATCTGGCTGACTACATCGCCACCGCCGACGAGCGCCGCGCGCGCGCGTCCGACCTGTTCGCCGCGTACCGCACCGGAAACCTGCACGTCGCCATCGACCGTGAACTGCCGCTGGACGCCGCCGTGGAGGCGCACGGGGTGATGGAAAGCCGCGCCACGCGCGGCAAGGTCGTGCTCCGGATTGCGTCCGACGATTCCGTTCAATGAGACAAAACGGATCGTTTGATGATAGGATTGTCGAAAAGCACTTGCTCCTGATGCTGAACTTTGGCAGGATCGAGACGGATCATATCGCTGGGTGAGACTGTCCGAATCGTCGTTCCGTCCCCTCCCAGCGACGCGAAGCCGCTTCCGGTCCGGTGCGGCACGGAAGCGGCCCAAGAAACAACGGGAGGGAACGAGCATGGTCGATATGCGTGTGTTTGCCCGCATCGCCACGCCGCTCGCGATGATCGTCTGCATCTTTCTTCTGTCCGGCCGGATCTTCGACAATCCGCGGGCCGCCCAGATGATTCCGGACTCCTTCGGTCCGGCCTTCTGGCCGACCTGGCTGTTGTGGGGGGTGGGCATCTGCTGCGCCCTGTGGGCGCTGCACGAGTTCTGGATGCTCCGCAAGGCGCCCGCCGCCGCGGCCCCCGCCGAGGAGCCGAAGGACGAGGAGGAGTACGACACCAAGCTGGCCTGGATCGGCATGGCCGTGGTGTTCGTCTACGCTTATCTGATCCAGCAGATCGGCTTCCCCATCGCGACCTTCCTGTTCCTGATCACTTGGTGCCTGCTCGGCGGCTACCGCCGGCCGGTGAAAGTGCTTCTGGTCGGGCTGCTCGGCACCATGGCTTTCCTCTACATGTTCGTCATGATCGCGCTGATGCCGCTGGACCGTGGTCACGGCGTGTTTGACGACATCACCGTGGCGACCTATCGCCTGCTCGGCATCTACTGAGGACGGGGCGGACCCATGGAATCCTTCGAACTTCTGCTCACCGGCCTCGGCAACGCGCTGTCGCTCTACAATTTCGGCGTGCTGGTCATCGGCATGATGGTGGGGACGGTGGCGGGGGCGCTGCCGGGCATCTCCTTCGTGAACGCGATGGCCATGGCGCTGCCCTTCACCTACATGATGCAACCCACGATGGCGATGACCTTCCTGGGCGGCATCTATGTGGGCGGCGTCTTCGGCGGCTCGATCTCCTCGATCCTGATCAACATCCCCGGCACGCCGGCATCCCTGCCGGCTTGCTGGGACGGTTACCCGATGACCAAGAAAGGGCTGTCCAAGCGGGCGCTGCGCATCGCGCTGACCTCGTCCGCCATCGGCGGCTTCGCCAGCGCGTTGCTGCTGACCTTCGGCTCGCCGCCCTTCGCCCGCTTCGCGCTGACCTTCGACCAGCCGGAATTCTTCGCGGCGACGGTGCTGGGCCTCGTCTCGGTGATCGCCATCGCCAAGGACGCGCCGGTGATCACCATGGTGTCGCTGTTTCTCGGCATGCTGGTGGCGACGGTCGGCGTCGATCCGATGTACGGCATGGCGCGCTTCACCTTCGGCATCGCCGATGCGCAGAGCGGCATCAACTTCACGGTGGTGATGATCGGCCTCTTCGCCATCGGCGAGGTGGTCGACCTCATGTGCTCCAAGATGAACCTGAATCCCAAGGCCGACAGCGAAGCGGGGCAGGGGTTCAAGCTCAGCGAATTCCCGATGATCCAGTGGGCGGTGGCGCGCGCCACGGCGCTCGGCTGCGTCATCGGCACCATTCCCGGCGCCGGCGCCACGGTGGCCGCGGTGATCGCCTACGGCATCGAGAAGCAGGCGTCCAAGCGCGGCAAGCAGTTCGGCACCGGTGTCGAGGAGGGGCTGGCCGCCCCCGAGGCGGCGAAGAACGCCACCACCGGTGCGGCCATGATCCCGCTGCTGACGCTGGGCATCCCCGGCAGTGCGGCGACCGCGATCATGCTGGCGGCGCTGATGCTGCACGGGATCGCGCCGGGGCCGCTGCTGTTCACCTCCGACACGACGATGGTCTACACCATCTTCGCCTCCATGCTGCTCGCCAATCTGCTGATGGTGGCGGCGGCGCTGATGGTGGCGCGCGGCTTCTCCACCCTGATGAAGACGCCGACCGCCGTGCTGGGCGCCTTCATCATCGTGCTCAGCATCCTCGGCGCCTACAGCGTGCGGAACAACTTCTTCGACGTGTGGGTCTGCCTCGGCTGCGGCGTTGCCGGCTACATCATGAAGCGCACCGGTTTTCCGTCCGCACCGCTGGTGTTGGGCGTGATCCTGGGGCCGCTGGCCGAGCGCTACTTCCTCACCTCGCTCGCCAACTACGACAACAACGTCTTCATCTTCGTCGAACGGCCGATCAGCGGGACCATCCTGTTCCTGGCCACGATCTTCTGCCTGTGGGCCCTGTGGCCGATGCTGCGCGGCGCCTGGCCGGCCAAGGCCTCCGGCCTTGCCGACCCGGACAGCGCCGCACCCCACAAGCCCGGCTCCGCCCGCGGCTGACCGCCGAACAAACCGACGATCACTGGGAGGGTCATTTCTCATGGACACGATCACGAAGACCGAACGGCCTCAGACGCCGGAGCAGGCCCTGGTGGCGGAGTATGTCGCCCGTGCCCGCAAGGCCCAGGCTGCCTTCGCCTACGCCGACCAGGAGACCACCGACATGGCCGTGCGCGCCGTGGCGTGGTCCCTCTACAAGCCCGAGCACGCCCGGATGCTGGCGGAACTGGCGGTCGAGGACACCGGGATCGGCAACGTGCCGGACAAGGTGACCAAGAACACCCGCAAGACCTTCGGCACGCTGCGCGACCTGCTGCGCGCCAAGTCCGTCGGCATCATCGAGGAGGACAAGGCCAAGGGGCTGGTGAAGTACGCCAAGCCGGTGGGCGTGGTGGCGGCGATCACCCCCTCCACCAACCCGGCGGCGACCCCGATCAACAAGGCTATGATGGCGATCAAGGGCCGCAACGCCATCATCATGGCCTCCTCCCCGTCCGGCCTGAAGACCACCTGCAAGACGGTCGAGCTGGCTCGCCAGGCGCTGGAGGCGCTGGGCCTGCCGCCCGACCTGATCCAGGCGCTGCCCAAGGCGTCCAAGCCGATGACCGACGCGCTGATGAAGTCGGTGGACCTGATCGTCGCCACCGGCTCGCAGGCCAACGTGCGCGCCGCCTACTCCAGCGGCACCCCGGCGATCGGCGTCGGTGCCGGCAATGTGCCGGTGATCATCGACGACAGCGCCGATTTCAAGGACGCGGCGGAGAAGATCACGGCGTCGAAGATCTTCGACAACTCCACCTCCTGCTCGTCGGAGAACTCGGTCACCATCCTCGACGGCGTCTACGACGAGGCGATGGCGGCCCTGAAGGCGGCCGGTGGCTATCTCTGCACGCCGGAGGAGCGCCAGCGCGTGCTCAGCCTGCTGTGGGTCGACGGCAAGCTGAACCGAGACCTGATCGCCCACGACGCCAAGGTGCTGGCGGAAGCCTTCCAGCTCGCACCCGAAGCCCACTCCGCCAAGTTCTTCATGGTGGAGGAGGACGGCGTCGGCTACGACCACCCCTTCTCCGGCGAGAAGCTGTCGCTGGTGCTGGCCGTCTACCGCGCCAAGGATTATCCGGCCGCCAAGGAGCAGATCCGCAAGATCCTGGATTTCCAGGGCCGCGGCCATTCCTGCGGCATCCACACCAAGAACATGGACCACGCCCGCGATCTGGCGGAGGACCTGGAGGTGGTGCGCGTGCTGGTCAACCAGGCGCACACCTTCGGCAACGGCGGTGGCTTCAACTCCGGCCTCAACTTCACGCTCAGCATGGGCTGCGGCACCTGGGGCAAGAACAGCATCACCGAGAACCTCAGCCTGAAGAACTTCCTCAACATCACCCACCTCGTGACCGTCATCCCCGAGGACAAGCCGTCCGAGGAGGAGCTGTTCGGCCCGCTCTGGGCGAAGGTGGGCAAGTAACCGGGCGTGCCGGGCCGGGGCCCCCGCGGGCCCGCCCGGCGACGCGGACAGGGAGAGCGTTCAATGAATTTCGAGGAACACGCCGGCAAGGCGGTGCTGCGCGGCGCCGGTTTGCCCGTGCCCCAGGGCCGTGTCTGCCACAGCCCGGAGGAGGCCGCCGAGACGGCGCGCGCCATCGGCCCCGTGGTGGTGAAGGCGCAGGTGCCGACCGGTAAGCGCGGCAAGTCCGGCGGCGTCAAGCTGGTGGACACGCCCGAGGCCGCCGCCGACGCCGCCCGCGCCATCCTGGGCATGGACATCAACGGCCATAAGGTCGGCAAGGTGCTGGTGGAGGAGAAGGCCGGCATCGCGCGGGAGTTCTACGCCGCGGTGCTGCTCGACACCGCCAACCGCTCGCCCCTCGTGCTGTTCTCCACCGAGGGCGGCATGGAGATCGAGGAGGTGGCGGCCAGCCGCCCCGACGCTCTGAAGCGGCTGAACGTCGATTCCACCAAGGGCTTCTCGGAAGCCGACGCCAAGGCCCTGATCCAGGGGCTGGATCTCGGCGACGCCGCGGATCAGGTCGCGGCCATGCTGGCCGGCCTCTACAAGGTCTGGGAGCAGCGCGACGCCGAGCTGGTGGAGGTCAACCCCCTCGCCCTGCTGTCCGACGGCCGCGTGGTGGCGCTCGACTGCAAGCTGACGGTGGACGACAGCTCGCTCTACCGCCAGACCGACATCGCGCCGCAGGGTGCGGAGGAGCCGATGACCGCGCTGGAGAAGCGCGGCAAGGACGCCGGCCTGAAATACATCGAGCTGGACGGCAATGTCGGCGTGCTCGCCAACGGTGCCGGCCTGACCATGACCACCATGGACGTCATCCAGCGCTTCGGCGGCCGTCCCGCCAACTTCCTGGAGATCGGCGGCGAGGCCTACACCAAGGGCACGGAGGCGCTGAGCCTCGTGCTGTCGAACCCCGGCGTGAAGGCGCTGGTGGTGAACTTCTGCGGCGCCTTCGCCCGCACCGACGTGATGGCGCAGGGCGTCATCAACGCCTGGAAGGAGCTGAAGCCGACGCTGCCCGTCTTCTTCTCCATCCACGGCACCGGTGAGGAGGAGGCGATCCGCCTCGTCCGCCAAGAGCTGGGCATCGAGCCCTTCGATCTGATGGAAGACGCCGTCCGTCACGCCGTGGAGGCCGCGCAATGAGCACCGCACCCCTCATCGTCCGCAAGGACACGCGCGTCCTCGTCCAGGGCATCACCGGCAAGCAGGGCACCTTCTGGACCGAGCAGATGCAGGCCTGCGGCACCAAGGTCGTCGGCGGCGTCAACCCGAAGAAGGCCGGCACCACCCATTGCGGCGTGCCGATCTTCGCCACCGCCAAGGACGCCATGAAGGAGGCGCCCTTCGACGCCTCGGTCATGTTCATCCCGCCGGCCATGGCGCTGGACGCCGCGACCGACGCCATCGACGCCGGGGCCAGGCTGCTGGTCGTGCTGACCGAGCACATCCCGGCCCGCGACGTGATGACCCTGCTGAACCACGCCAAGGCCAACGGCACCCGCGTCGTCGGCCCGAACACCGCCGGGCTGGTGACACCGGGCGAGGGCTTCATCGGCATCATGCCGGCCTTCAACCCGCTGGTCTTCAAGCCCGGCCGCATCGGCGTGATCTCGCGCTCCGGCAGCCTGGGCACGCTGGTCAGCCTGAACATCGTGCGCGCCGGTTACGGCCAGTCGGCCTTCCTCGGCATCGGCGGCGACCCGATGATCGGCACCACCACCCGCGACGCGCTCCAGGCGCTGGCCGACGATCCCGGCACCGACGCCATCGTGCTGGTCGGCGAGATCGGCGGCGGCATGGAGGAGGACGCGGCGGAGCTGGCCGCGACCATCAAGAAGCCGGTCGTGTCCTTTATTGCCGGTTACGCGGCCCCCGCCGGCAAGAAGATGGGCCACGCCGGCGCCATCGTCACCGGCGACCGCGGCAGCTACGCCGGCAAGCGCACGGCGCTGGAGAAGGCGGGCGTACGCGTGGTGGATACGCCCGGCGAAATCGGGCAGGCGCTGGCGGACGCGCTGGCGTAGGATCACACACGGTCCTGTGTGTAGAATAAAGGACAGGAGAGGGCATGAGCACCATCGACAAGCCGGATCGCCTGGGGCCGGACCGCCTGGACATGCCGCGCATCGGGCTTGCCGATCCGCGCGAGGCGGACGAGCGGCGTTCGTGGCTCGCCGATTATTTCAACCCGGTGGAGGCGGTGGACACCGCCGCCCCGGTGTCGGACGAGGTCAAATACACGACCTGCTACATGTGCGCCTGCCGCTGCGGCATCAAGGTGCACATCAAGGACGGGGACATCCGCTTCATCGAGGGCAACAAGCGCCACCCGGTGAACCGCGGCGTCATCTGCGGCAAGGGTTCCGCCGGCATCATGACGCAGCATTCCCCGGCCAAGCTCCGCAAGCCTCTC
Source organism: Azospirillum oleiclasticum (assembly GCF_013423485.1). Classification (GTDB taxonomy): domain Bacteria; phylum Pseudomonadota; class Alphaproteobacteria; order Azospirillales; family Azospirillaceae; genus Azospirillum; species Azospirillum oleiclasticum. Next base: position 19,731 of record NZ_JABFFR010000008.1, read on the forward strand.
CTGCGCGTGGGTGAGCGCGGCAAGGGCGAGTTCCGCGAGATCGAGTGGGAGGAGGCGCTGGGCATGGTCGCCGACCGGCTCACGCGCATCCGCCAGACCGATCCCAGGAAGCTCGCCTTCTTCACCGGCCGCGACCAGTCGCAGTCGCTCACCGGCTTCTGGGCGGCCCAGTTCGGCACCCCGAACTTCGCCGCGCACGGCGGATTCTGCTCGGTCAACATGGCCGCCGCCGGCATGTACACCATGGGCGGGGCGTTCTGGGAGTTCGGCGAGCCGGACTGGGAGCGCACCCGCTATTTCCTGATGTTCGGGGTCGCCGAGGACCACGACAGCAACCCGATCAAGATCGGGCTTGCCCACCTGAAGAATCACGGCGCCAAGTTCGTTTCCGTCAACCCGGTCAAGACCGGCTATTCGGCCATCGCCGACGAGTGGATCGGCATCACGCCCGGCACCGACGGGCTGTTCGTGATGGCGCTGATCCACGAGCTGATCAAGGCCGAACGCATCGACCTGGAATTCCTGGTCCGCTACACCAACGCCACCTGGCTGGTCGTGCAGAACCCCGGCGGTGCCGACGACGGGCTGTTCGCCCGCGACGAGAGCGGCGCGCCGCTGGCCTGGGACAAGGACAAGCAGAGCGCGGTGGACGCGCGCGACACCGGCTTCAGCCCGTCGCTGGTCGGCGAGGTCACGCTGCCCGACGGGCGGCGCGCGGTGCCGGTGTTCCACACCATCGCCGCCCGCTACCTGGAGCCGGAATACGCGCCGGAGGCGGTGGCGGGGAAGTGCGGCATCGACGCCGCCACCATCCGCCGCATCGCCGCGGAGATCGCGCACACCGCCTTCGAGGAACCGCTGGTCATCGACCAGCCCTGGACGGACTGGGCCGGCTACCGCCATGAAAAGATGGTCGGCCGCCCGGTGGCGATGCACGCCATGCGCGGCATCTCCGCCCATTCCAACGGCTTCCAGACCTGCCGCGCCATCCATGTGCTGCAGATCCTGCTGGGCACCATCGACGTGCCGGGCGGCTGGCGCTACAAGTCGCCCTACCCGCGCCAGACCCCGCCGGGTCCCAAGCCGGCCGGCAAGCTGGAGCAGATCCAGCCCGGCAAGCCGTTGCCCGGCGTGCCGCTCGGCTATCCCATGGGGCCGGAGGATCTGCTGGTCCACCCCGACGGCAAGCCCGTGCGCATCGACAAGGCGTACAGCTGGGACGCCCCCATCGCCGCGCACGGCCTGATGCAGATGGTCATCACCAACGCGTGGAAGGGCGACCCGTACCCGATCGACACGCTGTTCATGTACATGGCCAACATGGCCTGGAACTCGTCCATGAACACCAAATCGGTCATGGAGATGCTGACCGACCGCGACCCGGCGACGGGCGAGTACAAGATCCCCTTCTTCGTGTACGCCGACGCGTACGCCTCGGAGACGGTGGCCTTCGCCGACCTCGTGCTGCCGGATACGACGTACCTCGAGCGCTGGGACTGCATCTCGCTGCTCGACCGCCCCATCGGCGGGGCGGAGGGGCCGGGCGATTCCATCCGCCAGCCGGTGATCAAGCCGAACCGCGACGTGCGCCCCTTCCAGGACGTGCTGATCGACCTCGGCGCCCGGCTCGGCCTGCCGGCCTTCACCAAGCCGGACGGCACCGCCAAGTTCCCCGGCGGCTACCCCGACTACATCGTCAACCACGAGCGCAAGCCGGGCATCGGCCCGCTGGCCGGTTTCCGCGGCGAGGACGGCAAGAGCGTCGGCAAGGGCGCCCCCAACCCTCGCCAGTTGGAGATGTACATCGAGAACCAGTGCTTCTGGAAACACGAGCTGCCGCTGGAGCAGCAGTATTTCAAGCACTCCAACAAGGCCTATCTGGACAGCGCCGTGGCGATGGGGCTGCTCGACACGCCCGAGCCGATCATCATGCAGCTCTATGTCGAGCCGTTGCAGAAGTTCCGCCTCGCCGCCGAGGGGCACGGGGCGGTGCAGCCGCCGGCCGACAAGCGCGAGCGGGTGCGCAAGCACTTCGACCCGCTCCCCATCTGGTACGCCCCGCTGGAGGAGCAGGCGACGGAGACGGCGACCTACCCGCTGCACGCCATCACCCAGCGGCCGATGCCCATGTACCATTCCTGGGGCACGCAGAACGCGTGGCTGCGCCAGATCTACGCCCGCAACCGGCTCTATGTGAACCGCAGGACCGGCGAGGGGCTGGGGCTGGCCGACGACGACTGGGCCTGGGTGACCAGCCCGCACGGCCGCATCAAGGTGCAGGTCAAGCTGATGGAGGGCACCAGCACCAACACCGTCTGGACCTGGAACGCCATCGGCAAGCGCCGCGGCGCCTGGGCGCTGAAGACCGACGCGCCGGAGGGCAACCAGGGCTTCCTGCTCAACCACCTCATCTCCGAGGTGCTGCCGGGCACAGGCGACGGCACGCCCAACGCCGACCCGATCACCGGCCAGGCCGCCTGGTACGACGTGATGGTGCGCATCGAGAAGGCCGCACCGGAGGAGTTCGGCGAGACCTCCCCGATGTTCGACCCGCAGCCGCTGCCCCCCAACGTCCAGCCCGCCCCCGATACCCTGCGCTACGGCGCCCTGTTCCGCGCCGAACGCCGGAGGAACCGCCCGTGACCAGCCTTCCCGAACCGATGCCGGGTGCGAAGAAGCTCGGCCTCGTCATCGACCTCGACACCTGCGTCGGCTGCCACGCCTGCGCGGTGGCCTGCAAGGAATGGAACACCGGCGGCCACATGGCGCCGCTGACCGACCTCGCCGCCTACGGCGCCGATCCCGACGGCGTGTGGTTCAACCGCATCCACAGCTTCGAGGCGGGGGAGCAGGGGCACGGCTGCACGTCGCGCACCGTCCATTTCCCCAAATCCTGCCTGCACTGCGAGAAGCCGGACTGTGTGACCGTCTGTCCGACCGGTGCCTCTTACAAGCGGGCGGAGGACGGCATCGTTCTCGTCAACGAATCGCTCTGCATCGGCTGCAAGCTCTGCTCCTGGGCCTGCCCGTATGGTGCCCGCGAGTTCGACGAGGATGTGGGCGTGATGAAGAAGTGCACGCTGTGCATCGACCGCATCTACAACCCGCATCTGGAGGCGGAGGAGCGGGTGCCGGCCTGTGTGATGGTGTGCCCGACCAGTTCCCGCCATTTCGGCGACCTGGGCGACCCCGACTCCGCCGTGTCGACACTGGTGCGCGACCGCCGGGGCTACGACCTGATGCCGGAGATGGGCTACCAGCCCGTCAACAAGTATCTGCCGCCGCGCCCGCGCCCGGTGGTGCCGGAGGACCAGCGCGTCGCGCGTAACGCCGGACAGCCGAGCCGGGCCGAGAAGGGCTTCGCCGAGCTGCTGCGTTGGGTGGACAAGGCGCTGACGCGCTGACAGGGGCCTGAGGACGACCATGCATCCCGCATTCTCCATCATCTTCTTCACCACCGCGTCGGGTGCCGGCTACGGCCTTCTCTTCGCGCTGGGTCTTCTGGTGCCGCTCGGGCTGCTGCCGCAGGGGTCCGGATTCGGCTTCGTGGCGCTGGCAGTCGGGCTCGGCCTCGTCACGGCCGGCCTGCTCTCCTCGATGCTGCACCTCGGCCACCCCGAGCGGGCGTGGCGCGCGCTGTCGCAGTGGCGGTCCTCCTGGCTGTCGCGCGAGGGCGTGATGTCGCTGCTGACCTACGCGCCCGCCGCCGTGTTCGGCATCGCCTGGGTGTTCTTCGGTGAGCCGGGCGGTGTGGCCGGCCTGTTCGGCTGGCTGATGGCCGCGCTGGCGCTGGTCACCGTCTATTGCACGGCGATGATCTACGCCTCGCTGAAGACGATCCGGCAGTGGCACAACCCGTACGTCCCACCCAACTACCTGCTGCTGTCGCTGGCGAGCGGCCTGTTGCTCGCCAACACCCTGGCCGCGCTGTTCGGCGGCGCGCGCGGCTGGCTGCTGGTGCTGGGGGCGCTGGCTCTGGCGGCGGCATGGGTGGCGAAGGAGGCCTACTGGCGCGCCTTCGGCACGGCCGGACCGACGGCCACCCCGGAGAGCGCCACCGGGCTGGGCCGGCTCGGCCGCGTGCGCCTGCTGGAGGCGCCGCATTCCGAAGAGAACTACCTGCTGAAAGAGATGGGCTTCCGCGCGGGGCGGGAGCATGCTGAACGGCTGCGGATGATCGCACGGGGAGCGGGCTTCGCCGCCCCGCTGGCGCTCACCCTGCTGGCCTGGCTGACCGGGGGCGTGGTGGCTGCCGTGTTGCTGGTGGTCGCCGTGCTGGCCGCGGCAGCCGGATTGATCGCCGAACGTTGGCTGTTCTTCGCCGAGGCCAAGCACACGGTCATCAACTACTACGGCGGGGCGCGGGCGGCGTAAGGGTGTTCGAACAAAAACCGGAGGAGATCCCATGAGAGCCCGCGACATCATGCACACCCAGCTCGTCACCGTGCACCCGGACACCCCGGTCGGCGAGATCGCCGCCCTCCTGCTGGACCGCCGCATCAGCGGTGTGCCGGTGTGCGCGGCGGACGGTCGCCTCGTCGGCATCGTGTCGGAGGCCGACCTGATGTGGCGGGCGGAAAGCGACACGACCCACCGCCGCGGCTGGTGGGCCTCGCTGCTCGGCGGCCGTGACATGATGGCCGCGGACTTCATCCGCAGCCACGGCACCCGCGCGACGGACGTCATGACCTCTCCGGTGGTCAGCGTGGCCGTGGACGACGATCTGGAAGCCGTGATCGCCACCATGGAGCGTCACCGCATCAAGCGGGTCCCGGTGGTCGAGGGTGAGCGGATCGTCGGCATCATCAGCCGTTCCGACCTCCTGCGCAGCATCGCCCGGCATGCGCAGCCGGAGGCTCCCCGCGACGACGCGGGCATCGCCGAACGCCTGGAGGCGCTGCTGCGCAGCCAGCCCTGGGCCAGCCCGGCGCTGGTCAATGTGGGCGTCGAGAACGGCGTCGTGCACCTCTCCGGCCTCGTCGAGTCCGAGGTGGAGCGCCGCGCGTACGAGGCTGCGGCACGCGTCGCCGGCGCCCGCAGCGTCGAGAACGATCTGGCCGTGCGCAACCGCGCCATCGCCGATTAGGGCGCGCAAACCAGCCTTGCGCGGCGTGAGCGTTGCCGGACGGGCGCGGTGTGCCAACATCGCGCCCGCCATGAGCACACTCCCCCCCGCCATCCTCTCCATGATCGCCGCCACCATGCTGCTGCAGCTCGGCAACGGGCTGCTGACGGCGCTGCTGCCGCTGCGCATGCAGGCGGACGGGCTGTCGGCGACGAGCATCGGCGGGGTGGCGTCCGCCTACGGGTTCGGCTTCATCATCGGCTGCATCTGGGCGCCGCGGGTGGTGCGGGGGATGGGACACAAGCCGGCTTTCGCCCTGCTGGGCGGGGTGGCCGCGGTGATCATCCTGAGTTTCACGGTCGCCGGAACGACGGTCGGTCCCTGGATGCTGCTGCGGGCGCTGGTGGGGCTGGCGCTGGCCGGGCTGTTCACCATCACCGACAGTTGGATCAGCGGGCTGGCGCCGCCGGCCACGCGCGGGCAGGTGTTTTCCGTCCACATGATCGGCACGCGGCTGACGCTGATGCTGGCCCCGCTCTGCGTCGCGCTGGGGGAGGTGACGGGCTATGGCCTCTTCGCCTTCGCCGCGGCGATGCTGGCGGTCGCCGTGCTGCCGCTGCTGGTCGTGCGCGGCAGTGCGCCGAAGCTACCCTCCGTCGTACGCCTGCGTCCGCTGGAGCTGTACGCCATCGCGCCCTCGGCCCTGGTCGGTTGCTTCGGCGTCGGCATGCTGAACGGGTCCATGGTGTCGCTGGCGGCCGTCTATGGCGTGCGCATGGGCCTGTCGGAGGAGACGGCGGCGGCGCTGCTGCTGGCGTTGCAGGGCGGCAGCCTGGTCACCCAATGGCCGATCGGCCGGCTGTCCGACCGGATCGACCGCCGCCTCGTCATCGCCGGCGTCACCGGGGCGGCGGCCCTGATGTCGGCCTTCGTCGCCAGCCTGCAGCCGGGCACCCCGGCCCTCGTCATCCTTCCGGCCTTCATCCTGTGGGGCGGCCTGTCCTTCAGCACCTACGCGGTGTGCGTGTCGCACGGCAGCGACCTCGTGCCCGCCGACCGCATGGTGACGATGGTGGGCGAGCTGCTGCTGGCCTGGGCGGCCGGTGCCATGGTCGGCCCGTTTCCGGCCTCCATGGCGTTGCAATGGTACGGGCCGAGCGGGCTGTTCCTGTATTTCACGGTGGTCGGCGCGGCGCTGACCGTCTTCGTCATGGTCCGCATCATGATGCAGCCGCGCACGCCCAAGCGCGCCCTGCTGCCGGCCAGCGCCGAGTCGCCGTCGATGATCCTCCAGGGCAAGGCGATCCGCGAGCAGAAGTGACGGGACCGCTCCTCACAGCACCAGCACCGCCCGGAAGTCGTTGACGTTGGTGCGCGTCGGCCCGGTCACCACGAGATCGCCGAGTGCCTGGAACAGGCTGTACGCGTCGTTGTCGGCCTGCATCGCCTTGGCGTCGAGCCCGGCGGCGGCGGCGCGCGTCAGCGTGTCGGGGGTGAGGACGGCGCCGGCATTGTCCTCCGTCCCGTCGATCCCGTCGGTGTCGCAGGCGATGGCGTGCACGCCGGGCAGCCCGTCCAGCGCGATGGCGAGGCCCAGCAGGAACTCCACGTTGCGCCCGCCGCGCCCGTTGCCGCGCACGGTCACCGTGGTCTCGCCACCCGACAGCAGGACGCAGGGCCGCGGCAGGGGCTGACCGTGCCGCACCACCTGGAGCGCCATGCCGGCGTGCACGCGCGCCACCTCGCGCGCCTCCCCCTCGATGGCATTGCCGAGAATCAGGGGGGTGATGCCGGCCGCGCGGGCGACCTCGGCGGCGGCTTCCAGCGCGTCCTGGGGTGTGGCGATCATGGTCAGCGCGCCGCCGGCCAGCCGCGGATCGCCGGGCTTGGGCGTCTCGTTGGCCGGGTCGTCGAGCGCCGCGGCGACGGCCGGCGACGGCTCGATCCCGTATTTGGCGAGCACGGCGCGGGCGTCGGCCAGCGTCGTCGGGTCGGACACGGTGGGGCCGGACGCGATGACCGAGGGATCGTCGCCCGGCACGTCGGACACCGTCAGCGTCACCACCCGCGCCGGGGTCGCCGCCGCCAGCCGCCCGCCCTTCACGGCGGACAGATGCTTGCGCACGCAGTTGATCTCGTCGATGGAGGCGCCGCACTTCAGCAGCGCCTTGGTGACCGCGCGCTTGTCGTCCAGCGTCATCCCGGCGGCGGGTGCCGCCAGCAGGGAGGAGCCGCCGCCGGAGATCAGGCAGAGCAGCAGATCGTCGGTCGACAACCCCTTGACCAGCTCCAGGATGCGCGCGGCGGCCTTCTGCCCCGCCTCGTCCGGGGTGGGGTGGGACGCCTCCACCACCTCGATGCGCGTGGTGGGCAGGCCGTGGTCGTAGCGGGTCACCACCAGCCCCTCCAGCGGCCCGTCCCAGTGATCCTCCACCGCCTTGGCCATGGCCGCGGCACCCTTGCCAGCGCCGACCACCACCGTGCGGCCCTTGGGCGGGGGCGGCAGGTGCGGGGGCACGCGGCTGTCCGCCGAAACCGCGGCGACGGCCGCGTCGAAGAGGGATCGAAGAAAGCTGGTCGGGTTGTCCATGGGGTCGTCCGTTTGCCCTGCCATTCGCGGGCGCCACTATGCCGCGGCACCGCCGCCCGGTCGACGGCCTTGGCCGTATTTTTCCACAGATGCCCACCCGCAGGACTGGCATGCGCGGCCTTCCGTTGCGCGTCCCGGCCGCGGTCCCCACAGTGGCGCCCGCGCTGGGGATGGGAGGACGCGGGTGTGACGAGCGGTGGGTCGGCCAGGGCCGGAATCGCCTGGATGCTGCTGGCGACGCTGCTGTTCACCACCATGGACAGCCTGTCGAAGTACCTGACGCAGATCTACCCGGTGATGGAGGTGGCCTGGGCGCGCTTCACCTTCCACACGCTGTTCGCCTTCGCGCTGGTGGGGCCGCGCTTGCCGGTGCTGCTGCACTCCGGCTGGCGGTCGATGCAGATCGTGCGCTCGCTGCTGCTGTTCACCGCCACCAGCCTGATGTTCGTATCGCTGAGCCGGCTGCCGCTGTTGCTGGTGATCACGGTGATGACCCTGTCGCCGGTGCTGGTCACCGCCCTGTCCGTCCCGATCCTGAAGGAGAAGGTCGGCTGGCGGCGCTGGGTCAGCGTGGGGGTGGCGCTGTGCGGGGCGGTGCTGGTGGTCGGCCCGGCCGGGCTGTCGCTCAGCCTGCTGGTTCTGGTGCCGATCCTGTGCGCACTGGTCAACGCGCTGTACATGATCACCACCCGCATGCTGCACCACCACGACCCGGCGATGACGACGCTGCTCTACACCGGCATGGTCGGCACGGTGCTGGGGCTGCCGGTGATGCCCTTCGTCTGGGTGTCGCCGGATCTGGCGGGATGGCTGCTGCTGGCGGTTCTCGGCGCGCTCGGCGCGATCAGCCATTTCTGCATGATCCGCGCGTACAGCGCCGCACCCGCCTCGGTGATCGCCCCCTTCGTGTACGCCACGCTGGTGTGGGCGGCGGTGTCGGGGGCGACCTTCTTCGGGGAGGTGCCCGGCTGGACCACGGTGGCCGGGGCCTGCATCATCGCCGGCAGCGGGCTCTACATCTTCTACCGCGAGCAGTTGCGGGCGCGCGAGAAGGGCTGACGGGCCGCGACCGTCAGCCGGCCGACCGGCCGGCGGTGCAGGATTGCCGCGCCCGCCGGTCGGTCGTCAGCGTGCGCTCCGGCAGGCCGTTGGCGGCGGCGGGGCCGTCCACCGTGTAGAGCGCGATGGGCAGCAGGCCGCGCCCCTCCCGTATGTCCTTCAGATGCCAGCCGAGGATGCAGGAGCACACGGTGGTGACGCGCGCCGGGTCCTCCGTCAGGGCGGTGACGAAGGCCGATCCCTCGCACGCCTCCTGGAAGCCCTTCGCGCGATTCTCCGCCGGATCGTCCGATCCGAAGCCGACGAACACCACGAAGGCCAGGAACAGCGTCCCGACGAAGCCGGCGAGCAGGAGTCTCAGATGCATGGTCGGGGCGTCCTCGGGAGCCGCGGGGCGATGGCGGGTGGTAGCACGCGCCGGCCCTGTACGTCACCCTCGGGCACCGGCAGCGCCATGGGCGTCAGCCGCGGCCGGCCGCCGCCGACCGGCCACCGTCCACCCCGATCACCTGCCCGGTGATCCAGCCCGCTTCCGTTGACAGCAGGAAGGCGGCCGCCGCTGCGGCGTCCTCCGGCTCGCCCAGACGTGCCATGGCGTGCTGGCGGGCCAGTGCCGACGCCATGGCGGGGTTGACCAGCAGCGGGGCCGCCATGGGCGTGCGCGTCAGGCTGGGGGCTACGGCGTTGACGCGCACGGCCGGGGCCAGTTCCGCAGCCAGCGCGCGGGTCAACCCCTCCACGGCACCCTTGGCCGCGGCCGTCACCGCGTGGTTGGGGAAGCCCAGCCCGGCGGCGACGGAGGAGAACAGCACCACCGAGCCGTGCCCGTCCGTCAGCGCCTTGCGCGCCGCCGCCACCGCCAGCGCCGCCCCGGTGACGTTGAGGGCGAAGGCCTGCGCGAAATCCTCCGGTGTGGCGGAGCCCAGCGGCTTCAGCACGATGGAGCCGACGCAGTAGGCGAGGCCGCCCAGCGGACGGCCGTCGGCGGCGCGGCGCACGCCCTCGCCCAGGCTCGCCGGGTCGGTGGCGTCCAGCACGACATGCCGGGCGCCGAGGCTGCGGCCCAGTTCGGCCAGCGGCGCCTCGGTTCGGCCTGCCAGCACCACCGGCGTGCCGCGCTCCGTCAGCAGGCGCGCCAGCGCCGCACCGATGCCGCCGGCGGCGCCCAGGATCAGGATGGGGTCGGTCATTGGCTGTCTTCCCTGTGTGTCCGACCGGAGGTACGGCGTGCGGCGCGGGGTGGATCACCCCGCTCTTTGCGGTAAGGTCGGACGCATGGTCATGCCGGCCGGGGGGCGACGAAAGGGCTGTGGGCAAGGAAGCGAAGGCAGTACGACGGACGAACGCTCCGCCCTTTCCTGCGCAGGGGCGGTGTTCCCCCGCACAGGGCTATAGTCACGGGTGTCTTGCGGACGGCGACGGTGGCGGGCGGATGGCGGCGAGGGCGTGGAAGGGGTTCGGCCTGCTGGCGGGTGCCGCCCTGCTGGCCGTGTTGCCGGCCGGATGCGCCGTGCAGACCGTTGATTGCTGGCAGCTCGACGGCTCGGCGCTGGAGGAGGCGCAGGCCAAGGGGTGGTGCCGGGACGCCTTCGCGCCCAATGTGCAGACCATCGTGCCGATCGGAGAGGCGGGGCGTCCGCCCGCCCAACGCCACCGGGCCGACCCGGGTGCACCCGGCCCGTCCGTGCCGGTCCCGCCGCCGCCGCGCAAACCGCGGGTGCCGGGCTAGCGCCGCCGCAGCGCCTCGACCACTTCGGTGTGGCCCTGCAGGGCGCCCAGCGTGTAGGCGGAGTTCCCCCGCTCGTCGCTGCGGAAGGGGTCGGCACCGTGCTCGACCAGCAGCCGGGCCACCGGCTCGTGGCCGGCGTTGGCGGCGTACATCAGCGCGGTCCAGCCATGACTGGCCGCGGCGTCCACCGCCGCACCCCGCTCGACCAGCGCGCGCACCGCCGCGGTGTTGCCGCGTGCCGCCGCGGCCATCAGGGCGGTCTTGCCGTCGGTGTTGCGGGCGTCGAGGTCGGCGCCGGCCGATGCCAGCAGGCCGATGATGTCGTCACGCCCGTACCACGCCGCGTACATCACGGGGGTGGCGCCGTCGCCGGAGCGGGCGTTGGCCTTGGCACCGGCGCCCAGCAGCGCGCGGACGGAATCGGCCAGCCCGGCCTCCGACGCCAGCATCAGCAGCGTCTTGCCGTCGGGGAGCCGGCGGTCGGGATCACCCATCGCGCCGAGCAGGCCGCGCAGCGCGTCCGGCCGCTCCAGCACCGCCAGCGCCGAGGCGCGCGACGCCAATGCCGTATCGGGGTCGGTCGGCACCGCGGCGGTGTCGACCGGCGCCGGCTGGGTGCCGCCTGCGGCGCGCAGCGCATCCTGAAGCTCGCGGTCGTTCGGATCGACCGACAGCGCACGCTCGTAGAAGCGCTGGGCGTCGGCCAGGTTGCGGTCGCGCTCGGCCAGCACGGCCCAGCGGCGGTAGGTGTCCTTGATCTCGGCGACCAGCGCGTCGGCGTCCGCCGACCGCGGGTCGATGGCGCGGATGCGCTGCACCGTCTCCGCCGCGTTGTCGCCGGCCGGGGTGGTCAGCCGCTTGGCGCCGATCTGCCGGCGGGCGCTTTCCACCAGCGCCGTGATGCGCTGGCGCGCCGCCGCATCCAGGGCCGGCGGCGCGGGGGTGGCGTTCGGTGCGGTGGCGTTCGGTGTGGTGATGGCCGGTGCGGTGGCGGGGGGCAGCGCCGCGACCTGCGCGGGTGGCGTCGCCGTGCCACCGGCCGAGCCGGCGGCCGGCGGCGCCCCGGTGGAACCGGCCGCGGGCAGCGGCTGCGCGGCAGGGGGCGCGGGCGAAGCCGCCGGTGGAGCCGCTGGTGGCTGGGAGGACGGCGTTGCGGGCGCCGCCGCGGTGGCCTGGGGCGATGGGGAAGCCGGCGGTGTCGCGGCGGGTGCCGTCGCGGCCGGTGGCGTCGCCGCGGTGGCCGGCGGTTCCACGCGCGGCTCCGGCCGGGAAGGTGCGGTGCTCGGGACGGGGGTGGCCGCGGGTGCCGACACCGCCACCCGCGGGTCCGGTCGCTGCGGCACCGGCTGGTCGGATGCCGTTCCGGACGGAGCAGTGCCGAGAATCGGCGCCACGAGCTGGTCGTTGACGAAGGTCCGCGTCTGCGTCCACACGCGCTGGAACCCGTCGGCGATCCCTTCCGGGCCGGAGCGCTGGGCGTTCAGGGCGACCCCGGCGACACCGACCGCCACCAGCGCGCCGACGGCGACCGCCACCCCGGCCACCGCCGCGCGCCGGCTCGCCACCGGCCGGTCGGCTTCCGGACCGTCGAGATCCGGGTCGTCGTCGGTGTAGCCGTCGCCATTCTCCGCCACCATCCGGGCTGCGGGCGCCACGGCCGCGCGCTGGCGCAGCCAGTCGTTGGCGGGGTTGGCCGCCGCCGGTGCGGCGGGGTGGTTGACGACCGTCGCGGGACCGGGATTCACCACCGTGTCCTCGTCGGTCCCTTTCTCGTCGGCGTCGCGCACAATGCCGTGGCGGTCGGGTGCCGGCACGGTGGAACAGCCGGCGGTGTCGCCCAGCCGGTAGATCACGCCGTAGTCGCGCACGGCTTCCGCCAGATCGGGGCGGGCGAGCGCGCGCTCCAGCTCCGGACCGCCGCACAGCAGCACCTGGAGGAAGCGCCCGGCCGGCGTCTCCGACAGGCTGAGATCGGCGAGGTCGGCCAACACCCGGACGTCGAGGCAATGCGCCTCCTCCACGGCCAGAAGCCCGGCGCCGGCCAGATCGAGCCGCTCCTCCAGCTCGCCGACCACGGCCTCCAGATCAACATCCTCCCCGTCGCCGGCGATCATGTCCTCGACCTGCATGCCGGGCCGCGCGGTCGCGGTCACCACCAGCGAGCCGTCGGATTCGACATGGTCGGCCAATTCGCGGTACACGCGCCCGCGCTCCCCGCGCTCGCCCGCCACCAGGATCAGGAGGCGCTTGCGCGCGAGCATGGCGAGCAACAGGCCATCGAAGGCCTCCTCCTGCGCCGGGCGGAGACGGGCGGACGGGTGGCGGACGGGTGCGGGCATCGGGTGTTCGGCGTTGCGGTCCATGATCACGCGCGTTTCGGCCAACGGAACGGGCTCACCCCTGACTCTAGTGTCCGGGCGCCCGGCTGCGACGGCGCAGAGGGGATGGCGCCCCTCTCTTTCGGTGAAAACACCCCCTTCGGTAGGGCTGGCGCAGCGACGGACGGGCGGTATAGGGTGCTGCCGACCCACCCGACCGGCCCCCGCACACGACCTTCCATGCGCATCGGCATCGACCTGGGCGGCACCAAGATCGCCGCCGCCGCCCTCGAGGACGACGGGGCGCTCCATGCGGAAACCCGCGTGGCCACGCCGCGCGACCTTGCCGGCACGCTCGCCGCCGTGGTCGCCGTCATCGATTCGGTGGAGGGGGCCGTCGGCCGCTGCTCCCCCGGCATCGGGCTGTGCCTGCCCGGCGTGGTGGATGCGCGCCAGGGTGTCGTGCGACGTGCGGTGAACCTGCCCTGGCTCGACGGGCACCCCTTCGCCGCGGAGCTGGAGCGGGCGCTCGGCCGGCCGGTGCGGCTCGCCAACGACGCCAACGCCTTCGTCCTGTCGGAAGCCGCCGACGGTGCGGCGGCGGGGGCGGAGGTGGTGTTCGGCGCCATCCTCGGGACCGGCGTCGGTGGCGGCATCGTGGTGGATGGCCGCATCCTGAACGGCGCCAACGCGCTGGCGGGCGAATGGGGGCACACGCCGCTGCCCTGGCGAAGCCCGGCCGTGGACGGCCCGCCGCTGGCCTGCGCCTGCGGCCAGTCCGGCTGCGTCGAGACGGTCCTGAGCGGCGCCGGCCTGGTATCGATCCATCGCAGGCGCTGGGGAACGGAAGCGCTGCCGCCCGACATCGCCGCCCGCGCCGAGGCGGGAGACGCGCAGGCGCAGACGACGCTCGACCTCTACTTCGACGCGCTGGCGCGGGCGCTGGCCGGCGTGGTCAACCTGCTCGACCCCGACGCCATAGTGATCGGCGGCGGGCTCTGCGGCCTTCCCGGTCTGGTGGAGGGGGTGCGCGCCCGCTGGGGACGGTGGACCATCGAGCGGGAGCCGCGCACCCGGCTGGCGCGGGCGCGCCATGGCGCGGACAGCGGTCTGCGCGGCGCCGCGTGGTTGTGGCCCGCGTCAACGTGACCGTCGCGGCGGTGGTTGCCAACCCCGCAGCATACGATAATATGTTCCCACCGGGACCGAGTGGGGCGCACGACCATGACCGAAAGCGCACGGCAACATCTTCAAAGCGCCAGCCGGCGCCTGCAATCGGCGGCGGAGGAGCTGGAATCCGCCTTGTCCCTGATCCCGTCGAACGCGGCGCAGGCCGAACTGCACGAGGCCATCGGCGCCATCATGGACAGCCTGCAACTGGTGGCCTCGGCGCACACGCGCGCCGGAGCGTGAGAGCTGGAGCATGACGGCCGGTGCATGACACCGGGGCGCCGCTGGGCGCGACCCGGCGTCCGGCACCGGTGGGCCGTCAGTCCGTGGCCATCAGTCCGTGATGGTCTGCCAGAAGAAGAAGATGACGGCGGCGGCGAGCAGGGCGATGTCCATGGATCGGATCTCCGAAAGCGTGCGATGCGCCTCTATACGACACTCCGGCCGGGGTGGGGAGCGGTTCCGTTCAGGCTGAGGCGTATTTCCCGCCGATCCAGCTGCCGCGCACGGTCAGCTCCGCGTCGAGATGGACGAGGTCGGCGGCCATCCCCGGTGCGATCCGCCCGCGTGTTCCGTCCATCCCCATGAAGGCCGCCGGATGGGCCGACGCCATCCGCAACGCCTCCTCCAGCGGGATGCCGACACGCCGGACGGCGTTGCGCACCGCGGTCGCCATGTCGAGCGCCGAGCCGGCCAGCCGTCCGTCGGCGGTGACACAGCGGCCGTCGGCGACTCCGATCGTCTCGCCATAAAGCGCGAAGCCCGCCGCCGGGGCCGGCGCCCCGACCGGCGGCATGGCGTCGGTCACCAGGAACAGTCGGCCGGGTGGTTTCGCCTTCCAGGCTATGCGGACGGCGGCGTCGTGCACATGGTGGCCGTCTACGATGATGCCGCACCAGCAGCCGTCCTCCGCCAGCGCGGCACCCACCAGCCCCGGCTCGCGGGAGCCGAGCGGGCTCATGGCGTTGTACAGGTGGGTCACGCCGGTGATGCCTGCGGCGAAGCCGGCCGTCGCCTCCTCCCAACCGGCGGCGCTGTGCCCCGCCGCCACCCGCAGCCCCGCCGCCGCCAGCCGCCGCACCGCCGCTGCCGGCACCCGCTCCGGCGCCAGCGTCACCAGCGCATGGGGGATGCCGGTTCCGGTCAGGAGATCCAGCGCGGCGGCGTCCAGGGGGGCGATGTGGCGGGCGTCGTGCACGCCGCGGCGTTCCGGGTTGATGTGCGGGCCTTCGAAATGGATGCCGAGCAGGCCGGGCACGCCCGCCGCCATCGCGTCGCGGACCGCGGCCGCTGCCTTTCGCCGCACCCCGACGTCGTCGGTGATGACGGTGGCGAGCCAGCCGGTGGTGCCGAACGTCCGGTGCGCCGCCCCGATTCGCACGAGCGATTCGACCGTTGGCGACGCGTTGAACAGGATTCCACCGCCGCCATTCACCTGCAGGTCGAGGAACCCTGGCGCCACCAGTCCGCCGCCGAGATCCTGCGATTCGATACGCGGATCGAGCGTGCCGCGCGGGCACACGGTCGCGATGCGACCGTCATCGATCACCACGGCGCCGTCGGACAGCACCGAGTCGCCGGTGAAGATGTCAGCGTTCACAAGGGCTTGCACTCTGGCGGCCTCGCTCCGGTTTGCGCCGGGCGCAGCATGCGGGCAGCGGCTGCCGGTGGGCAAGCCCTCTTCCTGCGGTCTTGGCACCGTCGTGCCGGGGCAACGCACGAAAGGACCGGACGGGGTATGCCCTCGGTAAGGGGTTGCCCGCCTTCCGGCTTTCTGGCAGAAAAAAGGCCGCTGAGAGCAGCGGCCTGAGTTTAGGGAGGAAACGCCCAAGAAGGGCGAAGCAGCAATCGCTTGCTGCGTTGCACAATGTAAGTCGATACGCGCGGTCTTGCAACCGCGCCGGCTCGGCCCCCGGCGGGGGCCGAAGCTTTTTGGGGGGTGCTGTTGCTGCTGCGCAACAGGAACCGGATCCGCCGGATCGAGCAGCTTGCTCGCTGGTTTCCTCAGGAGAGCGCCGGCGCCGGCCCGTCACCGTGCAGGGAACCCCACCATGGCTGATGCTTCCACAACGCCCGTGCCCTCGGCCCTTGACAGGTTCGATGCCTTCATGGCGTCGTTGGCCGGCCGGAAGCCGGCGGTGTTCCTCGACTACGACGGCACCCTGACGCCGATCATGCCACGGCCGGATCTGGCGGTGCTGGACGTTGCGGTGCGGTCCGGCATCGAGCGTCTGGCGGGGCTCTGCCCGGTGGCGGTGGTCAGCGGCCGCGACCTGGAGGATGTGGCGCGGCTGGTGGCTCTTCCCGGCCTGGTCTACGCCGGCAGCCATGGCTTCGACATCCGCGGCCCCGACCTGCGCGTGCAGATCGGTGCGGAGCATGGTCCCGCGCTCGACCGGGCGGAAGCGGCACTGCGCCAGGACCTCGCCGGCATCGATGGGGCGTTGGTGGAGCGCAAGCGCTTCGCCATCGCCATCCACACCCGGCTGGTGGCCCCGCAGAGCAAGCCCGCCGTGGCCGACGCCGTGCACCGTCGGGCCGCGGCGGAGGAAGGGCTTCGCGTCACCGGCGGCAAGGAAATCCACGAGCTGCGGCCGAACGTCCCGTGGGACAAGGGGCGCGCCGTGCTGTCTCTGCTGGACAGGCTGGGCCTTGCGGGCGGCGCTGTCCGTCCTGTCTACATCGGCGACGACGAGACGGACGAGGACGCCTTCCGCGCACTGGCCGGGCGCGGCACCGGCATCCGCGTGATGGACGGCCCGGCACCCACCGCCGCCGAATGGCGTCTGCGCGATCCGGGGGAGGTGGCGGTGTTCCTCGCCCGCCTCGCCGATGCGCTCGACCTCGGCCGGCCGGTGGCAACGCCGGCGCTTTGATCCGGCAACATACGGCGAAAGTCGGTGCGATCCGCGGCGTGAATACTCGCGTATGAATCCGTACACTCGCACATCGGCAAGAGGGTTCGGACGTGCCGCTGGACATCACATGCACCGTGATCCCCGACGATCCCCAGGATGGCTCCGACCGGGTCGCCGACATTCTGGACGCGCTTCGGCAGTTCGAGGCGCGGCTCGACGCCATCGGCGTTCCCTTTTCGGTGCAGGTCCGCGACATCAAGCTCGGGACGACCGTGCACCGGACGCTCAGCGCCGGACGCCGGCTTCGCCTGCTGCGCTGCGCGGCGGAATGACCGCACAGCCGGATTGCGCTAGACTGACGTCCGGTTGATCCGGGCTTGCGGGGGCGGTGGCATGGCGGTTGCGGTCCTGGTCCGGTGCGCGGCCATCGCGGCGGCGCTTGTGCTCCCGGCGCAGCCGGCGGCGGCCAACGACAGCACCGGTTTCCAGGGCACCACGGGCATCGAGCTCACGACCACCGACGCCATCCGCATGGTGTCGGAGGATTTGCGGATCGGGCTCGACGAGGTTCGCGTCTCCTATGTCTTCCGCAACGAGAGCGACCGGCCGATCGACACACTGGTGGTCTTTCCGCTGCCGGACCTGGACCTGTCCCTGGGCAGCACGGCGCCCAACTGGGCCTTCCCCGTCCGCGCGCACGACTTCCTGGAATTCCGGTTGTGGATCGACGACCGGCCCGTTCCGGCCGCGCTGGAACGCCGCGCCTTCCTGGCCGGGAGGGACGTCACCGCCGAACTTGCGGAGTCCGGTGCGCTCGACCGGCTGGTTCCCTGGTCGCGTGCCGGTTATGACGAGGACGCGAAGGCGATCCCGCCGGCCACGCTGGACCGGCTGCGCGCGCGTGGCCTGATCGCCGAGGGCGAGGACACGAACAACCCGCAATGGGTGCTGCGCAACCGCTACCACTGGCGCCAGACCTTCCCGCCCGGCGTCGAGGTCCGTGTCCGCCACGCCTATCGCCCGTTCGTTGGCAGAGCCCTGCTCGGCAAGCCCTCGACCCTCCACGCGCGAAAGCTGGTCGGCCGCCTCGTCAGCGAGCAGGCCGCCACCGACGACCGCTACTGCTTCGACGCCTCGACCCGCAGTGCGCTCACCGCCGTGGAGCTCCGGCATCCCGGCGAAGCCATGCCATTCAGCGCCGCCGAGATCGAGTACATCCTGACCACCGCCCGCAACTGGCGCGGTCCCATCGGCCGCTTCCACCTCACCCTCGACAAGGGCGATCCGGAAAACATCCTGTCGCTCTGCTGGAACGGGCTGACAAGGACCGGGCCGACCACCTTCGAGGCGACGACCACCGATTTCGTGCCGGACCGCGACATCCGTATGCTGGTGTTCGTCCGCTCGAAACCGTAGCCCCGATGAACCGCCAGCGCATCACCTGCTGGGCGGCACCGCAAGCGCAGCAGCCGAAGCACGATGCATGTTCCGCGCACGAAGCCGCCACGTCGCCATCAGCGCGCGAAGCGGTGGATTTTCATGGTAGCCAGGATCGTCATGATGTTGGTCACCGGCACATCGATCAATGCCGTACCAGCGACCATGCCTTGGAGCGGGTGAAGGGAATCGAATCCTCGTCGTAAGCTTGGGAAATTCTCAAATGAGTGTCGTAACGTATTGATATAATAAGCATCGCAGCCGTGAAGCGCAAACATGTAAGTAGTATTGTAAGCATGATGGCATCGCCTATGCGATGCGTCCCAAGCCACGTCCAGACTCAGCAAAAAAGCTACCGGTGCGAGCGCCACATTCCTGCGCACATCGATGTCCTCACTGTAGGAAGAACCCTGTTACCTGAAGCTTGCAAATACCGCGCGCGCGGCTATCATAGGAGTGTTGTGCATTGCATTATGTAAAAGGGAGAACCTCGTGGAAACTACTTTCAATAGCCTTGCCGAGAAACGTGCGCATGCAGCAACTCACTTCGAACCATTCGGAATCAATCTCAGCGAAGTTAGGCGTTCAGTTGCCCACATACTCGGAGAGATCGGTAAAAACGGAATATTTGAACAATATACTAAGCACGACATTTCCCATATCGATGAAATGTTGTCACTCAGCGAATGGGTCGTCGATGAAAACACTAAGGCATGTATGAGCGACGCTGACTGGCTTCTTATTACTCTATCGATATATTTTCATGATATGGGAATGCTTGTAACAAAAGAAGAGTATGAAAACAGGGGAAAATCATCATTTTTGTCATTCTGTGATAATCATCTTTTTTCCGGAGCAAATGGAAAAGATTACAAAGAGAAGGTTGACAAATTGAGCCGGGATGAGGCTGATAGGTTTCTGTACCAGGAATTTGTCAGACACCATCATGCGACCAGGATACGCTGGTGGATTGAAGGAAAAGATAATGCAGAACTTGGATACTCAGGGTCCGTAGTTAAAGAGATTCAGAGACTTATTTCTCCTCTTGATTTTGCCGTAAAAAAAGATCTTGCCCTAATCGCGGAAAGTCACCACCTTAATGACCTAGACAACTTTAGGAAATATAAGCCAGTTCAGGCATATGGAGCAACGGATTCAGAAACGGCTAACGTGCATTATGCATCGCTTATTCTTCGGAGTGTCGATCTTCTCCACATGAGGCGAGACCGCACGCCTTCTATCCTGTTCCGGCTAATTAGCCCTACAGACCCGATTAGCCAGCGAGAATGGGCAAAGCAGAATGCCGTAAAGAGAGTCATGCCACGAGTTGGACGCAATAAGGACGGTCTGCCAGATCATTCTGCGCCTAAAGACACGATCGAGATTCATGCTCACTTCACCGAAGATGTTGGGTTTTTTGGACTGACATCGTTTCTTCAGTATGTCCGCACCGAGCTTCGGCAATGCGCGGAATGGAACGAAAAGTGTCGACGCGCGCATTCGCCGCATCACCGCTTCGTCTGGACTGATGTGAGTGAAGACGAAGTCGAGGCAGAAGGCTTTCTCAGGAAAACGTTTAATTTTGATATCGATACCAAGAAAATACTTGATCTTCTCATTGGCCATACACTGTATAACGATACGAGCGTTGTGCTTCGGGAGCTTGTGCAAAACTCTCTGGACGCAGTTCGCCTCCAAAGCATCATAGACGGACATAGCTTCGAAGGACTAATAAAGATAGAATGGAGCTCAAAAGATAGAACTCTATCGGTGACAGATAATGGAACGGGAATGACTCAGGACATTATTGAGCGCCATCTACTAAAGGCTGGATCTTCACGCTACCAATCACTAGATTTCAAAGAAAACTTTCCGGAATTTTCGCCTATCAGCAGGTTCGGGATCGGTGTCCTTTCTGCTTTTATGGTTTCCGACAACGTCGAAATAACCACGTGTGCTATCGATGATGAACATGCGCGGAGAATTGCTCTTCGCTCTGTTCATGGTCGGTACCTCATCCGGCTCATTGACAAAGGTAATCGGAGCGAACTAGCAGAACTGGCTCCACATGGAACTAGATTCCGTTTGAAAGTTCGGGCATCTGCAGAGATTGGGAATTTCGCTGCACTAGCTCGGAGATGGATCATCATACCTGGCTGTAAAATTTTGTTGTCTATTGATGGCAGCGACCCAGAAGTTGTTGGATATGATTCACCAAAATCGGCACTTACTAAATTTTTTCAGAAGCGAGGGTTGGATGTTGATGGTCAGGAAAGGGAAGGTTGTATTAGGATCGTGCAGAAAGAAAAGAATGGAATTACACTTGCGTTTGGAGTGAGATGGTCTGAATATTTTAAGGACTGGACGTTGGTGTCAGCAGCCGATGGTCTCGACAATGAGATTGGTATACCATCAACATGCATCGAGGGCATTGCTGTCGAGTTCACAACTCCTGGATTGAGAGGAAGAGGCGTTCCTGCTATTGCAAACGCAACGGGGAAAAACGCGCCTAAAACGAATGTTGCTCGATCAAATCTTGAGGCTACACAAGAGCGCGAGGATCTTCTTCGCACGTTGTACGATCTATATGTTGATCATGTCTCGAACGAGCTGGTGCGGATGCAGTCTCATTACTCAAAAACGTGGGCTATTAGTAACGCGCCGATGCTAATATATGCCGTCCTTTCAGGAGACGAGCGTGGTGGCGCAATTCGTCCGGATTGCCTGAAAGAGAGTATCCGAAAGCTTCCGCTTTTTATAACAGAGCGATCCGGCCGACGCTCTTCAATTTCATTTCAAGAGCTTAGAATGGTGGGAAAATTTTATACTGTGGATTCTGCTCTTATACGCTCAGGCGAGCAAATGATAAAGGAAACGGCAGGAAATGCGACTATAAGCGCAATAATTGAGTCACTCGGAGATCGCTCTTTGGCTATGCCAGAAGGAACACTTCTCTGCAATTTTGGTACGAGCATCGTTTCACGGAATGTTGAAGAGGAGTGTGAGCCTGTTCTAATTCGTGTGATAGAAAATCAGAGAAGGGTTGACATAGAGTGGCAAAGTGCAACAGGAAGGTGGATGCGAGTACAAAAAATACTAGAAGAGTGCAAGCAGTTCAGAAACCCACTTGTAACTCACTCAATGCGAGTCCTGTCCAATCTAATGCCCGACAGGACGAACCGTGCCAATCAACTTAACGGCCTATGGATACCTAAGTGCGACGTGACCTTTGAGTGTAGTAACGACGTTTCGGCAGTTAGAGCTTATGGAAGAACCTATATAAGGAATGACCTCGCTGTTGCTAAGTTTCTGCGCGAAATTTTGTCTTCCTCGTCCCTTGAGGATAATGTTGTCAGGTTCCTAATTTACTCTCATATTGCTGTTCAGTTTATCGAAAGAGGCGGAGCGCGCGGTGATCTCAGCGGTTACCTTCACAATTTTATGAAAAGAGTTTCGTTGGAGATAGGAGATGGAATAATGACTCGAAATGATGAGTTTATAGACAGCATTACGTCTGAGCCCCTCAAAATTTTCGATGTATCAACATGGGATCGGCGCTCACATACGTCTCTTGATAATTAGAGTATTTGACAGAATGGTCTCTGGAAGGACTTCCAGCATATGGAACTGGCGGCGATTCGGTGGAAGGCTGTAAAGATGTCGGCGCGCGATGGTGCGCTTGCGCAGGGCGCGCCGGCAGTCAGCGAAATCATAGCCGTAACTGCTCAGGGGGGTGGCCTGTGATGGGT
>NZ_JABFFR010000080.1 GCF_013423485.1 Azospirillum oleiclasticum
CGCGCTCGCCGGCAAGGGCCTGATCGCGGCGGCGGTGAGGCCGGCGGTCCCCGCCATCCGCTGGCTTACCCGGCCAGACGACCTGCTGCACTGGCTGAGCCGTGCCGCGGCGGCGTCCGGCACGCTCGACGCGACCGCATTCTTCCGGGAACTCGTCGCGGCTCTCGGATTGAAGCCTCGCGCAGCGCCCGAGACCCTGTTCACGCTGGGCTTCTTCCGGTTGCGCAACGCCCAGGTGCTCCGCCGGCCGCACGCCATCAGCACCGGCTACGCCGACCGTCATTGCAGCGCCTCGGACCATCTTCCCTTCGGCTCGACCGCCGACAACCGCACCGGTCGTGCCGGACTGCCCGAGGCCGTGGTGCTGGCCACGGACATCGAGGAGATTCCGCCCGCGCACGACGACCACCGCGCCCTGCGCACCCGGATCGCCACGGTCGCCCCCTGGGTCGGTCCCCTTGACGATGCCGACATCGCCGCCAGATTGCCCACGGCGGAGGTGCATGGGGTGGGTAGCCCTTACGCCGACCTTCGAACTGTCTTCATCAACCGTATGGACGGGACTACGGACATGTGCGGTAACGATCCTGGTAAGGGTTGCCTGTGCGCCGTGCCGCATGCTTCCATAGGGGCTGCGGCATGACAGCGCGTGGCGGACCCAGCATGGAACGCACAGCCGACCGGCGTCCCGTCTCCCGCCAGGGAGCGCTGTTCGCCAACCACCTCCGCACGCTCGGACCCGACAGATTCGGCGACTGGCTGACGGCGTCCTTCGGTGGACCGAGCCCCGCGCCGGCCCTGGGGTGGTTCCACTACGACGACGACGCGCTGTTCTCCGACATGTTCGCCGAGGTGGCGGGCGAATTCGACGATGCCGTCCGCGACATCGCGCGCGATGGCGTGGTGCGGGCGCTCCGCGCCTTCGACAGCGGTGCCGGCACCTACGTCGGGCTGTATCTGCTGACGGCGGTCGCGGAGGCGCTGAAGACCGTGGAGGCGGTGCCGGAAGTCGCCCGCGTGCTGAAGGCGTGGATTCCCGCCCGCGGCACGGCGACGGACCGGATCCCCGAGGACATCGGGCCGGTCGTCGCGCTGCGGGAAACGCTGGAATGCTGCTTCCGGTTGATGCTTGGGGCGACAAAGGGCGAGTCGTTGCGCACACCGGTGCGCCCCGAGGCTTGGGGTGGCATCGAGCCATTCCGCAGCCTCTGCAACTGGTCGCTCGACCTTCTGTGGACGCGTTCGGACCTCGCCGATCTGAAGCCGGTGTGGGCACCTGTCTATTTCTTCGCGTTGACCGCGGCGATCCGTGAAAACCGGACCAATCTGTTGGAGGTTCTGGACAACCGCCTTAAGGGCGGTGACCGGACCCGTGCCGACCGTTTTGAGTCGCTGTACGAATTCGACTCGACACTGATGCCGGGCCTGCGCTTCGCCTATCATCTCGATGCGATCCTGATAAAGGCGAAGCCGTTGTTCGTCGCGGGCCTGACCGGCGCTGATGTGCGCCCTGCCAAGAATACTATTATCCGAAATGATGATCCGTTTGAATGCGGTTCTCTCTCGGCTACATCCGGTACAGCGTTGGGGAAAGAGCAATCAGGACTCTATCTTGAAGCAGTGATCGCATAGAACCAACCGGATGAGGAGAAGATGGCTGCATGCGATACCGCGGGATGACCACGCCCCTGTTCGACGATAGGGAGATCGCCAAGGCAGCCGCGCGGCTTTCAGCCGCCGGCCGCCGCCGCATCACCAAGGTCTTCCGGTTCCGCAACGCGCTGCATGCCTTCCTGCGCGATGTGGAACGGGCGCAGTGGGAGGATCCTCCCATCAAGATCCTGGCGGTCGACACATCGGAGATCGTCGCGGCAATCACCTACCCACGCCCCAATTTCACCGCCTTCACCTTCAACGGGCTCTTAATCGGCAATCCCGAAGTAAAAGGGGATCATAGTCGGGGTGAATCGAATCTGATCTCCGAATCGGAACTTCAGACGCTTGATCGCCTGATCCTCCAGCATCTTCTTGAGGGGCGTCGCGATCGGTTTCTACTGCTCGATGACCACGCGGATGAAGTTGCCATCATTCGGAACGCCATACTGCGGCAGCAGCGGGTTGATGAAGAGGCGCTCCGCGGTTTGCTTTCCGAAAAATTCAAAGATTTCAGGATCGACAATCTGGAGCGGATACGGTCCTGGCTTCTCGGGAACCGCGACGGTGCCTTGAAGAATGAATGGAAGAAGTTTCGGGAGGGATTCCTACCGCTCTGGCGGGAGGGTATGCTGGATGCGCTGCAAGAAGCCACGAGAAGTCTTCGCACCATCGACAACTTCATCCGGGATGGGCACTACACCTTCGTACGGTCGTCCGAGGCGGGTGTGCGATCGCTCATCACCGGACTGAAGGATCTGCACGGGATCAAGTTCGACTGGTCAGCCTATGAGAACTTCGCCCATCGCGACGACGTGCAGAAAATCCACGGTGAGATATGCGACGTTGTCGAGCGCATGGCCGCATCCATGCCGCGGCAGGCGCGCTCACGGCAGATGATCGATCAGGCGGCCCGCCGCGACGCGTACGCCTTCGCGCAGATCCATCTGCTGAACTGCTTTTTCCACGAGCAGCAGATCAACGCCCGGGTCGAGCTAGTCTCGCGCAGTTCAACCCTGCATGACATCATCGCGGCGCTTCCGGAAGGGCGGCTGCACGTTACTCTGCGGCACCCGTTGCTGATGCCGGACATCTACCGCTTCGAGCCCGATGCGCTGGCGGCGATCGGCGATGTGCTCCAGCGTGTCGAAAGCCTGATCCGCCCCTATATGGACGACATCGACATCGACCCTGTCCAGAGCGACACCGCTGCCGGTGACGGGGAGCGCGACGAGGAGGAGGCGCATCTTCTGCATCAGGCGGCGCTTGCCGCGCGTCAGGCCATCCCCCTGCTGCGCGATGTGCTGACTGTCCAGCAGGGCCGCGAGCAGAGCGAGGGGACCTTCACCACCATCTTCCACAAGACCTTCCGCGACGACCCGGCGCGCGGCCATGTCGCGCATGCGGTTGCAGACGGCGGAGAGGACGCGGTGCTGCGGGAGACGATCCGCGACATTTTCGACATTCTTGCGCGTAATCTGCGCGATCGCGACGATCCGTTCTCGGCCAGCACGATCCGCGATCTGGTCAGCCGCAACAAGGACTTGATCGCGTTCGAGCGAAAAAGGACCTTTTCGGACGATGCCACCTTCGCCGTGCGGCTGCTCGACTTCCATGTGGATGCGGAGCGGTGCGCCCAGGCGCAAAGTGCCACCGCCGACCGGCCATCAACCGTCAAGGCCGGCTTCTGCGGTCCCATTCCGGAGATGCGCTACGCCGTCAGGCCGGTGGATCCGGCCTTCGGGCGCCTCTTTCACCTGTATTCGAACACCATCGCCGATTTTTTGGCGGAGCGCAGCCGGGAAATCACGGCCGGTGATTTCGATCATACAGGGTTTACGCCGACCGAGATCAAGCTGTCCGTCGGGCTGGTTCTGGATAAGCTCGATGAGAGCATTGACCATCTTAGCCAGCCGACCGACGGCACCGGCACGGCCGATGCCGTGGTGCGCCACTTGGGTGCGACTCTGCTGGCCTGTCTCGCCTTTGCCAGCCGGAGGAAGTTCGAAACCGCCATCAACATCGCATCGACCATCCTGCACCACGTGACCAGCCAGATGCGCCGCGGGGAATTGAATTACAATCCGGGCAATCTCCGTCGCTATCTCGCCTATCGCGAGCTGTTCCTGTTTCGTCATTATTGCGAACGCTGCATCGCCATGGACGAGTTCTTCTCGCGACGGCGCAGCTTCAACGACAGCAAGGGCGGCGTGATAAAGAACTTCGCACGCGCGCAACGGGATCTGGATTTCGCGGCGCTGATGGCGGAGGCGGCGGAGCGCTGCATGGCCGATCCGGCGGGCGATTACAAGTTGGCGCCGGCGGGGCTGAAGCACTTCAACGATTTCCGGCTTCGGCTGGCGCACATGTCGAGCTGGATCGACCAGTTTCTGATCCTGATCACCACGGAGAAGCAGGCGCTTCCGGAAAACGACTGGAAGAAGCTGGAGTTGGAATCGGTGCGCCGCCGCCTCGACATCTGGACCGCGGCCGGACACGTCAAGGAGGCGGTGGGCGATGCCTACCGTGCGCGCGAACTGTCGGAAGAGCCGGGCGGCGGCGACGTGTCCGGCGGCCATCCCATCGTGCGCCGCTATCTCGCGCACATCGAGGCACGGTCGCTGCAGAACGCGCTGACGATCTTCCTGCTCTTCATCACCTTCCGGATCGCGCCGGAAATGCATCGGCTGTGGAACCGGAGCCGGATTCCCTCTCCCGAGCGCATTCTGGTGTTCCGCGACTGGAAGGATTGGTGGTGCCGATACAAGGATCTCCGCCACACCTACACCTTCTCGATGCGTATCGCGGAGCTGATCGACCGTTCGCTCGAATGCCTGACGACCATCGAGTCGATCCGCGCCGACCAGCGTCCGGACAGCGAAAAGAGGGCGGACCACAGGGCGGCCCTAGAGGCGTTCCTGCGGGCTACTGCCCAAATTTCCTCGGGAGGTGGCGAGGAAGCCACCTTCATCCGTGTCCTGTCGACAGAAATCCGGTCGAGAGTCGAGGAGCTTGCGCGGCTGGATCCGGGTGACAAGACGCCGGCCGGTTGAGTGACGTTTACCCCCGCTCCCGCCACTGGCTGTAGACGCGGTAGACGTACCACGCCGCCATGCCGCCCAGCACCACGTTGGACACCGGGTTCACCCAGTCCGACACCGCGTGGTACTGGCCTTCCAGCAGATAGCCGGCGAGCATCAGGGCGGTGGTCCACAGGGTGGTGCCGAGCGTGGTGTAGAGCAGGAAGCGGGGCAGCGGCATCTCGGCGATGCCGGCGGGGACGGAGATCAGGGTGCGCACGGCGGGCACCAGGCGGCCGAGGAAGACGGCGGCCCCTTCATGCCGGCGGAACCAGTCCGACGCGCGGTCGATGTCGTCCGGCCCGATGGTCAGCCAGTGGCCGTGGCGCTCGGTCCAGCGCTTCAGCCGCTCGCGGCCCAGCTTCACCGCGGCCCAGTACCACAGCCAGGTGCCGGCGACCGAGCCGACGACGCCGGCCACCACCACCAGCACGGGGTCGAGGTCGCCGCGCGCGGCCACGAAGCCGGCCAGCGGCATGATGACCTCGGACGGGATCGGCGGGAACACGTTCTCCGCCAGCATGAGGAGCGCGACGCCCAGATAGCCGGTCTGCTCCACGGCCTTGATGATCAGGTCGAACATGGCCAGGATAACGCCCGGCCGCGGCGGAAGGTCCGCCGTGGCGGGCGCGCGTTTTTCGGTTCACCGGAAGCGCCGTTCGTGCGACACCATGGGCTCGGCAAAAGCGCCGATCCGCCACCAGATGTAGACAATTGGGCGTGGATTCCCTCTTCTCCCCTTCGCCGAAGCCGGGCGGCGACGCGCTCGGCGTGCTGCGCGACGTGTTCGGCTACGACAGCTTCCGCGGCCAGCAGGCGGACATCATCAACCATGTGGTCGCCGGCGGCGACGCGCTGGTGCTGATGCCCACCGGCGGCGGCAAGTCGCTGTGCTACCAGATCCCGGCGCTGGTGCGCGACGGCGTGACCGTGGTGGTGTCGCCGCTGATCGCGCTGATGCGCGATCAGGTGACGGCGCTGCGCCAGCTCGGCGTGCGCGCCGCCTTCCTTAACTCCTCCCTCGGCCTGAACGAGGCACGGGAGGTGGAGCGGGCGATGGTCGCCGGTGACCTGGACCTCGTCTATGTGGCACCCGAGCGGCTGGTGACCGAGCGCTTCCTGGGGCTGCTGGAGCGCACGACGCTGGCGCTCTTCGCGCTGGACGAGGCGCATTGCGTGTCGCAGTGGGGGCACGACTTCCGCCCCGAGTATCTGCAGCTCTCCGTCCTGCACGAACGGCACCCGTTGGTGCCGCGCATCGCGCTGACCGCCACGGCCGACGCCCAGACCCGCGCGGAGATCGCCGCCAAGCTCCAGCTCGAACAGGCCCGCGTCTTCCTGTCCAGCTTCGACCGGCCCAACATCACCTACCGCGTGGTGCCCAAGAAGTCCGAGCGCCAGCAGTTCCTGGAGTTCCTGCGCGAGAACCACCCGGAGGACGCCGGCATCATCTACTGCATGTCGCGGGCCAAGGTGGAGGACGTGGCGCAGTGGCTGAACGGGCAGGGCCGCGAGGCGCTGCCCTACCACGCCGGTCTGCCGGCCGAGGTGCGCGAGGCCAACCAGGATCTGTTCATCAAGAGCGAAGGCATCGTGATGGTCGCCACGGTCGCCTTCGGCATGGGCATCGACAAGCCCAACGTCCGCTTCGTCGCCCATCTCGACCCGCCCAAGAGCCTGGAGGCCTATTACCAGGAGACCGGCCGCGCCGGGCGCGACGGGTTGCCGGCCAACGCCTGGATGACCTATGGCATGGCCGACGTGGTTGCGCTGCGCCAGATGCTGGAGCAGTCGGAGGCCGCCGACACCCACCGCCGGGTCGAGCGCGGCAAGCTCGAAGCACTGCTGGGATTCTGCGAGACGTCGCGCTGCCGCCGGCAGGTGCTGCTCAACTATTTCGGCGAGGCGATGCCGGAGCCCTGCGGCAACTGCGACACCTGCCTCGACCCGGTGGAGACCTGGGACGCCAGCGTCGCCGCCCAGATGGCGCTCGCCGCCGTCTACCGCACCGGCCAGCGCTACGGCGCCGGGCACCTGATCGACGTGCTGCGCGGCAACGCCACCGAGAAGGTGGTGACCATGGGCCACGACCGCATCAAGACCTTCGGTGTCGGCAAGGATCGGACCAAGCAGGAGTGGCAGTCCATCTACCGCCAGCTCGTGGCCGCCGGCTTCCTGACCGTGGACATGGAGGGCTATGGCGGCTTCCGCCTGACCGACTCCGGGCTGCCGGTGATCAAGGGCCAGCAGCCGGTGCAGCTCCGCCGCGACCATGTGGTGGAGAAGCGCCGCTCCGTCCGCGATTCACTCCGCCGTGGCGGTTCTTCCGGGGGCGGGGGCGGCGATGGCGTGTCGCACGGGGCCGCCCGCGGTTCGCTCAGCGCGGAGGAGGACGCGCTGTGGCACGCGCTGCGCGCCCGGCGCACCGAGCTGGCCCGCCAGCAGGGGGTGCCGCCCTACGTCATCTTCCACGACAGCACGCTGATGGAGATGGTGCACGAGCGCCCCCGCGACCGCACCGCCTTCGCCCGCCTGCCCGGCGTCGGTGCCCGCAAGCTCGACCTCTACGCCGACGCCTTCCTGGAGGTCATTCGCGGGCACGGGTGAGCGGGGGCACCGGCCCCTCCGGGTCCCCGTACGCCGCGTCCGCGATGCTGGCGGCGGCGTCGCGCAGATGGGGCAGGAAGCCGATCAGGTCGGGCAGGGTGCGGCGGACGACGGGGGCGTGGATGGACACGGCGGCCACCGGCGGGCCGTCCGGCGGCAGGATCGGCACGGCGACCGCCACCATGTTGGGCACGAACTCCTGATCGTCGGTGCCGTAGCCCAGGCGGCGGATGCGCTCCAGCTCGGATTCAAGCCGCTCGGGATCGGTGATGGTGCGCTCGGTGAGGGCGGCGAGTTCGATCGAGCCGATGATGCGCCGGCGCACCCGCGCCGGCTGGAGCGACAGCAGGATCTTGCCGGTCGCGGTGCAGTGCACCGGCACCTGCTGGCCCACCTGGAAGGACAGGCGCAGCGGCCACGCCGTCTCGACACGGTCGACGTAGCGCATGGCGGTGCCGTCGAGCTGGACGAGGTTGCAGGTCTCGTCCACCCGGCGCGACAGCCGCTCCAGCGCCGCCCGGCAGGGCGCCCAGGACAGCCGGTTGTGGATCACGCGGACGGCCATCGCCGCCATGCGCGGGCCCGCCATCAGGGCGCGGCCGTCCAGATCCTTCGCGACGAAGCCCTGCTCCTCCAGCAGCCGCACCAGCCGGTGCAGGGTCGGCTTCGGCAGGGCCAGGGACTTGGCGAGGTCGACGAGGGTCACCGCACGCCCGGCCGTGGCTATGGCCTCCAACACCTGGAGCGCCCGTTCCGCGGCCGAGCCGGTGTCGCGCACCTCACCCATGGAGCGCCGCCGTCCCCATCACTTCAGACCCATGAACTGCACCAGATACAGCGAGAAGGGCGGGTAGAGGGCCACGACGATCCACACGAACATCAGCGACAGGAAGTACGGAACCACGTAGCGCACCAGTGACAGATAGGGAAGCCCCGTCACGCTGGCCGCCACATAGAGGTTCAGCCCATAGGGCGGGGTGATGAAGCCGATGGCCGCCCCCACCAGGAAGATGACCGAGAAGTGGATGGGATCGACGCCGACCTGGGCGGCGATGGGCGCCAGGATCGGGGCCAGGATCACCGTCACCGGCAGGCTTTCCAGGATGGTGCCGGCGATCAGGATGATGAACATGCAGGTGGCGACGATGGCGACCGGGCTGCCCATGCCGAGCACGAAGTCGCGGATCGCCTGCTCGGCGCCCAGCAGCGACAGCACCTGCTGCATGACGATGGAGATGGCGATCAGCGGCGCCAGCAGGCCGGTGATCTGGCCGGATGTGGTCAGCACCGCCGGGATTTCCCTGATCTTGATCTCGCGCGTCACGAACAGCCCGGCGACCATGCAGAAGCCCACCGTCATCGCCGCCGCCTCGGTCGGCGAGAAGATGCCGGTGTAGATGCCGAACAGCACGATCAGGATGGCCAGGAAGCCGAGGTAGGAGCGCGCGGTGGCGATCAGGAAGCGGCGCATCTCGAAGGCGTGCAGCTTGCCCCAGCCGTTGCGGCTGGCCATCCACCAGCAGGCGAGCTGCATGGCGAACACCATCATCACGCCCGGCACGAAGCCGGCGATGAACAGCTCGCCGATCGGCAGGTTCATCAGGAAGCCGTAGACGATGAAGATCACGCTGGGCGGGATGATGATGCCGACCACGCCGCCGGACGCGATGGTCGCCCCGGCGAAGGCGCGGTCGTAACCCTCCTTCACCAGCTCCGGGTACATGATCTTGCCGATGGTCGCCGTGGTGGCGGCGTTGGAGCCGGAGATGGCGGCGAACAGGCCGCAGGCACCGAGCGTGGAGATGCCCAGCCCGCCGCGCACCCAGCTCAGCATCGACTGCGAGAATTCGGTCAGGCGCCGGGCGATGCCGGCGGCGTTGATCATGTCGCCGGTCAGGATGAACAGCGGCAGGGCAAGCAGGCCGAAGAAGTTCAGCCCCTCGAACAGCGTGGTCGGGATGTTGGCCAGCGTGAAGCCGATGATCTGGCTGGCCATCACGACCCACAGCGCGATCACCAGGAAGACCGGCACACCGATGGCGAAGAGGCCGGTGGCGACCGCCACCGAACCGATCATGAGCGTTGCGTCCATGGAGCCCGGTTCCTCAGTTCGCGGCGATGGCGCCGATGGTGACGAACGGCTCCTGCCGCCAGAAGCGGCGCGCGTCCTCCACCATGTTCTGCACGCAGCGCAGGATCAGCAGCGACCAGCCCACCGGGATGGCCAGATAGAACCACCACTGCATCACGTGATCGGTGCCGGGAACGATGGCGAAGTTCATGTGGAGAAGCTCGATGATCCCGACGGAATAGTTGATGACCATCAGCCCGAAGCCGATCCACAGGATGTGGTCCAGGTTCACGCAGGCGTATTGCGCCCAATAGGGCATGCGCGCGCGCAGCTCGGTGAAGGCGAGGTGCGAGCGCAGCCGCACGTTCCAGGAGGCGCCCAGCCAGGTGATCCAGATGAAGAGATAGACGGGGATCGTCGTGCTCCATGGCGTCTGCGTGTGGAACGCGAAGCGCTGGATCACCTCCACGAAGATGATGGTGGACATGGTGCCGTAGGCGATGACGATGAGGATGCGCTCGAGGTTCCGGTCGAGCCAGCGGAGCCCGCTTGCGGCGCTGTCCATGGGGTGTCCTCCGGGGGATTGTTGTCCGGGCGCACGCGTTGTGCCCCCACCCGAACCCTCCCCCACCGGAGGCGGGGGAGGGCTTTTCCTCTTCCTCCCCCGTCGACGATGGGGGAGGGCCGGGGT
>NZ_JABFFR010000081.1 GCF_013423485.1 Azospirillum oleiclasticum
ACCCATCACAGGCCACCCCCCTGAGCAGTTACGCCGGATCAATGATTGTACGGAAGGTTATCCGACAATGCCGCGTATGGTTCACGCATCGCCACGCCCCGTCCCCCGTGTCGGAAGCGCGCAGAACGGAGCGCGGCGGCGCTCACAGTCCCGCAGTCAGTTCTGGAACCAGATGACGGCTTTGTCCTCAGCGCAGGGCGGGGAGATCGCGAAACTCCCCGATGCCGTGCTCAACCGCGTCATCCAGGCCGTGTGCTTCCCTGCGTGAATGCGCAACGTCCAGCTCAGCGCCGCCGCAGGTCCTGCAGGTCGATGTCGTCGACCCGGAAGCCGGCGGCGCGCAGCGCGCGCATGACGATCACCTTCTGCGCCGTGCCCTCGCGCGCGGCGGCCAGCCGCAGCTCCTCGATCAGGTAGTCGGGGAACATGGCCTGCCACGGCTTGGTGGGGGCCGGGCGCGGGATGGCGGGCGCCGCCGCCGCGACGGGCGGGGCGACCGGTGCGGCCATGGTGACAGGGGCGGCGACCGGGGCGGGTGCCGTAGCCGGCATCGCGGCGGGCACCGCCACCGGCATTGGGGCCGGCACCGCCACCGGGGCGGGCGGGGCCGGGGCCATCGCCGCGTCGCCGGGGTCGGTGGGCAGGAAGCCCTTGCGCAGGCCGTATTCGCGGATGCGGGCGAGGTCGTCGTCGGTGCTGAGCCCGCCCAGCGGCGGGCGGCGGTCGTTGCGACTTGTGGGGCGGGTCATGGGGACGGCTCACGGGGCAAGAATGGCATTGATTTTATATCATGAAATATGATCATGAAATCAAACTATGAGGCGAGGTCCTGAAGCACGCCGCCGCGGGCGACCAGCGGGTTGACCGGGGCGGCGGCGACGAAGCCGATGAACTCCTCGGTCAGGGCGCGGACGTTCTGGTCGGCGTTGGATCCGGGGTCGGCCTCGCCGGGGCCGCGCCCGGTGTAGGTCATCTCCTTCAGCAGCGAGCGTTCGATCAGCTCGGTCTTCAGCGCCGGCACCCCATGCTCGGCCAGCAGGTCGCGGGCGTGGCGGTCGACGCGCGACTGGATGGCGGCCTGGGTGCGCACCACCACCACGCCGCAGGCCGGCGTGTGGCGCAGCACGCCGACGCTGTCGCCGACCACCTTGAAGGTGCGCACGGTCTCCTTCACGTCCATGTAGGACTGCTGGGTCGGGATGATCACCACGTCGCTGACCGAGAAGGCGTAGAGCATGGTGAGGTTGCCGAAGCCGGCGAGGTCGATCAGGGTGTGGTCGTAGCCGGGCGCGTGCTGCTGCACGGTCTGGCGCACGTTCGCCTCGGTGATCTCGTCGATGGCGGCGATGCCGGAATCGTCGCGCCGCCGCACCCACTCGGTCAGGTGGCGGTTGGGGTCGCAGTCCAGCAGCAGCACGGTGCGGCCGCGCCGGCGCAGGTCGGTCGCCAGCGCCATGACGAGGCTGGTCTTGCCGACACCGCCCTTGGTGGAGGCGAAGCTGGCGACGGCGGTCATGGGGACACTCCACGGCAAGGATCGGGAAGGGGCGGGCGCCCGGCGGCCCGGGGAACGGCGCCCGCGCACGCTTTCGCTCACGCTAGGAAAACAGATCATGACCTGCAACCATGAAAGCATGGTTTCATGATGTGTGCATGAAATCATGAAAGGCTGTGGGCGCCGGGCCACAGCCTGGCGCATAAATCATGAAAGGATATGCGGAGATTTCCCGATCATGGGCCCCGCGCAGGGCATCACCGGCCCGCAGAACCCGCCGACACCTTCGAATCCCGGCCATGCCTTGGCTTGTTGTCCTATGGTAAGGGCATGAAGCCATGAAATCATGATTTCGATCCGCGGTGGAGGCCTGCCCTGCGCGCCTCGGCCCAGCCCGGCGCAATGGCATGGTCTTGTGCCATGATGCCCTGGCTTCATGATGTGATCGATGGAGCGTAAATCACATCATGATTTCATGTTCTGAAATCTGCGGCGCAGCGCGCCATCAAGCCATGACATGGCGCGCGACCGCCGGCCGGTCACCCGCCATACCGGTTCCGCCTCGGGCCCGGGGCCGGAGTGGGTGAGGGCGTCCGATCCGATCCACGCCAGCCCGATGGCATCCGCCGGCCTCCCCTTCCCGCCCCCTGCCCCCCAAGCCTGCCCGCAACGCGGATGGCACCAAATCATGGCTCTGTTTCATGGCATGAACTGTGCGCGTGAACATTGGGCAACGCTCCGCGATGTGCGATGCCATATCCTGACGGCATGACCAGAGATCATGGCATGATCCCATGATAAAGCGGCGGCTGCGACCCCCTTGGCACCGCGCCGTCTTTTGCCGTTGCGCCGCCTGCAACCGGCGGGGCATATGAAGGCGGGCTCCGCCCGCCGCGGCTTTCCGTCCGTGGGCCGGGCCGGACGAACACCCGAGACGCGCCCCGCATGGTCCTGCTCATCGACGACCCCGACCCCGCCGTGACCGACACGGCGCCCGTCCAGATCTCGGTCCTCATCCCCGTCTTCAACGAGGTGGAGAACGTCGCCCCGCTGGCCGCGGCCCTGCTGCCGGCGCTGGAGCGGCTGGAGCGGTCCTTCGAGGTCGTCTTCATCAACGACGGCTCCACCGACGGCACCGAGCGGGTGCTGAAGGATGTCGCCCGCACAGACCGCCGGGTGCGGGTCATCAATTTCCGCCGCAACGTCGGGCAGACGGCGGCGATGATGGCCGGCATCGACCACGCGCGCGGCGCCGTCATCGTGCCCATGGACGGCGACCTGCAGAACGACCCCGACGACATCGGCCCGCTGGTGCGCAAGCTGGACGAGGGGTACGACGTGGTGTCCGGCTGGCGCCGCGACCGCCAGGACGCCTTCGCCCGCCGCACCTTGCCCAGCCGCATCGCCAACAAGCTGATCTCCGCCATCTCCGGCGTGCACCTCAACGACTACGGCTGCACGCTGAAGGCCTACCGGCGGGAGATGCTCCAGGGCTTCCGCCTCTATGGGGAGATGCACCGCTTCGTGCCGATCTACGCCCACTGGCAGGGGGCGAAGCTGACCGAGATGCCGGTGCGCCACCATCCCCGCCGCTTCGGCCGCTCGAAGTACGGGCTGGAGCGCATCGTGAAGGTGCTGCTCGACCTGATCCTGGTGAAGTTCCTGACGCGGTACGAGACCAAGCCCATCTATGTGTTCGGGCTGGTCGGGCTGGCCTTCATGGGGCTGGCGGGGGTGTCGGGGCTGTACGCGGTGTACCTGAAGCTGGTGCACGGCGTGTCCTTCATCCTGACGCCGCTGCCACTCCTGGTGACGCTGGGCTTCATCACCGGCGTCATGTGCGTCCTGATGGGGCTGCTGGCCGAGCTGCTCGTGCGCATCTACTTCGAATCGCAGGGCAAGAGCCACTACACCATCAAGTCCATGCTGAACTTCGACGGCGACGAGTAGCCGGGGGCGCTTCTCCGCCGATGCCGAGGGGATCGGCCCGGCTTGCGCCAGGCCGTCGGGCTCAGCAGCCCCCCGGCTCGGGGCGGCCGCTGGTGCTGGTGGTGAAGCTGTCGGTGCCGCGGGTCAGCTGCACGGTGCCGCGGTACACCCCCTCCGGCCAGTCGGCGCCGCGGCGGGGCGCTTGGGCCTGGACGAAGAGCTGGGCGTAGTCGCGGTCGACGCGGCCGGTGTTCTCCGCGACCGTGCGGCCGTCGGGGCCGGTCACCCGCAGGCTGACCCGGTCGCCGGCCTTCACCCCGATGATCTCCGACCAGAAGTGCAGGGCGGGCGCGCAGGCGCCGAAGCGGTTGGGGGACGTGCGCGCCTCGCGCGCGGTGCGGGCGTCGATCGGGCCGCCGGCGAAGCCGGACGCCCGCAGCACCACCGGACGATAGGGCAGGGCGGCCAGCACGTCGGTCCGCCACAGCGGCGTGTCGCCGGCGGCGCAGGACCCGGGCGCCCGCCCCTCGCCGGTGAAGGGGTCGACCGGCTTGTCGTTGTGGCGGACCTGGAAATGCAGGTGCGGCAGTTCGGTCAGGCCGGACAGCCCGACCTGGGCGATCGGCTCCCCGGCCCGCACGGCCTGGCCCGGCTGCACCCGCAGGCTGCCCTCGCGCAGGTGGCAGTAGACGGTGGTCCAGCCCTCGCCATGGCCCAGCACCACGGCGTTGCCGCAGCCCTTGGCGCTCAGCTCCGCCCGGCTCTCCGGCCCGTAGACGCCGGTGTCCGGCACGCCCTCGCGGGTGCGCAGCACGGTGCCGGCCGCCGCCGCCCGCACCGCCACCCCCTTGCGCATCGCGGCCATGTCGCGGATGGCGATGGAGGTGCCGGGATAGTCGTTCTCGCCCCCGGTCATGGTGCCGCAGGCGTAGTCGCGGATGCCCGGCCCCGGCTCGTGGTCCATGTACTTCACCACCGCGCAGCCCTCGCCCGGCGTGCAGTCGACCGGCAGCCCCAGCGACGGTGCGTCCGCCCACGCCGCACCGCCGGTGGCGAGGATGGCGGCGGCGGCCAGCAGGGCGACGCGGCTCACGGCCGCCCCCCGGTGCCATGCGCGCGCACGGCCTCCTCCAGCGCGGCGCGCACGCGCGCCACCACCAGCCCCCACTCGCCGCGCCGCTCCTGCCGGAACAGCCGCATGGTCGGGTACCAGACGGTGGTCTCGCCGCGGTCGAGCCAGCGCCAGTCGCAGGCCGTGGGCAGCACGGTCCAGGTCGGGCGGCCCAGAGCGCCCGCCAGATGGGTGGGGCCGGTGCAGGAGCTGATGACGAGGTCGAGGTGCCGCATGGCGGCGGCGGTGTCGGCGAAGTTGCCGATCTCCGGGCCGAGGTCGGTGAAGCCCGGCGGCAGCGGTTCGGTCAGCGTCTCCAGGTCGCGCCGTCCGTTGCCCTTCTGCAGGGCGTACACCTCCACCCCCGGCACGGTCAGCAGCGGCCAAAAGGCTGCCAGCCCCGGCGAGCGGTTGCGGTCGTCCTTGAACTCCGGGTTGCCCGCCCACACCAGCCCGACCCGGAAGGCCCGCGGCGGCCCCAGCCGCTCGCCCCAGCGGGCGGCCAGCTCCGGCTCCGCGAACAGGTAGGGGACCTCGGCCGGCACGGTCTCCAGCGTGGTGCCCAGCAGGTGCGGCAGGCTCAGCAGCGAGACGTACGCGTCGACCGGCGGCGGCTGGGTGAAGCGCCCGATCACCGCGTCCACCCCCGGCATGGAGGACAGCAGCCGCGTGAGTTGGGTGTTGCACTCCACCACCACCCTGGCACCGCGCGCCTTCAGCAGGGGGGCGTAGCGGATGAACTGGATGGCGTCGCCCACCCCCTGCTCGTCGTGCACCAGGATGGTGCGTCCGGCGCAGTCGCCGCCGTCCCAGGCGGGGATGGAGAAATGGCGTTTGGGCGACGGGAAGTCGGCCATGCGCGTGCGCCACTCGTACTCCCGGAAGCCGTCCGCCAGCTCGCCCTTCAGCAGCAGCAGGAAGCCCAGCCCGGTGCGCGCCTCCCCCTGCTCCGGGTTGCGGGCGGCGCCGATCCGCGCCGCCTCCAGCGCCTCATCGACCCGGCCCAGCGCGCGCAGCGCCAGGCTCAGGTTGACGTAGGCGTCGCCGGAGTCCGGCTTGGCCGCGATCGCCTGACGGAAGCAGTCGGCCGCCTCCTCGTAGCGGTCCTCCTCCTGCAGCGCGGTGCCCAGGTTGTTGAGCGCGCCGGGGTCGGCGGGGGCGATCTCCAGCGCGGTGCGGTAGGCGGCGATGGCGTCCGTCACCCGCCCCAGCTTCTTCAGCGCCACACCCATATTGATATAGGCGTCGGCGCGGCGCGGGCTGCCGGCGAGCAGGGCCCTCAGCTCCTCCACCGCGTCCGCCGGGCGGTCGGCCAGGATCAGGCAGCGGGCGCGCTGCAGCCGCTGGTCGGTGAGCTGCGGCCGCAACGCCAGCAGCGCCTTCAGCGCCTCCGCCGCCTCGGCGTGCCGGTTCAGGTCGGCCAGCGCGTTGGCGAGGTTGTGGAAGCCGTCGGCCAGGGTGGGATCGAGATCCACCGCCCGCCGCCCGGCCTCCGCCGCCTCCTCCAGCCGGCCCAGCCGGCGCAGCGCGGCGCAGAGGTTGGCCTGGAAGCCGGCGGCGCGCGGGTTGCCGCGGATGGCCTGGCCGATCAGTTCCACCGCGATGGCGGGCTTGCCGACCTGCAACGCGATCACCCCCATCAGATGCAGGGCGTCGGGCTGGCCGGGCACGGCCCCCAGCACCGCGCGGTAGGCGGCCTCCGCCTCGGCCAGCCGGCCCGCGGCGTGGTGCGCCCGACCGGCGGCCAGCGTGGCGGCGACCGTTGCGGGGGACTGGGTCATGGTCGTGCTCTCCGGTGGTCCGTATGCGTCATCGCCGTACGCGTGTGCACCCGGATGGGTGTGCGTGTGTTCAGGGCTTGCGGACCCAGAACTGGTAGAGGCCGCCGAAGGCGAAGGGGTGCTCCGCCTCGAAACGGTCCCACAGGTCCAGCCGCGTCATCGCCGGATCCTCCGGGAAGCGCCGCCGGTAGAGCCCCGCGGTCGACGGCTCGTCGAACTGGAAGCCGACGAACTCCAGCCCCAGCTCCGCGATCCAGCCGGCGATCTGCGGCAGCGTCATGCGGTGCTCGTGCACGTGGAACACCAGGTCGCGGCAGGCGCTGACGCTGAAGAAATCCACCGACTGCACCAGCCGCCGCAGCGCGTGCCCCTCGGGCAGTGCCAGAACCTCCTGCCGGAAGCGCCGTATGCCGGCCGGGGTGGCGGGGATGCCGCGCTCGGCGATGAAGCCGTGCGCCTCCACGATGGTGCGCCGCGCGGTCTCGCTGTAGAGCCCGATCTTCATCAGCCCGCCCGGCCGCACCAGCCCGGCCAGCACCCGCCAGTTGCCCAGGGGATCGGCGGTGTGGTGCAGCACGCCGACGCTCTGCACGATGTCGAAACGGCGGTCCAGCCCGCCCAGCCGCGACAGGTCGGCCTGCGCGTACGCGATCCCCTCCAGCCCCAGCCGCCGCGTCTGCCGCTGCGCGTACGCCAGGCTGGCGAGGCTGAGGTCGACCGCGACCACGCGGGCGCCGCGGAACTGGTTGGCGGTCCACACCGACTCGCGGCCTGTGCCGCAGCCGGCGATCAGGATCGCCGGCGCGTCCCAGCCGGCCGGCTCCAGCTCCAGATGGGGAAAGAGCGCGCGCAAGGCGCGGGGGGCCGGCATCGGCTCGTCGAGCAGCCCGGCGTGCCGCCAGCGCGGGTGCGGACTCTCCTCGTACTGGGCGCGTACGGCGAGCGAGACGCGGTCCTCGATGGCGGTCAGCCGCGGCATGGCGGCGGCCAGCGCCGCCTCCTCCCGCGGCTCGGCGATCTGGCGGGCGACCAGCCGGGCCATCGCCGGCCCCCAGTCCGCCGCCGCGGCACGCACGGCCGTATGCTCCGCCCCGGCCCAGCGGTGCAGCGGGCGGTAGCACGCATACACCGCGATCCGCAGCGCCTCCGCCCGGCCATCGCCGCCACCGACATCCGTACGCGCCAGCGCTCCGCCCAGCCGGTCGGCGGCCTCCGTCTCGGCGTCGGCCTCGTCGAAGGCGTATTCGTTGAGGAAGCACTGCTGCGCCAGCGCGCAGGCGAGATTGGTCCAGCGCCCGGCCAGGGCGGCGGCCGCGTCCGCATCCCCCGCCGCGTCCAGAAGCGCCCGGCGCAGCCGGGTCAGCGCCCGCTCCAGCGCCGGCTCGGTCACCACCGCCGCCTCCAGCAGGGTGGCCAGCAGCGGGTCGAGCGCCAGCGGGTCGAGCGTGCCGGCGCGCAGGTCCGCCGCCACCGCATCGGCATTCCCGTCGCCGGCGGCCAGCCGTGCCATCGCCGGGCCGCCGGCCAGCACCAGCGCCGCGGCGCGCACCAGATGCGGCTTCTCGGTCCCCGGATCCTCCAGCGCCGCCGCCAGGTCGGTGCGCAGGGACTCCTCGGCCAGCGCCGGCGGAAGGTCGCGCAACGCCTGCCCCAGCAGCGCCAGCACCCGACCGCGCCCCGGCGCCTCCGCGGGGGTCAGCCGCAGCGCCTGCCGCAGCCAGGGCAGGGCCCGCGCCCGCGCGCCCGCGCGCAGCAGCAGGGCCCCGGCCTGCGCCCAGGGACCCGGTCCGGCGGGGCTGCGGCGCAGCCGCTCGCGCAGCGCCGCCTCCGCCTCGTCCAGCCGGTCGAGCCGGACGAAGACCTGGGCCAGCGCGTCCAGCGCCTCGGGCGAGTCCGGGTTGGCCTGCACGGTCAGGGCGGCGATCCGTCCGGCCTCCGCGTCGGCCCCGGCGTCGAGCAGGGCCGCCGTCAGGTTGCCGGCGATGCGCACGTCCCCCGGCCGCGCCGCGTGCGCACGGCGCAGATGCTCCGCCGCCGCGACCGGCCGGCCGGCGGCGTGGTGCATCAGCCCCATGTTGTTGTCGACCTCCGCCAGCCCGGGTGCCAGCGCCAGCGCCCGGCCGTAGGCGGCGAGCGCCGCGCTGTCCCGACCCTGCGCCTGCAAAGCGGCGCCGAGGTTGGCGAGCAGCCCCGGCTCGGCCGGCCGCAGCGCCAGCCCGTCGCGCGCCGCCGCCGCGGCCTCGGCCGGGCGGCCCAGCCGGCGCAGCGTGTCGGCCAGGTTGAGTCGGGCGTCGAGATGGCCGGGGTCGCCCGCCAGCGCGCGGGCGAAGGAGGCGGCCGCCTCCTCCAGCCGGCCGCCGCGCACGCGCAGCGTGCCCAGCAGATGGTGCGGGGCGGGCAGCAGCGGCTTGCGGTCGGCGGCGATCGCCGCGGCCTCGGCCGCCTCGGCCTCGCGGCCGGTGCGGGCGAGCAGGGCGGCGCGGTTGGCCTGCGCCTCGGCCAGTCCGGGATTGGCCGCGACGGCGCGGCGGAACAGGCGGTCGGCCAATTCGGCCCGGCCGCGCAGCAACTCCACCAGCCCCAGCGTCGCCACCGCCTCCGCCGCGCCGGGGGCGAGCGCCAGCGCCGTGCCGGCGGCCGTCAGCGCTGTGTCCGGGCGCTGCCGGCGCAACGCCGCCAGGGCCAGCGCGCGCCGTGCGTCGGGGTTGCCGGCATCGAGCGCCAGGGCGCGGC
>NZ_JABFFR010000082.1 GCF_013423485.1 Azospirillum oleiclasticum
TCGCCGCCCAGCTCGGCCTGACCGCCGCGGCGGCGGCGACGCTGACGCCGGTGCTGGACCGGCTGGACCAGGGCGCCACCGCCGGCACCCTGTCGCTGGCCGCCGTCAACGACGCGCTCGACACCGCCAACACCGCGCTGCGCGGCGCCGTGATCAGCGGCGAGCAGTATGCCGGCATGGTGCAGACCATCACCACCGCCTGGGCGCAGTCGCAGGCCGTGCTGCTGGCGCGCGCCGGCGGGCTGGGGGCTGTCGAGCGGGCGATCGACCCCAACTGGCGCGGCAACCTCGATTACGAACTCACGACCGCGGGTCTCGGCGGCGCGCCGCTGGGGGCGCTGCGCGACACCTTCACGCCCGTGCTCGACGCGATCCGCACCGGCGGCGCCAGCGCCGCGCAGATGCGGGCGGCACTCGCCGACCTCGATGCCGAGCTGACCGGCGGGCGGATCACCATCGACCAGTACAACGCCGGCGTGGCGTGGCTGACGCAAGCCTACCAGGACGGCGCATCGGCGGCCGAGACGGCCGCGCAGGCGGCGGCGCAGCAGGCGGCGCAGGCGCAGGCCGGGCTGGCGCAGAGCTGGTCGTCGCTGCTGTCCACCGCCACCTCGGAGCTGACGTCCAGCCAGAACGAAATCGCCTCGGCCGCGCGGCAGGCGGCGTCCACCTGGGACGGCGTGGCGCGCACCATGAAGGCGGCCAACCAGAACCTGCTGACGGACGCCAACCTGTCCAACCTGCGGCCGGAAGCCCTGCGCGACGAGGCGCGGCGCCAGTTCGAGGGTCTCGCCGCCACCGTCGCCACCTTCGCGGGCAAGGTCCAGGCCGGCACCGCCACCGACGCCGACCGGACGGCGGCGGAGGAGGCGGCCGGGCGGTTGCAGGAGGCCGGCCGCAAATGGCTGGAAAGCCAGAACGCCCTGTCCGGCGACCGCACCGCCTACGACGCCGCCTTCCGCGCGGTGCTGGCCGGGCAGGAAGCCACGGCCGGCCTGTCGCTCACCATCAAGTCGGCGGAGGAGCGGCGGGCGGAGACGGCCGAGGCGCAGGTCGCGTGGCTGGAGCGCATCGCCGGCGGCGGCCAGCAGCAGGCCGGGCTGTTGAACGAGATCAAGAACCGCCTGCAACAAGGCGATCCGGGCTTGGCGTCGCTGCCCGAGCTGATCCGGCGCCTGCCCGGCTACCAGCGCTACAGCGCGCCGGCCGACGTGGCGGCGGGCTGGGCCGGCCTGTCCGGCGCCGCGCGCAGCAGCGTGGCGCGCCAGATCGGCTTCACCGGCGATGCGAACAACGCCGAGGCGTTGAACGACTTCCTGGTCTCGTCCGGCAAACAGGCCGATTACGAGCGGCTGACCCGCGGGCTGTCCACCGCGTCGGCCACCCCCTACAGCAGCTCCGCCACCGCCTGGGCGGCCTGGCAGTCGCTGTCCGCGTCGCAGCTCACGGCGGTCGCCCGCGACATGGGCTGGCAGGGGGACATCAACGACGCCGCCTACAACCGCTGGATCGTCACCACCGGGCAGCAGGACCGCCTCAACGCCGCCCTGATCGCCGCGGCGGCTGCCGTGCCGAACCAGAGCGGCGTGGAGTGGATGCGCGGCTATTGGGCGGACTTTCAGGGGTCGCTGGGCCTGCCGGAGCCGTACCGCAGCCAGCGCTGGGCCGCCATGGAGGCCGACAAGGCGCGCGTGCTGGCGGGCCTGCCGCTGGGCGCCTACCGGCCGCTCTACGACTACGCCGCGACGCTGCCCGACACGGACATCGAGCTGAACGTTCGGGACGTCGCGCGCAGCCGGGGCATTCCCGGTTTCGAACGCGGCGGCGACCACCTCGGCGGCCTGCGCGTCGTCGGCGAACGCTCGTGGGAGGTCGAGGCGACGGGACCGGCCCGTTACATGACGCCGGCGCAGCTCCTCGGTGCCGCGGTGCCACGGCCGGTGGTCACGGTGGACATGCAGCCGGTGGTGACCGCGATCGGCGGCGTCACCGCGGCGGTGCTGCGCGTCGGCGAGCTGATCGCCGGGCTGTACGACCGCATGGACGCGGTCGAGGCCGCGGTGCAGGGTCTGGCGGCCGAGCAGCGCGTCGCCAACCATCGCATCGCCAAGCTGGCCGCGGCCGGTGGGGGGCGCTGATGACCGACGCCCGCACCGTCACGGTGGCCGAACTGACCGTCACCCGGCCTTCCGGCACGGTGGAGACCATCCTGCTGGGCGATGGCCCCTTGCTGCCGCTGCCGGGCGACGATCCCGACTGGCCGCACGCCGCGGTGCGCCAGCGCCTCGCCGGGCCGCCGTCCTACGCGGTCGGGCTGTCGGCCGACCCGTCGCGGCTGGCGGGCGACGTGGGTGCGGGGGAGCTGGTGATCCTCAACGG
This sequence comes from Azospirillum oleiclasticum, assembly GCF_013423485.1. Taxonomy (GTDB): domain Bacteria; phylum Pseudomonadota; class Alphaproteobacteria; order Azospirillales; family Azospirillaceae; genus Azospirillum; species Azospirillum oleiclasticum. Next base: position 2,380 of record NZ_JABFFR010000082.1, read on the forward strand.
CGACCGCGCCTATTCGTGGCTGGCCGGCTGCGCGCCGGGGCGGCTGCGGGTGCGCCGGAGCGTCGAGGGGCAGCGGTGGCAGGACATGACGCCGGTGCTGGACGGCCGCGCCGGCTTGCCGCGGCCCGCCATCGGCGGCCAGCAGGCGGGGCGGATGACGGTGCCGATCTGGGACCTGCGCGCCGCCCTGGACACCGACGTCGTCACCCGGAAGTACCTCGGCACCAACACCGACCACACCGGCTACGAGGGCGGCGACGCGCTGAAGGACGCCACGGCGCCGCTCTGCCTCGGCCGGCCGCTGCATGTGCCGGGCGTCGCGGTCAACGAGGCCGGGCGGGCGTGGGCGTGGCACGCGGAGGCCGCGCGCGCCGGTGCCGCCCTCTACGACCGCGGCAGCCCGGCGGTGCTGTCGGCGGTGCCGCACGCCGGCGGCACCGCCTTCGACGGGCTGTCGCTGACCGCCACCCAATACGCCGAGGACGCCGCGCGCTCGCTGCTGCGGCTGGGCGGTGCGCTCGGCGGCGAGCTGGGCATCGACCCGCTGGGGCCGGCCGGCACCGACACGGCACCGGACGCGGTGCGCTGGCTGCTGTCCCGCGCCGCCGCCGGCACGATCGGCGCGACGCTCACCGGCTGGACCAGCGCGGCCGGCGTCGGGGCGTGGTGGTCGGGGGCGGTCACCCACCGGGCGGCGCTGGAGCTGATGGCGCGGTCGGCGGGGGCTTCCGTGCTGCCCGACGCGCTCGGGCGCTGGCAGGTGGCCGCACTCGGCCTGACCGATCCGGTCGGCGCCATCACCGAGGGCATGGTGCTGGATCTGGCGATCGACGACGCCGACCTCGCCGCCCCGGTGTGGGAGGTGACGGTGAAGGGCCGCCGCAACCATCTGGTTCTCGCCCGCGACCGGCAGGCGGCCGACGTGCGCGAGACCGACCGCGGCGCCTGGCTGCGCGAGGAATGGCGGCGGGAGGTGGCGCGGCACCAGCCGACCAAGGACCGCTTTGGCGACGCGGCGCGCGTCGCCGAGGTCCAGACGGCGCTCACGTCCACCACCGCCATGGCGGCCTTGGCCGCCCGGCTGCTGACGGCGCTGGGGGTGCGCGCCGATGGCGAGCCGCGGCGCTCGCTGGCGCTGGTGGTGCCGATGACGGCCGCCGCCCTGTCCTGGCCGCTGGGCGCCACCTTGCACGTCAGCTATCCGCCGGACGGGATCGACGACGACATGCAGCTCATGGGTGTGCATTACGCGTCGCCGTCGCGCACGACCATGCGCGTGCGGCTGTTCGGGTGAGGCGGCGATGACGGCGGCCCTGCTCCTCGACAATCTGGCGCTCACGGCGACGCTGTCCGGCGGCATCTGGGAACGCGACCTGGATTACCTGCTGGAGCCCACGGTGCGCGAGACCACGGCGCGCTGTGTCGCCGGCACGCCCGACCAGGCGCTGTTCGACATCGTGTTCCCGGCGCCGACCAAGTGGGACACGCTGGTGCTGGCCGGCGGCACGCCGCGGCCCGACGTGGATCTGCGGGTGACCTGGTACGCCGACCCGGTGGACCGCAGCGCCGGTGCGGTGCTGCGGGGCGGGGCGGACGCGGCGTTCCTGCCCGGCTACCCGCCGCCGCTGCGGCTGCGCCAGCGCAAGCTGTTCGACCCGAACGTTCTGCGCGGCCGGCCGAGGAGCCGCGACCTCGCCGGCAAGACGCCGATGCTGGTGCTCCGCCCGGCTTCCAGCCCGCGCTGTGCGGCGGCGCGGATCGAGATCGACAACCACGGCGACCCGCTGGATCTGGGCATGCTGTTCGTCGGGCAGGCGTTCATCCCGGCCTGGCCGCACGACTTCGGCCTGCGCCTCGGCGCCCCCTCGCGCAGCCCCTTCGACGAGGCACCGGGCGGCCGGCGGCTGGTGGACGGCCGCCCGTCCGGCCGCACCAAGAGCTTCAAGCTGTCCGTGCTCACCGAGGACGAGGCGATGGTCCTGGCCGACGCCGGCCAGCGGCTCGACCGCTCGGGCGTGCTGATGATGATCGAGGACACGTCCGACCAGCGCCACCTCTGGCGCCGCACCTGGCCCGCCACCCTGGCGGACGGCGGCATCGAGGTCGCCCAAGACAACGAGCAGGACTGGAGCGCCGACGTGAAACTGCTGGAGGTGATCGGATGAGCATGGACCGGCCGACGACGGCCATCGACCGCGCCCGCGCCGGCTACTGGAACGCCGACGCCTACGCCACGTCCGGCAACCCCGGCGGGCTGGACGAGAGCGAGGACGGCCTCACCAACGGGCTGGCCGTCAACATCGAGCCGCTGCTGGCCGCGGTCGGCGGCATGACGCAATGGACCGGAGAACAGGCCGCGGCTGCGGGCGAGGCGGCGACGACGGCCACGGCGGCGGCCGGGGTGGTGGCGTCCGACCGCGCCGCCGTGCTGGCTGCCAAGCTGGCGGCCGAGGCCGCAGCCGGGACAGCGGTCACCGCGGCTTATCCATTGGAGCCCGACGAGATCGCCGGCATCCCGTCCGTGCTCGACCTCGTGCTGACGGACGCCATGGCGCTGCCGGCGGGGGTGTTCAGCCGGCTCGGAACCGCGACGTATTGGGACGCGGCCGGCGTGCTGCGCACCGCGGCGGCCGGGGTGCCGCGGTTCGACCACCACCCGGTCACCGGCCGGTGCCGCGGCCTGCTGATCGAGGGGGCGGCAACCAACCTGCTGCTGCGGTCGCAGGAGTTCGACGCCGCTGCGTGGTCGAAGGCGGAGGTGACGGTCACCGCCAACGCCGCAGCCGCGCCGGATGGCGGCACGGCCATGGACAAGCTGGTGGAGAGCGCCGCCAACGGTCTGCACCGGATGTCACAGTCCGTCTCGCTGGTGTCCGGTCAGGTCTACAGCTTCTCCTGCTACGCCCGGGCGGGCGAGCGCAGCGTGCTGAAGCTGGAGACGTCGGGCGGCGGCTGGTCCACGGCGCCGCGCGTCACCGTCAACCTCGCCACCGGCACCGTCCAGGCCATCACCGGCTCCCCCACCTCCTACGGCATCGAGCCTGTCGGCGGCGGCGTCTTCCGGTGCTGGATCACGGCCACCGCCACCGCCACCAGCGGCCTCGTGCTCCTCATGCTGGGCAACAGTGCCAGCGGCGAGGCCATCGGCTACACCGGCGACGGCACCAGCGGCCTCTACCTGTGGGGCGCGCAGTTGGAGGCCGGCGGCGCACCCACCAGCTACATTGCCACGGCGGGCGGCACCGTCACCAGGGCGGCGGACGTCTGCGCCCTGCCCACCGCTGGCTGGTGGTCCGCAACGGAGGGCACGCTCGTCGTGGCGTGGTCCGTCGCCGCCGCCAGTGCGCAGACCATCCGCGGTGTGGCGGCGCTGACGGACGGCGCCGCCGATTACACGGCGCTCTGGTACTGGAATGACGGACTGCTCTACGCACAGGTGCAGGAGGCCGGCGCCATCAGTTTCAGCGTGCAAGCCGCCCCGGCCTACGGCCAGCGCCACCGCGCGGCCCTGGCGTGGGCGGCCAACAACGCGGCGGCGTCGGTCGATGGCTCCGCGCCGGTGACCGACGCCAGCGTCGTGACCACGACGGGTGTCACCACGCTGGCCGTCGGGTCCCGCGGCGGCGGCGGCTCGGAGCTGAACGGCTGGATCGAGCGGGTGACGCTACTCCCGCGCCGCGTCCCCGATGCGACCCTGCAACTCCTCACGCAAGGCTGATACCGATGTGCGACACCATCCACCTCCGCGCCGCCGACGAGGCGACCCTGGCCGCGGCCCTGCCCTGGCTGCGCGGCACCGACCAGCAGGGCGCCCCCGGCTGGCTCACGGCCGGCCACCACCACGCGCTCGACCCGATCGGACCGCTGGTGCTGACGCCGCCGGCGGTCGATCCGGTGACCGGCGAGGAGCTGGCCCCGGCGGAGGTCGATGGCCGCTGGCACGCCAATCTGCGCGTGGACGGCGCCCATCCCGAGCATGACGCGATCATGGCGGCCTGCGAGCCCTTCATCATCCACCCCACCAACCCGCGGAGGACCTTCGCATGAGACTTCCCGTCGCTGCCGGCAAGAAGGCCGGCCTCATGGGGCCGGGCCATGTCGAGCGCGTCGCCGGCGCCATGCAGGCCGGCGGCACCGGCACCGAAGGTACATACCGCGGCCTCGCCGCCGCGTTCGTGGATCTCGGGTCGAAGACCGGTGCCGTCGCCGTCAGCTTCGCGGCGGCCGTGCACACCCGGTTCGCGGCGGCCGGCGACTGCGCGGTGACCTTCAGCGGCCTGCCCGCCACCGGCAGCGCGCTGTGGCTGGTGGAGATCGCAGGCGGCGGCGACCACACCATCACCTGGCCGGCGGCGGTGACCTGGGACGGCGGGGCGCCGCCGCCGCTGGCCGCGGGCACGGCGGCCACTTGGCTCGTTTTCGCGACGCGCGACGGGGGCACCCACATCGCCGCCGGGCCGATGTTCCTGTCGGTGGGGGGCTGAATCATGTTGCCCGTAATGTGCGGGGCGAGCCGCCCGTACCGCTATATCCAGGCGACGGTGGGCGGCAATTTCTATAACGCTCCGATCGTGCTGCTCGGGCTCCGCCTGACCGCTGCTGGGACCCCGTACCCGTGGCGGGCGATGACCGGCCCTTCATCGCCGTCGCCGATGGCGGCGACGGCGGATGTGGACGGCACCAACGCGTGGCGGGCGTTCGGCGCGGTCTCATCCGCCAGCCGCTGGGCCGCGCCCTACGTGACCGGCGGCACGCTCACCCTCGACCTCGGCGGGCGCGTGCTCCCCCGCCCGACAGCCGTCTCCGTTACGTCCATGCTGTCGACGCCGGTGCTGATCGACGGCACTCCGCCCCGCAACCTGACCGTCCGCGTCAGCCCCGATGGCGCCACCTGGACGACGCTGCTCACCGCGATGGAGATCGCGTGGTCGCTGTCCTCCAACGTCATCGAAACCAAGAGCTGGACGCTGTAGGGTGAAGCCCCCTTCATCGCGCCTTGAAACCCGCTTCAACCGGTGTCAAACCATCTGTCCGAATGTGTCAAACCAGTTGGCGCGCTACAC
>NZ_JABFFR010000083.1 GCF_013423485.1 Azospirillum oleiclasticum
AAGGGCGCGCAGGCGGGCGGCGGCCCGGGCCACGCGCTGGCGGTCGGCGGCGGTGCGGCGGACGCGGCTGAGGGCGGCGAAGCGGTTCAGCGCGCGCATCCGGCGCAGCAGGTCCGTGACCTCGTCGGTCTCCGCCAGGTGGCCCGGGATCCACTCCGGCTCCTCGAAGAGCCCACGGCTGCGCCGCTGTGACATCCGCTTCTCCGTGCATGGGCCCCGGGGGTGACGTGCACCGGGGGCGATAGGATGACCGTCCCAATGACCATGGGTTGATTAGACCCGGTTAAACGGGACTATTTTCCTTCTTGTCACGTTGACACCGCTGAATATGACGTTATCATCAGTGATGTTCAACCTTGCTTTCGCCCGCATGCCGCCACCGCACGCACCGCGCCGCACAGACCATCACGAATCCCCGGGCACGGAGTGGATCGATGACCACCCGGCGCTCCTCCAGGCGCTGCGCGACGCCCATGCCCGGGGCTGGTCGCCGCACGCGCTGGCCCGCTGGCTCGCGCGGGACCTGCGGGGGTCGCGCCTGCCGCGCGCCACCACCGAGGACGTCGCCCGCTGGCTGGGCGTCGAACTGACGGTCATCGACCGCACCACGCCGCCGCCCGGCACCGGGCAGGGATCATGACCACCGGCACGGCGCGCTGCGTGCTCCCACCGGACCACGCCGGCGCTCCGGTGGGGCGCGCGCGGAGCGCCGCGACCGTGTGGCCGCGTGGGCTTCGTGCGGGGAGACATTCGGGCCGCGCCGGCGGGCCACCACGAGCGGCCGGATGGCGACTGCGGCGGCGGGGTGCGCGCCGGGTCCGGCCGGCGCGGAACACCCTGCCCAGCAGACCACGCCACCGCGCCAAGGCCGCGCGGCTGAAAGGAGGGGCGCCATGGAGATCGACAAGCGTTCGGACGTCTGGCTGCAGTGCGCCATCGACGTCGAGATGCAGCACCGCGGCTGGGTGTCGATCCGCTGCGTGCGGAGCGTCGCCGATGCCTCGCCCGAGCGGGTCAGGCGGATGGCTCTGGATCTCTACGGGCCGGCAGCGTTCACGAAGCCGCCGCCCCGCACCCCCGCCGAGCGCCAGAAGGACGCGCGCACGCGCCGGCGTCGCGAGCACGACGAGCTGGTGGCCGCGCTGGTCTGGGCCGAGGCGAATCTGAGCGCGCGCAAGCGTGCCCAGCTCCATCAGCGCTGGCCACTCCTCGTCGGGCATTTCCCCGACCGCTGACACCCGCGGACACCACGCGCCGGACGCCGTTCCAGGTGCTTTCCGTCGGGGGGGACCGAGGCCCCGTCCGACGCGCCGGAGGCACGTTGCCGCCCCTCTCCGTTCGTCCCTCGGGACGCCCTTGGACGACTTGGCGGGCAGGGGTCCGGGCGACCCTCTTGCCGGGTCGGCGAAGGCTCGCGGAACCCCTTCCGTGGGGGCTCGTCGGTGGCCGGCGTGGACCCGGTGATCGGGGTCGGCGCGGCGGTCCCGGCGGATGGTCCGGGTGTGCTGGCGCAGGGCGCGTTTTGTGACGCCGGATCGGCCCGGCTCTCCCGACGCGTGACGTCACGATCAGGCCAACGCGAGGAGCCGACTGCGCCAGGGCCGTGATCGGAGAAGATCGCCCCTTGCGCGGCACGGTCAGACCTCGGATGATCGCGCCCGTAACCGAGAGCACCGATGACGAGAGCCAAGCCCAAGAAGAGGTCGAAACCCGCAGGCACCGCCTCCAAGACGGAAGATCTCCGTCGCAGGTTCGACGAGCCGCTCAAGAGGTTGACTTGGCATTCGTCCGTCCTGCTCGGGCAGCTGGGGATTCAGGCAGCGGTGGTCGAGCGCCTGAACGGCGACTTCGCCGAGGTCGAGGGCCGACGCGCCGACCTGGTGGCGCGCCTTCGAGGCGACGCTCTCCTGCACGTGGAGTTCCAGTCGACCCGCGAGGCCGATATGGCCTGGCGCATGGTGAACTACCGTCGGCTCATCCGACAGCAGATCGACGCGACCAGCCCGCTGTACCAAGTGGTCCTGTTCGTCGGCGACGAGGACATCGCGGGCTGGTCCATGAAGGTGGACGACAACCCTCTACAGTTCGAGTGCGAGCTCCGGGACATCCGGGACATGGACCCAGATACGTTCCTTGAATCGAGCAGTTTCGACGACAACGTTCTGAGCGTATTGTGTCGGGGTGGCGGCGATCCACAGCGGATCAGGCGGCTCGTCGGGAGCCTGGGGCGCCTGCAGGGCAATGCGCGAGCCGACGCCATCGCGAAGCTGGGCGTGTTGTCGGGACTGAGGAATCTGGCTGAGACGGTGATGAAGGAGGCTCCGATGCCGATGGTGCAGGAACTGAAGGAGAACCCCTTCTTCAAGGGCGTGTACTTGGAGGGGGAGCTGGACGGCGAGCGCAAGCGGCTCGCGAAGGTCCTTCAGGCCGTCCCCTACAAGGTGCCGGATGAGGTCTACGAAATGCTCGTGGACGCCGACGAGGATACCCTCGATCGCATCACCACGGCAGTCGTCCAGGCACGAAGCGACGTAGAACTGCTGGAGGTACTCGACATCCCGGTGGTCCGGCATTCGCCTCCGTGACCGCTCGCTTCTGATGCAGAAAGCCATCGCCGCGCGGCGACGGCCTGGAAGGTTCTAGTGCACTGACTCATTCAGAAGGTGCAGGGAGCCGGGCGATCTTGGCGAGGATGGTGTCGGCGGGTTTGGTCCAGACGAAGGGCTTGGATGCCTTGTTGTGCTCGCGGATGTAGCGGGTGATGGCGTCCTGCAGATCGGCCACGGACTTGAAGACGCCGCGCCGAATGCGTCGGCGGGTGATGATTGAGAAGAAGCCCTCGACGGCATTGATCCAGGAGGCTGAGGTGGGCGTGAAGTGGAAGACCCATCGCGGGTGATCGGCCAACCATTCCAGAACCTTGGGATGCTTGTGGGTGGCGTAGTTGTCGACGATGGCATGGATTACCTTGCCCACTGGGACGGCGCGCTCCACGGCGTTCAGGAACTTGATGAACTCCTTGTGGGTGTGTTTGGGCATGCAGCGCCCGACCACCGTGCCGTCCAGCGTGTTCAGCGCGGCGAACAGCGTGGTGGTGCCGTTGCGCTTGTAGTCGTGCGTCATCGTCCCGCACTTGCCGGGTTTCAGCGGCAGGCCGGGCTGGGTGCGGTCGAGCGCCTGGATCTGGCTCTTCTCATCGATGGACAGCACCACCGCGTGGCACGGCGGGTCCATGTAGAGGCCGACGATGTCCTCGACCTTGGCGGCGAACGCCGGGTCGTTGGAGCGCTTGAAGGTGCGGATGCGTTGAGGCTGTGTTATGATTCAAGCTTCGTATGTGGAACGAGGCGACGCGCGGCCGGATGGCCAGGATCGAGAAGAAGACGAAGCGGTACACGACGGACCTGACCGACGAGGAATGGTCGCTGATAGAACCGCTGGTGCCGAGGCAGTCGCGGACTGGGCGTCCGAGGGCTGTGGACCTTCGAGAAGTCTTGAACGCGCTGCGGTACCTGGCGCGGACCGGCTGTGGGTGGCGGCTGCTGCCGAAGGATTTCCCGCCGTGGCAGACGGTGTACTGGTGGTTCAAACGCCTCCTGCGACGCTTGCTGTTCCAAACGATCCACGACCTGGTGTTGATGATCGACCGCGAATTGGCCGGCCGGGAGGCCAGTCCGACGGCGGGGGTGGTGGACAGCCAGTCGGTGAAGGCCCCCGCGGCCAAGGAACGCGGCTACGATGCCGGCAAGAGGGTGAGCGGGCGCAAGCGCCACATCGCGGTGGACACCGACGGGCGCCTGCTGATGGTGAACCTGACCACCGCCGACATCTCCGACTCCGCCGGGGCCCGGCGCATCCTGGAGGCCATGCGCAAGCGCTGGCCGTGGATGAAGCACCTCTTCGCCGACAGCGCCTACGACCGCAAGAAGCTGCTGGACAAGGCCACCTTCCTCGACTTCACCGTCGAGGTGATCCGCCGAACTGACACTGAGCCGGGCTTCAAGGTCGTGCCGCGGCGATGGGTCGTCGAGCGGACCTTCGCCTGGATGACACGCTGGAGGCGACTGGTCCGCGACTACGAAACCAGCATCGATGTCTCCAAGGGCATGATCCAACTCGCCATGGCCAGCCTGTTACTCCGGCGAGTCTGCCATTGAACCGGTTGTCAAACGGACTCTGACCCGCTGTCAATCGCAGCGGAGTAGGCCGGCGGCTTCAACTCACCAAAGAGAATATAGGCCCCATCACACACCACGCACCAGCGCACGATCATACAAACGTCTCACCCGAGGCTGAAGATATCTACCTCGTCTGGGTTTCCGGTACGCTCCTTGACCACCAGAATGATGTGCGGTGGGTGCTGTGTGCTGGTTCTCTGGTCAGAACCAGGAATGAAGTAGCGGGATATAACTTCTCGGACGATCCGGCTCTTGGGGTTTGTACGACTTTGCCCGACGGTCACGCCCGGATCGATCAAAAGATCCCCAATGGCTGGTAGCACGCCGCCGGTTTCAGACAAATAGAAGCTTTCACCTGTTTGCTCAAAATGATTGCCTTTCTTAAAGTAAATTACAACCATTGGATTCATTGATAGCATTCTACCGCTCCGTTTCTGTTCTATGGGCTATTATAAAGCGGGTGGCTTGTAATTAACAGATGCCATCGCCCACGAGTGTGGATCGGCGTGCTGGTTGGACGTCGATCGGCGTCTCAACACATTGATCCTACGAGAAATAGGTAGGAGACCATGCAGAACCCCTGGGTGATCAGGCGGCGTTCGCCGTGGTGGGCGCTGTGGTGTCGTTGGCGGCCATCGCTGGGTACCACGCCGCGAAGGTGTCGCGCAGAGTGCCATCGAGGGTCCGGGTGCGGATCTGCACCATCCGATGAGATACCGTCACGCTGAGCAAGCGGTTTTTTCAGGTGGGGAGCATTGGCTCGAAGGGCTTTCGGGCCTTGGCGACGGCGTAGACGGCCACCAGGAGCTTTCGCATGGCGGCGATGAGGGCCAGCTTTGGCGGCTTTCCCTTGGCTCGCAGGCGGTCGTAGAAGGCTTTGAGCCACGGGTTGCGTCTGACGGCGGTGAGTGTGGGCATCCACAAGGCGGTTCGCAGGCGGGCGTTTCCGATGGGGGTGATGCCAGCCCAGGTTGGCCGGCGCTTGCCGGGCTGCCGCAGCGCCGGGACTACCCCGACATAGGCGGCCAGGGCGGCGGCGCTGTCGAAGCGGGCGGGGTCACCGAGTTCGGCGATGAGGCGTGCGGCGGTGCCGGGGCCGATACCGTCGATGGAGGTGAGCAGCGAGCCGACCTCGTGCTCGTCGAGCAGGCGGGCGATGTCGTCATCGCGCTCGGCCAGGCGGCGGCGCCACAGGTTGAGATCCTGGCAGATGTCGCGGACCTGGGCGCGATAGGCGGGGCCGTGGTGCTGACCGACCGAGCGTTCGGCGGCGGCGATGAGCTGGTCGGCCAGCTCGTGTCCGACGGCGTGGCGGCCGTCGTAGCGCAGCTTGGCGAGGCGGCGGGGGGTAGCTTTGGCGACGGCCTCGGCGGTGGGATATTCGGCCAGGATGGCGGTGGCCAGCATGCTGTCGAGGGTGCGAACGTAGCGGTGGAACTCCGGGAAGCCGGGATCGACCAGCCGGTGGAGCTGGCGGACGCGGTCGTCGAAGTCCTGGCGCAGCCGGTCGCGGTGGCGGACCAGTTCGCGCAGATCCTCGCGGGCCCGGCTGCCCAGCCGGGTCGAGGGCGGGTTCTTTTTCCGCCCGAAGCGGGCAAGGCCGAGAGCGTCGATGGCGTCGGTCTTGGTGCGCTCCAGGCTCTCGCCCTGGAAGCGGTGGGTGCGCAGCGGATTGATCAGGGCGACCTCGTAGCCCTTGGCCGCCAGCACGGCGAACAGGTTCTTCCAGTAATGCCCGGTCGCCTCCATGACCACCAGGGCCTCACCCGGTGGCGCCAGGGTCGCCAGCAGCGCGCCGTGCCCGGCGGCGTCCTCGGCGATCGGCTTGGGTTTGACCAGGACCATGCCGTCCGCACCGAGGATGGGGACGCGCCATAGAACGGGCGTGATTATACGTCGCCATTATCAACCAAACACAGCTATGGC
>NZ_JABFFR010000084.1 GCF_013423485.1 Azospirillum oleiclasticum
AGCGCGGTGGTCGGCTCGTCGGCGATCAGCAGCGTCGGCCGGCAGGCCAGCGCCATGGCGATCATCACCCGCTGGCGCATGCCGCCGGACATCTGATGCGGGTACTCGTCGATGCGCCGGTCGGCGGCCGGGATGCCCACGGTGCGCAGCATGGCGAGTGCGGCCTCCCGCGCCGCCCGGCGGTCGAGCCCCTGGTGGCGGCGCAGCGTCTCGCCGATCTGGTCGCCCACCGTGTAGACGGGGTTGAGCGAGGTCATCGGCTCCTGGAAGATCATGCCGATCTCGTTGCCGCGCACCGAGCGCATGGCGCGCTCGTCGAGCCGGGCGAGGTCGCGCACCGCCCCGTCGCGGCCACGGAACAGGATCTCGCCACCGGCGATGCGGCCCGGCGGCGACTGGATCAGCCGCATCACCGACAGGCTGGTGACCGACTTGCCGCTGCCGGACTCGCCGACCACGGCCAGCGTCTGGTTCCGCCGCACCGTCAGCGACACGCCCTCCACCGCCTTCGACACGCCGCCGTCGGTGGCGAAGTGGGTGTGCAGGCCGCGGATGGCGAGCGTGACGTCGGGTTCCATCGACAAGGGTCCTCGTGCCGGTCAGCGGGTGCAGCCGCGCGCCGCGACCGGCCACTCGCCGATCACCGCACCGCCCTGCACCACGGTCATGGTGTCGTGCAGGTTGCTGACCACGCAGACATGGTTGGGCAGGATGCGCACCCGCTCGCCGATCGCCGGCCGCGCGGCGCAGGCGGAGAGGTCGACCACCGCGTGCTCCTCGTTCAGCCGGGTGATCACCGCGTCGGGGTAATCGAGGATCAGGCCGTAGCCCTCCCCCACCGACGGCGCCACTCGGTCGCTGGACAGGGTCTTGGAGCCGGCGTCCAGCACCGCGCGGTCGGCGGTCGGTCGGCTGACCACCGTGGCGTGGACGTGCACGGCGCAGTCGTCCAGCGTCGCGACCCCCGCCCCCACCGTGGCGCGGTCCTGGTAGATGTAGGTGCCGACGCGCAGCTCGGAGACGCCCGGCAGCTCGTGCGTCTCCCAACAGCCGGGGGTGCCGCCGACCGACACGGTGTCGATGGGGATGCCGGCCGCCCCGAAGGCCGCGCGCGCCTCCGCCACGAAGGGCACGGTGCGCGGGCCGCGCGGGTAGGTCATCAGCCCGCGGAACGCCAGCGGCCCGTTGCCGTGGGCACGGCGGGCCAGATCCAGCGCCTCGGCCGGCGTCTGCACGCCGCAGCGCCCGTCGCCGCTGTCGAACTCCACCAGCACGCCGATCTCCGTGCCAGCCTCGCGCGCCGCGGCGGCCACGGTGTCGAGCGCCACCGGGTTGTCGAGCGCCACGGTCAGCCGCGACAGGCGGGCCAGCGCCGCCAGCGGCGCCACCTTGGCCGCGCCGACGATCGGGTAGGTCAGCAGGATGTCGGTGCAGCCGGCCTCCGCCATCACCATCGCCTCGCCGATCTTCTGGCAGGTGATGCCGACCGCCCCCAGCTCGAGCTGGCGCAGGGCCAGCCGCGGCAGCTTGTGCGTCTTGATGTGCGGGCGCAGACGCAGCCCGTGCGTGTCGCAATAGGCCTGCATCCGCGCCAGATTGCGCTCGACGCGGTCGAGGTCGATGACCGGGGTCGGGGTGTCGATGTCGGTGAGGGTCATCCGTTCGCTCCGCATGAAGGGGCCGTTCCGCCCGTCCCGGCCGGACTCTCACCCGACCAGGACGGAAGGCACGGACTTTACGCCTCCGGCAGCACGGCGATGCAGTCGATCTCCACCTGGATGCCGTTCAGCAGGCAGCCGATGGTGGTGCGGGCCGGCGGCGCGTCGGGGAAGAACTCCGTGTAGAGGGCGTTGTATTCCTTGAAGCGGTCGAGGTCGGTCAGGTAGCTGTTGACCTTCACCACATGGGCGAGGTCGGTGCCGGCCGCCTTCAGGATGATCTCCAGGTTGCGCAGGGTCTGGCGCACCTCGCCGGCGAAGTCCGGCGGCAGCTCGCCGGTCTGCGGGTGGTGCGGCCCCTGGCCGGAGACGTAGACGAAGCCGTTGGCCACGATGGCGTGGCTGTACTGGCCCGCGGGCTTCGCCCCGTGTTCGGCGAAGATCGTCTTGCGGTTGGTCATCAGGTCCTCTCAGGCTTCGATGGGTTGCTGGCGGATCAGGGTTCGGCCCGGCCGCGCCGGCGTGGGCGCAGCGTCGCGCAGCACGAAGGCGCCGGCGACGAGCACGTCGGTGATGCCGTGCGGCGGCTGCGTCGGGTCCTGGAAGGTCGCGCGGTCGGCCACGTCGGCGGTGAAGAGGGTGAGGTCGGCCGTCATGCCCGGCCGCAGCAGGCCGCGGGTGCCCAGGCCGAAGCGCTGGGCCGGCACGGCGGTCATGTGGCGCACCGCCTCCTCCAGCCGCAAGCCGCCCTCGCCGCGGATGGCGCGGGCGAGGTAGCGGGGGAAGCTGCCGAAGGCGCGCGGGTGCGGCTTGCCCGTCTCCCGCGGCAGCCCGTCGGAGCCCAGCATGTGCAGGGGGTGGGTCAGCGCGACGGTCAGATCGTCCTCGCTCAACTGGAACATCACCACGTTGGTCCGGCCGCGGTCGGCGGCGACCAGCCACATCAGGGTGTCGAAGGGGGCGGCCTTGCGGGCTTCGGCGATCTCGGCCAGCGACAGCCCCTCCCAGCCGCGCAGATCCTCCCGCGCGACGCCGCCGATGCGGACATTCTCCCAGCCGATCAGGCGGATCTTGGATTCCCAGCCCGGATCGCCCGGCGCCTCGCCCGCCTCCACCGCGAGGCGCAGGGCGGCCAGCCCGTCGGTGTCGGCCATGCGGCCGAGCAGCGCGTCGATGCCGCCGGCCAGGGCCGAGGGCGGCAGCAGTTGCAGGATGGTGCTGGAGCCGGCGGGGTACGGGTACATGTCGAAGCTGACGTCGACCCCCTCCCCGCGCGCCGTCTCCAGCCGCTCCACCGCGCGCGGCAGGCTGCCCCAATAGGGCCGCCCGGCGGCCTGGAGGTGCGAGAGCAGGCCGGCCGGCCCGCCCGCCTTCAGCAGGTCGAGGAACTCGTCAACCGAGGCGATCAGCCCGCCCTCGTAGGAGCGGACATGGGCGGCCAGCAGGGCGCCATGCTCCGCCACCACCTCGGCCAGCCGCACCAGCTCCGCCCGGTCGGCCCAGGCGCTGGGTGGGTAGACGAGGCCGAGCGACAGCCCGTGCGCGCCCTGGCGGAGCTGGTCGGCGAGCAGGGCCGCCATCGCCTCCCGCTCCGCGTCGGTGGCCGGGCGGTTCTCCCACCCCATGACGGCGAGGCGCAGCGCCGCATGACCGACCAGCGAGACGAGGTTGATGGCGATGCCACGCCCGTCGAGTGCGGCGCGGTAGGCGGCGAAGTCGGCGAAGCTCTCCTCCTCCCGCACACTGCCCAGCAGGTTGCCGAAATGCTCGCGCAGCGCCGGGGCGCTGGCCGGCACCTGCGGGTAGAGGCCGAAGGAGCAGTTGCCGACCACCACCGTGGTCACGCCCTGCGCCACCTTCTCCGGCCGGCCGGGCTGGCGGAGATAGACGAGGTCGTCATGGGCGTGGGCGTCGATGAAGCCGGGGGCGAGGTAGCGGCCCTGCGCGTCCAGAACCTCGGCACCGGCGGCGTCGAGCCGCGCGCCGACGGCGGCGATGCGGCCATCCTCCACCAGCAGGTCGCCGCGGAACCAGGGGGCGCCGGTGCCGTCGATCAGGCGGGCACCGCGGATCAGGGTGCGGGGGGTGTCCATCACGTCACCTTCTGGAGCCGGGGGTCGAGCGCGTCGCGCAGCCCGTCGCCGACGATCTGCAAGGCGAGCACGGTCAGCACGATGGCGAGGCCGGGGGCCAACATCAGCCAGTCCGCCTGCTGGAAATACTGCTGGGCGCCGGCGATCATGTTGCCCCAGGTGGGGGTGGTCGGCGGCACGCCGACGCCGAGGAAGGACAGCGCCGCCTCCGTCAGGATCGCGTAGGCGAAGATGAAGGTGGCCTGCACGATGATCGGCGAGATCAGGTTGGGCAGGATGTGCCCGAACACGATGCGGGGGGAGGAGGCGCCCAGCGCCGTCGCCGCCTCCACATAGGGCATCTCGCGCACCACCAGCGCCGCGGCGCGCACCACGCGGGCGACGCGCGGGGTGTAGACGATGCCCAGCGCCAGCACGACGTTGTAGAGCGACGGCCCCAGCGCCGCCATGAAGGCGATGGCGAGCAGGATGTCGGGGAAGGCCATCAGCGCGTCGGTGAAGCGCATCAGCGGCCCGTCCAGTCCCCGCACCCAGCCGGCCGCCAGCCCCAGCAGCGTGCCCGCGGCCACCGCCACCAGCACCACCAGCAGCCCGACCAGCAACGACAGCCGCGCCCCCTGGATGATGCGCGACAGCACGTCGCGGCCGAACTCGTCGGTGCCGAACCAGTGGACGCCGCCGGGCGGCTTCAGCCGGCCCAGGATGTTCATCTTCATCGGATCGAACGGCGCGATCCACGGCGCCAGCGCCGCCACCGCCAGGATGGCGACCAGCACCACGGCCGCCACCACCACCAGCCGGCGGCGGAACAGCCGGCGCAGGAGTAGCGCCAGGGGCGAACGGCCGCGCGGTGATGCTGCGGCCTGCGGCGGAGCGGCGACGCTGGTCATGGCGGTTCCTCCCCGTCCGTCAGGCGCGGACGCGCGGGTCGACCACCGCGTAGAGCAGGTCGACCGACAGGTTGATGAGCACATAGATGCCGGACACCACCAGCAACGCCCCCTGGATGACCGGGTAATCGCGGCGCAGCACCGCCGACACGATCAGGTTGCCGACACCGGGCAGGCCGAACACGGTCTCCGTCACGATGGCCCCGGCGATCATCACCGCGGCGGTCAGGCCGATCACCGTCAGGATGGGGATCATGGCGTTGCGCAGCGCGTGCTTCAGGATCACCACGGCGGGGGCCAAGCCCTTGGCGCGGGCGGTGCGGATGTAGTCGTCGCCCAGCACGTCCAGCATGCTGGTGCGGGTGAAGCGCAGGATCAGCGCGGAGTTGGGGATGCCCAGCGCGATCGCCGGCAGCACCAGATGGCGCAGCCGCTCCGCCAGCGACGCGTCGGGCGGGCCGTAGCCGGCGACCGGGAACCACGCGTGGTCGACCGCCAGATACTTGATCAGCGTCAGCCCGATCCAGAAGCTCGGCACGCTGGCCGCCAGCATGGCCAGCCCCACCGAGGCCTGATCCAGCCAGCGCCCGCGCTTGGCCGCCGACAGGATGCCGATGGGAACCCCGATCAGCACGGCGATGCCCACCGACATCAGCGTCAGGAAGGCCGTCAGCTCGGCCCGCTCGGCCAGCGCCTGCGCCACCGGCCGGTTGAGGAAGATGGACTCCCCGAGGTCGAGCGTGGCGATCTGCCCGAGATAGATGAGGAACTGCGCCGCCAGCGGCTGGTCGAGCCCCAGCCGCACCCGCAGCGCCGCCACGTCGTCCGGCGTGGCCGAGGATCCCAGCATGACCGCCGCCGGATCGCCCGGCACCACCCGCGCGATCACGAACACGACCGCCGCGACGATCAGCATCACCACCATCATGCCGGCCAGCCGGCGCGC
>NZ_JABFFR010000085.1 GCF_013423485.1 Azospirillum oleiclasticum
GAAACTCTCGATGCACAGACACGAACCGTCTTTTGCCCTGCTCCCCCGGGTCCACCCCGATGAAACCAGGCCACAGTCCCGGCCAACAAAGCCGCCGCCTGCGCATCCCTTCTCACAACACGGTATCAACTTTTCAAAGATCCCGGGGCGTTCCCACCCCAAACCCCCCGTCCGGAGACGCGTTTCGGAGCGCCAGCTTCCCGGCGCCGCAATCCGCTACCCTGTC
>NZ_JABFFR010000086.1 GCF_013423485.1 Azospirillum oleiclasticum
CCCCCCGTCCGGAGACGCGTTTCGGAGCGCCAGCTTCCCGGCGCCGCAATCCGCTACCCTGTCTCGGGGGGCACCGACCCGCGCCGCTTCGTCAGCAGCACCGCGTCGGTGAACGGGGTTTTAGGCCAACCACTCCAAACCGCGCAAGTACTTTTTTCACTGCCTCGTCATTTTTCTGAAACCCGGCGGCGGAGGGTCCACCGCGTTGCGCGGGGTGCGGCCGGCTGGCTAGAGTGCGGGCCGTTCCCGATCCCGCTGACCCCGGCCGTCCATGCGCCTCCTCCACACCGCCGACTGGCATCTCGGGCAGACCCTGCACGGGGTGTCGCGCGAGCATGAGCACCAGCACTTCCTCGACTGGCTGCTCGACCGGTTGGAGGAGCACGCGGTGGACGCGCTGGTGATCGCCGGCGACCTGTTCGACGGGCAGAACCCGCCGATCACAGCACTCGCCCAGTTCTACCGCTTCGTGGCGGCGGCCAAGGGGCGGCTCCCCGACCTCGACATCGTCGCCATCGCCGGCAACCACGACAGCGGCAGCCGGCTGGAGGCGCCCTCCCCCCTGCTCGACGCGATGGGGGTGCGGATCGTCGGATCGCTTCCCGTCGATGGGGCCGGCGCCTTCGACCCCGAGCGCGCGGTGCTGGCGCTGACCGACAGGACGGGTGCGGTCGCCGCCCGCTGCGTCGTCGTCCCCTATCTGCGCCCGGCCGACCTGCCGGCGGTGGACGAGGCCGAGGGCGACCCGCTGATCGAGGGGGTGCGCCGCCTCTACGCCGCCGCCGCCGAGGCCGGGCGCGCCCGCCTGCGCCCCGGCGAGGCGCTGATCCTGACCGGCCACTGCTACATGGGCGGCGGCGAGCTGTCGGATCTCAGCGAGCGCAAGATCCTCGGCGGCAACCTGCACGCCCTGCCCGCCGACATCTTCTGCGCGGACGCCGCCTATGTGGCGCTCGGCCACCTGCACCGGCCGCAGGCGGTGGGCGGGCGGGACGGCGTGCGCTACAGCGGCTCCCCCATCCCGCTGGCGCTGGACGAGGAGCCTTACCCGCATCAGGTCGTGCTGGCGGAGTTCGCCGCCGGCCGGCTGGTGGAGCGCCGCGCGCTGCGGGTGCCGCGGGTGGTGGAGATCCGACGGGTGCCCGGCAACGGCGCCGCGGCGGAGCCGGAGGCGGCGCTGGCGGCTCTCCGCGCCCTGCCGCTCGACCCCGCCCTGCCGCCGGAACGCTGGCCCTATCTGGAGGTGACGGTGGCCCTGCCCGAGCCGCGGCCGGGGTTGCGGGACGAGGTTGAGGCGGCGCTGGCCGGGCGCCCGGTGCGGCTGCTGAAGCTGACCGTACGCCCCACCGGCGACGGGCGTACGCTGGCTGAGAGCGCGGTGCGGGCCGAGCTGTCCGACCTGTCGCCCGAGGACGTGTTCCGCCGCATCCACGCCCGCCGCCACGAGAGCGAGCCCGATCCGGCCCTGCTCGCCGCCTTCCATGAGCTGCTGGAGGACATGGCATGAGGATCCTCGCGGTGCGCGGCGCCAACCTCGCCAGCCTCGACGGCCCCTTCGCGGTGGAACTGGCCGACGGGGCGCTGGCGCGCGCCGGGCTGTTCGCCATCACCGGCCCGACCGGGGCCGGCAAGAGCACCATCCTCGACGCGCTCTGCCTCGCCCTGTTCGACAGCATGCCGCGCCTGCCCAAGGGGCGCGGCGTGGCGGCGGCGCGCGAGGGCGAGGGCGACCAGATCCAGGTCAGTGACGTGCGCGCCGTGCTGCGGCGCGGTGCCGGGCACGGCTTCGCGGAGGTCGACTTCATCGGCCGCGACGGCGCCGCCTACCGCGCGCGCTGGGAGGTGCGGCGGGCGCGGCAGCGGGCGCGCGGGCTGCTCCAGCCGCAGGGCATGAGTCTGACCTCGCTGGACGGCAGCCGCCGCTTCGGCGACCGCAAAGGCGAGGTGCTGGCGGAGATCGAGGTGCGGCTGGGGCTCAGCTTCGAGCAGTTCCGCCGCTCCGTCCTGCTGGCGCAGGGCGATTTCGCCACCTTCCTGAAGGCGCCGGCGAAGGAGCGCTCGGCGCTGCTGGAGCTGTTGACCGGCACCGAGATCTACTCCCGCATCTCCGCCGCCGCCTTCGAGCGCTGCGCCCGGGAACGCCGCGGGCTGGACGAGTTGGAGGCCCGGCGCGGCGCCATCGCCGTGCTGCCCGACGACAAGCGCGCGGCGCTGGAGGCGGACGCCCAGGCCCAAGCGGACGCCGTGGCGGCACTGGAAACCGCGGTGCAGGCGGCCCGCGACGCCGTCGCCTGGCACGAGCGCGACGCCCGGCTGGCTGCCGGTGTCGCCGCCGCGGAGGCCGAGAGCGAGGCCGCGAAACGCACGGCCGCCGACGCGCAGCCACGCCGCGACTCGCTGGCGGAGCACCGCGCCGCATTGCCGCTGCGCCAGCCGCTCGACGACGCCGACCGCACCGCCGCCGACCACCGTGAGTCGGAAGCCGCCCGCGCCCGCGCCGCCGAGGCGCTGGTCCAGGCCCGGCAGCGGCTGGCCGTCACCGGCGAGGCGCACGCGGACGCCCGCCGCACCTTCGAGCGGGCGGTCGCCCGGCGGGCCGAGGTGGAGCCGGAGATCGAGCGCGCCCTGGCGCTCGACGGGCAGATCGCCACCCTCAACGCCGAACAGGCCGAGGCCCAGGCCGAGCATGACGGGGCCGCAGCGCGCAGGGCCGCGGCCGAACAGGCCGCCGAAGCGCTGGAGCAGGAGCTGGCCGCGCTGCGCAAGGCACTGGCAGCGCTCGACGACCGGCTGGCCGCGGAGCGGGATCTGGAGCCGGTCGCCGCGGAGTGGGGGCGGTGGGACTCAGGCCTAGCCCGCGTCATCGACGCCACCACCACCGGCCGAGACGCCGACGAGCGGCTGCACCGCTGCACCGCTGCGGTGGCGGAGCACGAGACGGCGCTGGCCGATCTGGAAAGCGCCTGCGCCGTCGCCACCACCGCGCGCGACGGGGCGTCCGCCGCGGCCGAGGCGATCCGGGAGGAGCCGGCCCCGGCGCTCGCCGAGGTCGGACGGCGGCGTGACGCCCTGGCGCGGCGGCGCGACGCACTGACCGATCTGGCCGGACTGGCCCGCACGGGCTCGCGCGTTACCGCGGCGCTGCGGGAGGCCGAGGCCGAACGCGGCGCCTGCCACGCGGCCGCCGAGACGGCCGCGACCGGGGAGCGCGACGCGGAGCTGGCGGTCGCCCGCGCCGAATCGGCCCTCACCGAGGCGGAGGCGACGCTGCGCCGGCTGCACCTCGCCCGCAGCCAGGATGTGCAAGCGCTGCGCGCCGAGCTGCGGGAGGGGGAGCCCTGCCCGGTCTGCGGCGCCGACCATCACCCCTTCGCCGACAGCGCCGCGGAAGCAGCACTCGCCCGGCTGGACGCGGAGCAGGAGGAGCGGGTCTCCGCCCTGCGGGCGGAGCGGACGGCCGGGGTCGAGGCGCGGGCCGGGCAGCGGACGGCGCGCAAGGCGGCGCTCGACCGCGCCGCGGCGCTCGCCCGGCAGATCGCGATCCTGACCGCCGAGCGGGTCGGAATGGCGGAACGCTGGACCACCGTCGCGGCGGCGACCGACGAGGGGCTGCCACCGGAACCCTGGAGCGACGGTGCAGCCGACGCCGTGACAGCCCGGCTGGCCGTGGTCGGGGCGGAGCTGGCGGCGGTCGCGCGCGACGAGGCGCTGGCGCTCGACCGGCAATCCCGGCTGGACCGGGCGGACGCGGCGCTGCGCGGCGCCGAGGCGGCGCTAACGGCGACGGCGACGGCGCTGGAGTCGCGGCGGCGCGACCGTGATGCCGCTGGTCACGCGCTGGCGATCGCCGGCAACGACCGCGACCGAGCGACAGCCACGCGCGACGCGGCGCTGGCGGAGCTGGCGAAACCCTTCGCCGGACTACCCGGCTGGCGGGAGGCGCTGGCCGCCGACGCCGCCGGCTTCCGCACGCGTTGCGCCGCGCGGGTGCAGGGCTTCCGCCGCACCCGATCCGACCGGGACGAGCGGGCGTCGGCCATCGAGGCGGCCGCCGCGGAGCTCGCCGGCCGCAAGGCGGAGCGTGAGGCCGCCCGGCAGGCGGACGCGCTGGCGGCACGCCGGGCCGGCGCGCTCGCCGACCGGCTGGCCGAGCTGGGAACGGCGCGTGGCAGGCTGCTGGGTGGACGCTCCGTCGCGGCGGTGCGGGCGGAGCTGGAGACGGAACGGATCGAGGCGGACCGCCGCGTCGAACTGCGCACCGTGGAACGACAGGACGCGGCGTCGCGCCTGTCGGCCGCCGAACAGGAGATCGCCACCCGCGAGGAGGCGGCGCGCCGTTGCGAGGAGCGGGCGGCCGCGGCGGCCCGCGCGCTGGAGACGGCCTCCGCCGCGGCCGGCATCACCGCGGCGGAGGCCCGGCGCCGCCTGGCCCGCGGCGACGGCTGGCTGG
>NZ_JABFFR010000087.1 GCF_013423485.1 Azospirillum oleiclasticum
TGCCGCTGGTGCCCAGCGTGATGGCGTCGGTGCCCGCACCGCCGACCAGGATATTCACCGCCGAGACGGTCATCGTGCTGCCCGAGGCGCCGATGGTCACCACCTCGGAACCGGCACCACCCGTCAGCGTCTCCAGCAGGTCCACCGTCAGGGTGGCACCGGCGCTGCTCAGGGTGATGGCATCGGTGCCCGCGCCGCCGGTCAGGGTCTCCAGGGCGGACACCGTCATGGTGGAGCCCGCGGCGCCGATGGTGATCACGTCGGTGCCCGAACCGCCGGTCAGCGTCTCCAGCAGGCTCACCGTCATCGTCGTGCCGGTGTCGCCCACCGTGATGATGTCGGTGCCGGCATTGCCGGTCAGGATCTCGAGGCCGCGCAGCAGCATGGTGTTGCCACTGGTGCCGAGCGTCACCTGGTCGGAGCCGGAGCCGCCGATCAGGATTTCGAGCGCCGAAGCCAGAACCGTGCTGCCGCCCGCGCCGAGCGTCACCACGTCGCTGCCCGCACCGCCGGTGATGGTCTCCAGCAGCGTCACGGTGACCGAGTTGCCGGACGAACCCAGCGTGATCGCATCGGTGCCGGCGCTGCCGGTCAGGCTCTCCAGGGCCGAGATCATCATCGTGCCGCCCCCGGCGCCGATGGTGATCACGTCGGTGCCGGACCCGCCCGTCAGCGTCTCCAGCAGGCTCACCGTCATGGTGGTGCCGGTGTCGCCGATGGTGATCGCGTCGGTGCCCGCGGCACCCGTCAGGCTCTCCAGACCGCGCACGGTCGTGGTGTTGCCGCTGGTGCCCAGCGAGATGATGTCGGTGCCGATGCCGCCGACCAGGATCTCCAGCGTGGAGACCAGGACCGAGTTGCCGGCCGAGCCCAGCGTCACCACGTCGGTGCCCGCACCGCCGGTGATGGTCTCGAGGTTCCGCACGCTCAGCGTGCTGCCCGCCGAACCCAGCGTGATCGCGTCGGTGCCGGCGCCACCCACCAGGCTCTCCAGGGCCGACACGGTCATCGTGCTGCCCGCGGCGCCGATGGTCACCACGTCGGACCCGGCACCACCCGTCAGCGTCTCCAGCAGGCTCACCGCGATGGTGTTGCCCGACGAGCTCATGGTCACGACGTCGGTGCCCGCACCGCCGGTCAGGCTCTCCACCGCCGACACGGTCATCGTGCTGCCCGCGGCACCGATGGTGATCACGTCGGACCCGGCACCACCCGTCAGCGTCTCCAGCAGGCCCACCGGCATGGTGGTGCCGGTGTCGCCGATGGTGATCGCGTCGGTGCCCGCAGCACCCGTCAGGCTCTCGAGGCCGCGCAGCAGAACCGTGTTGCCGCTGGTGCCCAGCGTGATGCTGTCGGTGCCCGCACCGCCGACCAGCACCTCGAGCGCCGCGACCGTCATGGTGCTGCCGACGCTGCCCAGCGTGATCTGGTCGGTGCCCGCACCGCCGGTCAGCGACTCGAGGAGGGTGACCGACACGGTGTTGCCACCGCTGGCCAGCGTGATCGCGTCGGTGCCCGCGCCACCGACCAGGCTCTCGACCAGCGAGACGGTCAGAGTGGCGGCCGAGGAGCCGATGGTGACGATGTCGGTGCCGGCGGTGCCGGCCAGGCTCTCGATCAGCGACACGGTGATGGTGCCGCCGCCCGACGCCATCGTGATGATGTCGGTGCCGGCGCTGCCGATCAGCGCCTCGACCGCCAACACGGTCATGGTCGAGCCCGAGGTGCCCCCCAGGGCGCCGACGGTGATCACGTCGGTGCCGGCGCCGCCGACGATGCTCTCAAGGCTCAGGACCGCGAGCGTGTTGCCGGAGCTGCCCAGGGTGACGATGTCGGTGCCGACGTTGCCGAGAAGCTGCTCGAGCCCGGTCACGGTGACCGTGTTGCCGACGCTGCCCAGCGTGATCGCGTCGGTGCCCGCACCGCCGACCAGGCTCTCGACCAGCGAGACGGTCAGGCTGGAGCCGGCGCTGCCGATGGTGATGATGTCGGTGCCGGCGGTGCCGGCCAGGCTCTCGATCAGCGACACGGTGATGGTGCCGCCGCCCGACGCCAGGGTGACCACATCGGTGCCGGCGCCGCCGACCAGCGACTCGATCGCCGAAACGGTCAGGGTGGCGGCCGAGGAGCCGATGGTCACGATGTCGGTGCCCGCACCGCCGACCAGGCTCTCGACCAGCGAGACGGTCAGGCTGGAGCCGCCGCTGCCGATGGTGATGATGTCGGTGCCGGCGGTGCCGGCCAGGCTCTCGATCAGCGACACGGTGATGGTGCCGCCGCCCGACGCCATGGTGACGATGTCGGTGCCGGTGCCGCCGACCAGCGATTCGAGGAGCGACACCGTCAGGGTGTTGCCGCTGTTGCCCAGCGTCACCGCGTCGGTGCCGGCGCCGCCGATCAGCGACTCGATCGCCGTGACCGACAGGGTGTTGCCCGAGC
>NZ_JABFFR010000088.1 GCF_013423485.1 Azospirillum oleiclasticum
ATCAGCGACTCGATCGCCGTGACCGACAGGGTGTTGCCCGAGCTGCCCAGCGTGACGATGTCGGTGCCGGCGTTGCCGAACAGGGTTTCAAGCAGCGACACCGTCAGGGTGTTGCCAACGCTGCCCAACGAGATCACGTCGGTGCCGGCGTTGCCGATCAGGCTCTCCAGGGCCGACACCGCCATGGTGTTGCCGACGCTGCCCAGCGTGATCACGTCGGTGCCGACGCCGCCGGCCAGGGTCTCCAGGGCCGCCACGAGCAGCGTGCTGCCCGCGGAGCCGATGGTGATGGCGTCGGTGCCGACGCCGCCGGCCAGGCGCTCGAGAAGCGACACGGTCATGGTGCCGCCGGTGGTGCCCAGCGTCACGACGTCGGTGCCGACGCCGCCCGTCACGCTCTCAAGGAGCGACACGGTGAGCGTGCTGCCGGAGCTGCCGAGGGTCACCAGGTCGGTGCCGGCGCTACCGGTCAAGGATTCGAGGAGGGAAACAAGAAGAGTGCCGCCGGAGGTGCCGACGGTGACGACGTCGGTGCCGACATTGCCGACCAACGTCTCCAGCAGATTGACGGTGAGCGTGTAGCCGGTCGTGTTGAGGACCGCGAATTCGGACCCGGTGGATGCGACAATGCTTGAATAAGCGTCAGAAGTGCCAAACGTATAAGCCCCGCCTGCGGTCAAAGTGAGGGTCGTCATCGATTTTTTCCCCTATTCGTCAGATGAATGTTTCGTTTGAAGGCTTCAGGCAGACTCACGGCGAAGGCAGAGAGGTACCCCTCTCCGACCAACTCCCTATCTATCGGAAGCGGTAAAGGGGAGCAACGCAAAAAAGTTGAGCGGGCAGCGGCGAGGAGTGGGTGGCGACACCCGCGCAACACCGGATCCCGGCCGGATTGCAGGGGGGCGGATCCGGGCCGGCGGGGGCGGATCCGGGCCCTGGCCCGAAAAAGGTCACGGCCCTGCCGGTTGCGTTGTCCGCCCCCATCGCCCATGGGTCCGCACGCTGTCCCTGGACTTGGGCGCCCGCGCCCGCTATCCGTGCGGCCACGGCCGGACGGCGCCGGATCCGCCGGCGACCGGCGGCCGAATCGTGACGGGAAGCGTCGATATGCCGATCCTGGCGCCCGTGTCCTGGGGCGAACTGCTGGACAAGATCACCATTCTCGAGATCAAGGACCGCCGCATCGCCGATGCCGCCAAGCGGGCCAACGTGCGACGCGAGCTGGACGCGCTGAACGCCGAGGTCGCCCGGCACGGCGCCCTGCCCGAGGGAAGCGCCGCGATGATGGACGAACTGCGCGCCGTCAACGAGGCGTTGTGGGACATCGAGGACGAGATCCGCGACTGCGAGCGGCGGCAGGATTTCGGCCAGCGCTTCGTGGAGCTGGCGCGCGGCGTGTACCATGCCAACGACCGCCGCGCCGCGGTGAAGCGCCGGCTCAACGACCTGCTCGGCTCCGAGCTGGTCGAGGAAAAGTCCTACCAGCCTTATTGATCCCCGCGCCCGGCCCCTGGCGGCCACCGGCGCCCTCTTCCGAATCCGGATCTCCCGACCATGCCCGCGCCGACGCCTCCCACCCCGCCCGCTCCTTTCCGCCGCCGGGCCCGCCGCCGGGCCACCGGCCGATGAGTGCCGCCGAGGCGCTCCGGGCGGCGCTCGACCTGTGCCGGGAGGATGGTGGCGCGGTGGAGGCGGTGCGGCGCTGGCGCCACCTCGCCGCCGGACCGGAGGCCGCCGCGGAGCCGGCGCTCGCCGGCCGGCTGGCCGCCACGCTGGGCGACGCGGCCGGAGCCGCCCTCTGGCTGGACCGGGCGGCG
>NZ_JABFFR010000089.1 GCF_013423485.1 Azospirillum oleiclasticum
CGCCGGTCAGCCGATCTTCGCTGCCTGACCACCTCCGTGAGCAGTTACGTCTCGTCGAGCACAGCGGCCAGCTTCGGCAGCTTGGGGTGAACCTGATTCGGACCCCTGGATCCAATGTGTCAACTCTTAGGCTCGGCAGTCTCAGTCGGGGAGAAATCATGCGGCCGCCATTCGGAAATAGCTTGAGCTACATGCCTTACCATAAAATTTTGACCGATTCTATTGTAATGTATCATGTCATTGGCGAGGAATTCATCTTTTATTCCTTTTTCATCAACCATGTCATTCCACAAATTTACAAATTTGTGCCCATTGGCGCGTGAGAATGCTTCAAATAGAGAGTTTATTTCAACTGCTATTAGATTGAATACTGAAGACATACTGAAAAGTCTGGACTTCTCTCGCTTTGTAATAGGCGGAATTGATATCAAGCAGCAAGCCATCCCCTCGGCAGCGCGCGCTGAGCAGAAGTTCCTTACATTCTCGTAAATTTGCAACGGATTCACCGTCATTAGATTTCTCAAATCAGGAAATCCTATATGTATGACAAGTATTTCGCAATACTCTATATTGACAAGCTTATAATATTCTTCAATCAAAAATGTTGATAGAGAAGGGAGAGACCGATTTATTGTAGAACGATGTGGATACATATTAGACCAATCAGCATGATACGAAAATGAATCACCAATCACAATGATGTCAGATTTTATTTTTTTGGAATTATCATATCCAAAGTCATCCCAGCGCTTTTCCTGAATGCTTTTAAAAAAAGCATCAGAATTAGCGTAATTAGATTCATGCAATGTTATTTGTTTTATTGTGTTCACGAAATAATAAGCATTCCAAATCACGGAGTTTTTATTAAAGAAAACCGATATAACCAACGCAATATATTGGAATTGGTCGCTGGCAATTATTATGTTTGTTTTTTCGTTCGTATTTGGAAAATCACGAACATTCCAAACTTTCTTACCAAAAAAAACTTTATTTTCTTCGCAATCAGTCTGTATGAATCCGTCTACACGAAGACCGATTTTCGATGCCTGCTCCATGAATACAGTAGAGCAGGAACCCGTACCATACACATAATTCGGCAGGGATTTGTCAATCTCAGAAGGATGATAAAGTATTTGCACTGGCATAAGATTCATCGTGAAGTCTCCACTGATTATTGCGTTATACTTGAATTTTTATTCAGATTTTTCATAATGCGCGGAGGGCGGGTCCGGACCGCCTCAGTGGCGGATGGATGATGGTCGGGTGCCGTCCGGACCATCCGCCCGCTCAGGATCTCCATTCAGATGGCGAACCCCACGCCTTGCAGACGTTGCATAGCCGCATCGGCGATGGTTGGTCGAAGGCGAAGGTGGAAGCGGAGTTTTTCAAGAGTCGCGATACGTGCTGCCTCAGTGAACGAGCGCGTCGCATCATCGCTCCGACCAGCCGCGTCCTGGATGACGCCGCGCACACACAGGTACCATGGAACCCAGCTTCTGTCGGCCGTCGATACCGATTGTGGCAGCGGCATGTGCTTGAGCGCGTCCTCGGAGTGGCCCAGATGATGGAGCGCCAGAGCCAGGGTGCTGCCAAGGCTGGGGTTGGACGGCCACATGTCCGTGACCGGTCTGAGGAGCGTGACGGCCTCTTGGTGACGTCCCATCGCGATCAGCAGCACCCCCCGTTGCTGTATCACGGCGATGGCATCGGGATGGCGGCTGAGATTCTCGGCACTGTAGCGGTCCGCCTCTTCGGCACGCCCGGCCAGGAACAATATATTCGACAATGCCACCAACGTGGCGACATCGCCACCGGACACCATCTCCATCAGAAGCGCAATAGCGGCGGCCTCATCCCCCTCGATGGCGCGATTCTGCG
This sequence comes from Azospirillum oleiclasticum, assembly GCF_013423485.1. Lineage (GTDB taxonomy): Bacteria > Pseudomonadota > Alphaproteobacteria > Azospirillales > Azospirillaceae > Azospirillum > Azospirillum oleiclasticum. Next base: position 1,879 of record NZ_JABFFR010000089.1, read on the forward strand.
CGAGCCGCAGACGCGCGGGCACATCGCGTGGGGCGATCGCCAGAATGCGTTCCAACGCCATCACCATGATGGCGGGCTGATTCATGGTGTCAGCCTTGGAGGCGACGCGGTGCAGGGTGGGGATTTCCTCACTGGCGTCCGCAGGCATCAAGGTGATCAATGCCCGGGCGGCGGCGCACCAAAGATCGCGCTCGTCCGCCGCGGTCGCGAGCAGTTCCAGCAGCAGCGCGACCGTCTCCGGGGTGGCTCCTGTCAGACCGTCCAGGGCCTGCAACACATCGCGGGCATCGTCGAACCGGCCGAGACGGGCGTGCTGGACCGCCAATCGGGCCCCGGTCTCGCCGGTCGCCGCCAAGTTTCCACGCTCGCGGGCCATACGGAAGGCGCGCGTCAGCAGATCGGTCCTTGCGGATTCCGGAACCACTGGCGTGTCCAGGTAGAAGGCTCCCAGATCGCGCAGCGCGGCAAGTTCGTGATCGGGATTCCGGGCGACCGCATCGTGAGAAATGCGGATGGCGCGCGCCTCCTCCCCCACCTCACTCAATACCTGCGAGAGGGCGAAGGCCGCTGCGTCCTGATGCGAGCCGGCTTCTCTGTGGGCTTTCTCCAGCCAGGGAAGAGCCAGGGCGCCGCCGCCCTGGAAGCGGATAGCGACGGCCATCGACAAGAGATAACGCCCGTTCACGTCGTCCCGGATCGCCCTGCGCCATCTCTCCAGGGATTCCGTCGTCAACTCCATGTCCCGTCTCCGATGCTGTCCACCCTCGAAGGAGGACCCAGAAGCCTAGTCCTGTCCGCCTCCCAATCCTAGACGTCCATCCGCCCCACCGTTTCGGCGTAGAGGCGGGTGTACTCGGCGTGGCTCATCCGGCCCGTGTGGGGCGCGGGGACCGCCGCGTCCAGCACCTTTTCCAGCGTCAGGCCCAGCCTCCCCTCCAACCCGTCCCAATAGTAGACAAGAAGTTCCACCGCGCAATCGGTGAGGCCGTACAGGTCGAACAGGCAGGCGGCCTTCAGAACGCGACGCCAGTCGGCGTCCGAGGAGGGAGCGAACCTCTCGTCGATCAAGTCCCGAAAGAACAGCGCGTCACCGTGTCCCAACTGGCCGGCGATGGTCGGTCCGAGGATCCGCTTCCCCTCATGATTGCGATGATCCCACGCAACCGGAGTCGGCAACGCCCCCCGGCTGTAGTGGAAGGCATCGAGATCGTAAAGAAGATACCCTCGCAATGCGAGATGGTTGTAGATTTCATAGAACAGCGGGCATTGCCGTATCGGCATGAAGCTGACTTCGACTTCCAGCCCCAGGGCACCGTTGCCGGACAGAAAGCTTTCCGCCCCCTCCAGGATGTCGAGTTCGGCGCCCTCCGCGTCGATCTTGAAGAAGTCGACGCTCTTGATCTCCTCTTCGGCGGCCACGGCGTCGAAGCTGTCGGTGTCCATGAGCAGGGCCTGGATGGGCCGTGGCGGGGCCGCTTCCTGGCTCTTCCGGTAGGTGGCGGGGTCTACCGCGGCCGGCCCAGGGGAGAAACGCAGCCCCATCCGCGACCGCGCCGGAAAGAACCCGCTGCCGGCGGTGTTCATCGTGTTGATGAAGAACGGCCGCTGACGCCGCCGGCTGTCGAGCGCGATCGGCAGGCAGCGGAAGCGGACTTCATGCTCCGCCGCGTTGAGGCGCGCGCACTCCTCGCGGTCGGGCTCGAATCCAAGCACTTCCGCTGCCTTGCCCAGATGGTTCCATTGATGCGAGTAGCCCGCTCTGGCGCCAACATCGACCAGGCGGAACGGATGCCCCTCGAACGCCCCACCCTTGATCAAGGTCCGGGTCAGTGTCGGCTTGGCGTTGACATTCTTCATGCGGGCTCCGGTCTCGATGACAAGGAAGGCCGCCCCTTCCCGTCCCGCGGAACCTATACCCACCTGGTCCTTAACAAAGCGAAAACAGCAACAAGTGGAGCTATCCGTTGCTGATATAGCCTGTTCCGTTCCAATGATCGGGCATGTAAAAATTTCCTTGGAAGGAGCAGAGCGCCATTATCAACGAAAGACAGCTATGGCCGACCGGATGCTGATCCCGCCG
>NZ_JABFFR010000009.1 GCF_013423485.1 Azospirillum oleiclasticum
CGTCTGCGGCATCGGGCCGTCCGCCGCCGACACAACCAGGATCGCGCCGTCCATCTGCGCCGCACCCGTGATCATGTTCTTCACGTAGTCGGCGTGGCCGGGGCAATCCACGTGCGCGTAGTGACGGTTCTTCGTCTCGTACTCGACGTGCGCCGTCGAGATCGTGATCCCGCGCGCCTTCTCTTCCGGCGCCTTGTCGATCTGGTCGTACGCCGTGAAGGTCGCCCCGCCCGTCTCCGCCAGAATCTTCGTGATCGCAGCCGTCAGAGACGTCTTACCGTGGTCAACGTGACCGATGGTGCCGATGTTGCAGTGCGGCTTGTTCCGCTCGAACTTTGCCTTCGCCATTGCAGTATCTTTCGTCCCCGGCGTTCGCAACGCACAATTAGGGCCGGACGGGAGACGTCTCGACCCAGGGGCGCGCGCGGGATGGAGCGGGTGAAGGGAATCGAACCCTCGTCATAAGCTTGGAAGGCTTCTGCTCTACCATTGAGCTACACCCGCCTCGCTCGTCCCGCCGGCGCGGCCACCCGGATCAGACGATCCCGGCAAGCCGACAGATGATGGTGGAAGGGGTAGGATTCGAACCTACGTACTCCGGAGAGGGCAGATTTACAGTCTGCTGCCATTAACCACTCGGCCACCCTTCCAAGGTGCCGCGCCGTGTTTCCCCGGCGCGGAGTTCGGCACTATGAGAATTTTTCGCCCCTTGTCAACGCCCCTGATGTGGGCTTGAACATTTTTCGGCGGCACCCGCCGCAGCCCCCCTCCCCCACCCGTCCGGACCCCATGGCACAGCCCCTGAAGCGCCCCCATCCTCCCGCCCGCCAAGGCCGGGATTCCGCCCCTCCGGCACGGGAGGGGGGGCGTGGCGACGGCGGCCGGCGCGGCGGCCAGGGTGGCGGCGGGGCGGCGCCGGGGATGCTCTACGGCGTGCACCCGGTGACCGCGGCGTGGCTGAATCCGGAGCGTCGATGCCGCCGGCTTCTGGTGACGGCGGCCGGCCGCGAATCGGTGGCCGGCGCCCTGGCCGAGGCGCGCAGCCGCGGTTTGGACCGGCCGCAACCCACCCCCGTCGAGCGCGCGGATCTCGACCGGCTGCTGCCGCCGGGGGCGGTGCACCAGGGCGTGGCGCTGGACGCCGCGCCGCTGCCCGAGCTCGGAGTCGACGATGTGATCCGGGTCGCCGAGTCGGCCGCCCTGCCCGCCTGCGTGGTCGTGCTGGACCAGGTGACGGACCCGCACAACGTCGGCGCCATCCTGCGCTCCGCCTCCGCCTTCGGCGCCCTGGCCGTGGTGGTGACGGAGCGGCACGCGCCGGAGGTGACCGGCGTGCTCGCCAAGAGCGCCTCGGGCGCGCTGGAGTCGGTGCCGCTGTTGCGGGTCACCAACCTCGCCCGCGCGCTGGAGGAGTTGCAGCAGGGCGGCTTCTGGTGCGTTGGGTTCGACGAATCGGGGGCGCGGCGGGTGGCGGAGCTGGACCTGTCCGGCCGCACGGCGCTGGTCATGGGGGCGGAGGGCGCGGGGCTGCGGCGGCTGACGCGCGAGCGCTGCGACGAGATCGTCCGGCTGCCCACCGGCGGCCCGGTCGGCAGCCTGAACGTGTCCAACGCCGCGGCCGTGGCGCTCTACGAGGTGGCCCGGCGACGGGACTGACGGCTGCTTTGACCGTTGTCTTTTCGCGGTTGCGGGACGACACTCCGGCGCGTCGAATTCGGCTTTTTGGAGGCGGATCATGCGCGCTGTGGTGGTTGGTCTGTGCGCGGCGTTCGCCGCGACCTGGAGCGGTGGCGCCGCAGCGCAGAGCCTGACCGCGGTGCCCGACTTCGGACGGGCCTGGGGCGAGAATCCCGGCAATCTGCTGATGCACGAGTATGTGCCGCCCGACGCGGCCGGGGCGGTGCCGGTGGTGGTGGTCCTCCACGGCTGCAAGCAGAACGCCCGGCTCTACGCCGAGGGCAGCGGCTGGCTGGCGCTCGCCGCCGCCGGAAAGTTCGCGCTGGTGGCGCCGGAGCAGAAGGCCGTCAACAACAGCAGCCTCTGCTTCAACTGGTTCTATTCGGGCGACAACGGCATCCTGCCGGGGGAGCAGACCTCGATCGCCAACATGGTCGAGCATCTCGGCCGACGCGTGCCCATCGACCGCAAGCGGCTGTACGTCACCGGCCTATCGGCGGGCGGCGGCATGGCGGCGGTCATGCTGGCCGTGTACCCGAACTGGTTCGCTGGCGGGTCGCTGGTCGCCGGCGTGCCCTACCGCTGCGCGGCGGGTGCGACCTCGTTGTTTCCCGGCGGCGACGTGACCAACGCCTTCGCCTGCATGCAGGGCCGGGTCAACCGCAAGCCGCAGGACTGGGGCAAGCTGGTGCGCGACATCGCCGCCCAGCGGCTGCGCCACAGCTACGACGGTCCCTGGCCGACGGTGGCGATCTGGCATGGCACGACCGACCCGACCGTCGCCCCCACGGTCTCCGGCGAGCTGACCGAGCAGTGGACGAATGTGCATGGGGTGCCGGCCAAGCCGGTCCGGGTGGAGCCGGTGCCGGCGGGCACGGTGCCGTTGACGCGCGAGACCTACGCCGGGACCGACGGGCGCGCCGTCGTGGTGCGCTACCTGCTGGAAGGCTTCCCCCACGCCACCCCGATCGACCCGGCGCCGTCGGCCGCCCGCTGCGGCACCCCCAGCGAGCACATCCGCGACGCCGACCTCTGCGCCGCGCTGGTCACCGCGAAGGACTGGGGGCTGGTGCCGTAACCGGCACCGCCTCCCTCAAATCTCGACGTTCGCCCCCAGCTCCACCACCCGGTTCATCGGCAGGTGGAAGAAGTCGGTCGAGGTGGCGGCGTTGGTGACCATCCAGGCGAACAGCTCCTCCCGCCAGGGCGCCATGCCCGAGCGGCCGGTCGGCCGCGCGATCACCCGGGTGACGAAGTAGGAGGTGCGCATCGGCTCGTAGAAGAAGCCCAGCGCCTGCTCCTTGGCGTTCGCCAGGGCGCGCGGGATGTCCGGCGCCTCCATGAAGCCGTAGCGCAGCACCACCCGCACCACCCCGTCGCGCACCGGCCAGGAGGCGGCGCGCTCGGCGACCGGCACCACCGGGTCGTTCTCCACCGACACGGTCAGCAGCACCAGCCGCTCGTGCAGGATCTGGTTGTGCTTCAGGTTGTGCAGCAGAGCCACCGGCGTGCCGCGGGCGTTGCCCGACAGGAACACCGCGGTCCCGCGCGCCCGCGGCAGCGAATCCGCGCTGTCCAGCACCGTTTCGATGGGGATGGCGTCGTGCTCCATCGCCTCGCGCAGGCGCTGCCGGCCGCGCTTCCAGGTGGTGAGCACCGCGAACAGCACGGCCCCCATCACCAGCGGGAACCAGCCGCCATGCGGGATCTTCACCGCGTTGGCCAGGAAGAAGGCCAGGTCCACCACCAGGAAGACGCTGACCAGCCCCCACACCAGCCGGCTGTTCCAGCCCCACAGCCGGCGCATGACGATGCCGGCCATCACCGCGGTGATCACCATGGTGCCGGTGACCGCGATTCCGTAGGCGGCGGCGAGGTTGCTGGATGTGCCGAAGCCCGCAACCAGCAGAACCACCGCCACCGCCAGCGCCCAGTTGACGAAGGGAAGGTAGATCTGGCCGCGCTCGCTTTCCGAGGTGTGCAGGACGTGCAGCCGCGGCAGGTAGCCGAGTTGCACCGCCTGGTGCGTCACCGAGAAGGCGCCGGAGATCACCGCCTGCGACGCGATGACGGTGGCGAAGGTGGCGAGCACCACCATGGGCATGGCGGTCCAGGCGGGAGCCATCAGGAAGAGCGGGTTCTCCACCGCCGCCGGCTGGGCCAGCAGCAGCGCCCCCTGGCCGAAGTAGTTCATCAGCAGCGCGGGCCAGACGATCAGGCTCCAGGCGAGACGGATCGGTCCGCGCCCGAAATGCCCCATGTCGGCGTAGAGCGCCTCCGCCCCCGTCACCGCCAGCACCACCGAGCCCAGCGCCAGGAAGCCGTTCACCTTCTCCGCCATGAAGAACCGCACCGCGTGGTGCGGGCTGATCGCCCACAGCACCGACGGGTCCTGCGCGATCTGCCGCACCCCCAGCACGGCCAGCACCACGAACCAGACCACCATCACCGGCCCGAAGACGGTGCCGACCGCCGCCGTGCCCGACCGCTGGATGGCGAACAGCACGACCAGGATCACCAGCGTCAGCGGCCCGATCAGGAAGGCGTAGTCGGGGGCGGCCACCTGCAACCCCTCCATCGCCGACAGCACGGAGATGGCCGGGGTGATCACGCTGTCGCCGTAGAACAGCGCCGCCGCCGCCAGCCCCAGCGACCCCGCCACGGCCGCCGTCCGCGACCCAGGCGGCAGGGCCCGGTTGAGCAGCGCCAGCAGCGACAGGCTGCCGCCCTCCCCGTGGTTGTCGGCCCGCATGATGATGACGACGTATTTGGCCGCGACGATCAGCGCCAGCGCCCAGAACACCAGCGACAGCACGCCCAGCACATGCAACCGGTCGATCGGCAGCGGATGGTGCCCGCCGAACGTCTCCTTGATGCAATAGAGGGGGCTGGTCCCGATGTCCCCGAACACCACGCCGATGGCGGCGACGAACAGGGCCGCCGAGGACCCCTTGCTTGCGGGTTGCGACACGGTGACCGGCGTGGGTTGTCGGAGGGGATAGTGCGAACAGCCTACATCACGGAACGGCCGCGGGTGTCAATGCGGCGTTTGGCACGGGATGGCGTAACGCCGGTCACCGTCGCGAACAGTTCCCTCGACGGTGGGCCACGCTTGATGATCACGTCACGGTGCGGAACGGATTGACGATGCGCAGCCCGCCATCAATCTCCAGGCCATGCTGCATGTCTTCCGACCACAATGTATCGCACTCCGCCTGAAGGGCAGCGGCCACGATCATCGCGTCGTAAATGGACAAGCCGTAACGTTCAGCGAGCGCCAGACCGAGTTCGTGCGTGGCCAAGGTCAGAGGATGTACCGTGAGCAAAGCGCGGATAAGCGAAAGAAGGGTACCGGTATCCTGCCAGGACAGGCGCATCTTGCGGCGAGCAACATTGGCAAGTTCGTTCAGCACCTGCACGCTGATGGTGCCACCCTGATTGACAATATGCTCGGCCCGATCAGCCTTTTCCGGATCGCCCGACGCGAGGTAGACGAGAATGTTGGTGTCGAGGAAACTACCGGGCATTCGCCTCGTCCCGATCGAACGTGAAATCGGCCGGGAGACGTCCTCGAAACGCTTGCAGCCGCCTCAGCAGTTCCGAGCGGCCGGGCTTGCGTGCGACAGCAAATTCCCGCGCATCGGCGATGCGGATCTCGATTTCATCGCCTTCCCGGAGTTCGAGTGCCTCCACGACCGCAGCGGGAAGACGGATGGCCAAGCTGTTGCCCCATTTGGAAACCTGCATGCGGCACCTCGCGGATATACAATGCTCAGTATGTATATCCCGGAGCAGCCGGGTCAAGGAGACCGCCTTGTCAAGCCCGGGGCGCCGACGACCCGCCGGAACCCTGAAAACCATGGTGGGCCCGGCCGGAGGGCAACCTTTGGCGGACTTTCCATTATTTTTCAACGACTTATCCGAGACAGGCGCACGTTTTGTGTGGTGCGTTTGTGTGGGGCTCAGCGGCCGTAGGACATCCGGCGGATTCCCGTATCAGACCGTTGACGGGAGTCGGTCGCGGCCTACCGTCAGCGTCTCCCTGATTCAGCCTCCCCCGCCCGGAATGGTGCGCGCTCCGCCCCCAGGGGCTCCGCCGCGTCCCGGCGGCTGGCGGGCCGCCGTGACGTTCGCAGCCGCGAACCGTCAACGTCTTCTCGCGCCCGGATTTGAGGAAACGATTTCCCAACGTGCCGGCCCACCCGACGCCGTCCCCATGATCCACCGGCATACGGCCTGCGGCCTGCACGCCACGCCGCCAGCGCTCTGAGGCGCGCGGCATGGCGCGCATGCCCGTGGATCACGGGGACGGCGGAGCGCCCACAGAGGAGACTCATTTACGGAAACGATAACGGACAACCTGTGTAAAGCGGATATCGTTTTCGTATCCGCAAATGAAAAACCAAATATTGAGAAGACAAGAGACTCACAATATACAAGTACAGGCGAATTTTTTATTGACAGCATGTTTTATCATCGCCAGAATTATATGCATCAACGCAAACATGGAGGTGCAAATGACCAGCATTGAGATCGATACCGCAGTGACTCTGGTCACGCTCGACGCGGTGCTTGACGTCGTTGAGGCCGCGCTCGACGCCCCCGATCGTGCCGCCGTTATTGCGGCAGTCGGCGATGCGATTGCTGCGCTGGAGGCGCTGCAATCGCGGCTTCTGGCCGGGGCAGAGTACGCCGGCTCCGCCTGACCTCACGACCGAGGCGCCGGGCGATCTCTGAATCCCGCGCCACTACGGAGACGACGATGGACATACACATATTGGAGGTCACCCATGACTGACGTTCTGGTCCGGGCGTGGGGAGACTGGCACCGCTGCGACGCCAGTGTCAGAGGCTCCGTCCCCGTCGGCGTGCCTTGCGTGCTGCCGACCGGCGAATGGGCTGCCGGGGGTAGGCTCGGCGCAGAGCACCATCAGGCGGGCGCCCTCGCCGCCGCGGATTACGCGCTCGGGAATACGGACGGATTCGTGCGGATTGGCACCGTCTTCGCGCCGACGCGTTGGTACGGCGGGCGCGAGACGCTGCCCTGCCCTCTGACACAGCCGGCAGCCGGGAGGGCAGTATGACGAGGTCGACCTACACCATGGACGCCGCCGCTTTCGAGCGGCGGGTCGACGAGGCGAAGGCGTTTGCGCTCGCCAGCACAGGCCGCCTCACTCCTGCGGCAGCGGCGCGTGTTCTGCTGCGAACTGCGACGCTCGTCGAACGCGTCGCCGCCGGCTATGACGAGCCGGTCGCCGACTGCGACAGGGCGCCGCACATGCTCTGCGTCGCAGCCACCGCATGCGGCCTGCTCGGCCCCGGCGAGCCAATGACGCCGTTTGCGGTCGGGCTGAGGGTTGCTGCTGCGGAGGCGAGGCGGCAGGGAGGAGGGTAGCCCGTCCCACGCAAGCCGTGACCGTGAGTCACGGTCGCGGCGGCTGGCGATCCCGAAGGCTGAGCAGATAGACCCGACGAGCGCGGAGCGCGATCAGGCGATCCGCCGCGCTCGGGGAGGGCAACCGCTCCCAGGCGGCAATTTCCCTTTCGACGCGGGCAAGCGCCGCCGCCACCTCCTCGCCTCTCCCCTCCTCCCACGCTCGCGCGGCCTGAATGTCTGCGCGCTGGTCCACCTCCCTGCGCCAGCGCCCAAGGCCGGCCAGGACGCGGGCGCAAACAGGACCGCCAGGGCGCGGAACAGGCCCCAGCATCTCGGACGGCCAACCGTCGCGGTCCAGACGCTCAGCCAGGGGCAGAGTATCCTCATCATCGGTCATTTCGCACCTCCAGGCGGGGGAACATGCTGCGTCATCGACCCCGTTCCGCCGTTCGCCTCGGCGCCGGCCGGCGGTCTTGCACCACGCGGCAGGGGAGAATTCTGCGGCAGCGCGCGGCCGGGCGCCGTCGCGGGTGCCAGAACGACGGCGGCCCGATCATGGTCCATGCCCCCGCCCGCCATGGTACCGCCGATCCACGCAAGCGACCGTTCCGGGACGCTGTTGATCATTCCGAAAACGGCGTAAGTGGCCGCGACCATGACGGCCGCGTACATGACGACATAGCCTGTCATCATGACGAGGCCGACGAGGGAGTCGGGCGACACCAACGAAATCCCCGCGAGCAACGCATCGCCGACGTAGCGTGTGAGCGGCGTCAGGAGCAGGACGGCAGCGAAAAATGCCAGCACCATCAGGAGCGGGCGCAATAAAACGTTGAGGGCCAGCAGGTAGCCGTGCCCGCCATGCGCGCCCTCGATTCCCTCACCCTCCAGGCTGATATGCCCCATGAGCCAGAGCGGCGCGCCGGCCAGCGCCTCGGCGATGGACAGACCCCAGCCCATGACACCCCACAGCCACAGGACGAGCGGCATCGTCGGCACCACCACGCCGAGCGTCATGCCTGCGCCGACGAGCAGCAGGGAGGGGACGTAGACTAGGCCCATCGCGGCCAAAACGCCATTGCCGGCAATGGGAACCGCCGCCGCGACCGCGACAGCGAGGGCGGTCCCGCTTCCCGCCGCGACCAAAACGCCGCCGATTTTGCCCAGGCTGCCCACTGGGTCTGCCCCCAGGGTCAGGGAGGAGAGCAGGCCTCGAATGCGGTCGCCCACATAGCCGACGATTTCCCCCTCCAGCGCCGTGCCCGTCGTCGCCGCGCCCGCCGCGCCACCCGCCCGAGCCTGCACCGTCTGAATGGACTGCCCGACCACAGCCGGATCAGGCGCGCCGGCCGGACGGGAGGCGGCATACGCAGCGTCCACACCTCGCACCGCACGGCCGACCAGACCCATAGCCTCAGGCGGTAGCCCAGCGTACGACGGCGGAGACGGGCGGCCCGGCTGACGCTGAGCGAGAGCAACCACCTGAGATTGCAGAACGGACATAGACCGGAACCATAACCCGGCGTGGGTCCAACCGGCCCTTTTCGCCTCATCTCGCCATTCCCGTTCCGCGTCGGGGGAGGCGCGGTTGACGGCATTCTGCAATTCTAGAGTGTATCTAGCCTGAAACCCGGCGACGATCCGAGAGATTTCCGCCGATGACACCCCCTCCCCTGTCCCACCCAGAGCCGGCGGCAGGACTGCTGCCGCACCCTGAGCGCCGAGGGAGGAAAGGTCGCTCACCAGGGAGGAGATGGCGGAGGAGAATGCGCGCGCCCCCTCAGCGTCGAGCCGCGCGAGCGCCTGCTGTCCGGGGGTGGCCGCGCGCCCGATGGCGCTGGACCATGAGACCGACCCGCAGGCGTCCGGAGCAATGCCGGAGAGACCATTTTTGCCGCCCCATCGCATCACCGTAGTCGTACCGGTGGTGGCGCCCACGGTCGTGGCGCGCTCTTCGACATCAAGGGTGACGTAGGCGCTGCCCAGCGCCGCATTCGCCGTCGCGGCACAGGTGGCGGCCGACAGGACCGCCCGCACCATCGCATCCGGGATAACGACCATCTCCGGCGTCACCGTCGTCGTTCCGGCGTGCAGCCGGTCGAGGGTGCCTCCCCAGGCGGCGTCTCCCAGGGAGTCCGCCAGACGCGCGACGCCGAGGATGACGGCCTGCGAGCCGGAAAGGCCACCGGGCAGCGGGACGAGCAGGGCGAGAGCGACGACACACCGAATTGGTGCGAGCCATGGCACACCGTCGCCCAGGGCGCGGCCCTGCCCGGCGGCAATGACGACGCCACGGACGATCACGTACCCCAGGAGCACGCCGGCCAGCGCGAGGACGGTCGCATTGAGGCGTTCCAGAACGACCGTCACCGCCGTACTGCCGCCACCACCGCCGCCGAGCGTGGGATGGTCGCCCACGAGCGAGCGGAGCCATTGCAGCGGCAGCGTATCGGCGGCAGCATCTCCGCCCAACGCCTCCGCAAATGCGACGCCAACTCCGAGGGAGCCGAGGATGATAATGGCGAGGAGGAGGAGGTAGACCACCGCGAGGTGTGGGCCGTGCCTGCCCGTCGCGACGCGGGCGGCCGTCATGAAAACCGCGCCCGGCCGCGCGGCAGGGACCGGGAAACCCCAGCGCAGGACGCCTCTAATGAGACCCCGGCGAGGCCGAGGCGGGTCGCTGTCTACCCGCATCTACGACTCCTCCGCCGTGCAAGCACCAGCGCCAGGGCGACAGCGCAGAGCGTCCAGCCGCCGTAGGCTGCGCAGAGGGTGGAAACGGTCACGGACGGCCCGCTCGCCAGCAGACGGACGACCGGGACGGCGAGGAGGAGCGCGACGGATGCCGACGCCTGCGCGCAGAGCAGAGCCAGCAGCGGGAGGCCGGCAGAGCAGAGCGAAGCCGGAGCCGGCATCATGGCGCCGCTCCGTCGGCCGCGCGTGGCGGCAGACCGAGCAATGCCCGGTCACGCGGGGCAACGATTTCCGCATTGAGGACGCGATAGAGGACCGCGCGGATTTCCTGATCACGACGGGCAGCCGCCATCAGCGCACCGCCCAGGACGATTTTTCGGCGGGTGTCAATTTTGCGGCTGTCCGCAGACAGCCGGGCGAGCGTTTGCTCCGCCCGCGCCCGCCGCTGCTCTGCTGCCCGGCGACGGTCAGCGAGGTCGCCGTCCGTCAGACTGTCGAGCCAGCCCGCAATGCCTGAATCCGAAATCGTCACGGTGCCCCTCCCCACGCTCGTCGTTGTCCTCACATGCTGAGCATGTGAGGCCATTCAGGGACGGTGGAAGAGGACCGGCGGAGAGGCCGGAAATTTCGGCCACCGGCCAAGCGACAGCGAAGGGAACATCCCCGAAGGGCGCACTTATGGAAAATGCCAAGGCATTTTCCGCGCGCCCTTGCGGGGGCAGCCTGCGGCGGCTGTCAGTCTGCGACGGCCGCCGCCGGAGCGGCAGAGAGAAAATGGAGACTGCATGGCGACGCTGGACACGCAATACCACTGCACCGTCAAATCAGTCGGCCGCGCCGCAGGACGCTCAGCCGTGGCCGCCGCTGCATACCGAGCCGGCGCGAGGCTGGAGGATCCGCGCACTGGGGAAACCCACGACTACCGCCGTCGCGGCGGAGTCGTGCACGCCGAAATCATCGCGCCACCCGGCTGTGAATGGGCGCAGGACCGACAGGCGCTCTGGGGCGCCGTCGAGACGGCCGCGACGAGGAAAAATTCCAGGCTCGCGACAGAGGTGGAGGTGGCGCTCCCCGCCGCGCTCACCGATGCGCAGCGTCTCGCCCTCGTACGGTCATTCACCCGCGCCCTAGCAGCCGAGGGAGTGGGGGTCGATTTCGCCATCCACGCTCCGCCCAGGCGACAGCCGGGCACAGCGGAAGACCTCCCCGGCGGGAGCGGCCTCAATTGGCATGCCCACATTTTATGCACGCACAGCATGCTGACGCCGGACGGCCCGAGCAAAACCGTGTCCCGGCTGGCTGACGGCGCCGACGCCGTGACAGCACTCCGCGCGCGCTGGGCCGAGCACATCAATGCCGCCCTCTCCGCCGCGGGACTCAGTAAACGGCAAGACCACCGTTCCTACCGCGACCAGGGCGTAGACCAAGCGCCGACGCGGCATCTCGGGCCGACCATCATCCAGATGGAGCGGCGTCAGCGAACCGAACGCGGCAACATCCACCGGGCCAGAACCGAGCACCGCCGTGCCGGACTGGCCGTCGCCGCCCTCACCGAGGAGGAGCAGAGGCGCGCCCGCCACCCACTGCCCACCGCGCGGGAGGCAGGGCCGCCGCTGACGCCGGAGCAACGCCGTCGCCGTGCCGAGGGGTACAAACTGCGTCTTCTCCGCAGCCGGTACGGCCCCCTGGACGACCTCCCCGCACTGGCCGCCCAGGTCCGCAGCCTGGATCTGCAGCACGATGCCGGCCCGCGCGTCCGACTCCACGACGGCGCCACCGTCGCCGATCACGGCGACCGTCTGACCGTCGCCGGAGCGTGGCGCGGACGGGGCCAGGGCCGGGCGGAGCCGTCCGATGCGGCCATTGCCGCGCTGGTGACGCTCGCCAGGGCCAGGGGGTGGCAGGGCGTCACCCTGGACAGCGGCAGCGCGGCATTCCGGGAGCGGGCGGCTCGGGCAGCGGCACGGGCCGGGCTGGTGGTGGGCAATGACGACCTCGCCCGCACCGTCGAGGACGAGCGGAGGCGTATGCAGGAGGAGGAGCGGCAACGGGTAAACAGTGACCCGCCCGCCGCTCTGCAGCGGCCGGTGCCTCTCGCAGCAGAGGCAGCGCGGGCGCTGGCCGACGCCGAGCGGAGGGGCGAGGAGGACGCGGTGAGAGCCGCGCGGCGGACGCTGGACGGTGCAGCGCGGGTGCTGGACGACCGGGACCGCCGCCGGGTTGGCTACCGCCTGGAGCGGGAGACGGCAGCCGGGAGGCTCTGGACCGAGGCGTGCGCAACCGCCGACGCGGAGCGGGCTGTTGCAGAGCGGCGGGTAACGGACGGCCCGCATCAGCCCGTTAGGAAGACGATTCAACATCAATCATATGTAAATCATGGATACAGCGATGACGAATTCACACCATCGCTCGCCCCGCCGGGTCCCGGAGGCGTAAACTCGTTTACCAGCGGCAGAGGAGTGAAATAGTCGGATGCTCCGACTTCGAACGAAATATACAAAACCGCTCTTGGTGTCAAGTTTCGCCGATCCGACGGTTCTGCGAGAATAGTCGACGCCGCGAATGCAAAGAGCCCAGCGCGGCATGCCGCGCTGGGCTCTTTGCTTTTCGGTTCCAATCAACCTTGCTGGCGAGCGGGGCGATGACCGGACGACGACTGTGACGATGGAATCAATTATAGGGTAACACGGACTCGGCGACAACGTTATTTAGACGCCCGCCCCCGAAATCCTCTCTCCACCGCCGCCGCAGTCGTCTCCGAGCATCGCTCCCATTGGGGAGCGTAGATCATGCCGTTTGATGGCGATATTCAGGACCCCGAAACGCGGCTGGACCGTGCGTGGCGGCTGACGCTGCGGCCGTCGTTGGAGGCCCTGCTGGAGCGCATAGACTCCGCCACGACCGTACACCACGACGAGACAGGGCGCCTTCGCTGGGTGTGCTGCGAGAGTGTAGACCCCAACGAGTACGCGCACCTCCTACCTGCCGAGCGGCTGGTGCTCGACGTCATGGGCGGTCTCAACGGCCAGGAGACGGCGGCGTTTCTCTCCCGGTGCGGGCACGCTCGCAGCGCCCCCCAGGCATGGGAGCAGGCTGCGCAGCGGCTGGCGCTCGACATCATTGCGCCGATGGCCGCCGTCGTCGCGGAGGAGTCCGAGGGGGAGGCTGCGCCAGAGCAGACCCGCGACGCGCTGCTGTCGGTGCTTCGGGCACGACACGATCCGCACGCCATGGACGCCCTCGCCGCTGCTGCAGCCATGGGGGCACGACTGACGCAGGACGACACGGCGCGGGCTGCTGCGGCGCGGGGACTACCCCGCTCCAGCGCCTCACCAGAGGAACGCCTCGTCGCTGACGAGGCGTTCCACAGACGGCGGTTGAGGAAATGGGCGCGTCGGCTTCACATCCATGTCGGCGACGTGTTGCGCCTCGTAGACCCTCGCCGTTCCAGGTACCTAGCCCCGGCGGCGAGGAGGTGGGTGGCGCACACTGAGGCTGCAACCTATGCGTTCCTGTCCAGCGCCTACGCTGCCAATGCGAGCGGAACCACTGTGCCGCTGCACGGGCTGGCCGCGTCGGCGCGGCGCCGCCGGCATGCGACTCTGCGTGCGGTCATCCACGCGATGGACGAGCGGAGGCAGAGCGACCCGGACGTTGTGCCCGTGTTCGTCACCCTCATTCCGGAGGGCGAGGCCACGCCACACGCCGTATTCGAGGCGGGCAGAACTTCGGAGTTTGACCCCCATAAGTGGCACCTCGTCCAGCGTCGGCGGCACCTGAGCGAGGCGTGGCACGGCGGCGTACTCACACCACTGCGGGCATACCTGCAGCGGCGCGGCCGAGACACGATGGGGATCTGGTGCCAGGAGGGTACCAGGGGTGGAGTGCTGCACAGGCACATCCTGCTGTGGCTACACCGCGACGACGTGGATGTGCTCTGCCGCTACCTCACCGGGGGAGGGTGGCCGACGCTGGAAACGCACCGCCAGGACACGGCGGAGGACCGCGCCCGATGCCGCGCCATGAGGGTGGTGCGCACCGTCGACAGGCGCACTGGGGTACCCCGCGAGGACGACTGGACGATGGGACCACAGCGGGCCGATGCGACGGAGACAGCAGCATTTTCAGACTACCGCGTGAACGTGCGAGTCCTGCGGGAGAAAAACGGCGATAGCACAATGTCATCGATCGTCAACTACGTCACAAAATACGTGACGAAATGCGTTGATGAGAACGAGGGAGTCTCGGACGAATCTCGTTTTACCCGCGCTCATGAGGCGAGGTCCTATGGCCTGCTCGGGCTACCGCGCGGCATCATGGGTATCTGGGAGGGAATTGCCACCGCACGGGACGCCCCAGAGGGGACGCTCATGCACCGGCTCAGGACTCTGATCCTCAGCCGCCGCGACGCGGAGGCCCTGGACATCCTCATCCGCCATGCCGAGGCGTGGCGCGAGGCGGATGCCGCCGGCCGGCGGCTGATGCGAATCGAAGCGTCCGAGGCGGCGATTGCTGCTGCGCCAGCGCATCTTACGCCATTCATAGAGCAGAGGCGCAGGGCCGCCCGGCAGCGGGCCGAGTCGGCGATTGCTGCTGCGCCAGACTCCCGCCTCGCGACCGTCCGGAGGCCACGAGTCACCCGATTGGGTGCGCTGTACCGCGCCACCACCGGCATCGCTGAGATGGATGGGCGGAGGGTACGCACCCTGCTGCGTGAGGGGCGGCGGGCGGCTGAGGCCGGTGGGGAGGCCGTGCGTCACTCCACAGCGAGCGGGGAGACATGGGCGGTGACAACACATCCTGCGGTGCGGCTCGCCCACAGCCTGCCAGCGGGGCCGGCTGACGAGGTGGACGAGCGGGCCCAGGACGCAGCACGCGCCGCCGCCGTTGACGCGGTACGGCAGGCCATCGCTCACCGCGCGGCACGTCGCCTGCTGGACGGCGGCCGACAGGTGACGCAGCCGGTGCGCGCGCGGCTGATGGTCACCGGTCTGGCAATGGCCGCTGCGCACCTGCGGGAGGTGGCAGCGATAGAGGCGAGGGTGCCGCTCGGCGAGTGGACCACCGTTGCTGTTACTCCAGACGATCACAAGGGGGGAACCCCGGGTAGGCCGCCGCCGCCCGGCTGACGCCGAGCGGCGGGTAAGAAAATTTCAAGATCGGACGATAACGGTGCCCTGGAAACGCGGCGACCGGTGGCGGCTGCCCGACATCGGCGCTCATGTCTCGAATGGCCCTACACCTCCGGCATCTAATGTCTCAACGCGCGCAGGAGAGCCATCCGAAACACGGGAAACATGGGCTCGGCTGTCTCGTGACATCGTCTCGCCAGGGTATACCATACAAGACGGCGCAGTTACTTTCGTCCGGGACCATCAGGCGACCCATCACCCCCATCCGCCGGCTTACTCTCCTCAGCCTTGAGACGGCGCCGCCTGTTCAGATTTTCCGCGACAGTCTCAAGAGCAGCGAGGCGATTAGACAGGAATTTGTCGGCCGCTGTTTCGTCTGGGCCACTACCAGGAATTGGGCGATTTCTATCATCCAAAATCCACCATCCTTCCTCCACCAAATATTTCGCTGCCTGTTCAGCAGACAAATAAGCCTTTCTCATGATGAACCCATTATCAGAAAACCCGAGGACCAGAGGCTACCGCCCGCGCATACCGCTCGTCAATCCGCGCCATGGTCATCAACCTCCCGCTGCCATTCCGAGAGGTCCGCTTCCTGCAACCTCTTGATTTGTCCTAGGTCAATCTTGTCAATCTCGCGCTGTAGTTTCTGGACGAAATGGCCGGAGCCGTAGTCGCGACCGATTCCCCCGCCGGAATGCCCCATGATGGCATCGCGCATCTCCTCGTCCCGTGTGTTGACGCGCAGCCAATCCTTGAAAGCATGCCGGATCGAATGCACGCATTTCCTATCGCCGTGGGCGCCCGCCAGCAGCAGCGTCCGATTCCAGCGCTTGGAGGCGGGGTCTGTGTGCGGCGCCATCACGCCATCCACCTCGCGCCAGTACCGAGGCCAGAGGGGGCCATCCGGCCGGCTTTGTACCCAGGCGATGAAATCGGCGCGGATATCACGGTGCAGCGGTACGGCACGGACGGAGCCACCGTTTTTGACTCGCCGACCTCCGTCGTCGTGGATGAGGATGCAGGGCACACCGCCCCTCACCGCGACATCCGCCTTGCGCATCTGGGCAATCTCACCCAGCCGCGCGCCGGTGTACACCAGCAGCCACCAGAGCCAGTAATCCCGATCTTCTCGCGAAACCTGCACCGCTTCGATTTCTGAGATCAGGAGCGGCATCCGCTTCCGCCCCACTCCCCCCTTGTCCTTGATCCGTATCGTCAGTTTTGCTGCCGGGTTGGGTTCGGCGAGGTGCCCATGATTGATTGAGACCTCAAGAATCGAGCGGATCGCGCTCAGCAGTTTGTTGACCGTCGCCGGGCTGCGCGGCGTGCCCTTTGCTGTGACATGCGACCGCAGGCTGTCCTTGTAAGCGATCATCGCTGCCTTGGTGATGTCCTTCACCTGCATATCACCGTGGAGTTCTGTGAATTCCTTCACGGCCGTCTCCCATTCCCGCCGCGTGCGCGGCGACAGGTCGGGAGTCTCAGCGAGATACAGCGCATGCGCGTCGGTAATCGTGACCCCTACAGACGCCGAGGGCGACGCAGGAACGACCCTCCCTTCCACGCGATCCAGATCGGTTATCACCTCGTCGGGCGCTACCACGGCACCAGACGCCAGCGCAGCAATGGGCCGCTTCGGCTGCCCCGGCAGGAGGGCCGGGAGACGGTGGGCGTAGAGCGCGCGCGTCCGTAGCGCCTCCACCTCGCCATCTGACAAACCGTCCACCCAGGCGCGAGCCGAGGCACGCTCGCGTTCAAGGCGCTCCTCGTAGGCCGTATCAGCGTCAGCCGCGATCTGCGACTCCAGGCTCAACGCCTCCCGCAGCCGGCGGATGGAGTCGGGCGTAGCCGGTCCAGTCAGCCCGTAGCGCTCCAGCACCGGGCGGTACGCGTCAGGAGTCGGGAGGGTCCGGGCTTCCGCGAAAGCCGCCTCCCATTCCGGGAGCAGCCGGTTCCGCGCCCTCCGAGCCGCGACCACATCCGACGTACCGAGCGCGCGCTCCAGATGGGAGCGCCCGCCGAAATGGCTCTGCACATCAGCCGGCACCCGGAGGCGCAGATATAGCCTGCCGCCCCGTTCCACGATGTGTCGCCAATCGCCCGACTTGGGCCTCCCTGCCGCCCTCTTCCGCCCCGCCACGACCCGCCCCCGAATGCGCTGTGTGTGGAGGCATTGTGTGGAGGCTCACACGCAAAATCCAGAGGATTTCCAACGGGTGTAGGCAGGCCAAGGTTTCTAGGAGATCATGGTGGGCCCGGCCGGATTCGAACCGACGACAACACCGTTATGAGCGGCGCGTTCTAACCGCTGAACTACAGGCCCACGGACGGGCGACTTTGGCGGGAAAATCGGCGGACGGCAACACGAAAACGGGGGCCCGAAGGCCCCCGTTCCGTTTCAACCGATGCCGCTCCGCTCAGGTGTCGAGGAAGCTGCGCAGCTTGCGGCTCCGCGAGGGGTGCTTGAGCTTGCGCAGGGCCTTCGCCTCGATCTGGCGGATGCGCTCGCGCGTCACGTTGAACTGCTGGCCGACCTCTTCCAGCGTGTGGTCCGTGTTCATGCCGATGCCGAAGCGCATGCGCAGCACCCGCTCCTCGCGCGGGGTCAGCGAGGCCAGCACGCGGGTGGTCGTCTCGCGCAGGTTCGCCTGGATGGCGGCGTCGAGCGGCAGAACCGCGTTCTTGTCCTCGATGAAGTCGCCGAGATGCGAATCCTCCTCGTCGCCGATCGGCGTTTCGAGGGAGATCGGCTCCTTGGCGATCTTCAGCACCTTGCGGACCTTCTCCAGCGGCATCATCAGCCGCTCCGCCAGCTCCTCCGGGGTCGGCTCGCGGCCGATCTCGTGCAGCATCTGGCGGCTGGTGCGGACCAGCTTGTTGATCGTCTCGATCATGTGGACCGGGATGCGGATGGTCCGCGCCTGGTCCGCGATCGAGCGGGTGATCGCCTGCCGGATCCACCACGTCGCGTAGGTCGAGAACTTGTAGCCGCGCCGGTACTCGAACTTGTCCACCGCCTTCATCAGGCCGATGTTGCCCTCCTGGATCAGGTCCAGGAACTGCAGGCCGCGGTTCGTGTATTTCTTGGCGATGGATATGACGAGGCGCAGGTTGGCCTCCACCATCTCCTTCTTCGCCCGGCTGGCTTCCTTCTCGCCCTTCTGCACGGTGGAGACGATGCGGCGGAACTCGCCGATCGGCAGCTTCGCCTCGTCGGAGACGCCGCTGATCGACTCGCGGGTGCGCACCACCTCGGTGCCGTGCTTCTCGACGAACTTGCCCCAGGTCTTGGGGTTCAGGCCGCGGATGCGGTCCACCCAGTTCGGGTCCAGCTCATGCCCGAAATACTGGTTCAGGAAGTCCTCGCGCTTGACCCTGCAGTCCGTCGCCATGCGCAGCAGCTTGCCCTCGTAACCGGTCAGCCGGCGGTTCAGGGCGTAGAGCTGCTCGACGAGCTGCTCGATGCGCTGGTTGTTCAGGCGGACGGTGTTCATCAGCTCGACCATCTCGGTCTTGAGCTTCTCGTACTTCTTGTCCGTCTGCTTGGCCACGTCCTCGCCACGCTGCATGGCGCCGATGCGCGCCTCGTGCAGCTTGTGCAGCTTGTCGTAGGTCGCCTTGATCTTCTCGAAGGTCTCGATGACCTGCGGCTTGAGGGCGGCTTCCATGGCGGACAGGGAGAGGTTGTTCTCCTCGTCGCCCTCGCCTTCACCCTCCATGCCCTCGATCGGCTCCTCGCGCTCGGCCGTCTCCGGCTCCGCCTCGGTAGCTTCCGGAGCGCCCGCGGCGATGGCCTCCGGCGGCACGCCCTCACCGTCCGGACCACCGCCATAGGTGGCGTCCAGATCGATGATGTCGCGCAGCAGCATCTTGCCTTCCATCAGGGCGTCGTGCCACTCGATGATGGCGCGGATGGTCATGGGCGATTCGCAGATCGCCCCAATCATCATCTCCCGCCCGGCCTCGATGCGCTTGGCGATGGCGATCTCGCCCTCGCGGGACAGCAGCTCCACCGAGCCCATCTCGCGCAGATACATGCGCACGGGGTCGTCGGTGCGGCCGATGTCGTCGTCGTCCAGATTGCCCGCCGAGCGGCCCTCGCCGTCGGAGCGCTCCTCGGCGTTGGCGGCGTCGTCCGGCTCCTCGGACTCCACGATGTTGATGCCCATCTCGGACAGCATCGCCATCGTGTCCTCGATCTGCTCGGAGGACGACTGGTCCGGTGGCAGCGCGGAGTTCAGCTCGTCATAGGTGACGTAGCCCCGCTCCTTGCCGCGGGCGATCATCTTCTTGACCGCCAAGCCCATCCCGTCCATGAGCGGGCCGTCGCCGGTCTCATCCCGCGTTTCGGACACTTCGACGCTGTTCGCTGCTTTCGTGGCCATCAGATCGCTGCCCCCGCAGTAACCTTAGAAGAAGATATGGCGGTCAACGGCTGCGACTTACCGCGCCGTCGAACGCCGATGCATCGGTCCCATACCGCCCCGAACCGTCGTTCCGGCCCCTACGTTCCCATTTCTTGTTTTTTTTGCCGACGGACACGCCGCGACTGTCACCCGAAAGCCGCACCACCGTCGTCGTCATCGTCGCCGCCCAGGCCGGCTTCCAACACCTCCCGGCGCAACGCAACGACCCGCGCAAGATTGGTCTCGCTCGTGTCCTTCACAAGGGCCAATTCGGCTTCCCGAAGTTCAGCCCGAAGATGTTTCCCGTGCAGATGCCGCCACGTCAGCCACCACCCCCGCCGCGCGTCCTCAAGCGACGCGTCGGCACGGGCGAAGGCGGCATGATCGAGTACGGCCTTGCTCAGTAGATTGCTCAAAATGGGTTCGTATCCGGTTGACGACAAGTGGCGACAAAGCGCGGCGGCGTCAAGTCCCGAGTCGACCAGCGCATCATCAGCGAAGCAGGCCAGCAACACCTGCCGCATATCTTCGAGCGGTCCTTCGGCGAACGGCACCATGCCCAGCGCCTCGCCCACCTCGTCGAACAACCCCGGATGGTTGATGAGGGTGACGAGCACCAGCTTCTCCTGGATCATCGCCCGCCCCAGCCGCATGGGTGAGGTGCGCGTGTGCCCCGGCGGCGGCGAGGTCAGGGCCCCCGGCACCCCCGGCACATGCCGGCGCGGCGGCCCGGCGCCGAAGCGCCCGCCGGGCCGCGCCGGCTGCCAGGGCCGCCCGGCGCCACCGGTCATGCGGGGCGGTTGGAAGGCCTCGTCCAGGCGGCGGCGCATCTCCGTGCGGTAATAGCCCTGCACCGTGCGGTCGGCGATCGCGTCCACCCGCGCCTCCAGCGCCGCCTTGACGGCGGCCTTGGCCTCGGGCGTGTCGGTGCGGCGCCCCTCCGTCTCCATGCGCCAGAGCGCCTCGGCCAGCGGGATGGCGTCGTCCAGCACCGCCTGCATGGCCTTCGGCCCGCCACCGCGGAGCAGGCTGTCGGGGTCCTCCCCCTCCGGCAGGAAGGCGACGCGGGCCGACTGGCCGGGGGCGAGGTGGGGCAGGATGCGCTCCACCGCCCGCCACGCCGCGCGCCGGCCGGCATTGTCGCCGTCGAAGCAGAGCAGCGGCTCCTTCTCCGCCGACGGGATCAGCTTCCACAGCTCCTGCACCTGGGTCTCGGTGAGCGCGGTGCCGAGCGGCGCCACGGCACCGGTGAAACCGGCGCGCACCAGCGCGATCACGTCCATGTAGCCTTCGGCGACGATCACCGGCTGCCCGTCCGCCGCCGCCCCCCGGGCGCGCGACAGGCCGTAGAGCAGCGTGCCCTTGTGGAAGAGCGGGGTGTCGCCGGTGTTGATGTATTTCGGCCCGTCGCCCTCCAGGATGCGGCCGCCGAAGGCGACCACGGTGCCGCGCCGGTCGGTGACCGGGAAGATCACCCGGTGCCGGAAGAAGGCGAAGGGGCTGCGGCCGTCGTCCGGCCGCTTCAGCACGCCGGCGGTGACCATGTCCTCCTCGGCGAAGCCCTGCTTCAGCAGATGCTGCCGCAGCGCCCCGGAATCCGGCGGCGCGTAGCCCAGCCGGAAGCGGGCGATGGCGTCGCCGTCGAGCCCACGCCGCTCCAGATACTCCAGCGCCGTCCGCCCGGCGTGGGTGCGCAACTGCTGCTCGAACCACAGGCAGGTCTGCTCGACCAGATCGCCCAGCGTCTTGCGCCGCTCGTACCGCTGCCGGTCCTCGTCGCTGGCCCGCGGCACCGGCAACCCGGCCTCCGCCGCCAACTGCTCGACCGCCTCGGGGAAGCCGAGATTGTCGTGGCGCATGACGAAGCCGATGATGTCGCCATGGGCGCCGCAACCGAAACAGTTTCCCGTGAGGATGTTGTCTTCAAGGGCGAAGGCGTGCTCGCCCGGAACCTCGGCGCAATACACCTCCTCCTCACGGCCGCTGTCTTCGACACCGACGACCGTCCAGCGGAGTCGTTCGAACGATTTCTCCGACGCTTCGAAACGCTGGCGGGCGACCTCTCCCAGGAACATCGCCGCGTTCAGTGTCGACGGGACGAAATGGATCCGGTGCAGGTCGCACGCTTCGGCGGCGAGCCCCTGACGGGTTGCCGTCGTGATGCCATAGGTCCCGATACCGACCCGCAGGGCGGCCACCCGCACCCATTCGAGATGCTCCCGCCGGGCGCTGTTCAGCATCACCGTGCCGTCCTTGGCCACATGACCGTCGGCCGCGAGGTAGCCGGCAAGGAAGCCCAGCAGATAGGCGTCGCTCTCCTCGAGCGACGGCAGCGCCTTCATATGCCCGAACGACCGGCCGCCATAGACTCGGAGGTCGGGCTTGCCCAGCTCCGTGTGCCGCGTCACCGGCGTCTGGTCCGGGAACCATCCGGCCAGGATACGGTCCTTCTCGCCGTGAAGGTGTACGTGCCCGTACCCCTTTGCCACCGACCCGTCACCGAACACGATCCCGTGCGCGACACCCGCCGGATCCAGGGTCCAGTCCGTCCGGCGTTCCGGCAGCACCGCCTCCAGGCGATGGCCGGGCCGCAGCCCGGCGGTGGTGAGTTCCCCCGTCACACCGCGGGCGAACCAGCGGTGTCCGTCGGTCGCGTACAGGGTCTTGGACAGCCCGTTGCGGGACAGGGTGATCCGGTACAGTTTCTGGACGCCGTACGCCTTGAACGCGGCCGGAACCCACCGGCCGCCACGGGTCAGGACGGTCTGCGTCGTGCCCGCCAGGGAGCCGATGGGGTGCACGCCGTCCCGCAGGATGACCCCGGTTTCGGCCGCCAGACAATGAAAGAACCCCTTCTGGTCGTTGACGTAGAAGCTGGGGGTCTTCTCGTTGTGGAAGGGGCACGGGGCCTTGTACTCGCGGCCGGCGCGGATCAGGCGCATCCGCTTCGACACCACGTCCGACAACGCCAGCCGGACGCGCAACTCCTCGAGAAACTGCGGCGGGAAGGCCATGGGCGGCGGTTACCGTGACGGGATCGGTCGTCCGCTATAGCAGATCGGACGCCCGCCCGCCAACGGGGCGTCCGGCATCACCCGGACCGCGCCTCAGCCGCCCGCCAGCTTCTGCTTCACCAGGACACCGGCCTTGGCGAAGTCCATGCGGCCGGCGTAGCGGGCGCGCAGCTCGGCCATGGTGCGGCCCATGTCCTTCACGCTGGCGGCGCCGATCTCGGCGATCAGGTCGGTGATGGCCTGCCCGGCCTCGGCTTCGGTGAGCTGCTTGGGCAGGAAAGTCTCGATCACCACGATCTCCTCCCGCTCCTGCTCGGCCAGCTCGCAGCGCCCGCCCTGCTCGTAGAGCCGGATGGATTCCTGGCGCTGTTTGATCATGGTCTGCAGCATCGCCATGATCTCGGTCTCATCGATGCCGTCGGTCACGCCGCGACCGCGCGCCGCGATGTCCCGGTCCTTCAGCGCGGCCAGGATCAGACGCACGGTGGACACCGCGCGCTGGTTCTTGGACCGCATCGCTTCCTTCAAGGCCTCGTTGAGCCGCGTGCGCAGCATCGTCGTTCTCCGTACCCTCGCTCAGAGGCGGATATGACCAGAATCGGCCATGCTCCGCCACATCAATCGCTGCCCAAGCCTGCGGTTCGCCGGTACGGGTGGGTTTCGGGGGTGGATTGCGCGCCGTGAAGCGCCCATATCGGCTTGACCGCCCATCCCCGACCGTCTAAAGGATCGCCGTTTTGCGCGCCGTCCGGGACGACCGGGCCGGCGGCTCGACGCGCGGGCCCTCCATGGCCGCCGCCGCCCGCAGCGTCCGGACCTGTCACCGGCGACGGCTTCATGTAAGGTCCCGATCGGAATGCCCGAGATCACGCCCCCCGACGCGTCGTCCACTGACGACACCCGCCCGCTGACCGGAGTCCTGGTGCTCGCGGACGGAACCGTCTTCCGCGGGCGCGGCATCGGCGCCGTCGGCGATTCCGTCGGCGAGGTGTGCTTCAACACCTCGATGACCGGCTACCAGGAGATCCTGACCGATCCCAGCTACGCCGGCCAGATCATCACCTTCACCTTCCCGCATGTCGGCAATGTCGGCACCAACCCGGAGGACATCGAGACGGTGACCCCGGCGACCCGCGGCCTGATCCTGCGCGCCGACATCACCGAACCGTCCAACTGGCGCGCCACCCGGCATCTGGACGACTGGCTGAAGAGCTACGGGCTGGTCGGGCTGGCCGGCATCGACACCCGGCGGCTGACCCGCCGCATCCGCGACCTCGGCGCCCCCAACGGGGTGGTGGCGCACAGCCCCGACGGCGTCTTCGACCTCGACGCGCTGCGCGCCAAGGCCGCCGGCTGGCCGGGGCTGGAGGGGATGGACCTCGCCAAGGAGGTGTCCTGCCGCCAGATGTACGGCTGGACCGAGGCCGACTGGACCATCGGCAAGGGCTACGCCACCCAGGACAACCCGACGAAGCATGTGGTGGCGCTGGACTTCGGCGCCAAGCGCAACATCCTGCGCTGCCTCGCCGCCGCCGGCTGCAAGGTGACGGTGGTCCCCGCCGACGCGTCGGTGGAAGACGTGATGCGCCACAAGCCGGACGGCGTGTTCCTGTCCAACGGCCCCGGCGACCCGGCGGCGACCGGCACCTACGCCGTGCCGACCATCCGCGGCCTGATGGACACCGGCGTGCCGATGTTCGGCATCTGCCTGGGCCACCAGATGCTGGCCCTGGCGCTGGGCGGGCGCACCGAGAAGATGCCGCGCGGCCACCGCGGCGCCAACCACCCGGTCAAGGACCTGGCCACCGGCAAGGTCGAGATCACCAGCCAGAACCACGGCTTCGTCGTGGTGCCGGAGAGCCTGCCGGCCGAGGTGGAGGTGACCCACGTCAGCCTGTTCGACGGCTCCAACGAGGGCATCCGCCTGAAGGACCGGCCGGTCTTCTCCGTCCAGTACCACCCGGAGGCGTCGCCCGGCCCGCAGGACAGCCACTATCTGTTCAAGCGCTTCGTGGACCTGATGGAGGGCCGCCCGCTGCCCTGAGCGGCGGCGGCCACCACCATCAAAGCGCCAGGGCCGCGAGCGCGATCAGCACGAACACGGCCAGCAGCGCCAGCATCCAGGAGCCGCCGAACGTCCAGCCGCGCGGCGCGTTGGACGGGTTGGCGTGCGGGGTGACAACGGGGACGTCGTCCTCCGCCGCCAGTCCGGCGCCCGGCTCGCCCGCCCGCTGGTACAGGCCGAAGGGGGCGGGGTCGCGCAAGGCGGCGTCCCGGACCTCCACCGGGCTTCCACCGGGTGGCGGCATCGGCGGCGCGTGACGGCCGGGATCCTGGTCCGCGGCTTTCCGGTCGGGCATCGCCATGATGGATCTCCTGCATGGGCGGCTGATGGGGCGGCGTGATGCGAGAGCCAACAGGACGTGATCCCGCCGGTTCCCCGCCCTCCGGTCCCCAGCCCATCCGTCCCCCCTGCCCCCTCTGCGGCCGGCCGCTGGTGCCCGGTCCCAGCGTCAACGAGCATCACCTGGTGCCGCGCACCCATGGCGGGCGGGAGACGGTGACGCTGCACCGCATCTGCCACGCCAAGGTCCACGCCGTGCTGACCGAGGCGGAGCTGCGCGATCACTTCCACACAGCCGAGCGGCTGCGGGAGCACCCGGAAATCGCCGCCTTCCTGCGCTGGGTCCGCCGCAAGCCCGCGGAGTTCATGGACGGCCACCACGGGCCGCGACCACGCCGGCGGTAGTTCTCCCGCTGGCGGCGGTCCCGGCTGCGGTCACGGAACCTTGTGCTGCTTGAGCCAGGCGTTCAGCTTGTCCTGCACATCCTTCATGTCGTCGATGGTGAAGTTGTAGTTGCGGCCGTCGATGTCGAAGCTGATGGAATGGTGATTGTAATCGATCTTGTAGACGATCAACTCGGCGAAGTGATCGGCGCTGCAATAGGCCTTGACCGTCACACGCAGCGCGGTATGCCCCTTCAACAGCGCTTCGATCACCGCCATGTAGGTGTTGGCCCCGTAGCTCGCCGCCACAAGGTTGTCGGCAGCGGTGGGGCCGCCCAGGCTGTCGGCGATCAGGTGGCACCATTCGGGCTTCTGCTTCGGATCCTTGGTCTTCTTGCTGATGAGGAGATCCGGCCATTTGCCGACGGAGCTTGCGTAATGGGCAGCGGAGACCTTGCCCTTGCCGTTGATGGCGATCCCCATGACATCGCAGCATGGTTCACGACCCGCAACGCCGGTGATCAGTTGCGACCTCTCCTTGGTCATCGCCTGATTGAAGGCGATCAGGTTGATCATCCGGCACGTCATCCGGAACAGCCCGGTCGTCAACCTCATGTTGATGTTGTAGGATCTGGCCGGCGGCTCCCAGGTGTCGTCGTCAAGATCCTCCATCGGCTCTTCTTCGACCATCCCGACATCGGCGGGATCGGTCATGAAGAACTTTGCGTAGGATACCTTCTTTTTCTTCCGACCAAGCCCCATGCGTCGGAGCTTCAGGCGTTCCGCCAGACGACTCTCCAGATCAACCTCGTCCTTGTAGAGTTGATCCTTTTTACGGCGGGTGACGATCACAAGATTGTTGTTGCTCTTGCATCGTGGACAGGTCCATCGCTTGAACAGGGCGCTTCCGAAATTTTTTCCACAGTTTGGGCATTTGAAATGATGCATGCCGAACCCCAGGCCGTTGCGAACATCGCAATTGACAAAAGAAGGAACACCACTTTCCACTGATGGAAGTCATATCTTCGTACATATCCCTCAATAGTAGATTAACTCACCGGCAGCCGGCTGAGAAGCGCGAAGCGTCGAGACCGTGGGTCGGCCCGGAACCCGCGTGCCGCCGGCGCCGACCGACGAACCGCCGCCACCCTTGATCCCGGTCAAGGGCGGGCTTTCCGACCTGCGGAAGAATCCGCGCGAGCCAGGGGGCGACAGGACGGCGGCCCGCACTTATATTGTCAGCACAGCGAACGGCGCGCCCTGTGCCAGCCGACGATGCGCCGACGCCCCAGGGAGGCATCAGCAGGACCATGACCGACACCGCCGCACATCCCAGCACGGGGGCCAGCACGGGGGCCAGCACGGGGGCCAGCACGGGCACCGGCAGCACGGCGCCGCTCATCGACCCGTTCGGCCGGGCGGTGAACTATCTGCGCGTCTCCGTCACCGACCGCTGCGACTTCCGCTGCGTCTACTGCATGGCGGAGGACATGAACTTCCTGCCCAAGGCGGAGGTGCTGTCGCTGGAGGAGATCGACCGCGTCGCCTCGGCCTTCGTGGCGCTCGGCACCCGCAAGCTGCGGCTGACCGGCGGCGAACCGCTGGTCCGCCGCAACATCATGGACCTGATCCGCTCGCTCGGCCGCCACATCCGCTCGGGCGATCTGGACGAGCTGACGCTGACCACCAACGGCTCCATGCTGTTCAAGCACGCCCAGGGCTTGGCGGAGGCCGGGGTGCGCCGCATCAACGTGTCGCTGGACACGCTGGACGCGCCCAAGTTCCAGGCGATCACCCGCTGGGGCCGGCTGGACAAGGTGATGGGCGGGCTGGAGGCGGCGAAGGCGGCCGGGCTCGCCGTCAAGATCAACTGCGTGGCGCTCAAGGGCGTCAACGACGACGAGTTCCACCGGATGGTGGAATGGTGCGGCGAGATGGGCTTCGACCTCGTCTTCATCGAGGTGATGCCGATGGGCGAGATGGGCGACGTCTCCCGCCTCGACCAGTACCTGCCGCTATCCATGGTGCGTGCCGAACTCCGCAAGCGCTGGACGCTGGACGAGATCGACTACCGCACCGGCGGGCCGGCGCGCTACACCTTGGTGCGTGAGACCGGTCGCCGCGTCGGCTTCATCACGCCGCTGACCCACAATTTCTGCGAAAGCTGCAACCGCGTGCGGCTGACCTGCACCGGCACCCTCTACATGTGCCTGGGCCAGGAGGACGCCGCCGATCTCCGCACACCTCTGCGCCTCAGCGACGACGACGATCTGCTCGTGACCGCCATCCGCGAGGCGATCACCCGCAAGCCCAAGGGTCACGATTTCATCATCGACCGACGCCGGCACGCGGCGGCTGTACCGCGCCACATGAGCGTCACCGGCGGCTGATAGAAACAGAAATTCGTCATGCTCCGGTTGTCCGGCATCGTTGCGCACGCTATCGTGTGCGTCAACCATGCTGCCGACGACCCGTCATGACCGATGCCGACTCGCTCTATCATCGCCTGTTCTCCCTGCCGGTCATGGTGGAGGAACTGGTCAAGATCTTCGTACCGCTTCCGTTGCAGGCGGGCTTCGGATTTGATGGCATGGAGCGGGTGAACGCCAAGCACCACGCCGCACGTTCCGGATTGCGACGTGAAAGTGACGTGATCTGGCGGCTCCGCTCGAGCACCGGTGCCGATCTGTTCCTGTATCTGATGCTGGAGTTCCAGTCGCGCCCCGACCGCTGGATGGCGCTGAGGGCCACTGTGTACCAGGGGCTGCTGTGGCAGCAGATCATCGCCGAGCGCGGGCTGAAAGCGGGTGACCGGCTCCCTCCGGTTCTGATGGTCGTGCTCCACAACGGCGAGACGCGCTGGAACGCGCCGACCGAGCTCGCCGAGCTCATCGGCCTTCCGGACCACTCGCCCCTCTGGCTTTGGCAACCGCAAGGCCGTTATCATCTTCTGGACATGGGTTCATTCGATCGCGACATACTTTCGGGATTCGACAGCCCGGCTGCCCTTCTGGTGCGCCTGGAACAAGGCCACGACGATCCCGCCGCGATGGAGCTCCTGGTGGAGCAGGCGATCGCGTGGTTCCAGCGTCACCCCGACTGCGCACCGTTGAGGGCTTTGTTCAGTGAACTCATGATGCAGGCGATCCGCGATTTTGGTTCATCCACGGCCGCGAGCGACATGACGGAGGTCAGGACGATGCTGGCAACACAGGCCCAACGCTGGATGGAAAAGTGGAAGTCTCAAGGCTTGGCAGAAGGCAGGGCTGAAGGTATCGCTGAAGGCAGAGCTGAAGGCAGAGCTAAAGGCAGGGCTGAAGGCAGGGCTGAAGGCAGAGTCGAAGGTATCGCTGAGGGCAGGGTCGAAGGGACGATCGAAGGCAGGAGCCAGGGCAGGATGGAGGGGAAGATCGAAGCGATCATCGCCGCCATCGATACCCGGTTCGGAGCCTCATCCTCCACCATCGACGCGCGGGTCCGCGCGACCGCACCGGATGAGCTGGACAACCTGCTTCGCCGTGTGCTGACCGCTGAAAGCCTCGACGCCGCGCTGGACCTGCCAGCACAACACTGACCGTCACCGCTCGGCACTGTCGCGCGGCGGCGTCCTGGGCTATGGTCGGCCGGCCATGACCGACGCATCCGCCACGCTCACCGCCGACCAGCCGAGGCTGGCCTTCGTCTGCGCCGACACGGACGAGGCGCGGGCGGCCCGCACCCGGCTGGTGCACCGGTACGGCAACGCGCCGATGGATCAGGCCGACGTGGTGGTGGCGCTGGGCGGCGACGGCTTCCTGCTGGAGACGTTGCACCGGTCCATCGCCCGGAACCGGGAGTCGCCGCTGCCCGTCTATGGCATGAACCGCGGTTCCGTTGGCTTTCTGCTGAACGTCTACAAAGAGAGCGAGCTGGCCGAGCGCGTGGCGCGGGCGCAACGGGTCACCCTGCACCCGCTGGCGATGCGGGCGGAGCGCGTGAACGGCGAGGTGGTGGAGGCGCTCGGCATCAACGAGGTGTCGCTGCTGCGCGAGACGCGGCAGGCGGCGAAGCTGCGCATCACCGTGGACGGCGTCGTCCGTCTGCCGGAGCTGATCTGCGACGGGGCGCTGGTCGCCACGCCCGCGGGCAGCACCGCCTACAACCTGTCCGCCCACGGCCCCATCGTGCCGCTGAACGCCGGCGTGCTGGCGCTGACGCCGATCAGCGCGTTCCGGCCGCGACGTTGGCGCGGCGCGCTGCTGCCGCACGCCGCCACCATCACCTTCGAGGTTCTGGAGGACCGCAAGCGCCCGGTCAGCGCCGTCGCCGACTTCACCGAAGTGCGCGAGGTGGTCCGGGTGGACGTGCGGGAATCGCGAGAGCTGAGCCTGACGCTGCTCTTCGATCCGGAACTGAACTTCGAGGAGCGCATCCTCAAGGAACAGTTCACGCCTTGAGCGGGGACTACTCCGCCGCCTTCGGCAACGTGCGCGCCTCGACGTGGACGGCGATGCGGCGGATCAGCGCGGTCAGATCGGCCTGCAGCCGATCGAAACCGGCGTTCTTCTGCAGCGTCTGCTCGTTCATATAAAGGCGGCGGTTGACCTCGAGCTGGATCGAGTGCCGCCCGCGCGCCGGGTTGGCGTAGCGGGCGATCAGTTCCACCCCCTTGTAGGGGTTGTTGAGCGCCACCGAATAGCCCATCACCTCCAGCGTGTCGGCGACCAACGCCACGAAGCCCGGCTCGCAGGTGGTGCCGTCGCGGTCGCCGATGACGAAATCGGCCAGCGGACCGCCGGACATCCCGCCGGCCGCGGACGGCATGGAATGGCAGTCGATGTGCCACACGGCGCCGAAGCGGGCAGCGTGGTCATCCATCACACTCGCCACCTGGAAATGATAGGGCCGGTAATAACGGTCGATCCGCTCGGCCACCGCCCAGACCGGCAGTTTGCCGTCGTAGAGCGGCAGGCCGGGCCGGCAGAGCGCGCGGATCAGCCCCATGCCCAGCGCACTCTTTTCCGTCGGCCGCAGCGGCAACGGCCAGGAGCCGTCGAGCAGGCCGGGGTCGATGTCGTCGATGGCGCGGTTGACGTCGATGTAGCTGCGCGGGAAGAGAGCGCACAGCAGGGTCGCGCCGAATTCGGGCGCCGCGGCGAACAGCTCGTCCACATAGGTGTCTTCGGCGTGCCGCAAGGTTGGCAGCGGGCAGCAGAACTGGAAGTCCGCCGGATAGACGGCACCCGAATGGGGGGAATCGAACAGGAGGGGCAGCACGCGCCCGACCGGGTCGTTGCGAACGAGAACGTCCTCGATCACGAAGCTCATGGCTTTCCCCGGAGTCGCACGACCACAAGCGACCGGAATGCAGCGCCCGTTGGGCGGTGCATCATGGGCCGCGCATGCGATTGCGTATATCCGAGCCGCCGCCGCCCGTCGACTCAAAACCGTCACAGTTCCACCCGGAGCCGTCCCGCACGGCGCAGGGCGGAACTGCACGGGGCATGGGTGGCGCGGCGGCGCACGCTCCTCCATAGTGGGACGAGGAAGGCGCCGTGCGCCGGCACACCGCAACCCAGCGATCGCCCGTTGAACGAGCAGGCCCCACCCGTCCAGTTGGTCCCGCCGGACATCGCGCCCTACCGGTGCGGCAACACCGGTGTTGACTATGTGACCACGCTTGTTTCGGGCCAGCCGGGTCCGCATGTGGTGCTGAACGCCCTGATGCACGGGAACGAGCTGTGCGGCGCCATCGCGCTCGACGCGCTGTTGCGGATGGGCGTGCGTCCCCGGCGCGGATCGCTCACCTTCGCCTTCGCCAACGTCGCGGCCTACCGTGCCTTCGATGCCGAGCGCCCCTACGTGTCACGCTACATCGACGAGGACATGAACCGCCTGTGGGCTACCGAGGTGCTGGAGTCCCGCCGCTCCAGCGTCGAGCTGCGCCGTGCCCGCGCGCTGCTCCCCATCTTCGGGATGGCCGACGTGCTGCTCGACCTGCATTCGATGACCAACGACTCGGCCCCGCTGACCCTGTGCGGCCGGACGGAGCGTGCGGCGGCGCTGGCCCATAGGCTCGGTCATCCCGGCTGGATCGTCGCCGACGCCGGCCACGCCGCCGGCCTGCGCCTCATCGACCATCCCCGCTTCGCCGCCGGCGGGGCCGGCACCGCGCTGCTGGTGGAATGCGGGCAGCACTGGCAGGCCGCGACCGCCGCGGTGGCGCTGGAGGTCTGCCTGCGCCTGCTGACGGTGCTGGAGGTCATCGACCCCGCGGTCGCCGCCGCCGGTCGGATCCCGGTCCGCGACGGGCCGCCCCGCCAGGTGGAGGTGACCCACGCCGTAACCGCCACAACCGACGAATTCACCTTCACCGAAACCTACACCGGGCTGGAGGTGATCCCCCGCGCCGGCACCGTCATCGCCCGCGACGGAGCCACCCTGGTGACCACCCCCTATGACGGCTGCGTGCTGATCATGCCCGGGCGGCGGCTGCGGCCGGGCCAGACGGCCGTCCGCCTGGGCCGGATCGTCGGATGAACGCGCCCCCGCCCGCCGCCACCTCCGCCCGCGGGCTTCTTCCGCTGATCACCGCGCTGGGCATCGGAAGCGTCGGCGGGGCGCTGTTCGCGGCGATGAATCTGCCGCTGGCCTGGATGATCGGGGCGATGACCTTCACCACCGCCGCCGCCATCGGCGGCGTGCCGATGCGCGTGCCACGGCTGCTGCGCGGCGGCATGATCATGGTGCTGGGGGTGATGCTGGGCAGCGGCTTCGAGCCGGAGATCGTCGATCGCATCGGCGGCTGGTCGGTGTCGCTGTCCGGCCTTGCCGTCTATCTCGCCATCGCCACGCTGGTGGGTGTGCTGTATCTGCGGCGGGTGGCGCGGCTGGACCGGGTGACGTCCTACTTCACCGCCACCCCCGGCGGGCTGAACGAGATGGTCCTGGCCGGCAGCCAGATGGGCGGCGACGACCGGGTCATCTCGCTGGTCCACGCCATCCGCGTGATGTTGGTGGTGCTCACCATCCCCTTCGCCTTCCAGGCGCTCGGCGTCTACCAGCCCGGCAGCCGCGGCTCGCTGGGACCGCCGCTGATGGCGGTCGCGTGGCAGGACATGCTGCTGCTGGGGGCCTGCGTCGCCGGCTATCCGGTGGCGAAGCTTCTGCGCGTTCCGGCCGCCCAGCTGGTCGGCCCGATGGTGCTGTCGGCGGTGATCCACCTGCTGGGGATCACCGAGGGCAAGCCGCCCGGCGCGCTGGTGGCGGCGGCGCAGGTGGTGATCGGCGCGTCGCTGGGCACCCGCTTCGCCGGGCTGAGCTGGAGCCTGCTCGGCCGCAACGCCTGGATGGCGCTGGGGCTGACGGTCATCATGCTGGCCATCACCGTGGCCGCCGCCGCCCTGCTCGACCGCGCCACCGGGCTGGGCGTGGCCGCGCTGATCCTGGCCTTCGCGCCGGGCGGGCTGGCCGAGATGAGCCTGATCGCGCTGGCGCTCCACACCGACGTGGCGCTGGTGGCGACCCACCACATCGTGCGCATCGTGCTGATCGTCACGCTGGCCCCGGCGGTGTTCCTGCTGTGGCGCCGCTTCGCGGACGGCCGGGGTTCCGCGCCGGGGGACTGAGCGCGAGGGACTGACGCGGCGGATTGGACCGCGTCACTTCGCCGCGGGCTTGCCCTTCGTCCATTCGGCGTTGGCGGCGAACAGCGGCACGGTGGAGATCGACATCTTGGCCGATGCGTCGGTCACCTGCCGGCTGTAGACGACATAGACCAGCGTGTCGTTGGCCCGGTCGTAGATGCGGCGGATCGCGATCGACTTGAACACCAGGCTCTTGCGTTCGGAGAAGACCTCCTC
The DNA here is from genome assembly GCF_013423485.1 of Azospirillum oleiclasticum. Lineage (GTDB taxonomy): Bacteria > Pseudomonadota > Alphaproteobacteria > Azospirillales > Azospirillaceae > Azospirillum > Azospirillum oleiclasticum. The sequence continues at coordinate 32,873 of NZ_JABFFR010000009.1, forward strand.
CCCCTTCTGCGAGAGCTCGATGTCGCCGACCACGACGGGGCCGGTCTGGCGGCAGGCGATGGACGCGTTGGACGGGTCCTCGAACCAGTTCCCCTTGGACAGACGGTCGATCAGGCTGCGGTCGAAATCGACGAGGTGGCAGGTCACGCCCTGCACCTTCGGATCGGCGACGGCCTCCACCTCCAGCCCGTTGCCGGTCCAGTCGTTGGAGAAGCGGCCGACGCGGTCGGCCAGCGCATCCGAAAGGGGGAGCGCCGACGCGCCGAGAACCATCAGCGCGGCAATGGCGTTAACGGTGCGGGCATGGCCGCGCATGGGTGGAGACTCCTTCTGCAAGCGCGGCAGTAGATCGTCACGCGGCGCCCGCCCGTCAAGCGCCGCGCGGATTCGGATGTCACGCCGGGAACGCCATCCATGATCGACCAGACCGCATCCGCCGTGCCGCACGCCGCCGCCGACACGGACGGGCCGGAACCGGTCACCGCCCCGTTGCCGGAGGCGGTGCATCCCCGCGATCCCGCGCGGGTGGCGCTGTTCGGCATCCTCGCCATCGGCGTGCTGTTCGCCGTCTATTTCGGGCGCGACGTCCTGCTGCCCATCGCGCTCGCCATGCTGCTGAACCTGCTGCTGCGCCCGGTGGTGCGGGGACTGTACCGCTGGGGCATCCCGGACGGGCTCGGTGCCGCGGTCGTGGTCGCCGGGGTGACGGCGCTGCTCGTCTTCGGCGTATACACGCTGGCGGCCCCGGCGGCCGACTGGCTGCAGCGCATGCCGCGGGTGGTGACCGAGCTGGAGTTCAAGATGGGCGAGGTCCGCGAGGGCATCCAGCGCGCCCGCGAGGCCTCGCGCCAGATCGAGCAGATGGCACAGGACGCCGACGCGCAGGAGGTGGTGGTGCGCGGCCCCTCGCTGGTGCAGCAGGTGATGGACCGCACCCAGGCGCTGCTCGCCAACGTCGTCATCACGCTGGTGCTGCTCTATTTCTTCCTGGCCCGCGGGCGCCCGACGATGGAGGCGCTGATCGGCACCATGCGGTCCATCGACGACCGCGTGCATTACGCCATGGTGGCCGCCACCGTGCAGCAGCACATCGCCACCTATCTGGCGACGGTCACCATCATCAACATCGCGCTGGGCTGCGCCACCGCGGGTGCGATGTGGCTGATCGGGCTGCCCAACGCCGGGCTGTGGGGCACCGTGGCGGGGGTGCTGAACTTCATCCCCTTCCTCGGGCCCGGCATCACAGCCGTGCTGATCTTCCTGGTCTCCGTCCTCACCTTCGACACGCTGGCGGCAATGCTGGTGCCGCCAGCGGTCTTCATCGGCCTGACAACGCTGGAGGGCAATTTCCTGACACCGATGATCGTCGGCCGGCGGCTGTCGCTCAACCCCATCGCCGTCTTCGTGTCGATCCTGTTCTGGGGCTGGATGTGGGGCATGCCGGGGGCGCTGCTGGCGGTTCCGATCCTGGCCATCATGAAGATCCTGTGCGACGCGCACGAGCCGCTGCGACCAGCCGGCGCGCTGTTGGGATCCTAAGTCGCTTTCCCTTCCCCGCTCCGCCGTGGCATGGTCCGCCGCGGGTCGGATCGAAGGGGAAAACCGATGGATTTCGGCGGCTTCACGTTGTTCGTGATCGCGCTGGTGGTGTTCGCCCTGGCGCTCGTGGTGCTGGGCGTGAAGACCGTGCCGCAGGGATGGGAGTGGACGGTCGAACGGTTCGGCCGCTACACCCGGACGCTGCCGCCGGGCCTGCATCTGGTCATTCCGGTGATCGACGCCATCGGCAAACGGCAAGCCATGATGGAGACCGTCCTGGATGTCCCCCAGCAGGAGGTCATCACCAAGGACAACGCCATGGTCACGGTCGATGGCGTGGTCTTCTATCAGGTGATCGACGCGGCCAAGGCCAGCTACGAGGTCAACGACCTGCAATCGGCGATCATGAACCTGACCGTCACCAACACCCGCACGGTCATGGGCTCGATGGATCTGGACGAGCTGCTGTCGCAGCGTGACAAGATCAACGCCCAGCTCCTGGCCGTGGTGGACGACGCGACCACCCCCTGGGGCGTCAAGCTGACCCGCATCGAGATCCGGAACATCCAGCCGCCGCGCGACCTGGTGGACGCCATGGGCCGGCAGATGAAGGCCGAGCGCGAACGCCGCGCCGCCATCCTGGAGGCGGAGGGTCTGCGGCAGGCGGCCATCCTGCGCGCCGAGGGCGAGAAGCAAGCCGCCATCCTGCAGGCCGAGGGGCGCCGCGAGGCGGCCTTCCGCGACGCCGAGGCGCGCGAGCGCGAGGCCAAGGCGGAGGCCGAGGCGACCCGCATGGTGTCGGAGGCCATCGCCGCCGGCAACGTGCAGGCCATCAACTATTTCGTCGCCCAGCGCTACGTCGAGTCGCTGACGAAGCTCGCCTCCGCCCCCAACCAGAAGGTGATGTTCCTGCCGCTGGAAGCGACGGGGGTGATCGGAGCCATCGGCGGCATTGCCGAGATCGCGCGGGACGCCATGGCGAAGCCGGCCCCGGTCGCACCCGCTGCGCCCGCGGCCGAACCGCCACCGGACGACACGCCGCCCGCGGCCAAGGGCCCGTGGGGCTGACGGGAGCACGGACGACGATGGTCGAGTTCTGGCATTGGTTCGTGGTGGCGCTGGCGCTCGGCGTCGTCGAGATCTTCGCGCCCACCGCCTTCATCATCTGGCTGGCGGGTGCGGCGGCGGCGGTGGGTGTGGCGCTGCTGGTCTGGCCCACGATGGGTGGGGAGTACCAGTTCCTCATCTTCGCGATGATCTCCATCGCCGGGGTGGTGATCGCGCGCTTCCTGTTCCGCCGGCAGGAGCACGCTGCCGACGGCCTGCACCTCAACCGGCGGGCCGAGCAATACATCGGCACCCTGCACACGCTGGAGACCGACATCGTCAACGGTCACGGCCGCGCGCAGGTCGGCGACTCGCATTGGGCGGTCGAAGGCCCGGACATGCCGTCCGGCACCCGCGTGCGGGTGGTGGGCGTGAACGGCGTGGTGCTGAGGGTGGAACGCGCCCCTCTCCCGCAAGACGCGGGAGAGGGTTAGAATCGGCTCAATCCACCAGCGCTTCCAGCGTGTTGCGGACGACCGCGGCGATCTCCTGGGCCATCGGCCCCACGTCGATGTCGCGGCTGCCGAGGATGACGGACAGCTCGCGCTCGGTGGTGGGGGCGAAGCGGGCGATCTCCGGCAGCAGGTCGTCGGGCAGCAGCGCCTCGCGTGCCACGCCGCCGCGGGCCGCGGCCTTGTCGCGCCAGGCGCTCAGCTCCGCAACGATCGCCGACTCGATCTGCTTCGACTCCTCCTTGCGCCGCAGGTCCTGATACAGGACCAGGATCCGCCAGCCACCGTCGGCATAGGCGGTGTCGATGCGTTCGACCTCCACCGTACGCAGGAAAGCGGACAGCGTCTCCTGCGCGTCCTCCCGATCGGTGTCGGGAATCTGGAAGGTTCTGATCTCGGTGGTCATGGTGGCCTCACCTGCGCGACTCGACACCTTGGGGTGTAGCGCGTCCACCTTACGCGTTTATTGACGGCCGAAAAAAACGCCGGAAATTCAGAAGGGCGCCGCACCGTCGGCGATCGCCGCCGCCTGCACCAGATTGCAGCCACAGGTCGGGCATGGCAGGGACGCCAGCACCATGCGCCGCTGATCCGGCGTGAGGTCGGTGCCAAGGCCGGCCGCCGCTTCGGCGAGCGCGCGGCGGTGATAGGCGGTGGAGCCGCAGCCCTCGTCCAGCACCGCGCGCAGGTCGTTGCCGTCCACCACGCGGAACGCCGCCGCCGGTCGAGCCAGCCCGGTCGCCGCGGCACCGGCGAGAAGCGCACCGAAGGCACGAAGGGCGCCGCGCCGCCCGGCCCGATCCTTGTCCATTCCATCCTCCGTGACCCTTGGGTCAGGCGGCCAGCATGCCACGGGCCATTCATTCCGCAAAGCCGCAAGAACGCCACGGCTGCCCTGTTCCCTCCAGCATTGCCGGATGTCCGGCAAGCAAAGCCCTACGGCATAGCCTTGTCATGGAAACGACATCTTTGCGTGCATAGCACAATTTCGCCAACCGTGCTAAGGTGACCGCCGCCGACAACCCGTCCTGGTGCGGTCGGATGCCGAACAACGGAAGAGCGTGTCATGGAGTTCACGGTCAAGGACAGCCCGAACGCGACCGAACTTTTCCTGAGCGGCCGCATGACTTTCGCCGATCATGACAAGTTCCGGACTCTGATCGCCACCTTCGACCGCCCGGCGGGTCATGGCATGGTGTTCGATCTGTCGGGGGTGGAGTTCGTGGACTCCTCCGGCCTCGGGATGTTCATCATCGCCCGCGACACGGCGCAGAAGAAGAACCTGGAGTTCACCATCCGTGGGGCGCGCGACGAGGTGAAGCGGCTGTTCACCATCGCGAAGTTCAACAAGATGTTCAACATCGTGGATTGACATGGCCTCCGGATGACCGGCGCCTCCCCTCCCAACAGCCTCTACGGGATCGATCTCGGAATCCCGCTGGATGAACGCCGTGTCGTCATCGCCGATGAAAGCGCCTTCAACCGCAAGACCCTCGCCCGCTTCCTGCAGTGGGCGGGCATCCGCCGGGTGGAGTTCGCGGCCGACGCCGATGCCGTTCTGGGCACACTGGAGCGGTTCGACGCCGACCTGCTGATCCTCGACACCACCTTCGGGGGGCATGACGGCATTCCGTTATGCCGCCGCATCCGGCAGGACCCGCGCTTCCGCGACATGCCGATCGTCATGCAGAGCGCGCTGAACTCCGACCATCTGCGCACCGTCTGCTTCCAGGCGGGGGCGACCGACGTGATCTCCAAGCCGGTCAATCCCGGCGAATGCATCGCGCGCGTCCGCTACCATCTGGAGCGCCGAGCGCTGGTGCAGGAGCTGCGGTCCTTCCGCGAGCGCATCGAGCGCGACCTGCGCCAGGCCCGCGCCATGCAGCTGGCCCTGGTGCCGGAGCCGGCCGCCGTGGCGGCGCTGGCGGAACGGCGCGGGCTGGCCGTGGACGCGGTCTTCCGCAGCTCCGACGAGGTGGGCGGCGACTTCTGGACGATCGTCGAGCTGGACGACGGGCGCGTCGGGCTGTTCGCGGCCGACCTGTCCGGCCACGGCATCGCCGCGGCGATCAACGCCTTCCGGCTCCACACGCTGCTCGCCCGCGTGCCCGAGGGGGCGCTGGCCGATCCCGCCCTACTTCTGCACGACCTGAACGGGCGGCTGAACGAGATCCTGCCCGTCGGGCAATTCGCCACCGCCTTCTACGGCGTCTTCGACACCGCGGCCGATCAGCTGCTCTACGCCGCGGCGGGAACCACCAGCCCGATCCTGGGAAACGCGGCGGGGCTGCGCGCCATCGACAGCGCCGGCCCGCTGCTCGGCCCTTTCGCCGGGGCGGAGTACGAGAACCGCGTGGAGCCCTTCCGGCCCGGCGATCACCTGCTCGTCTATTCCGACGGCGTGACGGAGGCCCGCGACGCCTTCGACCGCATGCTGGGCGAGGCCGGTTTGCTGGACCTGATGGCGCGCGCACTGGCTGCGGCACCGGAGCGCCCGCTGCATCGCCTGATGGCCGATTTCGATGCCGACCACGGCCAGCGGCTGCGCGACGACCTGACCGCGATCTGGGTGGCGCGGCGCTGATCACGGTCGCATGCGACCCTTCGACGCGTGGCGGAGGGCGGCGCTTTACGACTTAATGCCGCAATGCAAACAAACCATCCGGACAGGGGTGACAGCATGGCTTCCATCATGATCAAGGTCGCGCGCGAAGGCCTTGTCAGCAAGGCTCTGAAGACCGCCGACGTCGGCCCGACCAGCGGCGATTCCATCGTTTACGAGATCCAGAACGTGCCCGACGGCGTGACCGTCGACGACGTCATCGCCGCCTTCAAGGGCTACAAGCCCGCCGACAAGGTGTACGAGCTGGACTGGGCGGCGCTGAAGGGTTGAGCTGACGGCGTTTCCGCGCCGGGCCGCCACCCAACCCTCCCCCATCTGATGACGGGGGAGGGCTTTTCTCCTCACCGCCGCGGCTTCGCGCGCGCGGTCGGCTCGGCCTCCAGCGGGTTGTCGGGCCAGTAATGCTTTGGGTACTGGCCTTTCAGGTCGGCCTTCACCTCGCGGTAGGCGTTGGCCCAGAAGCTTGCCAGATCGCGGGTGACCTGCACCGGACGGCGCGCCGGCGACAGCAGGTGCAGCAGCAGCGGCACCCGGCCGCGCGCCACGCGCGGCGTCTCCGCCAACCCGAACATCTCCTGCAACCGCACCGCCAGCACCGGCGTCTCCCCCTCGTAGTCGATGGGCACGCGCGAGCCGCTGGGCACCGTGACGTGGGTCGGCGCCTCCTCCTCCAGCCGCTTCTGCATGGCCCAGGGCAGCAGGGCGCGCAGCGCGCTGCCGAGGTCGAGACGCTCCAGGTGGGCGCGGCGCGTGAGGCCATCGAGATGCGGGACCAGCCAGTCGTCCAGCGTGTCCATCAGGGTGGCGTCGGACAGGTCCGGCCACTCCTCCCCCTCCATCCGACGCAGGAAGGCCACCCGCTCCCGCCAACGGCGCAGCTCGTCGGTCCAGGGCAGGCAGGCGAGCCCCATCTGGCGCACGCCTTCGGCCATCGCGCGCGCCACCGCGTCGGCGGGCGGCTTCGCCAGCCGGGTCTCCTTCAGCACCAGCGCGAACAGCGTGCGGCGGCGGCGGGCTTGCACCACCTCCTCCCGCGCGTCCCAGGTCACCTCCTCGGTCTCGGTGATCGCCTCGGCGAAGGCCTCCTCCAGCTCAGGCTGGGTCACGGGGGCGGCCAGGAAGACACGCGACTCGCGCACCGCGCCGTCGAGATCGGCGACCGCCAGCCAGTCCTCGGCCGACAGCGGCTCGGCCTGGGCGAAGAAAGCGCCGCGTCCGTTGGACAGGCGGTAGCTCGCCGCCTGCCCCCCTGCCCCGCCGCCCACTCCACCGCCCGGCCGCCGCTGGCCGATGCGGTCGGGATAGGCGAGCGCCACCAGCAGACCGGTCGCCCCGACGCTCCCCTCCCCCGCCCGCGCGCCGAGTTGCCGGCGCCAGATGCGGGCCTGCTTCAACGCCTGCTGCGCGCCGCCGCGGTCGATGTCGGCGAGGCGCCCCCGCCCCCCACCGTCTGCGGGCCCGTCCAGGGCACGCAGCGCCTCAACGCGAACGCGCAGGTCGGCGTCGCGCTGGCCGGGCCGGGCGCGCAGGATGTCGCGCTCCCCCAGCAGGGCCGCCAGTTCGCAGGCCAGCCCGCCCAGCCCCAGCTCCCGGCCCCGCAGCATCATGTGGGCGAGACGCGGGTGCACGCCGAAGCCGGCCATGCGACGCCCGTGCGGAGTGACGGCGTTGCGCCCGTCGAGCGCCCCCAGCTCCCGCAGCAGCTCGCGCGCCTGCGCCATGGCCGCGGCCGGGGGCGGGTCGAGCCAGGACAGCGACTCCGGCTCCGCCACCCCCCACTGGGCCAGCTCCAGCGCCAGCGGGGCAAGATCGGCGTCGAGGATCTCCGGCGTGCCGAAGGGGGCGAGCGCCCTTTGCTGCGCCTCCGGCCACAGGCGGTAGCAGACGCCCGGCTCCAGCCGCCCGGCACGGCCGCGCCGCTGCTCGGCCGCGGCCTGGGAGACCCGGACGGTGGCCAGCCGGGTCATGGCGCTGCGCGGGTCGAAGCGCGGCACCCGCATCAGGCCGGAATCCACCACGATGCGGATGCCCTCGATGGTCAGGCTGGTCTCGGCGATGGCGGTGGACAGCACCACCTTGCGCCGGCCGGGCGTGGTCGGGCCGATGGCGCGGTCCTGCGCGTCCGCCGACAGGTCGCCGTAGAGCGGCGCGATGTCGGTCTGCGGGCCGAGCTCCGCCGCCTCCAGCAGCGCCTGCACCCGCCGGATCTCCCCCACACCGGGCAGGAAGACCAGCGCGTTGCCCGGCTCCTCGCGCAGCGCCCGGCGCACCGCCGACGCCACCGCGTCCTCGATCCGCGCGCCGGGCGGCGGGGCGTCGAGATGGCGGGTCTCCACCGGGAAGGCGCGGCCCTCGCTGGTCACCATCGGGGCACCGCCGAGCAGGGCAGCCACCGGGGCCGCGTCCAGCGTCGCCGACATGACGCAGAGCCGCAGGTCGTCGCGGAGCGCTCCCCGCGATTCCAGGCAGAGGGCCAGCGCCGTATCGCCGTCGATGCCGCGCTCGTGGAACTCGTCGAACAGCACGGCACCCACCTCCGCCAGCTCCGGATCCTCCTGGAGCCGGCGCAGGAACAGGCCGTCCGTCACCACCTCGATGCGGGTGTCCGGGCCGACGCGGGTGTCGAGCCGCACGCGGTAGCCGACGGTGCGCCCGACCTCCTCCCCCAGCATCGACGCCATGCGGCGGGCGGCGGCGCGGGCGGCCAGCCGCCGCGGCTCCAGCACCACGACCTTGCGGCCGGCCAGCCAGGGCCGGTCGAGCAGGGCCAGCGGCACCCGCGTCGTCTTGCCGGCCCCCGGCGGGGCCTGGAGCACCGCGAGGCCGGGGCCGTCGAGCGCGTCCAGAAGCTCGGGCAGAACCGGATTGATGGGAAGGGAGGGGATCGCCATGGCCGCCTTGGTGGCGCGAAAGCCGCCTTCGCGTCAACCTCTGCCGCTGGCGTTGCACGCGCAAATGGGGGACACTGCGCACCGGCGCGCCGGGCGCCGGTCAAGGACGGGTCCTTCGTCATGCTGACGCTCTACACCTTCCCCACCCCCAACGGGCACAAGGCGTCCATCCTGCTGGAGGAGCTGGGCCTGTCCTACAAGGTCCACAAGCTCGACCTGATGGCGGGGGAGCACAAGAAGCCCGACTACCTGGCGATCAGCCCGATCGGCAAGATCCCCGCGGTGGTGGAGGAGCTGCCGGGCGGGGTGAAGCGCAAGCTGTTCGGATCGGGCGCCATCCTGCTGCATTTCGCCGAGCGCACCGGCCGGCTGATGCCACAGGGGGTGGAGGCGCGGGCCGACGCGCTGAGCTGGCTGATGCTGGGGATCAGCGACCTGGGCCCGACGGCGGTGGACATGTTCCGCTTCTCCGTCCGCGCGCCAGAGAAGATCCCCTACGCCATCGATCTGTTCAAGGGCGAGCTGATCCGCTGCTACGACGCCATGGAGGGCCGACTGGCGGAGCGGGAGTATCTGGCCGACGAGTATTCGATCGCCGACATCGCCTGCTTCCCCTTCATCGCCGTGGCCGCCGTGGCCAACGCCGCGCTGCTGGAACGCTACCCCAACATCAAGCGCTGGCACGACACGCTGTCCGCCCGCCCGGCCGTGCAGCGCGGCATGGCCGTGCCCGAGTGACCGCAGCGCCCGACTGAAAGCAGCCCAGGAAGCCGCCGCCGCATGCCCGTCGTGAACCGCATCGCCGACTTCCACGCCGATATGACGGCGTGGCGCCGCGACCTGCACGCCCACCCCGAGCTCGCCTACGAGGAGCACCGCACCGCCGACATGGTGGCCTCGAAACTGGCGGAGTTCGGCATCGGGGTGCGGCGCGGGCTGGGCGGCACCGGGGTGGTCGGCACGCTGCGCGGCAGCGGCGGCGGCGGCCGCGCCATCGGCCTGCGCGCCGACATGGACGCCCTGCCGATCCAGGAGGCGAACGACGTTCCCCACGTGTCGCGCAATCCCGGCCGCATGCACGCCTGCGGCCACGACGGGCACACCACCATGCTGCTGGGTGCCGCCCGCTATCTTGCGGAAACCCGGAATTTCGACGGCACCGTGCACTTCATCTTCCAGCCGGCGGAGGAGGGACGCGCCGGCGCCCGCGCCATGATGGCGGACGGGCTGTTCCGCGAGTTCCCGGTGGAGGCCGTCTACGGCCTGCACAACTGGCCGGAGCTGGAGCCGGGCACCATGACGGTGCATGACGGCCCGGTCATGGCCGCCGCCGACCAGATCGAGATCACCGTCACCGGGCAAGGCGCCCACGCCGCCATGCCACATCTGGGCGTCGATCCCATCGCCGTGGCGGCGCAGATCGTGACCGCCGCGCAGACGCTGGTCAGCCGGAGCACGGACCCGCTGGACGCCGCGGTCCTGTCCATCACCACCATCAACGCCGGCAGCACCTTCAACGTCATCCCGGCCGAGGCCCGCTTGACCGGCACCGTGCGCAGCTTCCGCCCGGAGACCCAGGACCGGTTGGAGGCGCAGTTGCGCCGCCTCGTCACCGGCATCGCCGCGGCGATGGGCGCCACGGCCGATCTCGTCTACCGCCGCGGCTACCCGGTCACCCGCAACAGCGCGGCGGAGACGGAGGTCGCCGCCGGTGTCGCCGCCCGGCTGGTCGGCGCGGAGCGGCTGCGCCGCGATCTGCCCCCGTCCATGGGAGCGGAGGATTTCGGCTTCATGCTGGCGGAAATCCCCGGCTGCTACGCCTGGATCGGCCAGGGCGGGTCGGCGCTCGGCTGCACGCTGCACAACCCCCGCTACGACTTCAACGACGACATCCTGCCGCTGGGCGCCAGCTACTGGGCCACGCTCGTCGAAACCACCCTGCCGCGGAGCCCCTGACCGCCCATGCGCCGCCCTGCCTTGCGCCACCTTGTCATTCCCGCGCTCCTGCTGTCTCTGGCGCTGGCCGGCTGCGCCTCGTCCGGCGACGGCGGCTCCGCCGACCGCCCGCTGGTCCCCGCCGACGCCGAGCCCGGCACCTACTGGCAGGGGGAGCGCAGCCAGTCCGCCGAGCGCGCCCAGCTCGTCGCCCGCAGCGACCGCGAGTGGACGGAGCTGTGGGCCCGCGTCGGCCAGGAACCGCCCAGCCGCGGCCTGCCCGGCGGGCGCATGGCGGTGGGCATCTTCCTCGGCTACCGCGACACCGGCGGCTATGGCGTGACCATCGAGCAAGTCGCGGTGAAGGACGGCGCGCTGGTGGTGAACTACCGCGAGCGCGTGCCGGGTCCGACAGCGGCGGTGGTGCAGGCGATCACATCGCCCTTCGCCGTGCGGCTGGTGCCGGCGGCGGAGGGGACGGCGAAGTTCGTAAGGGTGCGGTGAGGTCGTCGGCCTGAGCCCCCACCCAACCCTCACGTCCCCGCCCGCGGGTCCAGCGCGTCCTGCAGGCCGTCGCCCAGCAGGTTGACGGCGATCACCGTCAGGAAGATCAGCAGCCCCGGCCACACCGCCAGCATCGGCGCCGACACCACCAGATCCTGCGCGCCGGTCAGCATGTTGCCCCAGGAGGGCAGCGGCGGCTGGATGCCGAGGCCGAGGAAGCTCAGCACCGATTCCAGCAGGATGGTGTTGCCCACCGTCAGCGTCGTCGCCACCACCGCGGGGGCGGCGACGTTGGGCAGGATGTGGGCCAGCATGATGCGCCGGCTGTCCGCCCCCAGCGCGGTCGCGGCCCGCACATAGTCGCGGCGCTTGGTCGCCAGGGTCGCCCCGCGCACGAGACGCGCTACGGTCGTCCAGCCGAACAGCGCCACCAGAACCACGATGCGCAGCAGGCTCGCCCCCTCCGCCCCCGCCACATCCGCCGGCACGCCGAGCCGGGTCAGATCCACCGCCGCCAGCACGATCAGCAGCGGCAGCAGCGGCAGGGCGATGAAGCCGTCGGTGACGCGCATCAGCAGCGCGTCGAAGCGCCCGCCGAAATAGCCGGCGACCAGCCCGACCGCGGTGCCGATCAGCCCCGCCGCCAACGCCGCCGCCACCCCCACCGCCAGCGACACCCGGCCGCCATGGAGCAGCCGCAGCAGCACGTCCCGCCCCAGTTCGTCGGTGCCCAACGGGTGCTCCGCCGAGGGCGGGGCGAAGCGGTCGAGCAGTCTGATGGCGGTGGGATCGATGCCCAGCGCCGATTCCACCAGCGGGGCCGCGATCACCGCGGTGGTGAGCAGCGCGAGCAGAACGGCACTCGCCACCGCCAGCCGGTGCCGCGCGAAACGCCGCAGGCCCCTCATCGCCGCCCCCTCATCGCGGCTCCGCCCGGAAGCTGATGCGCGGGTCGAGTGCGGCGTAGGCCACGTCGGCCAGCAAATTGCCCAGCAGCGTCATGGCGGTCGCCAGCAGCAGCGCCACCAGCGCCACGTTGTAGTCGTTGCCCATGATGCTGTCGTAGATCAGCTTGCCCATGCCGGGCCAGGCGAACATCGTCTCCGTCACCAAGGCACCGGAGAACAGCGCCCCGAACTCCAGCGCCATGATGGTGACCACGGGGATCAGCGCGTTGCGCAGCGCGTGCCGCCACACCACCCGCCGCTCGGTCATGCCCTTGGCGCGGGCGGTGCGGATGTAGTCCTGCCGCAGCTCCACCAGCATGGCCGAGCGGACATAGCGGGTGTAGCCGCCGACGCTGGCGATGGCCAGGGTCGCCACCGGCAGGGCGGCGTGGCGCAGCCCGTCCACCCAACTCCCGCCGCCCACCGGCGCCATGCCCGACGCCGGCAGCCATTGCAGCGTCACCGCGAACAGCAGGATCAGCAGCAGGGCCAGCCAGAAGGGCGGCACCGAGATGCCGGCGAAGCACAGCAGATTCACCGCGTCGTCGGCCAGCGACCAGGGCCGCCGCGCCGCCGCCACCCCCAGCGGCAGGGCCAGCGCCACCGCCAGCAGGAAGGCCGCCCCCAGCAGGATGCCGGTGTTGACCAGCCGCGGCCCGATCACCTCCGGCACCGGGCGGGAGAACAGCCGCGAATAACCGAAATCCCCCTGAACCGCACCGCCGAGCCAGTGCAGGTAACGCTCCACCGGCGGCCGGTCGACGCCGTACACCGCCCGCAGCCGCGCCGCGTCCGCCGGGGTGGCGTGCGGGTTGCCGGCCAGCATCAGGTCGACCGGGTCCCCCGGCATCAGCCCGATCAGCGCGGTCACCAGAAAGCTCATGACCAGCAGCACGACGATGGCCTGGAGCAGGCGGGACACGAGGAAGCGGGTCATGGAAAACCCTCTCCCGTCACTTCACCCGCCATGTCTCGACCCAGAAGGAGGAGAAGCCCTGGTGCCCGGTCGGCACGAGGTTGTCGAGCCAGGGCGGCAGCACATAGGCGTCGGAGCGGAAGAACAGCGGCAGGGCCGGAAGCTGCTCGGCGTAGATCTGCTGCAGGCGGGTCCGCAGCAGGCGGTTCGGCTCGGGCTCGCAGACGTATTCCAGCTTGTCGATGACCGCGTCCATCTCGGCGTCGCGGAAGCCGGTCATGTTCTGCCCGGCCCAGCCGTTGGCCGCCGTTGGGATCATGCTGGAATGCAGTGTGGTGCGCGGGATGTTCTCCGGCGAGCTGATCCAGGCGAACAGCGCCATGGCCTTGAAGCGCCGCTCCTTCAGCGTCTGGCCGAACAGCACGCGGGCCGGCTCGTTGACGATGCGCGCGTCGATGCCGGCCTGCTTCCACTGCGCCTGCATCACCTGTTGCAGAAGCTCGCGCGTGCGGTCGCCGGCGGTGGTCATGATCTCGACCTGCAACCGCTCGCCCGCGGCGTTGTGGCGGATGCCGCCGCGCTTGTCGGTCCAGCCCGCCTCGTCCAGCAGCCGCCCGGCGGCGGCGGGGTCGAACGGATAGGTGGGGTAGCCCGGCGCGTGCACCCGGTCGAGCGGGTTGGTCTGGTTGTGGGCGACCGGCTGCCGCCCCTCGAAGAGCTGCCTGGAGATGGCCTCGCGGTCGATGGCGTGCAGCAGCGCCTTGCGGACGCGCAGGTCCTTCAGGACGGGGTTGTCGAGGTTGAGGTCGATGTGCTCGTAGATCAGGCCCTGCTTGTAGAGGAAGCGGAAACGCTGCCCCTGCCGCTTCTCCAGCGCCAGCACCTGGTTGAGCGGCAGCCCGACCTCCCCCGCCACCATGTCCACCTGCCCGGCCAGCAGGTTGGCCTCCAGGGCCGCGCTGTTCTCCACCGCGCGCACGACGATGCGGCGGAAGGCGGGCTTCTGCCCCCACCAGTGCGGGTTCGGCTCCAGCACCACGTGCGAGCCGGACGCCACCTCCGTCATGCGGTAGGGGCCGGCGACGAGGCCGGGGTTGGTCGGGTCCGTCTCGAAGACGGAGCGGTTGCGGTAGGTGGCCGGATCCGCGTCGAACACCGGCCGCTCCAGATGCTCGGGCAGCAGGCGGAAATCATTGATGGCGGCGTAGTCGCACACCGGCTTGTCCCGGTGCATGGTGAAGGTCCGCTCGTCCTTCACATCGATGGAGACGATGTCGCGGCCGTAAAGGTCGAAGTTGGAGAAGCCGCTCTGCGGGTGCCTGCCCACCTCCCAGGTGAACAGCACGTCCCGCGTGGTGACCGGCTTGCCGTCGCCCCATCGCGCGTCCGGGTGGATGGTGAAGGTGACGGCGACGCCGCGCGACCCGTCGGCCCGCGTCTCGTACACCGCCGTACCCTTCTCCACCGACGGCAGCTCGGTGCAGAGCATGCAGACCAGCTTCCAATCGGCGTCGTAGACGGTGAAGGGCCGCCGCGTCATCCCCTCGATGTACGCCTTGGTCGCCATCGCCTCGATCGAGGGGTGCCAGTTCGCCGGAAACTGGTTGATGCCGATGACCAGCTCGTCCTTCGCCGCGGCGGCCGGCACCGCAGCCATGATTGCGGCCGTCAGCGCACCCGCCAGAAGCCCCTTCACCCAAGTCCTTCGCACGCGGCCGGTCCTCCCTGGCGATGCATGGCTGGACCTGAACTATGGGGCGGGCGGGGGCCGGGGTCCAGGGTGTGGCGCATGCCTGCCTTACCGTGCCGACGCTTTGCGCGCCCAAGCATCCGCCCTACGTCACGATCCGCAGACCCGTTTCCGAGGACACCCCCGCCATGCCACCCGATGCCGGCCGATCGGTTCCGGCGTTCGTGCCGTTCATCGTCGCCAGCGCGCTGTTCATGGAGAATCTCGACGCGTCGGTGATCGCCACCGCGCTGCCGGAGATCGCGCGTTCCTTCGGCGACGACCCGTTGCGGCTGAGCATGGCGGTGACCTCCTACATGCTGGCGCTGGCGGTGTTCCTGCCGGTCAGCGGCTGGGCGGCCGACCGGTTCGGGGCGCGTACGGTGTTCGCGTCGGCCATCGCCGTGTTCACGCTGGGCTCGGTGCTGTGCGGGCTGGCGGTGGACGTGTGGACGCTGGTGGGGGCCCGCGTGGTGCAGGGGCTGGGCGGCGCCATGATGGTGCCGGTCGGCCGGCTGATCGTGCTGAAGGCGGTGCCCAAGGACCGGCTGGTGACGGCGATGAGCCAGCTGACCATCCCCGCCCTGATCGGCCCGGCCATCGGGCCGCTGGTCGGCGGCTTCATCGCCACCTACGCGTCCTGGCGCTGGATCTTCCTGATCAACGTGCCGATCGGGGTGATCGGGCTGCTGCTGGTGCTGCGCTACGTCCCCAACCTGAAGGAGGAGGACGTCGATCCCTTCGACGCGCAGGGCTTCCTGCTGGGTGGGGTGGCGCTGGCCGGGCTGCTGTTCGGGCTGGAAAGCGTGGGGCGCGGCGTGGTGCCGCCGGGCGTGGCGGCCGGGGTGACGCTGGCCGCCCTGGTGGCGGCCGTGCTGTACCGCCGGCACACCAAGCGCATCCCGCACCCGGTGCTCGACCCCAGCCTGTTCCGGCTGCCCACCTACCGCGCGGCGGTGCTCGGCGGCACGCTGTTCCGGGTGGCGATCGGTGCCGTGCCCTTCCTGGTGCCCCTGCTGCTCCAGCTCGGATTCGGGCTGTCGCCCTTCGAATCGGGGGCGCTGACCTTTGTCGGCGCGGTCGGCGCCCTGACCATGAAGTTCGCGGCGCCGCGGCTGCTCCGCCGTTTCGGCTTCCGCCGGCTGCTGATGGCGAACGCCGTGGTGAACGGCGTGCTGCTGTCGAGCTACGCGCTGTTCGCGCCGGACACCCCGCATCTGGTCATACTGGCGCTGCTGCTGACCGGAGGCTTCCTGCGCTCGCTCCAGTTCACCGGATTGAACACGCTGGCCTACGCGGAGGTGCCGCAGCCGATGACCAGCCGCGCCAGCACGCTGGCCGCGGTGATGCAGCAGGTGTCGCTGACGCTGGGGGTGGCGGTGGGCGCCACCGTCCTGCATGTGAGCCAGGGCTGGCTCGGTGCGCCGGGTCTGGACGCGGCGGACTTCGCGCCGGCCTTCCTGCTGGTGGGGGCGTCGGCGGCGCTGTCGGTGGCCTTCCTGTGGCCGTTGCCGGCGGATGCGGGCGCCGAGATCAGCGGCCACCGGATGCCCGCACCCGCCGCACCGCGGGAGCAGCCGCAGCAGGCGGACTGAACTCGGCGGGCGTACGACCCGCCCGGCGTTGACAGACATCGCCGCGGGCGCCTTACTGGACGCCAAATCCAACCCGCCCACCGTCCGGGACCGCCCGCCGCATGACCGACCTTCCCGCCCGCACCGGCGCCCGGCTGCTTGTCGACGCGCTGCGCAACCATGGCGCCGATCTGGCCTTCAGTGTCGCCGGCGAGAGTTACCTCGACGTGCTCGACGCCTTCGTCGACACGCCCGAGATGCGGCTGGTCACCTGCCGGCAGGAGGGCGGGCTGTCCTTCATGGCGGAGGCGTACGGCAAGCTGACCGGGCGGCCCGGCATCGGCTTCGTCACCCGCGGACCCGGCGCCTGCAACGCCGCCATCGGCGTGCACACGGCGCAGCAGGACTCCTCGCCCATGATCCTGTTCGTCGGCCAGGTCGCCCGCGACCAGACCGACCGCGAGGCGTTCCAGGAGATCGACTACCGCCGCATGTTCGGCTCCGTCGCCAAATGGGCCGCACAGATCGACGACGCCGCGCGGGTGCCCGAGTATGTGGCGCACGCCTTCCACACGGCGACCTCCGGCCGCCCCGGCCCGGTGGTTCTGGCCCTGCCGGAGGACATGCTGGGCGACAAGGCCGCCGTACGCGACACCGGGGCGTACGCGCCCGTCACCGCGCACCCCGGCACGGACGACCTGCGCCGCCTGTCGGAGCTGCTGGCCAAGGCCGAGCGCCCGATGCTGCTGGTCGGCGGTCCCGGTTGGACCGACGAGGCCTGCGCCGACATCCGCGCCTTTGCCGAGGCGAACGCCCTGCCCGTCTGCTGCTCCTTCCGTCGGCAGGACATCCTGGACAACGAAAGCCCCGCCTACGTCGGCGATCTCGGCACCGGGGCCAACCCGGCGCTGCTGCGCCGTGTGGGCGAGGCCGACCTGCTGCTGGTGGTCGGCGCCCGGCTGGGCGAGATCACCACCCAGGGCTACGCCCTGCTCACCCCGCCCGAGCCCGGCCCGGTGCTGATCCACGCCCACCCCGCCGCCGAGGAGCCGGGGCGCGTCTACCGCCCGACGCTGGGCATACAGGCCGGCGTGGTCCCCATGGCCAAAGCGCTCGCCGCCCTGGCCCCGGTGGAGGACCCACCCTGGCGCGGCTGGGCGGAGGAGGCGCGCGCCGACTGGCTGGCGTGGCTGGAGCCCGGCCCCTGCGCCGGGGCGGTGGACATGGGCTGGATCTTCGGCTGGCTGCGCGACCGCCTGCCGGTCGACGCCATCGTCACCAACGACGCCGGCAACTTCTCCGGCTGGGCGCACCGGCACCTGCTGTACCGCCGGCCGGGGCGCCAGCTCGGCCCCACCAACGGCGCCATGGGCTACGGCGTGCCGGCCGCGGTGGCGGCGAAGCTGGTGCACCCCAAGCGCGTGGTGCTGGGCATCGCCGGCGACGGCGGCTTCCTGATGACAGGGCAGGAGCTGGCGACCGCCGTGCATACGGGGGCAGCGCCTATCCTGCTGGTGGTCAACAACGGCATGTACGGCACCATCCGCATGCACCAGGAGAAGCGCTTCCCCGGCCGAGTCAGCGCCACCGACCTGACCAACCCGGACTTCGCGGCGCTGGCGCAGAGCTACGGCGCGCACGGGATCGCGGTGGAGCGTACGCGCGACTTCGTGCCCGCCTTCTGGGACGCCATGTGGAGCCGCAAGCCGGCCGTGATCGAGCTTCGAGTCGACCCGGAACAGATCACCACCCGCACCACCCTGTCCGCCCTGCGGCAGTCCGCCACCCCCACCGGGGCGGGTTGACACCCTGCTGCATAGGCCGAAAGCACGGGCCTTGCCATACGTTCGTTGCAGTCCCATGTGGATGGGCGTGCGTCAGCCATGCGTTGCGGGTATAACGGAACAGCCTCGTCGGCGCTCACCAACCACACGACAGCGGGAGGCTCGCCGCGTCAAACGGCCGGGCAGAGGGAATGATGGACTGGGACAAGCTGCGGGTATTCCATGCCGTGGCCGAAGCCGGGAGCTTCACGCACGCGGGCGAGACGCTGAATCTCAGCCAATCGGCGGTCAGCCGCCAGATCAGCGCGCTGGAGGAGAGCCTGGGTGTGCCGCTGTTCCACCGCCACGCCCGCGGCCTGATCCTCACCGAGCAGGGTGAGCTGCTGCACCGGACGGCGCGCGAGGTCTTCGCCAAGCTGTCGATGACCGAGGCGATGCTGACCGAGAGCCGGGAGCACCCGAAGGGCCCGC
The DNA here is from genome assembly GCF_013423485.1 of Azospirillum oleiclasticum. Taxonomy (GTDB): domain Bacteria; phylum Pseudomonadota; class Alphaproteobacteria; order Azospirillales; family Azospirillaceae; genus Azospirillum; species Azospirillum oleiclasticum. The sequence continues at coordinate 51,345 of NZ_JABFFR010000009.1, forward strand.
TCAAGGTGACGACCACGGTCGCCTTCGGCTCCACCTGGCTGACCCCGCGCATCCAGGAGTTCCTGTCCATCTACCCGGACATCCAGCTCACCCTGCTGGTGGACGACAACGAGCTGGATCTGGCCATGCGGGAGGCGGACATCGCCATCCGCATGAACACCCCGCGCCAGCCGGACCTGATCCAGCGGCACCTGATGTCCATCCACTTCCACCTCTACGCCCACCAGAACTACGCCAAGCGCCGCGGCCTGCCCAAGACGGCGCAGGAACTGGACAGCCACGACCTGATCATCTGGCCGCCCGATGTGCGGGCGCCGGTGCCCAGCGTCAACTGGCCGCTCGATGTCGGCGAGCCGCCGGCGGGTGGTCGCCGCCCGGCCTTCCAGGTGAACAGCACATACGCCATCTACCGCGCCGTGGAGAGCGGGCTGGGCATCGCCGCCCTGCCGGACTTCCTGGTGGACGGCAACAAGGACCTCGTGCGCGTGCTGCCCGACGTGGCCGGCCCGAAGGTCGACGCCTACTTCGTGTATGCCGAGGAGCTGCGCCATTCCAAGCGCATCGCCGTGTTCCGCGACTTCCTCGTGAAGAAGGTGGCCGAAACCCCCTTCTGAGTCCGTTCGCGCAACAAATGGCACCGGAACAAGGGGTTGCTAGCCATGCGGCGGACGCATGGTAGGAACACTTTATTATGAATGGAAACCGGGCGCCATCATGATCAAATTTTGTGCGTCGACTGCTGCGACGCAACATTCCCCGCAGCAGCCGGCATTTCCTCCTCGGGCCTCCGGGCTCGGGAGTGGGTCTCCGGACCCAGCGTCTCCCAGACGTGAAGCCTCCCTGTTCAACTCGCCGCTAGGCCAATGGCTTAGCGGCGTTTTTTTTGCGGGATGGGATTCGAGGTCCACACCGGGGCCGCCCATGCTCCGGCGTCCCGCGAGTATCATGGTGCACGACCGTCCGGAGGTTCGATGCGCACCATCAGCCGTCCTCCGAACGGGTGGCCGTCGGACTGGCCGGCGCATCCGGCTCCAGCGCCCCCTGCGCCAGCGCCAGAATGTTGTCGAGCCGTATGACCAGCTCGTTCTCGCACAAAGCGGACCGGGCGGCCACCGTCTCGCGAATGATGGCCCGCAGAACCTCATCGTGCGTCATGCTGCCACTCCATCCCGATAGCGCCGAGGGAACATGCGCATGGGCGGACCTTCTGACAACCGGCTTCCAGGCGTCATACCGGGACCGTCGGCAGCCGGTTTCCCCGCAGCCCTCACACCACGCCGCGGGGCACGACCGCCGCTTTCGTTGACGGGAAACGCGGGACCGGTTCCATGATCCGGCAGAACCGTGTCACGCCCTTCGGCACCATCGTCGCCGACGCCGCCCGCGGCACGTTGCTGGGCAACCGCGGCATCCTGCATGACGCCGAAGGGAGCATCCGGCGGGCCTGGGCCGGGAAGGCCTGGATCTGTTGCGCGCTGGCCTTCAAGGGCCGCCGCATCCCGTTGGCCGGGCCGGGGCACTACACCGCCCTGTTCTTCCTGGACGAGGCGACGGCGCTGGCCGCCGGCCATCGGCCCTGCGCGGAATGCCGGCGGGCCGCCTTCACCGCCTTCCGAGACGCCTGGGCGCGCGGCACCGGGTGGCCGGCCGATGCGGCCCCACCGCGCGCCACGGAGATCGACGCGCGGCTGCACGCGGAACGTGTGCGGAGCCCCGGCCGCGTCAAGCTGGTCCACCGGGCCGCGCCGGGCGGTCTCCCCGATGGGACAATGGTGGTGACGGACGATGAACCCGCTCTGCCGCTGCTCGTGTGGTCCGGTGCCCTGCACCCCTGGTCGCCGGCCGGCTATGGCGAGCCACGGCCGCTGCTGGCGGCGCAGGACGTCAACGTCCTGACCCCACCCTCCACCGTTGCGGCGCTCTCGGCCGGCTATACGGTATCGGGGCCTGAAAAAACGTCCGGACTGTGACGGCGCGCACAGGTGTCGCAGGATTGCCTGGGCAGTGTTCGGGACGTGGCATTCGCCGCAGCCGCGGCAACCACTCTCTCTCCAAGGCAACTCGGCCGGACCTTGCGCGGTCCGGCCCTTTTTTTTGTGCGCAAAGATTTTGACGCGCAATGATTGCGCACTATACCTTCGCTAGAGTTACCTCTTGCGGAAAGGTTGTGTCGTGCGTGGGTTTCGTTTGACGGTTATGGGGACGGTCGCCACGGCGGCATTGATGGCTGGCTCCCCGGCGGGCGCACAGACGCTTCAGGACGCGGAGTATGTGGGCCAGGAAGGCCTGGAGTTGATCGGCGCCGGCGTGGCGCACACCCGCGGGATCACCGGGCGTGGCGTGATCGTCGGCGTCGTCGATTCGGGCACCGCCGCCACCCATCCGGAGTTCGCGGGCGCCATCCGCAGCCTGCACATGGCCGGTGCGGGCGTGTCGGACCAGGACACCAACGGGCATGGCAGCCACGTGGCGGGGATCATCCTGGCCCGCCGTGACGGCGCCGGGATCGAGGGCGTCGCCTACAACGCGAGCCTCGTCGGTTCGGGGATCAGCGGCGAACTCTTCGACTCGCCCGGCACCCTGCGTCCGGTGTCGGAGACCGACCCCATCGCCAACCGCCTGCTCAGCAGCGCCTTCGGCACGGCGGTGCGGGAGGGCGCGCAGGTCATCAACGCCAGCCTGGGGCTCAACCCGCACCCGTCCCTGCGCGGCCCCGACAATCCCCGGCGCACCGCGGTCGATGTGACGGCGGCGGAGTTCGCGGCCACCTTCCCCACGCTGCTCGCCACCTACCGGGCCGGCGTGGCGGCGGACCGCATCTTCGTCTTCGCCACCGGCAACGAGAGCGAGGCCGACCCCGACATCAACGCCGGTCTGCCCTACCGCTTCCCCGAGCTGCAGCGCACCTGGCTGGCGGTCGGCGCCACCGGCCTGCGCGGCGAGGAGACCGACTACACCAACCGCTGCGGCGTGGCGGCGGCGTGGTGCGTCTTCGCCCCCGGCGGCGGCGACGACCAGGACAACGAGGGCATCCGGTCGGTGCGGGCTTCCGGCGGCTACGTCCGCTTCTCCGGCACCTCGATGGCCGCACCGCACGTCACCGGTGTGGCGGCCCTGCTGATCGAGGCCTTCCCCAACCTGACGCCGGAGCAGATCGTCGACCTGATCCTTGTCAGCGCCGTCGACATGGGCCAGCCGGGCGTGGACGAGGCGTACGGCCACGGCTTCGTCAGCGTGGAGCGCGCGCTCCGTGGCCCGGTCACCACCGCCACCGACCCGCTGGCCGTCAACACCAACGCGTACGACGTGGCGTACGCGTTGGACTTCAGCGGCGATGGCGGGCTCACCAAGACCGGCGGCGGCACGCTGATGCTGAGCGGGCACAGCCGCTACACCGGCACCACAACGGTGAGCGCCGGCACGCTGTCCGTCACCGGTTCCTTGGCAAGCCCGGTGACGGTCGAGACCGGCGGCACCCTGCGCGGCACCGGCACCATCGGCGGCGCGACCACCGTGTACGGCACGCTGGCCCCCGGCAATTCCCCCGGCATGCTGACCTTCACCGCCCCGGTGACGCTCGCCGCCGGCTCCACCACCCGGATCGAGCTGGACGGCACCGGCAATGGTGCGGGCAATTACAGCCGCGTCGTGGTGACCACCGCCGCCGACGCCCTGACCGCACCCGGCCTCGCCGCGGGCGGCACGCTGGCGCCGGTGCTGCGCGACCTGTCGGCCCCGGCCACCAACGGCTTCACCCCGGTGCTGGGCGACCGCTTCACCATCATCGCCGCCGCCGGCGGGGTGAGCGGCGGCTTCGCCGGGATGACCCAGCCGACCGCCGGGCTGGCCGCCGGCACCCGCCTCGACACCGCCTACACCGCCACCACGGTGGAGCTGTTCGCCACCCCCACGGCCTACGCCGACCTGTCGCCGCTGGGCCTGTCGCAGACCGCCAACCAACGCGCCGTGGGTGCGGCCGTCGACGCGCTGCGCCCGGCGGCCGGCACCCGCGGCGGCGATGCGGTGAACGCCGCCTTCCTGTCGCTCTACGACCAGGACGCCACGGGCGTGCTGCGGGCGCTGGAGCAGGCGGGCGGCACGCTGCACGCGGACGCGCTGAGCGCCGGCCTGTCCGCCGGCCGGCTGTTCGGCCGCGCGGTCGAGAACCGGCTGTCCGGCGCCCGCGACAGCGCCGGGGCGACGCAGGCCGCTGGTTCGCTGATGGCGGTGCAGGTCGCCGACGCCCGGCGCGCCGGCGCCGGCATGGACGACACCGGGGCCGGTCTGGCCGGCCTGCAATTGGCATCGTCCGCAAGCGACAGCGGCTGGAGCGTGTGGACGCGGGTGATGGGTGGCTTCATGGACCGCTCGGGCGACGGCAACGCCGCCGGGGCCACGGCGCGCACCGGCGCCGGTCTGGTCGGTGCCGACCGGCTCGTCGCCCCCGATCTGCTGGTCGGCGGCGGGCTGGGCTACGCGCGCACGGTGGCCAAGGCGCGCAACGGCGGCGGCGACGCGGACATCGACCGCTACCAGGCTCTGGCCTACGCCGGCTGGACGCCGGGGCCGCTGGCGGTGGACGCGCAGCTCGGCTACGCCTTCACGCAGTACGACAGCAGCCGTCCCATCGACGCCACGGGGGCGCAGGCGCGCGGCGATGCGGACGGGCACGATCTTTCGGCAGCCCTCTCCATCGGCTACCGGATGCCGGTGCAGGGCGTGACGGTGGAGCCGAGGGCCGGCTTCCGCGTGGACCGCATCCACCGCGACGACCTGACGGAGACCGGGGCCGGCCTGTTCAATCTGTCGGTGGAGGACGAGACGCTGCTGTCCGCCCGCTCGCATCTCGGCGTCCGCGCCGCTTACGCCCTGTCGGCGGGGGAGACGAGGCTGCTGATCGACGGCCGGCTGGGCTGGGAGCACGAGTTCGCCGACACCGGCGCCCGCGTGACCGCTGCCATGGGGGGCGTCGGCTACAGCGTGGACGGCAGCCGCACCGGCCGCGACGCCGCGGTCGGCGGGGTCGGCATCGCCGGGGCGCTCGGCGAGGGCGTGGCGCTGGTCGCCGATTACGGCTTCGAGGTGCGGCGCGACCAGACCGACCACGCGGTCACCGCCGGGCTCCGCATCCGCTGGTAGGCACAGAACCTACCGCGGCAGCAGCACCGTCGCCCGCAATCCACCCTCCGGCCGGTTGGCGAGCGTCACGTCGCCGCCGTGCCGCCGCAGGATGGTGCGGGCGGTGGACAGGCCCAGCCCGACGCCGCCGGTGTCGCGGGAGCGGGAGCGCTCCAGCCGGTAGAAGGGGGCGAAGACTTTCTCCGCCTCCTCCACCGGGATGCCGGGGCCGTCGTCGTCGATGGTGATGCGGGCGTTCCCGACCTCCGCCGCCAGCCCGACGCGGCAGCCGCCGCCATAGGCGATGGCGTTGTCCATCAGGTTGGCGAGCGCGCGGCGCAGCGCCACCGGCCGGCCGTCCACCGTCAGATGGCCGGGGCCCTGGTAGGTGGCGTCGCAGCCGGCGTCCACCCGGTCGTCGCACAGGCTTTGCAGCAGGTCGGCGAGGTCCAGCGGCCCGCGCGGCTCCTTCTGCGCGTCGTCGCGGGCGAAGGCCAGGGTGGCCTTGATCATCTGCTCCATCTCGTCGAGATCGGCCAGCATCTTGCGCTGCATCTCCGGGTCCTCGACCAGCTCGGCGCGCAGGCGCAGGCGGGTCAGCGGCGTGCGCAGGTCGTGGCTGATGGCGGCCAGCATCTGCGTGCGGTCGGCAACGAAGCGGCGCAGACGCTCCTGCATCAGGTTGAAGGCGCGGGTGGCGGTGCGCAGCTCGCGCGGGCCGACCTCGGCCAGCGGCGCCGCCTCGCCGTCAACGCCCAGCCGCTCCGACGCGGCGGCGAAGCCGGCGAGCGGGGCGGTCAGCCGGCGCGCCGCCCACAGCGACAGCGCCGCCACCACGGCGACGATGCCGGCCATCCACAGCCCGAAGCGCAGCATCTGGAACGGTCCGTCGGGCGGCTCACCGCTGGTGAAGACCAGCCAGCTCCCGTCGGTGAGCTGGACGAACAGCCGGACCATGCTGGGCCCACGCGGATCGTCCGGCAAGGGCAAGGGGCGCGGCGGCCCCAACCCGCGGTCGTGCCGCATCTCGATCAGGACCGGGCGGTCGGGATCGCCGATCGCCTGCCGGACGCGGCGGCGCAGGAACTCCAGCGGCATGCCGGGCGGGTCGGGCCGCACGCGCGGCGCCTTGTCGCGCCAGTCCACGCCCAGGATCGGGTCGTCGAGCGCCCGCACCACCCGCGGCCGCTCGGCCTGCGGCGTCGATTCGACGAGCTGGACGATGGCGGACACGCGGCCGACCCAGACACGGAAGCTGTGCACCGGCGGCCCCTCCGGCCGGTCGGTCAGATAGATCAGCGCGCTGACCGCCTGGGTCAGGAACAGGGCCAGCACCACGGTGGCCGCGGTGCGGGCGGCGATGCTGTCCGGCAGCAGCCGGCGGGCGATGCGGCGGATCATGGCGCGGCGGGGCCGGTGGTGACGGCGGGGGTGAATATGTAGCCGCCGCCGCGCACCGTCTTGATGATGGTGGGGTCGGCCGGGTCCGGCTCGATCTTGCGGCGCAGTCGGCTGACCTGCACATCGACCGAGCGGTCGAAGGGCACCGCCGCCCGCCCGCGCGCGAGGTCGAGAAGCTGGTCGCGGTTCAGCACCCGCTGCGGGTGCTCCACGAAGGCGACCAGCAGGTCGTATTCCCCGGCGGACAGCTGCACCAGCACGCCGTCGGGCGAGCGCAGCTCGCGCTTCGCCACGTCCAGGCTCCAGCCCTCGAAGCGCAGCAGCGTGCCGGTGGGGGCGGCGCCGGGGGCCGCCGGCACGGCGACGGCGCGGCGCAGCACCGCCTTGATGCGGGCCAGCAGCTCGCGCGGGCCGAAGGGCTTCGCCAGATAATCGTCGGCCCCCATCTCCAGCCCGATGATGCGGTCGGTCTCCTCGCCCATGGCGGTCAGCATGATGATGGGGACGGCCGCGGTGGCGGACCCGGCGCGCAGCCGGCGGCACAGCGACAGCCCGTCCTCCCCCGGCAGCATCAGGTCGAGCACGATCAGGTCGATGCGCGCCGTCTCCAGCGCCTTCATCATCTCCTGCCCGTCGCGCGCCGCGGTCACGCGGAAGCCGTGGCGCGTCAGGAACTGGGAGACGAGGCTGCGGATTTCCCGGTCGTCATCGACCACGAGAAGGTGGGGCGTGCGGTCCATGGCCGCATGATCCGCCACCGCCGCCCGGCGGTTAAGAGGAAAAGTGTTACGGCCCGTAACCAGCCCGGCGGCGGTTACACAGCGTTACGAAACCCCCCATTGGTGGACATGAAGCGGCAAAGCTCCGGCCCCATCCTTTGCTCATCGGGGCGACGGACACGAGCTTCGGACCCCGATCCGAGATCAAGGAGCACAGACCATGAAACGCACCCTTCTTTCCACCGCCATCCTGGCCGTCGGCATCGCCGTCGCGATCCCGGTCGCGGCCCAGCAGTTCGGTCCCGGTCAGGGCCGGGGCGGCATGCACGGGGCGCATTGGGGCGGCGGTCCCGGCATGGGCCGCATGTGCGAGGAGGGCGAGGCCCGCGCCGCCGGCATGCTGGCCTACGCCGAAAAGCGCCTGAACATCACCGACGCCCAGCGCGCCGCCTGGACCAAGCTGGCCGATCAGGTGCGCACCAGCGCCGCCGAGATGCAGAAGACCTGCCTCGCCAACCGCCCGCAGCCGCCGCAGCCCGGCCAGGGCCCGCAGCAGACGACCCTGCCGGATCGCCTGGGCCATATGGAAACCATGATGACGGCCGGCCTGGAGTCGATCAAGCGCGTCAAGCCCGCGCTCGACGACCTCTACGCCCAGCTCACGCCCGAGCAGAAGAAGCTCGCCGACGAGTTCGTGAACCGCGGCATGCGCGGGATGCAGGGCGGCCCCGGCAAGCCGGGCGGGCCGGGTATGCCGGGTGGTCCGGGCGCGCCGCGTCAGCCGGGCTGAGTCTCGGCACCAGCCACGGGCAACCGTTGGGTTGAGAGCGTGGCGTGACGGAGCCCGGACGGCACAAAGCCCCTGTGCCGTCCGGGCCGACCGTCCCTGGAATCCGCCTATGCATCGCCGGACGACCGCGTTACTCTACCCCGGCGCGAGCGGCGTGGGCGGACATTCGGAACAGCGCGGGCATGGCGGAGATCGCGTTAAACCACATCACCCGCTGGGCCGGCGAGAAGGACAGCCAAGACGGGCTGCCTGAACTGGTGCACCGCCTGATCCGCGAGACGCCGGGGATCCGCCGGCTGTACCTGCCCACCGGTGACGCCACCCGCTACCGCGGCTGGGACGGGCTGGCCACGGCGGTGGAGGGCGGCGGCAACATCCGCCTGCCCGCCGGCGAGTCCGCCTGGGAAATGGGCGTCACGGCCGACATCAAGGGCAAGGCCGACGAGGATTACGACAAGCGCAGCACGGCGCCACTCCCCGACACGACCTTCGTCTTCGTCACACCGCGGCAATGGCCGGGCGGCAAGGCGTGGGCCGACGCCCGCCGGGCGGAGGGGCTGTGGCGGGACGTGCGGGTGCTGGACGGCGGCGACCTGCACCAGTGGCTCGCCGATTCGCCGCGCGCCGCCCTGTGGTTCGCGGCCAAGCATCTGGGCTTGGCGGAGGCCAAGGCCGATTGGTCCGACCCCGTCATCGCCTGGGACGACGACGCGCTCCGCGTCGAGACCGGCCCGCTGGCGTGGCTGACCTGGACGGCGCGGCTGACGCCGCTGCTGGGCCGCGAGGACGAGAAGCGGGCGCTTCTGGACTGGGCGCGGACGGGCGGCGGTGTGCGCTTCCGCTTCTTGGTGGGGGAAGGCGGATCGGGCAAGACCCGTCTGGCCCACGAGGTGGCCTTCGAACTGGCCGCGTCCGATCCGCTGTGGGCGGCCGGTCGGGTGGAGGCGGACACGCCCTTCCCGCTCGACGCCGGCCTGCGCGGCTGCCTGCTGCTGGTCGATTACCCGGAGGAGCGGCGGGACGCGGTGCGCGAGCGGCTGCGCCAACTGGCCGCGGCCCCCGGCGACCCCGCCCGCCCGGTGCGCGTGCTGTTCCTCAGCCGCCGCGGCGCCGACCTCTGGCAGGACGTGGTGGACGAGGCCCGCGCCGTCACCCGCCAGGACCCCGACATCCCCTTGCCGGAAGGGCTCCCCGCCGACGACGCCTGGGCGCTGTTCCGGGCGGCGGTGCCGCGGGTGCCGCGCGCGGCGGACGGCCCCCCGCCCGCGCTGCTGGACGAAGCGGCCTTCCGGGAGTGGTTCGCGCGGATGCCGGTCAACCAGCGCCCGCTGCTGGTGACCGCCGCGGCGGTCGAGACGGCGCTGAACCCCGACCACCCGGCGGTGCGCCTGTCCGCCGACATGGTGATCGACGCGCTCGCCCGGCGGGAGGCGGAACGGCTGCACAACCTCACCCGCCTCCACGGCCTGCCGCGCCGTGCGCTGAGCCGCCTGTCGGCCCTGGCGGCGGTGCGCGGAAGCCTGGACGAGCCGGCCATCGAGCGGCTGGCGGCCCCGGCGCTCGGCCTCGACGTCGGCCCCGCCCCCGGCCTGATCGACCGCCTGACGGACACCGGCTGCCTGAAGGCCGGCGCGCTGCCGGCCCCCCAGCCCGACATCGTGGCGGCGGCCCTGCTGGTCCGCGAACTGTCCGACCGCCCCGCCAAGGCCCCCGAATGGCTGTGGACCGCACTGGACGGCCGCGAGGCGGAAGCCATCGACCGCCTGGGCCGCCTGACATGGGACGCCGAGGTGGTGCTGGGCCTGCACAAGTCCGGCTTCACCGGCTGGCTGGCCGCCATGGTCCAGGGCCGCCCGGATCGCTGCGAGCGGCTGGAACCGCTGTTGCTCGAGGTCACGCTTCCGCACGGCCTGCTGCCGCTGTCGGCTGCCGTCTACCGGACGCAAATCGAGGGCGCACCGGACGACGAAGCCCGCGCGAGGGCGGCGTCCAATCTGTCGGTGCGCCTCAGCGCGCTGGGCGACGGACCAGGGGCGCTGGCGACGATTTGGGACGCGGTGGCGATATACCGTCGTCTGGCGGCGCAGACCCCGGCGCGCTTCGAGCCGGACTTGGCTTTGAGCCTGAACAACCTGTCCAACCGTCTGTCGAACGCCGGGGAGGGTGCGGAGGCGCTGGCGGCGAGCCGGGAGGCGGTGGAGTTGTACCGTCGTCTGGCGGCGCACTCGCCGGCGCGCTTCGAGCCGGTCTTGGCGGCGAGCCTGAACAACCTGTCCGTTCAGCTGTCGAACCCCGGGGAGCGTGCGAAGGCGCTGGCGGCGAGCCGGGAGGCGGTGGAGTTGTACCGTCGTCTGGCGGCGCACTCGCCGGCGCGCTTCGAGCCGGTCTTGGCGGCGAGCCTGAACAACCTGTCCCTTTGGCTGGCAGACGCCGGGGAGGGTGCGGCGGCACTAGCGGCGATCTGGGAGGCCGTCGAGCTGTACCGTCGTTTGGCGGCGCAGGCTCCAGCGCGCTTCGAGTCGAACTTGGCAGCGAGCCTGAACAACCTGTCCGTTCAGCTGTCGAACCCCGGGGAGCGTGCGAAGGCGCTGGCGGCGAGCCGGGAGGCGGTGGCGATCCGGCGGCGTCTGGCGGCGCTGGCCCCGGCGCGATTCGAACCGGTCTTGGCGGCGAGCCTGAACAACCTGTCCGTTCAGCTGTCGAACCCCGGGGAGCGTGCGAAGGCGCTGGCGGCGAGCCGGGAGGCGGTGGCGATCCGGCGGCGTCTGGCGGCGCTGGCCCCGGCGCGATTCGAACCGGTCTTGGCGGCGAGCCTGAACAACCTGTCCCTTCGGCTGTCGGATGCCGGGGAGGGTGCGGGGGCGCTGGCGGCAATCCGGGAGACGGTGGAGCTGTACCGGCGTCTGGCGGCGCAATCCCCGGCTCGCTTCGAGCCGGACTTGGCGCGGAGCCTCTACGTCCTGGCTCTCAGGCTGGACGAGGCGGGCGCTCCCGACGACGCCCTGCCCTGCGCCGAAGAGGCGGAGCGCCTGTGCGCCCCTTACGCCGCGGCGGTTCCGGGCGGCCCCGCCGGGCGGCTGCACCGGGCGATCCTCGGCGAACTCGCCCGGCTGCGCGCCAAGGCGGCGGGGGTGGCGGAGGGGTGAGTGGCCGTTCGACAACCCGTCATGAACCGGCCGATGTGCCTTGATCCGTCATCCCCGCGAAGGCGGGGATCCAGTCTTTTCAGGGGCTTGTCGCGTCGGCCTGGATCCCCGGTCGAGCCGGGGATGACGGATCGAGGACGGATCTTCGGCGAACGCGAGGTGTCGAGGCGGTCTCCCGTGTGGCTGACGATGCTTCGGGAAGCCCGGTCGTCGTCATGCCTGCGCGGCAAAATCACCCCTCCCTCGCCTCCGGCGGGGGAGGGAGGGGCCCGGCCGAAGGCTGGGAGGGTGGGGGCTAGGTCTTGCCGGAAGAGCCGGCGCCACTGTTCTGCAACGAATGGGCGCCGGATTCTGGCAAGACCTAGCCCCCATCCGGCGTCCTTAGGACGCCACCCTCCCCCGCCGGAGGCGGGAGAGGGTTTTCCCGCTCACGCGGCCCCAGGCACGCCCTTCGACGTCGAATACTCGAAATGCAGCGCCTCGCCCGGATGCACCAACGGGTGGATGGCGTGCGCCGCCTGCGCCGCTTCGGCGAAGCCGCAGAGGATCAGTTTCAGCTTGCCGGGGTAGCTGGCGATGTCGCCGATGGCGAAGACGCCGGGGGCCGAGGTGGCGCAGGAGGGCGGCAGCACGTGGATGTGGTTGCGGTCCAGGTTCAGGCCCCAGTCGGCGATGGGGCCGAGATTCATCGACAGGCCGAAGAAGGCCAGCAGCGCGTCGGCCGGCAGGGTCTTCTCCTGCCCGTCGAGCGTGGCGACGCGCACGCCGGTGAGTTGGCCGTCCGCCCCCTCCAGCCCGGAGAGCTGGTAGGGCACCACCATCTCCACCTTGCCCGCGCGCACCAGCGCATCCATGCGGGCGACGCTTTCGGGCGCGGCGCGGAACTTGGGCCGGCGGTGGATGACGTAGACGCGCTCGGCGATGTCGGCCAGGGACAAGGTCCAGTCCACCGCACTGTCGCCGCCACCGGCGATCACCACCCGCTTGCCGGCGAAGTCCTGCTTGCGGCGCACCATGTAGAACACCGATGTGCCCTCATAGGCCGCCAGCCCGTCCAGCGGCGGGCGGTTGGGGCCGAAGGCGCCGACGCCGGCCGCCACGACCACCGCCTGGGCGTCGATCACCGTGCCGACGCTGGTGGTGAGCTGCCAGCGCCCCTCGTGCGTGCGCTCCAGCTTTTCCACCTGCTGGCCCAGATGGTAGGTAGGGGCGAAGGGGGCGGCCTGCTCGGCCAGCCGGTCGATCAGGTCGGCGGCGTCGATGCTGGGATGGCCGGGAATGTCGTAGATGGGCTTTTCCGGGTAGAGCGCCGTGCACTGGCCGCCCACCATGTCCAGCGCGTCCACCACGTGGCAGCGCATCTTCAGCATGCCGCATTCGAAGATGGCGAACAGCCCCACGGGGCCGGCCCCGATGATGGCGACATCGGTGCGATGGAAAGTGCTCGACATGGGCGTTCCCGGCGGTGAGCGATGAGGGTGGTGATGCGCGTTTCCGATGCAACGTTTCGCCCGCGCGGTCAACCCTTCGCGTCGCAGGGCCGCGCGATGCGCATGGATTGCCATGGCGACGGAGCGCAACAAATGGTAGACATGGGCTATACGGACGTATGATCGGATCGCGCCATGAAGGAGCTGCGCTGCCTCGTCTTCTCCGACCAGGAGGTGGTGAGCGCCATCATCGATCGCCGCCGTCGGCGGCGCGAGCCGAACCTGGACGGCACGGTCGCCGGCATCGCCTACAAGGCCGAGGACGGGCTGGACGCCGTGCTGCATCTGGCGACCGAGCGCGGCGACACCGAGTCGGTGGTGGTGCCGGAGGAGGAGGTGACCGCCGCCCTCATCGCCTATTGCATGAACCGCCGCATCCCGCTGCCGGCCGACGCCGACAAGTTCCTCTATCTGGTCAACGACAACCTGACCCTGATGATCACGCTGAACTTCAACCGCGCCCCGCGGCTGGTCAGCGACGCCGAGGGACGGCACGGGCGGGGTCGCCGCATCCTGCACCCGACCGCGCATTAGCGGCACGCGCGGCTTGCCCCGCCGCCCCTCCTTCGACAACAATCCGGCCCATGCCGGACACCGCCCCCCACCGCCATCTGTCCCTGCCCGACGAGGAGGCCACCGTGGCCCTCGCCCGCCGCGTCGCCGACGCGCTCAGGCCGGGCGATGTGCTGTGCCTCCGCGGCGATCTGGGGGCCGGCAAGACCGCCTTCGCCCGCGCCGCCATCCGCCACCTGTCGGGAGCGGAGGTGGAGGTGCCGTCGCCCACCTTCACGCTGGTCCAGACCTACGACACCGCCGCCGGCCCGGTCTGGCATTTCGACCTCTACCGCCTGTCCGGTCCCGACGAGGTGACCGAACTGGGGTGGGACGACGCGGTGGCGGAGGGGATCTCTCTGGTGGAATGGCCCGACCGGCTGGGGCCGCTGCTGCCCCCCGACCGGCTGGAGATCACGCTCGGGACCGTGGAGGCGGGGGCGGGGGTGCAGGCCCGCACCGCTGATGTGCGCGGCTATGGACGGTGGGCCGACCGGCTCGCCGCGGTGGAGTGGACGTGACCGACCGCATCGACGATTTTCTGCGCCGCCATGGGCTGGCCGGCGCCGCTCGCGCGCCGCTGACCGGCGACGCGTCGGCCCGGCGCTACATCCGGCTGACCGGGGCGGACGGGCGCAGCCTGCTGCTGATGGACACGCCGGCCCCGGCGGACGATCTGGTGCCCTTCATCGCCATCGGCCGGCTGCTCGCCCGGCTGGGCTTCTCCGTCCCCACCATCGTCGCGGCGGATTCGGCCGCAGGCTTGGCGTTGCTGGAGGATTTCGGGGACGACACGTTCTCCCGCCTGCTGGCCGCGGGGGCGGATCCGGAACCGCTCTACGATCTCGCCACCGACGTGCTGATCGCGCTGCACCAGCGCTTCCGTCCCGACGACGCGGAGGAGCTGGGCATCCCGCTCTACGACACCCGGCTGTTCGCCGAGCAGGTGATGCTGTTCGCCGACGTCTACATTCCCGTCGCCACCGGCGCCACCCTGCACCCGGTGGACCGTTACGCGCTCGAAACGGCCTGGATGTCGGTGATCGTTCCGGCTTGCGAAGGACCTTGGTCGCTGCTGCTGCGCGACTATCACATCGACAATCTGATGCGGCTGCCGCGGGATGGCGTGCGGGCAGCGGGGCTGCTGGATTTCCAGAACGCCGGGGTGGGGCCGGTCGCCTACGACCTCGCGTCGCTGCTGGAGGATGCGCGGCGCGACGTGCCGGCCGATCTCGCCGCCGCCATGACCAGCCGCTATCTGGACGCCTTTCCCGGCCTCAACGCCGCCGCCTTCCGCCGCTCCATGGCGGTGCTGGGCGCGGTGCGGCACGCCCGGGTCATCGCCATCTTCGCCCGGCTGGCGCTGCGCGACGGGCGCCGCGCCTACCTCGATCATCTGCCGCGCGTCTGGCGCCTTCTGGAGGGGCATCTCGCCCGGCCGGAGCTGGCGCCGGTGGCGGCCTGGTTCGACCAGCATCTCCCGCCGGACAAGCGCGGGGGCTTTATCATTCCGGAGGCGGTACAATGAGCGCGACACACGGGTCACCCAAAACGGCCATGGTGCTGGCGGCGGGGCTCGGCCTGCGCATGCGACCGCTGACGCTGGACCGCCCCAAGCCGCTGATCCCGGTGGCCGGCCGCGCCCTGCTCGACCACGCGCTCGACCGGCTGGTCGATGCCGGGGTGGAGACCGCCGTGGTGAACAGCCATTACCTGGGCGGGATGATCACCGCGCACCTTGCCGGGCGCCGCGACCTCCACATCGTTCCGTCACCGGAAGAAACCCCGCTGGACACCGGCGGGGCCGTGCGCCGTGCGCTGCCGCATCTGGGGACGGAGCCGGTCCTGACGGTGAACGCCGACATCCTCTGGCTCGACGGCCCCACCCCGGCGCTGCGCCGGCTGGCCGCCAACTGGGACCCGGAGCGGATGGACGCCCTGCTTCTGCTGATGGCGACCACCAAGTCGGTGGGCTATGACGGGCGCGGCGACTTCCACATGGACCCGCTGGGCCTGCTGTCCCGCCGCGGGGAGAGCGAGATCGCGCCCTTCGTCTACGCCGGGGTGCAGATCGTGAAGCCCGCGCTGTTCGGGCAGGACACGCCGGACGGCGCCTTCTCCACCAACCTCGTCTGGGACCGCGCGATGGAGGCGGGGCGGCTCTACGGCCTCGCCCATGACGGGGCGTGGTTCCATGTCGGCACCCCCGACGCGCTGGTGGAGTCGGAGGAGCTGCTGGCCCAGGGCGGCATGCGCTGGATCGGCCCGTGACGGCGCGCCGCGCCAACGTCTTCACCATCCCGCACGGCGTGGCCTTCGTGGACACGCTGGCGGAGGGGATCGTGGCGCGGGTGGGCGAGGATCCGCTGGATCTGGCCGCCGTGACCGTTCTGCTGCCCACCCGGCGCGCCTGCCGCAGCCTGCGCGAGGCGTTCCTGCGCCGCTCCGACGGGCGCCCCACCCTGCTGCCGCGCATGAGCCCGCTGGGCGACCTCGACGCCGACGCACTGGCCCTGGCGGCGGAGGAGCTGCCGGGCATGGCCGGCACGCTGGACCTGCCGGAGGCGGTGAGCGGGCTCGACCGCCAGCTCCGCCTCGCCACGCTGGTGATGGGGGCACCGGACCTCGCCTCCACACCGGTGCAGGCGGTGCGGCTGGCCGCCGATCTCGGCCGCTTCCTGGACGCGGTGGCGACGGAGCGGACCGGCTTCGAGAAGCTGGCCGGGCTGGTGCCTGAGGACTTCGCCGAGCACTGGCAGGTGACGCTGAAGTTCCTGGCCGTCGTCACCGAGCATTGGCCGGGCATCCTGGCCGAGACCGGCATGATCGACCCCGCCGCCCGCCGCAACACGGTGCTGGAGGCGCAGGCCGCCCTGTGGGCCGCGACGCCGCCCCCCGGCCCGGTGATCGCCGCCGGCTCCACCGGCTCCATCCCCGCCACCGCCGATCTGCTGGCGGTGATCGCCGGCCTGCCCAACGGCTCCGTGGTGCTGCCCGGCCTGGACCTGGAGGCCGACGACGCCTCGTGGGACGCCATCCGCGACGACGAGACCCACCCGCAGCACGGCATGGCGCGGTTGGTGCGCCGCCTGGCCGTCGAGCGCGCCGCCGTCCGCCCCTGGGTCGAGCGCCCCGACCCGCGCGCCGCGCGCACCCGCATCGTGGCGGAGGCGATGCGCCCCGCCGCCACGACCGAGGCGTGGCGGACGCTCGACCGGCCCGACCCGGCGGCACTCGACGGGTTGACCCGCATCGACACCGCCACCTCGGAGGACGAGGCGCTGGTGGTGGCGCTGCTGATGCGCGACGCGCTGGAGACGCCGGAGCGCACCGCGGCGCTGGTCACCCCCGACCGCGCGCTGGCCCGCCGCGTCGCCATGGCGCTGCGCCGCTGGAACGTCGAGGTGGACGACAGCGCCGGCCGGCCGCTGACCGACACCGCCGTCGGCACCTACCTGCGCCTTGCCGCGCAGTTCGCCGCCAGCCGCGCCCACCCGCTGGCCCTGCTGGCGCTCGCCAAGCACCCGCTGTCGGCCGGCGGGCGCGATCCGTCGGACTTCCGGTCCATGGCCCGCGCGCTGGAACGCGCCGTGCTGCGCGGCCCGCGTCCGCCGGAGGGGTTCGCCGGGCTGCGCGCCGCGCTGGAGGCCGCCGACCGCCACCGCTTCGACCACCGCGACCAGCGCGCGGACCTCGCCCGCTGGCTCGATCGGCTGGAGGGCCTCGCCGCCCCTCTGATGGAGCTGATGGAGCGCGAGGCGCCGCTGGCGACGCTGGTGGACGCGCACGCCCGCTTCGCCGAGGCGCTGGCTGGCGACGGTCCCAACCCCGGCGCGCTGCGGCTGTGGCGCCACGACGACGGCGAGGAGGCGGCGCGCTTCGTCCACGAGCTGCTGGACGCCGCGCCGGTCTTCCCTCCCCTGCGCGGGCGCGACTACCCCGCGCTGATCGAGGCGATGATGGCGGCGCGCGCGGTGCGCCCGCGCTATGGCCTGCACCCACGCCTGTCGATCCTGGGGCCGCTGGAGGCGCGGCTCCAGCATTACGACCTGATGATCCTCGGCGGGCTGAACGAGGGAACCTGGCCGCCCGAGCCGTCGGCCGATCCCTGGATGTCGCGCCCCATGCGCAAGGCCTTCGGCCTGCCCAGCCCGGAGCGGCAGATCGGCCTGTCCGCCCACGACTTCGCCCAGGCGCTGGGGGCGGAGCGGGTGGTGCTGACCCGCGCCCAGCGGGTGGACGGGACGCCGACCGTGCCGTCGCGCTGGCTGCTGCGACTGGAGGCGGTGCTGCGCGCGCTGGGGCTGGAGGGCGTCATCGAGCGCGGCGGCGACCGCTGGATCGGCTACGCCCACGCCATCGACGAGCCGGAGCGGGTGCAGCCGGTGCAGCCGCCCGAACCGCGCCCGCCGGTCGACGCCCGGCCGCGCCAACTGTCGGTCACCCAGGTCGAGACCTGGATGCGCGACCCCTATGCCATCTACGCCCGCCACATCCTGAGGTTGGAGCCGCTGGACCCGATCGCCGCCGATCCCGGCGCCGCCGAGCGCGGCCAGTTCATCCACGCCGCCCTCGACGCCTTCCTGCGCGCGCGGCCGGGGGTTCTGGGCGACGACGCGCTGGGCGAGCTGCTGCGCTGCGGGCGGGCGGCCTTCGGGCCGCTGCTGGAGACGCAGCCGGACGTCTGGGCATTCTGGTGGCCGCGCTTCGAGCGCATCGCCGGCTGGTTCGTGGCGCTCGAGCGGGAACGGCGGCAGACCATCCGCAACCTCGCCACCGAGCTGCGCGGGCGGCTGGAGCTGTCCGGCCCGGCCGGCCCCTTCACCCTGACCGCCAAGGCCGACCGCATCGACCGCGCCCCCGACGGCGGGCTGATCCTGATCGACTACAAGACCGGCTATCCGCCGTCGGCCCGCGAGATCGAGCTGGGCTTCGCGCCCCAACTGCCGCTGGAGGCGGCCATCGCGGAGGCCGGGGGCTTCACGGAGATCCCCGCCGGAACGGTGGGGGAGCTGGCCTTCTGGCGCCTGTCCGGCGGCGACCCGCCGGGCGAGGAGAAGCCGGTGAAGGGCGACACCGCCACCCTGGCAACCGAGGCCCGCGCCGGTCTGGAAGCCCTGATCCGCACCTTCGACGACCCCCGCACCCCCTACCCCAGCCGCCCCCGCCCGGCCATGGCCCCCCGCTACACCGACTACGCCCACCTCGCCCGCGTGCAGGAGTGGAGTGCCGGGGATGGCGGCGGGGAGGTTTAGGCCCCTTCCCTCACGCCCGGCTCATCATATCGACCACCACGTCGCGGGCCGGAACCGGCATGCCGGCGCGCTTGCGGTCCCAGTCCGCCAGGAAGGGCGCGATCCGCTCGGGCGGGAGGGGGCGGCTGACCAGCCAGCCCTGGATGGTGTCGCAGCCCAGCCGGGCCAGCGGGTCCCATTGCTCCTCCTCCTCGACCCCCTCCGCCACGACGGACAGCTTGAGGTCGCGGGCGATGCGGACGATGGAGGCGACCATGCTGCGGGCGTCGGAGCGGCGGTGGACGTCGTCGATGAAGCCCTTGTCGAGCTTGAGCGTGTGGATCGGCAGCCGGCGCAGGTAGGTGAGCGAGGAATAGCCGGTCCCGAAATCGTCGAGCGCCAGCCGCACCCCGGCGCCGCAGAGCTCGTTCAGCTTGTCGACCGAGGCTTCGAAGCACCCCATCATCAGGGACTCGGTGATCTCCAGCTCCAGCCGGCCGGCGGGAAGGCCGGTGCGCTCCAGCACCTCCAGCACGCGGGACACGAAATCCGGCTGTGCCAGTTGCACGACCGAAACGTTCACGCTGATGGTCAGGTCGGGCAGCCCCCGCTGCTTCATCCGCACGGCTTCGGCGCAGGCCGTCTCCAGCACCCACATGCCGAGCGGCACGATCAGGCCGGATTCTTCGCAGGCCGGTATGAAGCGGGCCGGAGATACGGTGCCCAGCTCGCTGTCGGTCCAACGCACCAGCGCCTCGAATCCGCGCACGGAACGATCCAAGGCCGAAGCCTGCGGCTGATAGACCAGGGTGAAGGCACCGTCGTCGAGCGTGTGCCGGATGCGGGTCAGCAACCGGACGCGATCCACCACCTTGCGGTTCATGTCGGGGGTGAAGGCGCCGACCCGGCCGCGGGCGTTGTCCTTGGCCCAGTACATGGCGGTGTCGGCGTTCTGCAGCAGTTCGTCGAAGCTGCGGCCGTCCCACGGGTGGCGGGCGATGCCGATGCTGGCGGAGATGAAGAAGTTCTGGCCTTCCACCAGGAACGGCATGGCAAGGCCCTGTTCGAGCCGCCGCGCCACCTCCATCGCGTCGGTGCCGGCGGTGCCGGGCACCACGATGACGAATTCGTCGCCGCCCAGCCGCGAGACGAAGGTCCCCTCGCCGGCGATCCGCAGGATGCGCTGTCCGAAATCCACCAGCAGGTCGTCGCCGGCCCGGTGCCCGAAGCTGTCATTGATGAACTTGAAATTGTCCATGTCGAGGAACAGCAACGATAGGGACTGCGAGCCGCCCGCGGGCCGGTCCCCCCGGATCAACTGATCCACATGCTCCGACAGCTTCAGACGGTTCGGCAGCCCGGTCAGCTGGTCGTAGTGGGCGAGATGGTCCAGCCGCGCCTGCTGGACCTTTTCGGCGGTGATGTCGGTGTAGCTGCCGGCCATGATGGTCGGCTGGCCCTGTTCGTCGAACAGTGCCTTTCCAGTGGCGTAGATCCAGATGTAATAGCCGTCGCGGTGACGCATCCTGTATTCGGCGCGGAACTCCGCCGTTTCCCCCTTCAGATGCCGCCGCAACAGGTCCTTGCAGCGGTCGATGTCGGCGGGGTGCATCCGCGCGTACCAGGCATCGACGGTGGCCAGCGCCTTGGGGTCGACACCCAGCAGTTCCTGCACGCGACCGGACATGACGCGGCGGCCGGTCTTGAAATCCCGATTCCAGATGATGTCGCGCGAGGCTTCGGCGATCAGCCGCAGCGAACGCTCGCTGTCGCGCAGCTTCTCCCGACTCTCGGTCAGCTCGGCGAGGTTGGCTTCGAGCGTGCGCCGCGAGTCGATCAAGGCCCGGTTGCTGATGCGCAGCTCGGCCTCCGCACGCCAGCGCCGGCTCAGCGCCGACGCCAGCGCGATCACCATACCCGCGAGGATCAGGATCACCCCGCCGACCCCAATGATCAGGGTGCGATAGGCATCGAAGACGCTGAAGGGCTTGTTCACGACCACGTCCGGCGGGGGGGTCAAGTCCACCGACAGCCCGAAGCGCTGGAACTGCGCGTGGTCGATCGCGCGCACGCTCGATTGCCGGGGATGGGACAGAAGCCCCTCGACCCGGCCGTTCTTCAGCACCGCCGCGGCCAGTTCGCCGACCGCCCGGCCATGCGCGCGTGCGCTGAGCAGACTGCCGCCGGCAAGGCCATGGCCCAGCAGATACTCCTGGAGCCCGAAGATCGGCACGGCGCTCCGCTCGCTCATCCGTTCCAGAAATCTCGTCGGCGGCATGGTCAGGCCGTGACCGTCGTCGGCGTAGGTGCCGAGCAGGATGGCACTGTCGGACGGCAGCGTCTCCAACAACCGCAGAAGCTGCTCGAACGGTGGGTTGGGCAATGTGTGCAGCTCCAACGGCATCTGGCCGGCCTCCACCGCCGCCATGAGCTCCGCATCGAGACCAATGCCGGACTCGGTGGTGTCACGGAGATAGTGGATGCGGCGAAGATGAGGGCCGGCAGCCATGGCCAGAGCGACGGTGCCGGGAATGTCCTTGACCTCCGTCACACCGACCGTCTCCGGCCGCCCCGCGATCAAGTCACGCCCGGCCGCAGGCAGCACGCCACCGTGGATCAGCGGAATAGCGCCATACTCGGTGTCGCGCAGGCGCAGCCCGAAGCCGAGCGCCGCGTCGTCGGTGGTCACGATGGCCTTGACACTGCCCTTGCCGTGACGGTGGCGGATCAGGGCGGCGAGCTGGTCGAGCCCGGTCGCGTCGGGATGCCGTTTCCAATCGAGATAATGGACCTCCGGCTCGATGTCGGGAGCCAGAGCGGCAAGCGCTTCCGCGATCCCGGCCGCCTGCCCGTCGGTCCATTCGTAGCCGTCGTGGTAGGAATGGATGATGAGCACCGTGTGTTCATGGCGATCCCCATCGGCAGCCGACGCGGTACCAATGATCCCGGCCAGAACGAGGCCGCACAACACTACGATGCGTAGGATCGATCTCATATCCACTCTGCGTGAACGCCATCCTCGCCTGGACAGCGACAGCATTCACTGGCACCGTCCTTGTTTCCAAGACGACATCTTGCGCCGACCTCCGGCGAAATCAACCCACCCTGAACTCATCCCACAAAAATGATCCTTTGTTCCGTGGAGAGATCGTGATTCTGAATTCTTCATCGAACCAGGCCTTTTCAGATTTTTCTCTATCGGGGTCCAAACGTGACGATCAAGCGAAAGGATCGCACACCGCTCCACCGCGGACCATCGGCCGAACGCTGCAGACCACCGGCGCAGCCCTGCACGGGCGGTGAGTCCGGCCGAAGCGGCCTGCGGGTTTTTCCACCGTTCCCTCCCGGGCCGGATCGCCTACACTGCGCGTCCCGGCGGCCGCGGCCGCTCAACCACCCGGTCCCGCCGTGACGACCCAGCTGCCCCTGCCCCTTCCGCTGGACCCCAACGTCGCGCAGCGCCGCGCGTCGGACCCCTACGCGTCGGTGTGGGTGGGGGCGTCGGCGGGGTCCGGCAAGACGAAGGTGCTGACCGACCGGGTGCTGCGGCTGATGCTGGCGGGCACGGCGCCGGCCCGCATCCTCTGCCTGACCTTCACCAAGGCGGCGGCGGCGGAGATGGCGATCCGCATCAACCGCACGCTGGGCCTGTGGGCCACCATGCCGGAGGATGCGCTGACCGACCGGCTGCACGAGCTGTGCGGCGAGATGCCGTCGGCCGCGACGCGCACGGCGGCGCGGCGGCTGTTCGCGCGGGTGGTGGACTGCCCCGGCAGCATGAAGATCCAGACCATCCACGCCTTCTGCCAGTCGCTGCTGCGCCGCTTCCCGCTGGAGGCCGGACTGCCGCCGCATTTCGAGGTGATGGACGACCGCACCGCCGCCGCCCTGCTGACCGAGGCGCGCGACGGCGCGCTGCACGCCGGCCGGCGCGCGCCGGACAGCCCGCTGGGCCGTGCCGTTGCCCGCCTGACCGCGGAACTGAACGCGGAGGATTTCGCGGCCCTGCTGGCCGAACTGGCGGGCGAGCGCGGCCGCATCGCCCGCATCCTGGAGGATCATGGCGGGCTGGACGGCACGCTGGCGGAGCTTCACCGCACGCTGGGGCTGGAGCCCGGCACGACCGAGGCCGGCGTCCTGATTGATGCCTGCGCCGACCACGCCTTCGACGCGCCCACCCTGCGCGAGGCGTGCAAGGCGCTGTCCATGGGCTCGGCGGCCGACCAGGAGCGGGGCGTCGGCCTGCAGCAGTGGATCGACGCGGCCGAACGGCGGGTGGACGCCTTCCATGCCTATGTCCGGCTGTTCCTGACCGCCGAGGGGTCGCCGCGCAAGGCGCTGATGACCAAGAAGCCGGCCGGCCTGTTCCCGCACGCGCTGCGCGCGATGGAGGAGGAGGCGGGGCGGCTGGCGCTGGTGCTCCAGGCGCTGCGCACCGCCGGGGTGGCGGCGTCCACCACCGCGCTGCTGACGCTCGCCGACGCCGTGCTCGGCCATTACGAGCGGGCCAAGCGGGCCCGCGCGCTGCTCGACTACGACGATCTGATCCACCACGCGCAGCTGCTGTTGAACGGCCGCGTGCCCTGGGTGCTGTTCAAACTGGACGGTGGGCTGGACCACATCCTGATCGACGAGGCGCAGGACACCAACCCCGAGCAGTGGCGCGTGGTGTCCGCCATCGCCGAGGAGTTCTTCGCCGGCCTGTCGGCGCGCGACGGGCAGGGGATCGTGCGCACGGTCTTCGCGGTGGGCGACGAGAAGCAGTCCATCTTCAGCTTCCAGCGCGCCGATCCCGCCGAGTTCGCCCGCATGCGCCGCCATTTCCAGGAGCGGGCGGAGGCGGCCGAGCGGACGTGGCAGGCGGTCGACCTCGACATCTCCTTCCGCTCCACCGCCGCGGTGCTGGAGACGGTGGACGCCGTCTTCGCGCTCGACCACGCGCGCGACGGCGTGGCGTCGGCGGTGGCTCCCGTCATCCGCCATCGCGCCTTCCGCCGCGGGCAGGCGGGACTGGTGGAGCTGTGGCCACCGGTGAAGCCCGCCGATCCGGAGGAGCCGCCGGCCTGGGCGCCGCCGGTGACGCGCGAGCCGGGCGAGTCGGCGTCCGCCCGCCTCGCCGCGGTGATCGCCGCCACCATCCGCGACTGGATCGACCGCGGGGAAGAGCTGCCGGCGCGCGGCCGGCCGATCCAGCCGGGCGACGTGATGATCCTGGTGCGCCGCCGCACGTCCTTCGTCGGCGAGCTGGTGCGCGCGCTGAAGGAGCGCGCGGTGCCGGTGGCGGGTGTGGACCGCATGGTGCTGACCGGCCAGCTGGCCGTGCAGGACCTGATGGCGCTGGCCGGCTTCCTGCTGCTGCCGGAGGACGACCTGACTCTCGCCACGGTGTTGAAGGGGCCGCTGATCGGCCTGACCGAGGATGAACTGTTCACGCTGGCGCACGGGCGCCACGGCTCGCTCTGGCACGCGCTGGTCGCCAGGGCCGAATTGGACGGGGCCTACCGGCCGGCGCGCGGCTGGCTCGGCACGCTGCTGGCGCGCACCGACTTCACCCCGCCCTACGAGCTGATCGCCGGCGTGCTCAGCAGCCCCTGCCCGGCCGACACGGTCAGCGGCCGGCGCGCCATCCTGCGCCGGCTCGGCCCCGACGCGCTCGACCCGCTCGACGAGTTCCTGGCGACCGCGCTGACCTTCGAGCGGACGGAGCCGCCGTCGCTCCAGAATTTCCTGGCCTGGCTGGAGGCCAGCGAGGCGGAGATCAAGCGCGAGCTGGAGCAGGGCTCGGGCCGCGTGCGCATCATGACGGTGCACGGCTCCAAGGGGCTGCAGGCACCCATCGTCTTCCTGCCCGACACGCTGGGCACACCGACCCAGGGGCCGTCCATCCTGTGGCCGGACGGCGGTGTCACCGTGCCGCTGTACGCCACCCGCCGCGGGCAGGAGGACCAGCTCTGCCAGGAAGCACGGGCCCGCGCCAACCGGCGCCGCGACCAGGAGTACCGGCGGCTGCTGTACGTGGCGCTGACGCGGGCGGAGGACCGGCTGTACGTCTGCGGCTGGCAGGGGCGCAAGGATCCGCCGGCCGGCTGCTGGTACAAGCTGGTGGCCGAGGCGATGGCCGGTATCGCCGCACCGGAGAGCTTCGATTTCACGACACTCGGCCCGATGGGCTGGGCCGGCGACGGCTGGCGGCTGCGGCACGTGCAGACGGCCCGCCCGCGGGACAGCGGGCCGGTCGCCATCGAGCGGGCCGGGGGCCACGCACCCCCGGACTGGTGGCGCTCGCCGGCCCCGCCGGAGGCCGAACCGTCGCGCCCCCTCACCCCGTCGCGCCCGGACGGGGCGGAGCCGGCCGTACGCTCGCCGCTCGGCGAGGAGGACGGCGCCCGCTTCAAGCGCGGCATCCTGATCCACCGCCTGCTCCAGACCCTGCCGGAGCTGCCCGCCGGCGCCCGCGCCGCCGCCTGCCGCCGCTTCCTGGCCCAGGCGGCGCACGGCCTGACCCCCGAGCGGCAGGCGGAGATCGCGGCGGAGACCATGGCGGTGGTGGAGGATCCCCGCTTCGCCCACCTGTTCGGGCCGGCGTCGCGCGCCGAGGTGCCGGTGGTGGGGGTGGTCGCCGGCCGCGCCCTGTCCGGCCAGATCGACCGGCTGACGGTCGACGGCGACACGGTGTGGATCGTCGATTACAAGACCAACCGGCCGCCGCCGACCGAGGTCGGGGGCGTGCCGCCCATCTATCTGCGCCAGATGGCCGCCTACCGCGAGGCGCTGGCCGCCGTCTATCCCGGCCGCGCCGTGCGCTGCGTGCTCCTGTGGACCGACGGGCCCTTCGCCATGGAGCTTCCGGGAGCGTTGCTGGACGGGGCCCTCGCGCCCACGTCATGACCGACCCCCAGCTCTTGACGCGCCCCCATGTCTTGACCGGGACGACGCCGACACCCTACATTTTGCTCAATCGACGACGGAACGGGTTGCGTCCCGGCCGGTTCTCCGGACCGCCGCCGCGGCACCCAGGAAAGAGGTAACATGAGCAGCCCCATCAAGGTCACCGACGCCAGCTTCGAACAGGACGTCCTGAAGGCGCCCGGTCCCGTTCTGGTCGACTTCTGGGCGGAATGGTGCGGTCCGTGCAAGATGATCGCCCCGGCGCTCGATGATTTGGCCGGCCAGTACGATGGCAAGGTGACCGTCGCCAAGCTCAACATCGACGAGAACCCCAACACCCCGACGCGTTACGGCGTGCGTGGCATTCCCACGCTGATGCTGTTCAAGGACGGCAACGTGGCCGCCACCAAGATCGGCGCCCTGCCGAAGTCGGGCCTGTTCAGCTGGGTCGACTCGGTTCTCTGACCCTCATTCAGACCCTCTCCCGCTCCCGGCGGGAGAGGGGGCATCACATCGCCTGGGGCACGATCAGCGACACCCGCGCCCCAGTTCCGGGCGATGACTCCACCCGCACCCGTCCGGCCAGCGGACCGGTGACGGTGTTGTAGACGATGGTCATGCCAAGCCCCTTGTGCCCGCGGTGCCGCGCGGTGGTGAAGAACGCGTCGTAAAGCTTGCGGGCGTTCTCCTCGGGGATGCCGCGACCGCGGTCGGCGACGGTCACCCGCCAAGCCGGACACTCCTCCAGCCGGTCGCCGGACACCGAGATCTCGACCTCGCGCCGCTCCACCGGGATCGCGTCCTCCGGGGGGTAGGCGTGGGCGCCGGCGTTGGACAGCAGCTCGATCACCGCCCGTTGCATGTGCGCCCGGTAGCCCAGCCAGGGCCGCGCGCGATCGTCCTGAATGCGCACCGTCAGGCGCGACTCCGGATGGTCCATGGCGAACAGGGCCGCGGTGTGCTCCAGCACCTCCACCAGATCCAGGTCTTCCAGCGGCTCGGCGTGGTGCAGGGCGGCGATGGTGGTGAAGGTCTGCACCAGATTGACCGCGCGATCCAGGTTCTCGGCCAGCAGAGCCGCCGGCTCGCGCAGCTCTTCCACGCTCACCTCGGCGAGGCTCTGGATGTGGCTGGCGGTGGTCACGCAGATGCCGAGCGGCGTGTTCAGCTCGTGCGCCAGCCCGGTGACGGCGATGGTGATGGCGCGGTGGCGGGCCACCTCCGCCTCGGCGGTTTTGGTGCGGCGCTCCAGATCCTCCTGCACAACCCGTTCGGACACGTCGCGGATCTTGCGCGACAGCTCGTGCAGCAGCTTCGCCAGCATCAGCGGGGACGGCGACACCACGTCCAGGAACACCGCGCGCTCCAGCTTGAACAGGCGGCAGGCGGTCTGGGTGACCACCGTGGCCGAGCGCGGCCCCCCGTCGATCAACGCCATTTCCCCGAAACAGTCGCCGGCCCGGCGCAGCCCGATTTCCACCGGCACGCCGATGGCGTCGCGCCGCAGCACGCGCACCATTCCTTCCAGGATGACGTAGAGCGCGTCGCCTTCGTCGTCCTGCTGCATCAGCACGCATCCCGCCGGCACCTCCAGCACCTGCCCGCGCTCGACGACGGACTGGCGCTCCTCGGGTGTGAAGCGGTCGAACAGAGGAATCCCGTCGAGCACGCCGGGCGGGCTGGCTGTCACCGGGCTTCCTCCGAAAACGTTGGACTACCACCATAGCGCATCGGGCCGTGGCAGCACGAGTGCGCGAAGCACCGAACTTACCCGACATGAAGCCGGACGATGCGCGCCACCGACGCGCCGCAGGATCCACCAAACAATCACACGTGCACAAGCAATGGATGGAGGTTGTGCGCGTCAGGGAGCGGTGGGTGTCACAGCCGCTCCCGTCGGATATGGCCGAGCAGGGCGTCGGCCCCGGTCTCCACCAGATCCAGCACCTCGGTGAAGTGCTGGCCCTCGCCGTAGTAGGGGTCCGGGACGTCGCGGCGCGGCGGGTCGGGCGTGAAGCCCATGAACAGCCGGATCTCCGCCGTACCGCCCGGCGGCGCCATGCGGCGCAGCTTCGCCAGATGCCCCTCGTCCATGGCGAGGATGTAGTCGAACTCCGTGAAATCCCGCAGCGTCACCTGCCGCGCCCGCAGGTCCGACAGATCGACGCCGCGCGTCCGGGCGGCGCGGACGCTGCGCGGGTCCGGCGGGTCGCCGATGTGGTAGTCGCTGGTGCCGGCGCTGTCGGCGCCGATGCGGTCCTCCAGCCCGGCCTCGCGGACCCGGTGGCGGAACACCCCCTCGGCGGTGGGCGAACGGCAGATGTTGCCGGTGCAGACGAACAGGACCTTGACCATCCCGGCTCCCTCGGGCTTTGGTGGCGCGTTGCGCGACCATAGCGGCAAAACGCCCGCCACCGCAAAGGGGCCACGCCCATGCTTCCCAGACTGTCTGGAAACGCGACCATCGTGATCCTGACCGGGGCCGGCATCTCCCGCGAGTCGGGGCTGGAGACGTTCCGCGATCCGGACGGCATCTGGGCGCGCGTCCGCATCGAGGATGTGGCGACGCCCGAGGCGTTCCGCCGCAACCCGAAGCTGGTCCACGAGTTCTACAACGCCAGGCGCCGCGGCCTGCTGGACCCGGCCGTGCAGCCCAACCCCGCCCACCACGCGCTGGTGGCGCTGGAACGGCGCTGGCCGGGTCGGGTGCTGGTGGTGACGCAGAACATCGACGACCTGCACGACCGCGCCGGCCAGACCAACCTGATCCACATGCACGGCGAGCTTCTGAAGATCTTCTGCGCCCATTGCCGGACGGAGCAGGAATGCCGCGGCGACCTGTCGGTGGAGGACATCTGCCCCCACTGCCAGCGCAAGGGCGGCCTGCGGCCCGACGTGGTGTGGTTCGGCGAGATGCCTTACCGGATGGAGGAGATCGGCGAGGCGTTGCGCGACGCCGACCTGTTCCTGTCCATCGGCACCTCGGGCAACGTCTACCCCGCCGCCGGCTTCGTGGCCGAGGCCAGCGCCGCCGGCGCCCACACGGTGGAGCTGAACCTGGAGCCGTCCTCGGGCGCCACCCTGTTCGATCAGGCCATCCACGGCCCTGCCAGCGCCCTTGTTCCCGCCTTCGTCGCCGAACTGCTCGGCGACCGCGCCACCGCGTGACCGGCGACACGCTCGCTGAACTGGTCGAACGCGCCCGAGCCTGCACGGTGTGCGCGGGCGCGCTGCCGCACGGCTGCCGGCCGGTGCTGCGGGCGCGGCCGACGGCGCGGCTGCTGATCGTCGGGCAGGCGCCGGGTGCGCGGGTGCACGCAACCGGCATCCCCTGGAACGACCCGTCCGGCGACCGGCTGCGCCAGTGGCTCGCCATGGACCGCGCGGCCTTCTACGACGACCGTCGTATCGCCATCGTGCCGATGGGGCTGTGCTACCCCGGCACCGACCCCAAGGGCGGCGACTTCCCCCCGCGGCCGGAATGCGCGCCGCTCTGGCACCCGCCGCTGCGCGCGGCGCTGGCGGAGGTGCGGCTGACCCTGCTGGTCGGCCAGTACGCCCAAGCCTGGTATCTGGGCGACCGGCGCCGGCGAACGATGACGGAGACGGTAGCGGCGTGGCGCGACTTCGCCCCCGATTTCATCCCCCTGCCCCACCCGAGCTGGCGCAACACCGCGTGGCTGCGCAAGAATCCCTGGTTCGACGCCGATCTGCTGCCCCATCTGCGCGGCCGGGTAGCCGAGGCCCTGGACGGCTCCTGACCCGAAGGGGGTGCCCTGTCTGCCGGTCTTCCCGCACGCGCGAAGGGGCTGATACACCGGCCGTCATGATCCTGGATGCGACCGCCACCGACCGGCTGGAAACCCGCTACGAGCTCGTGGTGATCGGCTCGGGCTTCGGGTCGCTGTTCTTCGTGCAGCGCTGGCTCGAGAAGCGTCCGGACAGCCGCGTGCTGGTGCTGGAATGGGGCGGGCACAACGACCATGCCTGGCAGATGGAGCACGACCGCACCTCCCCCATCCGCCCCGGCGACACCATCGACGCCCCGCACCCGGAGAAGGAGTGGAACTTCACCATCGGGCTCGGCGGCGGGACCAACTGCTGGTACGCGCAGTCGCCGCGGCTGCACCCCAACGACTTCCGCACGAAGAGCCTTTACGGGGTCGGCCGCGACTGGCCCATGTCCTACGACGAGCTGGAGCCCTTCTACGGGCAGGCGGAGCGGATCATGTCCATCTCCGGGCCGGAGGACATCGCCGCCGTCTACCCCCGCTCCACCCCCTACCCGCAGCCGCCGCACCGCATGACCTCGGTGGACCGGGTGATGAAGGCGGCCCAGCCCGACCGCCACTTCGTCATCCCCACCGGCCGCGCACGGCTGGCGACCGAGCAGCGCCCGGCCTGCTGCGCCAGCGGCCGCTGCTACGTCTGCCCCGCCGACGCCAAGTTCACCGCGCTGAACGGCATGCGCCCGGTGTTGGACCACCCGCGGGCGACGGTGGCGCTCGGCTGCCGGGTGACCGCCATCGAGACGGCGGGCGGTGTGGCGACCGGGGTGGTCTTCCAGAACGGCGGGCGCGAACGGCGGGTGGCCGCCGATCTGGTCGTGCTCGGCGCCAACGCCATCCACAGCCCGCACATCCTGTTGTCGTCCGGCATCGACCACCCGATGACCGGGCGCGGCCTGCACGAGCAGTTGGGCTTCGGGGTGGAGGTGCTGCTGGACGGGCTCGACAATTTCGACGGCAGCACCATCACCACCGGCATCAACCTGTCGCTGCTCGACGGCCCGTTCCGCAAGGAGCATGGCGGGGCGCTCGTCTATTTCGAGAACCGCTGGACCTACGGCCTGCGCAAGGAGTACGGGCGCTGGCGCCAGACGCTGCCGCTGGTCGTGGTGGTGGAGGACCTGCCGCAGGACGGGAACCGCGTGCTGCCCGATCCCGGCGCGCGCGCCCGCGTCGAGTACTCCGATGCCGCCGGCTACGCCCACCGCGGCGTGCAGGCCGCCATCGACAAGCTGCCGCAGGTGCTGGCCCCGCTGCCGGTGGAGGACATCATCCTGCACGCCATGCGGCGCACGGAATCGCACGTGCAGGGGACGCTGCGCATGGGCACCGACCCGGCGGAGACGGTGGTCGACCGCCACCTCGTCCACCACGGCGTGCGCAACCTGATCGCGGTCGGCACCGCGGTCTTCCCCACCTCGGCCTGCGCCAACCCCAGCCTGACCGCCGCCGCCCTGTCGCTGTGGGCGGCGGAGCATGCGGCGTGAGGAGGCTTTCATGCGCGTGACCAGACGCGGCCTGCTGGCCGGCATCGGCGGGGTGGGCGTCGCGGCGGCGGGGGGTGTCGCCCTGTTCGCCACGGCGGCGGAAGCCGGCATCGTCGAGGGGATCGTCCGCGACCGTTTCGCCCCTCTCGCCATCGATCCCGCCGAGCTCGGCCGGTTCGCCGCGGACTTCCTGGCCGCCCGCACCGGCAACGGCGCCCGCCCACCCTGGGCGGAGCCGGGGGTGCTGCCCGCCCTGTCGCGCGCCTGCTCGGT
The DNA here is from genome assembly GCF_013423485.1 of Azospirillum oleiclasticum. Taxonomy (GTDB): domain Bacteria; phylum Pseudomonadota; class Alphaproteobacteria; order Azospirillales; family Azospirillaceae; genus Azospirillum; species Azospirillum oleiclasticum. The sequence goes on from NZ_JABFFR010000009.1 coordinate 82,231, forward strand.
GCTCGGCATGGACGGGGTGCGCAGCCTTGCCGTGGGGCCGCTGGCCTGGCGGGTCGAAAGCCTGGAACGCTCCGTGGTGTCCGACTTCGCCCTGACCACCAACGCCGTCGAGGTCTGCGAGCGCGGCCGCGGACAGGTCCGCTATCACGGCTTCCAGGAAGCCTGCGGCAACCCCTTCGCCCGCTTCGACCTGGAGTGACGAACAGCGCCGGTCCGGCGCGCCATTCACGCGATCGACCCCAGCCCCTTGGTACGGACGAGGTTCAACAGCTTGAGGGATGTCCCTCTCGGACGCTTCTCGCCACGCTCCCACTGGCTGACGAGACCTTTGGTGACATTGAGGTAGCGTGCGAAGACCGGTTGGGAAACGTCCTCGCGCTCCCGCAGCGCCCGGATCTCCTCGGGCGACAATTCCTCGATCGGGGTGAGGCAGAGTTCGTCGAACTCGCGCATCGTCCGCGGTGCCAGGAGCCCGGCATCCGACAGGTCACTGGCCGTCTCATGGATGGCTGCCAGCGCCTCACTCCGGTAGGTCTTCGCCTTCGCCATGACACGCAACCTCCGTCAGAGCCCCACGATCAAGCAGCAAAGCCAGCTCCTGCCCGTCGAGTGCCAGCATTTCCCTGGCGAGCTTCTTGAACGCCTTCACGTCCTGACCGCCGATGTTGTCCATCGCACTCTTCGGGAATCCGAAAACGAAGAAGGCCTTATCGCCGCACCGGAACAGGATGATGCTCCGGTATCCGCCGGATTCACCTTGGCCAGGGCGTGCGATCCGTTGCTTGATCACGCCACCCCCCAGGTCGGCGTCGATGAGACCGGTTTCGGCCTTGCGCACCGCAAGGCAGAGGCTTCGATCCGGAATGCCTTCCCTGCTCGCGAACCTCACGAACCATTTGTTCTTGAACACCCGCACGGACAGCCACCCGATCACACAAAGTATGACACCGGGTGCTACACGTCAACGAACCCGGAGGCGTGATCGACCATACGCTTCCCTTGGCCCGGCCGGACCGCGACCTATCGCCCCCCGGTCGTCTCGATGCGGTCCATGTCCTCGTCGGAGAGGCCGAAATGGTGGCCGATCTCGTGGATCAGGACGTGGCGGATGACGTGGAACAGGTCCTCCCCCGTCTCGCACCAGTAATCCAGGATCGGGCGGCGGTAGAGGTAGATGGCGTCGAAGTCCGTCCGCACGTCGATCACACTCTGCCGCGTCATATCCACGCCGCGGTACAGGCCCAGCAGGTCGAAGGGGCTTTCCAGTTCCATGTCGCGCTCGGTCTCCTCGTCGGGGAAGTCCTCGACGCGGATCAGCACGTTGCCCACATGGGACAGGAGTTCCCGGGGGATGGTGTCCAACGCCTCCTCCGCCATCGTCTCGAAATCGGCGATGGTCGGCGGTGTGGTGAAAGGCCGCGGTGGCTTCTGGGTCATGGCGGTACGATACTTAGCGGAGCGGGCCGCCGACGCCAAGCGGTGGCGCGACAAAAGAAGGAGGTACGTCCATGTCGGAAAAGCTGGTGGGTGCCAAGCGCCAGACCGCGCTGAAGGAGCTGCACGGCTGGGCCGAGGTTCTGGAGCGGGACGCCATCCGCAAGACCTACCATTTCCCGGACTTTCCCACCGCCTGGGGCTTCATGAACCAGGTAGCCCTGCTGACCGAGAAGTGCGGCCACCATCCCGAATGGTTCAACGACCGCGGCCGGGTCGAGATCATCCTGTTCACGCGCGAGGTGGACGGCGTCACTGGAAAGGATGTGGAGCTGGCCCACCGCATCGACCAGATGGCGCCCGCGCACGACCGCTGAGCGGTACCGCCCCGTCGGCGCGGTGATCGGGAACGTCCGGCGCCATCGCCGGTTGGTCGACCAATGACCGCCACGGCGGTTGCTGGGGTAGACCGACCATGTCGACACGATTCACGATCGCCGCGCTGATCTATGGGATGGTCACCGCCGTGCTGTTCGGCGGCGGCACCGTTCTCGTGCTCTCCGTTCCCGCCCTGGCCGCGCAAGCCATGTGGCTGCTGCCGGCCATCGTCGGCGCCAGCGTCCTGGTGGCCGGGCCGATCGCGTGGTGGCTGGCGCCGCGGCTGCGGCTGCGTTCCCGACACGACAGCCGTGTGCGGCACCAGGATGAAGCGGGCCACTGGATCCCGCGGCATCCAGCGGAACGGGGTGCGTGAGCCGGCTCAGACCGGCTCCAGCGTCACCTTGACGTCGGCGGGCTTCGCGAAATACGGGGCCGACGTGACCAGCACGGCGCAGCCGGCCGCGGCGTAGGCGGCGGCGTTGGTCTCGTCCACGCCGCCGGCCGCCGCGATCACCGGGGCCGGGGCTAGACCCCGCGTACGCGCCACCACCCGCGCCGCCGCCTCCGGCGGCAGCTTTTCGAGCTGGATGACGTCGGCACCGGCCTCGGCCAGCATCACCGCGTCCTCGACGGAGTCCGTCTCCACCACCAGCCGCTTTTCCGGCAGCCGGCGCTTGAGGTCGGCGATCCAGTCCGCCGCCGGACGGTCGAGGAAGGCGCGGTGCTCCGGAAAGATCAGCAGCGTCTCCGACAGGCCCAGCCGGTGCATGGTCGCCCCGCCCGCCTGCACCGCCTTGACCGCGATGGGTTTGGCGCCCGGAAAGCTCTTGCGGGTGCAGGCGACAGCGGTGCCGGGGGCGGCGTCCACGATGCGGCGCGCCCGCGTGGCGATGCCGGAGGCGTATTCCATCAGCGTCTGCGCCACCTTCCACGCCCGGTGCAGCGACCCGGCCGTGCCGGTGGCGGTCAGCAGCAGCGCCCCCGGCTCCACCTCCGTGCCGCTCGCCACCACGTCGGCGGGCACCGCGCCGACGCGGGTGAAGAGCGCCGCGGCCTCCTCGCCGGCGCAGACCACCATGGCCCCGCGCGCCGCGAAGCGGATGCGGGCGGGACGCTGGGCGATGCCCAGTGCATCGGTGGTGAGATCGCCGTAAGGGACGTCCTGCGCCAGCATCGCGTCGAGTGCGGCGTCCGTCAGCGTGATCACAGCCACCCCCGCCGCCGGAAGTACCAGAGCGGCAGGATGGCCGACACGATCATCAGGGCGATCGCCATCGGGTAACCCCAGGACCAGTGCAGTTCCGGCATGTTCTCGAAGTTCATGCCATAGGCCGACGCGATCAGCGTCGGCGGCAGGAAGGCAACGGCGACGACCGAGAAGATCTTGATGATGCCGTTCTGCTCGATGTTGATCAGCCCCAGCGTGGCGTCGAGCAGGAAGTTCACCTCGTGCGCCAGGAAACCGGCGTGCTCGTTCAGGGAGCGCAGGTCGCGGGTGACGGTCTTCAGGAGCGCCTTCTGCTCCTTGCCGAGCCGCCCGGTGGTGACGGAGGTGAGGAAGGCGACCAGCCGGTCGAGGCTGGCCAGGCTGTCGCGCACCTTGTGCACGAGGTCGCCGGCGCGCCCCACCCCCTTCAGCACGTCCTGCAGCTCGTCCGGCTGCCGGCCGCGACGGCGCTTGTGCTCCAGCCCGTCGGTGAAGATGCGGGCGGACAGCCCGTCGATGCGCCCGCCGACCAGCTCGATCACGTCGGCCACCCGGTCGATCACCGCGTCGAGGATGCCGAGCAGCGCGTCGTCCGCGCTCGCCAGCAGCTCGGGCTGTCGCCCGGTGCGGGCGGCGAAGGTGGCGACCGAGCGCGGCTCGGTGAAGCGCAGCGTGATCATGTGGCGGGGGGTCAGCACGAAGGTGACCTCTCCCTGCTCCGGCATCGGCGTATCGGCGCGCGCGATGACGGTGGCGGTGAGGTAGACGGCGTCGCCCTCCACATAGGTGGTGCTGGACGCCTCGATCTCCCGCATCTCCTCGCGGGTCGGCAATTCGCAGCCGGTGAGCGCGCCCACCCGCGCCCGCTCCGCGTCGTCGGGGCGCAGCAGGTCGATCCACACCGTGCCCGGCGGCAGCGTGTCGGACGCGCCCAGCGGCTGCTCGATGACCCGGCCGTCGACCCGCCCGTAGACGGTGATCACGGGGCGGCCTCGGCCGGCACGGGTGCCCCGGCCGCGCGGCAGGCTGACGCCAGCGTGTTCAGCATCAGGCAGGCGATCGTCATCGGCCCCACCCCGCCCGGCACCGGCGTGACCGCCGACGCCACCTGCATCGCCTCCTCGAACGCCACATCGCCGACCAGCCGCGTCTTGCCCGGCTCGGCCGTCGACACGCGGTTCATGCCGACGTCGATGACCACCGCGCCCGGCTTGATCCAGTCGCCGCGCACCAGCTCGGGCCGTCCGACGGCGGCCACCAGGATGTCGGCGCGCCGGCACTCCTCCGCGATGTCCACGGTGCGGGAATGGGCGATGGTCACCGTGCAGTCGGCCTGGAGCAGGAGCTGCGCCATCGGCTTGCCGACGATGTTGGAGCGGCCGATCACCAGCGCCCGCCGGCCGCGCAGGTTCCGCCCCATGACGTCGCGCACCAGCATCAGGCAGCCCAGCGGCGTGCAGGGGATGGTGGCGCCGGGGATGCCGGCCGCGAGCTTGCCGGCGTTCACCACATGGAAGCCGTCCACGTCCTTGGCCGGGTCGATGGCGGCCAGCGCGCGGGCGGTGTCGATGTGCTTGGGAAGCGGTAGCTGGACCAGGATTCCGTTGACCGCCGGGTCGGCGTTGAGGCGCTCGATCAGCTCCAGAAGCTGCTGCTCGGTGGCCTCGGCCGGCAAGCGGTGGTCGAAGGAGGCCATGCCCGCCTCCTGCGTCGCCTTGCCCTTGGAGCGCACATAGACCTGGCTCGCCGGGTCCTCGCCGACCAGCACGACGGCAAGGCCGGGGGTCACGCCGAAATCGCGCTTCAGCGACCACACCTTCTTGGCGACGCGGGCGCGCAGGCCGAGCGCGAACTGCTTGCCGTCGATGATCCTGGCCTCAGCCATGGCTCCCCCCGTCCTCCAGCGTCGCCGGCAGGCGCCGCATCAGTTCGGCCGGATCGCCGGCCACATGCAGGATCTTGTTGCGGTCGGCGGCCCCGGCCAGCACCGTGATGCCGGTCCTGGGCACGCCCCACGCCTTGGACAACAGTTTCACGACCGCCGCGTTCGCCTTGCCGTCCTCCGGCACGGCGGTCACCGCGACCTTCAGCGCCTTGCCCCCGTCCGCGGTGTCGGCGGTGCCGGTGACGGCGTTGCGCGACGCCTTGGGCGTCACCCGCAGCGCCACCCGCACGCCGTCGGCGACCGGGGTGAAGGGACCGGGTGCCGCCATGCCCGTCAGAACCGTGGCCAGTATTCGGCGAGCAGGTTGCGGACGAAGAAGACCAGCAGGATCAGCACCATCGGCGACAGGTCGATGCCGCCGAAGTTGGGCAGGATGCCGCGGATGGGACGCAGCAGCGGTTCGGTGATGCGGTAGAGGAAATCGCCGATCACATAGATCGCGCGGTTGTTGGTGTTGATCACGTTGAACGCGATCAGCCAGCTCAGCACCGCCTGGGCGATGAGCAGCCAGACGAAGATGCCGAGGACGGTGTCGATGAGCATGTAGAGCGCAATCATTCCGCGGGTCCGTCCCTCGCTGCCGTGTGCGACGGCACCCTAAACGGAGCCGCGGGGGCTGGCAAGGGCCGCCGGGCGGGGAGCCCGGCGGGCGGCGGTGCGCGGATTCGCGGGGGCTACTTCACGCCCTTGCCGTTGAAGAAGGGGCCGTATTTCCGGTCGGTGCCCTGGATGTGCTTGACCAGCCAGTTCTTGAGGAAGTTCATGACCTCCATGCTCAGCGTGGCGGTGGCGCCGCTGTGGTATTTCTGCTGCACCTCGATCACCTGCCGGGTCAGCGCCTCGTGCTCGGCGCGGTGGGCGGCCATGTCGGGATAGCCGTGCTGCTGCATGAAGCGCTCCTCGTTGGCGAAGTGCGTCTTCGTGTAGGTGATCAGCCCGTCCAGGATTTTGCCGAGCGCGTCCTTGCCGCGCCCGCCCTGCACCGCGTCGAACAGCTCGTTCACCATGGCGACGAGCCTCTTGTGCTCGTCGTCGAACTGGGTGACGCCCACGCTCATCTTGGTGGTCCACTCCATCAGCGGCATGTTTCCGTCCCCCATCGCGGCCGAATCTTGCTTGGACCGCGAAGGCTACTGGGATCACGTCCGCGCTTCAACGCCGCCCCGCCGGCACGGCACCCCCCGCGGCAACGCGTCGCTCCCCGGCCGGCGTCGGCGCCGGTTCAGCCGGTGGCCGGTGCGATGCCGCGCAGCACGGCGGCCAGCTCCTCCGCCTGCACCCGGGCGGCGGGGAGCGCCGGGGAATTCTCCGCCTCGGCGCGCGCCAGTGCGGCGGCGACGGTCGTCTCCAGCGCGGCAAGGCGGCGCTCCAGACCCTCCTGTATGGCCTCGACACGCGCCGGCCGCAGCGGCGCGCGGAGTGCGGCGCACAGGCGCTGGACGCAGCCGGCCTGCCGGATCAGGCTGCGGAAGAAGGTGCCGCCGCGCTCCGGCCGCGCCGCGGCCTTCTCCAGCATCGTCAGCAGCGTTTCCGAAAGCTGGCCAAGGGCCCGTGCGAAGGTGTCGAACGCCTGCTGGTCGGCCGTCTCGACGAAGGCGGTGCGCTCCTCCTCCTCCGCTGCCAACGCGTCCAGGAGGCGCAGGACCACGACCAGCAGATTGTCGACCTGCGCCACGACGGAGGCGTTGTCGTACAGCGTCAGCAGGTCGCGGCCGATCAGGAAGGCATCGACGGTGGCCGTCGCCTGACGCAACGCCACCCGCGCCACCCGCCGCGAGCGGTAGGCCAGTTCCTCCGCCAACTTCCGATCGCCCAGCGTCTCCACCACCCAGCGCAGCCCCTCCAGCCGCAGCAGGTCGTAGGACAGTGCGGACAGGTCGGGAAAGTCACGCGACTCCAGCGCCGTCCGCAGCGCCTCGGAACTGCGGTCGGCGCGGTGCAGCACCGCGTCGGCCAGCACCACCGGCAGCGGCAGCCCGCCTCCCGGCCGTGCCCCGCCGGCCACCACCGGCCGCAGCGCGGCGTAGGCGTCGGCGAGCGTGATCAGGTCCGGCGCGCTCTCGGTGTCACGCAGCACCGCGGCCATCCAGGCCTCCAGCGCCGGCAGGTACACGCGCTCCAGGGCCGGGCGCAGCAGGCGGAGCATGTCCTCGCGGTGCGGCTTTATGCCGTGCTGGAGCGCGAAGGCGCGGACCAGCGCGTCCGACCGTTCGGGCGCGTCCAGCATGCGGGCGATGCGCAACGCTTCGCGCACCACGGGGAGGGAGGGGGGCGTCCGCTTCACCCCACCACTTTAGACGAGTCGCCCTGCCCCGTCACCGGTGGGAACCAACCGCCGCGCACGATGGTTCTCGCCATGACGGACGAAGGAGAACAAAGGATGAATCGCAAGACCGATGCACCGGCTGCCCACGATGCCGAAAACCCGAAGGCCGGCGACAGCTTCTCCAACCGCGACAAGGATCCGGACGATTGGGTCAGCGGCGACGAGAAGATGACCGGCGCCCAGGCCTCCTACCTCAAGACCCTGTCGGAGGAGGCGCACGAGCCGTTCGACCCCGAACTCAGCAAGGCCGAGGCGTCCAAACGCATCGACGCGCTGAAGGAGAAGACCGGCCGGGGGACGTGAGACGGGGCGAAAACGTCACGCGTTGCGCCCCCACCCCGGCCCTCCCCCATCTTCGACGGGGGAGGGAGAAACAAAAAGCCCTCCCCCGCGAAGTGGGGGAGGGTTGGGTGGGGGCCCGACGCAACAACGCCGCCTCACTCCCCCAGATACCGCCGCTCCAGATGCCGGCGGAACACCGCGGGGTCGAGCGGGCGGCCGGTGGCCTCCGCCAGGAGGGCGTCGGTGGAGTCGGGGATGCTTCCCTTGCCGTGGACGTTGGCGCGCAGCCAGCGCACCAGCGGGCCGAAGTCGCCGCGCCCCAACGCCGGGCGCAGATCCGGGTCGGCGGACGCGGCGGCGTCGAAGAGCTGGGCGGCGGTCATCGCGCCCAGCGTGTAGGTCGGGAAGTACCCCCAGCCGCCGGACGGCCAGTGGATGTCCTGGAGGCAGCCGCGCCGGTCGTCGGGCGGTACCACGCCCAGCAGCCCGCGCATCCCTTCGGCCCACGCACCCGGCAGGTCGGCCAGGGCGAGGTCGCCGGCCACCAGCGCCTTCTCCAGCCGGTAACGCAGGATGACATGCGCGGGGTAGGTCACCTCGTCCGCGTCCACGCGGATGAAGCCACGTTCGACGCGGGTGTAGAGGCGGTGCAGGTTGCCGGCTTCCCAGGCCTCACCGCTGCCGCCGAACACCTCCCGCGCCAGCGGGGCCAGCCAGCCGATGAATTCGGCGGAGCGCGATGCCTGCATCTCCACGATCAGCGATTGCGACTCGTGCGCCGCCATGCCGCGGGCACGCCCCACCGGCTGGCTCTCCAGCCCGGCCGGCCGGCCCTGCTCGTAGAGCGCGTGCCCCGTATGTCGCCTAAGCCTGTGTACTGTCCGTCCGATATCCAGCAGCTACAATGGCTTAGCGGCAGGACAGATGCCAAAATGTATATGGGGAATCTGTATATCGGGCGGCAAAATCAGCATTCCCGTCCCCTTCCCCGCCTTGGAATGCCGCACTCGCAGCCGTGCCATATACATTTTCCAGCAGGCTCCTGAACATGCTCGCGGAGCGGATGGCGGGCAGCGACACCGGGCATTCGCACCCGCCCTAAGGAGCGCTGGAACGCCATCAGCGCGGCGCTCGAGCTTGCCGAGAGGCGGTGTTCAGGACCGCCATCGACGATGCCCAACGCTCGTTTCAGGGATCCCAACCACAGCCGGTGGTCGAGGTCAGGAACCGCCTCCGCCTTCTCGCTCCCGTTCTGACCGACTTGCCCAAGACGGCGAAGATGGCGGCGCGATGGGCCAAGGCGACGCTGGAGATCAACCCCGCCAAGGACGCCCCACCCTCGTGAAAGCGACGAAACGCCTGGGCAGCACAAAGGCCGACGGCGCGCCGCCATAAAGCCCATGACGAAATTAAAGAATGTTTTCATCATCGCGCCGTCGATTCCGCTCTGCTTCTATGCGAGAGTAGGCGGCGTCAAACGTGATGCCGGAGCGAGACATATCCCTCACTCGTTTCAACTCTTCCTGACTGAGGTCCTTTAGGCGGGCATCGTTCTGCGGCTTCCATCGCTGCCCTTTTGCCTCTACGTTGCCTATAATATCTTCTTCATAAACGGATCGGCGCCCAATGTCCTCACCATACGAGACTCCCTTGTTGTAAAGCTGCTTGGCAAGAATGGTATTTTCAAGATTTGCGGTGATCGGCATTTCGGGCCACCCTCGGATTTTTCTAAGGTCAACGTTGCGGATGTCGGCGGCAAATTCAAACAGCGTTCGAGCATCCATTTGAGCGGATGTATTCTCGCGATTGAGCGTGTTGGCAACCCGTTGCCAAGCCCTTAGATACTCCCTCCGGCCAACGTCATCATGAGGCCGCCGCATGCAAAGGAGACCGAGAACACGATCCATTGGCGCATCACTATCGAGGAGATCCCTTCCGTTATCGAATTGCCCTTTCAGGTCGACAACCTCGAAGATGACTCCCGTTCCAGGCACCTGAAATTTATCCGGCATGTTTGGCGCGCCGTTTCCAGTATAATACACGCGCTGGCGCACAATAGGAAAATCCCCATTCTCATTGCGATAGTACATTAAGAGCAGAGCCTTGTATTGATACATACGCCATGGCATTTCTGGGTCATTTGAACTCTGGAATTCGATATGCCAGATGCTGTCATCCATCAATCGAATAACATTGTCCGCATGGAGCGTGCGAACAACCTGGAGCTCAGTCGGTAGGGCGCCTTTAATGTCAAATCCAGTGGCGCGCGCAAAGAATGCGCTGTTCCTTGATAGAGTTATTTGCTTTAGAGTAATATCGTTCTTTTGATCGATTCTTTTTGCTGAGGCATGATACACCAATTTCTGCTAAAGATTTGGGCGTATAAATTTGAGGACGTGCTTCGTGTCTGTCACATGCCGACCTGCATCATTGCTACGCTAGGCGCGAAGAGCTGCCACGGCAGCCAACACATCATCCCGCTTGGCGCATCCCCGGCATTGGCCGCAAGGATACTCAGAGGCATGGCAGGAGAAGGATCGCCCCAGCATGTCATCCGGGACGCCGGAGCGCAGCACGAGATCGACGGCGGTCATCGCTGCCGCCGGTGCCGTGATCCTGACGCGCCCCTCTTGCACCGCCATCAGCGCGTCCATGGCGGCCAGGAACTCCGGCCTGCCGTCGGCATGCGCGCTGTCGCTCGCGACGGTGCCGAGCATCACCTCGCTCAGTCCTTCGTTGACCAGCCGCATGCCCGCCAGCGTCACCAGCAGCTGGTTCCTGTACGGCCACCACTCCGGGGTGGGCGCCAAACGACCGATCTCGGCTTGTCCCGCCAAGTGCCCGATGCCCAGTGCCCGGCAGTCGACCCGCACGATCTCATGGCGGATGCCCAGCTTCGCGCAGGTGGCCGCCGCCACCTCGATCTCCGCGGCGGCGGGGAGTTGCCCGTAGTCGACGGTCACCGCGACGTCGGGGCGGATCCAGTGGGCGAGCGCCATGGAGTCCACCCCTCCGGACAGGAGCAGCGCCTTCACTGGACGGAGGCCCAGACCGCCCGGTAGATCGCCGTCGCGAAGTCGCCGACGATCTCGCAGCCGAGCCCGCGGGGCATGGTCAGGTCCGACGGTCGCACCGCCTCGGCCAGGACGATCACAGGGATGCCCCGGGCCCGCGCCCAGCCGACCTCGACCAGCGAGCCCGGGTCGCCGCCGTCCAGGAGCGCGAGCACGGCCGTGCAGCGCTCGAGACCAGCGATGTCAGCTTTGGCGATGACGTCGTCGGGATCACCGGTGCCAACCTCATGGAGTGGCGAGAACACGTCAGCGCCGAGCGCAAGCAGCGATGCCTGTGCCTCCTCCACCAGCCAGCGTTGGCCGATGGTGAAGAAGGGCGCCGCAATGTAGACCATCCCGGCCGTGCTGGTGCGCAACGGCGTGAGCGAAGCCAGCACCGCTGGATCGGCTGGAATGGGGAGTGCGCGCGTCCCGCAGTACAACGCCACCGCCCGCGACGCCAGATCGGCCGCTTCGGCGGGCGACTTCCCTGCTTCGGCCCAGAAGTGGGTGAACGCACCGCTGAAGACGTCCCCTGACCCAATCTTGAACACGGCGTCGGAGAAGTAGGCGGGCACCTCCGCCCGACCGCCGCCCGCCTCGTACACGGTCGCGCCCTTGGTGCCGCGCTTGGTAACGATCACGTCCGCGCCTTCGGACGCGATTAGGGCCGTGGCCGCTGCATCCAGGTCCTCCTCGTTCGCCATCGACCTGAGCTCGCTCTCGTTCAGAACGATGGTGAGCCTGTCCGCGGTCGAGCCGTTCGCCCGGAACGGCTCCCTCACTCCACCGGACTGCGGGTCGTACACCACCGTCTTCGCCTCGACGATCGCCTCACCTTCCATGAAGCTGAAGCGCAGGACCACGTCGCCTTTCACGCGCAAAGGTGCGGCGCGCGGAATGCTGGCCGGTGCCGGATGGATCTCCGGGATGGACAAGGGGTGGAAGTAGGTGAACTCCACCATCTCGCTGGAGGGTGAGGCCGTCACTCCGATTCCGTAGGTGCCCATCACGGCCTGGACCTTCTGTTCGCTGCCCGGCGGGCAGAAGGTGTGGAGTTCCGTCCCCGGTGACAGGTCGCCGACGGCCGCGGCGGCCCGGCCTCCGGAACCGAACAGCTGGTCCCAGGCCGGTAGCGTGCAGCGTTCCGTGTAGCAGCCGCCCGTGACGATCATCGCGTTCCCCCCGCCCGGCTCACAATGACGTCGCACCGCCGGTCAGCAACCAGGGTGACGCGGGCGACGTACGCCACGCGGCGCTTCAGGCACTCGATGAGTGCCGCCAATTCGTCGGAGGTGATGGATCCTGCGACCTGCCCCGTTGGGGGGTCGATGCAAACAACGATGTCGAAAGCACCCGGACGCTGGTGCTCAACGCGAAGCATGCTTCCAACGCCAAGGCCGGACAAAACGGCGGCGTTGGGACGCTGCAAGGTCGCCGCGAACAACAGGTCGCATTCGGATTGCGGAGGGGTGTCGCCCCCACCTCCACCGCCACCTAGGCCGCCGCCTCCATTACCCATGCCGTCACCAGCTCCGCCGCCCTCACCCCCGGTGCCGCCAACGTTCTTCCCGCCTCGCGGCTTGCGACGCCCGCTGCTGCCCGTCCCACCCACGCCAAACCTCCACCATCGTATACGAGGAAAAGATCATAGCGCGCAGCCTATTACGCGCAAGACTGATGACTTCAGGTGTTAAAGAGCACTTCGCTCCCATGCATTTTCGGCAGAATATCCTTAGATACCGAAGTGTCTGCCATTTTAGGACGAGTATGGGGGGTTTCCGGCACGCCCAGGATACGCATTTGCGTCCACATGATGGCGTCCAGCACGCTGGCAGGAACGCCGATGCCGGTGGCGAACGCGAGGAACCGGCGCTCGAGCGCCGCGTAGTCCCTCGGTAGCGTCCAGGTGTCTTCGATGACGCCGATCACCCGACATGCCCTAAGGATATGGATGTCGAGGATGGCGACGTCGTCCGTGCCCAACCAGTTTCTGGCGACCCAGGACGCCGTCTTGGGGCCAATGCCTGGGATGCGCAGCAGCGCATTCCGGAAGGCTAGTGGGTCGTCCTCGGATGGTGGCGCTTGATGCAGTTCCCTCATGGCGATGGCCAGCCGTGCTGCGCGCTGCCGCGGGAAGCGGTAGCGGACCTGACGACCGGCGACGGAGAGGGGCGCCATCAAGGCAGCCTCGATCGGAGTATGGTCGGCGTTCGGGGACGGGGTCAGAAGGCCGAGATCGCGTAGGCGTTCGAAGGCCGCTTGGCCGAGCTCGGCCGTGACACCGAATCCACCCAAGATGCAGAAGGCGACTTCCTCGGCCAGTGTCCCCGAATGTGAGACGAAAGCGCCGTCCCATCCCGGGCGCATTAGGGCAAGCGCCGCCCAATAGGCGGGACTCGGCACCTCGTCGGCCCGGCCCCAGCGCACTCCGGGAACGACCTCCTCGTCCTCGTTGGGCAATGTCCATTCCCGGTATTGCCCGTCCACGAGCGCGCTGACGACCTGCATGTCGATACTCCCTTGCATCTATGCGGATTATGCGTTTCTATCGCCGACATGCAAGGAGGATCGGAACGCAGTGTTGCGCGGGTCGTCGAAGACGCCCTCGCGTTGATGGATCGGGAGCGCCTGACTCAGGGCGTGCTCGCCGAGACGCTGGGCGTCAGCCAGGGACATCTGTCGCGCGTTCTCCGAGGGGAGGTGCGGCGCCGCTCAAGAACGATCAGGGCATTGGCGGAGTGGGTGGAGAGCCATGGCGGCGTTCATCGTCCCGCGGCCGGAGCGTTGGCGGTCGCCTTGGCTGAGGCGGCGATGGTCTCGCCCGAGTTCAGGGATGCGCTCGAAGAGGCCGTGGAGATAATGCGGAATATGCATTCTTAGGTATAGCCAGAGCATCGTGGCTGGTGACTTCACCTCGATTCACCGACAGCGGCACTCAGTCGAGGCCCAACGCACGGACACCAAGGCTAGGATCTTCCCACCAGAGGAGCCGCCGATCCAAACTGGAAGGAGGTTCATGGTGGTGAGCAAACGTGCAGACCGATTTTGTCCTGATGAGCGTGGAAGACGCCGCCGCTGCCGTGGAGCGGTACATCCAAACTTTCGCTTGGGATCTCCTCGTACACGAAGCCCTCCCAGGCCACGCTCAGGGAGGCGTCGCAATGGCGTCGCCGTCCTCGCCACCGTAGACCAGGATCTCGATCTCCGTCCCGTCGGCGGTCTCCCGCTCAACCAGCAGCCGGGCGATGCACTCGAGCTCTTGCCGGTGCCGTTGGATCAGGTCCTTGGCCTCGGCGTAGCCGTCCGCCAGCATCGCTGACACCTGCGCCCCCATATCAGGGCGCAGCGACAGCGTCGCGGGCAGCGTGTCCGGCGTCGGAAGGCCGCGCCAGAGCAGGCCGTCAACACCGTCATCAAGCCCGTAGGCGTTCAGCGCCGCGGCCGCCAGCATCGTCGCCTGGGCCAAGTCCGACGACGCATTCCCGCCCGAGCCGGTCGACACGTCGCCAAACACGACCTCCTCGGCGGCGCGCCCGGCCAGCAGCATCCGCAGCCGACCAGCGACCTCCTTGCGCGTGACCGGCTTCCGGTCGCGCCGGTCGGCCACGACGCCGCCCTGGGTGTCGGCGGTCTGGCGGATGGACGCGCTGACCAAGGCGCCCGGTTCCTCGACCACCAGAACCAGCGCGTGCCCAGCTTCATGAACGGCGTACCGGTACGCCTCGTCGGCGGTCCGTGCCCGCTGGAGCCCGCGTATCTCGTCGAGCACGTCGTCGATTACAAGGTCCCGGCCACCATGCCGGGCGCGCCGTCGGGCACCGCGCACCCAGCGCTCGCAGTCAGCGCCGGTACCGCCCAGCGCCAACAAGGATGCCTTGGACAAGTCCGCCTCCGGCAGGTCACCGCCCAGGTGGTGGCGCAGAATTCTGGCCAGCGCCTGCTGGTCAGGCAGCGGGATGGCGATGGTCCTGTCCAGACGCCCGGACCGCGTGATCGCCGGATCCAGGCGGCCGGGGTGGTTGCAGGCGCCGATAACGACGACGCCCTCGCGGCCACCGATTCCGTCCAGTTCCTCGAGCAATCCATTCACCACCTGGATGCTGTAATCCTTGTTATCGTGGGTGAATCTCGTCCGATCGCCGAAGGAGTCGATCTCGTCGATGAACAGGATGGCGGGCGCCGCCGCACGTGCTTCGGCGAAGGCTGCGCGCATCACCTTCAGCAGATCGTTCAGGTATCCGGCCGCCTGCCACTGGCTCAGCGTACCGCTGATCAGCGGCACGCCGCAGCTTCCGGCCAACGCCTTCGCGAACGTCGTCTTCCCGGTGCCTGGCGGACCATACAATAGGACACCGCGGTCGACCGCCGACCACGGCAAGACGCCACGCCGGTACTCGGCTAGGTCGCGCACCAGCGCCATCCCCCAGGTGACGGCCTCGTCCATGCCGTGGAGCTGGCCGAGCACCACGCCCGTAGAGGCCGCCTTGGCCTCGAGCAGGCGCCGGAGGCGGCCCATGTAGCCATTGGCATCCGTCCCGGGGCGCCACGCCAGCCGCAGGTCCTCGAGGGCGATGCGGCGGCACAGAGTTTCGGACAGAGCGGCCGTCGGCAGCGTGCCGGTCAGCACACCGAGCGTCTCGGCCAATGCCGCTGCGTCCAGTGGCGGGATGACGATCCGGAGGTCGGCGACGCGCATGAGGTCGCGCGGGAGGTGGCGCTCGGGGACCGGGCTGAAGCCGACCACCGGGCATCCGGCGCTGAGCGCGGCCGACACTCCGGCGTTCCCCCGGCCCGGGCTGAGGTCCTTCTGGGTGCCATCGCGGCGGTAGACGACCCAGGCCGTGTGGTGGGCTGGAAACCGCCAGAACGGAGTCTTGATGCTGTCACCATCCTGATCCACGTCGCTGTGCGGCCACACCACGCGCCCCCAGACCGTCTTCACCGGACCCATCCAGCCCGCTCCCGGCATCTGGACGACAACGGCGACGCCCGCGGCAGCCAGCGCCTTCTTCAAATCCGGCGCGGCGTCCAGTGCCCGGCGGAGTATCACCTCGGCGGCGGCCTCGACGGGGTCGATCTGCGGTGCCTTGGCGGCGTCCTCCGCCGCCGCGGCGCCCCTGTCGATTTCAGGATCGGCATCCTTCGGCGTCACCATGGCGTCACTTCTCCCGGCCGCGGGTCAGCTCAACGACAACAGGATGTCGTCGAGCGGGCGGAGAATGTGCAGCATCCGTCCACCGGTGACCGTGACGACGCACTCGTCGCCGAGATCGTCGAGTTCGCTCACGCCTTGGACGTCGTCCGGCCGTAGGGCATGGCGGCGCCCAGCAGCATCGCGAAGGATCACGTATCCGGTCTGGCGGGGCTGTTTGCTCATGTCCATTGGGCTCTCCCTAGTCGCTGTTGCCGACGGTGCCGATACTGGCCACATGCTCTGCCTCGACGACGGCGGTGTCGTCGCCCCAGAGCCGCAGGAGGCGGGCACCGACGAACCGGTTGGTGGTGAGCAGGCGTTCCGCTTGCGCCCAGGCGGCGTGCTCGCTGATGCAGACGAGGCGCTCGCCAGGGCACAGGGTGCTGCCCGCGGTGGCCGGATCACGCCGAGTCAGCGTTAGGACAACATGCATCTTCACGGACAACCATCCCTACTTCTTGGCGGATGGCAGGAGAATGTTCCTTAAACGTTTTCTCGGCAATACGCCTTTTGGTTCGCCTACAGAGAGGTTTTCGACGTCTTCCGCCTGCCAGGCCGGACACGAGGCGTCCTCGCCAAAGTCGGTACCTCTGAAGAGTCTGCTGCGTGGCGCTCAAAGAGATCGCGTGCGCATCCTCCCTTCGGCGACGAAGGCCCCGAGCACAAGGTGAGTCGCGGCCTTGCTGCCCATGGTAGCCGCCATAGCTGTTGAGAGAGCGATGCGACCTGGGAGGTGGTGCATGGGGGGTGATTCGGGGTGGGTCCGCACCCTCGCGGCCGTTCTGTTCGTGATCGGCGCCATCGGCTTTGTCTGGTACGTGCAGCACGCTGCCCGCGCCATCGCCCTGCTGCGGGTCATCCGCGCGCAACGACAACGGCTGCGTCGAGGCAGCGATCGTCTGACGGCGCGCAGACCGGAGCAGCCGTAGGCCTCCCCGCCGCGAACGGCGATGCTTCCTGGCAGCGCACATACCGAACTTGAACAAGAGGGTGGCGTCATGAGGCTGGAAGACAAGCTGGCGCCCCTTCGTATTCGGCGCTACAGCGATGACCGGACTCTGCGGATGGACGTGCTGGCCGAGACGGTGCACCGGGTCCGCGACGAGGCCCGGCGCGGTTTCTTCCGGCGCCGGTGACCGTAGCCCGTGCTGGCCTGCGCCAGCCCGCGGCCTGGGAACGATCGCATCCGATCAGGATGCAGGTGCAGGCGACTCAAGATGGTCGACGAAAGGAATGTCGATCCCATTCAAAGGCTTAGTCGCCGGAATCCGGGAGAATCATTGACTCTAAAGAGGACGCCCGCGGACATGGCCACCGTCAGCCGCGCCGACCTCGAACTCCCCGCGGCGTCAGGGACCTTCGTAGTAGCCGATCAATGGTGGGTTCTCCGGGTCACCCCGGCGCATCATCCTGTCCAGCGACGGCGCGACATCGGCTGGCGGCGGCGCGAAGGTCTGGTCCACGATGATGACCTGCCAGTCGGCCAGCACGCTGCCGAGCAGGGCGTACAGGTGCGCGTAAAAATTCCTGAAAATGTCCGGATTCACGTCCGGAGTGATGTTTTTCATCGGAGAGTCGATGATGAGCACCCGTGGAACCGGCAGGCGCTGCTCCGCGGCCGTTTTGTGGAGCGCCAGCGCGAAGGCGATCTTCATCAGGATCTTCTTGCCGCCGCTGCCTACGGTGAAGAAGGAGAAGGCCCGGCTTTCGTCGCCCTTCGGCCATATCACGGGGATCAGGTTGCGGCGTCCGAGCACAACCTGGTCGTTGGCCGAGAACGCCGGGAACTTGATCGCGCCGAGCACGGCTGCGTAGTTCTCCTCCAGCTTCGTCAGGTTCTGTTCGGCGCCGACGAGCTTGGCTTCCTCCTCCTCGAGCTTGCGCTGCACCGCCTCAATATCGGCCGACAGAAGGTCGGCCTGGACAAAGAGCCGGGCGATCTCGGCGGGCAGCGCCCGAATGCGCTCCAGGAACGAGGAGCGCTCCCGGATGACGGCAAGTCGCTGCTCGCCAACACGGCTTCGTGCCAGGAAGTCCGATTCATACCCGTGAAGCGACTCCGCTACGCGACCGTCCACCTCGCGCCGGGCTTGCCGTACCTCCGCGAGTTTGGCTTGCAGCGGGCCGCGTGACTTGCGGTGCCGCGACACCGAGTCCTGAAGGTCGGCGATGCGCGCATCCAAGTCCTGGCGCACGACATCCGCGGTGAGCGCCTGCCCGCGCGGCTGCTGGCCGGACGGTGTGTGGCACAGGTAGCAGGCGTCGTCCGTGTGTTCGGCTTTTACCGGGAGCCCGGACCCGCAGCGCGGGCAGCACTCGAACTCCACGCCGTCGAGGACGCGGTGGGAAATGTCCACCCGCGCCGCTTTCATCTTGAGCTGCATGAGCTCGGCCGCCAACGCCTCCTGTTCGCCGATGCGGGCGCTGACCTCGTCGATCGCGTCCTCAAGGGTCACCACCTGGGCGGCCAGCTCCTTCAGCCTCCTGCGGTTTTCATCGGAGATCCGCGTGTCCGGCCGATACCCCGCGCGCAACGCAGCAAGCTCCTCTTCGATCCGCCTTGCTTCGGCGTTCAGCTCCTCCAGCTCCGCGGCAATGCGCTCCTCAGAGTCGAACCCGAAGGGGGCCAGGAACGCGCGAACCTTCGTGATGGAGTCGCGTTGGGCGCGCTGCTCCTGCTTCAGGCGCTGAAGCTCGATCTGGAGTTCGTTCAGCCGCTCGCTCAGGTGGCCGACGAAGAACCGCAGGGTGTCTTGGCTCTTCTCCTTCCGGATCGGCACGTCGAGCAGGAAGAAGTCCGAGTCGAGGTTGTCTTGGTCGAGATAGACGAACTTGAAGATGTCGCGGATGCTGAGGCGCACCAGCGGCGAGTCGCTGTCGTAGGTGCGCCGCCGGACTTTCACGACCGGGATCCCCAGGAGCCGGAGGATCAGGTCGCTGAAACTGAAGACGTCCTCACCGAAGATCGGCTCCGCCCGCGGTCTCATGGGCGCCGACACCATGTAGGTCTCGCCCGCGGCGGTCTGCCAGGTGACCTGCGCCGAACCGGCGTCCTGGGCGACCCGCTCGATGACCACGGTGTTCGTGCCCATCCGCGTCTGCAACGCGACGGAGACGAGCTCCTGCTTGAGCGCCGGGGTGCCCGGGAACCGGCCGCCGAGGCAGAAGTCGATGAGGGCCGGGATGCTGGACTTACCGGCCGACATTTCGCCATGGAAGAACGAGACCCGTTCGGCGAAGCGCACCGTCTCGACGCTCGCACGGCAACGCAGCTGGAGGTACTCGAAGCGCAGCTTCATGGCGTGATGGCCTCGTCGTAGGCGAGCGTCGCGATCTCGGGGAAGGTGGCGTAGATGAACTTCATGATGTCCGCCGCCCCGATGTCGATCCTCTGGCGGAGCATGCGAGCACGGGCCGCCAACGGTTTGGTGGCGTCTTCTTCCGCCAACGCGGCCGCAATCTCCATCCCGCGCGCCGTCAAGGACAGCCGGACGGTGCGGCCGTCGGTGTCGACCCGTGCCAAGCCCTTGGCGGACAGGATGTTGATGAAGCGTCGGTAGCGATGGTCCCACGGCCCAAAGCGGTACCGGACCATCGTCGCTTCGACAGTGCGGCGTTCGTAGGCCTCCACCGGCACGCGCTCGGGCGTGACCCCGCGGGCGACCATCGCGCGCTCGAAGTACGACGGGTACCTGAGCAGGAAATCCAGCTTGGCGAGTTTGGTGATGCCGTGGATCGCCGCGTCATCCGGCCTGCTGAACGCCAGCAGGAGGACGAGCATGCGGGCCAGGTGAACCGGCTCGTCGCGGTCGAGGCTGGTCACGATGTCGGCGAGCGTGAGCCTCATCGGACAGCCTTCAGATCGAACCGGTCACTCCACCAGACCGTACACTCCTCGGTCAGAATCCCGGCCGTACCAAGCAGGTGCTCCCGTGCGCAATCGAACATCGGCAAGGTACTCGTACGCAGCCGATCTTCCAGCATCTGCCGAAGGGCTGTGTACATCGCGCTCGCATACTTCTGGCCCGGCTGCTCAACGGACAGCTGAGCCTCGACGCAATCGTCCCTAACCAAGGTTTTCAGATGCTGCAAACGCCGGTTGGCCTCGTCGAGACCGTAGCGGTAAACCCATTTGACATACAGTGTCTCCATGGACTTCTTGAAGTCCTTCAACGAGTCGACACGCGCCATCTGGAGGCCACCGTGCTCGAGCTTCTCGACCATGACGTCGAACCCTGGCGGAAGTGCGTCTGCCGAGACGCCTCCTGACGAGACCAGAAGGTTGTCCGCCCCTTCGACCAGGGACTGCCGGATGACCTCTTCCACCCGGTCCGCGGTGATCGTCTTGCCCGCCAGCAGCAGGGCATCCCGCTGAGCATCGAAATCCATCACCAAACTGTACAGGTCAGCGACGCTGCCGCCGAGAACGCAGCTGGAGGCCTGTTGGCAAAGGTAGATGAGGTTGTCGGCAACCCTGGTGAGGGTGTGGAACGTCTGCGTTCGCCGGTAGTCCCGAACATCGCCGACGTTTTCGCGCAGATCCTTGTACGGCCGCTCCAGGTCCGTTTGCTGACCGAGAAGAAGCAGCTTGAGCACGGCGGCAACGACGTGTGCCTCGTCACAGCCGTGCTCACCGCACAGGCCGGACACAAACTTCTTGAGCAGGTGCGCCTTGGTCAAGCCATCGAGGTTGCCACGCTCGCAGATCTGGGCGCGAATGTAGGAAAGGTTGTTCCCGTTCTCCTTCTCACCCCAAAACCCGTGGTTGGTGATGAAATGGAAGTTGTCAAACCGAGCCGGATAGGCTTTTTCAAGTTTGGCAAACCGGCCAATGCTGTTCTTGACAGCATCATCATTGGCCTTGAAGGGTTCCAAGTCGAAACGGCGTGTCTTGACCTGGAGAGCATCATAGGTCCCCCCCGGCTTCCGGAGCAGGATGTCTTCGTGATTCTCGCAATAGACGGCTTCCAGCTGGCCGGACAGCAGCCGCAGACACTGAAGAGCTGCGAAACAATGCTGGTACGAGAACCGCGCTTGGGTGTCAGCGCCGGGATCCGTCTTGTCGAGCACCGCGCCTGGGTCCGGCGACGCCGTCGTCACGCACTACTCCTCACCATTGCGCTCGATGGTTTGTTCGGCCTTTAAGGCTCAGCCTCGACCAATGGGTATGCAGCAGGCAATCTGAGTTCACAAGAACTTCTTTTTCAGGTGGTAGGTGGTGACGCCGATGTGACCGGCTTCTCGAATCCGCTGCGCCAGTTCTGCGTTGTTCGCACGGACTTGCAGAGACGCGAACGGCAGCGACTTCTCGCTGCCAACTCGGAGGAACACCCCCTCCTGAACCAAGCCGACGGGCAAGGCCTGCACCGGTAACGGAAGCTCTCCGACCTCGTGGAGGAAGAGCGCGCCGTCAGCCGCACGCAAGGCGTAGCCGCGGCGCAGCGCGTTGGCTCCGATGAATGCCCCCCTTCGCGTGCACGAACACCTCGCTGCCGATCAGGTCTGCCGGGGTGGCGGCACAGTTCACCGCCATGAAGGGCGCCTCGACGCGCTGCGAAATCCGTTGGACGAAGCTGGTCACCACCTCCTTACCTCATGGTGGGAGGATAGCTAACCGCCGGATCCTGCGCTCTACCATCAGCCAGTCATGCAAAACCGCCCCGGCATAGCCATGTAAACTATTCAGGAGAAGCTATGGAGTTTTCCACCCCGAAATCACGCACTGCATAGCGACAGTCCACGCTTCAGATGGCAGGTTTGTGCTGCCTGACGAAAGCATGGAGGCGGCGAATGGGGGTGATGACGACCAGGCACTCCGAGAAGCGTGTGCGCCAACGCGGGGTAACGGACGACGTCCTCGACACCCTTGTTGGCTGGGCGGACATCGCCATCCCGGTAGGCGGGGGTGACACCAGTCTTTGGCTGAGCCGGGAAGGAGCCGAGGAGCTTGCCGCCGAGGGGATCTCACGGCACCACCTCGACCGCATGAAGGGCTTGGCCGCGGTGGTCACCGGGGACGGCGTGGTCAAGACGGTGCTGGTGGTGCGCAAGTCGGGCCGGGGAAAGCGGCGCTACCGCCGCGGGGCCAAATGAGGAAGGCCTGATGAGCGACAAGCAGAAGCAAACCGTCAGCGAACTAATGCGCCAAGCGGAGATCGCCCGCGCCCGGGTCATCGAGCAGCGGATGGTCGAACACACCGGGAGGCTGACCGAGAAGGAGCGCGAGCGGCTTGCCATCAACCTCGGCAAGCTGCTGCAACGGGCGAAGGAGGCCGGAGTAGCGATGGGCAGTGTCGTGGCCAAATCCGGGGTGGCTCCGGGTACGGCCAAGCCCGAGAATGCCCTCGGCGCCTACCGGATTTACGAAGGCGGCAAACGGATCGCCAAGCCTCGCCTACACGGCTCCGTACGGAACTACCACAAGCTGGCGATGGCGGTGGCCGAGCTCGCCGGGATACCGGAGCACGAGGCTATCCTTGCGTTGGCACAAGGGACGATCCTCTTCGAACAACGTGTGGGTCCCGACGCCGAACTCGGTCCCGCGGAGCAAGTCTGCACACTGCTGACCACCATGTTGAGGGAGGTCGCCACCCGGCACGACCTCGACGGCTACTTCCGGGAGGTCTACGCGCTGCGCGTTCTGCCGCAATGGGAGTGGGTTGGTGACGTTCCCCAGGTGAAGGGGTGGCAATCGGAATTGCACGGTTTCGATTTCCAGGAGACGGATGCTTGGCCGGGCGTTCTGTTGACAGCCGTGATCCGGTCGACCGCCCCGGCGCGCCTCCTGGTGGACGACAAGGAGATGACCGGTGAGGTGATGTACATCGAGAAGGCATACCTCAATCTCGGATGGGACAGCGCCGCGTCCACTGTTCGGCCGTACTTGGAATTCACCGCGAACACCGCACTGCGTCCCACCGGGCGGGACGCATGGCGTTGGCTGGATGCGCCGTGGACGACATGGGGATACCCGCCGCGCACCGGCATGGGCGCCATCCACTCACAGAAGGGCAAGGTGATCAAGTTCGAGATCCGTCCAGGCAGCAAGCTGAACCTGCCGAGCGGCCTCAACGAGCCAGATAACCGTGCGCTGGCCAACCAGGATCCCTACAACTGCTCACGTCTCGAGCGGTTGGAGCCCGCCGTGCTCGTCGAGAGCTTCGTCGACCGGCGTACGCTTGCTGTGGATCGCCAATTCCTACCGATCGCGATCGACGCGAGCAGCCTGCTGTCGCCGCCGGGGTCCACGTTGGCAGTCATCGAGGGCGCTCTCCTGGCCCGGGAAAGCCTCGGCACCGCCCAACAGGACTTCGGCAATATGCCCGGGTTCATCGAGGAGCTCGACCGCAAGGCGACCATGTTGACCTCGACCTTTCGGGAATGGCGTCAGGATGCCAAGGCCAAGGCGCGGGAGGACCACCGTCGGCTGCTGGCCAAGGTGGAGGGCAGGTTGGCCGAGATGCGGATGAACGCGCCGCCGCCGGACGGGATCGTGTAAGCGATCAACAGGAGGAAAGAATGGCCTGCCTGATTGCGCCGGTGACGGAACCAACCACCGTCGGGACCCTGGCCGCCAACTTGGCTGCGAGCCATGCCGATCTTGTTCAGGCCGTGGAGCATCACCTTGCCGACGTATCGGCGGCGTCCCGGGAGCGCGCGGACTATGGCAGCCGGTTCAAGCGCGCCCGGGTGGACCTTAGGGGCGGTCTCGACCACAACTTCAGTGAAATCATCAACCAATTGGCCACGGTCGAACGTCTGATGGACGCCCTGACGTGGTTCGGCGCGTCGCCTGAATTCCGCGACCATCAGGTCATCCTTTGCAACCCGACCACCAGCAGCGCCGGTGTCTGGTTACCCGACGGGCATGTCGCAAAGAACGACCTGGTGCTCGCCGCCGCCTCGGGGCCCGTCGTCCGGTGCGAGGTGTGGGACGGCGCCGGACGCGACCGGATCAACAACGGCAAGGACAAGAGCGTCCTAGCGGCCCTGGGTTTGGTCAAGCAGGACGACAGCGCGAAGGGCGGCTACGCCCTGCTTCCGCGGTCCCCCGGCGTCGAGGAGCGCCTGCTGCTGGTGTGCAGCGACAGCGACCGCTTGAAGCTGCGCTTCGACGGAATCCGGTACGTGGACCTGGGCAAGCATGGGATCACGTGCATCGTAGAGGCTCAGCCGACAACGCCGCTGGGACGGTGAGGCGCCGCCGGTAGGCTTGCCGACTGCCGGTTGCCACCGCATCATACCGCCGGGCGACGGGGAGGCGGGTTGATAGCGACGTGCGTGTACTGCGGTTCCACGCGGAGCATGACGAAGGACCACATCGTGCCCCTGTCGATCATGTCGTCCCGGCGGCGCAAGGGAGGAGAGCACCGCTCCGGCGAGGTCGTAGACGCATGCAGCACATGCAACGCGATCCTCGGTAACAGGTACCTCCTATCAAAGGCTAAGAGGTCGATGTACTTGGTCGACCAGTATGCTAACAGATTGCTGTAGTATGACGCCCCCAGGATCAGGACGAGACGCTGGAGCGGATCAAGTCGTGCGTCCTGGGGTATGAGATACTGTGTTGACAGTCAAGCGGGTTTGAAGGGTTGGCGTGTTTTCATGACGCCGTATGCGATGACGAGGAGTTTCCGGGCAATGACGACATCATCAACCAAGGCCAAGATCCTCACCGGCTATCTGGTGCTCAAGGAGTAGGCGGGCCTGGGTTAGCCGCAAAAGAAAAGCCCGCCCGGGCAGTCCGGGCGGGAAGGCTCACTTCGGATCTGTCGGGGCGGCACCCCGACTCCAACCGGCGTCGAACGGACGGAGGCCCCATGACGTACCCCCGCGACCTCCTGGCCGACTTCGTTGGGCGCACGAAGGCGAACCTAGACCTGATCCGGGCCGAGCGGCAGCGGCGCAAGGCGGACGGGGCACCTCGGGGCGAGGGCCCCTATGAGGTGACGCAGTTGCTGAACAGCATGCTGGGGCTGCTGGTGTTCCCGCAGCAGCGGGCGCTGGACGTGCTGATCGAGGCGGTCGAGAGCGCACCCGAGGAGATGGTGAGCCGCATCAGGGTGTGGGTCGAGGGATGCCCGCGGTGCCAGCGCAACGGCACCGACGGCGAGGACGGCGGCACCGGGGTTCCGCCCTGCCCGTACTCCCAGCTGTCCGATCCGTCCGGGTTGGTCAGGATGCTGCGGAACGGCATCGCGCACTTCAACCTCGACCTGCTGGGTTCGCACGGGGGCGACATCACCGGGCTGCGGGTCTGGAATACGAAAGACGAGCAACGGACGTGGACCGCCGAGATCGACCTGCCCGACCTGGAGCGCCTGTTCGACTTCGTCACCAACCGGATGTTGGCCCTGGCGCGGAACCGCAAGATCACGGTGACGGCGGTGGGGGGAGGCTCCGACGATGTGCCGGTGCTCGCCGTCGAGGGGACCGCCGCGGCCGCCATCCTGGAGGTGGCCGACGGGTGCGCGACCAAGGCCGCCCTGCTGCTGGACGGGGCCGTACGCACGGCCCACGAGGCGTGGGCCGCCGAGACGGCGCGCCTGGGGACGCGCGCGGAGCCGCTGCGGGTGCTGAGCCACACGCCCGACCCGCCGACCGGCGCCGGGGAGGACGGACCGCCGCGCGTCACGCTAACCGCGCGCTCGGCCGAGCAGGTGCTGGAGATGGCCGTGAACCGCAAACGGGAGGCGAAGTTGGTGGCGACGCGAATCGCCCTGCTGATCGGCCGGAGGCAGCCGCTGCTGCGGTGATGCGGGAGGTCACCCTCAACAACCTTTAATGCGACAGCCGTCCGGCCGATCCCATTAAAGGTTTCCTGGATAGCCTTTAATGGCCCGCCCGAAACGACGACGGCGTCTGCCCGACCTGCCGCCGCCCGCGGGCGCCCAGTGCGCTTTACGGCGGTCCACAGCCTCCGGAAGAGATGGCCGAGGAACTCCACCGTGGTGTGCACCAGCCAGCCGAAGATGAAGAACACGGCGGCGATGATCACGCCCATATCCGCGTGCCAAAGAGGAAGAAGAGGCCATAACGTTATTGGACGGCAAATGCTGGGATGACGGGCAGCCTTCATGAGGGCAAAGGCAAGCAGGCGGTGATGAACCCTGCTGACATGCTGGCCTGGCCGATAGGCTTCCTGGAGTTGGGACCCTGCACCATAGCATTCATCGGTCTTTCACCGGCTCGATCAGGCTGTGATGAATCCATCCGGCTGGCTCCTTGTCGCCGATCTGAACCCAGTCACCCCCACGGCCGAAAACCGTAAACCGCTCGCCCCTGCGCGCGGTCTTGATGACGGGGGCGTTGGCGCCGCCGTCCTTCCGAACGTTGGCTCCCTGGGCACGCACCACGACCACATCCCGCACGGGCGTCTTGTCGGAGAGGGGCGCCTCAGTGCCTGCGGGAACCACGGCCGGGGATGGGGATGGTGAAGGAGGCGGGGGTGGAGCTGAAGGACTGGTGGCGGGTGATGCCGATGGCATTTCAGGGGCTCGCGTTTGCGATGCCGGAAGGTTGCCCGTTGCGTGATTGGCCGACGCAACCAAGTCATTTGCCGCTGTCCGAAACTCGGGAACCGTCAGCCACGCGGTCACCAGCGTCGCCGCGAACGCCACGAAAACCCCGTCAAGGACCAGGAGGGGACGCCGCCGGGGCTGAGCCTCTCCATCGGCCTCGACCTCGATCGCGGTTTCCAGCGACGCCGCATCGGCCGCGTCGGCCGCAGGGGTGATCGATGGACTGCTTTTGGCCTCGGCAGCAAGGGCCTGCTGGTAACGCGAGAACGCGCGCCCGAAGGAGAGCACCGCATCCGCGCTGCTGACCATGTAGGCCTCGTTGAGGCCGGTGTTGCTTCGAACCGTCAGCTCGCCGTAACGGGCGATCGGAACCTGGTGGTTGTTGTTGAAGCGCTTGTCGCGCGAACCGTCCTTGTTGGCCTTCTTCCAAGTGTGACCGACCACCGCGGCGTCACCTGGCACCGACTCCTCTTCAATGAAGCGGGTTTCGTTCGCCCAGATGTCCAAATCGGCAATGTCGACAAGGGCGAATTCGCCGCTCTTCTCCCGAACGAGCACAAAGCCTGGGTAGAGCCGGAGGTCCTCACCGTTCGCGTTTCCGAAGTGCAGCGCTTCCCAGCGGGCCTTTACAAGGTCACTGCGCGATACGTCGAAGCGGACCGGCCTTCTTGTCACGGATTTGTACGCTGTCGTCCTCTCGACGTAGCGGTTGGTCGCAATCTCAGTGGTTACGTCCCAAATGCGTGAACTCATGCGCAGCCGCGCGTAGGCTTGGCGAACTTCCTCGTACAGAGCCAGAGTCTGCGCATCAAAGTCGAAGTCCAGCTGGATCGTTGCGAACTCCAACTCCTGCTTGGCGGTCTCGATCTCAACGCACCGGGTTGCTGTCCGTTCCTCGAAGCGTGCAATCCAGGGACTTGTGAGAAGCCGAACGACAAACAGCTTTGAAAATCCCGTGAACACACGCCAGGCAAAAAGAGCCCGCTTGTGACCGGCAATTTCCCTCTGAAGAACGCGACGGCGATCAGCGGCCTCGTTCACAAGCATTTTCAGCTTGACCAAGCCCGGACTGGTCAGAGCGCTGACGGCCGCACTTCGGATCTCGCCGGGGAGCGCCCCGATCGGATGGGTGGTTGGTCCGGGGACGAATGACCGGCCACCAAGCGGCGAATCGGCTGTCGGCACCGCAGGGACATGCCGTTGTGGCGGTGGCGTCAGGCTGGCTCGGTATGAAATGCCGGTGCCTGGAATGCCGAGCGTCATGTGAGCCCGACCGTCCAAGCCAACGTTCAGAGACGCTCCCGGCACGCCCAGCGTCGTGCTGATCCGCCCCCCAGAGACGTTCAGCTTCACCCCAGGAAACAGCCGAACGGATTTGCGGAACCGTAACCCCATGGGTGTCCTCCTCAGGCCGCCACCGCAGGCGCGCGCTCGATTCGCTCAATCACTCCGGTCCGTGTCTTCCCGCCACTCAGGTCGATCTCAATTTCGTCCTCGAGTGCGCTGCCGAGCAGCACCTTGGCCAGCGGCTCGCCGACATGGATGATGCCGACGTCGGGCTTGTGTTCCGTCTCGCTGATCCGGACCCGGACGGGGCGGTTGGGCGTGTCGTCGTAGCGTACGACCACGAGATCTCCAGGCTCCACGGTGAGCGAGGCCGTTGCCACCGCGTCGATGTCCTCCGGCTCCGGCATGGGCACCGCATCACTCTCGGTCTGCGCCACGGGGCGGACGAGCACGGCAACGTCCCCATCATCTTCAGCCAACACCGGAACCGGCTCGGGTGCGGGTTCCGCAGCAGGAGGCGGCTCGACCTCCGCACTGACCTCACGGAACTCGGTCCAGGCACCCTGTGGCGGTTCGGCCCCGAGCGGCTCGATGCCCATGCCGTCCAGCGTGCGTTGCAGGTCCGCCAAGCTGCCCTCAGGATCGACCGTCCATTCCGACCCCCAGCAGCGCCAGAAGGTCCAGCCCAGCCGCTCGAGTGACTTCTGGCGACGGAAGTCCTCCGCCCAGCGGTCGGGGCCGTGGTAGGCGTCGCCATCGAGCTCAATCGCCAGACGACGGTCGTCGGCGCCCTCGACCACGAAGTCGATGCGGTAGCCGCCGACCGGAACCTGGGCGCGGATACGGTAGCCAAAGTCAAGCAGGCGTGCGCCGAACTCCTTCTCGAAGCCGGAGTCGCAGACGTCGAGCACGTCCTTGCGGGCGATGACCTTGCCTTCGCCCATGGGGTTGCGGAAGTGCTCGATGACCTGGAGCTTGAGATCCCCCGGCTTGAGGTCGGACGAGGAGACCGACCGCACCAACACCAGCCGGTCGCGGGCCCGCGACAAAGCCACGTTGAAGCGCTGCTCGAACATGCGCGACCGCTGCGCCATCGCCGTCCTGGGGCAGGCCACCATAGACAGGAAAACGATGTCGCGTTCCTGGCCCTGGAAGGTCGCCGCGCTGCCACACATGATGCGGTGGCGGTCGATGACGTCCGCACCGAGTTCGCGCATCAGCCGGTCGTAGATCAACTTCGCCTGCTTGTCGCCGATGAGCGAGATGATCCCGATGGTGCGCTTCTCGAAGGCCGGATCTTCGGACAGGCGCCGCACTTCCTCGACGATGACCTCGACCTCGTGCTTGTTCACGTCACCGGCCTTCTCACCATCGCGCACCAGGATGTCGATAAGCGGCGGGTCGAGGCGCTCGGTGGCCTTGGGCAGGCGCATCGGCACCAGCAGGTTCTGGTAGAACCGGGTGGAGAAGCGGATGATCGGCTCGACGCAGCGGAAGTGCTCACGCAGCAGCACCGCCTTGCCGGGGAAGATCATGCTGCCAAGTTCATAGAGCGACGTCGCCGGGTCCATCTGGTCGGCGAAGGGCAAGCCGCTCAGGTAGGTTGTGCGCAGTTGGACAATGGTGCGCTCGTCCAGGCCGATGTAGTTCGGGCTGACCTGCTTGTCGTCGCCAACGATCAGCAGCTTCTTGCCCCGCAGTACAGCGGGCAAGGCGGTGATGTCGGACTGGCTCGCCTCGTCGACGATCACCAAGTCGAAGGCGTTGAGGGTGGCGGGCAGTTGCTCGGCGACGCGCCATTCCGGCAGGATCCAACACGGCACCGCATCCGCGGCGTCGAGCGTGGCGTCGCGGATGACGCGCCGGTGGCGTCCGGCCGCCTTGCCGGTTCCGGCGCCCAGCTTGGCGATGGCCGCGGCGAACTTGGCAAGGGCCGCCTCGATGCGCCCCGTCAGCGCTCGCTTGAGGCCCAAAAACGTGCGAAGCCTCACGACCTCGGCCAAGATCACGCGCTGTCGCGCCTCGAGCTCGGAGCGTTCATCGGCCAGCTTCTGGATGGCGGCGCGGTCGCCGATGCTGCGCACGAAGCCGTCCGCCCGCGCCCATTCCCAACTGGCCCGCCAATCCAGCGGCGTCCGGCCGTCCATACCGTCGAGCACTGGGTCCGTCGTCAGCGTGTCGGCCCACCGCGGCGCGCCCGACCGGCGCACCGCGTCGGCAATTTCGTCGAGCCGCATGCGATGCGGGCGCAGAGACGACAGCCGTTCCGCTTCCGCACAGACTTGCCGCCAGCCGTCGGCGAGGTCGTTCGGGGCGACGGACGCATCGCCAAGGGCGCCAGCGAACTCCATCAGCCCGGCGTGGAATGGCAGGCCCCGCCCCCCGGCCAAGGCCACGATTTCCTGTCGGACAGCCTCGGCGTCGACGAGTTCCGCCTTCTCCAGGTTCGCCGCCAGGGCGTCGAGTGCGCGGGACACATCGCCCTCGTAGACGACGGCGCGCGCATCAAGCCCGTAGGGGAACAGGGCCTGGAGAGTATCGACGCAGGCCTTGGCCTCGGACGCGAAGCGCAGCAGTGACGCGATCAGGCGCCCCAGGCGCAGGAGTTCGCCCCGCCCGCGCGGCCAGTCGGTCGGCACCGGCGGCAGACCAAGGCTGCCGCAGATGGCCGCCCAGTTGCGCAGGAAGGCCTGTGCGTCGCGCTGCCAAGTCCGGCAGGCCTTCACCTCCTGCCACTGTTGCGGGGTGGCGGGAGCGCTGCCGCCGACCAGCACCCGAGCGAGGCGCTCCTTGAGGGGGCCCTTGCCGAACGAGAACACGCCGAACGCTTTCTCGCCGCGGGCTTGGGCGGCCACGGCCGCATCGAATGCCTGATCGTCGGGCGGCACGTCGCCCGGATCGATCCCCTTGAGGGCGAAATCGCGGCCGTCGGCATAGAGCCTGGCCCACTGGTCCAAGGCACGCCGCAGCGCTGCCACGGTCGCCTCGTCCGAGCGCCGGACCCCGAGCAGGATCTGGTAGGTGCTCACCATCCAGGTCTCGGCCCGAACCTCCTCGAAGAAGACCTGGTAGTCGGTGAGCCAGCCCTGGACCGAGCGAGCCTGCTCCAGAGCAGCCGTGGCCATGTAGGGCACGTCGCCGCTGCGCGACTGCTCCTCGAGTTCTCGTGCCCGCGCAAGCTCCTCGTGCGCGGCGAGCACGCGCGCCACATCGGGCAGGGCATCCGGGTCCGGCAGGTCGGCCACCGCATAGGCAAGATCGGCCCCGAGCCCGCAGCGTATGTCGCGCGCCTCGGCGATGTCGGCATCCGAGAAGCGTGGATTGAAGCGGCCGTCGAGATCCATGCGGTCCTCGAACCAAGCATGCAGGGAGCGGTCCTGCACGACCTGCTTGGCCAAGGCCATGGGAAGCACGCTTTCACCGGCGCTCTCGACGTTCTCGAGGTTCCGGCGGGCATAGGACAACAGTTCGCCGTCGATGACCTTGATGCGGTCTCGGATGTCGGCGAGCAGGCGCTGGTTGTCGATGATCTCCTGGCTGACCTGCTTCGGATTGATCTGCTTCGCCTCGTTCGCCAGGACCTGGACGGCCTGTTCCAGATGGCGGGCGCCCTCGCGGTCGCTGTGGATGACCGAGATGGCAAGGTCGCGGATTCCGGGCGGCAGCTTGTCTTGGAGCGCGGTCAACGCCTCGGCGGTCTTGGCGGTGACCAGCACGCGCTTGCCGGTGGCCAGGAAGTGGCAGATGACGTTCGCGATCGTGTGCGTCTTGCCGGTGCCGGGCGGCCCCTGGACGACCACACCGTCCGCCTCTTGTAGGCGACGCAGGATTTCGCGCTGGTCATCGTTGTACGGCAGAGGGAAGAAGGCGTCGGACACTTGGAGCGATGTACCGCCTGAACTTCCGCTGCCGGAACCGCCGGGGACATTCGCAGGAGACCTTCCGACGGTCTCGGGCAGGTTCCATGACGCATCGTTCAGGTCGAGGCCACCGTCGTCATAGAGCCGTTCATCACTCGGCGGCCTGACGAATTTCAATGCGGCCGGGGGCAGATCCTCCTCGGCCTCGGCTTCCTCGACGCGCTGGATGAGCTTCTGAATGTCGTCCTGGCGAAAATTCTCTGCCCGCTGGCGGACGTAGAGGACCCAGGTGTCGCTGATCCGCAGAGTGCCGTCGATGGCAAGCAGGGAACGGTCGTTGGGATCGCGTCCAGCCTCGTCCGGGACGTATGCGCCGGATGCGGACAGGCGCGCGGCGCAGGATTTGAGCAGCGGCTCAAAGGACTTCCGTTCGAACGGCGAGAAGGTGACGTCGGGATCCTCGACGATGCGCTCCAGCTGGCTTCCGGCATCCCGCTGGAGCCCCTTGGACCCTTCAACCTCTAGGGCGTGGAACGGCTTCAGGGTCAAAGACGGAGGAAGCTGTCGCGGGCCAACGGTCAGCGTACCGTCCTCGAGGAGTTCGAGCTCGACCAGCTGCTCCAGGACCGGCACGTTGATGCGGCCGTTCTCGCGCTGCCAGCGCGCGATGCCGATGCCCCACACGAGTTCGATGGCATTGTCATCGCCCGCGGCGGTGACGCGCTGCTGCACTTGGTAGAGCTTGTTGTAGACGTCGATGCTGCGACGGCGCGGCTTCTCCACCTCGGCCCACTTCGCCCACGCGCCACCAACGTACTCCTGCCAAGCCTGGCGGAACTCCGGCATTCTGTGCGTTCGCAGGATGGCGTCCATGCTGGCCGGGAACTCCTCGTCCGCATCCCGGGGCTTCATGACGTCATCGGGATCCAGCAAACCGGCTTCAGCGAGGTCCGAGATCTCTTCGATGCTGAGCCGGAGCATGCGGTGCTCGAGCAGCGTCGGCGCCTTGTCTGGAGACGGATGCGCCGCCGCCTTGACCCAGCCGTCGAACATGGGGTCGGACGCCGGGGGCTGGGTCTCCCGCAGACGCTTGAGGCGCATCCACACCTCGGCGTCAACGCCGATGGCGATGCCCTCAAGACCGCTCAGCGCCCCCTCGTGGAAGTGGGGGTGCTGCTCGGCCACCAGATCGTAGATGACCTTTTCGTTGAGGCTGACGAGCTCCTGCGTGTAGAGCAGGACGTTGCGCAGGTCCTTCTGTGTTTTGGTCAGCCCCGCCATGTCGCCTTATACCGCTATCGGTTTTGCCACAAAGCACAAATAGCAAAACCACCGACAATTGTAAACCGATGGGATATCTCGGCCGTTTTGTTACAGACTTGAAATCCGCCAAATTAGGCGAGAAATGCCATATGTTGGATGTGCTGCTTGCGCTATGATCTGCCGGTCAAGCGTTGAGCTTCAGTATCGCGGACAGAGTTTCGCACGCCCAGCTTCTTCTACCATTGGTAGCAGACGGCTTGCGTTCCCAGACTTCATGTGCGCTGGTCGATTCTCACGTCAACGGCGGTTATGATCGAGATCGTAAACACGCACTGGTTCGTTCTCCGTTGATCGCAGCGCCGCTCAGATCGCCACAAAGCCGTCACCGCCAAACCCGTCATCCTCAGCAGCGTCCCGTGGGTTCAACCTTGCCCGAACGTGCTCCACCATCCGATCGGCCGCGAGTTGATAGGTGACCTTGTGACGCTGATGTCGGCGGACGGTGAGAAGAGACCGAAGCTCGTCAGGACGCAGCAGGCGAACGTCCACATCGGCCTCCCTGGCGAGGCCGTTGGCAATGTCCTTGCAGTCCATGCAGACGGGAATCTGTTCGGGGTGGATGCCAAGGGTGCTGAGGCGTCCATGCAGGGTGCGGTCCTTGGAGAACCGGACGATGTATTTCGGCGGACGCCCGCAGCATGGGCAGGTCCATCCGGTCGGGAGGTCCTGCCATTCCGGCGCCGCCGCGAGAAACGTCGCCACCGCAGCGTCGGTCGGCGTCGGCAGCCTCTGCTGCCCGCTCTTCCGCCAGACGTGCAGCGCCTCCTCGCCCCGCTTCGTTGTGCACGAGGTGTCGATCAGGTTGAAGTTGTCCCCGGTGTTGAGCCCCATGTTGTCCAGCATGTCACTGGCTTCGGCGTTCACGTCCTCCCTGCCGGGATGACGCTCGGGCGACCGCCAGTGAACGCCGCGGGCGAGCAGTGCTACCTGTTCGGAGACGGCCGTCTTGCGGAACTCGAAGGTCTCGAGCTTGCGGCGCTCAGTGAACAGCTTCAGGGCGCGCTTCACGTCCACCTTGTGGTGTTGGTTCTGCCCGCTGGTGATGAAGTAGCGGATCTCATCCACCGCGAACGAGAACGCCTCCATGAAATCCGGCCCAAGGCGCCGGGCCTCAACCAACGCCACCTTCGCGTCCCGGTCAGCCTTGTTGCAGCTCTCGCAGATCATGACGTTCTCGAAGGCCAGGAAGGCCTCGTTGAGCGCGCGCATCACGTCCGGACGCCGGTCCCCAGCATTGTTCCACCTGGGACCCAATTGCTCCCGGAACGCCCGGTTGATGAAGTTGCCGAAGTGGTCGTGGTGATCGACGACCTTGGCGATGAGCACGCCCGACGCATTCTTGTGCGCGATCGCGTCCTTACTTCGGCCGCAGCACGGGCATTTCCAGTCCGGCTTCAGCATGGCCCACCACTGGTTCAGCTCCAGGCCGGTGGCGTTCAGGCGTTTAACCAGGGCCTCGGTGGTGGTCGACCAGTAGCCGTCGAAGTGGTCGATGACGCGGGCCTTGCTGTAGGGCGAGCGAAGTTCCTCGACCTGTTTGCGCAGGTCCTGCCGCTTGCGTCGGATGTGCTCGAGCAAGCCCTGCGTCGTGGACGCGATGATCCTCACTCCGTCCTGCTTGATAGTCGCGGCCGACGGCGCCCGGTTCTCCGACATGCTCATGCCCTTTGAAGCCGAACGCGAAGGATACATGCGAAAGATACAACCAGGCGAATCGAATTCGCAGACTTCTTAAACCAGCCCGCCGCTCGCCTACGAGCCGTCGTCTACCGGCGCCACCATCGCGCTCCGGCGCTGATCGCAACGCTCCCGTGTCGGGCCGCCATGTGCGTTGATCAACCACGCTCGCTCCAGACCGCCTTGAGGCGGCATGCGGAACGTCCACGCCGTCCGACGTCCTGACCGTCGGAGCCTGCCCCCTCACGGCCCGATCTCGCACGACGCCGGTGGCGCATCAAGGCCGGGCCTGAAGGCCCGCCGCGCAAGCGCGGTGCTGCGCAGCCTTGACGCACCCCCGGCGTCGTGCAGCCCGGTCCTCTCGCGAGGGGGCAGGCTCCGACGGTCAGGACGGGCACTGGAGCCGAATCACTCGGTCTTCGACCGATTGACCAGGAGGTGCTCGGGGGACCCTCCAACGGTCAGGAGCATGACGGTCGCACTGTTATCCGTGACGTGAAGATTGATCAGCTTTATCGTGACGTCACGATTATTCTCGGCGGCGAAGACGCGGCCCGCGCTCGCTCAATTCCAACCCGATTCGGCAGAAGAAAAGTCGAGGGTGGTCGTCTTGGTGAGCGCCTTCGGTGAATTCTCCACGGCAGCACGCAACAGTTCCATGCTCCCCACGAGCACCACGGTGTCGACTGCCCGCGTGACGGCGGTGTAGACCAGCGTCCGGTCGAGCAGCCTGCTCTTCGTGACGGGCACGATGACGCGGCGGAAGGCGCTGCCTTGCGCCTTGTGGACGGAGATGGCCCAGCCGTGCGTCAGGTCTTGAAGGTCCACAGGGCCGATCTCGTCGGCCGCACCGTCATCGAACGAGACCCAGGCACCCTTCTTGGTCGGCCGCTGGACGGCGCCGAGCGCCCCGTTCATGAAGCCATGGAAGAGCGGTTTCCCCTCCTCGCCCAAGACCTGGTTGCCGTCCCGGTCCAGCACCGGCGCCTTCGTGTAGGCGTTCTTGAGCCAGAGCACCTTGCTGCCGACGGACAGCCCCCAGTCGGCCACCTTGGGCTGATGCGCCATGTACTGGACCTCGATGGTCCGGTTCAGCGCGACGAGGCC
Organism: Azospirillum oleiclasticum; assembly: GCF_013423485.1. Lineage (GTDB taxonomy): Bacteria > Pseudomonadota > Alphaproteobacteria > Azospirillales > Azospirillaceae > Azospirillum > Azospirillum oleiclasticum. The sequence goes on from NZ_JABFFR010000009.1 coordinate 117,830, forward strand.
GCCCTCCCCCGCCTTCGTCGCGCACAGGATCTGCACGTCGAGATCGTGCAGCGCCTGGGTCCGCCCGGCCTGCGGCGGCGGGCCGACCATGGCCTTCCACACATCGAGCACATGGCCGCCAACGTCATCACCGTTGGCGGGCAGCACGAAAACGCCAGGAGCAAGCGGGGTCGCGGGATCGAATTGGGGCAGGTCCGGCAGCCGACCGGCGCGGATCTCCGCCGCGACGGCCGGGATGCCCGTCCCGGCCCGCTGGCGATGGATGACGTCAAGGCGCACGCGAGGGACGGTGTCCGCTTCCACCAGCCGGTGGAACAGCAGGCCCGGACCGATGGGTGGCAGCTGGGCTTCGTCGCCGATGAAGAGCACGTCGACGGACGGTGGCACCATCCGCAGCACGCGGTACACCGAGGGCACGTCCAACATCGAGGACTCGTCGAACACTAGCAGGCCCCGCTGCATTCCCCGGCCGCCGTTCTCCAGCCGCCGCCGGAAGCGGTCGAGCGTCATGGCTTCATGACCGGTGGCTTCGGCGATCCGCTTCGCCGCCCGTCCGGCGACCGCCACCTGGGGGAACGACATCGCGCGCCGCTCCTCAGCGGGAAGCGCCAGCAGACGGCGCCTGGAAGCCGCCAGGATAGCCTTGACGACGGTCGTCTTGCCGGTGCCCGCGCCACCCGCGATGACGCTCAGCGGCGCCGTGACGGCCATGTGGACCGCCTCCCGTTGCCGGGGGGTCAGGCGGTAACCCTCCTCGCGCTCGACCTCGGCGATCGCCGCCTCGACCGCGTCGAACGGAGAGTGCATCGTCTCCCGCGCCAGGCGCTCCGCAACCATGCGCTCGAGTTCGCGTTCCATGAAGTGCGGCCCGCGGGCTTGCAGAAGACCGTCGGGGCGCTCCAGGAGCCGACCGGCCTCAACGGCCAAGTCGATGGCCCGCCTTGCCTCGGACGCCGCCCCAGGGCCCAGCAGTTGTCTCAGGTGGGGGTGCATCTGGGCGCGGGTAGCGGCCAGGTCGCCGCGGGCGAAGCGGGCGGCCATGGCTTCCTCGACGGCGGCCAGAAGGCGCCGCCGGTCGGTCAGCGACACGCCGAGCCGCAGAGCGCGAAGGTCTACATCCTTCCAGGGCTCGAGCAGCGCCAGGGTGTACGGGTTCTCCCGGATGCGCTCGATCGCCTTGGCACCCCACATCGCCGCCACTGCGGCTGCCGTGCGCGGGGAAACGCCGTAGCGGTCGAGCCACGCGAACACCTCGACCTCTTCGGCCAGAAGACCGAACCCTTCGATGATCGTCACTGCGCTGTCCGGGCCGACCGCATCGGCGAGCGCACGGTAGTCCCGGTACCGGATCAGGTCGTAGAGGCGCTCGCCAAAGGTGGCCCAGAGACGCTTCGCGGTGGCCCAGCCGATCCCGGTGAAGCGCCGGTTGGTGGCCAGGTACCGAACGATGGCCTCGCCGGACGGCAGCAGGGGCAGCGCGACGCGGGCGTGGATCTGAAGGCCGTAGTCGACGTGGGCGCGTTCCGGGCCGCTGACCCGCCACACCTCGCCTTCGATGGGGTCGCGGCCGAGCACGTCATGCGCGATGACCGCACGGCGCAACTGGCCACCCTGATCATGGCCGATCAGCACACCACCGCCAAACACCCCGCGATGGAAGGAGGTGCAGGTCACCTCCGCCGTGACGTCCGTGCTCGCCGGGTCCCCCGCCTGGAGCACGCTCATGGCAGCTTCCCGGTTTCGACCATAAGGCGCTCCAGGCGTCGGAGCCGTTCCAGCTCGGTGTTCAATGAGGCTAGCTGGGCACGGAGCTTCAGGTTGTCCGCCTCGAGCTCCGCGCGCTCCTTGTCAACTTTGGATTTGTTCTCGCGGGTGATGGCGGCTTGGTCGAGCTTGGACAGGCAACGCTTCTGGTCCGCCTGGTCAAAGTCCGCGAGCAGCGTGGAGCATTCGGGGTTCTGGTACAGGACCTGCCGGTTGACGCCGACCGCCTTGGCGATGGCACTCATGTTGAGCTGGCCACCTCGGCGCGGAAGGGCCTCACCCTTTTCCTCCATCTCCTCAAGGTATCGCCGCAGGGCCGCAACGTTCTCCTTCGCCGCCGCGCGCCCAGCCAGGTTGTCCTGCCCGCTCATTTCTTTTTCCTCTTGTCCGTTTGGTAGCGGTCGACCGGCAAAAGGGGCGCCTCCAGTATCTCCTGACTGATGCCGTGATTTTGCGCGTTGTAAATATATCGAGCAAAGCGGTCATCGTAATTGTTAAGCTGCTCCTTCCGTTCCTTAATTTCAGCCTCAAGAGCCGCAATCCGTCGCTCCAGGATTTCAAACTCCGGAGCCTTGACCTTGGGGAGCTTGCCAGTGTCTTTATACTCGTCGTAGGTGGCCCGCTTGGCTTTGTAGGCTTCGGCTATCGGCTTGTTGCGCGCCAATGCCACACGGCCCCACTCGTACCGGGCGGCCCCGGTGCCGATCGCCGCCAAGTCGACGACGTCAGGCCACGTGATGCGCTTCATGTCCGGCCAGTCTCTGATCCGGGCGACGACCAGCGCAACGTGCTGCGGCGTCAAGGGCCGAGAAGGCTTGCCGTCACTCCGCTTCAAGAGTCTTCTCCACGTCTTCGGTCAACACCACCTCGCCGTCGACGGTCAGCTGAACCAGCCATCCGTCGGGAATGAGGTTACTACGGTGGATGCTGATGATCGTCTCGAGCCGCTGGCACGTGCGCTCGTGACGCTCAAGCCAAGCATCCGCACCGTAGGTTTCCTGATCGCGTTCAGCGCGCGCCATCTCGACCAGCCAACGATGCTCTTCCAGCTGCCTCTCGGCCTCCGCCCTGTGGTCAGCCCTGCCCTTGCAGATCAGGTGCTCGGAGCAGTGAACATGTTCTTCATGGTGAGGGCACGGCGACACAGACCAGTCGTGAATGCACAGCCCAAGCTCAGTGAAGAGCGCCGCAGCGCCGAAGGTCGCGGTTTTGAAATTGTCCCTGCGCACCGGGTCGTTAATGCGCTTCACCTGATCGGCAGCCGGTCCGATGACTTGGCCCTTCTCCAACTTGTCCAGCACGTCCCGGGCCATCTTCCGACCAGAAACATGGTTATAGGAGGAGTTGTGAGTGATCTTGGCGCGCCCAGCATAAAGGGCACGCTCCATCTCACCCAAACCGCCCTCGGCCATCATGGTATCCATGAGATGACGGAACTGATGGGAGTTCGCCTTCAGAGGCTTCCCGTCACTTCCTTTCAGTCCATATCTTTCAAATACGCTTTTCTGCATCCCATCGTGGCGGCCTGCTAGAAAATCTCTAATTTTCCCATAATCCACATTCATCACGTTAAAAAAAACGATGCCATCTTCGGCTTTCGTCCTGAAAAATTTGACCGGCACCACAATCAATGCACCATCCAGGTAAAGATTACCAACCCCGTCTGGAAGCAAGTTCCTCTCGTGATTCGATTTGAGGACCAACCCTCTAACCAAGTCCGCCTTCAATACGTACTCAGGAAGCCCATTCTTTTTTCTTGTCGGATGAGGAAGCGCGTGAATCGGCACCCCAAGAGCCTTCAAAGCATGCCTAGCCTGTTGTTTTACAACGCACTCGGCGGCCCCTCTGTTGGCGGCAGCCACCCGCAGCAAGCGGGCGACGTCCATCAGGTCAATCCGGGTGTCGTCTGGCATGGAATCCCACGGCTCGCCCAACCGGGTGCGCCCCGGGTTGGACCGCATGTACTGCGCCAGTTCAGCAAAGGGCTGCGTGACCCTCAGCAGTTCGGCGATCGCCCGCCGCACAATAGACCGGTACTGCCTCGGGAACGTCTTCATCCCCGTCACCGTATGGCCACCTTTCGCGGGCCAATACCGCAAGTTGACATCCACCTCAGGCGCCCCATTAGAATCGAGAACCGCTTCACCGTGCTCATCAAGCTCGGGCGTCTCGACGAGCGTATCCCGCGGTAGCGACAGAACCTCCGTGATCCGGAACCCACCAAGAACTATCAGGTCGATGATGCGCATGCACACGAGATCGCGGATCGGCAAGTCAGTCCGGCTGGACAGATGGCCAAGCGCAGCGATGACGTCGTTGGTCGGCAACTTGGCCCTACGAATTTCCTCGAAATCATCTCCCACCTTGGCGCGCCTTGCGCCTGCCCCTTCTTCAAAACGAATAGTCTTTTTCCATTGAAAAATTACTACTGTCAGTCGTTTGCCGTAGATTGTACTCGCAATCATTTCCAGAACACCGGCCGTGTTCCCTCGGCCATGACCAGTCCGCTCCTTATCGATCAACTTTTCGGCCTCGGTGAAATGGGCCGCAAGCAGGTCAGCAACGTTGATTTTCGACCCCGCCGCCCGACACAGATACCCCAGCGCGTCGACGATCCTGTTGAGCGCTACCCGGTCAACCCCGCCTCCTGAATCCGATATGCACTTGCTCACGAAAGCTCGGACGTAGTCGAAAAAATTCGGCGGAAACGGGCTCTCGCCCCTGTGAGTGGACGATCGTGACTTCACCACATCGAACCAGACGGTCGTGTTCCGCTTGACCCTGCTGTTCTTGCCAACATAAGGCCACCCCGGAGCATCCCAATGTTGCCCACGCTCGGCGGTCAGCTTCTTTTGTTGAGCAATGAAGCGATCAAGGTTTTCCTTGGCGCTTCGCTCCTTAGCCGTTGGGAGCCGTTTTGCGGTCATTCCGCTCCCCGCGAAGTCTCGGCCGCCCTCATAGCCTCGCAGGCGCGTACCGTCTGGGCGCAGGCAATGATCACATCGTCCAGGAGCTTGATGATGGTCGGCGCCATCCCAGCTTCTTCCTTCATCGCCCGTTCCTCGAGGAGGCTGTCGAGAACCCGTTCATGAGGGGCATCCAGCCAAGGCCTGAACAGGCGGCACGGGTAGCAAGCCTTGGGCATGGCAAGAGCACAGTGGTCGAAGGTCCCGCAGCTGCCGATCTGGCTGAGCGTCTTCTCCGTGTGATGAGGCCAAGTGATCGGCGGCTTGACGTCGTCGCCCTTGGGTGCGTCCTCACGGCGGATCACTTGGCCCAGAAAGAGTTGGCTGATCGCCGCCAACTCCAAGGCCATTTTCTTTTCCATCCTTCGGGCAAGCATCTCCCGGCCGTTAAAGTACACCATGACATGGTGCGTCGAGCTGTGATCCAATGCCTCGGCAACCTCGATCGGGGCGGCGCCGAGGCTGACCAGCCGAGTGGCGTAGCTGTACCTCAGCCGCCGGAAAGTCAGACACAACGGTTTCTTGTCACTTCCCTTCAGGCCAAAGGCAGTAACTATGCTGCCCAAGATCCTGTTGAATACAACCTGCGTCAAACGGTACGTTTCCTGCCGAAACGCTCCATCAGCGACGAGATCGGTGTAAACACCGCGGAACAGGGGCCGGTGGAATTCATCATCATTCCAACGCGGGTCGGCGGCGATAGCTTTGGCGTTTGCGGCGATCAATTCCTGAATCACTGCACCGATCCTCGGGTCGAGAGCGCGAACCTTCCATTGCTCCCGCGGGACTTCTACTCGTTTCTTTAGCCGTGGAACGCGCAAGAAATGGCTCACGGACCCGTCGCTAAGTGATTCCGTGTAGTAGTCTTCCTCGTTCAGAAGTTGCAAATGACGTCCATACAAGCCGAACGACATCGCAAGGAGGCCCACGACGACGTCACGCACAGGAATGGAGCGTTGCCCGGGGAGTGTCTGGGCCCGCAAGGCGTTGGACAGGGCCAAGAACTCGTGCTCCCTCAGCGGCCCGTGCTTCGGGTCGTTCCGCAGCACCGCCTCGTTCGCTGCGAAGGTCCCGAAGACCTTGTCCTCCAACGCCGTCGCGACATCAGGATCAAACCCATCAAATCCTGCGTCGGCCGCCCAGATGTAGAACCGACGTTGGCTGAGCACGATGTCGTTGGTGTATCGCTTGCTGTAGCCGCGCGCCTTACATACCTTCTCGAGGTCGGTGAAGAACTCCTCTCCCAGGCTACCGGTATCGAGACAGTGCTGATCCTCCCGGATCGGGCATTGAACAACGGCGGCTTCAAGGCGCCCGAACTCGCTCCCCACCGACCGCGCAGCGGCTGTTCTGATGAGGTGCCGAGCGAACTCACGACAGGCTCTCACGTAAAATTCGGGAGCCGACGAAAAGCTATCCCAATCGATCCTTTCTGTCGGCGATATGCGCCAGATGGAAGAACTCGTGTCGACGGGATGCTTAGAAAGGCTTACAATAACACCTGTCGATTCGGCCGCCTCAACTTGGAGCGTTCGCGCACGCATTACAGGTCATCCTTGCCAAGGATTTGCGCCTGAAGAGTCAGCGATTTCTTGTTGCCAATTGAATGATGATGGCGCGCGCATATTTTTCCGGTTGCGTCGACCGATCACTCCACCCGTTCATGTAGATTTGCTGGTCACGGCTATCCCGGTTGTGCTGAAGACGCTCCCGTGGTGGCAGGTGCTGTACCTCTCTGTCCACTGCCTCGACCCACCGGCAGTTCCAGTCATGACGCAAGAAATGCGTGCTCAAGTTTGACGGCAGACTTGGATGCGCCGCTCTTAGAGTATCGAATATTGACGAGATACCATGAGCCGTGAGGGGGTCGCCGTCATCATTCACGAAAACAAACGGCGTCTTGGCCGCCCTGGGGAACTGCTCCCTGTTCCTCCGGTGAACCATGATCCATTCATAAATGGCGCCCCTCACCTTATCGGTGAACATGAGGACTCGCGCACGGGTCTTTGCAGCGGGGGCCCGGGTACGCTTGTCTGCTTCGTTGTCGTGGCGGCGGTGAACGGTCAACGACCCCGGCGCTCCGCTGAAGTCGAGGTCGGCCGCCTTGAGGCCGAGCAGTTCTCCCGCCCGAAGGGGAAGATGGTACGCGGTGAGCAGGTAGGCGTAGTTCCGATGCTGGAGGTCCTCGCGGAAAGGATTTTCAGGGCTGCCCGGCACGATCGCCCGAAGGAAAAGCTCACGCTGAGCAGGCGTCATCATTTTCGTCTCGCCGGGGTTTTCCTCGGCAACAGATGATTCACGTTTTGGACCGATGGCCTTCGCGGCCCGAAGAAATGCCGCTTTGCCCTCCAGCGCGACCCGCCGGTTATTGTCGTTGGTGATCCGGTCAATGACCGGGGCGATAATCCATTCGACGTACCTGATGAATGCCCAGAACCGTTGCGCCGCGGTCGTGCGGTTGACGACCTCGGTACGTCTGCCGCGGCGCATGAAGTCGTGCAAGACGCCCAGTTCCGCTGACGTCAGCATCGTCCCTCGGACAGCGCGTCGCACGAGGTTGATGTCCCTGGCTTCGCAGAACATCATTCCAAGGGCAATGCCGCGCAACGCGAGTTCAATGGAATTCGGCACGAGGCGCGAACGCAGCGCAGTCAGCGTGTACCGGGTGACCAACGGGTCCGGCGGCGAAAAGCGATCGCCCCAACACAGAAGCGGCAGGCGCTCACCGGCGGCGTCGCCGGTCGACATGACGCACCAACGGATGCTGAACGGCGGAGCAGACGCTGCCATGGCTCCTCGCGAACGAAACAAGAACGTCCGCAATCATATACATTCTGAAGCCAGGCTATACAACGCACCAAAAAGGCACAACCACTAAAGATGTGGCAGAAACGTTACCGCGCTGATTTTTATTGCTGTTTTGCGTTCCGTATACAAAAACCGGAACAGGCGACAAACTGCCCCGTCTCGTGCAGCACGCCCATGAGCGATGAGGTGAAGTCCGCCTCGTCGTAACGCGTGGTGATGCGCACGTCGCCGGTGGCGCCGCCGCAGAAGGGGTGCAGGGACACGTCGAGCCGGCCGCGGGCGAAATCGAACCCGGCCTGCCGCATCAGCGTCTCGCCCAGCGCCTTCTGCCGGTCCACCGGAAAGGGGCCGGAGGGTGCAACGGGCGCCGGGTCGGCCGCCTGCCGGTCGATGACCCGCCGGATCAGGTCCGGCAGGTCGGCGGCGAGCGCATCGAACACGGTGTCGATGCGCTCGCCGCGGGCGCCGGGGTCGTACTGGTCGAGCAGCGCGTCGTAGGGGGTCAGACCGAAGGCCGCCGCCTTGGCCGCCGCCGTCTCCCGCGTCAACCGCAGCACCTCCGCCAGCGACGGCAGCAGGGCGGCGAAGTCGCTGTCGGCGCGCGCGGTGCGCCACACCATCTCGCAGCGGGTGGTGGCCTTGGTGACGGCTTCCACGAGGTCGGAGGGGACGGCGGTCGCGTGGCGGTGATCGCGGGCCATCTCGCGCAGGTTGGCGGCCTGCACGGGGTCCAGCCCGCCCTCACGCTCCGCCTCGGCCAGCCAGTCGCCGACCTCCGGCGCGGTCAGCATCTCGTGCGCCAGCACCGACAGGGTGGCGGTCTGCTCGCCCCGCCCGTCGGCGGCGCCGTCCGGCATCATGGTCTGCTGGTCCCAACCCAGGATGCCCAACGCGTCGCCGATGGCGGCGATGCGGGCGAAGCGGCGCTCCAGGTGCTGGTAGGCGTTCATCGGCGGCTGCGCCATTGCGAAATCCCGTAGATGACCAGAAGGACGACCGCCAAGCTGTACCAGGTGAAGGCGTATTGCAGATGGTTGTTGGGCAGTTCGACCCGCGGCGGGATGCCGGCCGGCACCCCGCCGGTGGGCGCCTGCTCCACCACCAGCGGGACGGTGGACGGCAGGCCGGCGGCGGCGGCCATGGCCGCCGTGTCGATGCGCATCCACACCCCGTCGGCGCTGCGCCCGTCCGGCTGGAACCAGCCGGGGGGCTGCGGCAACCGGGCGACCCCGGTCACCGTGACGGTGCCGTCCGGCCCGCCGCGAGCGGCGTCCTTGCGGTCCATCGGCACGAAGCCACGGTTGATCAGCACCGGCGGTCCGTCGGCGCGCTCGAGCGGTGTCACCAGCTCATAGCCGATGCGCCCCTGCTGCGGCCGGGCCAGTGTCAGCATGGATTTGTCGGTAAGGAAGCGCCCGGTGACCGTGACCGGGCGGAAGTCCCAGGCCGGCGCTTCGTCGATCGCGGCGGGAAGCGGCACCGGTGCGGCGTGGGAGCGCTGCTCGATCCGGCCGATCAGCTCCTGCTTCCATCCCAGCCGCTGCACCTGCCAGGTGCCGAGCGCCAGCATGACCGGGACCGCGATCACGGTCAGGATGGTGGCCCAGCGGGACGGGCGAAAACCCCGCTCCGCCACAGCCGTCACGATTCCGCCCCTCCGGTGAAGGCGGAGCGGTTGTGGCGGTACTGGAGGGCGATGAAATAGGCCTTGGCCGGGCGCAGCATGCCGAGCGTCAGGCCCAGGATCACCGTCCCCCACAACACCGTGTGCAGCCACAACGGCCAGTCGACGTTCATCGAGACGATCAGCGCCACCGGGACGACCAGGAAGCCCAGCACGAAGATGAGCAGAACGGCCGGGCCGTCGCCGCTGTCGTTGCGCGCCAGTTCCAGCCCGCAGACGGAGCAGCGCTCCGCCAGGGTCAGATAGCCCGAATACAAGTTTCCCCGGCCGCAGCGGGGGCATGCGCAGCGCATGCCCGCCGTGACCGGGGAAACGTTGGGGTGGTAGCTCGCGCCCAAGCGGTTACGAACCCCACCAGTAGACCGACACGTAGAGGAACAGCCAGACCACGTCCACGAAGTGCCAGTACCAGGCGGCGGCCTCGAAGCCGAAATGGCTCTTCGGGGTGAAGTGCCCCTTCTGCACGCGGAACCAGCAGACCGCCAGGAAGATGGTGCCGATGATGACGTGGAAGCCGTGGAAGCCGGTGGCCATGTAGAAGGTGGACGGGAAGATGCCGTCCTGGAAGCCGAAGGCGGCGTGGCTGTACTCGTAGCCCTGGAAGAACGAGAACATGACGCCGAGCAGCACGGTGATGCCGAGCGCCTTGGCCGCCTCGTTGTTCTTGCCTTCCTGCAGCGCGTGGTGCGCCCAGGTGACGGTGACGCCCGACAGCAGCAGGATCAGCGTCATCATCAGCGGCAGGTGGAACGGATCGAAGGTCTCGATCTTCGGCGGAGGCCACACGCCGGCCGGGTTGTCCGGCGACACCTTGGGGAACAGCGCGGCGTCGTAGAAGGCCCAGAAGAAGGCCGAGAAGAACATCACCTCCGAGGCGATGAAAAGCGACATGCCGTAGCGCAGGCCGATCTTCACGATGGGGGTGTGCGCCTTCTCCTTCACCGACTCCTTGATGATGTCGCGCCACCAGCCGAACATCACGCCCAGCACGCTGAGGAAGCCCAGCAGCGCGATGATCCAGGTGCCCCCGTGCATGTAGATGACCATGCCGGTCGCCAGCAGACCGGCAGCGAAGGCGCCGAGCAGCGGCCACGGGCTCGGGTTCAGCAGGTGGTAGGGATGCGGGATCGCCTCCCCCGCCCCCGCCGTCGTTTCAGTGGGCGTGTGCCCGTGCGTGATATCCGCCATCGTCATCCAACCCCGTGTGATCCGATCGTCTTCGTTTGGTCTTCGATCAATTGCTCTCGGCCCCGCCGGCACGGGCGGCCGTCTGGGCCAGGACCTTCTTCTCGTCCAGCGCGCGGAAGAAGGTGTAGGAAAGGGTGATGGTCGTCACGTCGTCCATGTCCGGGTCCTTCGCCATCGCCGGATCGACGAAGAACAGCACGGGCATATCGACCTCGCGGCCCGGCTCCAGGATCTGCTCGTTGAAGCAGAAGCACTGGATCTTGTTGAAGTATTTGCCCGCCTTGTCGGGCGTGACGTTGAAGGTGGCGGTGCCGACCATGGCCTGCCCGGCGCGGTTGGCGGCACGATAGCTGGTGAGCTGCTGCTCGCCCAGCGCCACCGTGATCTCGCGGTCCACCGGCCGGAATGACCAGGGAAGCTGTCCGTTCACATCGGCGTTGAAGCGCACGGCGACCGTGCGCCCGATGGCCTGCGCCGGGGCGGCGTCCGCCCGCTGCGTGGTGCCGCCGAAACCGGTCACCTTGCAGAAAAGGTCGTAGAGCGGCACCGACGCGAAGGCGAGCCCGGTCATGCCCGCGACGAGCACGAAGCAGGCGCCCATCAGGCGCAGGTTCCGCCGCTTGACGCCCTCGTCCATCTCAGCCACCGCTCATCCGCACGATGGTGATCACATAGAACAGCGCCACCAGCGCCAGCAGCGCCGCCAGCAGGGCGTAGTTGCGGCTGCGCACGCGGCGGCGGCGTTCGTCGTCGTGTCCGTGCTCCATGAGCATCACACCCCTCCACGCAGCAGATGTTCGCCGCCCAGCAGCGCGAACAGCAGGAACAGATACAGGATCGAGAAGCCGAACATCTGCCTGGCCGGCTTGTGGTCGTCGCTCCGCAGCACGCGCAGCGCGCAGACGACGAAGATCGCACCCAACACCAGCGACCCCGCCAGATAGGTCGGCCCGGCGAAACCCAGCCACCAGGGCGCCGCCGCCACCGGCAGCAGCACCAGCGTGTAGACCAGCATCTGCACCTTGGTCGCCCGCTCGCCCGCCACCACCGGCATCATCGGCACGCCGGCGCGCGTATAGTCGGCGTTGCGGAACAGCGCCAGCGCCCAGAAATGCGGCGGCGTCCACAGGAAGATCAGCAGGAACAGCACCAGCGGGGCGATGTCCAGGCTGCCGGTCACCGCCGTCCAGCCGATCATCGGCGGGAAGGCGCCGGCGGCACCGCCGATCACGATGTTCTGCGGCGTCCGCCGCTTCAGCCACATGGTGTAGACGAAGACGTAGAAGGCGGTCGCCAGCGCCAGGATGGAGGCGGCCGCCCAATTGACCGCCAGGCCCATCACCACCACGGCCGCCACCGCCAGGAACACGCCGAAACCCAGCGCGTCCTGCGGCTCGACGCGGCCGGACGGGATCGGGCGCTTGGCGGTGCGCGCCATCACCGCGTCGATGTCGCGGTCGTACCACATGTTGATGGCGCCCGACGCGCCGGCGCCCACGGCGATGCACAGCACCGCCACCGCCGCCAGCACCGGGTGCAGGTGGCCGGGGGCCACCAGCAGTCCGATGAAACCGGTGAACACCACGAGCGACATCACCCGCGGCTTCAGCAGCTCGATGTAGTCGGTCGCGGTGGGCACCGAGACCCGTTGCAGCGTCAGGTCCGTCATCGGTCTCTCTACTCCCATCCGGGGCGGGGGTTCCTTCCCCCGTCCCCGTCCTCAACAGTGCGGCATCACTTGATGCGCGGCAGGTTCTCGAAGCAGTGGAACGGCGGCGGCGAGCTCACGGTCCACTCCAGCGTCGTCGCGGTCGGCCCCCAGTAGGCGGCGTCCACCCGCTTGCCGCGGGTCATCGTCCAGATGGCGATGCCGACGAACAGCAGCGTCGCGGCGAAGGAGATGTAGGCGCCGATCGACGAGACCATGTTCCAGCCCGCGTAGGCGTCCGGATAGTCCGGGATGCGGCGCGGCATGCCGGCCAGACCCAGGAAGTGCTGCGGGAAGAACAGCAGGTTGACGCCGACGAAGGTCATCCAGAAATGCACCTTGCCCCAGAACTCCGGGTACTGGCGGCCGGACATCTTGCCGATCCAGTAGTACCAGCCCGCGAAGATCGAGAACACCGCACCCAGCGACAGCACGTAGTGGAAGTGCGCCACGACGTAGTAGGTGTCGTGCAGCACCACGTCCATGCCGCCGTTGGCCAGCACCACGCCGGTCACGCCACCCAGCGTGAACAGGAAGATGAAGCCGATGGCCCACAGCATCGGCGTCTTGAACTCGAGGGAGCCGCCCCACATGGTGGCGATCCACGAGAAGATCTTGATGCCGGTCGGGACCGCGATGATCATCGTCGCCGCGGTGAAGTAGGCCTTGGTGTCGACGTCGAGGCCGACCGTGTACATGTGGTGCGCCCACACCACGAAGCCGACCACGCCGATGGCGACCATCGCGTACGCCATGCCGAGGTAGCCGAACACCGGCTTCTTCGAGAAGGTCGACACGATGTGGCTGATGATGCCGAAGGCCGGCAGGATCATGATGTAGACTTCGGGATGGCCGAAGAACCAGAACAGGTGCTGGAACAGGATCGGGTCGCCGCCGCCCTCCGGGTTGAAGAACGCGGTGCCGAAGTTGCGGTCGGTCAGCAGCATGGTGATGGCGCCGCCCAGCACCGGCACGGCCAGCAGCAGCAGGAACGCGGTCACCAGCATCGCCCACACGAACAGCGGCATCTTGTGCAGCGTCATGCCGGGGGCGCGCATGTTGAAGATGGTGGTGATGAAGTTCACAGCGCCCAGGATCGAGCTGGCACCCGCCAGGTGCAGGGCGAAGATGCCCATGTCCACCGACGGTCCGCTGTGTCCGAGTGCGGAGGACAGCGGCGGGTAGATGGTCCAGCCGGTACCGGCACCGGTGCCGACGAAGGCCGAGCCCAGCAGCAGCAGGAAGGCCGGCACGATCAGCCAGAAGCTGATGTTGTTCATGCGCGGGAACGCCATGTCCGGCGAGCCGATCATGAGCGGCACGAACCAGTTGCCGAAGCCGCCGATCAGCGCGGGCATGACCACGAAGAACACCATGATCAGGCCGTGGGCGGTGATGAACACGTTCCACGACTGGCCGTCGGCGACGAACTGCATGCCCGGAGACTGCAGCTCCATGCGCATGATGACGGAGAACAGGCCGCCGATCAGCCCGGCGATGACCGAGAAGATCAGGTAGAGGGTGCCGATGTCCTTGTGGTTGGTCGAGAAGAACCAGCGCGCCACGAAGCCCGGCATGTGGTGGTCGTGATGGTCATGGGCGTGCGCCCCATGCCCCCCGCCCTGCCCGACCGGCTGACCGCCCGTGTGGTTTTCCATTGTCGTCTATCCTTCGCGTCGGCGTGTCGTTCGATTACCGCTGGGCCGCGGCCGGAGCCGGGGCCTGGGCGAGCTGCCGGTCGCCCTGCGGACCGAAGGCGACCTTGGCCTTCTGGACCCATTCGTTGAACTTTTCCTTGGAGACCACTTCGACGGCGATCGGCATGAAGCCGTGGTTGACGCCGCAGATCTCCGAGCACTGTCCGTAATAGACGCCCTCGCGCTCCGCCTTGAACCAGGTCTCGTTGAGGCGGCCGGGGACCGCGTCCTTCTTCACGCCGAAAGCCGGCATGGCCCAGGAATGGAGGACGTCGCCCGCGGTGACCTGCAGCCGCACGGTGGTGTCCACCGGAACCACTACCCGATTGTCGACCTCCAGCAGGCGGCGCTGCCCCGGCTTGAGGTCGCTTTCGGGGATCATGTAGCTGGAGAAGGCGATGTTGCCCTGGTCCGGATACTCGTAATCCCAGTACCACTGCCGGCCCGTCACCTTGATGGTCATGTCCGCCTTCGGCACCACCTCGAGGAAGTAGAGCACGCGGAAGGACGGCACCGCGATGACGATCAGGATGACCACCGGAATGACCGTCCACGCCACCTCCAGGATGGTGTTGTGCGAAGTGCGCGACGGCGTGGGGTTGTTCTTCGCGGAGAAGCGCACGCAGACATAGACGAGCAGCGCCAGCACCAGCAGCGTGATGGCCGTGATGATGACGAGCAGCAGGTCGTGGAAGCTGTCGAGCTGGTCCTTCACCGGGGAGGCGGGCGCCTGCAGGCCGAGCTGCCAGGGATGCGGCTCGTTCGCGAGCGCCTGACCCGCCATTCCATACACGAAAGCGATGGCCGCCCCGACGGCGGCGCGCGCAGAGAGCCTCTTCATCCCCAACCCTTCGTTCTGTAGGCGCCGGACGGTGCCGCCCGTGCGCCGTGATCCCGTTCCCTGAGCGGCCCGGAGACCGCGAATCCATCAAACAAAACCGCGCACTACGGGCGCACGGGCGTGCCACGCCCCTGCGACAAAACCCCGCGGCGGCGCAGCTTAATCGCTGGCAGCCGCCGGATACAAGGTATTCCTCTCCCCCGCAAGTGCCTTGTCGACCCGTGGTCGAACGACCGTTGCGCAGCCGGAAAACCCAGCATGATCAATCATTGACCACACCCACCGCTCTGCACAGTGCGGCCGAATGCCGCAGGAGCTGCGCAGGCTCAGTGCCCGCCGGCCAGCACCTTGCGGATGCGGCGCACGCCGCTCCACACCAGCGCCAGCACCACCGGGATCATCAGCCCCGCCGCCACGTCCGGATCGACCGGCAGCCCGGCGCCCTTCAGCCCCTTGGCCGCGTAACCGACGAGGCCGATGAGGTAGTAGCTGATGGCGACGACCGACAGCCCCTCCACGGTCTCCTGGAGCCGGAGCTGCAACTGCGCCCGCCGGTCCATGGAGCGCAGCAGTTCCGCGTTCTGCCCCTCCACCGCGATCTCGACGCGGGTGCGCAGCAGGTTGCTGGCGCGCGCCATGCGCTGCGACAGCGCGTCGATGCGGGCCTGCGCCGCCTCGCAGGTGCGCACGGCCGGGGTCAGGCGGCGGGCCATGAACTCGGCGAGCGTCGGCAACCCCTCGATGCGCACCTCGCGCAGCTCCTCGATCCGCCGCTCGACGAGCTGGTGGTAGGCGCGCGCCGCGCCGAAGCGGTAGGCGGTCTCCGCCGCCAGCCGCTCGGTCTCCGCCGACAGCCGGGTCAACCGGTCGAGCGCCTCGCGCTCGTCGGCGAGGTCGCGCAGCGCCGTGGTGCGCTGGGCCAGCTCCAGCAGCCCCTGCTCGATGGCGGCGACACGGGGCAGCACGGTGCGGGCGACCGGCAGGGCCAGCAGCGCCGTCATGCGGTAGGTCTCGATCTCCATCAACCGCTGCACCACGCGACCCGCCTGGTTGCCGGTCATCGCGTGGTCGGCCACCAGGATGCGCGAGAAGCCGTCGCCGTGGATGCGCATGTCGGTCCAGGCGGTGGCCTTGCCGCCCGACACCAGGCTGCCGATGTAGCCGTCCGACCCGAAGACCGCCGCCAGCCGCCCCGACTCGAAGCTGTCGCGGTCGCCCTGCACCACCGCCAGATGGATGCCGACCAGCAGATCCCCCGGCAGCCCGCCCACCCAGTCGCGCGGCAGCGCCGCCAGCGCCGGGTCGGCGAAGGGATCGGGCACGGCGCCGGGACGGAAGACGGTCCAGGTCGAGAACTCCGTATGGCGCTCCCACTTCAGCCGGAAGCTGCCGAAGGCGCCGCTGAAATGGGTGGCCCCGGCCGCCGGCCGGGCGATGCCGGCCCAGTCGCAGAGCTGTTCCAGGTGCCGCCGCTCCGCCTCCCCCGCCTGCTCGCCGGAGAGCATGGCGAGCATGGTGGCGCGCACGGGGGCCTTCAGCACCTCCGGCGGGCGGGCGTGCACCTCGTTGGTCAGCGCCACGCGCAGGGGATGGTCGGCCAGCGGGTAGCCGGTCGATTCGCGGACGCGGGCGGGGGGCGGCTCGGTGCTGGCGGTCCTAGCGGTCATGGGGGGTCCTGCGCTCGTCCCGGCTACGGCGACGCTTGCCGCGGGGGCGGGGCGACGCCACACTATTGATGTGCGCAACGTTACCCCACGCGCGGCCGGTCCGCACCGTCGGCGTGGGCGCGCCCACCGTTCCAAGCCCCGGAGTTGCCATGAGCGCCCTTGCCGTCACCGACGATCTGTTCTTCAACCGCGCCGGCCTGGACCGCGCCCGCGTGGAAGGGATCGCCTCCGAAGCCCTGCATGGCGCCGACGACGGAGAGCTGTTCCTCGAATACTCGCAGAGCGAGAGCCTGGGCTGGGACGACGGCAAGCTGAAGGCCGCCAGCTTCGACACCACCCAGGGCTTCGGCCTGCGCGCCATCGCCGGCGAATCCGCCGGCTACGCCCACGCCTCGGTGCTCGACGAGGCAGCCATCCGCCGCGCCGCCGACACCGTGCGCGCCGTGCACGCCGGCCATGACGGCACGCTGGCGGAGCCGCCGGTCGGCACCAACCGCGCCCTCTACATGCCGGAGAACCCGCTGCACCTCGTCCCCTTCGAGGACAAGGTCAGGCTGCTGGCCGCCATCGACGCCTACGCCCGCGGCAAGGATCCGCGCGTGCGGCAGGTGAGCTGCTCGATCAGCGGCGAGTGGCAGGCGGTGCAGATCATTCGCGGCGACGGGCTGCGGGTGGCCGACCTGCGTCCGCTGGTGCGCCTGAACGTTTCCGTCGTCGTGCAGGACGGCGAACGGATGGAAAGCGGCGGCCACGGCGGTGGCGGCCGGGTCACCTACGAGCAGTACATGCAGCCGGAGACCTGGCAGGCTTTTGTTGACGAGGCGCTGCGCCAGGCGCTGGTGAACCTGCAGTCGGTGCCGGCCCCGGCCGGCGAGATGACGGTGGTGCTCGGCAACGGCTGGCCCGGCATCCTGCTGCACGAGGCCATCGGCCACGGGCTGGAGGGCGACTTCAACCGCAAGAAGACCTCCGCCTTCGCCGGGCTGATGGGCCAGCGCATCGCCGCCCCCGGCGTCACCATCGTGGACGACGGCACCATCGAGAACCGCCGCGGCTCCATCACCGTGGACGACGAGGGCACGCCCGGCCAGTGCACCACCCTGATCGAGGACGGCATCCTCGTCGGCTACATGCAGGACCGCATGAACGCCCGGCTGATGGGCATGCGCCCGACGGGCAACGGCCGCCGGCAGAGCTTCGCCTACCACCCGATGCCGCGCATGACCAACACGGTGATGCGCCCCGGCAACCACGCGCCGGAGGAGATCATCGCCTCGGTGAAGAAGGGTCTCTACGCCAAGAATTTCGGTGGCGGGCAGGTGGACATCACCTCGGGCAAGTTCGTGTTCTCGGCCTCCGAGGCCTACCTGATCGAGGACGGCAAGCTGGGCGCCGCGGTCAAGGGCGCCACGCTGATCGGCAACGGCCCCGACAGCCTGACCCGCGTCAGCATGATCGGCAACGACACGGCACTCGACCCCGGCGTCGGCACCTGTGGCAAGGACGGCCAGGGCGTGCCGGTCGGAGTCGGCCAGCCGACGCTGCGGCTGGACGGGCTGACGGTCGGCGGCACCGCGGCCTGACCGCCCAACGGAGGGAAGGCGCCGCGGCCGGTTCAACCGGCCGTGGCGGCAACCTCGCAGCCGGACCGTTCCAGCCACGCCATGTAGTCGGCCTGGCGGCGGACCGGCCCGACGTCGCCGGACGCGACCAGTCCTTCCAGGGCAGCGGCGGTGGCGACGAGATCGAGCACCACGCTGGCGACGGCCACCTCCACGGACACGTAGCTGAGCGCCCAGGTCGATCCCACCATCACCGCCAGCGCTGCGCTCAGCACACCGGCCGACGATGCGCCGGCACCCGGCACCTCCACGTACCGTCCGGCCGGGATACCGGCCGCGCACACCCCTTCCGAGAAGTATTTCTTCGGCACCGTGAAACCGGCGGCCGACGCGACATCCATGACGCCCAGCAGCCCGGCCGTCGAGTTGATGCCGAAGCGGACCATCGACTCACCGGCCTTCGCGCCCTCCCCGGCCATCGCCCAGGACAGGGCGGTCACCGGCTCGGTCAGGTTGGCGTAGGCGTTCGCCCCCATCGCCTGCATGAAGGGCGGCAGCTTCCGATAGGCGTCGAGTGCCGGAACGACCACATGGCCGGCCAACGTGTGGTTGATCGCGAGGGTGGCGGCGTTGAACGCATCCAGCCCGTCGGCACGGGCAGTTCCGGCACCGAACGCGGTCAGGAGGATGAGGACGCCAAGAGTGCGGCGGAACGCGGCGGCCATGGGACTCCCCGGATGGGTGACGATAGCCCCATTGTTCTTGGCAAATCGACGGAGCGCAAGCCTTGCCGTCCTTTCCGTGCGAATCGGCCGACACGGATTGGTTTGCGGCAGGATGCCGCAAGCCGGCCGGATGTCATCGGACTGACACGGGTCGGCGCGAGCATGGCGGTGCCCACCCAGGAGACCACCATGCTCCGTCCTCCGCGCGTCGATCCGTCCCGACGTTCCCTGCTCCGCCTCGTCCTTGCGCTCGCCGCCTTGGGGTTTCCGGCTGCCGTCGTCCGGCGCGCGGCGCTGGCCGCCGACCCGCGTCTGGGTGAGATCTGGCGCTGCGGCGCCAGCGAGTGCCCCGGTTACGAATACGACCCTCTGCTGGGCGATCCCGACAGTGGCGTCGCTCCCGGAACGGCGTTCCAGGATCTGCCGGACGACTGGTTCTGCCCGCGCTGCGGCGCCGGCAAGAGCGAATTCCGGCGCCTCTCGGCATCAACGATAAAATCGTAGCGAGATTTTAATTTTTCCTGTATATATTGCTGTCATGGACGAGATTGACAGAAAATTGATTGCGCACGCCCAGAATGACGGACGCGCCTCCTACGCCGAGATGGGGGCCGCCGTGGGGCTGTCCGTGTCGGCGGTGAACGAGCGGCTGAAGAAGCTGCAGGCGTCCGGTGCCATCACCGGCTGGGGCGCCCGTGCGTCGGCGGAGGCGCTGGGGCTGGACCTGCTGGCCTTCGTGCATGTGTTGCTGGAGCGGCCGGAGCACGAAGCGGCCTTCCGGCAGACCATGCGCGACACCCCCGCGGTGCAGGAATGCCACCACGTGACGGGGGAATGGTCCTACCTGCTCAAGGTCCGGGTGGCGAACACCGCGGCGCTGGAGCGCTTCCTGACCGAGCGGCTGAAGACGGTGCCGGGGCTGGGCCGCTCGCACACGGTGATCGTGCTGTCCACGGTCAAGGAAACCCCCGCCCTGCCCACGGAGTGACGCGATGGACGTGTTGGCTTTTTTGGCAAAGGGCCTGCTGGTCGGATTCTCGATCGCGGCACCGGTCGGGCCGATCGGGCTGCTGTGCATCCGCCGCACGCTGGCGGACGGGGCGGCCGCCGGATTCGCCAGCGGTCTGGGGGCGGCGAGCGCCGATGCGGTCTATGGCGCCATCGCCGGCTTCGGGCTGGCCGCGGTCACCGACTGGATGATGGGGTGGGAAGCCGCCCTGCGGCTGGCCGGCGGGCTGGTGCTGCTGTGGCTCGGGCTGGCCACCCTGCGCGCACGCCCGGCCGAACGGGCGGCGGAGGCGCCGGGCGCGGCCGGTCTCGCCGGGGCCTACGCCAGCACCTTCGCGCTGACGCTCGCCAATCCGGCGACCATCGTCAGCTTCCTGGCGGTGTTCGGGGGGCTCGGGCTGGCCGGCGGGTCGGACTGGACCGGTGCGGCGGCGCTGGTGTCCGGTGTCTTCGCCGGCTCCGCCCTGTGGTGGCTTGGCCTCAGCACAGGGATCGGACTCCTGCGGGCCAAAGTCACGATCAGGGCGATGCTGTGGATCAACCGTGTATCGGGCATGATCCTGATGGGATTCGGCGTCGTGGCGCTCGCCACTCTTCTGCCGGTCCTCAGGAGCTGATGCCGCTTACAGGAAGCTGAATGTCAGCGGTCCACCCAACAGGGCCGCGGCCGCAACCAGCAGAACCACCGCGCCAACCCGCTCCACCGCGGTCCAACGCTGCCAATCCTTGCGAAAGCTCTTCAACTGATCTGCCATGGCATCCTCGGCGCCACATGAACTCAGGTCTTAGCACCTGCAACACATAGCAACGACACTGCGGCCAATCAATTGACCAGTGGTTAACGCCGCGGGGTGGTCTTGTGATCGTCAGGGCTCGTTGTAAAAATGTCTCAGGTCGGCCAGTGGTTCCCATGACCTGGATCAAATTTTGGGTAAGTTGCCACACCCCATGTTTCGTATCCGTCACCTGTGTTGTGCGTCCGTCGCATATAACCCTTGCGAAATGGGTAGAGCCGATGCGACCACCGGCCACTGGCAAGCTCCGGACGAGGGCCCACATTCCGGCAGGCTCCGAGGCCGCCGGGCTCTGAGACCGCCAGACTCTGAAGAAGGATGCGGACGGTGCAGGCACGAAGGATCGGTCTGGCCCTGGGCAGCGGAGCGGCGCGCGGGTGGGCCCACATCGGGGTGCTGCGGGCACTGGCCGAGATCGGCGTGGAGCCGGACATCCTCTGCGGCACCAGCATCGGCGCCTGTGTCGCCGCCGCCCACCTCACCGACCAGCTCGACGAGCTTCAGGGCTGGGCACAGAACATGGGCCTGCTGGGCATGCTCGGGCTGATCGACCTGACCATGCGGCGCGGCGGGCTGGTGTCGGCCGAACGGGCCTTCGAGCGCTTCCGCAACGCGCGCACCGAGGTGCGCATCGAGGACCTGCCAAGACCCTTCGCCGCCGTGGCCTGCGAGCTGGGCACGGGGCGGGAGATCTGGCTGCGCGACGGGCCGCTGCTCGACGCGGTGCGCGCGTCGGCCGCCATGGCCGGGCTGTTCCCGGCCGTGCGCCGCGATGGACACTGGTTGACCGACGGGGCGCTGGTCAACCCGGTGCCGGTGTCGCTGTGCCGGGCGCTGGGGGCGGACGTGGTGATCGCGGTCAACCTGAACAGCGAGATCGCGGCCTTGCCCCGCCCGGTGGTGCCGGCCACCCAGACGGCACAGGCGGCCCCCACCGCCCCGCCGCTCGGCCAGATCACCCAGCAGATGGCCGCCTGGCTCGGCCGCAAGCCCGGCGAGCGGGCGGGCGTCATCACCGGCGACCCGGCCGGCCCGCCGCAACCCAGCCCGACGGTGATGGAGACCATCGCCGGCTCGCTCGACATCATGCAGGACCGCATCACCCGCGCCCGCCTCGCCGGCGAACCGCCCGACGTGCTGATCGCCCCCCGCCTCGGCCACATCGGCATCCTGGAGTTCGACCGCGTGCAGGAGGTGATGGCCATCGGCTACGACGCCGCCCGCATCGCCGGACCGGCGATCGAGATGGCGCTCAAGCGGGCCTGAGCAAGGGGGTGTGTCCGGAGGGATGGTGTCCGCGGCGGGATTCGAACCCACGGCCCCAGGATTAGGAATCCTGTGCTCTATCCTGCTGAGCTACGCGGACACGTGATCCCATCCTTACCGCCAAACGGGTCGTGTGGCAACACGCCGGCGCGGCACCGACCGGAGGAGCCCGAACGTGGTGGTTCGCCACCGTGCCGCCGTGTAGGATGCGCCGATGGTCCGTATGCTGTTCCTTCGCGACATCGACACCGACGTGGACATCCGCTGCCGGGACTGCGGCCATGGCGGGGTGCTGCCGCGCGCGATGCTGGTGCGGCGGTTCGGGCCGAGCTATCCGGTGCTGTCCATTGCGCCGCATTACCGCTGCTCCCGCTGCGACTCGCGGGACACCGAATGCCGCCCGGCCCCGCCGCCGGAGCCCGAGGTGTCGTTCGGAGCCGGCGCGCCGGCGGACGACGGCGGTGCCGCGTTCGACGCCACCATCGCGGCGCTGCGCGGGATGGTCGATGCCGCGCAGGAATACCGCACCGGGCCGGCGGCTGCCGCCGATGAGGATCCCGACGACACGGTGATCCGTCCGTCGGCGCGCAATGCGCTGTGGGAGGAGCTTGCGGAACCGTCGCTCCCTCCGGAGGAGGCCGACGCGGACGACGGGTGGTCGCGACCGCCGGCGGCGTTCCACGAGCCGGTGGCGGCGGACCCGCCGGAGGAGCAGGAACCCGACGGGTCCGGCCTGCCGCCGGATTTCGCAGCCCTGTTCGAACGCGCCTACGCCGACGATCCGGAGGAGGACGCCCCCCCGCCACAGCGGGACCGGCCGGTCTTCACAGCCGACTGGGACGACGAGGAGCCAGACGGGGAGGAGCCAGACGGGGAGGAGCCAGACGGGGAGGAGCCAGACGGGGAGGAGCCAGACGGGGAGGAGCCAGACGGGGAGGAGGCGGACGCGGATGTCCGCGCTCTGTTCGCCGATCCCCCGGACAGGGCCCCCGCGGTGATGACCGACGCGGAGGAGGAGCCGGAACCGTCCGACGCGGAAATCCTCTCCTTCGCCATCCGCGACCGCGACGAGGACAGCGCCCCTCGCAACCGGCGCTCCACCGCCGCCAGGGCGGAGGATGAGTCCGACGCCACGCTCAGCATGCAGAAGACGCTGGCCGCCCTGCGCGGGATGATCGAGAACGCGGCGGCCGAACCGGGAGATCTGCCGCCGCCGACGAAGGCGCCGCCCCCGCAACCACCGGCCAAGCCGCCCACCGGCACCGGCGCGGCCTCGCTGGACGACACGCTGGCGAAGCTCCGCGGCCTGCTGGATCTGGAAAACCCCGGCGACGACGGCGGGCGGAACGGGGAGCGGCCGACCGGCGGACGGCGGCGTTAGGCCCCGGTGTCGGCCGGCGGCCCGGGCGGCGGGGCCTGCGTCATCACGGCGGCGATCATGGACAGCCAGTCGGGCCGGCGGCCGGGCTGGATGTGCCGGACCGGCAGGCCGGCCTGCCGGTAGGCGGCGTCGTTCTCCGCGTCGCGGCGGCGGCGGTTCGGCTGGCGGTGACTGCTGTCATCCAGTTCGATGACCAGCCGCGGCCGTGACTCGGCATCGATGACGAGAAAATCGACGCTGCGCTGGCGGATCCGGCGGTGCGCCGCGGAACGTGCCTGTTCCGATCCGCCGATGACCGACAGGAAATCGCCCACGCGCACCTGCGGGCAGACATGCCAGTCCGGCGGAACGGCGGTGCGGAGGGCGGCCAGCGCCTCCCGCTCCCACGGTGATAACAACACCCGCAACGCGTGCCGCGGCTCCGCGCCGAAGACGAGTCGGCGCAGGGCCGGCAGCAGGACGACCAGCAGAAGAACGCCGATCACCAGCGCGGCGGGCAGCACGCCGGTCGTCGCGAACAACGCACTCAACTGGTCCACGGGTTCCTCCCTGTCCGGGTGGTCGGCATGGGCGGCCTCACCCGTTCTCCGCCAGAACCGATCCTGCCAGATAGAGCGAGCCGCAGACCAGCACACGCGCCGGGGGACCGCCGGCTTCCAGAATGGCGTCGAGCGCCGCCGCCACCGACCGCACCGCGACGGCATCCGCGATCCCCACCGCGCGCGCGGCGGCGGCGGCGGCGGCCGCGTCCAGCGACGCCTCCTCGCTCGGGATGTGCACCGCGCGCAGGCGACCGATGTGGGGGGCGAGCGGGGCCAGGAACTCCTCCGGCTGCTTGCTGCTCAGCATGCCGTAGACGGCGTGCAGCGGCTTGGCGTCGGCCCGCGTCCAGGCCGCCGCCTGCGCCGCCAGCACCTCGCCGGCTGAATCGTTGTGCCCGCCGTCCAGCCACAGCTCCCACCCCGGCGGCAACCGCTCCGCCAGCGGGCCGCGGGTCAGCCGTTGCAGGCGCGCCGGCCATTCCACCGTCGCCATGCCCCGCCGCACCGCGTCGTCCGGCACGGTCATCGACAGCGCGCCGAGGCAGGCGATGGCCACGCCGGCGTTGACGAACTGATGGGCGCCGGGCAGCGCCGGGGCCGGCAGGTCGAGCCCCCGGCCCGGCCCCTCGAACCGGAAGCCGCCGTCCGGCAACGGCTCCACCCGCCAGTCCACCACAGGCGCGCCGAGCGCCGCGGCGCGGTCGCGGAACAGGCGGGTCACCACGGAGTCCGGCTGCGGCGCGAAGACGGCCGGCACGCCGGGCTTCAGGATGCCGGCCTTCTCGCCCGCGATCGCCTCCAGCGTGTCGCCCAGGAACTGGCGGTGGTCGTAGGAGATGCGGGTGATGGCGGTCACCGCCGGGCGGTCGATCACGTTGGTGGCGTCCAGCCGCCCGCCCAGCCCCACCTCCAGCAGCAGGACATCCGCCGGGTTGCGGGAGAAGGCGAGGAAGGCCGCGGCGGTCGTCACCTCGAAGAAGGTTATGGGACCGCCGTCGTTGGCCGCCTCCACCTCCTCCAGCAGGGCGGTGAGGGCGTCGTCGCCGATCAGCCGGCCGGCCAACCGGATGCGCTCGTGGAAGCGCACGAGATGCGGTGAGGTGTAGGCGTGCACCCGGTGCCCCGCCGCCTCCAGCATGGCACGCAGGAAGGCGACGGTGGAGCCCTTGCCGTTGGTGCCGGCCACATGGACCACCGGCGGCAGGCGCCGTTCCGGATGGTCCAGCGCGGCCAGCAGCCGCTCCAACCGCTCCAGCGACAGGTCGATGACCTTCGGGTGCAGGGCCTTCAGCCGGTCGAGAACCGGGTCGGAACCGGCCATGGGCGGCACTCCGTCAGGCGCGGTCGGCGGAGTGGGCCGCGGGCTGGGCGGCCTGGGCCTGCGGCGCATCGTTGGATGCGGCGTCGGGCTGCGCCGTCTCCTCCGCGCGGGGCATGTGCGACAGGGCGGGAATGTCCAGGTCGGGCTCCAGCACCTCGTCCTTCACCGGGCGGGTGAGCAGGTCGATCAGCCGGGAGAGCGTCGCGCGCAGGTCCTTGCGGTGGACGACCATATCCACCATGCCGTGCTCCAGCAGATACTCGGAGCGCTGGAAACCCTCCGGCAGCGTCTCGCGGATGGTGCTCTCGATGACGCGGGCGCCGGCGAAGCCGATCTGTGCGCCCTTCTCCGCGATGTGCACGTCACCCAGCATGGCGAAGGACGCGGTGACGCCGCCGGTGGTCGGGTCGGTCAGCACCACCAGATAGGGCAGCCCGGCCTCCTTCACCATCTCCACCGCGATGGTGGTGCGCGGCATCTGCATCAGGGACAGGATGCCCTCCTGCATGCGGGCACCGCCGGAAGCCGGCACCACGACCAGCGGCGCCTTCATCTCCACCGCCAGCTTCGCCGCGGTCAGCAGCCCCTCGCCCACCGCGATGCCCATGGAGCCACCCATGAAGCCGAAGTCAAAGGCGGCGACGACCGCCGGCAGCCCGCCGACGGACCCATGCCCGACAACGATGGCGTCGCCGCGGCCGGTCTTGGCCTGGGCCTCCTTCAGGCGGTCGGTGTAGCGCTTCTGGTCGCGGAACTTGAGGGGGTCGGCGACCGACTTCGGCAGTTCCACCGTCTGGTACTGCCCCTCGTCGAACAGCATGGCCATCCGCTTGAGCGGGTCGAGCCGCATGTGGAAGCCGCAATGCTGACAGACGTGCAGATGTTCCTCCAGGTCGCGGTGGAACAGCATCGCCTCGCAGTTCGGGCATTTGTGCCAGAGGTTGTCCGGCACCTCCTTGCGGGCGTAGAGCGCACGGATCTTCGGTCGGACGTAGTTGGTCAGCCAGTTCATGGGGTTTCGCTCATCTGCCGGGCGATATCCTGGATTTCCTTGACCCTCAACGCGAAGTCCTCCTCCTGGAGGAGTGGCCGGCCATGGGCAAGGTGATTGCGGATATCGTGAAGTTCCTTGATCTTGTTGTACGTGCTCGCACCTTTTTCGGTCAGGAGTGCGGCTCGGTTCATGAATGGAATTGTGCGAATCCGGTCCCCGCTCTCATCCAGGATATCCCAGACACGCCGCTCCTCCCATGAGGTCGCTCCCTTCCGGCGCCGGATCAGATCCCGGCACAGCTGGTTTACACGATCTTCGAACTGCGAGAACAGCAGCATGAAGTACGCGGCGGCATTGACCTTCCGTAAATCGGAAAACACCGCGCCCGATTCAGGCTCGCCGCGTTCGTGTTCGCCCTCGACCAAGTCTTCGAAATGCCGGTCGGAATGAAAGAACGCGGTGGCCACCGATGTCTCGTCGATCATCGTGCCTCTCCGATCAATGCCGCGATCGCTCCGGCGGTCAGGGCAACGCCGCCGTCCTGCCATGTCATCGGATCGAACAGCCGCCAGTCCGCCGTTCCCGGCCCTTCCGACAGATCGAGCAGCCGCGCCGGGCGGCGGGTGCCGAGGATCATGACCCGTCCGCGCGTTCCGGAAACCCACCGGGCATCGGGGATGAATTTCACGGTGGCCTTACCAGGACCGTGAAGTTCGAGAATGCTGAGCGGGTAGGCCGGAATGCCCCTGAGCTGCATGATCCGTTCGCTGATGACCGATGTGCGGGAGTCGTCGGCCGTCCAACCGCCGAGCCCAGCGGCGACACTACGGATCATCGCGAACAACTCTGCGATCCGACGCTTCCAATCCTCGATTTCCGCACGCGCTTCCTCGGCGGTCGGGACCTTCTCAGGCTCGGCATCATCGACGGTCAAGAACGCCATGGCGACAACCTCCCGATGCCCGCCTACCCCCGGGCGCCGCGCACGCCGGCGGCGAGATCGCGGACGAAGCCCAGCACATCCTCGACCAGATCCGGCTTGGGCAGGCCGTCGCCGTCCAGCCCCGCGGCCACGCGGTTGACGATGGCGGATCCCACCACGGCGGCGTCGGCGGTGCGGGCGACGGCGGCCGCCTGCTCCGGCGTCTTGATGCCGAAGCCGACAGCGACCGGCAGGTCGGTGTGGCGCTTCAGCCGCTCCACCGCGATGGCGATCTCGGCATCGCCGGCGCTGGCCGCCCCGGTGATGCCGGTGACCGAGACGTAATAGACGAAGCCCGAGGTGTTGCGCAGCACGGTGGGGAGGCGCTTGTCGTCGGTGGTCGGCGTCGCCAGCCGGATGAAGTTGACGCCGGCCTTCAGCGCCGGCAGGCACAGCTCCTCGTCCTCCTCCGGCGGCAGGTCGACGACGATCAGCCCGTCCACCCCCGCGGCCTTGGCGTCGGTGAGGAAGCGGTCGACGCCGTAGGAATGGATGGGGTTGTAGTAGCCCATCAGCACCACCGGTGTCTCGTCGTCCCTGGCGCGCAGGGCGCGGACGAGGTCGAGGGTGTGGACGGTGGTCGCCCCGGCCTTGAGCGCGCGCAGCCCCGCCGCCTGGATGGCGGGGCCGTCGGCCATCGGGTCGGTGAAGGGCATGCCCAGCTCGATCACGTCGGCCCCGGCCTCCGGCAACCCTTCCAGGATGGCGCGGCTGGTCTCGTGGTCGGGGTCGCCGGCGGTGATGAAGGCGACCAGACCGGCGCGCCCCTCGGCCTTCAGGCGGGCGAAACGGCGGGCGATGCGTTCGGCGCTCACAGCGAGACCCCCAGATGCTTGGCGACGGTGAAGATGTCCTTGTCGCCGCGGCCGGACAGGCAGAGCACCATCAGATGCTCCGGGCTCAGCGTCGGCGCGCGCCGCATCACCTCGACCAGCGCGTGGGCCGACTCCAGCGCCGGCAGGATGCCCTCGGTGCGCGAGCAGTATTGGAACGCCTTCAGCGTCTCGTCGTCGGTGGCCGATACGTATTCGACCCGGCCGCTGTCGTGCAGCCACGCGTGCTCCGGCCCGACGCCGGGGTAGTCGAGCCCGGCGGAGATCGAGTGCCCGTCGCGGATCTGACCGTCCGCATCCTGCAGCAGGTAGGTGCGGTTGCCGTGCAGCACCCCCGGCCGGCCGCCGGCGATGGAGGCGGCGTGGTCGTCCGGCCCCTTGTCCAGCCCGTGGCCGGCGGCCTCGACACCGATCAGCTTCACCGACGGCTCGTCGAGGAAGGGGTGGAAGATGCCGATGGCGTTGGAGCCGCCGCCGATGCAGGCGACGATGCTGTCGGGCAGCCGGCCCTCCTGCTCCTGCATCTGGGCCTTCACCTCCTCGCCGATCACCGACTGGAAGTCGCGGACCATCATGGGATAGGGGTGCGGGCCGGCGGCGGTGCCGATCAGGTAATAGGTGTCGGCGACGTTGGTCACCCAGTCGCGCAGGGCGTCGTTCATCGCGTCCTTCAGCGTCCGCGCGCCCGACGTGACCGAGCGGACCTCGGCACCCAGCAGCTTCATGCGGAACACGTTCGGCTGCTGCCGGGCGATGTCCACCTCGCCCATGTAGATCACGCAGGGCATGTCGAACAGCGCGCAGACGGTGGCCGTCGCCACGCCGTGCTGGCCGGCGCCCGTCTCCGCGATGATGCGCTTCTTGCCCATGCGCCGGGCCAGCAGGATCTGGCCGATGCAGTTGTTGATCTTGTGCGCGCCGGTGTGGTTCAGCTCCTCGCGCTTGAAGAAGATCTTGGCCCCCCCCAGCTCGCGGGTCATCCGCTCCGCGAAGTAGAGCGGATTCGGGCGACCGACATACTGCTTCAGCCGGGTCTTCAGGTCCCCCTCGAAGTCAGGGTCGGCGCGGGCGTCGCTGTAGGCCCGCTCGACGTCGAGGATGAGGGGCATCAGCGTCTCGGCGACGAAGCGCCCGCCAAAGATTCCGAAATGCCCGCGCTCGTCCGGGCCGGAGCGGAAGGTGTTGGGTCTGGTCATCGCGACGGGGAAACCATTCTGATCGGACGGGCCCGCTGCCCGTGAAGCCGGCACCATAGCGGCGCTTTCAGCGGATTTGAAGGGCCGGGCGCGCTTTTCAAGCCCCGGCGCCGTTGGTTCCGTCATCCCCCCAGCGGCGGGGCGTACATCAGGCCGCCGCGGTTCCACAGCGCGTTCTGCCCACGGTCGATGCCCAGCCGCGAGCCGGCCCCGAGGTTGCGGTCGAAGATCTCGCCGAAGTTGCCGACCGCGCTGATCACCCGCAGGGCCCAGCGGTCGTCGAGCCCGAGCCCGGTGCCGATCCCCGGCGTCAGACCCAGGAGGCGCCCGACCTCCGGGTCGGGGCTGTCCTTCACCATGGGGGCCTTGGCCTCCGTCAGGCCCTTCTCCTCCGCAACGATGGTGGCGAGGATGACCCACCGGACCAGCTCCCGCCACCGGTCGTCGCCCGCGCGCACCATCGGCCCCAGCGGCTCCTTCGAGATGACCTCGGGCAGAATCACATAGTCCGCCGGGTTCGGCGCGTTGAGCAGGCGCTGCGCGAACAGCCCGATGCGGTCGTTGGTGTACAGGTCGCAATGGTGGTTGAAGAAGGCGCTCAGCGCGCCTTCGGTGGACTGGACGCGGCGGATGGTCAACCGGGTCCCGGTCTCCGCCTGCCAGGCCTCCAGGTTGCGGATGCTGGTGGTGCGCTCGATCACGCAGACGGTGGCGTCGGCGATGTCGGCCAGCGAGCGGATGCCGCGCGAGCGATGCGCCATGAAGCCTTGCCCGTCGTACATGTAGATGATCGGGAAATCGACGGGCCGCGTCATGTCGCGCTCCAGCGTCCAGGTCGTCCCCTCCATGCTGACGTCGACGGAGCCGTCCTCCACGGTCTTGAAACGGTTCTGCGAACTCAGCTCGACGTACTCGACATTGTCGGCACCACCGGTCGCCGCCGCCGCCACGGCGCGGCACAGATCGACGAAGAAGCCCTTCCAATGGCCGCCCTCGTCCATCACCGCCAGCCCGACGCCACTCGTCGTCACCCCGCAGCGGAGCACGCCGCGCTCGCGCACGCGTTCCAGCGTGTCCCCGAACGCCGCGGACGCCGACACCACCGGCCCGGACAGGACCGCGGCCAGCGTCACGACCCAAAGAAGCCACCCGGAACGCATAGGACACCTCCGCCGATGCGGCTAGGATCAATCCTTAGAGGGCGGGCGGTCAAGCCTCCGCCGCAATCGGGCGTGCACCCCGCATGGACGGGGCCGCGCCCCGCGTGTTATGGGGAACCGTTTGCGCTCGTGAGAAAGATGCCGCTGATGCGAATGCCCCGGCTCGGTGTTGCGTTCCGCATCCTCGCCGGCCTGACGGTCATCGGGGGGCTCACCGCCGCCACCAGCGGGGTGGCCGTTTCGTTGTTCACCCGGTTCCAGGACGGCTTCGAGCAGATCGCCACCGCCAAGGTGCCGGGACTCGTCAGCGCCTCGCAGCTCGCCCAGCAAAGCGGCACCATCGCCGCCAACGCTCCGGCCTTGGTGGCCGTGCAGGGGCAGTCGATGCGCGAGGCGGTCATGGCGCGCGTCGCCGACCAGATCGGCATTCTGGAAGACCTGATCGGTCGTCTGCGCCAGCGCGGTGGAGGCGACGCCGACCTGGCCGAGCTGGAGCGCCGCAAGACCGAACTGCTGACCAACCTGCGCGCGCTGAACCAGCAGGTCGAGCGCCAGCTGGCGGCGACGGAGGAGACGGCGGCGCTGGTCACCCGTGTGATCGAGCTGTCCGACCGCAACCGCGACGCCGCGAAGGCCCTGCTGGCCGGGCTCGACCAAACGGATGCCGCGGCGGCGGAGCCGCTGGAGCGGTCTCTGGAGGGCTGGATGGACGGGAGCGGACGCGCCGCCCTGCTGCTTCTCGCCGCCGCCCGCGCCGAGCACGAGGCGCGGCTGGACCGCATGCGCGACCAGTTCCGCGACGCGCTGGAGCAGGCGGCGCGCCATCTCTCCCTCATGCCCCCCGACCGCACCGCCCTGCTGGAGCCGCTGCACCGCGAGCTGGCGTCGCTGGGGTTCGGGGAGCGCAACCTGTTCTCCAGCCGCGCCGCCGAGATCGCGACCCAGCGTTCGATCCGCGGCGCCGTCACCCGCAACCAGAACGTCTCCGACCGGCTGGTGGCGACGGTGTCCGACTATTTCCTCGCCATCGAGCAGGACATCACCCGCCGCTCGCTGGAGTTCGAGGCCGCCATCCTCACCGGCGAGCGGGCGATCATCGCACTAGCCCTGCTGACGATCCTGGGGGCCAGCGCCATCTTCGTCTACATCGACCGGCAGGTGGTGCGCCGGCTGCGCGTCCTCCAGGCCGCCATGGTCGCGCATGAATCCGGTCAGACGGTGGCGATCCCCACCCGCGGCCGGGACGAGATCGGCGACATGGCCCGCGCCCTCCAGTTCTTCGTCACCACCATCCGCGAGAACGAGCGCGACCTGCGCGACAGCGAGCGCCGGCTGCGCACCATCCTGGAACAGAGCCCGGTCGGCGTCAGCATCGGGCGCGCCGAGGGGACGGTGGCCTTCGCCAACGCCCGCGCGGCGGAGCTGGCGGGGGTGCCGCTGGACCGCTTCGTCGGCCACCCCCACGGCCTCGCCCCCGGCACCGCGACGCCGCTCCCGCCCGCCGCCCGGGGGGAGGCCGGGGTGGTGGCGCGCGACGTGGAGGTGGCGATCGACCGGCCGGACGGCAGCCGCGTCTGGGCGCTCCAGACCCTGCAGCGGACCGAGTTCGAGGGACAGCCGGCGGTGCTCGCCTGGAGCTACGACATCACCGGCCGCAAGCGGGCGGAGGAGGCGCTGCGCGCCGCCAAGGAGCAGGCGGAGATCGCCGCCCGCTCCAAGTCCGAGTTCCTGGCGACCATGAGCCACGAGATCCGCACGCCGATGAACGGTGTGCTGGGCATGCTGGAGCTGATCGCCCTGACCCCGCTCAGCGACGAGCAGACGGGGCTGGTCACCACGGTGCGGGACAGCGCCACCGCGCTTCTACGCATCATCGACGACATCCTGGACCTGTCGAAGATCGAAGCCGGCAAGCTGGAGCTGGAGGAGCTGGACCTCTCCCCCGCCCTGCTGCTGGAGGGGGTGGCGGATCTGCTGGCACCGCAGGCGCATCAGAAGCGGCTGGCGCTGGTGTGCGACGTGGACGCGTCGGCCCCGGCCGCGGTCCGCGGCGATCCCGGCCGCCTGCGGCAGGTGCTGTTCAATCTGACCGGCAACGCCATCAAATTCACCGAAGGTGGACGTGTGGTGCTGCGGGTGATGTCCGGCAGCGGCGCACGGCCCGGATTCACCCGGCTGCGCTTCGAGGTGGACGACACCGGCATCGGCATCAGCGCGGAAGGGCAGTCGCGGCTGTTCCAGCCCTTCAGCCAGGCCGACAGCTCCACCACCCGGCGCTTCGGCGGCACCGGGCTCGGGCTCGCCATCTGCACGCGGCTGGTGGAGCGCATGGGCGGTCGCATCGGGGTGGTGTCGGCTCCGGCGCGCGGCTCCATCTTCTGGTTCACGGTCGACCTGCCCCAGGGCGAGGCGCCGGCCACGACCGCGCCCGACCTGTCCGACCTCTCCGTCATCGTCGCCGAGGGGGAGGCGGCGCAGCGCGCCGTGCTCATCCGTTATCTGGAGGAATGCGGTGCCGCGGTCGTGGAAGCCACCTGCGCGACCGACGCGCTGGAGCTGCACGAGCTGGAGCCGCCCGACGTGCTGGTGCTGGCGTCGCGCCTTCCCGACGGCGACGCCGCCGCGGTGCTGGCACGACTGGCGGAGGACGGGGGCGCGCCGCCGGCCCTGCTGCTGACCGACGGCCGCGCGCCGCCGGCCAGCCCCGCCCCCAACGCCCCCGCCCTCAACGCCCCTGGCCCGCCGGTGCTGCACGCCACGCGCCCCATACACCGGGCGGCCTTCCTCGCCACGGTGGCGGCCCTGGCCGGCCGCGCCGCACCGGTTGCGGAGGGCGGCCTTGCGGAGACCGACGCCGCGGCGGCGGCCCCCCTGCCGCTGCGCTCCGGCACCGGGGACGCCGCGATCCTGGTGGCGGAGGACCATCCCACCAACCAGCAGGTGGTCCTCCGCCAGCTCCGGCAGCTCGGTCACGGCGCCGACATCGTGAGTGACGGGGTGGAGGCGCTGTCGGCGTGGCGCGGGCGTCGTTACCGGCTGCTGATCACCGACTGCCACATGCCACGCATGGACGGCTACGAGCTGGCCCGCCAGATCCGCGCGGCGGAGGCGGAGGCGGAGGCGGAGGCCGGCGACGGCCGGCGCACCCCCATCGTGGCGATGACCGCCAACGCGTTGGCGGGCGAGGTGGAACGCTGCCTCGCCGCCGGCATGGACGGCTATCTCGCCAAGCCCGTCACGCTGCGCCAGCTCTCCGGCGTGCTGGACCGCTGGCTGGAGGATGCGGACGGCACAACCGCACCGGCCGGTGCCGAAACGGTCGCCCCGCCGTCGATCACCCTGGACGACCGGCCGGCGCTCGACCTGGAGCATGTCCGCGCGACCTTCGGCGCGCTGGATCTG
The DNA here is from genome assembly GCF_013423485.1 of Azospirillum oleiclasticum. Taxonomy (GTDB): domain Bacteria; phylum Pseudomonadota; class Alphaproteobacteria; order Azospirillales; family Azospirillaceae; genus Azospirillum; species Azospirillum oleiclasticum. The sequence continues at coordinate 151,319 of NZ_JABFFR010000009.1, forward strand.
GAGCATGTCCGCGCGACCTTCGGCGCGCTGGACGAGGGCGCGGCGGCGATGCTGGAATATTTCGTCGAGACCACCGAGCCGCTGCTCGCGGACCTAGCCGCGGCGCTCGGGGACGGCGACCTGGAGCGGCTGCGATCCGCCGCCCACGCCGGCGCCGGGGCGGCGCGCACCGCCGGGGCGCCGGCTCTGGCGGAGGCCTGCTCGACGCTGGAACGGGCCGCCGTCGCGGCGGACCACGCCGCGGCCGGGCGCGCGCTGGCCGCGGCGCAGGCGGCCTTTCCGCCGGTGGCGGCCGCCATCGCAGCCCTGGCCGCGAGCACCCGGAGCCGCACCGGCGTGACAACGGCCGCGTTTCATGGTTGAAACATTATTCATCATCCGTGTGCACCGCGGCTTGTGGTGCCAACACCCGTGGACTAGTCTGGCGGTCGTGACGGCTTCGACCAAAACATTCGTCCCGGCATCGGCCGCGCTGGGACTGGCGGTGGGGTTCGCGCTGGCCCTGGTGGCGGCGGCGCCTCCCATTCTGTGCCTGTTGGCGGCGGTGGTCGTGGCGGCGGCGGCGGCGCTGGGCTGGCACACGCTGGCGGTCCGCAACCGCGCATCGCATCTCTCGACCGAGATGGACCGGCTGGACGCGGTGCTCGCGGCTTCCCCCACCGCGTGGTGCGGCTGGACAGCCGACGGCCACCGCACGGCAGCACCCGGTTTCGCCGCCCTGCTCGACAACCGGCCATGCGACACGCCGGAGGAGGTGGCCGCGGCCTTCCTACCTCCCGATGCCGATGCCGTCGCCGGGGCGCTGGAGCGGCTGCGCCGCAAGGGCGAGCCGTTCGACCTCGTGGCCGTGTCGCGAGGGGGCCGGCACCTGCGGTTGTACGGACGGCGTGGCAGCGGCTCCCTCACGGCCGGCACGGTGGACGCGCTGTGGATCGACGACGTCACCCCGGCACGGCACGAGGTGGAGGCGTTGCAGGAGGCGCAGACACTCGACCGGGCCTCGCTGGACAGCCTGCGCGCGGGTCTCGACGCCCTGCCCATCCCGGTGTGGATCCGCGACGACGGGCTCTCCCTGTCCTGGTGCAACCGCGCCTACGGCCGTGCGGTGGATGCGGAACCCGACACCGCCGCGCGCGAACAGCGGGAGCTGCTGTCCGCCGGCGGCGGGCGGCGGCTGGCCGAACGGGCGCGCGCCACCGGCATGGCGCAGTCGGAGCGGGTGCCTGTCGTGATCGGCACCGACCGCCGCCTGCTGGAGGTCACCGAGACGTTGCTGCCGGCCGCCGGCGGCGGCGGACCGGTGGCGGTCGGCTACGCCATCGACCGCACCGAGCTGGAGGACGGGCGCGCCGAGCTGCGCCGCCACCAGACCGCGCACGCCGAGGTTCTGGAGCGGCTGGGCTCGGCCATCCTCATCTTCGGCCCGGACACCCGCATCACCTTCTTCAACCAGGCCTTCGTCCGGCTGTGGGACCTGGACGAGGAATGGCTGCGCGGCGAACCGACCCACGGCGAGTTGCTGGAGGAGCTGCGCAGCCGCCGCAAGCTGCCGGAATACGCCGACTTCCAGAGCTTCAAGCGCGAGCGTCTCACCCGCTACACCCGGCTGATGGAAGCGGCCGAGGAGCTGATGCATCTGCCCGATGGGACGACGTTGAGGGTGCTGACCGCGCCGCACCCGCTGGGCGGGCTGATCCTGATCCTCGAGGATGTGACCAACACGCTGGCGCTGGAATCCTCCTACAACACCCTGATCGCCGTGCAGCAGGAGACGCTGGACAATCTGGCGGAGGGCATCGCGGTGTTCGGCGGGGACGGGCGGCTGAAACTGTCCAACCCCTCCTTCGCCCGCGTCTGGGACTTGCGCGACGAGGATCTGCAGGGCGAGCCGCACATCACCGCCGTGTTCGAGCGGATGCGGCCCTTCTTCGTGGACGACAACGGCGACGATCCCGGCGGCTGGGACGTGCTGAAGGAGGAGATGATCGCCGCCACGCTGGACCGCGCCGTGCGCTCCGGCCGGCTGGAGCGGTCCGACGGCTCGGTGGTCGAGTTCTCCACCCTGCCCCTGCCCGACGGGGCCGTGCTCAACAGCTACCTCGACGTCACCGACAGCGCCCGGCTTGAGCAGGCGTTGCGCGCCTCCAACGCCGCGCTGGAGGCGGCCGACCAGTTGAAGAGCGAGTTCATCGCCAACGTCTCCCACCACCTGCGCACGCCGCTGAACGGCATCATCGGCTTCGCCGAGGTGCTGGCGAACGAGTATTTCGGCCCGCTCACCCCGCGCCAGAGCGAGTATGTGAAGGGCATCCTCGGCGGTGGCGGGCGGCTGCTGGAACTGATCGACGACATCGTCGACCTCACCAGCGTGGGCCAGAGCGTCAGCGCTTTGGAGCGCGGATCCGTGGACGTGTCGGAGCTGGTGGAGTCCGTCGCCGGCCTGACCCGCGAATGGGCGCGCCGCGAGGGGCTGCGGCTGGAGGTGGCGGTGCAGCCCCGCATCGGCACGGTCACCGCCGACGGGCGGCGGCTGAAGCAGGCGCTCTTCAACCTCGTGGTCGCCGCCATCCGCCAGCCGCCGCCGCAGGGACGCATCCGCCTGTCGGCGGAGCGGACCGACGGCATCCTGACCCTGACCGTCGGCGATCCGACCCTGCCACCGGCCGACCCCGCCCGCGGCAGCCGTGTGCTGTCCACCGACGGTCTCGGCCTCGGCATGGCGCTGGTGCGCAGCGTGGTCGATCTGCACGGCGGCCGGCTGCTGCTGGACGGCGAACCCGGCCACGGCAACCGCGTCCGCTGCGTGCTGCCGGCGGGTGACTGACCAAGCGCCGCCAAATCATCCGCGACGCTGAGAATCAGACTGACCGATAAGTCCCGATAGCCCTCCATAAGACGGACATCGCTTCCCCCGGTACTCGTGGACGCACTGGATCCGCGCCCGCGACGAAGGAGGAAACCCATGAAACTCGCGCTGACGGCCACCGCCGCACTCGCCCTGGCGCTCGCCACCGCCCCGGCAGCCGCCCAGACGGCGAAACCCGTCGAGCTGCGCATCGCGTCCTTCAACGTCGGGTCGAGCTGGTTCGTCTATGGCGTGACGCTGGCCGAGGTGCTGCGCGGCAAGCTGCCCCAGGGCTCCAAGGTGGACGCCCCGCCGCTCGGCGGCGGCACCGCCAACCCGCAGCTCGTCGAGCGCGGCAAGGCCGACATCGGGCTGAGCTTCGCCGTGGTCAACGCCTGGGCCGTGAAGGGCACTTTCGCCTTCGACAAGCCGCAGGGAAAGGTCCGCACCCTGATGGGCGGGCTCGACGACTATTATCTGGGCATCGTCGCCAACGGCAAGGACCGCGGGCCGGACCTCAACGAGTTCCTCGACAAACAGAAGCCCGACACCCGGATCATGCTGCTGAAGAAGGGCAGCTTCGGCTCCTTCGCCGGTCAGCAGATTCTCGACGTGGCCGGATCCGGGGAGAAGGAGGTGGCGGCGCGCGGCGGCCGGTACGACTTCGCCGACTTCCCCGTCATCCAGGCCGCCTTCCCCGCCGGCACCGCCGACCTGTTCATCCAGGTCATCACCCGCGGCCACCCGGCCGTGACGGAAATGGCCGAGACCGGCAACGTCACCCTCCTGGAGCCGTCGCAGAAGGTATTGGCGGCGATGACGGAGAAGTTCGGCTGGTCCGTGGACACGCTGCCCAAGGGGTCCTTCCACGGCCAGACCCGCGATCTGACCCTGCCCGGCACCACCACCGCCATCATCGCCTCGTCCGACATGACCGACGACCTCGCCTACACCATCGTCAAGACCGTGTGCGAGAACCAGGACGCCTTCAAGGCCGGCCACAAGGCGCTGTCGGGCTTCGACTGCGCCACCAAGGCCTGGAAGGCCGACAATCTCGGCGCGCCGCTGCACCCGGGTGCCGCCCGCTACTACCGCGAGCGCGGCTGGATGTGACGATGACCACGCGAGAGAGCCCCACCCGGCCCGCCGCCCCCGAGGGGTGGGCCGCCATCCGTCAGCCCGTGGCGCTGGTGGCGCTGGCCTGGTCGCTGTTCCAGATCGCCATCTACGTCTTCCCGACGATGGACATCATGATCCGGCGCGGCGGCCATGTGGCCTTCGGCATCGCCCTCGCCTTCCTCACGCTCAAGGGCGGCTCGCCGCCGGGCTGGGTGCGGTGGACGCTGGCGGGGCTGGTGATGGCGGTGCCGGTCTATCTGTGGACGCAGCTCGACCGGCTCTACGACCGCATCGCCGACCTGGACCCGGTGCTGACCGGCGATTATCTCGCGGCCGGGCTGCTGCTGGTGCTGCTGGTCGAGGCGACGCGGCGGCGCATGGGAACCGGCATGGCGCTGCTGATCCTGGGCTTCATCGCCTACATGCTGTTCGGCGCGCATCTGCCGGGGCTGCTGGCCCACCAGGTCGACAGCGTCGAGACCTTCATCGACGTGATGTTCCTGACCGAGCGCGGCATCTTCGGCATTCCGACCGGCGTGTCGGCGGAGGTGGTGTTCTACTTCGTGCTGTTCGCCGCGGTGTTCGACGTGTACGGCGGCGGCCGGCTGATCATCGACCTTGCCGTCTGCGCGACCGGCCGACGGGTCGGCGGCCCGGCCAAGGCGGCGGTGCTGGCGTCGGGCCTGACCGGCAGCGTGTCGGGCAGCGCCGTCGCCAACGTCATGAGCACGGGCATCTTCACCATCCCGCTGATGCGGCGGGTCGGCTACGACCCCCGCTTCGCCGCCTCGGTGGAGGCGGTGGCGTCCACCGGCGGCCAGATCATGCCGCCGGTCATGGGGGCCGGGGCCTTCATCATGGCGGACTTCCTGCAATTGCCCTACGGCCAGATCGCGCTGGCCGCGGTTCTGCCCTCGCTGCTCTATTTCGCCAGCCTGATCTGGGCCGTGCATCTGGAGGCGCGCAACAGCGACCTGCCGGTGCTGCCGGAAGGCGAGATCGGCCGTTTCGGCCCGATCCTGCGGGAGCGCTGGCACCTGCTGATCCCGCTGGCCTGGCTTGCCGTGCTGATCGTGCAGGGCTATGCGGTGGTGGACGCGGCCATCCAGTCCATCGTGCTGACCATCGTCATCGGCTCGCTGCGCGGCACCACCCGCCAGGGACCACTGGCGCTGGTCGAAGCGCTGGTGGCGACGGCGAAGCGCTCGGTGTCGGTGGCCCTGCCCTGCGCCGGGGCGTCGGTGATCGTGGCGGTGATCAGCTTCACCGGGCTGGGTACCAAGTTCACCGCGCTGATGCTGGCCGCGTCCGGCGGCGTCGCCGCGGTGGCGGTGGTCATGGCGGCGCTGGGCGCGCTGGTGCTGGGGGCCGGCATGCCGACCACCTCGGCCTACATCATGGGTGCCGTGCTGGTGGTGCCGGCGCTGGCGCAGTTCGCCATCGAGCCGCTGGTGGCGCACATGTTCATCTTCTACTTCGCCATCATGTCGATGGTGACTCCGCCGGTGGCGCTGGCCGCCTACGCCGCCGCGACCATCGCCGACACCGACCCGACGCGCACCGGCTACCGCTCCGTCCTGCTGGCGGTCCCCTGCCTGATCGTTCCCTTCGGCTTCGTGCTGCACCCGGCGCTGCTGACCCTGCCCGGCGTGGCGGCGGTTGGCTGGGCGCTGGTCGTGCTGGCGGTGGTGGTGTGGGCGGTCACCATCGCGCTGATCGGCTGGTTCGGCCGCCGGCTGGCGCCCTGGCACCGGCTCGCCATCGGGCTGGCGGGGTTGGCCGCCCTGTGGCCCGACCCGCTGGTCTTCGCCGGCACCGTCGCGGCCCTGGCGGTGCTGCTGCTGCCGCTGGCGGGCGGGCTGTCCCTGCCGGGACGACCGGGACGGGCCGGACCGTCGGACCGACCGGTCAGAAGCGAAGGCCGGCCATAGGACGGCGACACCCCGCCGGCGCCGGCCTCCCCGCCCGCACCCGCAACCCACCCCGCCACCCGAAGGGACTGCGCCATGAGTGATCTCGCCCTGGTCCTGGCAACGGCCGCCGCCAAGGCGCCGACCGCCACGGCTGTGGTGGACGGCACGTTGCGGCTGGATTACGCGCGGCTCAACCGGCTGGCGCGGCGGACCGCCGCGGGGCTTGCCCGGCTGGGCCTGCGGTCGGGCGACCGGCTGGTCACCCTGCTGCCCATCCGGTGGGAGGCGGTGGTGCTGCACTGGGCCTGCCAGATCGGCGGCTTCGCCATCGTGCCGCTCGACACCGACGAAAGCCCGGCCACCCTGCGCACCCTGCTGGCGGAGGTGGAGCCCGCCGCCGTCGCCGTCGATGCCGCCTCCGCCGCTCTACTGGATGCTTCCGCGATCGGCGGGGCGTATCGGCTGGCGATCGATGCGACCGGCGGCGGGGCGGACGGCGCCACACCCTTTCCGACGCTGCTGGAGGCCGGTGAGATCGGCCAGGCCGGCGGGCTGGGTGCCGCCGTCTCGGCGCTGGTCTACACCGCCGGCACCACCGATGCCGGCAAGGGCGTGCTGCGCAGCCAGGCGGCCGAATGGCAGGCAACCCGCGCCCATGTGGCGGAAAGCGGCTACGCCGCCGGGGAGCGCACGCTGGGCGCCGTGCCGCTCTGCCATCCCATCGGCATCCGGGCGCTGCTGGCGATGGCGCTGGTGGCCGGGACCTATGTCTGCCTGCGACGCTTCGACCCGGCGGAGGCGGTGCACCTGATCGAGCGGGAGGGGGTGACCGCCCTCTACCTGCCACCGCCCCTGCTCGACGCCGTGCTGGCGGAGGCGGACGCGGCGGACGCCGCCCTGGCCGGCCTGCGCCGCATCGGCGTGGTCGGCGCCCCGGCACCCGAGCGGCTGCTGGCGGAGATCGGGCGGCGCGCCGGCGGCGCGGCGCTCGCCAACCATTACGGCACTGTGGAGGTGAGCGTCGCGGCGCTGCGCCGCGACCCGGCGGCCAAGCCGGGATCGGTCGGGCGGCCTTTGCGCGACCAGCGCATCCGCATCGTCTCCACTGGGGCCACCGGCGCCACCGGTGCGGAGGAGGATCTGCCCGCCGGCGCCGAGGGGGAACTGCTGATCCGGCTGGGCGGCAGCGCCTTCGCCGGCTACTGGCGCCGGCCGGAGGCCGAGGCCGCCGCCCTGATGGGCGACTGGTTCCGCAGCGGCGACACCGGCTACCGCGACGAGGACGGTGAGCTGTTCGTCACCGGCCGGGTCCGCGACCTGATCGAGGCGACGGACGGCACGCTGGTGCCCCCGGCGGCGGTGGAAGCGGTTTTGCGCCGGCACGGCGCGGTGCGCGACGCCGTCGTGGCCGCGGTGCCCGGCTGCCGCGGGGAGCGGCGCCTGATCGCCTTCCTGCGGCTCGACCACACCATCGAGCTGGCCACACTCGACCGGGTCTGCCGGGAGGCGGGCGTGCCGCGGCCCGGCGAGTACGTGATCGTCAACGACATCCCCCGCTCGCGCTTCGGCACGCTGCGCCGGCGCGACCTGCTCGAACGGTCCTACCGGACCGACCTGACGGCACTGAGCGACCGCTGAAAAGCAAACCGCGCCCGCCATCAACGGGACGGCAATCGGCACCGCGGCGCCCCACCGGCGCCGCGGTTTTCGTTTGCGCCCCAAACTGCGCCCTCCGCCGAAAATGAGACTGTAGGGTAAATCGCGACACTCCCCGGTAACGGGGTTTCGCTCCCCCCGCGGTAGCCTTCCCCCGTTCGAGAGGAAGGCGATGACAGCGATCCCCACACAACACGGCTATGTCGGCCGCCCGGTACCGCGGGTGGAGGACGCCGCGCTGCTGACCGGCAGCGCGCGCTACGCCGACGATCTGCCGGTGAAGCCGGGCACGCTGCACGCGGCGATCCTGCGCTCCCCCCACGCGCACGCGGAGTTGCTGGGCATCGACACGGCGGCGGCGCGGACCGTGCCCGGCGTGGCGGCGGTGATCACAGGGGAGGAGGCGAAGCGCTTCTCCAGCCCCTTCCTGGTCGGCGTGAAGGCGCCGATGGAGCATTGGTGCCTGGCCGTCGATCGCGTGCGCTATGTCGGCGAGCCGGTGGCGGTGGTGCTGGCCGACAGCCGCTATGTGGCGGAGGACGCGCTGGACCGGATCGGGGCGCGCTACCGCCCGCTGCCGCCGGTCATGACCTTCGACCAGGCGTTCGACGCCGCGTCCGAGCCGCTGCACCCCGCACTCGGCTCCAACCTCGTGAACCGGCGCGACTTCACCTACGGCGACGTGGACGGCGCCTTCGCCGCCGCCAACTGGCGCGTGTCGGTCGAGGTGGAGTTCCCGCGCAACTCCTGCACGCCGATGGAGTGTTTCGTCGTTCTCGCCGACTTCGACGCGGCGGAGGGCGGGTACGAGGTGCTGTCAAACTTCTCCGGCCCCTTCGCCGTGCACCCGGTGATGGCCCGCGCGCTGAAGGTGCCGGGATCGAAGCTGCGGCTGAAATCGCCGCCCCATTCCGGCGGCAGCTTCGGCAACAAGCAGGCGGTGTTCCCCTATATCGTCCTGATGGGGGTGTGCGCGCGCGCCACCGGCCGCCCGGTCAAGTGGGTGGAGGACCGGCTGGAGCACCTGATGGCCGCCACGTCGGCCACCGCCCGCCGGATGGCGCTGGAGGCGGCGGTCGCAGCGGACGGCCGCGTGCTGGCGCTGCGCATGGAGCAGACGGAGGATTGCGGCGCCTACCTGCGGGCACCCGAGCCGGCATCGCTCTACCGCAACCACGGCAACCTGACCGGCGCCTACGACATCCCCACGCTGTCGGTGGTCAACCGCATCGTCCTGACCAACAAGACCCCGACCGGCCTGAACCGCGGCTTCGGCGGCGGGCAGCTCTATTACGGGCTGGAGCGGCTGATGCACCGGGTGGCGGTGGAGCTTGGGCTCGATCCGCTCGACGTCATCCGCCGGAACCTCGTGCCCGCAGCCGCCATGCCCCACGCCACCGCGTCGGGCGGTAGCCTCGACAGCGGCGACTTCCACGCCTGCCTGGAGGAGGCGGTGGAGCGCGGCGACCTCGAGGGGCTGAAGGCCAAGCGCGACGCCGCCCGCGCGGAGGGGCGGCTCTACGGCATCGGCTACGCCGCGGTGGTGGAGCCGTCCGTCTCCAACATGGGCTACATCACCACCGTCCTGACGGCGGAGGAGCGGCGCAAGGCAGGCCCCAAGAACGGGGCGCAGGCGTCGGCCACCGTCGCCGTGGACCCCACCGGCGGCGTGTCGGTCAGCGTCGAATCGGTGCCGCAGGGCCAGGGTCACCGCACGGTGCTGGCCCAGGTGGCGGCCGACGTGTTCGGGCTGCCGATGGAGCAGATCACCGTCGTCACCGACTTCGACACGGCAAAGGACGCCTGGTCCATCGCCGCCGGCAACTACTCCAGCCGCTTCGCCGGCGCGGTCGCCGGCACCGCCCACCTCGCCGCCACCCGCCTGCGCGACCGCATGGCGCGGCTGGCAGCCCCACAGTTGAACGTGGCGGCGGAGGAGCTGGTGTTCGCCGGGGGCAAGGTGTTCGCCGCCGGCAACCCGGACAACGCGCTGTCCTTCTCCCGCGTCGCCGCGGCGGGGCACTGGTCGCCCGGCACCCTGCCCGACGGGCAGGAGGCGGCGCTGCGCGAGACCGTGTTCTGGACGCCGGAGCCGCTGAAGGCGCCGACCGACGCCGACCACATCAACAGCTCCGCCTGCTACGGCTTCATCATCGACTTCTGCGGGGTGGAGGTCGACCGCGACACCGGCCGCGTGCGCATCGACCGCTATGTCACCATGCACGACGCCGGCCGCATCCTGAACCCGCTCCTGGCGGAGGGGCAGATCCAGGGCGGCTTCGCCCATGCGGTGGGTGCCGCGCTGTACGAGGAATACGCCTACGGCGACGATGGGCGCTTCCTGTCCGGCACTTTCGCCGACTACCTCGTCCCGACCGCCTGCGAGGTACCGGTGCCGGTGATCCTGCACCGCGAATCCCCCTCCCCCGTCACGCCGCTGGGTGCGAAGGGCGTGGGCGAGGGCAACTGCATGAGCACACCGGTCTGCCTCGCCAACGCGGTGGCCGACGCGCTGGGGGTGGAGACGGTGACCCTACCCCTCACCCCCCACCGCGTCGCCGCCCTGATCCACGGGGAGGAGCCGCCCCGCCCCGCCGGCTCCACCGCGCCCGCCCGGCCCGCTGCCGCAACCGGCAAGCCCGGTGGCCGCGGCCTGACCGGCGAGGGAAGCCGCGCCGTTCCCGCCACGCCCGAACAGGTTTGGGCCATCCTGCTCGACCCCAAGGAGTTGGCGGCCCTGCTGCCGGGGTGCGAGGCGCTGGACCTCGTCGGCCCCAACGCCTACCGGGCGGAGGTGGTGGTCGGCGTCGGCCCCGTCCGCGGGCGCTATGTGGCGGAGGTGGCCTTGAGCGACCTCGACCCGCCCAACTCCCTGACCCTATCCGGCAGCGGTAGCAGCGCGCTCGGCACCGGTCGCGGCAGCGGCCATGTGACGCTCGAACGGCACGGCGACGGCACGCTGGTCACCTACCGATACACGGCGGAGGTCGGCGGCAAGGTGGCCGCGGTCGGCGGGCGCATGCTGGACAGCGCCGCGCGCCTGATCATCGGCCAGTTCTTCGACAAGCTGATCGCGCGCGCCGGCGGGCCGGAGGCGGTACCCGAGCGCCCGTCGCTTCTGGCGCGGCTGCTGCGCCTGCTGGGAATCCGCCCATGAAGCCCGCACCCTTCGACTATCTCCGCCCCGCCACGGTCGCCGACGCGCTGGCCGCCCTGGCGGCGGGCGGCGACGACGCCCGGCTGATCGCCGGCGGGCAGTCGCTGATGCCCATGCTGAACATGCGGCTGGTCACCCCGCGCACGCTGATCGACCTTTCCGCCCTGCCCGAGCTGCGCCGGGTGGAGGTGGCGGACGGCTGGCTGACGGTGGGCGCCGCGGTCACCCAGAACGAGCTGCTGGCCCGTCCCACCCTGGCCACGGAAGCGCCGCTGCTGGCCGCCGCCCTGCCCTGGGTCGGGCATTTCCAGACGCGCAACCGCGGCACCGTCGGCGGCTCCGTCGCCCACGCCGATCCCAGCGCCGAAATCCCGCTCTGCCTCGTGGCGCTGGAGGGGGAGGTGGTGCTGCGCTCCGCCCGCAAGCGGCGGACGGTGCCGGCCTCCGGCTTCTTCATCGGGCCGCTGACCACGGCGCGCGCCGCCGACGAGATCGTGGAGGCCGTACGCTTCCGCCTGCGCAAGCCCGGTGCCGCGTACGGCTTCCGCGAAATGGGCATGCGGCACGGCGATTTCGCCATCACCGCGCTCGCCGCCACGGTGGAGGCGGACCGCATCCGGCTCTCCGTCGGCGGGGTGGCCGACCGCCCGACCGCCCGCGACTGGCCGCGGTTGGAAGGGGCGGCGCTGGACGAGGCGCTGAACGCCTTCGCCTGGGACCTCGGCGGGGACGACGACCAGCACGCCACCGCCACCTACCGCCGCACCCTCGTCCGCCGCCTCGGCCGCGCGGTCATCGAAGACGCCCAAACGGAGTTGACGCCATGACGGCGCTCGCCGCCGGGACCCGGCATCCCGTCACCATCACGCTGAACGGACAGCCGCGCACCGGTCACGCCCACCCGCGCACGCTGTTGAGCGACTTCCTGCGTCACGAGCTGGGCGCGCACAGCACCCGCGTGGGGTGCGAGCACGGGGTGTGCGGGGCCTGCACCGTACGCATCGACGGCGTCGCCCAGCGCGCCTGCCTGACGCTGGCCGTGCAGGTGGACGGCCGCCGGGTGGACACGGTGGAGGGCCTCGCCCGCGAGGGGCGGATGACCGCGCTACAGGACGCCTTCCACCGCCACCACGCCCTGCAATGCGGCTTCTGCACCGCCGGCATCCTGATGTCGCTGGCCGACTGGCTGGTGCGGGTGCCGAAGCCGACCGAGGCGGAGCTGCGAGACATGCTGAGCGGCCATCTGTGCCGCTGCACCGGCTACGCCGCCATCGTCCGTGCGGTGATGGATGTGACCGGCCAGACCACGGAGTCCGTTCATGTTTGACCTTGGCCGCAGTTTCCTCGCCACCGTCGAGCGCAGCCCGCGGGCGCTCGCCATCGTGGACGGGGACGTACGCCTGACCTACGCGCAGTGGGACGTGCGCGTGCGTCGTCTCGTCGGCGCCTTCGACGCGCTGGGCCTGAAGCCCGGCGACTGCATCGCCACCGCGCTGCAGAACACCTGGCGGATGGCGACCATCCATTGGGCCTGCCAGATCGCCGGCCTCACCATCGCGCCGCTGAACTGGCGCATCAAGGCGGAGGAGCTCGACTACTGCCTGCCCAACGCCTCGGCCCGGCTGCTGGTCTTCCAGGACGTGTCGGCCGACGAGGTGGCGGCGTCGGCGGCGGCACGCGCCATCCCGCGCGTGGCGGTTGACGACGCTCCCGGCGGCACCCACGGGTTCGACGCGCTGCTGGCCACGGACCCCGCGCCCGCAGCACCGCGCGCGTCGGCGGAGGACATCTCGCTGCTGCTCTACACCTCCGGCACCACCGGCAAGCCCAAGGGCGTGCCGCGCCGGCACCGGACGGAGCGCGCGGCGGCGGTCGCCCATGTGGCGCAGAACTGCTACGCGCGGGGCGAGCGCACGCTGGGCGTCATGCCGCTCTACCACACCATGGGTGTGCGCTCGCTGCTGTCCATGGCGCTGATCGACGGCTGCTTCGTCTGCCAGCCCCGCTTCGACGCCGGCCAAGCGCTGGAGCTGATCGCGGCGGAGCGGCTGACCTGCCTGTATCTGGTGCCGACGCTCTACCACGACCTGCTGGCGCACGCGGAGTTCGCGCGTACGGACGTGTCGTCGGTGCGCAAGCTGGGCTTCGCCGGGGCGCCGATGACGGACGGCCTGCTGAAGCGGCTCCAGGCCGCCTTCCGGCCGGAGCTGTTCGTCAACCATTACGGCTCGTCGGAGGTCTACACCTTCACCATCAACCAGGACGCCGCGGCCAAATGCGGCTCCGCCGGGCGGGCGGCGCTGAACCAGCGCATCCGGGTGGTCAAGCTGGGATCCTTCGATCCCGACGAGACCGCGGCGGTGGGCGAGGAGGGGCAGATCATCGCCGACCTCGAAGGCGACGAGGCGTTCGAGGGCTACCTGAACCGGCCGGAGGCGGACGCCAAGGCGCTGCATGGCGGCTGGTACTTCACCGGCGACACCGGGTATTTCGACGCCGACGGCGACCTGTACGTCTCCGGCCGGGTGGACGACATGATCATCACCGGCGGCGAGAACGTCTCCCCCGTGGAGATCGAGAGCGTGCTGTCGCTCCACCCCGCGGTGTCGGAGGTGGCGGTCGCCGGCCTTCCCGACGAGCGCTGGGGGCAGAAGGTGGTGGCCTTCGTCAAGCGAACAGGTGCGGTGGACGCCGCAGCCTTGGACACCCATTGCCGCGGCTCCGGCCTCGCCAACTTCAAGCGCCCCCGCGAGTACGTGTTCCTCCAGGACATCCCGAAATCGCCGGTGGGGAAGATCCTGCGCCGCAAGCTCCAGGCCGGCGAATTCCAGACGGACCAGTTGGCGCGGCCGAACGCCGCCCAGTGACAGGAGAGTTTCCGATGACCGCCTATTCCTTCGCCGCCGACCTGCTCAAGGAGCTCGACGGCTTCCGCGTCGAGTTCGACGAGGCCCACGAGCGCGCCGACATCGTGCTGCACCGGCCGCCGATGAACATCGTTTCCATGCGCCAGCGCGACCAAGTCCGCGCCGTGTTCGAGACGCTGGACGCCGACGACCGCGTGCGCGTCATCGTGCTGCGGGCGGAGGGGGCGAATTTCTCCTCCGGCGGCAACATCGCCGGCTTCATGGAGGCCAGCCCCGAGCATGTGTCGGAGCTGGCCCGGAACATCGCGGCCCCCGAGCGCTGCCGCAAGCCGGTGATCGCCCAGGTCCGCGGCTACTGCTTCGGCGTCGGCTTCGAGCTGTCGCTGGCCTGCGACTTCCGCATCGCGTCGGAGACCGCGCAGTTCGCCCTGCCGGAGATGCGCATCGGCATGATCCCCGGCTCCGGCGGCTCGGCGCGCCTGCTGCACATGATCGGCATCGCCCGCACCAAGGACATGGTGATGCGCGCCAAGCGCATTCCCGGCCGGAAGGCCGCCGAGTGGGGCTTCGTGACCGAGTGCGTCGCCGACGCCGAGCTGGAGGCCACCGTTGACGCGCTGGCGGAGGAGCTGCGCGGTTTCTCCCCGTTGGCCCAGCGCACCATCAAGGGCGTGCTGAACAGCGGCAACAACGTGTCGGTCAACGGCGCCATCGAGATCGAGGGGCAGGCGTACGGCCGGCTGCGCGGCTCGGAGGACTTCAAGGAGGGCGTCGCGTCCTTCCACGAGAAGCGCAAGCCGGTCTTCACGGGCAAGTGAGGCCAGCCCCCACCCAACCCTCCCCCGCTGGGCGGGGGAGGGCTCTTCTCCTCCCCCCGCCCAGCGGGGGGAGGTCGGGAGGGGGGCCAACGTGTACGCCCAGCACCAACCACCAACATCACAGCAGGGGAGGTTCCGTTGACCAGGATGACCACGGCGGCCGTGACGGCCGCGCTGCTACTCACCGCCTCGACCGCGGCGCTGGCTGCCGAGCCCATCCGCGTCGGCGTGGTGACGCCGCTGTCGGGCACCTACACGCCGATCGGCCAGCAGGTCCGCTGGGGCCTGGAGCTGGCGGCGAAGGAGATCAACGCGGCGGGTGGCGTCGCCGGCCGCCCGCTCGAACTGATGTTCGAGGACGAGGAGGCCAACCCCGCCGTCGCCGTGCAGAAGGCGGAGAAGCTGTTCCAGGTCGGCAAGGTCGATTTCCTGACCGGCACCGTCAATTCCGGCTCGACTCTGGCGGTGGGTCAGGTGGCGGAACGCAACGACCGGCTGATCGCCACCACCGTGTCCTTCGCCGACAGCATCACCGCCGACAAGTGCTCGCCCAACGTCTTCCGCGTCAACGCCCGCGCCGGGCAGCAATCGGCGGCGCTGGCCGAGTGGCTGTCGAAGGAGAAGCCCAAGAGCAAGGTCTTCTACCTTGGCCCCGACTACGAGATGGGCCGCTCCACCGTCGCCGCCTTCAAGAAGGCCGCGACCGACAAGGGCTCGGCGGAAGTCGGCGAGGTCTTCGCGCCGCTCGACAACAAGGATTACTCCCAGTATTTCGGCCAGCTCCGCGCCTCGCGCCCGGCGGTGCTGTACACCTCGGTCGCCGGCAACGACACCGTGCGCCTGCTGTCGCAGATGGAGGAGTACGGGCTGCTGAAGAACCTGCTGGTGGTCGGCGCCTCGGGCACCGTCACCTCCCAGAACATCGGCGCCATCGGCAAGGCGGCGGAGGGTTTTGTGACCGGTGTGGGCTATTCGCCGGAGATCGACACGCCCGCCAACAAGGCCTTCGTCAAGGCCTTCACCGCCGCCTACGGCAAGGACCCGGACCTGTACGGCGCGGACAGCTACGGCCTGCTGTACTTCTACAAGGCCGCGGTCGAGAAGGCCGGTGCCACCGACACGGCGTCCGTACGCAAGGCGATGGAAGGCATCCAGTGGGCGACGCCGCAGGGCACCAAGACCATGCGCGCCGGTGACCACCAGGCGGTGCAGGACATGTACGCCGTGCGCGTCACGGGGGGCAAGTTCACCATCGTCGGCTCGGTGCCGGGCGAGGCCGCCATCGGGCCGGACGCCTGCACGAAGTTCTGAGCCGGATCCCTCCCCCGCCCCGGCGGGGGAGGGCTTGCATGAGGTCTCCCATGGCCGAGTTCCTGGATTACACGCAGTTCGTGCTGGCGCCACAGGTGCTGAACGGTCTGTCCCTCGGCGTCGCCGTCATCCTGATGGCACTGGGACTGACCATCATCTTCGGGCTGCTCGACGTCATCAACATGGCGCATGGCGAATTCTACGCCATCGGCGCCTTCCTGGCGTTGGCGCTGGGCGCCTTGGGCCTGAACTTCTGGATCCTGCTGGCGCTGGTGCCGCTGCTGATGGTGCCGCTCGGCTGGCTGACGGAGCGGGCGCTGATCCAGCGCGTGTTCCACAGCCGCGAGCGCCACATCCTGACGCTGCTGCTGACCTTCGGCTTCGGCATGATCCTGGAGGATGTGCTGAAGCTGGTGTTCGGCGCCAACACCCAGAAGCCGCCGATGCCGATCACCGGCGGCACCGAGATCCTGGGCGTGTTCCTGCCCAACTACCGGCTGTTCCTGATCCTGTTCGGCGCGGCGCTGATCCTGGCGGTTTGGGTGGCGGTGTTCCGCACGCGCCTCGGCGCGATGGTGCGGGCGGCGGCCTACGACAAGGACATGGCCTCCTCGCTGGGCGTGCCGGTGCGCGCGGTCTATTCCGGCACCTTCGCCTTCGGGGTGGCTCTGGCCGGGCTGTCGGGGGTGCTGCTGGCGCCGATCTACTCCGTCTTCCCCACCATGGGGCGCGACTTCATCCTGATGGCCTTCACGGTGGTGATCGTCGGCGGCATGGGGTCGATCCAGGGTGCGGTTGTCGCCGGCATCCTGCTGACGCAGGTGCAGGCGATCTCCAGCCTCTACATCTCGCCGGTGTGGACCGACCCGCTCGTCTTCGGGATCATGGTGATGGTCCTGATGGTGCGACCGCAGGGTCTGTTCGGCCGGCTCGGCAACGCGTGAGGGCCGCCGCCATGCTGATCGACCGGGCACCCGCCCCCACCCTGCCCCGCGCCCGCGACGCGGTGCACGCAATCGCGGTCCTGTTCTTCACCGCCGCCCTGGCGCTGGGGGCGCTCGGCTGGTGGGCCGGGGACAGCTTCTACCTGCGGCTCGCCACCGAGGCGCTGATCTTCGCCGGGCTGGCGATGAGCGTCGACATCCTGCTGGGCTACACCGGGCTCCTCTCGCTGGGGCAGGCGCTGTGGTTCGGGGTGGGCGCGTACACCTCGGCCGTCATCCTGCGCGACGTGGCCGCGTCCTTCTGGCTTGCCATGGGGGCGACGCTGGTGGTGACCACGCTGGCCGGCACGGTCGGCGGCCTGATCGCCAACCGGGTGAAGGGGGTGTATTTCGCGCTCATCACCTTCGGGCTGGCGCAGGTGGTCGCCAAGGTCGTCTACAACACGCGCGAGCTGGGCGCGTCGGACGGGCTGATCGGCGTGCCGGAGATCACCATCCCGCTCGGCTTCGCCACCGTGGACGCCGCCAACCCGGCCGGCTTCTTCCTGCTGGTGCTGGCGCTGGTGGCGCTGCTGTACGCGGGGCTCGCCTATCTGATGGACGCGCCGTTCGGCCGCACGCTGATCGCCATCCGCGCCAACGAGAAGCGCGTGCCCTTCCTGGGCTTCAACCCGCTGGTCCACCGGATGCTGGCCTATGTGCTGGCCGCCAACGTCGCGGCGCTGGCCGGCGCGCTCTACCCCATGCTGCGCGGTTTCGTGTCGCCGGAGCTGCTGTTCTTCCAGACCTCCGGCAACGCGGTGATCACCGTGATCGTCGGCGGGGTGGGCACGCTGATCGGGCCTGTCGTCGGCAGCGTGCTGCTGACCGCGCTGCGCTCCGTCGTCGGCACCTGGACCGAGCATCACCTGATCGTCATCGGCGTGCTGTTCATGCTGTCGGTCGTGGTCATGCCCAAGGGGCTGGTGGGCGCCGTACGCCCCTGGCTGCAACGCCGCCTTTCGGGATCGGAGAGCCCGCGATGACCGCCGCCTTGTCCGTGCGCGACCTGACCGTCAATTTCGGCGCGCTGGTCGCCGTCAATGCCATGAGCTTCGACGCCGCCCCCGGCCGCATCACCTCGGTGATCGGGCCGAACGGGGCGGGCAAGAGCTCCCTGTTCAACCTGATCAGCGGCGCCATCCGCCCGACCGCGGGCCGGGTGCAGTTGGACGGCCGCGACGTGACGGGACAACCGCCGTACCGGCTGCTGGCCGCCGGCCTCGCCCGCTCCTTCCAGATCACCAACCTGTTCTTCGAGCTGCCGGTCTTCGAGAATCTGCGGCTCGCCGCGCAGATCCACGAGACGCCGCTGAAAGCGCTGCTGCCCACCCGCCGCAGCGCCCGCGCGCTCGACCGGGCCGAGGAGCTGCTGGACCGTTTCGGCCTGACCGCCAAGGCGCAGGAGCTCGCCGGCAACCTGTCGCACGGCGAGCAGCGACGGCTGGAGATCGCGGTGGCGCTGGCCGCCCGCCCGCGGGTGCTGCTGCTGGACGAGCCGACCCAGGGCATGAGCCACGGCGACACCGCCGAGACCGCCGACATGATCCGGCGCCTGGCGGGCGAGATGACGGTGCTGCTGATCGAGCACGACATCGGCGTCGTCATGGCGTTGTCCGACCACGTCGTGGTCATGCACCAGGGCCGCAAATTGGCCGAGGGCGCGCCGGCCGTGGTGCGCGCCGACCCGGCCGTCCAGGCCGCCTATTTCGGGCACGCGTGACACCATGCTGGAGATCACCGACCTGCACGCCCATTACGGCCTCAGCCACGTGCTCCAGGGCGTCACCCTCACCGGCGCCGCCGGCGAGGTGGTGAGCCTGTTCGGCCGCAACGGCGTGGGCAAGACCACCATCATCAAGACCATCGCCGGCTGGGTCCGCCCGACCTCCGGCAGCATCCGGCTGGACGGGGCGGATATCGGCGGCCGGCCGGCCGACCGCATCTGCCGCATGGGCCTGGGCATCGTGCCGGAGGACCGGCGCATCTTTCCCGGCCTCAGCGTGCTGGAAAATCTGGAGCTCGGCCTGCACCAGACCGCCGGCCGCTCGCGCTCCGAAAAGCGCGAGGCGCTGGACCGGGTGCTGGAGCGCTTCCCCCGCCTGAAGGAGCGCCGCGCCCAGATGGGCACCACCCTGTCCGGCGGCGAGCAGCAGATGCTGGCCATGGCCCGCGTCATGGTGGGCGCCCCGCGCGTGCTGCTGATCGACGAGCCGACCGAGGGGCTGGCGCCGATGATCGTGGACGAGATCTTCGGGATCATCACCACGCTCCGCGACCAGGGGCTGCTGATCCTGCTGGTGGAGCAGAACGTCCACCGCGCCATCGCGGTGACCAGCCGCTTCTACGCCATCGAGCGCGGCCAGGTGGTGTTCACCGGCTCCGCCGCCAACGCCGACGACCGGGAGCGGCTGTTCGGGACGATCGCGGTGTGATGGCAAGCCCTCTCCCGCCTCCGGCGGAAGAGGGAGGGTGAGGGCACGGTCTTCCCGAAAATCCCAGCCCTCACCCTTCCCACGCTTCGCGCGGGCCCCTTCCCTCTCCCGCCGGGGGCGGGAGAGGGGGTCAATGCGACCGGCCGCCGCTCATGGCGAACTCCTCCTCCGGCGACAGCACCAGCTTGTGGCGGCCGACGGCGGCGAAGTAGCCGATCCCCAGCGCGTACCAGATGGCCGCGCCGATCACGCCCGCCCGGTAGACGGGGTCGAGGAGCTGGTAGTAGATGGTGACCGCGGCGACGACGATGGTCACGGCCGCCCCGGCGATCCCGAGCGGGCTGCGGTAGGGGCGCTCGATGTGCGGGAAGTGCAGCCGCAGGCGGATGAAGGCGGTCGCCTGCATCATGTAGCTGATCATCGCCCCGAACACCGCCATGTTGAGCAGCGTGCCGCCGATGAAGGCGCCGCCCGCCTCCCCCGCCACGACCCACACCACCAGCAGCACCGCCAGCCCGACCAGCGCCCCGGCCACCAGCGCCACATGCGGCGTGCGGCGCGTGCCGTGGGTGACCGACAGGAAGGTCGGGAAGTAGCCGGCGCGCGACAGCGAGTAGATCTGCCGGCCATAGGCGAAGATGATGGTGTGGAAGCTGGCGATCAGCCCGATCACCGCGATCAGCGCCAGGATCTTCGCGGTGTCCGCCCCGTAGATGGCCTTGAAGCCGTCGAGCAGCGGTTCGCCCGAGCTGGACAGCGCGAAGGCCCCGTTGGGAATGCCGGTGTTCAGGAACAGCACCATGAAGGCGGAGAAGATCAGCGTGAAGATGCCGAGGATCAGCCCCTTCGGCATGTCACGCTTGGGATCGACCGACTCCTCCGCCGCCAGCGGCAACTGCTCGATGGCGAGGAACAGCCAGACCGCGAAGGGCAGCGCCGCCAGCGCCCCGCCGATGCCGAAGGGCAGGAATGTCCCGCCGCCGTCCGGCAGTTGCACCGGCGCTCCGTCCGGCCCAACCCCGATGTTCAGCGACCAGCGGGAGAAGTCGAACAATGGGATGGCGCTGATCCAGAAGACGGCGAGGATGGCGAGTGCGGCCAGCGTCACCACCAGCGACACCCGGAAGGACAGATCCACCCCGATCAGGTTCAGCGTCACGAACAGGATGTAGCAGCCGATCCACCACACCGGCTGGAATCCCGGCCCGGTTTCGAAGATGCCGCCGAGGTAGGAACCGATGAAGAAGACGATGACGGCCGGCGTCAGCACGAACTCCATGTTCTCGGCCAGCCCGGTGACGAAGCCGCCCCATGGCCCCATGGTCGTGCGCGCGAAGGAATAGGCCCCGCCGGTGTGCGGCAGCGCCGGCGACATTTCCGCCAGCGAGAAGCAGAGCCCCAGATACATGCACATGATGATGGCGGTGGCGATCGCCATGCCGCCGAAGCCGCCCGCGGCAAGCCCCAGGTTCCAGCCCGAGAAATGGCCGGAGATCACCGCCCCGACCCCCAGTGCCCAAAGCGACCAGACACCCGCGTAGCGGGTCAGCCCGCGCTTTTCGAAGTAACCGGCGTCCACCGCGTTGTAGGTGACGCCCGCGGCCGACGCTTTCGGCCGCACCCCCATCCCCTGCTCCACCATGTGACCTCCTGTGCGCCGGCCACGGTTTTTTGTGGTCCGGCCTTTTCGTTGGGAGGCGCTTCCCCGTGACGAGGAGGATGGATGTGCAACCGCGGGGATGTCAATGCGGCTTGCGGCGGGTTGCCGCAGGGGCGGCGCGCGGGCCGGTCACGGCCGGAACACCGCGCGCAGGCAGGAATCGGCCTTGTGCTTGAACAGACGGTAGCCCTCCGGCCCGTCGTCCAGCGCCATCGGGTGGGTCATCAGGTAGGAGGGGTCGAGCTCGCCCTTGGCGATGTGATCGAACAGGCGCTTCACATAGGCCTGCCCGTGCTGCTGCCCCATGCGGAAGGTCAGGCCCTTGTTCATGGCCGCCCCCATGGGGAACTTGTCGATCACCCCGCCATAGACGCCGACGATGGACAGCGTGCCGCCCTTGCGGCAGGCGCGGATCATCTGCCGCAGCACCATGGCCCGATCCGTTTCCAGCCGCAGCGCCTGCTTGGTGCGGTCGTAGAGCCTCTGCACACTGCCGGCGTCGTCGTCCGCTTCCATGCCCACGGCGTCGATGCAGACGTCCGGCCCACGGCCACCGGTCATCGCCATCAGCGCGTCGTGGATGTCCACGCGGGTGAAGTCCAGCGGCTCCGCTCCCGCCTTGATCTGGGCCAGCCGCAGCCGGTCGGGAAGCCGGTCGATGCCGATCACCTGCTCGGCGCCCAGCAGCCAGGCCGCGCGGATCGCCATCTGCCCGACCCCGCCGCAGCCCCACACCGCCACGATGTCGCCCGGCCGGATGTTGGCCATGTCGGCCGCCATGTAGCCGGTGGGCACCGCGTCGGACACGAAGACGGCCTGCTCGTCGCTCACCCCCTCCGGCACCGCGAAGCAGCCATGGTCGGCGTAGGGCACGCGGATGTATTCGGCGTGGCTGCCGGCGTAGCCGCCGAAGGCGTGGCTGTAGCCGAAGATGCCGGCGCCGCACTGCCCGTAGGCCGTCTCCGTCCAGTCCGGCTGCGGGTTGGAGTTGTCGCACAGCGACCACTGGTCGTGCCGGCAGTGCCAGCACTCGCCGCAGCCGATGACCGAGACGGTGATCACCCGGTCGCCGCGGTTGAGGCGGCGCACCTCCGGCCCCTTCTCCACCACCTCGCCCAGGAACTCGTGGCCGATGATGTCGCCGGGCTTCATGGTAGGAACGTAACCGTCGAGCAGGTGCAGATCCGACCCGCAGACCGAGGACAGCGACACCTTCACGATGGCGTCCTTCGGATCGAGGATTTTCGGGTACGGCACCCGCTCGACCCGCAGGTCGTTCACGCCGTTGTAGCAGAGCGCCCGCATCATCCGACCAACTCCCGCAGCCCGCGACTGCCATGCGGCTGTCCCTCGATGGTGGGGAGCGAGCCGGTCTCCGTCAGCCGCTTCAGCCGGCGCAGCGCCTCGCCCGCCTGCCGCTCCGGCGACGCCCCGAACAGCCGCGCCACCGCACGGCCCCCCGCCCCGCCCGGCGGGTGGTAGATCAGCGTGAGGCGCACCTGCGTGCCGCGCTCGCCGGGTGCGGGCAGGAACAGGACGGAGCCGCGGTGCGGCAACTCCGCCCCCTCCAGCGTGTGCCAGGACAGGAGGGCGTCCTCGTGCTCGCCGTCCACCTCCGACCGCCAGCGGATCTCGGCTCCGCCGGGACCGCGCGCGATCCAGGTGGAATGCCGGGCGTCCTCGATCTCCACCCGCTCCAGGTGGGGGAACAGCTTGGGGTGGTTGGCGAAGTTGCGCCAGAAGCGGAACAGCGTCTGCGCCGGCGCCAGGATGGTGACGTTGGCCTGCACCTTCACCGGCTCGTCCGCCACCGGCAGCAGCCCGACGGCGTCCTGGCCGAGGTTGGCGGCAAGCGCCCCGGCCCCCGTCCGCTCCAGCAGCGACACGCCGGCAGCCCCGGCCAGGAACAGCCCGCCTCCGGCGGTGGCGACCAGCGCCCCGACCGGGTCGCCGCGGCGCAGCCCCGCGAAGGCCAGCGCCGCACCGGTCAGGATGGTCGCGTAGCGTTCCGCCGGGCCGGCGCCGGCGCGCGCGCTCACGACGCCCCCCGCGTCAGCAGGTCCAGCTCGTACAGACCCTTCATCAGATACTCGCGAAGCTGCACCTTCTCCGCGATGTCGCGGTAATCGCTGGCGTCCGGCGGCCGGCCGGCGTCGTCGAGCGCCGTGTCCCACTGGTTGCCCGCGTAGTCGCCGCGCCCCACCAGCATGACCGCCCGCAGCTCCACCCGCTGCTCGGCGTCGAGACCGGACAGGAAGCCCTGCAACTCGTCCAGCGCGGCGCTGGCGCCGTCGGGCATGATGTCGAGGGCGTCGAGATCGGTGGGGTTGCGCGAGCCGCGCTCGTCCTCCTGGTCGCCCAGATCGATGTTGCGCATGCCGGCCAGGAAACTCTCCCGCTCGGTGCGCGCCTCCTCCGCAAGATCGGCGGCGCGCTTCACCTCATCGACCGTGATCCGTTTCAGCATGGTTCCCACTTTTGCTGGTGGTTGGTTGTGGGGTTCAACAGCCGGGACGGGCGTTCGTCGCAGGGGAGAGGTGGATACGGAGGTTAGCCCCCAACCCGACCCTCCCCCGTTTCTCGCGCAAGCGGAGCTTGCGCTGACAGCGTCAGGCGAAGCTCCGCTTCGCCGAGAGCTGGGCGGGGGAGGGAGAAACAAAAAACCCTCCCCTGCGAAGCGGGGGAGGGTGGGCGCGAAGCGGCCGGGTGGGGGCATTCCGGCAGGAACGTCCCCCTACGCCCCCGGTGGCCGCACCCGCCAGATCGCACACGGGTTGGCGTTCGGGTCCAGCCACACATGCTGGTACTTGCCGACCCAGGTGAAGCGGTGGCCGGTCAGCAGATCCTCGACCTCCAGATGGGCATGATCGGGCAGGCCGAATTCCCACAAGGGCGCCTCGATGGTGCCGCCGTGGCCGTTGTGCGGGTCGAGGTTGACGGCGATCAGGACGAAGTTGTCCTTCGCCGCGGTCATCTTGCCGTAATACAGGATGTTGTCGTCGTGCGCGGGGTAGAAGCGCAGGTTGGTCAGGGTGTGCAGCGCCGGGTTTTCCTTGCGGATGTGGTTCAGGCGCGTGATGTAGTCGCGGATGTTGCCGGGCTGGTCCCAATCCCAGTGACGAATCTCGTATTTTTCGGAGTGGTTGTACTCCTGCTTGCCGGGGTACGCCTTCGCCTCGCACAGGATGTAGGGGCCGTAGAGGCCGTAGACGGACGACAGGGTCGCTGCCAGCACCGCCCGCGACATGTGCGCGGGCCGCCCGCCCCGGGTCAGGATCGGGGGCAGGATGTCGGGGGTGTTGGGGAAGAAGTTGGGGCGCATGTACTCGCGCAGCTCGGTCTGCGTCAGCTCCGTCAGGTACTCGGTCAGCTCCTGCTTGCTGTTGCGCCAGGTGAAGTAGGTGTAGGACTGGGTGTAGCCGACCTTGGCAAGGCGCTGCATCAGCTTGGGCCGGGTGAAGGCTTCGGCGAGGAAGAGGGCGTCGGGGTACTGGTCCTGCACCTCGCGGATCATCCATTCCCAGAAGGGGAATGGCTTGGTATGCGGGTTGTCCACGCGGAAGATGCGCACGCCCTCCCGGCACCAGAACAGCACCACGTCGCGCAGCGCGTACCACAGGTCCGGGTAGGATTTTCGGTAGAAGCTGACGTTGACGATGTCCTGGTACTTCTTGGGCGGGTTCTCGGCGTAGCGGATGCTGCCGTCCGGGCGCCAATAGAACCATTCCGGATGCTGGCGGATCCAGGGATGGTCGGGGGAGCACTGGATGGCGAAGTCCAGCGCGATCTCCAGCCCGTGGCGGTGCGCCTCCTTTACCAGCCGGCGGAAGCCGTCGAAATCGCCGATCATCGGGTCGATGGCGTCGTGCCCGCCTTCGGTGGCGCCGATGGCGTAAGGCACGCCGGGGTCGTCCGGGCCGGCGTTCAGCGTGTTGTTCCGCCCCTTGCGGAAGGAGCGTCCGATGGGGTGGATGGGCGGGAAGTACAGAACGTCGAAGCCCATCTCCCGCACCATCGGCAGCAGGCCGATCACGTCGTCGAAGTTGCCGGGCCGCGTCGGGTCGGGGGAGGCGGAGCGCGGGAAGATCTCGAACCACGCGGAGAAGACCGCCGCCTTGCGGTCCACATACACCTCCAATTGGCGGTGGTAGCAGGACAGGTACGGCCGTTCCCCGTATGCCTTCATCGCCGCGCGCGGCTCGTCCGACAGCGCATAGGCGGTCAGCTCCGGCCCGGTCAGCGCCTTCATGCGGTCGACCACGGCCTGGAGGACGGCCCTGCCCTCCCCTTGCGCCTTGGCGGCGGACTGCTCGACGAACTCCCGCCCCTCGATCAGCTCCAGCGAAACATCCAGGCCGGCGTCGTTCTTCTTCACGAAGTCGGCGCGCCAGCTTTCCCACACGTCGCGCCAACCTTCCACCGTGTAGGTGTAACGGCTGTTGCGGGTCAGCGGCACACGGCCGACCCAGCGGTCGTTGTCGTGGAAGACCATGGGCGCGCGGGTCCAGTCCGTCTCGTCCGCCGCGCGGTACAACACCTCGCCCGCCAGCACGAAGGTGCCGTCGGTGAAGATGTCGGCCCACACCTCCATCAGGTCGCCGACGACCCGCTTGACCGGGAAGCGCCCGCCGTCGAGTTCCGGATAGACCGCCTCCACCGTGATCCGGTGGGTGGCGATCTCGTCCATCCAGGCCTTCGCCTCGGCGTCCTTGTCGGCGCCACGGATCTCCACCGGGCGCGTGGCTTCGGCACGGCCGCGGAACAGCCGCAGTTCGAGCGGGCGCAGGGTAAGGGTCTGGCCGGGCTCGAAGGACAACGGCTCGGCCTCCGGCGTCACGTCCTCGAAGCCGTCGTAGGCGCCGCCGGTTTCCGCCATCAGCGGACCGGCGTCGATGCTGTGGGTGCGGGTCTCGTCCGGGTTCAGCAGCAGGACGGAGCAGCCCTCCGCCCCGCCGTTCACCGTGCGCATCAGCCCCATCACGGGGTTGTGCGGGGCGGTGATGCGGCGCTGCGGCCCCTCCACGTTGAGCGACGGGGTGTCGCGCTTCATGGCGTTGACCGCGCCGATGAAGCCGGTGAGGTCGAGCTTCGGCTCCTCCCAATCCTCCGGCCGGGTGTTGACCACGTCCAGCTTGCGGGTGAAGCCGTATTCGTAGCCGACCGGCACCATGACGCCGGTCGAGAAGCCGGCGGCGAACAGGTAATGCATCTTCAGATGCCGGGCCAGCCGCTCGCTGTCCTGGCTGCCCACCTCGGCGGCCAACCGGTCGGTGTCATGGCTTTCCGGGAAGGCGACGGTGGGAGCGATCCAGCGGTAGGTGTCGTACTGCTCCAGCAGCCAATCCGACTTGAAGTCCCACCATTTGGCGGAATTGAACAGGAAGTCGAAACCCGCCCCGCGCAGGTCGCGCACCTGATCGACGGTGCAGCCCAGCGTCTCCGCGAAGAAGACCACCTCCGGGTCGACCTCCCGCGCGCGGCCGATCAGATCCGCCCACACCTCGGCCGGCACCTGATAGGCGGCGTCGCAGCGGAAACCCTTCACCCCCAGTGCTACGTAATGACGCAGATAGCGGCCCCAATAGTCGATCAACCCGGCCCGCGCCTCGGCCCGGCCATAGTCCAGCTCGGCGAGATCACCCCACACCGTCACCTTGGACGGGTCCACCGGGTCCACCGCGCGCGGGCTCCGCAGATCCCCGCCCGCCTCGCGCAGGAACCAGTCGGGATGCTCGCCCACCAGCAGCGCGTCACGGGCGGTGTGGTTGACGACGAGGTCCAGCATCACCGACACGCCGTGGTCGCGCGCCTGATCCACGAAGCGGCGCAGAAGCTCGTCCGCCGGTTCGCCCTGCCCGCCCTGCACCACGTCGTGCAGACGGTAGGGGTCCTTCACCGCGTAGAGGCTGCCGGAGAAGCCCGGATAATGGATCGGGTTCAGGAACACCCAGTCGAAACCCATTCCCTGTATCCGCGGGAGATGGCCTGCCCAGTCGCGGGTGGAACCGGCGAGCAGCGGGAACAGGTTGTAGATGCGGGGTCCGGCGGTCGGCATGGGCGTCCTCGTCGTTCGTCCGGTCGGTGAGGTCGGGCGGCGTGAAGGGGATCGAAAAATGGGGGTTGCGGAACACGCCGCCAGTTCGACAATGGCCGAATGGGGCAACCGCTGAAACCCGCCCGCAACCCGGAAGTTCCACACCGGGTCCCCCCGTACTGGAGGAAACGCCTGATGCCGAACGGCAAAATCCGTCTTTCCAAACTCGACATGAAGACCGCCGACCTGGAAAGCCGGGCTGATTATGAACGCCGACTCGGCAAGCTGCAAACCCGCCTTCTGCATATCCAACAAACCTACTGGCACGAGAAGAGGCGGGCCGTTCTTGTGTTCGAAGGTTGGGACGCCGCCGGCAAGGGTGGTGCCATCCGCCGCCTTACCGAGCCGCTGGACCCACGCGGCTTCCACGTCTGGCCGATCAGCGCCCCCACCGCGGAGGAGCAGAGCAAGCATTACCTCTACCGCTTCTGGACCAAGCTGCCGGCCGGCGGCAGCTTCGCCATCTTCGACCGCTCCTGGTACGGCCGCGTGCTGGTGGAGCGGGTCGAGGGCTACGCGAAGAAGGAGGAGTGGAAGCGCGCCTACGACGAGATCGTGCAGTTCGAAAAGATGCTGACGGACGACGGCGTGCGCATCGTCAAGATCTTCATGCACCTGACGCAGGAGGAGCAGCTCAACCGCTTCCGCGAGCGGCTGACCAACCCCTACAAGCGCTGGAAGCTGACCGAGGAGGATCTGCGCAACCGCGGGCGCTGGACCGACTATGTCAAGGCGATCGAGGCGATGTTCGACCACACCTCGACCGACAACGCCACTTGGCACGCCGTGCCCGCCGATTCAAAATGGTACGCCCGCATCCGCACGCTGGAGATCGTCACCGCCGCCCTGGAGGACGGCGTCAACATCGGCCCCCCGCCGCTCGACCTGAGCGTCGCCAAGGCCGCCGCCGAGGTCCTGGGCATCCACGTCGGCGCCTTGCAGGCGGCGAAGAAGGGGTGACGGGGGGGCGGGGCCTGATCGAGGTCGTAGGAACCCGGATGGCGTGCCTGCCTCGGCTTTCCAGCCGGCTTACGGGCGCTCGCTTTCCAAGCGCACGATCAGACGGGCGCCCGTTGCCGTCGCGAAGCGCTCCAGCGTGCGGATACCGGGCATGCGACGGCCACTTTCCAGCCGGGCGATGGCGGACTGGGTGGTCCCCATCCGCTCGGCCAACTGTTCCTGCGTCAGACCGGCGCGGACACGCGCCGCGATCAGTTCGCGGGTGAGGGAAAATTCGGGCTCGAGCGCGTCGTAGGCGTCCCGATACTCGGCATCGCCAAGCCAATCCCGGTGCAGGTCGGAAACCCTCGCCATAGCAACCCTGCCTCCTTGCCTCTCCGACGCGCCGTCGCCAGGGCCGACGCCGGAGTTTTCTGCGTCTTCTTGGCGAAGACATGCAGAACCACCAGGCGGCGCTCCACCGCGGTGACATAGACCGCCCGAGCGATGCCGTCCTTCCCCTTCATGCGCATTTCCCAGAGCTTGTCGCCAAGCGGCTTCACATGGGGTTCACGCACCGCAAACGGACCATACTCTTCCAGCAACTGCGCGATCCGCACGAAGCGGGCGCGCAGGTCTGGCGACAGGGCACGCAACTCGTCATCCACCCGATGATCAAGTGTCTCGACGGTCCATGTCATCATAGCAAATCGGCTATGCCCATGCCTGATTCACATATAGAAAAGCCCCGCCGGTCTCCCGGCGGGGCTTTCCGCAACCAAGGCACAAACCGGCGTTACGCCGCCACGGTCACCTCGTCCGCCACCTCGCTGAAGGCGGGGATCTGGTCGAAGTTCATGTAGCGGTAGATGTCGGCGGCCTTCTGGTTCACGACGCTGACCTGCGCCATGTACTCCTCGACCGTCGGGATCTTGCCCATCAGCGCGCAGACGGCGGCCAGCTCGGCGGAGCCGAGATAGACGCGGGTGTCCAGGCCCAGCCGGTTGGGGAAGTTGCGGGTGGAGGTGGACATGGCGGTCGAGCCCTTGCGGATCTGCGCCTGGTTGCCCATGCAGAGCGAGCAGCCCGGCATCTCCATCCGCGCGCCGGACTTGCCGAGCACGCTGTAGTAGCCCTCCTCGTTGAGGATCATCGCGTCCATCTTGGTGGGCGGGGCGATCCACAGGCGGGTCGGGATGTCGGTCTTGCCGTCCAGCACCTTGCCGGCCGCACGGAAGTGGCCGATGTTGGTCATGCAGGAGCCGATGAACACCTCGTCGATCGTGTCGCCGGCGACCTCGGACAGCGTCTTCACGTCGTCCGGGTCGTTCGGGCAGGCGACGATCGGCTCCTTGATGTCGGCCAGATCGATCTCGATCACCGCCGCGTACTCCGCGTCGGCGTCCGGGGCCAGCAGGTTCGGGCTGGCGATCCAGCTTTCCATCGCCTTGATGCGGCGCTCCAGGGTGCGGCGCTCCTGGTAGCCGTTGGCGATCATCCACTTCATCAGGGTGATGTTGGAGCGCATGTACTCGATGATCGGCGCCTCGCTCAGGCGCACGGTGCAGCCGGCGGCCGAACGCTCGGCCGACGCGTCGGACAGCTCGAAGGCCTGCTCCACCTTCAGGTCAGGCAGCCCCTCGATCTCCAGGATGCGGCCGGAGAAGATGTTCTTCTTGCCCTTCTTCTCCACCGTCAGCAGCCCGGCCCGGATGGCGTAGAGCGGGATGGCGTTGACGAGGTCGCGGAGCGTGACGCCCGGCTGCATCGCGCCCTTGAAGCGGACCAGCACGCTTTCCGGCATGTCGAGCGGCATGACGCCCGTCGCCGCGGCGAAGGCCACGAGGCCGGAGCCGGCCGGGAAGGAGATGCCGATCGGGAAGCGGGTGTGGCTGTCGCCGCCAGTGCCCACCGTGTCGGGCATCAGCAGGCGGTTCAGCCAGGAGTGGATGACGCCGTCACCCGGCCGCAGGCTCACGCCGCCGCGGGTGGAGATGAAGGTCGGCAGCTCGTGGTGCATCTTCACATCCACGAGCTTCGGGTAGGCCGCGGTGTGGCAGAAGGACTGCATCACCAGATCGGCCGAGAAGCCGAGGCAGGCGAGGTCCTTCAGCTCGTCGCGGGTCATCGGGCCGGTGGTGTCCTGGCTGCCCACCGTGGTCATCTTCGGCTCGCAGTAGGTGCCGGGGCGGATGCCCTGCCCCTCCGCCAGACCGCAGGCGCGCCCGACCATCTTCTGCGCCAGCGTGAAGCCCTTGCCGCTGTCGGCCGGCGACGCCGGCAGGCGGAACAGCGAGGAGGCCGGCAGGCCCAGCGCCTCGCGGGCCCGCGCGGTCAGACCGCGACCGATGATCAGCGGGATGCGGCCGCCGGCGCGCACCTCGTCGAAGATCACGTCGGACTTCACGGTGAACTCGGCGATCACCGCGCCGTTCTTGAACGCCTTGCCCTCGTAGGGGCGCAGCTCGACCACGTCGCCCATCTCCATCTGGGAAACGTCGAGCTCGATGGGGAGCGCGCCGGCGTCCTCCATCGTGTTGTAGAAGATCGGCGCGATCTTGGAGCCCAGGCAGACCCCGCCGAAGCGCTTGTTGGGGACGAAGGGGATGTCCTCGCCCGTCCACCACAGCACGGAGTTGGTGGCCGACTTGCGCGAGGAGCCGGTGCCGACGACGTCGCCGACATAGGCCACCAGATGCCCCTTGGCCTTCAGATCCTCGATGTGCTTCACCGGCCCGCGGGTGCCCGGCTGCTCCGGCTCGATGCCCGGGCGCGGGTTCTTCAGCATGGCCAGCGCGTGCAGCGGGATGTCCGGGCGCGACCACGCATCGGGGGCCGGCGACAGGTCGTCGGTGTTGGTCTCGCCCGACACCTTGAAGATGGTGACGGTCAGGCTCGCCGGAACCTCGGGGCGCGAGGTGAACCACTCCGCGTCGGCCCAGGACTGGATCACCGCCTTGGCGTTGGCGTTGCCGGCGTCGGCCAGTTCCTTGACGTCGTGGAAGTAGTCGAACATCAGCAGGGTCTTCTTCAGACCCTCCGCCGCGGCCGAGCCGCACACGTCGTCGGACAGCAGTTCGATCAGCGGCTTGATGTTGAAGCCGCCGAGCATGGTGCCCAGCAGCTCGGTCGCCTTCACCCGGCTGATCAGCGCGTTCGCCTCCGCCCCCTTGGCGACGGCGGCCAGGAAGCCCGCCTTCACCCGCGCCGCGTCGTCCACGCCCGCCGGCACGCGGTGGGTGATGAGGTCGACCAGGAAGGCCTCCTCACCCGCCGGAGGGGCCTGGAGCAGGGCGATCAGCTCGTCGGTCTGCTTGGCGGAGAGCGGCAGGGGCGGGATGCCGAGCGCAGCGCGCTCCGCGACATGCTGGCGATAGGCTTCGAGCACGGGCAGGTTCCTCATCGAAGGCTGGGGCAGGGTCGCACCCCTTCCAAAAACGGACGACTCTTAAGGCCACGCCGTCGCTTCGTCAAGTTTACCTGTGATGCCATGCGATATTCGGTCGCGACCAGGGCAAGTGGTAGGACAACTTGCCCCGTCCGTTGCTTCTTCTTTGGGCGTTGAGAATTGGTATCACCTGTTACGGGTGGGCGTTTTGCAGGGGATTGATTTGGACCGTCAACGGTTCAGTGGCTGTCGCACCCGGCTTTGGACGGTTCCGCGCGTCAGAAATCCAGATCGGCGTAGTGCTTCGGCGGCGGGCAGCCGGGGATGTTGTCGGCGAGGATGTTGCGGAAGCTCGGCCGCGACTTGATGCGGGCGTACCAGTCCTTCGCTTCCGGGTGCTCGTCCCACGGCACGTCGCCCACGTAATCGACGCAGGAAAGCTGCGCCGCCGCCGCCGCGTCGGCCAGCGTGAAGCCGGCCCCGGCCAGCCAGGGCCGCCGCTCCGCCAGGAAGGCGATGTAGTCGAGATGGTAGTGGATGTTGGCCAGCCCGGCCCGGATCGCCGGGGCGGACGGGTAGCCGTGCCCGGACAGGCGGCGCAGCATCTTCTCGCCGACCAGATTGTCGGTCACCTCGCGGTCGAACTTGGCGAGGAACCAGGCGAGCAGCCGCCGCACCTCCGCCCGCTGCGCCACCTCGCGCGGCAGCAGCGGGGTGTCGGGGTAGGCCTCCTCCAGATATTCGAGCACCGCCCAGCCGCCGGCGACGACGGTGCCGTCGGCCTCGACCAGCACCGGAACCTCGGCGGCGGGGTTGAGCGCCAGGAAGATGTCGCGCCGTTCCCACGGCTTCTCGACCTGGGATTCGAACGGCAGCTCCTTCTCGGCCAGGGCCACGCGGGCCAGCCGGGAGAAGGGCGACAGGGGGTGATGGAAGAGTGTCCGCATGGCGGGCGGGACTGTACCCCATGCGCCGCGGAAATCACCAGCCCGTGCGTGGCGCGAACGGCGGAGTCTGGGGTGGTGGCGCTACCGCTTCAGGGCCAGACAGGCATCTTCCGGTATACGACGTGGGCGTCGGCCTCCTCCGCCGGCACCGGCGTCCAGCCCTGATGCTCGTAGAAGGCGCGCGCGGCGCGGTTGCGGACGGAGCAGGTGAGCTGCGCCGCCCCCTGCAGCGCCAGCAGCGCCCGGCCCAGCAGGTGCGATCCGATGCCCCGGTTCTGCCAATGGCGGTCGATGAACAGGGCGTGGATGACATGGTCCGGCGAATCGATGGCGACGAAGCCGACGATGATGCCATCCAGCTCCGCCACCAGCACGTCGGTGTCGGCGGTGCAGTCGTAATAGTCGTCGAGCCGGAAACGCTCCGCCGGCTGCCAGGGGAAAGCGCTCCGCCGCCCCTCCAGAAAGATGTCCGCACAGCGCGGGGCATCGGCCTCCACCGCGCGCCGCACCGTGATCCGCAAGCCACCCGGTCCCGGCATGATGCAGCCTCCGCATCGCCCCCGTCGGTCATCGTTCCCGCCGGCCGTCGTCCCCATCGACCGACGAACGACGAACGACGCCCGAAACAACCACCATGGCCCGAGATTATTCCAGGCGCGGAGGGCGGGCCTAGGACGCGGACGCCACAGCCGGGAAAAATCGCCCCGCCGGTGACCGGCCGCTACTCGGCCGCCTGCTGCGCCTTCTCCTGCACCACGCGGGGCAGCCGCAGGGTGAAGGTGACGCCGCCGCCGCGCCGGCTGGTGACGGCGATCTGGCCCTGCAGGTTGCCGGTGACGATGTTGTGCACGATGTTCAGACCGAGCCCGGTCGAACCGGCCCCGCGCTTGGTGGTGAAGAAGGGGTCGAAGATCTTGCCCAGGAATTCCGGGGCGATGCCGCGCCCGTCGTCGGAATAGGCCAGCACCACGGTGGCGGCGTCGGGCGCGGTGGCGGTCAGCCGCAGCGTGCCGGCCACCCCCTCGTCATAGGCGTGCACCAGCGAGTTCATGACGAGGTTGGTCACCACCTGCGACAGCAGGCCGGGAAAGCCGACCATCTCGATGCCGTCCTCGCACTCGATGACGATGCGGTGCGGGCTCTTGCGCAGGGTCGGCGACAGGCTGTTGACGATGTCCTCCAGGTAGCGCTTCAGCTCGAAGGCGCGCTTCAGTTCGCTGGTGCGGTCGGTGGCGACCTGCTTGAAGCTCTGGATCAGCGACGACGCCCGCTCCATGTTCTGCAGCAGCAGCCGCGCCGCCTCCTCCGCCACCTCCAGATAGCCGGTCAGGTCCTGGCGGCGCAGCGCGTTCTGGTCGAACTGCGTGCGCACCTCCCGCGTGCGATCGGACAGGTGGGACGCGGCGGTGACGGCGACGCCGACGGGGGTGTTGATCTCGTGCGCCACGCCGGCCACCAGCGCGCCGAGCGAGGCCAGCTTCTCCGAGCGCACCAGCTCGGCCTGGGCGCGGTGCAGGCTCTCCAGCGTGTCGTGCAGTTCCGCGTTGGCGCGGGTGAGGGCGGCCGTGCGCTCCTCCACCCGCTGCTCCAGGAGGCTGCGCGCCTGCTGGTGCAGCGTGATGTCGCGGCCGGTGCCGCGGTAGCCGGTGAAGCGTCCGTCGCGGTCGTAGACCGGCAGCCCCGACAGCCGGGCGAAGCGCGGCAGCGCCTCGCCGCGCCGCTGCTTCTCCAGCCAGGTCACGTCGAAATCCTGCACCGGCTCGTGCCGGCCGAGCCGCTCCATCAGCCGCTCCCAGCCGCCGGTCTCGACCGGGACCACCCCCAGCTCGTCGGCCGGCCGGCCGATCGGCGAGGCCGGCGGCTTCACCAGCTCGAAGAAGCGGTCGGACACGGCGACGTAGCGCAGCGACTGGTCCAGCTCCCAGTACCAGTCGGAGGAGGCGGCGGCGAAATCGCGGAAACGCGATTCGCTTTGGCGCAGCTCCTCCTCCGCCGCGGCACGCTGGCGGGCGCGCTTGTCGAGGTCGGCGGCCATGTGGTTCACGCCGTCCTCCAGCAGGCCCAGCTCGTCCGCCCCGACGGCCAGCGGCGGCACATGCTTCTCCCCGGCCCCGATGCGGCGGACGAAGCCGGCCAGCAGGCCGATGCGCCGCAGCACCATGGCGCGCAGGGTCAGCACGATGATGGCCGAGGTCAGAGCCACGCACAGCAGCGACAGCAGCGCCACGTTGACGAGAAGCTGGAGCTTCTGCCCGGTCAGGCCGGTGGTGTTGATCTTGATGTAGGCGAAGAGGGTCGGCGCCTCCGCCCCGCGCACGAACAGCGGCGTCACCGCCACCAGATGGGTGCTGCCGTTCTCCTCCACCTCCACCACCGCCGGCTTGCGCGCCTTGGGGTTGAACCAGGACGGTTCGATCCCGGCGATCTGGCGGATGTCCCGGCCCAGATGCTCGGGATCGAGGGCGTGGAAGACGTTCCAGTTGGCGCCGACCACCATGCCCTCCTCCAGCTCCTGGCCGATGAGGTTCGCCATGATGTTGCGGTCGGCAACCGATTCGTAGGCCAGCACACCGCGCTCCATCAGCGCGCCCGGCACGATGATGCGGTCACGGGTGCGGCGGTCCACCTCCTGCGACAGGCGGTCGACCGCGAACCCACCGATGGAGATGAGGACCGCCACCTCGATGGCGACCACCGAGGCACCGATGCGGAAGGCGAGGCTCTTCAGGAAGCTGTGCATGGCGGTCGCCGGCTCACGGTGCGATGAAGTATTGCGCCGTGTTGGACGGCGCCGGCGTCGGGTAGGCCCAGGCCTCCGGCATGGAGCGGGGCACGTTGTGGAAATCGCGGCGTGCCAGCGCCTTGTATCCGGGATGGGAGGAGATGCCGATGGTCGGGAACTGCTCGGCCGTGATGCCGAGGATCGAGCGCATGAGCCGGTCCTGCTCGTCGGGGTCGGGGGTGCGCTGGAGCGCCGCGAACAGGTCCATCTGCCGGAGCACGGCCGGCGGCGGCTCGATCGCGCCGGGCGCGGCGGGATCGGCGGACCAGCGCGCCCACAGCGGCGCGTAGGTGGAGTTCGCCCGCATCACCGGGATGAAGGCATAGGCCTCGCGGATCGAATCCATGCCGCCGTCGGTCGACCCGATCATGGCGTCGAAGCCGTTGGTCTGCATGATCTTCACCAACTCCGCGCGGTCCCGCCGCTCCAGGCTGATCTCCACCCCGATCCGCTGCCAGTCCCGGCCGACCATGGCCAGCGCCTGCTCGTGGTGGGGCCGGTCGAGACGGACCATGACGACGAATCCGAGCCGCCGCCCGTCGGGAAGCCGGCGCACACCGTCCGCCCCGCGGACCAGCCCCAGCCGGTCGAGCGTCGCGTTGGCGGCCTCCAGATCCTGCGTGGTGTGCTGCAGCGCCAGGGTCTCGTCGAAGAAGCGCGATTCCCGGCGTGGCGCCACCTGGAACGGCTCCCCCTCGCCGCCATAGACCGTGTCGATGATGGCGCGGCGGTCGATCGCCTGTGACAGGGCAATGCGGAACCCGCGGTCGCCGAACAGGGCGCGCAGGACCGGGTCCGCGTGCGTCAGGTTCAGGTAGATCGGCACCGTGTTGGACTCCGACGACTGCAGCGCGATGGCGCGGTAGCCACCGTCCAGATAGCGCTGGAGCTCCGCCTGGATCGCCGGAGCCACCACATGCCGCGCCTGCATGCCGATGCGGCGGTCGCGCAGAAACCCGGCGAACTCCTCCTGCGAGCCGGCCAGCAGGAACTCCGCCCGGTCGATGTAGGGGAGCTGATGCCCGGCCGGGTCGATCTTCCAGTAATAGGGGTTGCGCTCCGCCACCAGCCGGGGCGGGGAGCCGGGCTCCAGCCGGTCGATGACCCAGGCGCACAAGGTGGGCACCGGCACCGCCCGCTCCACCCGGTCGATGGCGTCCGCCACGGGACGGCGCAGCAGGGAGGTCGGGTCCGAACGCCCGGACCGCACGCCGGCCCTCAGCATGAACAGCTCGCGCCAGTCGGCCAGCCCCTCGGCCTTCGCCTCGGCGTCGGCGCCCTCGGGGTTGTAGCGCTTGTGGTAGCGCATCAAGGCGTGACGCGGGAAGGCGGTGCCGGCCGACACGTCGCTTCCCGACGCGAGCGCCGGCAGGAACAGTCCGTTCGGCTGGGCGAAGACGAACCGAACGGTGTAGGGGTCGTCGATCTCCAGCCGCACCGCCCCCGCCGGCTTCGGCAGCCAGGTCGGTTCGGGCAGGTCCATGTCGGGGGACAGCAGCACGTCCTCGAACCAGAAGCGGATGTCGTCGGCCGTGTAGGGGGCGCCGTCCGACCATCTCAACCCGGGCCGCAATCGGAACGTGTAGGTCATGGCGTCGGCGCTGACCTGGAAAGACTGGGCGACGTTCGGGATCACCCGTCGCCATGCCGGATCCCAGCGGACCAGATGCTCATAGTCGATGCTGCGGTAGATCAGCGCCGAATCGCCGTTGCCGACCATGGCCTGCGTCCAGGTGCCACCGTAGCGGCCGATCTCGTCCTCGACGCTCAACAGCAGCGGGTTGCGTGGCAGCCGCTTCTCGAGCGGCGGCAGGGCCCCGTCGCGCACGCGCGCCGTCAACTCGGGCGATTCCCGGTAGAAGGCCTGCGCCACCGCCGCCACCGGCAGGCACAGCACGAGCGCGAACGCCGCGGCGGCCAGGGGGCACAACCGGGAGCCGTCTCCACCGATAGCACTGGTCCGTTGGAATCGGCGCAGCATGCATGGAATCCCGGCACCACTTTCCCTTTTACTGGTACCACGAAGGGTCCGTAAGAGGAAGCGGCGTGGAACCGCCCGGCATGTTACGGCGGTGCAATAAAATACTGGGACGGATTGGTCGGAGCCGGGGCCGGATAGAGCCAGGATTCGGTCATCAGCCGCGGCACGTTGCGGAAATCCGTGGGCACGACACCGGTGCGCGGCGCCTGGGTGGAAATACCGATGCTGAAGAACTGGTCAGCGGCGATGTCCAGGATGCTGGACACATGACGGGCCTGGAGCTCGGGATCGGGGCTTTCCTGCAGCTTGGCGTAAAGCGCGAGCTGCTCCATCACCGAGGGCGGCGGCTGTTCGGAATCCGGTGCGCCGGGGTCGTCCACCCAGCGCACCCAGGCCGGGGCAAAGAAGCTCTCGTGCAGAAGCGGCACATAGGCGTAGGCCTCCAGCACCGCGTCCATGCCGCCGTCACCGCTGCTCAGCGCCACCTCGTAGCGGTTGGACGCCACCAGATCCCGCAGCTCCTTCCGGTCGACCGGCCGCACCAGCGCCTCCACCCCCAGCTGCCGCCAGTCGCGGGCGACCATGGTCATGGCTTCCGTCTGGTGGGGGCGGTCGCGGCGGGTCAGCAGGGTCAGCCGGAACCGGTCGCCGGAGCTGTCGAGGCGGAAGCCCTCCCCGTCGCGGGCGGTGAAGCCCAGCGCGTCGAGCATCGCGTTGGCGCGCCGCGGGTCGTGGTCGAGGTGCTGGCGTGCCAGTCGGGCCGAGAAGTAGCGCGACTCCGGCCGCGGCGCCATCTGGTACGGCTCGCCCTGGCCGTTGTAGACGCGGTCGATGATGGCGCGGCGGTTGATGGCCAGCGACAGCGCGATGCGCAGATCCTTGCTGGTCAGGATGGCGCGCCGTGCCGGGTCGGGGTGGGTCTGGTTGAAGGCGAGCGGCAGCGTGTTGCTGTCCGACGGCAGCACCGTCAGCGCGCGGTAGCCACCGCGCTCCAGGATCGCCGGGATCTCGTCCTGGATGCTCTGGCCGGTGACGTGGCGGGCCTGCATGCCGATCACCCCGCGCATCAGCAGCCCCTTGAGCTGCTGGGCGTTGGCGATCTCCAGGAACTCCACCTGGTCGATGTAGGGGAGCTGGTTTCCGGCCGGATCGACCTTCCAGTAATAGGGGTTGCGCCGCGCCACCACGCGCGCCGGATCGCCGGGCTCGCGCCGGTCGATGACCCAGGCGTTGAGGGTCGGGACCGGCTCGGCCGCCACCACCGACGACAGGTCGGGGTTGCGCTTGCGCAGCAGCGAGCCGGCGTCGGACTGGGAATTGTTGACGCGGGCGACGAGCTGGAAGCGCTCCTCCCAGCTCTTGAAGCCGAGATCCAGCGCCTCGTGGTCGGCGTCGGGATTGTAGCGGCGGTGGAAGCGCTTCAGCGCGTGCTGGGGATAGTCGGTGGCGCCGCCGAAATCCTGGCCGCCGGCGAGCGTCGCCAGGAACAGCGCGTTGGGCTGGTCGAACCGGAAGACCACGGTGTGCTCGCCTTCGACCCGCACCTGCACGCCCTGCCGGCCGCGCGGCATCCAGTGCGGCGGCTCCCCGCCCAGTTCGCCCTCCATGAGGACGTCGTCGAACCAGAAGCGCACATCCTCCGCGGTGAAGGGGACGCCGTCCGACCAGCGCAGGCCGGGCCGCAGCTGGAAGGTGAAGACGGTTGCGTTGCCGTTGACCTGGTAGGACTGCGCCACGTTCGGCATCAGCCGCCGCCACGCCGCGTCCCAGCGCACCAGCGGCTCATAACCGATGGTGCGGTATGGCAGCAGCCCGTCGCCCTTGCCGACCATGCCCAGCCGCCAGGTCCCGCCATAGCGGCCGATCTCCTCCTCGACCTGGAGCAGGAGCGGGTTCTTGGGCAGCCGCTGGTCGACCGGCGGCAGCTCCTTGCGCAGCGCGCGGGCCGTCAGCTCCGGCGCTTCCCGATAGAAGGACTGTGCCGCGGTCGGGGCGAAGGGCAGCGCAACCAGGACCAGTGCCGCAAGCGCCACTGTCCAAGGTCCCACCCGCAACGGGCGCCCATGACCGCTCAACCACGCTCCACGCATCACGACCCCACGCCGCGCCTTTTGCGCCCTGCCTGCCCGTCCGTACGGAACGGTTCGGCGTTCGATTTCAATTTGGAAATTAACATTTTGGATTAAAAACGCAATCGATCCGTTATCCACGTATGCGGGACAGAGCGCGCCAGTCGCTCCACCCCGCCCGATGCGAGACATGACCCGGATATCCGCAAGCTGTCCATACCCACAACCATGCAATCGGCGGACGCGGCGCTTTTTTGCGCCGCAGCGTAAGGTCTGTGCCGGGAATTTATCCCATAGTCTGATATTCGCCGTTGGGGCCGGTAAAATGCCGGGAATGGCGGTTGACCCCGCGGGTGCCGTTCGCTTGGATACCGAACTGTTAGGATCTGGATTCGCACGCCCAGGCCCCGCCCGCAGGGCGGGGCAACCAAGAAGGCGGCGAAACGGGGAGCCGGCGGGCGGGCAGCCGCATGCCGGGGAAAGGAATCGGATGACGACGGCGCTCAACATCCTGCACGGGGCGTTCGGCCGCGTGGCCCTGCTCGACATGGACCAGTCGCTGGTTCCGCACGCGCACCACCACTGCCACGTCCTGCTGAAGGGGTCGGGCGCGGACCAGGACTTCGTCGTGCGCGGCGAGACCTGCCCGCTGGAAGATGACACCGCGGTGCTCGTCAACTCCTGGGCCGAGCACGCCTACCGCCATCGGCCGGGGGAGGACCGCACGCTCATCCTGGCGCTCTACATCGAACCCGGCTGGCTGTCCGACCTCGATCTCGCCCTGACCTCCAGCGTGCACCCGACCTTCTTCTCCCAACCCTGCGTGCGCATCACGCCGGAGGTGCGGCGGCTGGCCGGGCAGATGGCCGACATCCTGAACCTGGGCGTGGAGCTGGAGCCGGACGAGGCGGAGACGATGATCTTCGACCTGATGATCGCGGTGATCGACCGCTTCTCCAACTGGCGCGCCTTCCGCGGCGTCCGCGCCCTGCCCGGCCGCGTCACCGATTTCCGCATCCGCCGCGCCATCGCCGCCATGCGCGCCAGCCCCATCGAGTCCGTCGACATCAACAAGCTGGCGGAGATCGCCGGCCTGTCGCGCCCGCGCTTCTTCCAGCTCTTCAAGCAGAGCACCGGCATCACCCCCTTCATGTACGCCAACGTGCTGCGGGTGGAACAGGCGGTGCGCGCGCTCAGCACCACCCGCAACCCGATCATCGACATCTCGATGGATCTGGGCTTCGACGCGCAGAGCAACTTCACCCGCTTCTTCCGGCAGAACGTCGGCGTCACCCCGCGCGAGTACCGGAAGACGGTCAG
Source organism: Azospirillum oleiclasticum (assembly GCF_013423485.1). Lineage (GTDB taxonomy): Bacteria > Pseudomonadota > Alphaproteobacteria > Azospirillales > Azospirillaceae > Azospirillum > Azospirillum oleiclasticum. Next base: position 191,603 of record NZ_JABFFR010000009.1, read on the forward strand.
TGTTCTGGCCCACGGATAATCAGACGCAGGGATAAAACGCGAGAGCCGCCGACAGGCGGGCGCCGCCCCGCTCCGCCATCATCGCCGCCGTTCGCAGACCGACAACGGAAGGGGACGGGCGATGGGCCGGCTGCAGGCCAAGGTGGCGCAGGTGACCGGTGCGGCGCAGGGGATCGGGGCGACCGACACCCGCGCGCTGGCGGCCGAAGGTGCGCGCGTGGACGACGGCTCCGTCACCCACCGACCGGCCCATCCCTGAAGGACACGCCATGACCACGACCGCCGCCGCCGCGGAGCGGCGCCCTGTCACCACGCTGCGCGACTGGCTGACCCGGCTGGCCGACACCGACCGGCTGGCCGTGGTCAAGCCGGGGGTGTCGCTGCGCCACGAGCTGGCCGCCATCTCCAAGCGGCTGGACGGCCGCAAGGCGACCGTCTTCCCCGAGCCCGACGGCCACCCTGTGCCGGTGGTCTCGGGGCTGGTGTCGTCGCGGGGCTGGATCGCCGAGGCGATGGGCGTACCGGAGAGCGCGCTGCTCGCCACCTTCCAGCACGCCTGCCTGAACCCGCTGCCCAGCCGGGAAATCACCGACGCCCCTGTGCAGCAGGTGGTGCACCGGGAGGTTGACCTGCTGCGCCAGCTTCCCGTTCCCACCCACAACGAGCATGACAGCGGCCCCTACGTCACCGCCGGGCTGGTGATCACCCGCAACCCGAAGACCGGGGTGCAGAATGTCTCCATCAACCGCTGCCAGATCAGCGGCCCCGACCGCATCGGCATCCTGATCCTGCCGCGCCACACCATGGCCTACTACCGCATGGCGGAGGAGGCGGGGGAGCCGCTGGAGGTCGCCATCGTCGTCGGCGTTGACCCGCTGACCCTGCTCGCCTCCCAGGCCATCGTGCCGCTCGACCACGACGAGCTGGAGATCGCCGGCGCGCTGCACGGGGCGCCGCTCGACGTCGTGCAATGCCGGACCAACCGGGTGAAGGTCCCCGCCAACGCCGAGATCGTCATCGAGGGCCGCATCCTGCCGCAGGTGCGCGAGCCGGAGGGGCCGTTCGGCGAGTTCCCGCAGTACTACGGGCCGCGCGACGACCGCCACGTGATCCAGGTGGACGCCGTCACCCATCGGCGCGGCGCGCTGTTCCACACCATCGTCGGCGGCGCGCTGGAACACCTGATGCTGGGTGGCATCCCGCGCGAGGCGACGCTTCTGGGCCATCTGCAGCGCAGCTTCACCGGCGTGCGCGACGTGCATCTGTCGCTGGGCGGGGTGTGCCGCTACCACCTCGTCGTGCAGATCGACAAGCGCAACGAGGGCGAGCCGCGCAACATCATGATGGGGGCCTTCGCCGGCCACTACGACGTCAAGCAGGTCATCGTCGTCGACAAGGACGTCGACATCCACAATGCCGACGAGGTGCAGTGGGCGGTCGCCACCCGCTTCCAGGCCGACCGCGACCTGCTGGTGGTGCCGAACGCGCTGGGCTCCAAGCTCGACCCGTCCGCCCGCGACGGCATCAGCGCCAAGATGGGGCTGGACTGCACGGTGCCGCTCAGCGCCCACGAGATGGAGTTCAAGCGCATCCGCGTGCCGGGCGAGGAGTCCGTGGACCCAGCCGCCGTGGTGCAGCCCGATGCCTCCGCCCTGCTGGCCGCCCTGCTCGGCCGCAACGCCACGGCGTCCGAAGGAGACTCCGCGTGACCCGCCAGCCGGATCACGCCAGCCGGATCACGCCAACCGGATCACCGCGGCCCCCGCCGCGATCAGCGCCGTGGCGGCCAGCCGCGCCGGGCCGATGCGTTCCTTGAGCACCAGTGCCGAGATGGCGGTGGCGAAGAGGATCGAGCTTTCGCGCAGCACGGCCACCACGGCCACCGGCGCCATGGTCATCGCCCACAGCGCCAGCCCGTAGGAGCCCAGCGTGCCCGCCCCGCCGAGCAGCCCCAGGTGCCAGCGTCCGCGTGTGCCCCGCCACAAGCGGCCGGGATGGCGCAGCCGCATCCAGGCGAGCAGCGGCAGGGCGGTGATGATGGCGAGCCACAGCGTGTAGGCGGCCGGTGCTCCGGACAGCCGCACCCCAATCCCGTCGATCAGCGTGTAGCTGGCGATGGCCAGCGCGTTGACCAGCGCGAAGCGCACCGCGGCCGGGTTGCCGCCGGTGCGCCGCCCGGACTCCAGTGCCATGCCCAACACCCCGCCGCACACCAGCACGATGCCGGCCCAGGCCGGCAGCGACAGCGTCTCCCCCATCAGCGGGCCGCTGGCGACCGCCACCAGCAGCGGCGCCGTGCCGCGCATGAGCGGGTATACCTGGCTCATGTCCCCCACGCGGTAGGCGGCGGCGACCAGCGAGAAGTAGACGACCTGCGCCACCATGGACGCGGCGAGGAAGGGCCAGGACTCCGGGGCCGGCTGCGGCAGGAAGGGCAGGACGGCCGCGGCGATCCCGGCACCCGCGGCGTTCACCATCACGATGGTGGCGAGCTTGTCGCCATCCGCCTTCACCACCGCGTTCCACACCGCGTGCAGGAACGCACCGAACAGCACGATCAGCAGGACCGACGCGCTCATCACCCCTCCGGCCCGCCGCGACCCATGGGCCTCCGGCCCGCAAAAAGGTTCATGGGGCTGTCATAGCAGCCGACGCGTGGGCGTCCTCAGATGGTTCGGAATACCAGCACTGCGTTGAGCCCGCCGAAGGCGAAGGAGTTGGACATGGCCGCCGCCACGGGAACACGGCGCGCCTCGTTCGGCACCACGTCCAGGTCGCAGGCGGGGTCCGGCCCGGTGAAGTTGATGGTGGGCGGGATCGTGCCATGCCGCAGCGCCAGCACCGTCGCCGCCGCCTCCAGCGCCCCGGCGGCCCCCAGCGCGTGACCCAGCATGGACTTGCTGGACGACACCATCAGCCGGTCGGCGTGGACGCCGAAGACCGACCGGATCGCGGTGGTTTCCGTCGCGTCGTTGGCGGTGGTGCCGGTGCCGTGGGCGTTGACGTAGCCCACCTCCTCCGCCGCCATCCGGGCGTCGGCCAGCGCCGCGCGCATGGCCCGGGCGGCCCCGGCGGCGTCCGGGGCCGTGATGTCCTTCGCGTCCGCCGACATGCCGAAGCCGGCCAGCTCCGCCAGGATCGCCGCGCCGCGGGCCTGCGCGTGCTCAAGCGCCTCCAGCACCAGCACGGCGGCTCCCTCCCCCAGCACCAGCCCGTTGCGATCGCGGGAGAAGGGGCGGCAGCCGTCCGGGCTGGCGACGCGCAGCGCCTCCCACCCCTTGAGCGCGCCGACGGTCAGGCTCGCCTCCGCCCCGCCGGTGACGGCGATGTCGGCCAGCCCGCCGCGGATCAGCCCGGCCGCCATGCCGATGGCGTGCCCGGCCGAGGCGCAGGCGCTGGCCGTCGTGAAGGCCGGGCCGGTCAGGCCGAGATCCATGGAGACGTGCGAGGTCGGGGCGCTGACCATCAGCTTCGGAATGGTGAAGGGGTGGAGCCGCGACGCGCCTTCCGCGTAAAGCCGGTGGAAGCCCTCGTCCAGCGTGGTGATGCCGCCGACACCGGTGCCGAGCACGGTCGCCGTCCGCTCCCCCGCCCCGCCGGCGAAGTCGATGCCGGAGGCCACCGCCGCCTCCCGCGCGGCCACCACAGCCATGGCGCTGACCCGGTCGTAGAGGGAGAGCTTGCGCGCGTCGATGTGGGCGGCCGCATCGAAGCCCGGCACCTGGGCGGCGATGCGGAGGGACAGGCGGTCGGTGGGCACCAGCGTCAACGGCCCGATCCCGCAGCGCCCGGCGAACAGCGCCTCGCGGAAGGCCGGCAGCCCGATGCCGATGGGCGACAGGACGCCCAGGCCGGTGACGACGACGCGCCTCACGCCGCCCTTCACGCCGAGGCCGGCTTCGCCGCCACCACCGCCCGCACGGCCTCCAGAACGTCGCCGACCGTCACGAACTCCGTGCGGGCGTCGTTGGGGTTGAAGGGGATCTCGACGCCCAGCCGGTCCTCGATGGCGAAGACGATCTCGATCACGTCGAGCGAGGCGATGCCGAGGTCGGCCAACTTGGCGTCGGGGGTCAGGGCGGCGCGCTCGACCCGGCCCTTCTCGGCCATGATGGCCAGAACATCCTCGGCGGCATCGGTCATCGGTCGGTCTCCGGCGGCGGATCGACGGACAGGGTAGCGCGGCCTTCGAGCGACAACAGCCGGCTCTTAAGCTCTGCCACGTCCGCGAACACCCTCTTCAGCCGGCCGACATACTTGAAATTCTCGAAGGCGCGCTTCTTCGGTATGGCCGGCGTGCCGAGATAGACGGAGAAGGGCGGCACGTCGGTGCCGACCCCGGAACAGGCCGCGATCACCGAATCATGCCCGATGGTGATGTGGTCGGCCACACCCACCTTGCCCGCCATCACCACCCGGTCGCCGACCTTGGTGCTGCCGGCGATGCCGACCTGTCCGCAGAGCATGCAGTTGCTGCCGACCTCGACGTTGTGACCGATCTGGACCTGGTTGTCGATCTTGGTGCCGGAGCCGATGCGGGTGGCGGTGACGGTGCCGCGGTCGATGCAGGCGCCGGCACCGATCTCCACCTCGTCGCCGCAGATCACCGTGCCGATGGAGTTGACGCGGCGGATCAACAGGTTGGTGGCGCCGACCTTGCCGGTGGCCTTGGCCGTCTCCACGCTGCCCGGCTCCGGCGTCACGAAGCTGAAGCCATCGTTGCCAACCGCGGCGTTGGGGTGGACGATGCAGCGCCGGCCCAGCTCCACCCGCTCGCCGATGCGGGCACCGGGGTGGATCAGCGTGTCGTCGCCGACGCGCGCGTCGGCACCGACCATGGCGTGCGGCAAAACGACCACGCGGTCGCCCAGCACCGCCTTCGGCCCGATGTAGGCGAAAGGCGCCACCGACACCCCCTCGCCCAGCACCGCGTCGGGCGCCACGAAGGCCAGCGGGTGGACGCCCGGCTCCCGGTGCACCGGCTTCTCGAACAGGTCGAGCAGCCCGGCCATGGCGTAGCGCGGGCGCTTGACCACGATCCAGCCCTGGAGCGTGTCGGGGACCGGCACGCCGTCCGCGACCACGGCGGCGCGGGCCGGCGAATCCGGCAGCAGCACCAGCAGGTCCTTGTCCATGGCGAGCGCCAGATCGCCCGGCCCCGTCGCCTCGGACGGGTGGACGGCGCGGGTGATCTCCAGCGAGCCGTCACCTTCCAGACGGGCGTCGAGGGCGGCGGCGATGTCGGCAAGCTTCATGGCGAAAACCGGGTCTGTCGTCGAAAGAGCCGCGACCCTAGCACGCAAGCCCGCCGGGACGGGAGAGGGTCAGGCGCCGCGCCAGGGGTCCAGAAGCGGAATGCCGAACACTTCGAAATCCCGCAGGTTGCGGGTCGCAACGGCCATGCCGTGCTTGCGGGCGACGGCGGCGATCTGGGCATCGCCCATCTGGGAAGGACGGCCTTGTGCGAGTGCACCCGCGATCAGACGTCCATACAGGCGCGCCGCCGCCGTGTCGAAGGGCAGGATGCGGTTCGCAAAATCCACCGCGATCAGGCGATCGAGCCAAGTCTCGAACGCGCTTCGACGGGCTCCCGCCTGCATCCGTTCGATGCCGTCCGCGATCTCGCCGACGACGGTGGCCGTGATGTAGAGGCTGTCGGCAGACTGTGCCGTCATCCATTCACGGACGCGCGGATCAGGCACTAACCGGGTCGGCTCCGACACCACGCATGTGTCGAGGATGATGGCCATCAGTCGAACTCCGCCGGTCGCGGGGTCTGATCGGCGCTGGACTCCAACTCGCCCGGAAGCAGCCGCGTGTCGCATCGCGACAGGCTGTCCCACAGATCCGCCCCCGTCCGCACCGGCGTCATCGCCTCCTCCAGCACGGCGCGATGCTCCGCCTCCACCGAGCGGCCGTGGAGTGCGGCGCGTTCCTTGAGGCGGTGGATGGTCTCGTCGCTCAGGTTCCGCACGAGAAGATTCCCCATGGGCCACCTCCATAGCCGAATATGCTATCGCACGATAGCACAGCCGCCCCCGCCCCGTCACTCCCCCGTCTGAAGCAAGGCCCCGCGCACGCGGGCCTGGCGGAAGGCGAACAGGAAGGTGGCGACGCCGGCCGCCATGTAGAGGCCGTTCAGCGCCACCGCCCAGGCCAGCTCGCCCCAGCGGACGGCGCCGTCGAACAGCACGCCGCGCATGCCCTCGAACACATGGCTGGACGGCAGCAGGAAGGCGACCCATTGCAGCCATTCCGGCAGCACGGTCACCGGGTAGTAGACGGCGCTGACCGGGGCCAGCAGGAAGACCACGATCCAGGCCAGCCCCTCCGCCCCCATGCCGTAGCGCAGGATCAGGGCGATCACCAGCAGCCCCAGCCACCAGCCCATGGCGATCAGGTTGGCGAAGAACAGCGCCAGCGGCAGCCCGAGGTCGAAGACCGAATAGCCGAAGAAGGGGATGGCGAGCAGCGCCGCCGGGACGATGCCGATCAGGGTGCGGATCAGGCTCATGGTCATGAGCGCGGTCAGCCACTCGCCGGGGCGCAGCGGGCTGACGAAGAGGTGGCCCAGGTTGCGCGACCACATCTCCTCCAGGAAGGAGACGGAAACGCCGAGCTGACCGCGGAACAGCACGTCCCACAGCAGCACCGCGGCGATCAGCACGCCCGCCCCCTGCGCCACCCAGGCGCTGTTGGCGGCCATGAACTGGTTGATGTAGCCCCACAGGATCATCTGCATGGTCGGCCAGTAGGCCAGCTCCAGGATGCGCGGCCAGGATCCACGCAGCAGGTACCAGTAGCGCAGCACCATCGCGCCGATGCGGCGCGGGCTGGGCGCCGGGAAGACGGTCGGCGGGTCACTCGGCGGCATTGGCCAGCCCCTCCCGCCGGTCCCGCGCGATGTCGAGGAACACGTCCTCCATGCTGTCGCGCCCGTATTTCTCCAGCAGTTCGGCGGGTGTGCCGCGGTCCACGATGTGCCCACGGCGCATCATCAGCACGCGGTCGCACAGCCGCTCCACCTCCGGCATGTTGTGCGACGCCAGCAGCACCGTGGCGCCGCTCGCCCGCCGGTAAGCCTCCAGATAGCTGCGCAGGCGGTCGGCGGTGTCGGGGTCGAGCGAGGCGGTCGGCTCGTCCAGCAGAAGCACCTGCGGGCGGTTGAGCAGCGCCTTGGCGAGCGCCACCCGCGTCTTCTGCCCGGCCGACAGGCTGCCCGCCGGCCGGTCGAGGAAGGCCGTCAGATCCAGCTCCTCCGCCAGCTCCTCCACCCGCCGGCGCACCCCGGCCACGCCATAGAGATGGGCGTAGACGACGAGGTTCTCCTTCACCGTCAGCCGGTGCGGCAGCTCCACATAGGGGGAGGAGAAGTTCATCCGCGGCAGCACCGCGTGACGGTTCCGCGCCATATCGACGCCCAGCACCCGGATGCTCCCCTCCGTGGGCAGCAGCAGGCCCAGGAGCATGGAGATGGTGGTGGTCTTGCCGGCGCCGTTGCCGCCCAGGAGCCCGGTGACCGAGCCGCGCGGCACGGCGAAGTCGATGGCGTCCACGGCGGTCACGGCCCCGAAGCGCTTGGTCAGCCGGACGGCCTTGATCGCATCCTCGGTCATGGGCCACAAATATGGCCGCGCGGACGCCCCACACCAGGGGGCCCGGGCCAACGACAACACCAAAACGCCGGAACGTGCCCGATGACCTTCGTGCCTGCGACCATCGCGGACACCCATCCCCTGCCCTCCTCCTTCTGGACCACGGGGGACGGGCGGATCACGCTGCGCACGCTGATCCTGATCCGCTGGGTCGGCATCATCGGCCAGCTCGCCACGGTGGCCGTCGTGCACGGGCTGCTCGGTTTCGCCCTACCGCTGGGGCCGGTGCTGGCGGCGGTCGGCGCCTCGGTGCTGCTCAACATCGTGGCGATGGCGCAGCGCGGCGGCCGGATGCGGCTGGCCGACCGCGACGCCGCGCTGTATCTCGGCTACGACCTGTTGCAGCTCACCCTGCTGCTCTACCTGACGGGTGGTCTGGCGAACCCCTTCTCCATCCTGCTGCTGGCGCCGATGACGGTGGGTGCCGCCATCCTGTCGCGTTACAGCGTGGTGCTGCTGACCGGACTCAACCTCGTCTGCCTGACGGTGCTGGCGCTCTGGCACTTCCCGCTGCCCTGGCCGGACCCGATGCCGGCTGTGGCGCCGCTCTACGCCTTCGGCATCTGGCTGGCGCTGACGGTGTCGGCGGTCTTCATCTCCGGCTACGTGTTCCGGGTGGCGGAGGAGGCCCGGCGCTTCGCCGCCGCGCTGTCGGCCTCGCAGGTGGCCCTGGCGCGGGAGCAGCGGCTGGGTGCCCTGGGTGCCCTCGCCGCGGCCGCCGCGCACGAGCTGGGCTCGCCGCTCGGCACCATCGCTGTGGTCGCCAAGGAGCTGGCGCGCGACCTGCCGGGCGACAGCCCCTATGGCGAGGATGTGGCCCTGCTGATCAGCCAGGTCGGGCGCTGCCGCGAGATCCTGGCCGAGCTGGCCCGCAAGCCGGAGGCGGACGGCGGCGACCCGTTCGAGCGGCTGCCGCTGACGGCGCTGATCGACGCCGCCGGCGCGCCCCACCGGTTGGGCACCGTGGACTTCGTGGTGCAGCCGCCGGCGGATGCCCGGACGGAGGAGCCGATCGTCCGCCGCAGCCCGGAGATCATCCACGGCCTCGGCAACTTCATCCAGAATGCCCACCAGTTCGCCGGCCGCCGCGTGACCGTCGCCGCGAGCTGGGACGAGCGGTCGGCGACGGTGGCGGTGATGGACGACGGCCCGGGATTCCCGCCCCATCTCTTGAGCCGCATCGGCGAACCCTATCTGTCCTCGCGCGCCGACCGCTCCGGCCACATGGGATTGGGCATCTTCATTGCCCAGACGCTTCTCGAGAAGACCGGCGCCACGGTTGCGTACAGCAATAACCGTAGCGGTGGCGCGCGAGTTGTCGTACGCTGGGAACGATCCTGGCTAGAACCAAAGGACTAGTGGTGGAATCCGTCATGTCATCGGACGAGAGTCCCGCGGGCGAGGCCGCAAAGCTCACGTTCAACGGCGACGTCACCCGCAGCCTGCTCATCGTGGACGACGACGCCCCCTTCCGCACCCGCCTCGCGCGGGCCATGGAAAAGCGCGGCTTCAACGTGGTCGCGGTGGAAAGCGTGCAGTTGGGCATGGAGGTCGCGCAGGAATCGGCCCCCGCCTTCGCGGTGGTCGACCTGCGGCTTGCCGACGGCAGCGGGCTCGACGTGGTGAAGACCCTGCGCGACGCACGCCCCGACGCGCGCATCGTCATGCTGACCGGATACGGCAACATCGCCACGGCGGTGGCCGCGGTGAAGGCCGGGGCGGTCGACTATCTGCCCAAGCCCGCCGACGCCGACGCGGTGGAATCCGCCCTGCTGGCCGACGGCCGCCCGCTGCCGGCGCCGCCGGACAACCCGATGTCCGCCGACCGCGTGCGGTGGGAGCACATCCAGCGCGTCTTCGAGCAGTGCGACCGCAACGTCTCGGAAACCGCCCGCCGCCTGAAGATGCACCGCCGCACCCTGCAGCGCATCCTCAACAAGCACGCGCCGCGGGGGTGAAACCCGACGGCGTTCGGGGCGGGTGTCTGCTCGTTACCGCCCCGGCCGAACCGCGCTGACCACCCGCACCGCGCCCTCGATCCCTTGGGCCAGCGCCCGGGCGACGCAGTCGTAGCCGGCGTCGGTGTGGTGGATGCCGTCGGGGCCGATCAGGTCGGCCATGCCGGCGCGGCGCGTCTCCACCAGCCAGCGCATCAGCCCGAAGCGGCGGAACAGGCCGATCCGCTCCTCCATCGCGATGCGCTGGAGGCGCATCGTCATCTCGTCGTGCCGGGGACGGGCCAACACGGCGGGAGCATATTGCGTGTCCATCAGGATCACGTCGATGCCCGCCTCGCGCAGCATCTCCACACCCTCGCGGACCTCCCGGTCGACGCCCTCGTAGCTGCCGTCGCGCAGCACCGTGTTGGCCCCGGCCTGCCAGATCACCAGATCGGGAGCGAGCGCGAACACATCGTCGGAGAAGCGCGCCAGCATCTGGGCGGTGGTCTCGCCGTTGACGCCCTTGTTGAGCACCTCGACGGGCAGCCGTGGGAACAGCGTTTTCAAATGGTGGGCAAGCCGCGCGGGGTAGCTGCGCTCGGGCACGCTCGCTCCCGCACCGGCGGTGGAGGAGGAACCGATGGCGACGATCCGCAGCCGCGCGCCCTGCGCCACGGCGTCGGTGACATGCGGCAGCGGGGCCGACAAGGCTGCCGCCTCGGCGGGCGGGGCGCAATCGACACGCGGCTGAGCGGCGGCGGGTGCTGCGATCGCCAGCAGCAGCGCGGCGGCGGACAGAAGTTTGCGGAGGATCATGGGGCCTTGGCGGTGACGTTGCCGATCATGGCGGTGATGCTGCCGGCAAGCAGGCGGGCGATGCAGCCGTGCACGAAGGCGTAGGCGCGCCGGCGCGCCTCCGGCGTCTCCGTGGTGAAGTCCACCATGTTCTCATCGACCCAGTACCTCATGATCGCGTAGCGCGGGAAATGCAGCACGCCGGTGTTCTGCGCCACCCACCCCATGTTCTCGACATAGGGCTCGAAGTCGATGAGCTGGGTCGTCTGCAAGCTGTATTGCATCCCCATCAGGATGATGTCGGTGCCGCTCTTGTGCGCCAGCGCGATGCCGTCGGTCAGCGCGTCGTCGAAGGCTTCGGTGTCGATGCGGCGCATGGCGTCCACGGTGCCGGTCTGCCAGATCACCAGGGCCGGGCGTTTCTCGGTGATCGCGGCGGACAGCGCCGGCAGCATCGTCGCCGCCGTGGCGTTGGGCAGGTTGCGGATGGTCACCTCCGCCCGGCGTCCGGCGAGCCTGCGGTTCAGCTCGCCTTCCAGTCGGGCGGGATAGGGTGCTTCCACCCGATCCGCCACCGGCTTGGCGGTGTTGAGGATCAGGATCGACAGCGGTGCCCCACGCGCCATGCGGTCGCGCACGCGCGGCAGATCGGCACCGACCGCCATCACCGTGTCGGGAACGGCGCAGGGCTCGGCCGGCGCGTCGGCCATGGCCGCGCGCGGCACGGCGGTCGCGACCGCCGCGGCGAGGACCAGAGCGGACAGACCCACCTTCATGTGCCGGAATCCCTCAAGACCGGGGCCGCCGCACGGGGCGGACGGTCGGCCGACTGGTACCAGGACAGCAGCCTGGCCAGCAGCACCATCCCGGAAATGCCCATCACTGTGACACTGAATTGGGAAAAAAGCGAGGCATCGAACTGGACCAGGATTGTTTGCCCGGCGAACGATAGCAGGATGCTCGCGCAGAACACCTGGAGCGACTGCCGCCCGCACAGGATGACCGGCCGCAGGACCGGCCGGGCGAGCCACCCGGCGTTGCGGGGCACGAGCAGCACAATCAGATAGACCATCGCCAGGAAATGCGTCACCCGCAGCGGATCCAGATCGGTCTTGCTCAACGGGTAGATCAGCTCCGACACCCATTGCGGGGTGAGCGCGCCGATGAAGGCGAACTGCCAGGACAGCGCCAGATAGAGCGAGAGCAGCAGCACCACGGCTGCCACCACCACCATCCACCAGCGCCGCGCCGCCAACAGCGCCGCAATCCCGGGCGCCTGCTGCAACGCGCCGCCCAGCACGAAAAGAAACTGCCAAGCGAAGGGGTTGAAGTACCACACGCCGCCCGCCGGGTAGGTGGGCAGGTTCCAGTCCAGCCGCCGCGCCGCGACGTAGAGCGCCGTCGACACCGCCAGCACCACCAGCGGCTGCCGCCGCAGCGCCGGCAGCATTAGCGGGAAACACAGCAGCAGCAGGATGTAGAGCGGCAGCACGTCGAGGTTGGCCGGCCGGAACTTCAGCACCAGCGCCTGGGTCAGCGCGGCGGCCGGATCGGCGAAATAGGCCGCGATGCCCATCTCCTCCGCGAAGAGCGGGTTGTCGAACACCCGCGCGGTGTAGGCGACCTGGGCCGTGAAGGCGGTGAACAGCACGATGTAGGTGACGTAGAGCGTCCAGCAGCGGTGCAGCACCCGCACCGCGGCCAGCGCGAAACCACGCTCCGCCAGCACCTTGGCGTAGACCAGCGACGCCGTGTAGCCGGAGATGAACACGAACATCTCCGTGGCGTCGCTGATGCCGAAGTTGCGCGGTGTGACCCAGGCGAACTGGTTGGCGGGGATATGGTCGATGAAGATGAACCACAGGGCCAGCCCGCGGAAGAAGTCGAGCCGCAGATCCCGCTCGCCGCCACCGCCCCCGCCCCCGCCGATGGTTGCCGATCCGCCCATACCCGCCCTGCGCCGCCGTCCGGCGCAAGCTTTACGCGCCCGCACCGCACCGCACAAGGGTTGTGCAGGCCGGCCGCGCCGAGACCCGCCCCACGCCGCCACAACGATTCTCATTGTTTCGATTTCAAAATAATATCAATCAATTCCGGTATTGTTGCGACTTCGTATTCATACGTCCAGCCGGCCGGTGGGATATTAAACCTCGCATTAACCAAATTGCCGTATCGTCCGTGACCGAACGTCGCCATCGCGGCGAGCGTTGGACGATATCCCGATCGGGCTGGGTGACATGACACGGACGGGTTGGCGACGCGTGCTCCTGGGGGTCGCTATCCTGGCGGCGGGGGCCGGCATTGCCGCCTTCGGGGTGGAGGAGGCCCGCACATCGCGGCTGCAGGCACGGCTGCTGTCCGGCTACGCCGAGGGCATCGGCTTTTCCCTGCGCGAGGGACCGAACCCACAGGCCCGCTACCCCACTGCCGGCCCCTACGACGAACGTCTCGGCTACACCGCGATCCCCGGCTATCTGAAGGCGCTGACGCAGGATCTTTACGCGGTCGAAATGCAGGCGGTGCTGTCGCCGTCGCTCGACCGCTTCATGGCCTTGGGCGGCAACGCCGTCTATCCCGAGAAGACCCGCGCCGGCTTGACGTTGCAGGACCGGAACGGTGCCAACCTGTATTCGGTGCGCTACCCGGAACGGGTGTTCAACCGGTTCGAGGAGGTGCCGCCGCTGGTCGCCGACACCCTGCTGTTCATCGAGAACCGCGAGCTGCTCGACGACTCCGAACCGCGCCGCAATCCGGCGGTGGAGTGGGACCGTTTCGCCGGCGCGGTGGCGACCCTGCCGGTGCAGTGGGTGCGGCCGGGCCAGCGGGTGGCCGGCGGCTCCACACTCGCCACCCAGATCGAGAAGTACCGCCATTCCCCCGACGGCCAGACCACCGGGGCCACGGAAAAGCTGCGCCAGATGGTGTCGGCCAGCCTGCGCGCCTACATCGACGGCGAGGACACCAGCGCGCAGCGTCGCCGCATCCTCGTCGATTACCTGAACTCCACCCCGCTCACCGCGCGGCCGGGCTTCGGCGAGGTGAACGGGCTGGGTGACGGGCTGTGGGCGTGGTTCGGCACCGACCTCACCGTGGCGTCCAAGGTGCTGCGCGAGCCGGCCATGGACCTGCGCTCGCTCCAGCTCAAGGCGCTTGCCTACAAGCAGGTGCTGAGCCTGATCCTGGCGCAGCGGCGGCCCTCCCACTACCTGATCGCCGACCGCGAGGCGCTCGACCGGCTGGCCAACAGCCACCTGCGGCTGCTGGCCGACTCCGGCGTCGTCGACGCAGCCCTGCGCGACGCGGCCCTGGCCCTGAAGGTCGAGTTCCGGGAGGACGCGCCGCCGCCGCCGACCACCAGCTTCGTGGAGCAGAAGGCGCCCAACGCCATCCGCGCGCGGCTGCTGGGCATGCTGGGGGTGCCCAGCCTTTACCAGCTCGACCGGCTCGACCTGACCGCCCAGTCCACGCTGGACGCGCCGACCCAGGCGCGGGTGGTGGAGACGCTGGGCAAGCTGGCCGACCCCACCTTCGCCGCGCAGATCGGGCTGACCGGCGAGCGGCTGCTCGATGCCAAGACCAACGACCTGTCGAAGATCATCTACAGCTTCACCCTGTTCGAGCGGGGGCCGGACGCCAACTACATGCGCGTCCAGGCCGACAACCTCGACCAGCCGCTCGACATCAACGAGGGGGCGAAGCTCGACCTCGGCTCCACCGCCAAGCTTCGCACGCTGGTCTCCTACCTGGAGATCATGGCCGAGTTGCACACCCGCTACGCCCATCTGCCCAAGGACCTGCTGGCCGACGTCGGCGAGGAGGCGTCGGACAACCTGACGCGCTGGGCGGTCGAATGGCTGACCACCAGCCGCGACCGCAGCCTGACCGCCATGCTCGACGCCGCCATGGAGCGGCGCTATTCCGCCAGCCCCGGCGAGGCCTTCTTCACCGGCGGCGGGCTGCACAGCTTCGTCAACTTCAACCCGCTGGACAACGGCTCGATCCTGACGGTCACCCAGTCGCTGCGCAACTCCGTCAACCTGCCCTTCATCCGCATGATGCGGGAGATCGTGCAGTTCCACATCGCCGAGGGGGGCGAGGACAGCGGCGACATCCTGCACAAGCCCGACCACCCCGCGCGCCAGGCCTACCTCGCCCGCTTCGCCGACAAGGAGGGGGCGGAGTTCCTGAACCGCTTCTACACCGATTACCGCAAGCGCACGCCCGACGAGGCTTTGGCCCGGCTGGCCAGCCGCTCGCGCCCGGTGCCCTACCGGCTGGCGGTGATCTTCCGCACCGTTCGGCCGAAGGCGGATCTGGCGGCCTTCACCGCCTTCCTGCGCGGCCGGCTGCCGGACGCCGCCCTGTCCGACTCCGAGCTGAGCCGCCTGTACGCGCAGTACGCGCCGGGCAAGTTCCCGCTGAACGACCTCGGCTACCTCGCGCGTGTGCACCCGCTGGAGCTGTGGCTGGTCAAGCATCTCCAGACCAACCCGGAGGCCAAGCGGCAGGAGGTGCTGGACGCCAGCGCCCGCGAGCGGCAGGAAAGCTACGCGTGGCTGTTCAAGGCGCGGCAGGCGGCGCAGAACACCCGCATCCGCATCGGGCTGGAGGAGGAGGCGTTCCAGCGCATCGCCGAGAGCTGGAAGCGGCTGGGCTACCCGTTCGAGTCGTTGACCCCGTCGCTGGCCACCGCCATCGGCAGCTCCGCCGACCGGCCGGCCGCCCTGGCGGAGCTGATGGGCATCCTGCTCAACGACGGGGTCCGGGTGCCCAGCGTGCGCGTGAAGAAGCTTCATTTCGCGGCCGGAACGCCCTTCGAGGCGGTGGTCGGGCTGGGGCCGCTGGAGGGCAAGCGGGTGCTGCGGCCGGAGATTTGCCGCGCCGCGCTGAAGGCGCTGATGGACGTGGCGCAGAACGGCACCGCCAAGCGGGTGTGGGGCACCTTCAAGGACCCCGCCGGCCAGCCCCTGCCGATCGGCGGCAAGACCGGCACCGGCGACCACCGGCTCGACCGTTACGGCCCCGGCGGCCGGCTGATCGAGAGCCGGGCGGTGGCGCGCACGGCGACCTTCGTCTTCTACCTCGGCGACCGCTTCTTCGGCACCATGACCGCCTTCGTGCAGGGGCCGGAGGCCGATGGTTACCACTTCACCAGCGCGCTGCCCGCCCAGCTCCTCAAGAGCCTCGCCCCCGCCCTCCAGCCCCTGCTGGTGCCGGGCATGCAGACCACGGCGGAGACGGCGCGGCCGACGGGGTTGTGATCCCATCGGCCACGCCGATCACCACCATCGATTCAATCGAATTCCGCTGCCCACCACCCCGCCCTAGGATGGCACCCGGATCAGCGCGACGGGGAGGGGGATCGGTCCATGCACGCACGGGAATCCGTTCACCGGCTCATCGACGAACTCGAGCGGCACGGGGTCAGTCTGGCCGCCGACGGGCGTTTGCGGTTGCAGGGGGAGGCGCCGGCGCCGTTGTTGATGCGCGCCCACCGCAACCGGCGCGCCCTGGCTGCGGCGCTGCGCGCACAACGGACATGACTCCGCAGGAAATCCGCAATATCGATTGAAGGTTCGGGCTCAATCGGTATCCTCTATCGGTCAGCCGATCGAAAGGGGATGTCGGTTCCGTGAACCTCCGCGACCTCCGCTACCTGCTCGCGATTGCCGAGCACCGTCATTTCGGCCGCGCGGCCGAGGCGTGCCATGTCAGCCAGCCGACGCTGAGCGGCCAGATCCGCAAGCTGGAGGAGTATCTGGGCGTCACCCTGTTCGAGCGCACCACCAAATCCGTCGTCCCCACCGACATCGGGGAGCGGGTTCTGGCGCTGGCGGCCCAGGCGGTCGAGCACGCCGACGCCATCGAGACGGTGGCCCGCACCGCCCGCGACCCGCTGGTCGGGCCGCTGAAGCTGGGGGTGATCCCGACTCTCGGGCCGTACCTGATGCCGCTGGTCTTCGGCCCGCTGAAGCAGGCCCATCCCGAGCTTCTGCTGGAGCTGTGGGAGGATGTGACCGACAGCCTGCTCGACCGGCTGCGCACCCACCGGCTGGACGCCGCCCTGATCGCCACCGACCCCGACGACGCCGACCTGATCCAGCGCGACCTGTTCACCGAGCCCTTCCTGGCCGCCCTGCCCGCCCGCCACCCGCTGTCCGACCGGGCGCGGCTGGACGAGGCGGACCTCGCCCCCGACCTGCTGGTGCTGGCCGACGGCCATTGCCTGCGCGACCAGACGCTGGCCGCCTGCGGCCGCAACGACCCGCAGAGCGGCGCCTTCCGCGCCGCCGGGCTGGAAACGCTGGTCAACATGGTCGCCGCCGGCTTCGGCACCACCCTGATCCCCGGCCTCGCCGCCGGGGCGATGCAGGGCAAGCCCATCGTGCTGCGCCCCCTGACCGGCCCCACCGCCCGCACCGTCCGCCTCGTCGGCCGCGCCGGCTACCCCCGCGCCGCCGCCCTCGACGCCGTCGCCGAGGTGATCCGCAGCGCCATGGCCGCCTTCCAGGCGCGACCAACCGTCGGGGGGCGGTGATGCGAAGCCCCTCTCCCGCCCAGCGGGGGAGGGGTTGGGGTGGGGGGCCGAGGAAGGAAGTCGCCACCGGAGCCGGCTTCGACGCCCTGCTTTCCTGGGCACCGCGAAGTGGCCTTCCACGTCAACAAGGGTGGCTGGGCCGAACAGCTCCGCCACATCGAGGCTCACCTCGCTCCCAGTGCCACCGTCTGACCACCCCCACCTGCGACTGACGGCGGCTCCCAGACGGCGATCCCCGTGATGGTTGCCCAGGCCGCCGTCTTCGCCGTTCCGGGCGACCCGACTCACCTGTCGCTCCTGCACATCCCAAGCGACAGTCGCACCCGCAAAGGCCGCAGAAACCTCTTCGGCTTTCGCCCGTACAGTGTCTCCGAAGCCCGCGCCTGTTTGGACGGCGTGTCCGGGCAGTGGAACGACACGCCGGGGTAGCTTCGTGAATTTTTTCGAAGGCAGCGCATCTTTCTATCGAATTAAGTAATTCATCGTCATATCTGATTTATTTCATCGATAAGAATCAGAAAGCGTTCTTCTTCGTCGATTTTACACCCTCGAATCTTTCAATACTCGCAAACCGTCGAAAATCTAATTCTGATCGAAGGATCCTTAATACAAACCATATCCGGGTATGATACCTCACGCGCCAACGTGATAAAATTTAACCTTTATTGACGATCAAGATTAAGCTATTGATGCCTTATTTGATCCTTCAGCGTCTCGCTCGTCGGATCACCGGGGAGGCCGTCATGCAAAGATCCTTCATTGTCGCGATCACTCTTGCATTAGTTGCACTATCCGCGCCCGTGCGTGCGGATAGCATCGCTTCTAACTTCCCGATTGGAGCCTCGTTCGAAGGCACGGTGAGAGTGGCGCGTACTCAAATACCACTGCCACTTGGCAAATGGGAGGTAACGGCTCTAAACGAGGAAAAGAATAACAACGGAGATACAATCGCAACGCTGACGCTCGCAAACTTCGTCGCTGGAAGATTTTTCGGATTTATATCGATCCGGACGAACGTGGATGTCGCTAGAGGCGGATGGGTGCTTTCAGCGTTCTGTGATCGCAAGGACATATACTACATACTTAAAGACGCAAACTATCAACACGAGCAGGCTTGCTGGGGCATCAACCACTTCGTCAACAATCCGACCAGCACTTACAAGCCGCTATACGGCAAGAACATCCGGATGGTGTTGGCTGACAAGGGCATGGACATGCCCCGCGTGACGATCGTCACCACACTCAATCTTGCCAAATCATCATCCTTCATATTCTACGAAATCGTTCTCAATCCGGAGTACTTCGGATTCTCAGCCGACAATGAAGGCAATTGGGAGAGCAGCACTTGGCATAAAGATCTAATACACAAAGATCCAAGAAAACATCAATTCCTTGATCAAATAAGATCTCGGTACGAGCCACTGTACGCCCAACTCAAGCAACAATATCGGTAAGGATCTCGAAGATGGCACATTTCATCCGCTTAATCGCCCTTATCGCCTTCAGCATCAGCCTGCAGGCATGCGCTTCAATCACAGCGGGGACCACACAATCGGTTGCGGTGGACACAACGCCGGTTCAGCAGGCGGCGTGCACCGTGCAGAACGAAAAGGGTCAATGGACGATTGCCAGGACGCCCGGCATAGCAACGGTAACCAAGGCTTACGGCCCCCTGTCGGTGCAATGCCGAACCGAGGCCGGCCACTCCGGCTCATCGTCGGTGCAATCGACAACGGCGGGCGCTGCGTTCGGCAACATCCTCGCCGGCGGCATCATCGGCGCCGCGGTGGACATGGGTTCGGGCGCGGCCTACCAGTACCCTGCGCAGGTCCTCGTATCCATGACTCCTCCTGCAAACCAACCGCCGCCAACCGCCCCGGCCGCGGCGTTGCCCGCGCCGTCGCTCGCTCTCTGCCGGATCGGCAAGATTGAAGAGTATCGGGAAGAGGATTGGTGTCGGCAGGCGGGCGGCAAGGTGATTCGGGTTGGCCCGCCTCCACAACCCCCTTCCGTAACACCAGCCAATGTCGCGCCGTCATCGCCCCCATCGGCCACACCACCCACGGCGGGCGGTTCGGCTCCATCCAACGCCTCCCAAGCGGGAAACTGTTATCTGCCGGACGGCCGCAAGGAAGTGACGACCTTGGACGTCTGCACATCGAAAATGGGATTCATCGGCGCGTAGCGTACGCCGAATCCCTTTGCACCCCCCGCACCCCCGCGCTATGGTGCATCCATGGACCGCCTGATCCCCATCCGTGCCCTGTCGGCACCGCGATACTGGCGCCGCCGGTTTAAGCCGGCGGCATAGGGATCACGCGCACCAGTCGCCGATACCGAAGCCGCCCGACACCGCAAGCGGCTTCGATCATGCGATCTTCCTGACTGTCGTCATCGGCGCTTGTGGTTTCCCGGGCGGCTCTTTCAACCGAAGGAGCCTGTCATGTTCGATTTCGACGTCGTCACCGGTCCCACCCAGCCGCCCCGCCGCGAGCCCGAGCCGGAGGCCGCCCCCGAACCGGCGCGCGACGCAGCACCGGCCGAGAGCGGCCCACCCCCGGTCTGATCGTCAGAACTGATCCTCGGCCAGCGCCATCACGGTGCGGCCGGCGGTCAGGATCGGCACCAGCAGGCCGGGGGCCGTGGCCAGGATCTGCTCGGCGTAGAAGCGGGCGGTGACCAGCTTGGCCTCCAGGAAGCGGTGGTCGGCGCCGGGGGTGCGCAGGCCCTGCATGGCCTTGGCCGCCGACAGCGCCATCATCCAGCCGCCGGCCACCGTGCCCCACAGCCGCAGGTAGCCGGCGGCCCCCGCGGCGGCGGTGCGGGCGTCGCCCTGCTTCTGCGTGGCGATCATCCAGGCGGTGGCCTGCTCCAGCGCGTCCAGACCCTGGGCGAGGTTGGTGCGCACCGCCTCGATGTCGTCGCCGGGCAGGGATTCCAGCTCGGCCACGGTGGCCCGCATCTCCGCGACGAAGGCCGCGGCGGCGGCCCCGCCGTCGCGCCCGACCTTGCGGAAGGCAAGGTCGTTGGCGTGGATGCCGTTGGTGCCCTCGTAGATCGGGGTGATGCGGGCGTCGCGGTAATGCTGGGCGGCCCCCGTCTCCTCGATGAAGCCCATGCCGCCATGCACCTGCACGCCGGTGGAGGCCACCTCGCAGCCGAGATCGGTGGACCACGCCTTGACGATGGGGGTCAGCAGGTCGGCGCGCGCGGCCGCCGCGGCGCGGGCGGCCTCGTCGGGGTGGCGGCGGCCGGTGTCGAGCTGGGTGCCGGCGTAGAGCGCCAGCGCCCGCATCGCCTCCGTCTTCGCGCGCATGTCCAGCAGCATGCGGCGCACGTCGGGGTGGCGGATGATGGCGACCGGGTCGCCCTTGGGATCGGCCAGATCCTTGCTCTGCACCCGGTCGCGGGCGAAGTTGCGGGCCTGCTGGTAGGCGCGCTCCGCCACCGCCACGCCCTGGATGCCGACGCCGAGCCGGGCGTTGTTCATCATGGTGAACATGCACTCGATGCCGCGGTTCTCCGCGCCCACCAGATAGCCGGTGCAGGCGCCGTCGTCGCCGAAGGCCATGACGCAGGTCGGGCTCGCCATGATGCCCATCTTGTGCTCGATGCTGGCGCAGCGCAGGTCGTTGCGCCGGCCGGGGTTGCCCTCGGCGTCGGGCAGGAACTTGGGCACGATGAACAGCGAGATGCCCTTGATGCCCGGCGGCGCGTCGGGAAGCCGCGCCAGCACCATGTGCACGATGTTCTCCGCCAGATCGTGCTCGCCGTAGGTGATGAAGATCTTCTGGCCGCTGATGCGGTAGGTGCCATCGTCGGCCCGCACCGCCTTGGTGCGCACCGCCGCGAGGTCGGAGCCCGCCTGCGGCTCGGTCAGGTTCATGGTGCCGGTCCACTCGCCGGAGATCAGGCGGGTGAGGTAGACGCGCTTCTGCTCCTCGCTGCCATGCTCGGTCAGCAGGTCGACCGCGCCTTGCGTCAGCAGCGGGCACAACCCGAAGGACAGGTTCGCCGACTGCCACATCTCATTGACCGCGAAGGCCACCGTCCAGGGCAGCCCCTGGCCGCCATGATCGGGGTCGAAGGGCAGGCTGTTCCAGCCGGCCTCCACGAACTGGTTGTAGGCCTCCTTCCAGCCGGTCGGCGTGCGCACCACGCCGTTTTCAAGCTTGGAGCCCTCCTTGTCGCCGACGCGGTTGAGCGGGGCCAGCACGCCGGAGGCGAACTTCCCGGCCTCCTCCAGCACCGCATCGACCAGATCGGGGGCGGCGCTGTCGCAGCCGGGCAGTGCGGCGACGCGGTCGAGACCGACCACCTCGTTGAGCACGAAACGCAGGTCGGCGACCGGAGCTGTGTAGGACGTCATGGACGGAGCGGCCCTCCCGAGACCGGAAACGGATGTCTGTCTGTTGCCGGAACTATAGCGCGCCGCCCGTGGCTTGACACGCCCCCGCCGCCGACCCGCACAATCGGGGCTCCCGCCACCCGGAGCCCCCCGCCGTGACCGACCATCCCGTCACCGTCCGCGCCCTGTCCACCGCCGAAGCCGCGGCGCACAACGACGCGCTCTGCGACATCCTGATCGACTGCGTGGAGGGCGGTGCCTCCGTCAGCTTCATGGCGCCGCTCGACCGGGCCAGGGCTGCGGCGTTTTGGCGCGGCGTCGCCGTGGGCGTGGAGCGCGGCGAGCGCATCCTTCTGGTGGCGGAGGATGCCGGCGGCCCGGTCGGCACCGTGCAGATCGTGCTGGCCCAGCCCGAGAACCAGCCGCACCGCGGCGACCTCTCCAAGATGCTGGTCCACCGCCGCGGCCGCCGCCGCGGCATCGGCGCCGCCCTGATGCGCGCCGCCGAGGACGCCGCGCGCGCCGCCGGCAAGACCCTGCTGGTCCTCGACACCGCGTCCGGCGATGCCGAACGGCTCTACGAGCGGTCGGGCTGGGTGCGGGTGGGAACCATCCCCGGCTTCGCCCTGTGGCCGGACGGCGGGCTGTGCGCGACAACGTTCTTTTACAAGGCGCTCGCCTGACCCCCTCCCCCGCTCACACGATCTCCGCCAGCGCGTCGGCGTCGCGGGCCAGGGTGGTGGCGATGCGGGTCAGGGCGGCGTGCAGGGTGTCGCGGTCGGGGGCCGCACCCAGCGACAGGCGCAGGGCCCGGCCCTCGGGCGTGCCGGTGGTGAAGGCGCTGTCGGGCACCACGGCCAGGCCGCTGCGCCGCACCTCCCCGGCGAAGGCGGTGGCGGTCCAGGGGGCGGACAGGCGCAGCCACAGGTGATGCCCCTGCGGGTGCGCGTCGAAGGAGCCCGGCGGCAGCAGCCGGCGGGCGAGATCCTGGCGGGCGGTGGACTCCGCACGCACGGCGTCGCGGATGGCGTGGGCGGTGCCGTCGCGGATCCAGCGGGTGGCGATGGCGGCGGACAGCGGCGGCGCCATCTGTGCCGTGGCGCGCAGCGCCGTGCCGGCGCGGGCGGCGCGCGCCGCGTCGGGCGCCACCAGGTAGGCGATGCGCAGGCCCGGCAGCAGGCTCTTGGACAGGGTCGCCAGATACCAGACGAGGTCGGGGACCAGCGCCGCGAGCGGAGCCAGCGGGGCCGGGGGCAGCGCGCCGTAGGCGTCGTCCTCGATCACCGGCAGCGCGTGGCGCCGCAGCACGGCGGCGACGGCCGCGCGCCGCGCCGCGGGCATGGTGGCGGTGGTCGGGTTGTGGATGGTCGGCACGGTGTAGAGCGCCCGCGGCTGGTGGCGGGCGACGGCCTCCTCCAGCGCGTCGGGCAGCAGCCCGTCTCCGTCCATCGCCACCCCCTCCACCCGCAGGCCGAGCTGGGCGGCGGCAGCGCGGAAGCCGGGGTAGGTGACGCGTTCCGCCAGCACCGTGTCGCCGCAGCGCGCCAGCGTGGTCAGCAGCGCCGTCAACGCCGCCTGCCCGCCGCCGCAGACCAGCACCCGTTCCGCCGGCAGGCCGGGCAGCAGCGGCGCCAACCACGCCGCACCCGCGGCCCGGTCCTCGGCCCCGCCGCCGCCTGGGCGGTAGGTCATCAGCCGGGCAGGATCGGCGCCGCGCAGGACGGCGGCCGTGGCCTGGGCCAGCCGCTCGCGCACCGCGGCCGCCGCCGGCTGCGGCGGCAGGTTCATGGACAGGTCGATCTCCGCCGGCACCGGCCGGTCGCCGGCGCCCGGCGCCCCCCGCACATGGGTGCCGCGCCCGACCGTGCCATCGATCAGACCGCGCCGCCGCGCCTCGCCATAGGCGCGGGTCACCGTGGTCAGATCCACCCCCAGCTCCGCCGCCAGCGCCCGGTGGGTGGGCAGACGCTGCCCGGGCACCAGCACGCCCGCGGCGATGTCGGCCGCGATGGCGTCGGCGATGGCCTTGTAGATGGGGCCGGCGCTGCCGCCGATGTCCGGCGTCCAGAGGGGGGAAGGGCCGCTCGTCACGCGCGTCGGGTCCTGGCGGTCGTCGGGATTGTATGGAGCGTAGGGCGCCGCGGCGGGCGGCGCAAGCGCTGCCGTGTCAGGGTTCGTTGCGGTCGTCCAGCCGCGCTTCCCGCGCACGGCGCAGATACTGGGCGCAGACCAGCCAGCCCTTCAGCGGCCGCAGCAGCGCCATGCACGACCCGACCAGCAGGGGCAGCGAGGTCACCAGATGCACCCAGACCGGAGCCTGGAAGGCGATTTCCAGCCACGCCGCGAAGGCCGTGATGGGGAAGGCCACGATCGACATGGCGAAAAAGGCCGGCCCGTCCGCCGGGTCGGCGAAGGAATAGTCCAGCCCGCACAGCTCGCAGCGCGGCGCCAGCCGCAGGTAGCCGGCAAAGATGTGCCCCTTGCCGCAGCGCGGGCAGCGCCCGCGGATGCCCAGCTCCATCGGCGACTTGTCGGCCACCGCGGAATGCCCGTCCATGCTTCTCTCCATCGCGCGCATTTGCATGGAGGCAATGTATCCATACAAAATCGTCGATTGAAGGGAAATCGAGAGGTCGCGATGCATGGCTGGGCGGCGCCCTGCGGTTGGCATCCCGCTTGCTTGATGATGGGCAGCCCTTTCGTGAGGACCGTCGCCATGAACCTCTCCGCCGTCGCTTCCACCGTGCAATCCGGCCGCGCCCCCGCCTCCGTGGAAGCCGCCGTCCGGTCGGCCAGCGCCCGGACCGGGGTCGATTTTTCCTACCTCATGGAAAAAGCTGCCGTGGAGAGCGGGTTCCAGACCGATGCGAAGGCCGGCACCTCCTCGGCCACGGGCCTCTACCAGTTCATCGACAGCACCTGGCTCACCACGCTGAAGGAGAACGGGGCGAAGCACGGGCTGGGCAAATTCGCCAACGCCATCGAGACGCGGCGCGACGGCCGCCCCTTCGTCGCCGACCCGCAGATGCGCCAGCAGATCCTCGATCTGCGCAAGGACCCGCAGGTGTCGGCCCTGATGGCGGCGGAGTTCACCCGCGGCAACAAGGAGCATCTGGAGACCAACGTCGGCGGCGCCATCGGCTCCACCGACCTGTACATGGCGCATTTCCTGGGCGCCCATGGCGCGTCCAAGTTCCTCAACGCCATGAAGCAGGACCCGCTGCGCACGGGCGCCGAACTGTTCCCGGAGGCGGCGGCGGCCAACCGCGCCGTGTTCTACTACAAGGACGGCAAGGCCAAGCCGCTGCAGGCCATCTACGACAATTTCGACCGCAAGTTCCGCGACGGCGATCCCACCCAATCCGCCGGTGCCGCGGTGGCCGAGCGGGTGCGGCGCGGCGACATGCCCGACGGTTTCGTCGTGCAGACACCGACCAACCCCACCAAGACGCTGGGGGCGAGCGCCCTGTCGATCTACCAGATCCTGGCGCTGAACGCGCTGGAGACCCCGGACGAGGCGCGCACCGACAAGCCGCAGACCAAGGAGGAGGCCAAGCGCGTGCGCGACCAGCCCGTGCGCACGGTGCAGGACGGCGACGTCAAGCTGGGGCTCGGGCTGGCGCTCGGCAACGCCTGACCGGCTGCGTGGACGGGGCGGCTCAGGCCGCCCGCATCTCGCTCAGGAAGCGTTCCACCTCGCCGCGCAGGTCGGACGAGACCTGGGCCATGGCGGCGGACGCCTCCGACACCTCCTCCATGCGCTCGCGGGTCTGCGTGGCGGTGTCGCTGACCGACGACACCTCGCGGCTGATCACGCGGGCCCCTTCCGCCGTCTCCTCGATGGATCGGGCGATGCTGCCGGTGGCCGATTCCTGCTGCTGGACGGCCGCCGACACGCTGTCGGCGATGCGCGCGATCTCGTCGATGATGCCGCGGATGTCCTGCACGGCCCCGGCGGCGGCACCGGTCACACCGCGCATGGCGGTGATCTGGCTGGTGATCTCCTCCGTCGCCTTGGCGGTCTGGCCGGCGAGGTTCTTGACCTCGGTCGCCACCACCGCGAAGCCCTTTCCGGCCTCCCCCGCCCGCGCCGCCTCGATGGTGGCGTTGAGGGCGAGCAGGTTGGTCTGGCCGGCGATGGCGTTGATCAGCCCGACGATCTGCCCGATCCGCTCGGCGGCCTCCAACATGTCGCCGACGGTGCGGTCGGCCTCCGCGGCGCGGGTGCGGGCACGGCCGCTGACCTCCGCGGCCGAGGCGACCAGCCCACCGATGTCATGGATGGCGTCGGCGAGCTGGCTGGAGGCGGCGGCGACGGACTGGGCGTTGGCGGCGGTCTGGCCGACCATCGCCTGGACGCTGGCCGCCTCGCCGGAGATCGCCTCGGCGCCCGAGCTGGTCTCGGTCACCGCGCCCAGCACGGTGCGCGCGGTGACCGCCACCCGGTCGGCCAGCGCCATCACCTGCCGCTCGAAGGCGTCGGCCAGAGCCCGCTGGCGGGTGATCACGGTCCAGGTGACCATCGGGCCGACATAGTTGCCCTGCCGGTCGAAGGTGGCGCTGACCCGCTGGTCGATCCATTCCGTGCCCACATGGATGCGCGTCACGTGGGGCAGCCCGGCGGGATCGGCGATGACGCGCCGCGCCGCCGCCGGCTCCTTGTGGAAGACGTCGATGGACTGGCCGACGATCCGGTCGACAGGCACCGGCAGCGCCGAGGCGACGCCGGCCAGCACCTCGCGGGTGGCACGGTTGGCGAAGGTGATGCGCCCGTCCCGGTCGGCCAGCATGACGCTGACCGGCATGTCCTCCACCATCTGGCGGAGGTGGAACGCCTCCCCCACCGCGTCGCCGAGGCGGCGGAGCGCGGCGAAGATCCGCGACAACTCGTCCCGGCCGCCGCCGTCGGGAATGGCGACCCCGGCCTCGCCCGCGGCGATCCGGTCGATCAGCGCCGCCGCCTGCGAGACCGGGTGCGAGATCGAGCGGGCGATCAGCACGGCGATCACCGCCATCACCAGCACCACCAGCGCCGTCTCAAGGGCTACCATCCCGACCTCCTTCAGGAAGGCGGCCTCCACATCGTCGGTGTAGACGCCGGTGCCGATCACCCAGCCCCAGGGCTGGAAGGCGGCGACGTAGGACACCTTCGGCACCGGCCGGTCCGATCCGGGCTTCGGCCACAGGTAATCCACCCACCCCGCTCCGCCGGCGCGCGCCACGGCGATGAACTCGGCGAACAGGTTCTTGCCATCGGGATCGCGCAACGACAGCACGCTCGTGCCGTCAAGGTCGGGGCGCATGGGGTGCATCACCATCACCCCTGCCATGTCGTTGATCCAGAAATACTCGGTCCCCGAATAGCGGAGCGCCCGCACCGCCGCCATCGCCATGCGCCGCGCGTCGGTGTCGCCGACGGCGCCCGAGCGGGCCAGCGCGTGGTGGTGCTCGACCACGCCGCGCGCGACCTCCGTCAGGGTGCGCACGCGCTCCCGGCTGGCCTCGACCAGGGTCGACCGTGTCTCGGAAAGCTGGATGGCGGCGATGGCGGCGAATCCGGCACCGATCACCGCCATCAGCAGGATCAAACGATGGACGATGCGCAGCCGTGCGATGCCCATGGCGGTTCCTCCCGAACGCATTTTACGCGAATGTCCATAGTAATATGCACGTATGCATAGGCCGTGGACATGCGCCAAATCGTCCGGCGGGAAACCGCCGCGGGGTCAGGGCAGGACCTTGCCCGGGTTCATGATGCCCTTGGGATCGAGCGTGGCCTTGACCATGCGCATCAGGTCCAGCTCCACCGCGCTCTTGATGTGGGGCATCTCGTCCTTCTTGAAGCGGCCGATGCCGTGCTCGGCGGAGATGGAGCCGCCGAGATCCAGCACCACCTCGTTGACCACGTGGCAGATCTCGTCCCAGCGGTCGAGATAGGCGGCCTTGTCCATGCCCACCGGCTGGCTGAGGTTGTAGTGGATGTTGCCGTCGCCGACATGGCCGAAGGCGGTCGGGCGGATGCCGGGGCAGGCGGCCTCCACCGCGGCGTTGGCGCGCTCCAGGAACTCGGCCACCTTGCTGACGGGGACCGACACGTCGTTCTTGATGGAGCCGCCCTCGAAGCCCTGCGATTCGACGATGGCCTCGCGCAGGAACCAGAGCTGTCCGGCCTGCGTCTCCGACGCGGCCAGCGTGGCGTCGAGCACCAGCTCCGCCTCCACCGCCTCGCCCAGCGCCGTCTCCAGCATGTCGCGGAAGCCGTCGGACCGGGTGCCGGCGGTCAGCTCGGTCAGCACGTACCAGGGGGCCGGCTCCTGCAGCGGGTCGATGCTGCCGGGCACATGGCGCAGCGCGAACTCCAGGATGCGGCGCTCCAGGATCTCGAACCGGGTGACCTGGTCGCCGGACGCCTCGCGCAGCCGCGCCAGCAGCGCGATGGCCGCCGTCGGGCTGGGCACCGCGACGAAGGCGGTCTCCGACTGGCGCGGGCGGGGGAACAGCTTCAGCACCGCGCCGGTGATGATGCCCAGCGTGCCCTCCGCCCCCATGAAGAGCTGCTTCAGGTCGTAGCCGGTGTTGTTCTTGCGCAAGGACCGCAAACCGTCCCACACGCGGCCGTCGGGCAGCACGACCTCCAGCCCCATCACCAGCTCGCGCATGTTGCCGTAGCGCAGCACCGTCTGGCCGCCCGCGTTGGTGGAGATCAGGCCGCCGATCTGGCAGGTTCCCTCCGCCCCCAGGCTCATCGGCAGCAGCCGGTCCTCCTCGGCCGCAGCGTCCACGGCGGTGCGCAGCACCACGCCCGCGTCCACCGTCATCGTGTAATTCAGCGCGTCGATGGAGCGGATGCGGTTCAGGCGCGACAGGCTCAGGACGATCTCGCGCCCCTCCTCATAGGGGATGGAGCCGCCGACCAGGCTGGTGTTGCCACCCTGCGGCACGATGGGGACGCCGGCCTCCGCGCAGGCGGCGACGACCTTCGCCACCTCCTCCGTCGTGGCCGGGCGGACCACGGCCGGACTGTTGCCCTTGAAGCGCCCGCGCCATTCCGCGAGATAGGCGGCCTTGTCCTCCGGCGCCGTCAGGATGCCCTTCGGGCCGACGATGGACAGGAGGCGGTCGAGGAGGGCGGCGGTGTCGGTCATGGCGGGGGAGGTCCATCGGCGGTGAAGATCGGCGCACCGCCGGCGGGCGGCGCCGCGACAGGAATAACGCGCGGAACATCGCGATTCCAGCGCCGCACACACGGGGCGGCTGTGCGGTTGCCGCGGATCGGCCGCCCGTGGCATCGTCCGCCACACCTGCCCCTTGGATGGAACGACCGTGCCGGCCAGCAGCCTCCCGACGACCCCCGCCATCGCCCTTCTCACGGCCCTGTGCGCCACCACCCTTCCCCTCCGTCCAGCCGCCGCGCTGGACTGCAAGAACGCCGTCTCGACGCCGGAGATGGTCGCCTGCGCCGATGCCGAGCGGGAGGTGGAGGACAAGCGGCTCAACCGGATCTACCAGACCCTGATGAAGCTTGAGTCGATGGACGAGCAGGCGCGCGGACTTCTGCGCGACGCCCAGCGCAAATGGGTTCAGTACCGCGACGCCCGGTGCAGCTTCGAGGCGGACGCCTGGCGCGGCGGCACCGGCGCGTCGCTGCTCTATGTCGGTTGCCTGGCCGCCGCCACAAAAGCGCGTGCGGACGAGCTGGAGACGGACATCGAGCAGCGACGGTGAGGTCGCGCCGCCGGAGAGCCGCTCAGCGCACGCCGACGCGGTTGACCGGACCGCCGGTGTTGGCGCCGACCCCGGGACCAGCGGCGGGGGCGACGCCGACACCCGGCGCGCCGACACCCACGCCCGGCGCCACCCCGACGCCCGGCGCGCCGACGCCCGGCGCAACGACGGCGGCGCCCGCCGCCGGGCGGGCCACGCAACCCACCGGCACGCCAGGGCTCGTGCAGTAGATCACCCGCGCCGCCGGGCGCGGACGCACGACGCAGCCCTGCGGCACGCCCGCGGTCTTGCAATAGACCACGGCGGCGGCCTCGCGGGGCTCCATGACCGCCCCGGCGACCAGAGCGGCAGCGAACACGGCCATCGTCAGCGCAAACTTCATCGTCCATCCCCAGTGTGTGCGGCGGCCCTAGCGGCCGGCGGCGTTGCCATGCGCGGAAACCGCGAACGCGCGCGGTCCGTTCGCATGTCAAGGGAAGGTAGACGGGCCATCGGGAGCGGTCAATGCGCGGGTTGCGGCGGAAACAACGCGACGACATTTGTCATCGAAACACCGTGCAAGGCGGCAATCCATGCCCGTCGCATCCCTCCGGCCCCACCGCCGCCGGCGCGCCGGCGGTGAGCGCGGCGACAGGCCTTTCCCCTAACCCCGCGGTGCCGCCGCCCGCCGCAGCCGGTCGTTGATCGCCACGCCCAGCCCCTGCTCGGGGATCGGCATCACGGCGATGGCGCGGATGCCGGGCTTGTCGAGCTGGCGCAGGTGGTGGAACAGGTTGGCCGCCGCCTCGTTGAGGTCGCCCTGGGTGGACAGGTTGAGGCGTGCGGCACCGCCGCGCACGAAGCGGTCGGGGCCGAAGGTCAGGAAGGCCTCGTCCGCCGCGGCCTCGCCCGCCTCCAGCCGCACCGGCGCCGAGGGCGCGTAGTGGCTGGCGAGCTGGCCGGGGGATTTGGGTGCCTCGGGGTCGTCCGTCCCCACCGTCACCGGGCCGATCAGCCGCTCGATCTCCTCCCGCAGCACGGCACCCGGCCGCAGCAGCGCCGGCGTCGGGCCGGACAGGTCGAGCACGGTCGATTCCAGCCCCACCGGGCAGCGCCCGCCGGCCAGCACCACATCGACCCGGTCGCCCAGGCTTTCCAGCACATGATGGGGCGCGGTCGGGCTGACCGCGCCCGAGCGGTTGGCGCTGGGAGCGGCCAGCGGCCGGTCGCAGGCGGCCAGCAGCGCCTGCGCCACCGGATGGTCGGGCGCGCGGATCGCCACCGTGTCGAGCCCGGCGGAGACCAGCAGCGACAATCCCCCCTCGGCACGGCGCGGCAGCACCAGCGTCAGCGGGCCGGGCCAATAGACCTCCATCAGCGCGGTGGCGCGCTCGTCCACCACGGCGTAACGCTCCGCCGTGGCGGCGTCCGGCACATGGACGATCAGCGGGTTGAAGCTGGGGCGGCCCTTGGCGGCGAAGATGGCGGCGACCGCGCGGTCGCTGGTGGCATCGCCGCCCAGCCCGTACACCGTCTCGGTCGGGAAGGCGACAAGGCCGCCGGCGCGCAGCACCTCGGCCGCGCGCGCGATCGCCGCGGGGCCGGGGGGGAGGAGGTCTGGGCGTTTCTCGGTCACGGCCCCAGCTTTTACCTGCCCTGCCCCATAAGTCAAAGGACGCGGACGGTGGTTGCCAAGATTCGCCCCAACGTTTAGGAGGGAAGACCACGACAACATCCACCGACGGAGCGGGCATGCCGGGCAGGGTCTTCACCGTCGCGCAGCAGAAGGGCGGGGCCGGCAAGACGACGCTGGCCGCCCACCTCGCCATCGCCTGGACCCAGCTCGGATTCACCGTCGCCACCGTGGACATCGACCCGCAGGGCAGCCTGTCCCGCTGGTACGACGTGCGGGCGGAGGCCACCGGCGGCAACCCCGGCTTCGCCCACGCCCGCATCACCGGCTGGCGCACCCAGGCGGAGGTGGAGAAGCTGACCCGCGACCACGACGTGGTGGTGATCGACAGCCCGCCGCACGCCCAGACGGAGGCGCGCATCGCCGTGCGCGTCGCCAGCCTCGTCATCGCACCCGTCCAGCCAAGCCCGATGGATCTGTGGGCCATCCACCCCACGCTGGATCTGGCGAAGCAGGAGAAGCGCCGGCTGCTGATGGTGCTGAACCGCGTGCCGCCACGCACCAGGCTGGCGGAAGGGCTGATCGCCGAGATCCAGGCGCTGATCGACCCGCCCGCGGTGGAACTGGCCGACACCCAGGTCGGCAACCGCACCGCCTACGCCGGCACATTGCTGACCGGCCTGT
Organism: Azospirillum oleiclasticum; assembly: GCF_013423485.1. Taxonomy (GTDB): domain Bacteria; phylum Pseudomonadota; class Alphaproteobacteria; order Azospirillales; family Azospirillaceae; genus Azospirillum; species Azospirillum oleiclasticum. The sequence goes on from NZ_JABFFR010000009.1 coordinate 222,900, forward strand.
CCGTCACCGAAGCCGCCCGCAAGACTCAGGCCGCCGCCGAGATGCAGGCGCTGGCCGCGGAGATCCTGGAGCGGGCGGGTTGACCCGCCCCCTTCACCAACACAGCAACACGAGAGAGTGCGACCCGTGACCGACATCGACCCCGCCGACGTTGCCGCCGAGCTGTCGACCGTGCGCGACTTCCTGCGCTACGCGGTCAGCCGCTTCACAGCGGCGTCGCTGGCCTACGGGCACGGCACCACCGGCCCCTACGACGAGGCGGCCTTCATCGTGCTGGAGGGGTTGCGGCTGCCCATCGACCAGCTCGAGCCCTGGACCGACGCGCGGCTGCTGCCGCACGAGCGCCGCCGGCTGGCCGAGCTGATCGAGGCGCGGGTCGCCACCCGCAAGCCGGCCTCCTACCTGCTCAACCGTGCCTACATCCAGGGCCAGCCCTTCTTCGTGGATGAGCGGGTGATCGTGCCACGCTCCTACATCGGCGAGCTGCTGTTCTCCGACCTGTTCGGCGGCGAGGGGGAGACGGTGCTGGTGGAGGACCCCTTCGCGGTGGAGGGGGTGCTGGATCTGTGCACCGGCTCCGGCTGCCTCGCCATCCTGGCGGCGCGCGTCTTCCCCGACGCCGCGATCGACGCGGTCGACCTGTCGGAGGACGCGCTCGACGTGGCGCGCGTCAACGTCGCCGACCACGGGCTGGAGGAGCGCATCACGCTGTTCCACGGCGACCTGTACAAGCCGCTGAAGGCGCGCCGCTACGACGTCATCCTGACCAACCCGCCCTATGTGGACGCCGACGCCATGGCGGCCCTGCCGCCCGAGTTCCGGCACGAGCCGGTGATGGCGCTGGCCGCCGGCGACGACGGGCTGGACGTCGTCCGCCGCATCCTGAAGGACGCGCCCAAGCACCTGAACCCCGGCGGCGGCATCCTGTGCGAGGTCGGCACCGGCCGCGCGGCGCTGGAGGAGGCGTTCCCCGAGTTGGACTTCCTCTGGCTCGACAGCGCCGAAAGCTCCGGCGAGGTGTTCTGGCTGACCCGCGAGCAGCTGGCGGGGCGGACGTAACCCTCCGCTCACGCACCCCGCATCCGGCGCAGCAGCAGCGGCCCCAGCGCCACCACCAGCCCGAGATGGGCGAAGGCCACGCCCCAGCCGGTCAGCGAGGCCGCGCCGCCGCCCAGATCCAGCAGCAGGCCGAAGGCCACCGGCGCCACGAAGGCGGCGCCGAAGCCGAACAGTGAGTGGATGGCCATGGCCGCCCCGCGCCGCCCGCCGGGGGCGGCCCCCACCAGGCCCACGGTCAGCGACGCGCTGTCGGCCGTGACCGTGCAGCCGTAGACCATGACCAGCAGCGCCAGCAGCGCGAAGGGCAGCCCGGCGGTGAAGCCGATGACGGCGGCCAGCGCGGCCGAGGCCAGCATGATCGCGGTCAGGAAGCGGTCGCGGCCCCAGCGCACCGCGGCCTCGTTGCCCAGGATGCTGGCCGGCACGCCGAGCAGGATGGCGACGGTGCCGAGCACCGCGGCCTCCGCCGGCACCACGCCGGCCGGCGCGCCCAGCGCGAAGGCCAGGAAGGCGACCAGCCAGGCGCGGAAGCCGAACAGCTCCCAGCAATGGGCGGCGTAGGCCAGCACATAGCCCATGGCCGCGCGGTTGCGCAGCACCGGGCGGAAGTCGAAGACGGCACCCGGCCCGGCGGGGGCGGCGGGGCGCGTCGCCGGCACCCAGCGCAGCGCCAGCAGCACCGTCAGCCCGCCCAGCGCCGCCGCCGTCCAGAAGGCCCAGCGCCAGTGCGCCCATTCCGCCAGCAGCCCCGCCAGCGCGACCGACAGCGCCGTGCCGATGCCGTAGGTGGCGGTGTAGAAGGACAGGTAGCGGCTCTGCTGCGGGTGCCCGGCGGTGTGGTCGTTGAGGATGCGCAGCCCCGGCATGTAGGTGCCGGCCAGCCCGATCCCGCCCAGCGCCCGCCACGCCATCGCCGACCAGAAACCGTCGGCGAAGGCCGCGAAGCCGGCGCAGGATACGGCCGACAGCGCCGTGCAGGCGATGTAGATGCGGCGGCTGTCCAGCCGGTCGGTCAGCGACAGCAGCGGCAGCACCGCCGCCACATAGCCGAGCTGCACCACCCCCGACAGCCAGCCGGCGGCGGTGTTGGACAGCCCCCAGTCGTCCTTGAAGACCGGCAGCAGCGCCGGCACCGTCATCGTCCCCATCATGCCCAGCACCTCGGCGAGCAGCAGGACGGTCACGAGCGTGCGGGGGGGACGGGTGTGGCGGCATCGGTCCGGGGAGGAAGCGGCGGGCGGGACCGGCCGGAGGCCGGCGGGCGGGGGACGAGGGGTGGCGGATGATCGCGGTGGCAGACTACCCGCCACCCCCGGACGGCGCCACGCCGCGGCCCCTGCGCGCCGCGCGCGGGAGCATTGCTTTCGCAATCCCGAAGGCGGGCCGCTATCATCGTCGCGACGGAACAGCGCCCGCGGGCGGGCGTTCCCGACGCTTCGTCCCCCGCTTTCCGACCAAGGGTCCGCCGATGCTGTTCATCCCGCTGTACGACGACAACCCGACCCGGCGGACGCCGGTGGTCACCTACGGGCTGGTCGGGCTGTGCGTCGCCGTCTTCCTCTGGCAGACCTCGCTGGGGGATCGGGGGGAAACGCTGGCCGTCTTCTCCTATGGCATGATCCCGGCGGTGCTGTTCGGCCATGCGGAACTGCCGGCCGGGCTGGACAAGGTACCGGCCTGGACCACCGTCTTCACGTCCATGTTCATGCACGGCGGGGTCCTGCACCTTGCCGGCAACATGCTCTATCTGTGGATCTTCGGGAACAATGTGGAAGACAGCATGGGGCGCGGGCGCTTCATCGTCTTCTATCTGCTGTGCGGCGTGGCCGCGGCGCTGGCACAGTCCGCCGCCAACCCGGCGTCGGAGGTGCCGATGATCGGGGCCAGCGGCGCCATCGGCGGGGTGCTGGGCGCCTATCTGGTGCTGCACCCGCGGGCCAATGTGCGGGTGTTCTTCTGGTTCCTGATCATCGTCCGGCTGCTGAACATCCCCGCCATCATCGTGCTCGGCTTCTGGTTCGCCGGGCAGGTGCTGAGCGGCGTCGCCACCCCCACCGACGGCGACGGCGGCGGGGTCGCCTTCTGGGCGCATGTCGGCGGCTTCGTCGCCGGAGCGGTGCTGATCCTGGTCTTCAAGCGCCGCGGCGTCCAGCTTCTGGAGCCCGCCCACAGCGTGCCCTTCAGCGTCGCCCCGGCCCCGCGCTTCCGGCGCGGCAGCGTGCCCAGCGCCGGGGACCGGCGGCGCTGGCCGCCGTCCTGAGGCATCACCCCCCCGCGCCCGTCGCTCCCAGTGCCAGCCCCACCACCGCCAAGCCGGACACGATGAGGGAGGAGACGGCGCGGCAGCCAGCCAGCACCGCGCGCGGCCGGTCGCCGCGTTCGGCCAGGGAATCCGCCGCCATGGCGCCGAAGCAGGCGGAGACCAGCGCCATCAGATGCACCAGGGCGAGCGCCATGGTGACGGGCACCGCCAGCAGGACGGAGGTGAGTCCGAGCAGCCCCACCTGGAACAGCGCGCCGCTGCCGATCATCGCCCAGTGCTGCCGGGCGATGAAGTCCTCCAGCGTCGGGCCGCCGGGGCGGTCGTCGGTGCCGTAGCTCATCGTCGCTCCTCCTTCCATGCTTCTGACGGCCGTGCCGCCGATCGTTCCCGGTCGGGTCGGGCTCAGGCCCTCCGCCGGGGGCCGCGGGCGTCGGCCAGGTCGAATTCCGCCGGGTCCAGAGCCAGCTGCTCACACAGGAGCAGCAGGATCGTGCGCTCCTCGCCGTCCAGCTGGGTGTCGGCCGCCGCGACGGCGGTGCAGGCCCGCAGGATCTCGCGGGAGCGGCTCGGCGTGCCGCGGAAGGGCTCGACCCGCTCGAAAGCGGCCTGCTCGGCCGTGTCGTGGTCGCGGGCGAAGGCGTCGGTCACCTCGTCGAAGAGCTGTCCCACCTCCTCGACGGGAAAGGCGGCCAGCGCGTCGCAGGACCGCAGGGCGCCGAGCAGGCGCCGCCGCTCCTCCCGCGTCACCCAGCCGTCGGCGTAGGCGACCGCGGCGCAGGCGGACACCACCGCGACCAGGAACTCCTCATTGCGCTGCATCACGAACTCGCCCGCCAGATGCGAGCGCGATCGGTCATGGGTGACGGTCGGCGTGGGCATGGCTGGAACTCCGTGCGCTGTGATTGGGTGGTGTCCGGAGCGGGCGGCCGGGCCGGGCCGCCCGCATCGGTACGGTCAGGCGGCCAGCCCGTTCAGGCGGACCTGGAAGCCCGGCTGGTTGTTCGGGTGGTTGGCGTTGGTGAAGACGGTGCGGTCGTTCTTCATCAGGATCACCTCGAAGAACGGACGGAACTGCTCGTCGCTGATGCCGAACGCCTGCTGCGCCTTGCCGATCAGCTCCTGCTCCTGGATCTCGGCCTGCCCGTCGGACATGGCGCTGTCCACCATGTTGGTCAGGATGCACAGCTTCTGCGCGTCGGTCAGCAGCGGGGCGGCCTCCGCCAGGAAATTCTCGAAGCGGTTCTGGCGGCAGTAGCGCACCGCGCTGTCGAGCAGCGCCCGGTTGTTGGCGCCGACACCGATGCCGCCGCCGCTGCTTTCACCGCCGAGCACGGAGAGCAGGTGCCCGACCTCCTCGGGGTCCATCTCCCCGTCGGCACCCATGCAGTAGATGAGCGAGCAGGCGAACGCCTTGTGCGGCGTCATCGCGGCCCCGCTGTCGCTCTTGAACATGCTGAACAGACCCATCGTGCGTCTCCCTGAAACGTCCCTGTTCGGACGCCCCTGGAGATGCGGACGCATCGGTACCGTTCAATAGGGGGAAGACTTTACAAATATTTCATCTTGCTCGGGCGCGGGGTCGCCCCCGCGCCCGACACCGTGATCGTCCGGTTACTCGTAGGTCGCCGAGGTCTGGCCGGTGCTGCGGTTGTAGTGGATGTTGATCTTCGAAATCTGGCAGAGGTCGAACCCGTCCCACTCCGCCTTCTCGTCGTCGTCGTAGACCACCTTCAGGTCCCACTTGCAGGTCTTGGTGCTGCGGTTGAAGGTGATGTGCACGGACTCCCCGTTGCCCAGCACGTCCTGGCCGAGCACGTCCTCATCCCAGTCGTCGGAGCTGGTCGGCGAGACGTAGACCTTGTCGATCCGGTAGCCGGTCTTGTTCACCAGAGTGAAGTCCTGCTTGCCCTGCGCCATGGCCGAACCCGCAAACGCCAGTCCGGCGACGAGCGCGGCAGCCCCCACAAAAAGCTTCATCGTTTTGCCCCTGTATACAGAGCGCGAGCCTGCGCCCATAAGGCGGAAAATTACCACTTCCGTATTAGGCGTCCATCGGAAAGGCATAAGGAGCTGGGACAACCGAAAGCCCTCGATTCCGGCGGTGCATGTTGTTATCGGTAGGGCGAACACGCCCCCGCCAATCGGGAATCACCCACCCATGCCGATCACCTTCGACGACGCCACGGTGATCCAGGCCATCGGTCTGGTGGGCACTCTGGGCGGGGTGACGTGGCCGATGTTCGCGACTCGGCTGGGCATGCTGCTGGGGCAGCTCTTCACCAACCTGTGCTTCCTGGCGCATTTCGCCCTGCTGGGGGCGGAGACGGCGACGCTGGTCAACGTGCTGTCGGCGCTGCAGGTGGCGGCGGCCATCCCGCTGGGCACACGGCCCGGCTTCCGCCACGTCTATCTGGCGACGGTGCCGCTGATCGCCGGGGTGCTGCTGTGGTCCTGGAGCGGGGTGCCGTCGCTGTTCGCCGCACTCGGGGCCGGGCTGATCAGCCTTGGCCGCTATCAGACGGATGTCGGGCGCTTCCGGCTGGTGATGCTGCTGGCGCTGCCCTGTTGGTTCACCCACAACGCGCTGGTCGGCTCGGTGCCGGGCATGATCTCCGACACCGTCGGCTTCGCGCTCAACGCGATGATGCTGGCGCGGATGGGGGCCTTCCGGCGACGGACGGCCTGAACGGCGGCGGGGAGGACGGGATGGCGACGGAACCGGCGCGGCTGAAACCCCAGGACGCGGCGCAGATCCGCGCGGTGCCGCTGTTCCAGACCTTGGCGGAACGGGCGCTCGATGCGCTGGTCGCCTCCTCCACGCTGCGTACCGTGCCGCGCGGCACCACCCTGTTCCTGCAGGACGAGCCGGCCGACCGCTTCTTCGTGCTGCTCGACGGCTGGGTGAAGCTGTACCGGCTGACCCGCGACGGCAGCGAGGCGGTGGTGCATGTGATCGCCCCCGGCGAGAGCTTCGCGGAGGCCGCCATGTTCGCCAACGGGCGCTTCCCGGTGTGCGGCGAGGCCGTGTCGGACGCCCGGGTGATGACGCTGACCGCGGCCGGCTTCGCCCGCTGCCTGCGCGAGGACGACGCGGTCGCCTTCGCCATGCTCGGCTCCCTGTCGCTGCGGCTGCGCCATCTGGTCACGCAGATCGAGCAGCTCCAGGTGCAGCCGGCCCCGCAGCGCGTCGCCTCCTTCCTGCTGCGCTTCTGCCCCGAGGGCGGCGGCCGGGCCGTCTTCACCCTGCCCTTCGACAAGGCGCTGGTCGCCCGCCGCCTCGGCATGCAGCCGGAAACACTGTCGCGCGCGCTGGCCCGGCTGCGCACGGCGGGGGTGGAGACCCAAGGCTCCCAGGTCACCGTGGCCGATCTGGACGCGCTGCGCCGCATCGGCGAGGACGGCGCGGAGGGGGAGGTCTGATCCTCCGGCCCGATCCTCGCCAGGGACGGCGCCGACCGCGGTGCGCCGGCTGTTCACGCGCGCGGACGCTGTGGTATCGTGCCCGCCGTCGAAGGGGCGACCCCGGCCGCGGCAGCGCCCGCGGGGCGGTGGGTGCGATCGGCCGGACCGACCGCCGGACGCGAGGCGGCCCGCGGTTCGGCCCGGAGGTCGGGATGAGCGATGAGTTTCTGTTCGCCGACGAGGAGCCGGTCGCCGAGTCCGATCCGGACCCCGTGCGCGAGGCGGTACCCCCCGAGCCGGTCGAGCCCTGGCTGATCCTGATCGTCGACGATGACCCCGCCATCCACGCCACCACCAAGATGGTGCTGCGCGGCTTCGCCTTTGAAGGCCGACCGGCGCAGTTCCTGTCCGCCTCCACCGCGGCGGAGGCGCGCACCGTGCTGGCCGAGAACCCGGCGATCGCCGTGGTGCTGCTGGACGTGGTGATGGAATCCGACGACGCCGGCCTGCGGCTGGTGCGCCATATCCGCAGCGACCTGGAAAACCGGCGGGTGCGGATCATCCTGCGCACCGGGCAGCCCGGGCAGGCGCCGGAACGCGACGTCATCCTCAATTACGACATCAACGACTACAAGTCGAAGACCGAGCTGACGGCGCAGAAGCTGTTCACCTCGGTGGTCGCGGCCCTGCGCGGCTACCAGGACATCACCGCCATCGAGCAGCACCGCCAGGGGCTGGAGCGCATCCTGGATGCCTCCTCCTCGCTGCTCGACAAGCGCAGCATGGCGGACTACGTGGAAGGCGCGGTCCAGCAGATCGAAGCGGTCATCCCCGCCTGCACCGGCGTGGTCCTGTGCAGCCGCCCGCGCGAGCCGGAGGGCGGCATCGCCCGCGACGCCGCGGTGCTGGGCGGTGGCGGCGCCTTCGCCGGGCTGTCCGGCCGGCTGGTGCGCGCGGCACTCGCCGCCGACGTGCGGGCGGCGCTGGACGAGGCGCTGACCGGCATGCGCAACCGGTACGAGCGGGATCACAGCCTGCTGGTCTTCCGCTCGACCTCGCGCCACCACGACACCGCGTTCTACCTGCGCCACAGCCGCCCGCCCACCGAGGACGAGCGGCGGCTGCTGGAGGTGTTCTGCTCCAAGGTCGCGGTGGGGTTCGACAACGTCCACCTCTACGACGAGCTGACCCAGCTCAACCGCAACCTGGAAAGCCAGGTGGCCGACCGCACCCGGGCGCTGGTCGCCGCCACCCGCGCGGCGGAGGCCGCCCGCACCGAGGCGGAGGCGGCCAATCAGGCCAAGTCGCTGTTCCTCGCCACCATGAGCCACGAGATCCGCACGCCCATGAACGGCGTGCAGGGCATGCTGGAGCTGCTGGAGTTCACCCCCCTGTCACCCGAGCAGCGCGAGCTGGTGGCGGTGGTGCGGGAATCGGCCGGGGCGCTGCTGACCATCATCAACGACATCCTCGATTTCTCCAAGATCGAGGCGGGACGCCTGGATCTGGAGCGGGTGCCGGTCTCGCTGGCCTCGGTGATCGAGGGGGTGGCGGAAACGCTGGCCCCGGCGGCGCGCAAGAAGGATCTGGCGCTCGTCACCTATGTCGATCCCGACCTGCCGGCCACCATCCTGGGCGACCCCGTGCGCATCCGGCAGGTGCTGTTCAACATCGCCGGCAACGCCGTCAAGTTCACCAACGACGGCTCCGTCAAGGTGCGGGCCGAACTGGCCCGCTTCGAGGACGGCAAGGCGACCATCCGCATCACCGTCGCCGACACCGGCATCGGCATCGCGCGGGACGTCCAGGCCAACCTGTTCAAGCCCTTCACCCAGGCGGAGGCGTCCACCACCCGCCGCTTCGGCGGCACCGGGCTGGGCCTGTCCATCTGCCGGCGGCTGGCCGAACTGATGGGCGGCGAGATCGGCGTGGAGAGCGAGCCGGGCCGCGGCGCCACCTTCTGGTTCACCTTCGTGGCCGAACTGCCGGACGGGGTGGAGCGCGCCGACGCCCCGCCGGCCGCCCTGCCCCTGGCCGGGGTCGCGGCGCTGGTGCTGGCCGCCGATGCGGACGAGCGCCGGCTGCTCACCCGCTACCTGATCGCCGACGGCGCCATCGTGGTGGACGCGGCGGACGGCGCGGAGGCGCTGGCGCTGGTCCCGCCCGGCACCACCGTGGACGCGCTGGTGGTCACCGATGGCACCGACGCGCGCGCGCTCGACGCCGACGACAGCGCGATCGCCGTGCATGGCCGGGTGCTGGTCGTGAGCCAGCCGCAGGGTGCCGCCGCCGGCACGGTGACGCCGCTGGCCCGGCCGGTCCGCCGCTCGCACCTCGTCCGGACCGTGCTGGTGGCCGCCGGCCGCCGTGCCGCCGACCCGGAGGCCGGTTCCGAGGCGCCGCCGCCGGCCTCCGGCGGGGTGCCGTCGCTGGAGGCCGCGCGCGAGGCCGGCCGCCTGATCCTCGTGGCCGAGGACCACCCGACCAACCGGCTGGTGATCCAGCGCCAGCTCGGGCTGCTCGGCCACGTGGCGGAGATCGCCGCCGACGGGCGCGAGGCTCTGGAGCTCTGGCGCAAGGGGCGCTACGCGCTGCTGCTGACCGATTGCCAGATGCCGGAAATGGACGGCTTCGACCTGACACGCGCGATCCGCGCGGAGGAGCTGGACGCCGGGGACGGCCGCCGCATCCCCATCGTCGCCATCACCGCCAACGCCATGGAGGGGGAGGCGCAGAAGTGCCTCGCCGCCGGCATGGACCACACCATCTCCAAGCCGGTCGAGATCGACAACCTCCGCCGCATCGTCGAGCGCTGCATGGCCGGCACGGCGGACGCCGCGACCGCAGCCGCCCCGCAAGCGACGGAACCGCCGGTTCCGGCCGCCGACCCGCTGGACACCACGCTGCTGGCCACCCTGTTCGACAATGACCAGAGTTTCATCCGGCAGCTTCTGGACGAGTTCCTGTCGTCCAACCGCGAATCGCAGCAGCGGCTGGAAGAGGCGCTGGCGGACGCCCTGTGGGACGAGATGCGGCAGGCCGCGCACAAGATGGCCGGCTCCTCCCGCACCATCGGCGCGCGAGATCTCGCGGCGGCCGGCGACGCGATCGAGCTGGCGATGGTCGAGCGGCGGCACGACGGCATCGACGCGTTGGTGGCCCGCGCCGGCCGCGAGCTGGCCCGCGTCGCCGACTTCATCGGCCGGATGTGAGGGCGCGATGACGACGGACGCCGCACCGGAGCTCGACGCGTTCCCGCTGCTGGCCGGGCTGGAAGCGGACTCGCTGGCCCTGCTGCGGCAATCGGCCGCAAGGCTGGAGATCCCCCGCGGCACCGTGCTGTTCCAGCCCGGCAGCCTGTGCCAGAGCTTCCTGATGATGATCGATGGCTCGGTGCGGGTGCAGATGCTGTCGGAGACCGGGCGGGAGATCGTGCTCTACCGCGTCGGCCGGGGGGAGACCTGCATCCTCACCACCGTCTGCCTGATGACCCGCCAGGACTACAGCGCCGAGGGGGTGGCGGAGACGGATCTGCGCGCGCTGGGGCTGGGCGCCCGGCCCTTCCAGGAGCTGCTGGCCCGCTCCGCCCTGTTCCGGGAGTTCGTCTTCGCCTCCTTCGGCAGCCGGCTGAACGGTTTCATGATGCTGGTGGAGGAGGTGGCCTTCCGCCGCATCGACCTGCGCCTCGCACGCTTTCTGCTGGATCACCGCGACACGCGCGGCGGGCTCGACACCACCCATCAGGCGCTGGCGGTCGAGCTTGGCACCGCGCGGGAGGTGGTCAGCCGCCAGCTCAAGGAGTTCGAGCGGCGCGGCTTCGTCGATCTTGCCCGCGGCCACATCCTGCTGCGCGATCCGGCGGGGCTGGAGCGGCTGTCCGGCGACGCCGTGTGATTACGTCACAGACGCACCCGGTGCCGCGGGCGTAGGACAGGGCACCCGCTGTCCAGCCCTACGCCAAGGAGAAGTCCCATGCCCGTGAACGTCGGCACCATCGACCGCGCGCTGCGCGCCATCGTCGGCCTCATCCTGATCGCGCTCGTCTTCGTCGGCCCGCAGACCGCCTGGGGCTGGATCGGCGTCGTGCCCCTGCTGACCGCCTTCATCGGCTTCTGCCCGGCCTACACCCTGCTCGGCGTGAAGACCTGCTCGGTGAAGGACAAGGCGGCATAAACGGGCGTTCGGCGTTTCCGCATCCGGCCCCCCGCCCGACCCTCCCCCATCTTACGACGGGGGAGGGCTTTTTTTACCCCCGCTCACGCCAGGGCGGCTCGTCGATCACCAGCTTCTCCGCCTCCCCCACCGGCAGCGGCCGGGCGAAGTGGTAGCCCTGGCCGTAGTCCACGGCGAGCGCGCGCAACAGGTTGGCGTCGGCCATGGTCTCGATGCCCTCGGCGATCACGTCGAAGCCCAGGATGCGGGCGAGATCGACGATGATGCGCACGATGGCCCGGTTCTCCTCCGACTGGTGCATCGCCGACACGAAGGAGCGGTCGACCTTCAGGCTGTCGATCGGCAGCCGGTGCAGGTAGCTCAGGCTGGAATAGCCGGTGCCGAAATCGTCGATCGACATCTTGATGCCGAGCGCCCGCAGCTCCTGCAGGATGGCGATGGCCTGCTCGGCCTTGTCCATCACCGCGCTCTCGGTGATCTCCAGCTTCAGCCACTGCGGCTCGCAGCCGGTTTCGCGCAGGATGCCGCGCACCGTCTTGACGAATCCGGGGTCCACGAGCTGACGCGGCGACAGGTTGACGCTCATGAACAGAGGGGCCGATCCCGGCAGCCGCTTGTCCTGCCAATCGACGATCTGGCGGCAGGCCTCGCGCAGCACCCAGCGGCCGAGCGCCACCACCAGCCCCGTGCTCTCCGCGATCGGGATGAACACGCCCGGCGGCAGGTTGCCGCGCTCCGGGTGGTTCCAGCGCGCCAGCGCCTCGAATCCGGCCAGACCGCCCGTCACCAGCTCTACGATCGGCTGATAGGCCAGCCACAGCCCGCTTTCCCGCTCCAGCGCGCCACGCAGGTCGTGCTCCAGGCTGACCTGCTCGACCACGCGGGCGTGCATCCCCGGCTCGAACCAGGCCCGCCGTCCACCGCCGCCCTCTCGCGCGCGGGACGCGGCGATCTCGGCGTCGCGCAGCACGTCCTCGGCCCGCTCAGGGATATCGCCGGTGGCCTTGACCCCGATGCTGGCGGACAGGAACACCGCGGCCCCGGTGCTGGAGCGAGCCTGCCGCACGATGGCCGACACCGTCTCCAGCCGGCGTTCGATCACCGGCACGTCGCAGGGGCCGGAGATGAGCAGGCCGAATCCATGGTCGCTGACCCGCGCCAGCAGGTCCACCGGCCCGCCGTCGCGGGTCAGCCGCTCGGCCAGATCGCCCAGCAGCTCGTCGGCGAAGGCCTGGCCGAGGCTGCTGCGGATGTCGGGGTAGCGGTCGATCTCGACCACGATCAGGGTGAACTGCTCGCCCATGGCGCGGAAATCGCCCATGTGCTTGAGCATCAGCGCGCGGTTGGCGAGCGCGGTGACGGGATCGTAGTAGGCGAGCCGGAACAGGTCGTCCTGCGACTGCCGCCGCTCGGTCATGTCCTGGAGCAGGGTGAAGCAGCCGGCGACGCTGCCGTCCTCCGCCCGGTGCGGGGCCAGCACGCGCAGCATGTAGCATTGGCCGCCGCGCGGGTTGGGCATCCAACCCTCGGTCTGCACCGTCTCGCCACGCATCACCCGCTCGATGGCGGAGTGTGCCGCGCGGTGGAAATCCTCCCCCAGCACCTCGGCCATGGACAGGCCGTCCAGCTCGTCCATCGAGCGTCCGGTGAATTCCAGATACGCGTGGTTGGCGAAGACGTGACGGCGGCGCTCATCGACGAGGCCGATCATCACCGGCATCGCGTCGAGAAGGTGGCGGAACGCGTCCAGCCCGGCGGCCGCCGAACCGCGACCGGACAGAGCACGTGCAAGCGTGTCGAGTGGGCGATCCGGGGTCATGGACTGGTCGGGCTACACGGCACCAATGGAGAGCAACACCGAACAATTACGCGAAAGGCGACCCGTCCGTCAAAACAAAGCGCCGCGATTTTCGACATGGACTGATCCAGCGCAGGGACATCCCGATCGCCGGGCGCGCATCATCGTTCCATGCCGGCCGCAATCGCAAGGGGAGGGCCGGTGCAGACGGGCCGGGAGGACACCGGCCGCCCCAAGGAGTAAGAGACCATGGCACTGAAGGATCTGCTGGTCCTCGTGGACAACCAGCCCTCCGCCGCCGCCCGGATCGCGGCCGCGGCGCAGGTGGCCGCACGCAACGACGCGCATCTCACCGGACTCTACGTCATCGGCCAGGGCCCCCTGCCCGCCTACATCGAGGCGGAGCTGCCGGAATCCGTGCGCATCACCCAGCGCGAGGTGGAAATGGAGCAGGCGCAGGCCGCGCGCGACCTGTTCGACGACGCCATGCGCCGCTTCGGCCTGACCGACCGCTCGGAATGGCGCGTCGTGCGCGGCCATCCCACCGACGTGGCGGCGGTGCACGGGCGCTACGCCGACCTGGTGGTGGTCGGCCAGCCCGACCCGCGGCGCGAGCGCGACATTCCCGTGGCGCTGCCGGAGGATCTGCTGTTCGAATGCGGCCGGCCGCTGCTGGTCGTGCCGTACGCCGGGCACTGGGACAGCATCGGCGAGCGCATCGTCGTCGGCTGGAACGCCAGCCGCGAGGCCGCCCGCGCCGTCGGCGACGCCATGCCGCTGCTGTCGCGCGCCGCCCGCGTCACCATCATGGCGGTCAACCCCAAGGGCGTGCTGGGCGACGAGCCCGGTGCCGACATCGCCCGCCACCTGTCGCGCCACGGCTGCCGCGTGGAAGCCGCGCATGTGACCACCGAGCAGGTGGACCCCGGCGACATGATGCTGAACACCGTGGCCGACGAGTCCGCCGATCTGGTCGTGATGGGCGCCTATGGCCGGTCGCGGCTGCGCGAGCTGGTGCTGGGCGGCATGACCCGCCACATGCTCCAGCACATGACCGTGCCCGTGCTGATGAGCCACTGAAACACAGCCTGCGGTCGCGCGTGCGGGGGGACTCGCTCCGTACGCGCGACCGCATTCCGTCGCCATACTATTGACTTCGGTCAATGTCGTATGGCTCTTCGGAAACAAAGATGCGATCCTGTGCCTCGAAAGGGTCATCGCCGGCTGGTCGGCCAGGCGACGGGCACGGCACCGGTGGACAGACGGATACGGAACCGACGCGATGGATTACGAGAGCTTCTTCCGGCAGCAGATCGGCACACTGAGGCAGGACGGGCGCTACCGCGTCTTCGCGGATCTCGAGCGTCACGCCGGGGCGTTCCCGCGGGCCACCTACCGCGATGCCGGCGGGGTGGAGCGGCCGGTCACCGTCTGGTGCTCCAACGACTATCTGGGCATGGGCCAGAACCCGGTGGTGCTGGAGGCGATGCACGCCGCGCTGGACGAGTGCGGCGCCGGGGCCGGCGGCACCCGCAACATCTCCGGCACTAACCATTACCACGTGCTGCTGGAGCGCGAGCTGGCCGACCTGCACGGCAAGGAGGCGGCACTCCTCTTCACCTCCGGCTACATCTCCAACGAGGCGACGCTGTCCACGCTGGGGAAGATCCTGCCGGGCTGCGTCATCCTGTCGGACGCGCTGAACCACAATTCCATGATCACCGGCATCCGCAACAGCGGCGCCGAGAAGCACATCTTCCGCCACAACGACCCGGCCCACCTGCACGAGCTGCTGTCGCAGATCGACCCGGCCCGGCCGAAGCTGGTGGCGTTCGAGAGCGTCTACTCGATGGACGGCGACATCGCCCCCATCCACGACCTGTGCGACGTCGCCGACCGCCACGGCGCCATGACCTATCTGGACGAGGTGCACGCGGTCGGCATGTACGGCGAACGCGGCGCCGGCGTGGCCGAGCGTGACGGGGCCATGGACCGGCTGACCATCATCGAGGGCACGCTGGGCAAGGCCTTCGGCGTGATGGGCGGCTATGTCACCGGTTCGGCGGCGCTGATCGACTGCGTGCGCAGCTTCGCCCCCGGCTTCATCTTCACCACCTCGCTGGCCCCGGTGCTGGCGGCGGGGGCGCTCGCCTCGATCCGCCACCTGAAGCGCAGCCAGATCGAGCGCGCCCGCCACCAGGAGCGCGCCGCAACCCTGAAGGAGATGATGCGAAAGGCCGGCCTGCCGGTCATGCCGTCGGTGTCGCACATCGTGCCGGTGATGGTGGGCGACGCCCACCGCTGCAAGCGCGCGTCGGACGAGCTGCTGGAGCGTCACGGCGTGTATGTCCAGCCGATCAACTACCCCACCGTGCCGCGCGGCACCGAGCGCCTGCGCTTCACCCCCAGCCCGCTGCACGACGACGCCATGATGGCCCATCTGGTGGAGGCCATGCTCGACGTCTGGAGCCGGCTGGACCTGCGCAAACTGGCCGCCTGATCCTTGCCCACCCTCTCCCGCCCCCGGCGGGAGAGGGTCATCCCGCCGTTACTGCCCGCTGCCCTGCAGCTGCTCCCGCGGTTTGGCGTTGGTGGCCCCGGTTCCCATCCCTCCGTCGCTCCGGCCGGCCGCGTCCGGCGGGCTGGTGGTCGGGCGGCGGGTGGGGTCCGCCGGGCTGGTGAGGTTGTCATCGGGCCGGCTGGTGCCGTACTGCTCGCCCACGCCCTTCTCGCCAGGATCATAGTCGCGGTCGGTGTCGCCGAGCTGCCCGGGCGTTCCGCGCTCCACCGGGGCCGGGTTGGACTGCGCGGGATTCGCCGGACGCTGCCCCTGGCTCTGCGCCGACGCGGACGGGACCGCGGCCAGCAGGAACAGTCCGGCTGTCATGGCGGCGATGCTCTTCGCGTGTGTGGTCACGTGTCTGGCTCCTTCGAACGCGACCGCGCATCGACGCGGCCTCCGCCGGCACAAACAGGCACCCTCCCCCGGCGTTCCGGTTGGGGTCATCCGTGCTGCGCCGCATGGTCGCCCTGGACAGCGACCCTCGCCCGTCCTACATTGGAGTTGAGAATGGCTATCAACGGGCCGGGGCACGGATCATGTACCGCGACAATTCGCTGATGCCGAAAGAGGCCGTGCGCCTCGTCGTTCTCGGAACCCTCATCCAGCAAGGGCCGCTGCGCTACGCCGAGCTGGCCTCGTCGGTGCGTCATTTCCTCGACCGCATCATGGGGCCGTCGCTGGACCTGATGGGCACCTCGCTGGAGCTGCTGCGCTACGAAGGGCTGATCGAGGCGCTGGACGGCACGGGGATGGAAGACAACGCGCTGCTCGGCCCCACCGCCGCCGGGCGGGTGGAGTTCGACACGCTGATCCGCGCCAATCTGCGCGCCCCCTCCACCGACGGCTTCAACAAGCTGGTGGTCGCCCTGAAGCTGCGGTTCCTGCATCTGCTCGACCGCGAGGCGCAGCGCGACCAGATCGACCAGCTCGCCTCCCTGCACGAGACGGAGCTGGCGCGGCTGGGCGACCTCGTGCACCGTCATGCTGGTGACAGCGGCCACCTGACGGAGTGGCTGAGCCACGACATCGCGCAGACCCGCGAGCGACTCGCTTGGTTCAACCAGCTCATGGATCGCCTCTAGCCTCCGGTTGCGGCGAACCGCAGCGGGTCGCGTGCGGCACTGTCCGCGGCTATCCGTTTGGTGTACCCTGCATCAGCCCCATGGTGCCGGAACACCCAAGAACGGAAACGCCCGATGGCCATCGCAAACCTGCACGACGACCTGGAAGAACGGCTGCGGCTCGAATTCGTCGATGACGCCCGTGACCGGTTGCAATCCCTTTACGACGTGCTGGACGGTGTAGCCAAGGGCACCCGCGAGGCGGCCGACGTGGTCGGGGTCGTCCGGCTGGAAGCGCACAACCTCAAGGGCATGGGCACGTCCTTCGGCTACCCGACGGTCAGCCTGATCGCCCACCGGCTGGAGGATTACCTGAACGGCATCCGCACGGTGACGCCGCCGCAGATCGCCGACCTCCAGGTCTTCCTCGACCGCATCGCCGAGGTGGTCGATCGCGCCGAGCAGCCAGCGCTGGCAGAGACCAACCAGATCATCCGCGCCCTGCCCGTCCGCTACCAGTTCGAGATCACCGATGTCGAGATTCGCGACGTCGAGGTGATGCTGGTGACCCCGTCCAAGGTGGTGGCGCGCAAGGTGGGCTTGGAGCTGGCGGCCTGCGGCTTCCGCATCGTGAAGGTGAACGACCCCATCGAGTCGATCGGCCACGCCGTGCGCGTGCCGCCCGACATGCTGATCGCCAGCATGGTCATGGACGGCCTGTCCGGCCTCGACCTGATCCGCGGCCTCAAGGCCATGAGCGCCACCAAGGATGTGAAAATGGCGCTGCTCACGTCGATGAGCCTCGACAACCCGGTCCTGCGCGAGGTGCCGCCGGGTGTCGCCATCATCCGCGTCGGCGAGCATTTCAGCGACGATTTCGCCAACGCGGTGGCCGCATTCGATCTGGGGTGAGGCAATCGGATCGCAAGCCGGCCTACAAGGAAAAGCCCTTCCCGGCGAACCGGGAAGGGCTTTTGTGCAATTCGACACCCTGCGGCGGATGATGTAGGAGCGGCATCAATCCTTGTAGAGGCGATCGACCTCCTCGACGGCGATCCGGGAGTTCCGGTCGAACTTGGTCAGCACGAAGGTTGCCGGGTTGCTGTTGACGAAGACGACCCCCAGGTCGGGCTGCGACAGCGGGCTGACGCGCATCACGACCTGTTCGAGTGCGATGTCGATGTGGCGCAGCGACGAACCGCCGATGCCGCTCTCCGAGAACTGCTTGTACGCCTTGATCACGCTCGGAATTTCCGCCGCGATATCCTCGTAGTTCAGCATTTTCGTCTTTTCCTTGTAGTCGTTTTCCTCGATCACCCCGCCGTTGACGAAATCGACGATGAACGCGGCGTCGATGCAGTTGTCCTTCTTGGCGAGTTCCGAAAGGTACTCGCCGAGCGTCTTTTCGATCTTGCTGCTGTCAACGCGCTTAATGATCGCCATGATGCCTGCTCCTTCGTTCGACTCGGTTTCTTCCATCGTTACGGCTTTGGCCAAATGCAGTTCGCCGAGCGCGTCGATCAGTTTGATGATCGTGTCGGGCACGGGCGAGTTGCCGGCCTCCCAATTCAGGACGGTGCGCCGGGACACGCCCAGATGCTCGGCGGCACCGGCTTGCGTGAAGTTCTTGGCGCGCCGCCACTGAATGAACTCCTCCTTGGTGAACATGCGTGGCTTTGCCCTCCTCTCGGCAGATCGCAAAGCTGTTGAGCGCACATCTTGCAATCAGTGTCGGATACGATCAGGATCCGGCACTGATTGCTGGACTTGCGCTATTTTCCGCGAATCGACCTTTCACTCGTGTATCGTATCCGCAGCTTGACCGCGGGAAGACGAGCAATCAGATCCACGATCCACCGCCTTGCGCGGGATCCCCGATCCTTATCCCGGTCTCCCCAATCCTCCTCATCGTCGAAGGGCGCCCGCTCTACCATCACCGCCTCCGTGCATGAATTGCATAGGCAAATTCGTACATTACCCCTGCGCTTCGTCAAGTCATTTATTGCACCTTTGCGGAGAATTTCGCCAACATACACACGTATTCGTATGTAGTAAAAGCGTATGATTGGTGCGCGCCGTCTGATTGGGGAGTTGGCGTGCGCAAATTTGCGCTTACTCCGACCGGCTGCGCATCGGCCGCCGCGCCGCAGGTCCTGGTTTGAATTTAGGTATTTGGCGGATGATCGTGCGTCCGAGAAATGCGGATGGACGTTCTGGGTATGGGCAAGATTGCGCTTTTTCCCGGTCGGCAACCGCCGGGCGCTCGTTCCGCAATGCCAGTGCTGACCGGACAAGGACCATCATCCGGATCCCGCAAGAGCAGCATCCGGCGGCATATCCGTCGTGGCTGATGCCTTGGAAAACGGCGTTCGGAGCTAGAACAGGTGCTGGCCGCCGGTGATGAAGATCTCCGTGCCCGTCACGTAGCCCGAATCGGGGCCGCTCAGGTAGTAGATCACCGCCGCCACATCCTCCGGCGTTCCCATGCGCTTCAAGGGGATGCGCGGGATCAGCACGTCGTATTCGGGGCCGGTCATGGCGGTCTCGATCTCGCCGGGGGCCACCGCGTTGGCGCGCACGCCGATCTCCGCGAACTCCACCGCCATCTCCCGCGTCAGGCCGGACAGGGCGGCCTTGGACGTCGAATAGGCGGAGCCGGCGAAGGGGTGAACCTGATGCCCGGCGATCGAGGTGACGTTGACGATCGCGCCCTTGCCGCGTGACAGCGCCGCGGCAAAACCACGGGCCAGCACCAGCGGTGCGAAGAAGTTCAGCTCGAACACGCGGTACCAGCCGGCGATGTCGCCGTTCAGGCAGCCCAGCCGCTCCTTGATCGGTGTCTTGGGCGACACGCCGGCGTTGTTGACCAGCGCGTGCAGCGGATCACCGCCGAGCACGCGGTTCGCCTCCTCCACGAAGGCCATGCGGCTGGCGGGGTCGGCAAGGTCGGCGGTGATGTGGTGGGTCCAGTTGGGGTCGCGGCGGCAATGCGCCGGCACGTCCTCCCGCGAGCAGGAGATGACGCGCCATCCCTCCGCGCTGAAGCGGCTGACGGTGGAGTGTCCGATACCCCGGCTGGCGCCGGTGAGGATGACGGTCTTGCGGTGCGGCATGACCGGAAGGATAGCGCGGAACGGGCCTGTCCGCCAGCGCCGCCCCCCAACCGCATCGGCATGGTTGACCAGACGCCCCCCGCACCCAACCTCCATGGCTGGAGCTTGACGGAGGGAGAGAAAGACCCGTGCGTGCCGCCCTGGTCCTGACCCTGTTCCTGGCCGCCTGCGTCGGCGAGGAACCGGCCGTCCGTCACGCCGCCGCGGCCGAATCGGCGTCCGGCCTCTGTGTGGCCCCGGGCTTCTGGGCGACCGGGGCCGGACGGCCGTTGGAGACGGCGGGCCTGATCGCCCGCGCCGCCCGCGCCCCCGCCGTGCTGCTGGGCGAGCATCACGACAGCCCGGAGCACCACCGCTGGCAGCTCCAGACCATCGCCGCCATCCACGCCCGCAACCCGGACATCGCCATCGGGCTGGAGATGTTTCCCCGGCGCGCGCAGCCGGCGCTCGACCGCTGGACCGCCGGTCAGACCGGCGAGGCGGAGTTCCTGCGCGAGAGCGACTGGGACCGCGTCTGGGGCTATCCGGCGGAGCTCTACCTGCCGATCCTGCACTTCGCCCGCATGAACCGCATCCCGCTGGTGGCGCTGAACGTCGAGCGCGCGCTGGTGTCGCGCACCGCACGGGAGGGCTGGGCCGCCATTCCCGCGGCCGACCGCGAGGGGGTGGGCAACCCCGCCCGCCCCACCGACGCCTATCTGGAGCGGCTGTCCGAGGCCATGGCCGCGCACGGGCCGGGCGAGCGCCAGTCGGCCGGTTTCCAGCGTTTCGTGGAGGCGCAGTCGGTGTGGGACCGCGCCATGGCCGAGCGCATCGCCGAGACCAGCCACGCCACCGGCCGCACCGTCGTAGCCATCATGGGCATGGCCCATGTGGAGGGGCGGAACGGCGTTCCGCACCAGCTCGCCGACCTCGGCATCGCCGATGCGGTCGTGCTGCTGCCGTGGGAGGCGGCGCGCGGCTGCGAGGATCTGGACGACGGACTGGCCGACGCGGTGTTCGGGCTCGGGCCCGTGCAGGGGGCGGAGACACCGCGCCCCAGGCTGGGTGTCCGGCTGGAGGACACCGCCGAGGGTGCCGTGATCCGCGCGGTGCAGGCGGGCGGCGTCGCCGACGCGGCCGGTCTGAAGCCCGGCGATGTCGTGACCGCCGCGGCGGGCACCCCGGTGCGCCGCGCCGCCGACCTCACCGCCGCCGTGCAGCGCCAGCCGCCCGGCACCTGGCTGCCCCTGACCATCGCGCGCGACCGCGCCGTGCGCGATGTGGTGGCGAAGTTCCCGGCGGCGCCGGGCGGCTGACGCGCGCCTACCCCTCCGCCGGCGCGTCCGCGGCGAACTGCAACCGGTACAGCCGGGCGTAGGCGCCGCCCTGCGCCAGCAGGTCGTCGTGGGTGCCCTGCTCCACCACCCGGCCATCCTCCATCACCACGATGCGGTCGGCGTTGCGCACGGTGGCGAGGCGGTGGGCGATGACCAGGGTGGTGCGCCCGCGGGTCAGCCGCTCCAGCGCCTCCTGCACCAGCCGTTCCGATTCCGAATCGAGCGCGCTGGTCGCCTCGTCCAGCAGCAGGATGGGGGCGTCCTTCAGGAAGGCGCGGGCGAGCGCCACCCGCTGGCGTTCGCCGCCGGACAGCTTCACGCCGCGGTCGCCGATGATGGTGGCGTATCCTTCCGGCATCGCCGCGATGAAGTCGTGCGCCGCGGCCGCGCGCGCCGCGGCCTCGATCTCCGCGTCGCTGGCGTCGAGCCGGCCGAAGGCGATGTTGGCGCGCAGCGTGTCGTTGAACAGAACCGTGTCCTGGCTGACCACGGCGACGGCGCGGCGCAGGCTGGCCAGCGTCACCCCCCGCACGTCCTGCCCGTCCACCAGCACCCGCCCGCCGCTCACGTCGTAGAGCCGCGGGATCAGGTTGAAGACGGTGGATTTGCCGGCGCCGCTGCGCCCGACCAACGCCACCGTGGTGCCCGGTGCCACGTCCAGCGACACCCCCTTCAACGTGTCGGCCCCCGGCTCGTAGGCGAAGGCCACATCCTCCAGCCGCACCGCACCGCGCTCCAGCCGCAGCGGTGCGGCGTCCGGCCGGTCGCGGATCGCGGGCGGGGCGTCGATCACCTCCAGGATGCGCTGGGCGGCGGCCAGACCCTCCTGCAGAGCCGTGTTCAGCGTGCCGATGGCGCGCACCGGCTGGGCCGCGATCAGCAGCGCCCCGACGAAGCCCGAGAACTCCCCCACCGTGCCGGAGCCGCTGGTGATGCGCCAGCCGGCGAAAGCGATCACCCCGGCCACCGCGACGCCGCCGAGAACCTCCAGCATCGGGTCGAGGCGGGAGCGCTGGCGCGTCGCCTGCATGGTCAGGCGGAAATTCTCCTCGAACGCCGCATCGGCGCGTTTCGTCTCGTAAGCTTCCAGGTTGAAGGTCTTGACCATGCGGGCGCCGGACAGGCTTTCCGACAGCAGCGCCGTCATGTCGCCCATCTGCGCCTGCGTCTCACGGCTGACCTGCCGGATGTGGCGGCCGATGCGCACGATGGGGATGGCGGCCAGCGGGTAGACCACGAAGAAGATCAGCGACAGCGCCCAGTCCAGGTAGAACATGGAGCCGACCAGCGCCACCACCGTCAGCACGTCGCGGATCAGCCCGGTCAGCACGCGGCTCAGCGCGTTGCGGATCAGGTCGACGTCGTTGATGAAGCGGCTGGTCAGGGTGCCGGTGGGGGCGGCGTGGAGCTGTGCCATGTCGGCGGTCAGCAGATGTTTGAACATGGCGAGCCGCACGTCGGCGATGACCCGCTGCACCACCGCCGCGGTGACCACCGTCTGGGCGTAGAGGGCCGTCGCCTTGACCACCGTCACCAGCACGATGGCGAACGGGATGAGCAACAGCATCGCCCGGTCGTCCGCCTGGAACATGGCGTAGGACTGCTCGATCAGCAGCGGGTACGCGCCGGTGGCCGCGGCCACCACGCCCATCAGCAGCATGGCGACCACCAGACGGCCACGGTAGGGGCGGACCCATTCCCGCCACAGGCGGCCGGCCAGCTTGCCGGTCGCCGCGTCGAGCGGCAGCTTGCCCTTGTGTGTCTTCGCCACGTCTTCCGTTCCCAACGCAGGTCCAAGGCGGGGGAGCCTTAAGCCATTTCGCCGGATGCTGTCCACCGCCGCGGCCGTTCGAGGTGCGGCCGGGGTGCGGCCGGGGTGCGGCGCAATCGCACGGCCCCGCGGTCGGGCGGCTCCGGACGGACCGTTGCGCGAACGCTAATGCTTTCGTAAGATCGTGACCACACTATAAAAGTTGGTGCCGACGATGACCGCACCCGACGGCTTCTCCTTCGATCCGCTGCCCGGCGCGGCGGAAGGGGTGGCGTTTCCAGGTGCCAGCGTTTCGGCCGGCACCGCCCTGCCGGGCGCCACGGTCCAGCAGCCGGTGCCCTGCGATCCCGGCTTCGCCCGGCGGGTGGCGGAGCTCGCGGCCCGGCGCGGTGGCACCCCGACCGCCATCGCCTCCGCCGCCCTGTTGCTGGGCTCCGCGGCGGCGGAGGACCCCGGCCCCGGCCCCGGTGTGCTGGTGTTGCACCTGCCGCGGCGGGAGGATCCCGCCGCTGTCCGCCGCGCGCTGGCCGCGGCGCTGGACCTTGCCGAGGGGGCGACGGTCCCGGCGGCGCAGGCCGACCGGCTGCGAAACCGGGTGGAAACGCTGGAATACCGCGCCAAATCGCTCGCCAACGCGCTGGAGCGGGTGTCCTTCCGGCCGCTGGACGGCGGCGTGCGCGAGGTGCGGGACGCCGCGCAGATCTTCGGGTTCGGGAACGAATGGTGCTTCGACGAGGATCGCGTCGTCCGCCGCTTCCGCGAACTGGCCCCCGTCTACCACCCCGACACCGGCGTGGTCGCCTGCCGCGAGCGCATGGCGCAACTCATCGAGGCCCGCAACCTGCTGATCCGCCACGTGCGCGTGGCGTACCGGGCGGGAGCGTGGCGGCACCGCGGATAGGCCGTCCCCTACTCCCGCAGCCCGATCACCTCGGCCAGGGTGGCGCCATCCAGCACCGCGCCGTCCAGGTCCGCCCCCGTCAGGTCGGCGCCGGTCAGGTCCGCCTCGCTCAGGTTGGCGCCGGAAAGGTCGGCGCCGACGAGGCTGGCCCCGGACAGGTTGGCCTTGCGTAGGTCGGCCCCCTTCAGGATCGCCATCCCCAACCGCGCGCGCTGCAGGTTGGCGCGCCAGACGTGGCTGCTCGATGCCTGGATGTGGACGGGGCCGAGCTGGGCGCCGGTGAGGTCGGCGTTGTTGAGGGTCGCCCGCTCGAAATTCACCCCGCGCAGGTCGGCGCGGGTGAAGTCGGCCTTGCGCAGGTCGCTGAGCGACAGGTCGGCTATCGCCAACGTCGCTCCCGACAGCGATGCCCCGCGCAGTGTGATGCACTGGAGCACCGCGGCCGACAGGTTCACGCCGTCAAGCTTGCGGCCGGACAGGTCCACCGTCGACAGGTCCGCCCGCCGCCCTGACTTGCCGCCGCTTTCGATCCAGGCGAGATGGCTGCGCAGTATGACCGTCAGCTCCGCCTCCGGGTTGTCGAGCCCCTTGGCAAGCACCGCCCCTTGCAGGTTGGGGGAGCGGAGCTGGGCCGAATCCAGGATGGCGCCGATCAGCACGGCGTTGGTGAAGTTGGCGCGGCTGATGGCGCAGCCGGTCATCACCGCGCCCGACAGCTTGGCGCCGGTCAGATTAGCCTCCGACAGGTCGGCGTCGGTCAGGTCGCAACCGGTCAGGTTGGCGTTGGTCAGGTTGGCGCGCATGAACTTGGTGCCGCGCAGGATCGCGTCGGTCATGTCCGTCTGCATGACGAAGGCGTTCGCCACCTTCGCCCGCGACATGTCGGCCCCGCGCACGTTGGCCGAGGTCAGCTCCGCCGTCAGCACGCCGTTCTCGAAGCTGTGCTCGCGCATGCTGCCGTCCTGGTAATGCAGCAGCGTGCCGTCGCGCAGGTCAACCTCCACCAGCACCGCCTCGGTCAGCACCGCACCGCGCAGGCAGGCGCCGCGCAGGTCGGCGCGCCGCAGGTCCACCTTCTCCAGGTTGGCGAGGCGCAGGTCGGCGGCGTAGAGGTTGGCGTTCTGCAGGTTGGCGCCGGTGAGCTTCGCGCTGAACAGCTTGGCGCCCGACAGGTCGGCGTCCGACAGGTCGATTCCGCTGAGGTCCAGGTGCGACAGATCGCGCAGCTTCAGGTTCGCGCGCACCCCGCCCGGCTGGCTTTTGCGGAACGCCTGGTGCCGCAGAAGGATGGCGTTGAGCTGGCTCTGCGTCAGCTTTCCGCTCTGCGATCCCATTCCGAGTTCCTGACCGGCCGGCATAAAGAGACACCCTGCTACGTTGAGCGACCGATTGTGACGTTCATGCGCAAAAAAAGGGTTAAACCCCGGTAAGGCTAATGCGGCACGGCAGCAACTGCGATACGACCTTGATCCTATGAAGTCGCGATCAAGGGGCTGCGGCCGGCGCCTTGATCGCGCGTGTTGACTCCGACGCCGCCACCGCCTAAGGTCTGCGTCCCTGCCCCGTCGAGCCGATCGACACGGGCGCTCCCCGATCAGGGGAACGTCTCCGCCAGTCCGCGAGTGTCGCGCACTGGCGCGATTGTGCTTGGAGCGGTGGTGGGGAAGGACCCGATTTTAGGACATCGCACGCATGTTCGAAGGCCTGACCGGACGCCTGGGCGACATCTTCGACAAGTTGCGCCGCCGCGGCGCGCTGACGGAGGAGGACGTCTCCGCCGCGCTGCGCGAGGTGCGCGTGGCGATGCTGGAGGCCGACGTCGCCCTGCCGGTGGTGAAGGACTTCGTCACCCAGGTGCGCGAGCGCGCCGTGGGCAAGGAGGTGCTGCGCTCCGTCACCCCCGGCCAGCAGGTCATCAAGATCGTCCACGACCATCTGGTCGAGATGCTGGGCGAGGGCCAGGACATCAACCTGAACGCCGCCCCGCCGGTGCCGATCCTGATGGTCGGCCTGCAGGGCTCGGGCAAGACCACCAGCACCGCCAAGATCGCGCTGCGCCTGAAGACCAGGGACCGCAAGAAGGTCCTGATGGCCTCGCTCGACGTGCGCCGCCCGGCGGCGCAGGAGCAGCTGAAGGTGCTGGGCGAGCAGACCGGCGTCGCCACCCTGCCCATCGTGCCCGGCCAGGATCCGGTCGCCATCGCCCGCCGTGCCATGGACACCGGCCGGCGCGAAGGCTACGACGTGGTCATGCTGGACACCGCCGGCCGGCTGTCCATCGACGAGGAGCTGATGGCGGAGGTCGCGGCCGTCCGCGACGCCACCAAACCGGTCGAGACGCTGCTGGTCGCCGACGCCATGACCGGCCAGGACGCGGTCACGGTCGCCACCAACTTCAACGACAAGGTCGGCATCACCGGCATCATGCTGACCCGCGTGGACGGCGACGCCCGCGGCGGTGCCGCCCTGTCGATGCGCCAGATCACCGGCAAGCCGATCAAGCTGCTGGGTGTCGGCGAGAAGATCGACGCGCTGGAGTCCTTCCACCCCGACCGCATCGCCGGCCGCATCCTCGGCATGGGCGACGTGGTCAGCCTGGTGGAGAAGGCGGTCGAGACCATCGACAAGGACGAGGCCGAGAAGCTCGCCCGCAAGATCGAGAAGGGCCAGGGCTTCGACCTCGACGACATGGCGTCGCAGTTCCGGCAGCTCCGCAAGATGGGTGGCATGTCCGGCCTGATGGGGCTGCTGCCGGGCGTCGGCAAGATCAAGGCGCAGCTCAAGGACGCCAAGATCGACGACGGCATCCTCAAGCGTCAGGAGGCGATCATCTCCTCCATGACCAAGAAGGAGCGCAAGAACCCCGACCTCATCAAGGCCTCGCGCCGCAAGCGCATCGCCGCCGGCTCCGGCACCACGGTGCAGGACGTCAACAAGCTGCTGAAGCAGTTCGACGACATGCGCTCGATGATGAAGAAGGTCCAGAAGCTGGGCAAGCAGGGCATGCTGCGCGGCGGCATGCCCGGCCTCCAGAACCTCCTCCCGCCGGGCTTCCCCGGCAAGGGCGGTGGCGGTGGAGGCTGGCGCCCGTAACCCCCATTCCCGCCCGTGGGACCTTCCCGCGGGCCGGGTCACCGTTCGAACCACCAGACAGGAAAGCGTACCGACCAATGTCCCTGAAGATCCGTCTCGCCCGTGGTGGCGCCAAGAAGCGGCCGTTCTACAGCATCGTCGTGGCCGACGCCCGCAGCCCGCGCGACGGCCGTTTCATCGAGAAGATCGGCACCTACAACCCGATGCTGGAGCGCGAGCACCCGCAGCGCGTGGTGCTGAACGGCGAGCGCGCGAAGCACTGGCTGTCCGTCGGCGCCCAGCCGACCGACCGCGTGGTGCTGTTCCTGGCCAACGCCGGCCTGGTCGAGAAGCCCGCCTTCCGCGAGACCCCGAAGAAGTCCGCGCCGAAGGCGAAGGCGCAGGAGCGCGCCAAGCTGGAAGCGCAGCGCGCCGCCGAGGGCTGAGCGGGGCCTTCCCCTCGCCATTGAGCACACGCCATGTCCAGCACCAGGGTCTGCGTCGGGCAGTTCGCCGGGGCGCACGGAGTCCGGGGTCAGGTGAAGCTGCGCAGCTTCACCGGCGACCCGGAGGCTGTCGTGTCCTACGGCCCGCTGTCCGACGAGGAGGGGCGGCGGAGCTTCCGCGTGTCCCTGACCGGCACGGCCAAGGATGCGTTCCTGGCGCGCGTCGAGGGTGTCGCGACCCGCGAGGCGGCGGAGGCTCTGACCGGCCTGCGCCTCTATGTGGATCGCGCCGCCCTGCCCGACACCGGTGACGCGGACGAATTCTACCACGCCGATCTGATCGGGCTGCGGGCCGAGTTGTCCGACGGCACGGCCTTCGGCACGGTGAAGGCGGTCTTCGATTTCGGGGCCGGCGACATGCTGGAGATCCGCACCGCCGCCGGCACCCTGGACCTGCTGCCCTTCACCCGCGCCTGCGTGCCGCTGGTGGATGTGAGGGGCGGACGCATCGTCGTCTCCCCGCCGGAAACGGTGGAGGTGAAGCCGGAGGGCAGCCGCGGACCCGGCGACGAGGTGGAGGACGGGGCGGAGGATCAGCCGTGAATCACGGCGCTTCGGGTCCCTGCGTCTGGACCGTGAAGGTGCTGACGCTGTTCCCGGAGATGTTTCCGGGCCCGCTCGGCCACAGCCTGGCCGGGAAGGCTCTGGAAAATGGTGTCTGGGCGCTCGAAACAGTGGACATCCGCGGTTTCGCGCGCGATAAACACCGCTCCGTCGACGACGCCCCTTTCGGTGGGGGCGCCGGTATGGTCATGCGTCCCGATGTCCTGGATGCGGCGCTTGCCGCCGCCGCGGGACGGCCGGGCGACGAAGGCCGCGGCCGGGTCTTGTACCTGTCGCCCCGCGGCCGGGTGCTGGACCAGACGCTGGTCAAGGAGCTGGCGGCCACCCCGGTGGTCACCATCCTCTGTGGCCGGTACGAGGGGGTCGACGAACGGGTGCTGGAAGCCCAGGCGCTTGAGGAGGTCAGCCTCGGCGACTTCGTGCTGTCCGGCGGCGAACCCGCGGCGCTGTGCCTGATCGATGCGGTGGTGCGGCTGCTCCCCGGTGTCATGGGCAACGAGGCGACGGCGGGGGAGGAGAGTTTCGAACGGGGATTGCTGGAGTATCCCCACTACACGCGCCCGGCGGTGTGGACCGACGCGGCGGGTGTGGAACGACCGGTGCCGGACGTCTTGCTGTCCGGTCACCACGAACGGGTTCGCGCCTGGCGGCTGGCCGAGGCGGAGCGGATCACACGGGCCCGGCGGCCCGACCTGTGGTCCCTCCACGAGGCACGCCGCGAGGCGTCGGTGAAGAAACGGGGTCGCCGACGCGCCCCATTGGATGATGACGGGTCCGCCGAGAGGCGCACCGAAGACAAGGGGTGAGTGTCATGAACCTGTTGCAGAAGCTCGAGCAGGAGCAGATCGAGAAGGTCCTGGGGACCAAGATCATCCCGGAATTCTCGCCGGGCGACACCGTGCGGGTGAACGTGAAGGTGGTCGAGGGCTCCCGCGAGCGCGTGCAGGCCTATGAGGGCGTGTGCATCGCCCGCAAGAACGCCGGCGTGAACTCCTCCTTCGTCGTGCGCAAGATCAGCTACGGCGAGGGTGTCGAGCGTATCTTCCCGCTCTACAGCCCGCGCATCGACTCGATCGAGCTGGTCCGCAAGGGCGACGTCCGCCGCGCCAAGCTCTATTACCTGCGCGACCGCCGCGGCAAGTCGGCCCGCATCGCCGAGCGCACCACCGGCCGCGGCATGAACGAGAAGACCGGAAGCTAATCTCCCGTTGTCAGCCGTTCCATGCGAACGCCCGCCGCGGGATGCCGCGGCGGGCGTTCGCGTTTGCGCGTGACCGCACCGGCCTCCCGGCCTGGCCCCACGGTCAAGGGCCCCACGGTCAAGGGCCCCACGGTCAAGACTCAATTTTACGAAAACTCAACTTATCACAGACATCGTTCGTGTGCCGGCAATGCCCGCCGGCGTTCGCCATCACCCTGGCACCGGACGGACGAAGACTCATGCCGACAATGACGGTGTCGCTGACGCCGAATGCCCAAACGACCGCGGTGATGACCGCCAAAACGGCGCGGATCACGTTCCAATCCCTTCGAGCCCGGCTCTGGGTGGCGGCCCTGTCCCGGACCTCGTCCACGGTCTCCATTCCCTGGCACTGCGGCAACAGCCTGGCGCGCTTCCAGTCCGGCCTGACGGTGCGGATGCGGAAATCCGTCTATGGCGGCTACATCCTGGTCGCCGACGGCAGCATCGTCGATTCGGGCCGCACCCACCGCTTCCGGAACCTCGTGATCGGCAGCTACACGCCCTGACACGTCCCGCCGCCCCACGGTTCGCGGATGCACGCCACGCAACGGACGAGACCCCATGGCGACGACCACCACGACGCTGACGATGAGCACCCAGGCGAAGGCGACCACCAGTTCCTCATCCGCCACCGTCCAATGCCTGATCAACACCATGCTCTATTGGCAGGCGAACGTGTCGGACAGCTACAGCACGGCGACCTCGACCAGGGACTACGGGAACGGTACGGCCACCTACAAGAGCGGCTTCAAGGTGACGTTCAAGCGGACCTCGTCCGGCGGCTACAACGTCTACGCCACCGGGACCATCATCGACTGTGGCGACACCTACATGCTCACCAACTTCCCGATCGGCAGCTATCCGGGCTGAGGCACGCCCACCGGCCGCCGCTGCCGCGCGGCTTGCGGTTCCGGAGCCGGTGTGCCACATGGGGGCCATGCCACCCGCCATCTTCAAGCCCTTCCGCATCCAGTTCGCCCGCCCCCGCGCGATCCGCCCCGGCCGCTCCGAGCGCGACGTGCACGCCGAGGCGCTGAAGCGCTTCGTGTCCGCCAACGGCATGGCCGGCGACCTGCACTCCATCAACCCCTCCTCCGCCTACGGCATCCTGGAGGTCCACTGCACCGAACGCCTCGCCCGCCGGGTGATGGACATGCCGGAGGTGGAAACGGTGATGGAGGGGTGAGGCGGGGTTACCCCAGCACGTCCTCGACCGCATCCGGGTGACGGTCGATCACCGCCAACAGGATGCGGCTCGACCGATCCGGGGCGTAGCGGCCCTGTTCCCAATTCTGGACGGAATCGAGATCGAAGCAGAAGCGCGTCGCGAATTCCGCCTGCGTCAGTCCAAGACGGCTGCGGATCGCCTTCACATCGACCCGCGACGGCGGCTGCGGGACGCTCGCGGCAACGCCGAGCCTGCCCAGAGCGGCAGCCAGTTCCGCCGGCTCCGGGGCCGAGGACAGCAGGATCGGGACTGGGCCGCCATCAGCCAGCCTCGTCACCACCGCATGAGCCTTCCTCAGGCCGAGCCCCCACCCGGCAAGGGTCCGGATCAGGGTCACCGGCTGATCGACCGCCCCCGCCAACCGCAGAACCACACGGACGGGGGAACCGGATGGGGCTTGGCGTTCGCCCGCGGTATCGTCCCGTCGTTCGAGTCGCTCCCTGAACGACAACTTCGCGGACATTGGCAACCTCCAGCAGCTTGCGACCGACGGCGTTCAGCCCGGCCCGACCCAGCACACCCGGGGCCAGCCCTTCGACATGGGCCTGATCGACAACCAGCACATCTCCGACGACCGACAGGTTGCCGGCAATCCGTAACACCCCGCGGGGTGTGGCAACCGTGATGATCGCCACCGGCCACTCGGCGTCGTCGAGATCGACCGTTATGTCGTCCCTATCCCACATGCTTATATAGTACGCGTGGCGCGGAGTGCTGGCAAGGTTGGGTCAGCCACCCAACGCCGCGAACCTCCCCAGCATGGCGACGTGGGAGCGGATGCCGTTGTGCAGGCAGCGCAGCTCGAACTTCTCGTTAGGGGAATGGATGCGGTCGTCCTCCAGCCCGAAGCCGACGAGCAGCGAGTCGTAGCCCAGCTCCTTGCGGACGTAGGTGGCGACGGGGATGGAGCCGCCGCTGCCCACCAGCACCGCCGGCCGGTCGAACACGTCGCCCATCCCGTCCAGCGCCGCGCGCAGGAAGCGCGAGCCCGGCTCCACCCGGTAGGCGGGGGAGGCGCCGAAATGGCGCAGCTCGATGCGCGCGTCGGCCGGCTTGCGCTCCTCCAGGAAGCGGCGGAAGCCGTCGAGCACGGCCATCGGCTCCTGCCCCGCCACCAGCCGGAAGGACACCTTGGCCGACGCCTGCGCGGCGATCACCGTCTTGGAGCCTTCGCCGGTGTAGCCGCCCCAGATGCCGTTGATGTCGGCGGTCGGGCGCGACCACAGCCGCTCCAGCGCCATGCGCCCGGCCTCCCCCATCGGGGTCGCGAGGCCGACGCCGCCGAGGAAGGCCGCCTCGTCGAAGCCCAGCCCGCGCCACATCGCCAGTTCCTCGGCCGAGGGGTCCTCGATCCCGTCGTAGAAACCCGGCACCTGCACGCGCCCGTCGGCGTCGTGCAGCCCGCCCAGCAGCCGGGCCAGCGCGTTGATCGGGTTCAGCACCATGCCGCCGTAGAGGCCGGAATGCAGGTCGCGGCTGGGGCCGTGCAGCGTCACCTCGGTGTAGAGCATGCCGCGCAGGCGTGTGGTGACGGCGGGGGTGTCGATGTCCCAGGCGTTGGTGTCGGTGATGACGCAGACGTCGGCCTTCAGCTCCTCCCTGTTGGCCTTCAGGAAGGGAACGAGGCTGGGGCTGCCCGTCTCCTCCTCCCCCTCCAACAGGACGGTGACGCGCACCGGCAGCGTGCCGTGCACGGCGACCCAGGCGCGGAACGCCTCCAGGAAGGTCATCACCTGGCCCTTGTCGTCCACCGCCCCGCGCGCCACCACGCGCCGGCCGCGCTCGGCCTCGACGATGGCCGGCTCGAAGGGCGGGCTGGTCCACAGCTCCAGCGGCTCCGGCGGCTGCACGTCGTAATGGCCGTAATAGAGCAGATGCGGGCCGTCCCCACCCGGCCCCGGATGGTGGGCGACCACCATCGGGTGCATCGGCGTGTCGCGGATCGTGGCCTCGAAGCCCAGACCGGCCAGCTCCGCCCGCATCCACTCCGCCGCCCGCCGCACCTCGCCGGCGTAGGCCGGATCGGTGCTGACGCTGGGGATGCGCAGCAGGTCGCAGAGGCGGGACACCGACTCCTCGAAGTGTCGGTCGGCGTGGGCAAGGACGGAATCGACGGGCAGCATGACGGCCTTCGGGTTGGATGCGGTCGTTGCACCGAAGATGGACCGTCGCGGCCTGGAGCGCCAGAGGCCGACTGTTGCGCTGGGCCGCGCGCCTGCGTAACCATCCGTCCCACGCACCGCTGGAGCCCACCCCATGACCACCATCCGCCACGAGCACGACCGGCGGCCGGACGACCTCCACCTCATGTACAACCGGAAACTGAGGCTGGACATCGGCGCCTTCACCTACATCGACGGGCCGCTGACCATCCGCTGGTTCGAGGAGCGGACGACCATCGGCATCGGCCGCTACTGCTCCTTCGCGGAGGGCGTCGAAATCATGGCCGGCGGCGACCACCACATGGACCGGGTCTCCACCTACCCGCTCGTCTTCCTCACCGACCTGTGGCCGGAGTTCCAGGACGCCGAGGACGACACGGTGCGGCTGAAGGGCCCCATCTCCATCGGCCATGACGTGTGGGTCGGCAACGGCGCGCTGATCCTGCCGGGGATCACCATCGGCCATGGCGCCGTCATCGGCGCCCGCGCGGTGGTCACCAAGGACGTCGAACCCTACACCGTCGTCGCCGGCAACCCCGCCCGTGCCATCCGCAGCCGCCTGCCACCGGAGGACGTGGCCTTCCTGCTCGACCTCGCCTGGTGGAACTGGGACCACACCCGCCTGCGCCGCCACGGCCGCCACCTGTTCATGGGCCGCGTGGCGGAGCTGCGGGAGGCGCTGGCGGGGGAGGGTTAGGGGCGGGTCACCCCACCACCATCGCCTCCAGCGTCTCCACCCGGTCGGCTTCCTGCGGGGGTTTGTCCCAGCGGATGCGGTGGATGCGGGGGAAGCGCATGGCCAGCCCGCTCTTGTGGCGGGTGGAGCGGTGGACGCTGTCGAAGGCGACCTCCAGCACCAGCCCGGCGGAGACCTCGCGCACCGGGCCGTAGCGGCGGGTGGTGTGGTTGCGGACCCAGCGGTCGAGTTCCGCCAGCTCGGCGTCGGTGAAGCCGGAATAGGCCTTGCCGACCGGCACCAGCTCCTCCCCCCGCCACGCACCGAAGGTGTAGTCGGAATAGAAGCTGGAGCGTTTGCCGTGGCCGCGCTGGGCGTACATCATCACGCAGTCGAGCGTCAGGGCACCACGCTTCCACTTGAACCACGGTCCCTTCGGACGCCCCGACACGTACGGGCTGTCGGCCCGCTTCAGCATCAGCCCCTCGATCCCGGCGGCCCGCGCGCCGTCTCGCAGGTCCGCCAGCTCGCCCCACGAGGCGAAGGGCACGAGGGGGGAGAGGTCCATGCGGCGCGGCGCGTTGGCCTCCCGCCACGCCTCCAGCCTTGCGCGCCGTTCCTCGAAGCCCAGCGGGCGCAAGTCTTCACCACCGTCGAACAGCAGGTCGTAGAGCCGCACCCAGGCCGGGAAGTCCTGGAGCATGCGGGCGGTGGGGGATTTGCGGTTCAGCCGCTGCTGCAGGTCGTTGAAGGGCGCCACCACGCCGTCGCGCGCCACCAGCAGCTCGCCGTCCAGCACCGCGTCGAACAGCATGTGATCGAGGATGTCGGGAAAGGCGCCGGAGATGTCGTCGCCGGTGCGGCTGTAGATGCGCTTCTCGCCACCGCGGGAGACGAGCTGCACGCGGATGCCGTCCCACTTCCATTCCGCGCGGTAGGCGGTGGGGTCGAGCCCGGCCGCGTCCTCCTCCTCCAGCGGGGTGGCCAGCATCAGCGGGCGGAAGCCGGCCCCGGCCGACGCCTCCGGCGGGCCGGCCTTGCCCTCCAGCCACGCGAAGAGCGGCTCATAAGGCGGGGTCAGCCCGTGCCAGCACTCCTCCAGCGCATCGACCTCCACCCCGCCCCACTCGGCGAGCGCGGTCTTGGCGAGGCGGGCGGACACGCCCACCCGCAAGGATCCGGTGATCAGCTTCAGCAGCGCGAAGCGGCCGGACGCGTCCAGACTGTCCAGCCAGCCCTCGATCAGCCCCATCACCTCGGCCCGGCGCGCGGTGCGCAGGGCATCCACCACCTCGGTGAGGGAGGGCGGCTGACTGTTGGCGCGTTCCGGCCGCTCGGGCCAGATCAGCGCCACCGTCTCGGCGAGGTCGCCCACATAGTCGTAGGACCAGCCGAACAGCACCGGGTCCACCCGCTCCATGGCGAGCTGGCGGATGGCGGCGGGCTTGGCCTCGGCGAAGCTCAGGCTGCCGGTCAGGGCGGCCAGCGCCCAGCCGCGGTCGGGATCGGGGGTGGTGGCGGCGTAGTCGGCGATCAGCCGCATCTTGCCGTTGCGCGACGGCATGAAGACGAGGCCGTCCACCAGCTCGGCGAAACGCTTCACGCCCCCTCCTCCTCGAAGCCGACCAGGGCCAGGGCGCGGGCGCGGATGCCGCGGCCGGTGGCGTGGTGGACCAGCGCCTCCTCCCGACCGTGGGTGACCCAGACCTCCGGTGCGCCGACATCGTCCAGCGTTTGCACCAGCTCGTCCCAGTCGGCGTGGTCGGAGATGACCAGCGGCAGCTCCACCCCGCGCTGGCGCGCCCGCTGGCGCACCCGCATCCAGCCCGAGGCCATGGCGGTCACCGGATCCGCCAGCCGCCGCGCCCAGCGGTCGGCGATGGCGGACGGCGGGGCCAGCACGACGGCCCCCTTCAGATCCTCCTTCGCCGCCACCGTCGCCGGCCGCAGCTCCCCCAGCTCCACCCCCTGCGCGCGGTAGAGGTCGCAGATCGGCATCAGCGCGCCGTGCAGATAGACCGGCCGGTCATAACCGGCGGCGCGCAGCAGCGTGATCAGCCGCTGGCATTTGCCCAGCGCGTACACCCCCACCACATGGCTGCGCTCGGGGAAGACGCGCAGCGAATGCAGCAGCTTGGCGATCTCCCCCAGGTCCGGCGGGTGGCGGAAGACCGGCAGGCCGAAGGTCGCTTCGGTCACGAACACGTCGCAGGGCACCGGCTCGAACGGGGCGCAGGTGCGATCATGCGTGCGCTTGTAGTCGCCGGACAGCACGATCCGGGACCCGCCATGCTCGATCACCACCTGCGCGCTGCCCAGCACATGGCCGGCGGGGACGAGTCGCACCGTCACGTCGCCGATGCGGATCGTCTCGCCGTAGGCCAGCGGCTGCCGGCCGGCCCCGGCACCCTCGCCCAGCCGCTCCCGCATGATGGCGAGCGTGCCTGGGGTCGCCAGCACCTTGTCGTGGCCGGGCCGGGCGTGGTCGGAATGGCCGTGGGTGATCACCGCCCGCTCCACCGGACGCACGGGATCCACGTAGAAGCCGCCGGGCTCGACATACACACCCTCCGGGAGGATGCGGATCCAGCGATCGGGGTGGAGGCGGCCTGAATTGGGAGGGTCTGGGGGTAGGCGCGGCGGGATCATGCGCGCTATATGGTGTGCCGCGGCAAGGGGAGCGAGGACCATGCGCGAACATCTGTTCATCCATCCCGAGGTGGCCGACGCGCTGGCCAAGCGCCAGCCGGTCGTCGCGCTGGAATCCACCGTGCTGACCCACGGCATGCCCCACCCCCGCAACGTCGAGACCGCCCGCCGGGTCGAAGCCGCGGTGCGCGAGGGTGGTGCTGTCCCCGCCACCATCGCGGTGCTGGACGGCCGCATCCGCGTCGGGCTGGACGACGACGACCTGCAACGGCTGGGGGAGGTTGGCCGCAAGGCATGGAAGCTCAGCCGCCGCGACCTGCCCGTCGCGCTGGCGCTGGGGGTGGAGGGCTCCACCACCGTGGCCGCCACCATGATCGGGGCGGAGCTGGCCGGCATCCCCATTTTCGCCACCGGCGGCATCGGCGGCGTGCACCGCGGGGCGGAGCTGAGCTTCGACGTTTCCGCCGACCTGGAGGAGCTGGCGCGCAGCTCGGTCTGCGTCGTCACCGCCGGCGCCAAGGCGGTGCTCGACCTGCCCAAGACGCTGGAGGTGCTGGAGACGCGCGGGGTGCCGGTGCTGGGCTTCGGCACCGACCGTTTCCCGGCCTTCTACACCCGCGACAGCGGCCTGCCCGCCCGCCGGGTCGACGGCGCCGAGGAGGTCGCGCGCATCCTGCACGTGAAGTGGCGGCTGGGGCTGGACGGCGGCGTGGTGGTCGCCAACCCGATCCCGGAGGCCGACGCGCTCGACCCGGCGGTGGTCGGGTCGGCCATCGACGAGGCGCTGGAGCAGGCCCGCGCGCACGGCATCGCCGGCGGCGACGTCACCCCCTTCCTGCTGGAGCGGATGGAGGCGTTGACCGGCGGCCGCAGCCTGGAGGCCAACGTCGCGCTGATCATCCACAACGCCCGCGTCGGGTCCGCCATCGCACGGGCGCTGTGTGCGTTGCAGAACAGCAACACGCTTCCACCCAAGGCGCCGCAGCAAAGGCCGAGGTATTGAGACGGTGGCGGGTCCTATCCCTCCGTGGTACGTCTTATTCCCAACGGTGGTTTAAGTCCCCATTAACCTCCGAAAGTCACTCTGACCTCGCCCATCAGCGGAGGTCAATATGCGTTCGACGAGCCCGTCCACCCTGGTTTCCCGGATGATCGCCATGGCCGCCGGGCCCGAGCAGACCCCCGAAAAGGACGAGCGGGGCGCCGCCCGCGTGAAGCGCATCGTCTGGGCTTCCCAGGCCGCCGTCCTGCGCTCCACCCTGCCCTGCCATCTTGTGCACCAGATCGAAGCCGCGGTCGCCGCCGATCTCGACGCGATGGAGCTGCCGGAGATCTTCTTCACCTCCGTGGAAGCGATGGGCCGCGTGGTGACCTGCGATCTCGACGCCGGCGGCACCGCCTCGATCTTCGGGCTGATCGACCCCACCGAGTATGACGATCTGGTCGAGGAAGCCGGCGACGACGCGCTGTTCGGCGTGGATTGGGATGGCGTGTACGTCACCCCCGCCCGCACCCGGCACTGACGTCCGACCGCTCTACGACCCCCGCAGCAGCAGCACCAGCAGCATCACCCAGACGCCGGCGTCGGCCAGCACCGCCATGCGGTCGCCGGCCGGCCCCGGCCGCCAGACCCCGGCCAGCCGGCGCAAAGACGGCAACGCCGGACCGACCGCCGCCCGGTCGAACAGCCGCACCCCCCGGCGCCGCAGCACCAAGGTCAGCAACAGCCCCGCCGCGAAGCCGCCCAGATGCGCCTCCCACGCGATGGCGGAGATCGCCAGTTCCGGCGGCGGCGGGAACAGCGCCAGCGCCGTGTTGACGCCGAGATCGCAGCCGACCGGAACCGCCAGCGGGATCAGCACCGGCGCGCGCACCACAAGCGGCAGGCGCAGCACCGCCCGCGGGTGCAGAAGCAGGAAGGCGCCCATGACGCCGCTGACGGCACCGCTGGCGCCCAGCATCGGCACCGTCGGATCGTCGGTCAGCCACCCCTCCGTCAGCGCCCCCGCCGCCGCCGTCAGCAGGAAGAACAGCAGGAAGCGCGCACCGCCCAGCGCCGCCTCCACCCGCCCGCCGAACAGCCGCAGCACCGCCATGTTGGTCACGAGGTGCAGCGCATCCGCGTGCACGAAGGCGTGGCCGACCAGCCCTCGCCAGCCGTCCGCCACCGGCAGCGGTCCCTCCAGATCGGCCGTGCCGAACAGATAGGCCGGCACGAAGGCGAAGGGCTCCACCGGGATGTCCAGCAGGAACACCACCGCGCAGAGCAACACGAGGGCTGTGGTGACGGGAGCCCCCCGTTCGGGGGCCGGGGGGGCCGGGGGTGCCGGACCGTCACTCGCCTGCCGCACCCGCGCCCCCGGTTCTGTCGCTGCGGCGCTAGCCTACCACATCCGCATACTCGCGATGCCGGCGCATCCACGCGGCGGCGTAGCTGCAGATGGGCACGATGCGCAGACCGTCACGGCGCGCCGTCTCCATGATCGCGCGCATCAGGCGGTCGGCGGCGCCGGTGCCGCGCAGCGACGGCGGCGCCTCGACATGGGGGATGAGGACGGTGTCGCCGTCGCGGCGGTAGTTGGCGAAGACGATGCGGCCGTCCACGTCGTATTCGAAGCGGCTGCGGGCGGCGTTGTCGGTGATCGGCACGGTGTCGGGCATGGATGGGCTGTCCTGGCTGCGGCACGGACCTGCGGGACGTCCTCTTCACTTCGGGTGCGTCCGGCACCCTGTCAACCACACCGTCGCCGCCACGTTCCCGGCATCGCCACCCGCGGGCAGGCTGTCCTATAGTGCGCAGCCATGGACCACCGCGACACCACCCCGTCCCTGCTGCCCCCCAACGTCGCCGGCTGGTTCCGCTCGCGCGGCTGGGCACCGCACGCGCACCAGCTCGCCATGGTGCAGGCGGCGGCCGAGGGCGTCTCGGCGCTGCTGATCGCGCCGACCGGCGGCGGCAAGACGCTGGCCGGGTTCCTGCCCAGCCTGATCGAGCTGTCGGAACGCCCGCGCGAGGGGCTGCACACCCTCTACATCTCGCCGCTCAAGGCGCTGGCGGTGGACATCCAGCGCAACCTGGAGCACCCGGTCGCCGAGATGCGGCTGCCCATCCGCACGGAGACGCGTACGGGCGACACGCCGGAGGCCAAGCGGCGGCGCCAGCGCGCCCACCCCCCGCAGATCCTGATGACCACGCCGGAAAGCCTGGCCCTGCTGCTCTCCTACGCCGACGCCGGCAGCATCTTCGGCACGCTGCGCTGCGTCATCGTGGACGAGCTGCACGCGCTCGCCGGCACCAAGCGCGGCGACCTGCTGGCGCTGGGGCTGGCGCGGCTCGCCCGCCTCGCCCCCGCCGCCCGGCGCGTCGGGCTGTCGGCCACGGTGGCGGAGCCGGACCAGCTCGTGGCGTGGCTGTCGCGCACGGGGACGACAGACGGAGGAGACGTCCGGCTGGTGCAAGGACGCGCCGGGGCGGACCCGGTCATCGACATCCTGACCACGCGCGAGCGGCTGCCCTGGGCCGGCCACATGGCCCTGCACGCCCTGAAGGAGGTGTACGCGCGCATACGGGAGCACCGGACCACCTTGCTCTTCGTCAACACCCGCGCGCAGGCGGAGCTGGTGTTCCAGGCGCTGTGGCGGATCAACGACGAGAATCTGCCGATCGCGTTGCACCACGGCTCGCTGGCGGTCGAACAGCGCCGCAAGGTGGAGGCGGCGATGGCGCGGGGGGACCTGCGGGCGGTGGTCGCCACCTCCTCGCTCGATCTCGGCATCGACTGGGCGGCGGTGGATCTGGTGGTGCAGATCGGCGCTCCCAAGGGGGCCAGCCGGCTCGTGCAGCGCATCGGCCGCGCCAACCACCGTATGGACGAGCCGAGCCGCGCCCTGCTGGTGCCCGCCAACCGCTTCGAGGTGCTGGAGTGCCGGGCGGCGCTGGACGCCGTCCGCGCGCACACGCTGGATGGCGAACGGCCGCGGCCGGGCGGGCTGGACGTGCTGGCCCAGCACATCCTCGGTATGGCCTGCGCCGCCCCCTTCCTCCCGGACGAGCTGTATGACGAGATCGTGTGCGCCGCCCCCTACGCCGGCCTGTCGCGCGACGAGTTCGACGACGTGCTGGATTTCGTGGCGACCGGCGGCTACGCGCTGGGCTCCTACGAGCGGTTCCACCGGCTGAAGACCCGCGAGGATGGACGCATGGCCGCGGCCGGGCCGATGGTGGCGCGCCAGTACCGGCTGAACGTCGGCACCATTGTTCAGGAGGCGATGCTGCGCGTGCGCCTCAACCGCGGCCCGGTGCTGGGCGAGGTGGAGGAGTATTTCATCCAGGGCCTGACCCCCGGCGACAGCTTCGTCTTCGCCGGCCAGCTCCTCAAATTCCTCGGCGTGCGCGAGATGGAGGCGATGGTCGCCAAGGGGGGCGAGGGCGACCCGCAGGTGCCCGCCTACGCCGGCGGGCGCCTGCCGCTGTCCACCCATCTGGCGGAGCGCGTGCGCGCCATCCTGCACGACCCGGACACCTGGCCCGGCCTGCCGGAGGATGTGCAGGAATGGCTGCGGCTGCAGCGCTGGCGCTCCGTCCTGCCGCCGACCGACGGGCTGCTGGTGGAGACCTTCCCCCGCAACGGCAAACGCTTCCTGGTGGTGTACGCCTTCGAGGGGCGCAACGCGCACCAGACGCTGGGCATGCTGCTGACCCGCCGGATGGAGCGGATGGGGGCGGCGCCGCTGGGCTTCGTCGCCACCGACTATGTGCTGGCGGTGTGGAGCCTGCGCACGCCGTCCGACCTCGACGCGCTGTTCGACCGCGACATGCTGGGCGACGATCTGGAGGCGTGGATGGACGAGTCGTCGATGCTCCGCCGCACCTTCCGCAACGTCGCCATCATCGCCGGGGTGATCGACCGCCGCCATCCCGGGCAGGAGAAGACCGGCCGGCAGGTCACCTTCAGCTCCGACCTGATCTACGACGTGCTGCGCAAGCACGACCCCGGCCACATCCTGCTGCGCGCCACCCGCGCCGACGCCGCCGGCGGGCTGACCGACATCCGCCGCCTGTCCGACTTCCTGGCCCGCATCGAGGGCCGCATCCTGCACAAGGACCTCGACCGCATCAGCCCGCTGGCGGTCCCGGTCATCCTGGAGATCGGCCGCGAGCAGGTCTACGGCTCCGCCACCGACGAGCTGCTGGAGCAGGCGACCGCCGAGCTGGTGGCCGAGGCGATGCCGGAGCTGGTGCCGCGGGGGGATGGGCAGGGGCGGTTGCTGTGAGGGGCGGCCTTGCTCCAGCCGGTTCTGGAACCCCTCTTGAGACCGCCGTCAATATTAGTAATAATAATCATTCTCATGATATCGCGATCAACCCTGCATGGGAGCACCGCGAACGATGCCCTTCCCCGTCACACACTCCCGCTGCGCCATACCGCCGACGCGTGCGCGCGACAGCCGAAGCGACGCCCACCGGGTGCTGGTGGAGCGCGCGTGATGGACCATGCATTGCTGCGGCGGCGGACTCTGCTCACCGGGGGCCTGCTGGCTGTGCTTCCACGTCCAACCGCCACCGCCGACGCCGCGGACCGGTCGTCCTCCGAGCGGAGAGTGGAGGTCTTCGACCTGTCCTCCGGCGGGAACGGTGGGGTGTACCGCGTGTTTCTGGTGCACCCCGTGACCCCGCCGCCGCCTTCGGGATTCCCGGTGCTCACGATGCTCGATGGCAACGCCACGGTGCCGCTGGCGCTCAAGGCGCTGCCGCAGGTGCCGGGCGACGCCGCGGTGATCGTCGGGGTCGGCTATCCGGTCGAGGGGCGTTTCGACGTGGAGCGCCGCTATCTCGACCTGACCCCGCCGACCGCGGCGGAGTTCCTTCCGCCGCGGCGGGGGAACCCGATCGTAACCGGCGGGCGCGATGCCTTCCGCTCCTTCCTGGAGACGGAGGTGATGGCGGCCGTCGAGGCGCGGGTGCCGGTCGATCGGCGGCGGCGATGGCTCTATGGCCATTCCCTGGGCGGACTGTTCGTGTTGCACATGCTGTTCCGGCGGAGCGGTGGCTTCCAGGGCTTCATCGCCGCCGACCCGTCGGTCTGGTGGAACGGCCGCTCGATCCTCGACGAGATGGCGGCCTTCATCGCGGGTGGCGACGGCGGCGGCGCGTCCATCCTGATCGAGACCTCCGGCACCCGGCCGCCCCGACCCGGCCAGACCAGCGCCGATGCGGCGCGCATGGAGGCTCTGCGCTCCGGACCCGACGGACGCGATGTGGCGGCGGCCCTGGCGCGGGTGCCCGGTCTCGGCGTTGACGTGCGGCATTTTCCGGAGGAGACGCACGGCTCACTCATCGAGCCGACAGTCGCCGACGCCCTGCGGGTCGCGTTCGGCCGGGCAACGCGGTAGGGGGCTGACCGGCGTTCACGGGAGCGACGCTCAGCTCTTCTTCGCCGGCTTGCTTCCCGCCTTGCCCGGTTCGCAGCGGTAGCCCGCGATGGCGTAGTTCTCCACCACCCGCATTGGGGAGCCGCCGATCGGCATCGGCATGGTGCCGGCGTCGCGGCAGCCCACCGCCGCCCCCTCGAACACCGCGCGCCGGTTCTCCCGCCCGCACCAGTCCGCCGCCGCCGCCGCGGTCTCCTCCAGATCGACGATGATCGGCTGGTACCAGAAATCGATCCCGTTGCGGTCGCTCCGCAGCAGGCGGACACCGGGCAGCGTCGTGCTCTGCGGCTTCTTGAAGTGCTTG
The DNA here is from genome assembly GCF_013423485.1 of Azospirillum oleiclasticum. Classification (GTDB taxonomy): domain Bacteria; phylum Pseudomonadota; class Alphaproteobacteria; order Azospirillales; family Azospirillaceae; genus Azospirillum; species Azospirillum oleiclasticum. The sequence goes on from NZ_JABFFR010000009.1 coordinate 265,159, forward strand.
GTCAGTTCGTTGAGGACGATCTGCTCGTCCAGCACCGAGCCTGTCTTGTCGAGCCCGATGGCGGCTCCAAAGCCTTTCGCCAGATCCACGGAGAGCTGGTCGAGCGGCGCGCCCATCGACCGCTCCGGGTTGCACACGGCCATCGCCTGTGCCGCCGTCAACGCCACCGGACGCAGCGGCCCGTAGCTGGTCCGGGTCATGCCGGCAAAGAACTGCTTGCGGATGGTTTCGGAATCCCTGCCCATCGTCTGGCACGCGGACAGCGCCAGACAACCGGCGACCACAATCAGGAAACGGATCATGGAGCCCCCGATGATACGAAAACGGGTGTCCTATGCTACCACTTCCCGCGTACGACGGTAAGCCCTATGGGTTGCGCACGGGCACGTCCCAGGTCAGGCGGATATCGACCTCGCGGTCGATGTAGTCCCATTCGGGGGTGGCGCGCAGCCGGGCGACCAGCTCCTCGAAGCGGTCGGACTCCTCCGGTGCGTACTCGAACCAGGTGAGGAAATCGAACGGCTCCCCCAGGTCGCGGCAATGGTGCAGGCGCCGGGCGACGGCCGGCAGATAGTCCAGCCCGATGGCGATGTGGCGCGACTGTGCCTCGAACACCGCACGCCGCTCGTCCTGCGCCAGCGCCCACCACGCCGCGGTCTTGCGGATGGGGATGAGGGCGGCGCGCGTCGCGGCCGGCCGGCCCAGCCCCTCCTGGCGCGCCGTCAGCGCGTCCAGCTCGGCGCGTTCGGTGTAGCGGGTGTTGCTGGTGAAGGAACGGAGGACCCAAGCGGCGCCGGGGCCGGACCCGCCGGCATCGCCGCCTGTGACCGCGAGACGGGGCGCCCAGGGGAGCGAAGCCCCGATCACCGGATCGATGCGGTCGATCCGCCAGGGACCTTCGCCGCCCGCCGCATGGACGATCAATGGAACCGGCATTAGCCACCTCCGCTGCGTTTTCGCACATGCGAAACCTACACGATCGGACGGGGCGCGACGAGGGCCGCCCATTGCCCCAATCTCCTCCCCATGGACGGGGCCGCCGCCTGTGGTAATACTGACGGTACGCGCGCGCATCGTCGGCAGGAGCATTCACCCATGGCGCTCAAGGTTCGCGAGGACTATCGCACCCTCACAGGCCCGGAGAAGGCCGCGATCATGATGCTCGCCCTGGGGGAGGAGCACTCGGCCAAGCTCTTCTCGATGATGGACGACGAGGAGATCAAGGAACTGTCCCAGGTGATGGCGAACCTCGGCACGGTGTCCGCCAACATCATCGAGCGTCTGTTCGTCGAGTTCGCGGAGCAGATGTCGGCCACCGGCTCGCTGGTCGGCACCTTCGACAGCACAGAGCGGCTGCTGCTGAAGACCCTGCCCAAGGACAAGGTCGACGCGATCATGGAGGAAATCCGTGGTCCCGCCGGCCGCACCATGTGGGACAAGCTCGGCAACGTGAACGAGACGGTGCTGGCCAACTATCTGAAGAACGAGTACCCGCAGACCGTCGCCGTCGTGCTGTCCAAGATCCGCTCCGAACACGCCGGCCGGGTGCTGACGCTGCTGCCGGAGAGCTTCGCCATGGAGGTCATCATGCGCATGCTGCGCATGGAGGCCGTGCAGAAGGAGGTGCTGGACGACGTGGAGCGCACGCTGCGCACGGAGTTCATGACCAACCTCGCCCGCACCAGCCGGCGCGACAGCCACGAGCTGCTGGCGGAAATCTTCAACAACCTGGACCGCACCACCGAGCACCGCTTCATGGCGGCGCTGGAGGAACGCAACCGTGACAGCGCCGAACGCATCAAGGCGCTGATGTTCACCTTCGAGGACCTGTCGAAGCTCGACCCGTCCGGCGTGCAGACGCTGATGCGCAACGTCGACAAGGCGAAGATGGGCACCGCGTTGAAGGGTGCCTCGGAAACGCTGAAGGACCTGTTCTTCTCCAACATGTCCGAGCGCGCCGCCAAGATCCTGCGCGAGGACATGGCCGCCATGGGCCCCGTGCGCGTCCGCGAGGTGGACGAGGCGCAGATGTACATGGTCCAGCTCGCCAAGGACCTCGCCGCCCGCGGCGAGATCGTCATCTCCGAGGGCAGCGGCGAGAACGAGCTGATCTATTGAGGAACCGGCGCCCATGGCGGCGGTTCGCGCTGGACATTCCAGGCCGGATCACCGACAAGAACGCATGCCTGATGTTCGTGATACGTTCCAAAACCTGTCCCCCCTCCGCCTGAACGGCGCCGACCTGCTCGCCGACTCGTCCGGGGCGTTGCTGTGGCCCGAACGGCGGGTGATGGTGGTGGCGGATCTGCACCTGGAGAAGGGATCGGGGTTTGCCGCGCGCGGGCGGATGCTGCCGCCCTACGACACGCGGGCAACACTGGAGCGGCTGGGCGAGGCGATGGCGCGGCTGACGCCGGCGACCCTGCTGTGCCTGGGCGACAGCTTCCACGACCGGAAGGCCGAGACGCGCATGGCCCCGGACGACGCGGAGGCGCTGCGCGCGCTCACCGCGTCGGTGGACTGGGTGTGGATCACCGGCAACCATGACCCGGAGCCGCCGCGCGGGCTGGGCGGACGCGCCGCGGCGGAGGTGACGCTGGGACCGCTGGTCTTCCGGCACGAGGCGGTGCCGGGTGCGGTGGGTGAGCTGTCGGGGCACCTGCACCCGGTGGCGACCGTACGCGTGACCAGCGGACGCGTACGCGCCCGCTGCTTCGCGGAGGACGGCAACCGGCTGGTGATGCCGGCCTTCGGCGCCTTCGCCGGCGGGCTGAACGTCATGGACCCCGCCGTGCGTGGCCTGTTCCCCGGCGGCTTCGCTGTGCACATGATCGTCCGCGACCGCGTGCACCGCTTCCCCGCCGGGCGCCTCCAGGCCGGGGCGGCGTAGGACGCTACAGCGCCCTGGCCGCCTTCAGCACCGCCTCCACGTGGCCGGGCACCTTGACCTTGCGCCAGATCTCGCGCACCACGCCCTCGCGGTCGATCAGGAAGGTGGCGCGATCGAGCCCCATGTACTTGCGGCCATACATGGATTTCTCCACCCACACGCCGTACGCCTCGGCGACCCCGGTGTCCTTGTCGGACGCCAGGGTGAAGGGCAGTTCGTACTTGGCCTTGAACTTGTCGTGGCTGGCGACGCTGTCCTTGGACACGCCGATCACCACGGCGTCGATGCCGCCGAAGTCCGGGAACTGGTCGCGGAAGCCGCAGGCCTCCTTGGTGCAGCCGGACGTGTCGTCCTTGGGGTAGAAATACAGGATCACCGGCTTGCCCTTCAGGGCGGACAGCGTGACGCTGCCGCCGCCGTCGGTCGGCATGGTGAAATCCGGGGCGGGGGATCCGGCCTCGACGCTCATGGGACAGGCTTCTCCTCGGCAAGGGGTGCTGGGGTGTTGACGGGTGGCAGCTGTGCTGCCGGCTCATCGACCAGACGGCGGTAATGGTCGTGGGCGCGGGCGGCCAGCGCACGGACTCTGGTGTCGAGAGCGGCGAAGTCAACCGGCGGTGGGTCGTCGGGAAAGGCGGCACGCCCCAGGCCGGGCACCAGCGACGGGGACGCCTGCGCCGGGTCGAGCACGCCGTCCGTCGTCAACCGCAGGAAGCCCTGCACCCGCCGCCATGTCCTCAGCGCCGCCACCAGCTCCTCCGCAACAGCCGCATCCAGCAGGCCGCTGCGCGCGGCGTTGCCGATGGCCGCGGCCGTGTGCACGGACAGGATGTCCGGGTGCGCCGCGCCATGGCGGAGCTGAAGGTACTGCGCCACGAACTCGATGTCGATCAGGCCGCCGCGGGCGTATTTCACGTTCCAGACGTTGGGCGTGCCGAACTCCTTGTCGATGCGGCGGCGCATGTCGGCCACGTCGCGCAGCAGCCGGTCGGGGTCGCGCTCCGCCGTCAGCACGGCCCGCACGGCGGCATCGACGCGGGCCGCCAGAGCCGGGTCGCCGCCGATCACGCGGGCGCGGGTCAGCGCCATGTGCTCCCAGGTCCAGGCGTCCTTGCCCTGATACTTCACGAAGGCTTCCAGCGAGGTGGCGAGCGGCCCGGCGTTGCCGGACGGGCGCAGCCGCATGTCCACCTCGTAGAGCCGCCCGTCGGCCATCGGCGCGGTGATGGCGTTGGTCAGGCGCTGCGTCAGCTTGATGAAATACTCGTTGGGCGCCAGCGCTTTCGGCCCATCGGACTGACGCGAATCGGCGGGCGCGTCGTAGACGACGATCAGGTCGATGTCCGACGTGATGGTGAGCTGCCGGCTGCCCAGCTTGCCCATGGCGACCACCACCCAGGAGCCGCCCGGCACCCGCCCGTGCCGGCGCGCGAACTCCTCCGCCACCCGGTTCGCGAGGTCGGCGACCACCACGTCGGCAAGGTCGGCCAGGAAGGGACCGCTGCGGTCGCCGTCGGTGATGCCGCGCAGGATCTGCGCCCCGGCGCGGAAGCGCTGGTCGTTGGTCCAGGAGCGCGAGAGCGCCAGCGCGTCCTCGAAATCGCGCGCCGCGGCCATGGCGCGGGCGTGCTCCGCCGCGATCGCGTCGCGGCCGGGCAGCGCGTCGAAGAAGTCGGGCGACAGCACGGCGTCCAGCAGCAGCGGGTTGCGCGACAGGGTGAGCGCCAGCTGCGGCGCGGTGCCCATGATCTCCGCCACCAGCGTCAGCAGCCAGGGGTTGGCGTAGAACAGCGAGAACAGCCCCACCCCGGCGGGCAGCTTGCCCAGGAAGGAGTCGACGTTGACCAGCGCCGCGTCCGGCTGTGGCGTGCCGGCGAGCGCCTCCAGCAGCCCCGGCGCCAGCTCGGTCAGCAGCTCGCGCGCGCGGGTCGAACGGGTGGCGCGGTAGCGACCGCGGTGCCAGCCGGACACGATGGCGATCACCCGCGACGGGTCCTGGAAGCCCATGCGGGCCAGCGTCTCCACCGTGCCGGGGTCGTCATCGGTGCCGGTGAAGACGAGGTTGCCGGGACCGGACAGCGGCGGCGCCTCCTCGAACAGTTCGGCGTAGCGGTCCTCCACCCGGCCGAGCCGGGCCAGCAGTGCCGCGCGGAACGCCTCGCCGTCGGGGTAGCCGAGGAAGGTGGCGAGGTGAGCCACCCCCTCGGCCGTCTCCGGGATGCGATGGGTCTGGCGGTCGTCGATCATCTGCACCCGGTGCTCCACCCGGCGCAGGAAGTGGTAGGCCTCGGTCAGCTCCTCCAGCGCCGCGGCGGGCACGCGGCCCGTGTCGGTCAGGGCGCCGATGGCCTTCAGCGTCGGCGCGATGCGCACCCGGGGATCGCGGCCGCCGAAGATGAGCTGCTGGGTCTGGGCGAAGAACTCGATCTCGCGGATGCCGCCGCGCCCGACCTTGATGTCGTGGCCGTTGACCGTGATCTCCCGGTGGCCCTTGTGCGCGTTGATCTGGCGCTTGATGGAGTGGATGTCCTGGATGGCGGCGAAATCCAGGTGCCGGCGCCAGACGAAGGGCTCCAGCGTGCGCAGGAAGGCCGCCCCCGCCTCCGGATCGCCGGCGACGGGGCGCGCCTTGATCATCGCCGCCCGCTCCCAGTTCTGGCCGACGCTGGCGTAATAGACCTCCGCCGCGCTGACCGACACCGCCAGCGGGGTGGCACCAGGGTCCGGGCGCAGGCGCAGGTCGGTGCGGAACACGTAGCCGTCCTTCGTCCGCTCCTCCATAATGCGGACAAGATCGCGGGCCAGACGGATGAAGGTGCGCGCGAGATGGTCCGGCTTCGGCGTGCGCACGACCTCGTCGTCGTACAGCACGATGAGGTCGACGTCGCTTGAGTAGTTGAGTTCGCGCGCACCGAGTTTGCCCATGGCGAGGACGATGAGCCCAGACCCCACCCACGGCCGCTCCGGATCGGGAAGCGTCAGCATCCCGCCGTCCGCCGCCTTGCGCAGCAGATGCGCCGAGGCGAGCCGCAGGGCGGTCTCCGCCAACTCGCTCAGCGCACCGGTCACCCGCTCCAGCGGCCAGGCGCCGGCGATGTCGGCCATGGCGATCAACAGCGCCGCGCGCCGCTTGGCAACGCGCAGTGTGGCCATCAGCGCGTCGGTGTTGCGCTCCCCCGCCCCGTCCCGCTCCACCCCGACCATCAGCGCGGCGAAGGCGGCGTCGTGTCCTTCCTCCACGATGCGGCGGACGGTGGACAGTTCGCGTGTCAGGATCTGCCCGAGGAAGGGGCTGTTGCCGGCGACAGCCTCCAGCAGCGCGCGGCCGTCGGCGTCGTCTACGAAGGCTTCCGCCCAGGCGCCCAATTCCCCGCCCGCCGCCTGCGCCTCCTGGCGCCAGCGCTCCATCCCGCGTTCGGCGAGCCCGGTATCGAAGGGTTTCGGCAGCGCACTGGTCGGCATCTCGGTCTTCCCTGCCCAACAAACGGGCATGACCCTGCACGGGCCGCGCTGTGGGGTCAACGGGGTTGAGCGCGAACGGCCGTCGCGCCCGGCCCCCACCCAAACCCTTCCCCACTCCGCGGGGGAGGGCTTTTTCTCCTCCCCCTGCGAAGTGGGGGGAGGTCGGGAGGGGGGCCCGGCTCCGCAACGCCACACCGCAAGAGGCCCGCGTACGTGATCCGGAAAGGCTTGCGGATCGCTGTCGCTTCCCTGCTCGCCGTGACCGCCGTTCTGGGCGCCGGCGCCGGGTTTTTCGTGTGGCGGCTGGCCCAGGGGCCGATCGCGCTGGACGCGGCGGTGCCGCTGCTGGAACGCGAGATGGCGCCGCCCGACGGGCGTTTCCGCGTCGATATCGACGGGCTGGTGCTGGCCTGGGTGGACGACGACGAACGCGGCAGCCGCATCGACCTGCGGGCGCTGCGGGTGCGGGCGCTGAACGCCGAGGGCGCCACGCTGGCCGAGGTGCCGGAGATGGGCGTCGGCTTCTCCGTCCCGGCGCTGCTGACGGCCCATCTGCGCCCAACGCGGATGGAGCTGATCCATCCCCGCGTCACCATCCTGCGCGACCAGGGCGACCACTACGGTTTCGACCTCGCCACGCCGGACAGCCCCGCCGCCGCGGACGCGGACCAGGATGAAAGCGGCACACCGGTCGCGGCGGATCTGTTGGCGGCGCTGCGCCAACCGCCCGACGTCGCCGAGCCGCTGGGGCTGCTGCGCACGGTCACCATCACCGGGGCGGAGCTGCGGCTGGTGGACCGGGTGTCCGGCGTGACGTGGCGCGCCTCCCGCGCCGACATCACGCTGGCGCGGGGGGCGGCCGGCATCGTCGGCAGCGGCCGGCTGGCGCTCGACCTCGGCGACCGCGAGGCGCCGGTGGAGGCCACCCTGCACCATTGGACGGGCGACGGCAGCACCAGCCTGTCGCTCGGCGTCGCCAACCTGGAGCCGGCGTCGCTCGCCCGGCTGATCCCCGACGCCGCCCCGCTGGCGGCGCTCCGGGCGCCGGTGGACGGGCGGCTGGACCTGACGCTCGACGCCGCCTTCCACCCGACGCGGGCCGCCGCCGATCTGTCGGTCGGGTCGGGCCAGGCGGTGCTGCCGGCGCTCCGACCCGCACCCTTCGCGGTGGCCGGGGCGACGCTGCGCGCCAGCGCCGACATTGCCGCGCGCACGGTGAGCGTGGAGGGGTTCTCGCTGGCGCTGGACGAGGCCGGAGGCCGGCTGGCGCTCACCGGCAACGCCGAACTGACCGGGGCGCCCGGTGCACGCGGCGGACGGGCCGAGCTGGCGGTGGAGACCGGCGGGCGCACGGCGCGGCTGGGCCTCGAGGCGGCGCCGATCGGCGACGGCGGCTCGCGGGTCGTTGCCACTCTGGACGGGCTGGAGCCGGCGCTGTTCGCGAAGCTCGCGCCGGCGCTGGAGCCGCTGGCGGCGGCGGCGCTGCCGGTGGGCGGCCGGGCGGAGCTGACGCTGGACCGCGGCTTTGCGCCCCTGGCCGGCTCGGCGGATCTGCGCGGCGGCGCCGGCCGGCTGGTGCTTCCCGACCTGTTCCCGGAGCCGCTGGCCGTGTCCGGCGTGGCGCTGCGCGGCAGCGCCGACCGGGCCGCCGGGCAGTACCGGCTGGAGCGGGCGGCGCTGGAGCTCGGCGGGCCGGTGATCGAGCTGTCGGGCAACGGGCGCACCCACGACGGCCGGCTGGAGCTGGACAGCCTGCTGCGGCTGCTCGCCGTGCCCTTCGACGATCTTCCGCGCTACTGGCCGGCCAAGCTCAAGCCGATCGTGCGGACCTGGATCACCGAGAACCTGTCGCGCGGTGTGGTGCAGGAGGCGCGGCTGGAACTGGCCGGGACGGCACCGCTGTCCGACCCCGCCGCCTTCGACCCCACCCATGTCCACGCCACCATCTCGGCCACCGACACCACCCTGCGCTACTTCAAGCCGCTGCCGCCGGCGACCGGCATCGAGCGGGTGGAGGCTGTGAGCGATGGCCAGACCTTCTGGGTGCGCACCCATGGCGGCCGTATAGAGGATGTGGAGGCCGGCGAGGGCCATGTGACCATCGTCAATCTCGGCTCCGTGCGCGAGGACATCGACATCCGCATCCCCGTGCGCGGCCCGGTCAACACGGTGATGGGCATCATCGACCTGCCGCCGCTGGGCTATCCCACCCGTTTCGACCTGGACCCCAAACGCACCCGCGGCACGGTGGAGGCCGACCTGCGCTTCGCCTTCCCGCTGTTCGAGGATCTGAAGGTCGAGGACATCGACGTGGGCGTGGAGGCGCGGCTGAAGGGTGCGGCGGCCGAGAATGTGGCGCTGGGCCAGCCGGTGACCGACGGTGAGCTCGGCCTGTCGCTGACCACCAAGGGCATGACGGTCAAGGGCAAGGCGAAGTTCGCCGGGGTTCCGATCACCGTCGATTGGCGCGAGCAGTTCGAGGACGTGATCAAGGGTCCGCGCACCCGCATCGCCATCAAGGGGGACGCCGACCTCGCCGAGCTGAAGCGCCATGGGATCGACACCGCACCCTGGGCGCAGGGCATGGTGGGCGCGGACATGACCTACACCGTGGACGCCCAGAAGCGCGCCACCTTGGCCGGTGTCCTCGACCTCGCGAAGACCCGCCTGACCGCCACCGAGCTGGGTTGGGAAAAGCCGCCGGGCACCGCGGCCGAGGGGCATTTCACCCTGGAGATCCCCAAGGGCAGGCCGCCGCGCCTGTCCAGCGTCCGGCTCGACGGCGGCGGCATGAAGGCGTCGGCGGCCGTGGAGTTCGGCGCCGACGGCCGGCTGGCCGCCGTGCGCAACGCCCGCATCGCCACCGGCCGCACCGATCTGGTGGCCGAGCTGGAGCAGGCAGGCGGCCGCTACACCGCCACGCTGAAGGGCACCGGCTTCGACGCCCGCGGCCTGATGAAGAGTGATGGGAAGGACGGCAAGGACGACAAGCCGCTGCCGCCCATCGACCTGACGGCGACGCTCGACCGCGTGGTGTTCGGCGACGACCGGGTGCTCGACCGCGTGAAAGCCAAGGCGGTGCGCAACCCCACCGCTTGGACGCGGATCGAGCTGGACGCCGCGGTGCCGCCCGCCGGAAAGCGGCTGGTGCTACGCTTCCTGCCCACCGGGACCGACCAGTCGCTGCTGGCCGAGACCGACGACCTCGGCGGGGCGCTGCGGGCGCTCGACCTCACCGACCGGCTGCGCGGCGGGAAGATGCGCGTGACCGGCACCACCTCGGGCCCTGGCCACCGGGCGCCCCTCACCGGCCGCATCGAAGTGACCGACTACACGCTGGTCGATGCCCCGGCGCTCGCCCGCATCCTGAACAGCATGTCGGTGGGCGGGGTGGCGGAGCTGCTCGGCGGCGGCCAGGGCATCACCTTCGGCCGCCTGCAGGGCGAGTTCCGCCGCCAGGGCGACGTTGTGGCGTTGAAGGACGTGCGGACCTCCGGCAACGCGCTGGGTCTGACGCTGGAGGGCGACGTGAACGTGGAGAAGGAGATGGCGGCGCTGCGCGGCACCATCGTGCCCGTCTACGGCATCAACCGCATCATCGGCCAGATCCCGGTGCTCGGCGATTGGCTCAGCGGCGGCAGCGGCCAGGGCATCTTCGCCGCCACCTGGCACGCCAGCGGCCCCTTCGAGAACCTTGACGTCTCGGTCAACCCGCTGGCCGTGCTCGCCCCCGGCTTCCTGCGCAACCTCTTCTTCCTCGGCGACGGCAGCCCCGCCCCGCCGCCCAAAGACGAGGTGCCATGGCACCAGCGGGCGAATTAGGGGTCTGGTCGGGGGCGTGCCTGAGTTGGGGACCCCTCCCGACCTCCCCCCACGTCGCGGGGGAGGGTTTGGGTGGGGGCGCCGTGCGGCGACGCTCCCGGCCCGTCACACCGCCTTCACCAGCGCGTGCCGCTTCTTGCCGGCCGACAGCTTGATCACCCCGTCCACCACGTCGGCCGACGTGGCCTTCGCCGCCTCGTCGGTGACGGGCTGGTCGTTGAGGCGGGCGCCGCCGCCCTTGATCAGGCGGCGCGCCTCGCCCTTGGACGGGGCCATGCCGGCGGCGACGAGAAGGTCCACCACCGCCATGCCGGCGGCGAGGTCGGCACCGGCGATCTCCACGGTCGGCAGCCCCTCGGCCGCGGCGCCCTGCTCGAAGGTGCGGCGCGCGGTCTCGGCGGCGGCCTCCGCGGCTGCGGCCCCGTGCGCGAGCGTGGTGACGGCGTTGGCGAGGATCTTCTTGGCCTCGTTGATCTCCGCCCCCGGAAGGCTTTCCAGCCGGCGCACCTCGTCCAGCGGCAGTTCGGTGTAGAGGCGCAGGAAGCGGCCGACGTCGGCATCCTCGGTGTTGCGCCAGTACTGCCAGAACTCGTAGGCCGGCAGCTTGTCGTCGGTCAGCCACACCGCCCCCGCCGCCGTCTTGCCCATCTTGGCGCCGGACGCGGTGGTGAGCAGCGGCGTGGTCAGCCCGTACAGCTCGGCCTGATCGGTTCGGCGGCCCAGCTCGACCCCGTTGACGATGTTGCCCCACTGGTCGGAGCCGCCCATCTGCAGCACGCAGCGGTGGCGCCGGTACAGCTCGGTGAAGTCGTAGGCCTGGAGGATCATGTAGTTGAATTCCAGGAAGGTCAGCGGCTGCTCACGGTCCAGCCGCAGGCGGACCGAATCGAAGGTCAGCATGCGGTTGATGGTGAAGTGCGGGCCGATGGTGCGCAGCATGTCGATGTAGCCGAGCTTGTCCAGCCAGTCGGCGTTGTTGACCATCACCGCGTCGGTCGGCCCGTCGCCGAAGCTCAGGTAACGGCCGAAGATGCGCTTGATGCCGGCCATGTTCTCCTCGATCCGCTCGGGCGTGAGGAGCTGGCGCTGCTCGTCCTTGCCCGACGGATCGCCGATCTTGGTGGTGCCGCCGCCCATCAGCACGATCGGCTTGTGACCGGTCTTCTGCAGCCAGCGCAGCATCATGATGGGCAGCAGGCTGCCCACATGCAGGCTGGTGGCCGTGCAGTCGAAGCCGATATAGGCCGTGACCGGACCCTTCAGGCACAGCGCGTCGAGACCGGCGAGGTCGGTGCACTGGTGAATGAAGCCGCGCTCCTGAAGGGTGCGCAGGAAGTCCGAGGTCGGCGTGCTCATGGTTGTTGATCCAAACTGTGGTGATGCGGGTCCGCCACGCGGGCGACCCCGGTCTGATAGCATGGTCTGTTAGCATGGACCCGGACCCGCGGACAATCGGGCGCCGCGGAGCGTGACCCTTTGAGACCGGCGGCCGGCGGGGGCGTTCCGTTGACGGGATCCCCGTCCGAACGGTATAGCCTAGCCCGGCCGGGGCAATCCGCCCGCGGCCCACTGCCCCGGCTGACCGGGCGAACCGCGGATGTGCGCGCCGATGCTGGCCGAAGATCTTGCCCCCGCCGAGGCGCCGCCACGGCCCCGTTCCGACGACGCTTGCGAACTCACCATCCTCATGCCCTGCCTGAACGAGGCGGAGACGCTGGCCGTCTGCATCGACAAGGCGATGGGCTTCCTGGCGCGCAGCGGCACCGTGGGCGAGGTGCTGATCGCCGACAACGGCAGCACCGACGGCTCGCCGGAGATCGCGCGGGCGCTCGGCGCGCGCGTGGTGGCGGTACCCGAGAAGGGCTATGGCGCGGCGCTGTCCGGCGGCATCGCGGCGGCGCGCGGGCGCTACGTGGTGATGGGCGACGCCGACGACAGCTACGACTTCGCCAATCTCGACGCCTTCCTGGCGGAGCTGCGGGCGGGGCGGCAGCTCGTCATGGGCAACCGCTTCCGCGGCGGCATCGCGCCGGGCGCCATGCCGCCGCTGCACCGCTGGCTCGGCAACCCGGTGCTCAGCTTCATCGGCCGGCTGCTGTTCCGCAGCCCCTGCGGCGACTTCCATTGTGGGCTGCGCGGCTTCGACCGGCAGGCGATGCTGGACCTGAAGCTGCACACCACCGGCATGGAATTCGCCAGCGAGATGGTGGTGAAGGCCACGCTGCACCGCCTGTCCATCGCCGAGGTGCCGACCACCCTGTCGCCCGACGGGCGCAGCCGCCCGCCGCACCTGCGGAGCTGGCGCGACGGCTGGCGCCACCTGCGCTTCCTGCTGATGTTCAGCCCGCGCTGGCTGTTCCTCTACCCCGGACTGGCGCTGCTGCTGCTGGGCACGGCCGGACTGCTGGCGCTGCTCGCCGGGCCGCTGCGCATCGGCGGCACCACCTTCGACGTGCACAGCATGCTGGTCTCGTCGCTCGCCATCCTGGTCGGCGCGCAGGCGGTGACCTTCTGCGTGCTGGCGCGGGAATACGCGGTCGCCAACGGCCTGCTGCCCGCCGACGAGGGCGGCACGCTGGGCATCGAGCGGCTGTCGCTGGAGGGCTGGCTGATCGCCGGCGGCGTGCTGGCGGCGGCCGGGCTGGCCGCCATCGCCACCGCGGTGACGGTGTGGGCCGGGCGCGATTTCGGCCCGCTGGAGGGCTCGGCCGTGCTGCGGCTGGTGATCCCCGGCGTGACCGCGGCGGCGCTGGGGGTGCAGCTCGTCTTCTCCGGCTTCTTCCGCAGCATCGTGAAGCTGCGGGCGCGCTGAGCCATGGTGAGGGGTTGGATTGCCGCCTGCGCCGCGGTGGCCGTGGTCTGGCTGCTGCTGATGGCGTCGCTGCCGATCCTGGCGATGCCGCGCGCGGCGCTGGACGACGCATTGTTCGTGCGGCAGGCCGCCTATCTGCTGAGCGGCCAGTGGCTCGGCCCCTACGACCACTCCACCCTCGCCAAGGGGCCCTTCTACCCCATGGTGATCGCCGCGAGCTGGGCGGCCGGGCTGCCGCTGATGGTGGTGCAGGCGCTCGCCTACGCCGCCGCCTGCTGGGCGCTGGTGCGGGGTTTGCGCCCGTGGCTCGGCCGGGAGGGGGTGGCGGCCGGCATCTTCCTGCTGCTTCTGCTGAATCCGATGGTCTATGCCACGGCGAATCTGCGGGTGATGCGGGAGGGGATCTATGTGCCGCTGACCCTGCTGGTGGTCGCCGGCCTCGTCTGGTGGGTGCGGCTGGCGGACGCCCGACTGCGGGCGCGGCTGGCGCTCGCGGCCGGGCTCGGCGCCACCCTCGCCGCCTTCTGGCTGACGCGGGAGGAGGGGGTGTGGATTCTGCCCTCCCTGCTGCTGGCCGCCGGTCTGTGGGCGGTGGTGCTGGGCCGCGCGGGCGGCCTGCGCGCGCTGCGGACGGAGGCGGCGCTGGCCGTGGTCGCCGCGGCGGTGGCGGTGGCCGGCGTCGGAACCGTGGCGCTCGCCAACCGCGCCGTCTACGGCGTCGCCGACATCGTGGAGTTCAAGCAGGACGCCTTCACCGGCGCCTATGGCGCCCTCTCCCGCGTCCGCCACGCGGCCGAGACGCCCTATGTACCGGTGCCCCGCACGGTGCTGGAGCAGGTCTTCGCGGTCAGCCCGGCGGCGGCCGAACTGCGCGACGGGCTCGGCGCGCCGGCCGACAAGTTCGTCCGGGCGGGATGCGCCGTCTACGCGGTGGAGCCCTGCGACGGGGAGATCCGCGCGGCCTGGTTCATGTGGGCGCTGCGGCAGGCGGCGGCCGACGCCGGGCACCACACCGAAGCCCGCGACGCCAGCGCCTTCTACGGTCGCCTTGCCGACGAGGTGGACGCCGCCTGCGCCGACGGGCGGCTCGACTGCGGCCCGCCGCGGCGCGGCATGTCGCCGCCCTTCCGCTGGGACACGGCATGGCCGACCGTCCGCGCCACGGCGCGCGCCCTCCTGTTCATCGCCACGCTGGAGGGCGGCGGGGCGCCGCGTGACGCCCATTCCTGCCGCATCGACGATTGCCGGGAGCCCTGGACCCTGCCGGTCATCCTGGATCTGACCGGCGCCGACCTGTTCGTGCTCGCCGCCGGCACCCCGGACCCGATCGCCCACAACCGCCTGGCCGGCGGTCAGGCGCTGCCCTCGCAGCAGCGGGCGGCGCTGGCGGCGGGACTGCTCGACCGCGTGTACGGGCTGTACCGGATCGTCCTGCCCTGGGCGGTCGTGGCGGCGCTGGCCGGTCTCGGCTGGCACCTCGCACGCGCCCTGCGCGGGCGGCGGGCGCCCGATCCGCTGGCGGCGGTGGCGCTGGTGGCGCTCGCCGCGGTCGGCACGCGGGCGGTGCTGATGGCCTATCTGGAGGTGGTGGCGATGCCCGCCATCAACCCGCTCTACCTGTCCCCCGCCTATCCCCTGCTGCTTCTGTTCTGCGCGGCGGCGATCGGTGCGGCGATCAAGTCTCCTGGCGCACAACCCATCCGCGTCGATTTTGCTGACCCCGCACGCGGCGTTTCAGCGTAGACTGGACGCAAGCGATCGGAACCCGCGGGAGGACCCATGACCGACATCCTGTCCGGATACCCGGAAACCGGCACGCAGGAGGAGCGGCTGGAGTGGCTGAAGGCCAAGGTGGTCGAGCTGCACGCCTACGCCGACGGCCGCATCGCCGCGCTCGAGTCCCGCCACGCCGAGGTGATCCGCCGCATGCAGCGCTGTGAGGACCGGCTCCGCGAGCAGGAGCGCCGGATCGACGCCATCGAGGCGACGCTGGACGCCGTGCGGCGCGGCGACGTCCAGCCGGACGAGATCGAGCCCCTGATCCCGACACGGCATTGAGCAGCGGCTTGTCCCCCCACCCCCTGCGGACCGTCATCGGTCTGATGAGCGGCACGTCGATGGATGGCATCGACGCCGCACTCCTGCGCACCGACGGCATCGACACGGCCGAGCCCGGTGCCTTCATCACCATCCCCTACAGCGACGGTTTCCGGGCCGAGCTGCGCTCCTGCCTGGGCGGCCAGGGGCCGATTCCCGACGTGGAGCGCGCCCTGACCGAGGCGCACGCCCGCGCCGTCAAGGCTCTGTTGGCCGACGCCGGGCTGCGCGCCGCCGACGTGGACCTGATCGGCTTCCACGGCCACACCATCCTGCACGCCCCGGAGCAGCGCCGCACCTGGCAGATCGGCGACGGCGCCCTGCTGGCCCGGCTGACCGGCATTCCCGTGGTGGCCGACTTCCGCACCGCCGACGTGGCGTCCGGCGGCCAGGGCGCGCCGCTGGCACCGCTCTACCACCGCGGGCTGGCGGCCGGGCTGGCGAAGCCGCTGGCCGTGCTCAACATCGGCGGCGTCGCCAACGTCACCTGGATCGGTGCGGATGGCGAGCTGATCGCCTGCGACACCGGGCCGGGGAACGCGCTGGTGGACGACTGGATGCTGGCCCGCACCGGGAGGCGCTACGACGACCGCGGTGCCTTCGCCCGCACCGGCTCGATCGATGCGGTGGCGCTGACCGCGCTGCTCGACCACCCCTATTTCGAGCGGCCGGCACCGAAGTCGCTGGACCGCGACGCCTTCGACCCCGCCCCCGTGGCCGGGCTGTCGGCGGAGGACGGGGCGGCGACGCTGACCGCCTTCACCGCCTTCTCGGTCGAGCGGGTCCTGGAGCATCTGCCGGCCCCCCCCGTCCGCTGGCTGGTCACCGGCGGCGGACGCCACAACGCGACGCTGATGGAGATGCTGGCCGACCGGCTGCGGGTGCCGGTGGAGCCGGTGGAGGCGGTCGGCTGGAACGGCGACGCGCTGGAGGCCCAGGCCTTCGCCTACCTCGCGGTGCGCAGCCGCCTGGACCTGCCGCTCAGCGAGCCCGGCACCACCGGTGCGCCGCGGCCGGTCACCGGCGGGCGCTTCAACCCGGTGGCGTAGAGGGTGGGTGGCGGCTCAGCCCGCCGCCTCTACAACCAGCCCGAGCAGATCGACGGCGTCCGCACCACGCACCCGCCGCGGTCGCTTTGTGGCATCGGAGCAGAGCTGCGCCACCGCGAGCCGGAGCCGCGGGACCACGCCGATCGCCTGCCCATCGCTGCCCAGCGCCAAGCTGGCGCCGGGGCCGAAGCGGCCGGCCGGTGGCAGCGTCCACCAGAGATAGCCGTAGCCCAGGCTGCCCGCGTCGGTGGCCGACCACGCGGTGACGGACTCCGCGATCCAGGCTGCCGGCACCACCGTCCGCCCGTTCCAGTTCCCACGGTTGAGAACCAGATGGCCGACGCGGGCGAGGTCACGCGCGGTCAACGCCATGACGTAGGCCGGATGGTCGGAGGCCGGATCGAAGACCCGCCGCCCATCGGCCGCCATGTAGTCCTGCATGCCGATCGGCCGGGCGATGCGGCTCTCGAAACCGCGGAAGATGTCCTCCCCGGTGAGCCGCTCGTAGATGGTGCCCAGCGCGTTGAAGTCCCAGTTGTTGTAGTACCACCGCTCGTCCGGCCCGGCGCTGCCGCGCGGCGGGCGCTTGGCCTTCATCGCGTCGTTCTCGTAGGCGGTGGGGTGGTAGACGCCGGAACGGGCCTTGAGCAGATGGCGGATGGTGGCGCGCTTCTCCGCCGCGGTCAGCCGCGGCTCGCGGTCGTCGATGCCCAGACGGTCCAGGCTGCGGTCGAGGTCGATCCTCCCCTCCGCCACAGCGATGCCGTACAGCAGTCCGAGCAGGCTCTTGCGCACCGACCGCACATTCACCTTGCGGTCCTGCGGCCCCCAGGAGGCGACGAGGCGGCCGTCCTGCACCACCGTCAGCGAGGTCACCCCCAGCGCCCGGACCCGCCCATCCAGCTGTTCCAGCGCTGGCCGGGACCAGCCGAGCGCCAGCGCGTCCGCCGTTTCCCAGCGAGCGTCCGGCCAACCGGCGACCGCCGCCGCGTCGAACGCCCACCCCGCCCCGGCCGCGACAGCGACGCCGGCCCCACTGGCCAGCAGACCGCGCCGGCCGATCACTCCGCAACCAATCACTCGGCGACGGCCGCCACCGGGTTGTTCAGCGCGCGGTCGAGGTAATCGTCCACCTCCCGCGCCAGTTCGTCGGTGCGGTTCAGGAAGAAGTGGTTGGCGCCGGGCACGACGCGGTGGTCGATGCGGATGTCCTTCTGGTGCGACAGCTTGGTGACCAGCTTGGTCACCGCGGTCTGCGGCACGATCTCGTCCTTGTCGCCATGGATGATCAGACCGGACGACGGACACGGCGCCAGGAAGGAGAAGTCGAAATGGTTGGCCGGCGGCGACACCGTGATGAAGCCGTCGATCTCCGGCCGGCGCATCAGGAGCTGCATGCCGATCCACGACCCGAAGGACACGCCGGCGATCCAGCACAGCGCGGCGTTGGGGTTGTAGGTCTGCAGCCAGTCGAGCGCCGCCGCCGCGTCGGCCAGCTCGCCCTCCCCCTTGTCGTAGGTGCCCTGGCTGCGGCCGACCCCGCGGAAGTTGAAGCGCAGCACCGAATGGCCGCGCTTCACGAAGGACTGGAAGACGGTGAACAGCACCTTGTTGTTCATCGACCCGCCATGCTGCGGGTGCGGGTGCAACAGCAACGCCACCGGGGCGTTGGGTGTCTTGCCGTGGGTGTAGCGGCCTTCCAGGCGTCCCGCGGGACCGTTGATCATCACTTCGGGCATG
Source organism: Azospirillum oleiclasticum (assembly GCF_013423485.1). GTDB lineage: Bacteria > Pseudomonadota > Alphaproteobacteria > Azospirillales > Azospirillaceae > Azospirillum > Azospirillum oleiclasticum. The sequence continues at coordinate 283,031 of NZ_JABFFR010000009.1, forward strand.
CGTGCTGCGATCCTGGCGGGTGCGTCGGATGGGAAACGCCGCGGGCGGGACAGTGATCCCGCCGGACGGCACTGGTGCGCGAACGGACAGCGAAGGTCAAGCTTTTCGCCAACACAATTCTTGACCGTTTTGGTTGGTCATCATATATGCGTCTTAGGCGTTCCGGGCCACCCCGTGCAACCGGACAGGCCGGGCCATGCCGCGGTTGCCGGAGAGGACCGGTCCGAAACGAGCGCGGATCATACCACGGCGGGTGACGGCGTGTTCAAGCATCTTCGCGAAGAGATCGACGGGATCATGGCACGCGACCCGGCCGCAAGGTCGCGGATCGAGGTGGCTCTGTGCTATCCGGGCCTGCACGCCCTGGTCATCCACCGTGTCGCCCACTGGTGCTGGGAACAGGGCTGGCGTCTGACCGGCCGCTTCCTGTCCCACATCGGCCGGGTCGCCACCGGCATCGAGATCCACCCCGGTGCCACCATCGGCCGCCGCTTCTTCATCGACCACGGCATGGGCGTGGTGATCGGCGAGACGGCGGTCATCGGCGACGACGTGATGCTCTATCATGGCGTTACGCTGGGCGGCACCTCGCTGAACCCCGGCAAGCGCCACCCGACGCTGGAGGACGGCGTGATCGTCGGCGCCGGAGCCAAGGTGCTGGGCAACATCACCATGGGTGCGGGGTCGCGGGTCGGCTCCAACGCGGTGGTGGTGACCGACGTGGCGCCCGGTGCCACGGTCGTCGGCATCCCCGCCAGGGTGGTGGTCCCGCGCGACAAGGTGGACCCGTCGAAGTTCCTGCCCTACGGCACGCCCTGCGGCGACATCCCCGACCCCGTGGCGCGCGCCCTGAACGGCCTGCTCGATCAGGTGCAGGGCCTGCGCCGCCGGGTGGAGGAGCTGGAGGCGGAGCGGGGCGGGCTGGACGGCCCCGCTCCCCGGCGCCCGGAACCGGCGCTGGCCCCGGCGCTGGCAGACGCGGCCGGGCGCGACCGCGTCTCCGACGCCGCGCCGACGCCCTGCTGACAGCGCCCACTATCCTTGAAACAGGGAGACGAGAGATGAGGCTCAGCACCAAGGGACGCTACGCCGTCATGGCCATGGTGGATCTCGCGGCCACCAGCAACGGCAGCCCGGTGGCGCTCGCGGACATCGCCGAGCGGCAGGAGATCTCGCTCTCCTATCTGGAGCAGCTCTTCGCCAAGCTGCGCAAGGGCGGGCTGGTGCGCAGCGTGCGCGGCCCCGGCGGCGGCTATCTGCTGGCCCACCCGGCCGACGCCACCCGCGTCGCCGACATCATCCTGGCGGTGGACGAGCCGATCCGCACCACCCGCTGCGCCAACGGCACGCCGCAGGGCTGCCGCACCAACCGCTCGCGCTGCCTGACCCACGATCTGTGGGAGGAGCTGGGCAACCAGATCCACATGTATCTCAGTTCGGTCACCGTGGCCGACGTGGTGCAGCGCCGGGTCATCGGCACCAGCGGGCTGGTGCCCGTGCCGCGGCTGGTCGACGGGGCCGCGGTCGCCGCCGAGTAGCGGGCGGGCCCCCGGCACGGGTGTTCGGGCCGTGACCCGCGTCTATCTCGACCACAGCGCCTCCTCCCCCCTGCACCCGGCCGCGCGGGCGGCGGTGCTGGCGGCGCTCGACGTGACGGGCAACCCCTCCTCCGTCCACGCGGCCGGCCGCGCCGTGCGGCGCGTGGTGGAGGATGCGCGGGCCGCCGTCGCCCGGCTTGCCGGCGTCGCCCCCGCCCGCGTCGTTTTCACCGCCGGCGGGACCGAGGCGAACAATCTGGCGCTGCGCGGCTTCCCCGGCCGCCGGCTGCTGGTCTCGGCGGTGGAGCATGACAGCGTGCTGGCCGCCGCCCCCGATGCTCCCCGCATCCCGGTGGACGCCGAGGGGCGTTGCGACCTCGCCGCGTTGGAGCGGCTGCTCGCCGCGTCGGATGGGCCGGCGCTCGTCTCCCTGATGCTGGTCAACAACGAGACGGGGGTGATCCAGCCGGTGCGCGAGGCGGCGCGGCTGGCGCACGCCCATGGCGCGCTGCTGCATGTGGACGCGGTGCAGGCCGCCGGCCGGCGGACGCTCTCCCTCCCCGACCTCGGCGCCGACCTGATGACGCTGTCCGCCCACAAGATCGGCGGCCCGGCCGGCTGCGGTGCGCTGGTGCTGGCCGACGGGGTGGAGCCCGAGGCGCTGATCCGCGGCGGCGGCCAGGAGCGCGGGCGGCGCGCCGGCACCGAGAATCTGGCCGGCATCGCCGGTTTCGGCGCCGCCGCGGCGGTGGCCGCGGAGGAGGCCGCGCGCGGCACCCCGCTCGCCGCCCTGTCCGCCGGGCTGGAGACCCGCGTCACCGCCGCCGCGCCGCGGGCCGTCATCGCCGGTGCCGGGGCGGAGCGCGTGGGCGGGATCACCTGCATCGTCCTGCCCGGCGTGCCCGGCGAGACGCAGGTGATGGCCCTCGACCTCGCGGGCTTCGCCGTCAGCGCCGGCGCCGCCTGCTCCAGCGGCAAGGTGAAGCCGTCGCATGTGCTCACCGCCATGGGCTGCGGGCCGGAGGCGGCCGGCTGCGCCATCCGTGTCAGCCTGGGCTGGACCACCACCGCCGACGACGTGGCCCGCTTCGCCGACGCCTGGACCGCCATGGCGCGCCGGCTGGCCGGGCCCCGCGCGGCATGACCGGCCCGACATGAACCGCCCGACATGAACCACCGGGCCCCACTCTCCGCGGTTGCGCGGCGGCGCGGTTGCCGGTATGACGCGCGTCGACTCCTGGGAAGACCCGCATGACCCGATCGGACAGCGGCGGTGACCACCGCGGTCCCCGCATCAGTGGCATCATCGAGGGCGACCTGCAGCCCTGCTGGCTGTGCGGCCGCTCGGTGGCGGCGCGCGCCCTGTTCTGCCATGCCTGTGGCGCGGTGCAGCCGCCCCGCGCCCTCGACCATTTCGCGCGGCTGGGCATGGAGCGGCGCTTCGACATCGACCTGGAGACCCTGGCGAAGCAGCGCACCGGCCTGTCCCGCGCCTTGGAGCCGGGGCGTTTCACCGCCCGCGGCGCCCGCCAGCAGGCGCTGGCTCGCCAGCAGGCGGACGCGCTGGACGCCGCCTATGCCGTGCTGCACGACCCGGTCAGCCGCGCCCGTTACCTTCTGGAGCTGGACGGCGGCACCCCCGCCACCCTCGACGCCGCCGATCCGGAAACCACCGCGCTGCGGGCCGAGCTGGCCGCCGCCACCGACGCGCTGGCCATCGACCGGCTGGGAGCGGAGGTGACGCGGCGGATCGCCGCCGGCATCCGTGATCTCGCCACCGCCTTCCGCGGCGGCGCCACCGAACTGGCCGCCTCCACCCTGTCGCGGGTGGAGGCGCTGGAATCCATCGCCGCCGAGGCGCGCGCCAAACGCGCGGGCTTGACGCCCTGACGCCGCCCATGCATCTGACCTGATCGAACGAGCAACCGCGAGAACCACTCCCATGCCCAAGATGACCTTCATCCAGACCGACGGCACCCGCAACGAGGTCGACGCCCCGCTGGGCCTGTCGGTGCTGGAGGTCGCGCACAAGCACGGCTACGATCTGGAGGGCGCCTGCGAGGGCTCGCTCGCCTGCTCCACCTGCCACGTGATCGTCGAGCCGGAGTGGTACGACCTCCTGCCCGACGCCACCGAGGACGAGGAGGACATGCTGGACCTCGCCTTCGGCCTGACCAAGACCTCGCGGCTGGGCTGCCAGATCATCGTCACCGAGGAGCTGGACGGGCTGACCGTGCGCCTGCCGGGCGGCAGCCGCAACGCGCAGCGGGGCTGACCCGTGGCCGCCCCGTCCTCCCCCACCCTTCCCGGCGCGCTGTTCGGCCGCCTGCGCGCCGCGGCGGGGGAGGATTGGACGGCCTATGTGGACCACCCCTTCGTGCGCGGCATGGCCGACGGCACCCTGCCGGAGGCAAGCTTCCGGCACTACCTGATCCAGGACTACCGCTTCCTGATCCACTTCGCCCGCGCCTACGCGCTGGCCGCCTACAAGGCCGACACGCTCGCCGACATGCGGCAGGCGAAGGCCGGGCTCGCCGCCATCCTCGACCTGGAGATGGGGCTGCATGTGGAGTATTGCGCCGGCTGGGGGCTGGACGAGGCGGCGATGGAGGCCGCTCCGGAGGCGCAGGGCACGCTGGCCTACACCCGCTTCGTGCTGGAGCGCGGCATGGCCGGCGACCTGCTGGACCTGCACGTGGCGCTGGCCCCCTGCATGTGCGGCTACGCCGAGATCGCCGCCCGCCTCACCGCCGATCCCGCCACCCGCCTGGACGAGGGCAACCCCTACCGGAGCTGGATCGCGATGTACGCGGGCGCGGAGTTCCAGGAGGCCGCGATGGCCGAGGCCGCCCTGCTCGACGACCTGTTCGCCCGCCGCGCGTCCGAGGCGCGCTTTCCCGACCTCGCCGCCACCTTCCGCACCGCCAGCCGGCTGGAGGCGGGTTTCTGGGAGATGGGGTTGCGGCTGCTGCCCTGAGCGGCCACATTGCGCGCCATGCTCAACTCCCTCGGCATCCCGAAAGCCCCGGCGGACACCCGCGTGGTCGTCGCCATGTCCGGCGGCGTCGACAGCTCCGTCACCGCGGCCCTGCTGCGGGAGGAGGGGTACGACGTGGTCGGCGTCACGCTCCAGCTCTACGACCACGGCATGGCCGTGCAGCGCAAGGGCGCCTGCTGCGCCGGGCAGGACATCTACGACGCCCGTCAGGTGGCCGACCGCATCGGCATTCCCCATTACGTGCTGGATTACGAGGGGCGCTTCGGCCAGGACGTGATCGACGATTTCGCCGACAGCTACCTGCGCGGCGAGACGCCGATCCCCTGCGTGCGCTGCAACCAGCGCGTCAAGTTCCGCGACCTGCTGGGCACCGCCCGTGACCTGGGTGCGGACGCGCTGGCGACCGGCCATTACGTGCGCCGGGTGGACGGCCCCGCCGGCCCCGAGCTGCGCCGCGCCGCCGATCCCGCCCGCGACCAGAGCTATTTCCTGTTCGCCACCACCCGCGACCAGCTCGATTTCCTGCGCTTCCCGCTGGGCCATCTGCCCAAGACGGAAACGCGCGCGCTCGCCGAGCGCTACGCCCTGCCGGTGGCCGCCAAGCCCGACAGCCAGGACATCTGCTTCGTCCCCGACGGCTCCTACGCCGATGTGGTCACCAAGCTGCGCCCCGGTGCCGCCGCCCCCGGCGACATCGTGCATGTGGACGGCCGCGTGCTCGGCCGCCACGAGGGCATCGTCCATTACACCATCGGGCAGCGGAAGGGTCTGGGCATCGGTGGCCTGAAGGACGGTGCCGGCCACACGGACTCCGACCCCCTCTATGTGATCCGGCTTGATGCCCCGACCCGCCGCGTCGTCGTCGGCCCGCGCGACGCGCTGGCGCGCACCGTGGTGTACCTGCGCGACCTCAACTGGCTGGCCCCCCTCCCCGCCCCCGGCACGGCGATCCCCGCCCAGGTCAAACTCCGCTCCGCCCAGCCCCCCGCCGCCGCCACGCTGACCCTGGGCGAGGACGGCACCGCCGAGGTCCGTCTGGCCGACCCCCAGCACGGAATCGCCCCCGGCCAGGCCTGCGTCGCCTACGACGGCGACCGCGTTCTGGGCGGCGGCTGGATCGCCGCGACGGCCCCGTAGGGGATGGCAATTAAGGTGTTGACACCCCCGCCCCTTTCCCCTAAGTAACCGCTCCCACCGGACGGCAACGCCCGGCACCCTATGGCAGCGTAGCTCAGTGGTAGAGCAGGGGAATCATAATCCCTTGGTCGGGGGTTCAAATCCCTCCGCTGCTACCAGTGCAAGCCCTGGAACGCTTCGCGTATCCAGGGCTTTTTGTTTTTGAGCGTTGGAATTCATCGCCGGCAGGGACGAGGTACCGCCACGGCGCGTTGGCGGCGGGCGGGGGTTACGGGCATGGTTCGGGCGCCGCACTGCTCAGGTCCCGCATGCCCGCACTTGTCCTTCTCGACCACAGCCTCCTCGCCCCCTCCCCCACCGGCCCCGCCGGCTTCGGCGCCGTTCTGTCCGGCGATCCGCGCGAGCAGGGGATCGGGCTGTTCGACAGCGACACCGGGCGGTTTTCCGCCGGGGTGTGGCAGTGCACGCCGGGCGTGGTGCGGATGGTGCGCTGGCCCTACAACGAGACCTGCGTGCTGCTGTCCGGCCGTGTCGTCATCACCCCCGACGGCGGGGAACCGCGGGAGTACCGGGCCGGGGATGCCTTTGTCATCCCCTGCGGTTTCACCGGCACCTGGGACATCCGGGAAACCGTGCGGAAACACTACGCCATCGAGCGCCCGCTGGCGCCTCTGCGGCTGATCGTCCGGGGAACGCGATGGCTGCGCCGGCTGCTGCGACGGCGACAGGCGGCGGACCGCTTGTGATCCTCAGCCGGACGAACCGCCGAGATGGGAGCGCACATATTCCGCCAGATCCGACAGCCGGCGCCCCAGCGCGTCGTCGAACTCGGCCACATGGCGCAGGCCGAGGAAGCCGAAATTCAGCCGGTCATGGTCGGCCGGCCGGATCGGCGTGCCGGTCTCGACCGGCCCTTTGATGAAGTCGAGCTGCTTCAGCGCCGATTCCAGCATCGGTTCGCCGGGGTTTGCGGCGATGATCGCACGCAGCTTGCGGGCGCACTGCTCCCGCACGTCGATGGCTTCGGCACGGCTGGTGATCAGGGGCATCGTCACAACTCCGTGAAAGCGTCGCGCAGCGCGTTCGACACCGTCATCTGGATGCCGCCACCCTTGGTGTCGAGGGGGTTGGCCTTGTCGGTCCAGTAATCCACGACGGGGCTCGCCACCGATTTCAACGCCTTGCCCGGCGGTGTCCGGTAGGTGGCGAGGCGCCGGATGGCCGGGTCGCCGTTCAGGCCCAGCATGTCGGCGGTCTGTGCGGGATCGGGGTTGAACCAGTTGCCCGGCCCGTTGGCGGTCCGGCGGACGAACTGCGTCATGGTGTCGGGCGGCGGGATGTCCACGATCTCCAGCGGCTTGTTCAGGTCGATCCCCTTCAGGATGTCGGTCACCTGGTGCGGCTCATAGCCCAGCTCCTTGACGAAGAAGCTCTCGGCGATGCTGCGGCGCGCCAGGATCTGCTGCGGCCGTACGCCAGGCCGGCGGGCGAGGTCGGCCAGCTCGTCGAGCGCCCCTGCGGCCGCCACGGTGGGGCATTCGGTCTTCGGTCCGGGCTTGGCCTTGGGAAAAGCCTTGGACGCCTTCGCCGCGTCGGCCGCCGCGTCGGCCGCCTTGTCGGCGGCGCTGCCCAGTTTCGCCACCTTGCCGAGTTTGCCCACCTTGGCCACGGCACCGACGGGCACGAAGGCGGTGGCAACGTCGAACGCGCCACCGCCCAGCACCTCGCCCCATTGTTCGGGGGATGCGGTCTCGCGGAACTCCTCGAAGGCGGTGTAGGCGGAGCCCACGCCATCGCGCACGTCGCGGACCAGCATCGCCGGGTCGTCATAGGCCGCGCCGCCGTAGCGGCGCACGGCGTCGGCCGCGTTCTTCGTCGCGTCCCAGGCGGCGTCCCGCGCCGCGGCGTCGGTCGCCAGGGCATAGCCGCCCTTGGCCAGCCCCTTCAGCCCCTCCCACGTCCCCTGCGCCGCACCGGCCACGCCCTTGCCGACGCCCTTGCCGAAACCCGCGACGCTGTCCCAGCCCATGGTCAGACCCGCCTCCCATGGTCGAGCATGATGCGCAGGCGCAGCAGCGCCAGCCGTTCCGCGGCCGGCCGGCCGGGGTCGCTCACGTCGCGGAGCCAGGACGCCGAACGGGCGGCGGGGGTCGATCCGTACAGCGCCTGCCAGCCCGCCAGCGCCAGCCCCGCATCGGCAAGGCCCCCGGCATGTTCGGCGAAGCCATGGCGCGCGGCCAGGGCCAGCGCGCGCTCCGCCGCCGCGACCGCACCGTCCGCGGTCACCGAATCCCACAGGACCAGCGGCAGGGCCGCCGCCAGCCGCTCCGCCGGTGACGCGTCGTCCAGCCCGACCGGCGCGTACAGGGCCAACTCGTCCCGGCCGGCTTCGGCGCGCGCCCAGGCCTGCGCCGGCACACGCTCCGCCAGGGCGGCGATGCGCTCGTCCGCGCCGCGGTCGGGCGGCCCGATGGCGGATGCGATTTCAGGAACCGCGTCGAAATTGGGGGCCACCCCCTCCATCAGGTCGCAATAGAGCGCGATGGAGGATTCCCAGGTCGCCCCGCGCGACCGCGCCCGCTCCGTCATGCGGGCCAGGATCAGCGTCTGGACGGGCCGGGGAAAGCGGGGCAGGAAGGCGGGGTGGCGCCGTGCCAGATGGCCGCGCAGGCGTTCCAGGAACCCGTCCTCGGCGCCACGCTCGAACGCTCCCATCTGCGTGTGGCTGATGACGAGCATTCGCCCCGCTCCCTTCCCCGTACCACCCGCCGCGCCGCCGGTCGTCGCATTGTTGCGGAAGCAACCAGGCTTCGCAACGGCGGTTCGCCGCCTTATACCAACGGCCTTGGACGTTGACACGTCCAAGGCTCCCTTGTGTGTTCCCACCAGCTTCGGATCGGCCTTTTTGCCGAGTGACTTCGAAAGCCGTGCATAGCGATCAAGTAGGTTTTGAACTACTTGTTTGAAAAGCGCGGGATTTTCCTCAGCGCTGGCGTTTATAACTCGCAGAATATTTTCAGAATCCCTGCTCGATTTTTCAATTTTTCCTAGACTTTCAAGAGCGGCAGAGCGAACATCGCAGGTCAACGAATAGTAAAAAAAATTGATATGTCGATGGATATTTCTTTACCATCTTCAGAAACATGTCCTCTATTTCACGCCTATTTACCACAATTTCTTCAACATTACCTGATTTCGAAAGACAATTAAACACAGAAAGGACGAAATGGCAGCAAGACCTCTTATCTAGGCTTATCTCCCCACTACCTGCCTTCATCAGCAATTTTATAGGTCTATCCATTGCCTTGCCAGGCTCATCCATGTTTCCTTGTTCCGCCAGAAAATTGATCAAGTTAGCGTGGGCATCAAAGAGAGCCGCAACACCACCATCAACGTTAAGCACTGAATCGTCGAGAATAGCGATTGCATCTTGTATTTCTGATACCGCCAAAACTCTATCATTACTGAAATTAAATGCCATCGCCAAGACAACGATGGCGGTTGAAAGCGCTATTTTGAAGAATGTCACTTTCCAATCATTTAGAAGTCGACGTATATTCACACACTCCTGCGCTGCCGAAGAAGCTTATTTCAAATTACTCACCCGAAGATTAATAATTGCGGACTTCAAAAGCAAACTTGACAGACAAAAAGCCAGCCGATCAATGCGCTTACCGCTCAGTCCTCGATAGGCAGTAACTGCTCGCTCCAACAACAGCACAGAAGCTTCGATCTGCTCAGTCGCAGCCAACTCATCCGCCACCGCCTGGACTCCACCGGCCAGCTTCTCGGCCCACGACAGCGAATCCACCCCGTCCCGTTGCAGCTCCTCCAGCCACTCCAGGAAGCGCGGATGGTTGGCGGCCGGGTTGCGGACGAGGGCTTTCAGTTCGGCCTCGCGCGGGTCGCGGAGTGCTACGGCGCGCTGGTAGGTTTCGCGCTGGCGCTCGCTCAGCTTGATCGCCTTCAAATTGTCCCGTCCGCTGACCCGGCGCGTCAGCCAGAGCATGTCGGCCAGCAGGGTGTTGCGTTCGCCGGGATGGTCGATGATGGCGGCCAGCGTCTCGCCGCTGGCGTAGCGGGCGCGGTAGACGATCTCCGCCTCCGCCCAGTGGAGGTCCTTGTCGTCCGCCGACATACCATCGAGAAGGCCGTCCAGCCGGTCGCGCGCGAACTGCCCGTTGCCTTCGAAGTCCGGAACGTTCTTTTCCACGCGCATGGGCACGGGGAATTGTCGGATGCTGCGCCCCTGCGGCTGCTGCCGGGCGATGGATTCCGCCGCGGCGGCGATGCCGAGCACGCTCTGGCGGTTGTGGACGAAGCAATGCACCACCGTGTCCGGCAGTTCGACCGTGCAGATGCCCGACGTGTCGGACAGGCCGGTGCGGCTGTCGATCAGGACGTAATCATAGGTTTCGACCATCCAGGCGCGCAGGCGGGCGATGAAGTCGGCCCCGCCGAACCGCTCGTAGAAGGCTGCCCAGTCGAATCCCTGGGACCGGGCTGCGTACTCGGCGTCCTGGCGCCCGGCCGGCACGAAATCGAGCTGCCCCCGCACCCCCTGCGGCAGGTTCAGCGACTGGGCGACCCCGCCCAGTTCGGCCAGGGCCAGCGGGTCGCCGCTGTCCCCGTTCCGCGGTGTCAGCAGCAGGTCGACATAGGCCCACAGCCGGTCGATCAGCCCGTCCGTCCGCTTCAGGTCCGGATCGCTGCGCATCAGCGGCAGGAAATGGCGGTGCAGGCCCGGCGCCTCGATGTCCCAGTCCACGGCCAGGACGCGCGCGCCGTTGGTGGCGAGGATCCAGGCGGCGTTGGCCACCGCCATGCTGCGCCCGGACCCGCCCTTGTAGGAGTAGAAGGTGATGACCCGGCCGGTCATGCGGCGGTCGCCTTATCCTCGACCGGCACGAGATCGAGCCGGGGCAACTCCGCGCGGGCGAAGGTGGCCCGCACGGGAGACCCCTGCATGCGCCGGTGATACCGCTCCGCTGGGGATACCGCCTCACCGGCCGTCGGCCGGCCCTCCAGCTCGGCGCGCGCCGCCCTGCCGAGGCGGACATGGACCTCCCGCCCCGATTTCTGGGTGACGACGACGCCGGCCTCGCGCAACGGCTTCAGCATGCGGGTGATCTGCGCCGCATCCTTGCCCAGCCGGCGGGCGAGGTCCACGTTGCGGTGCTCCTTTTCCAGAAGAAGCGACAACAGGCGCCCGTTGGCGGGTGCGCGAAGCTGCTCCTCGAACGCGGCCGACGGCGCCCGGTCCTTGAGGGCGCCGAGCACCTCCACCGCCATGGCGACCTGGCCGGCGCGGAAGGCCGGACTGGTTTCGACGTCCAGCGGCAGGCGTCGCGCCATGCCGTCGTAGAGCGCCTGCAGCCGCTCGAATTCCGCGACCGCGTCCCTGGCGGCACCCTCGGCCGCCGCTTCGACGACGTCCTCGGCCACGGCCATCAACAATCCGTCAATGTTCCAGCTCTCGTCCGCTTCACCGTCGGGGATGGCCTGGGTAAGCACATCGATGGAATTCCAGGGCATAACGCGACCTCCCGGACGTTTCGGGCCATTCTTCGGGGAAAGAATTGACTCGCCGGGCCGGCCGAGTCAGGGATCGGTCAATGTTTTCGGTTGTGTTAGCCTGTCGGCGCCACGCGCGTCCTGACGCATCGTTCGGGAGAGCAGCCCGTGACCGTTCCGGCCTCCCCAGGAACCGACCCCTTCGACCAGCTCCACCCCGGCGTCCGGCGGTGGGTGTGGGGGCAGGAGTGGCGGGATCTGCGGGCGGTGCAGCGGGCCGCCATCCCGCCGATCGTGGCCGGCGGGCGGGACGTGATCGTGGCGGCCCAGACCGCGGGCGGCAAGACGGAGGCCGCCTTCCTTCCACTGATCTCCCGCATCGCGGGCGAGCCGGCGGGCGGCTTCCGCCTGCTCTACGTCAGCCCGCTGAAGGCGCTGATCAACGACCAGTTCCGCCGCCTCGACGCGCCGTGCGAGGCGCTGGAGGTGCCGGTGTTCCGCTGGCACGGCGACGTGTCGGCGGCGCACAAGCGGAAGGCGCGCGAGCGGCCGGCCGGCATCCTGCTGATGACGCCGGAATCGCTGGAGGCCACCTTCGTCCGCCGCGGGCTGGAGATCCCCCGCCTGTTCGGCGCGCTCGACGCGGTGGTGATCGACGAGCTGCACGCCTTCATCGGCGCCGACCGCGGCCGGCAGCTCCAGTCGCTCCTGCACCGGCTGGAGGTCTCGACCGACCGCCGCGTCACCCGGATACGGCCCCTTCGGCCTCGTCCCGCCGGCGCTCTACGCGGAGCTGCTGCGCGCGCTGGGCCGCCCCGAGGCCGCGCTGATCGAAAAGGCGTCCGACGGCACCCTGGTGCCGGGTCCGGCCGGAGAACGGCTGGCGGACCATTACGATTTCTACAGCGTGTTCCAGACCAGCACCGAATACCGCGTGCTCCATGGCGGAACGACGCTCGGCACCCTGCCGGTGGTGTCGCCCCTGGCGGTGGACATGACCATCATCTTCTCCGGCCGGCGCTGGCGGGTGGCGGCCGTGCTGGACCGGGAGAGACTGATCGAGGTCGAGCCCGCCAGGGCCGGGCGTCCGCCCCCCTTCGGCGGCAACGGCGGCGACCTGCACGACACGGTCGTGGAGGCGATGCGCGCGCTCTACACGGCGGACGACGTCCCGGCCTTCCTCGACGCCACGGCGCGGTCCCTGCTGGCGGAGGGGCGGACGGCCTTCGCCCGCCACCGCCTGGACCGCACGGGGCTGATCGACGACGACGGCGACCTCTGGCTTTTCCCGTGGGTGGGCACGGTGAAGCTGGGCACGCTGGCGCTCGCCCTGCGCGCCCGTGGCCTGGACGCAGCACCCCGCGGCATTTCGATCGGCATCCACGCGTGTGGCGGGAAAGTACGACCCACACCTGACCGACAGCCTGCTCCTCCACTCCTACGCCAGCCAACGCATCGACACCACCGACCTGCCGGCCATCGCGGCCGCGGTGCGCCGGAGGGTGGAGGATACGCCCGGCAACCGGGCCGGGGGGCCGGTTCAATAAGGCCCCGGCCCGAAGGCCGGGGATACCGCACTGCCGGAATCCCAGATATCCGGTACCAGCCTCATGCTTCAATAAAGCCCCGGCCCGAAGGCCGGGGATACAGATGAAAGCGCCGATGTCGCCTCTCCAGATGACGTTGGTGCTTCAATAAAGCCCCGGCCCGAAGGCCGGGGATACGCGGACGCCTGATCCCGGCCTACCGCCGGCTCCACGCCGCTTCAATAAAGCCCCGGCCCGAAGGCCGGGGATACGGCGGACAACGCGCTGAGCCTGCTGTCCGACTGGGATGTGCTTCAATAAAGCCCCGGCCCGAAGGCCGGGGATACCGGGTCCGGCTTGTCGCTCGCGCTGGTGAACGAGGGCGGCTTCAATAAAGCCCCGGCCCGAAGGCCGGGGATACTAGAAGCTTGTGCTTTGTGCCTGGAATTTATCGACAATGCTTCAATAAAGCCCCGGCCCGAAGGCCGGGGATACTTGGGTTTATTCCCACTGCTAAGGCCGCTCCATGTCATAGCTTCAATAAAGCCCCGGCCCGAAGGCCGGGGATACCGAGATTTCCGAGGCGTTTGACAAGGCGTACGCGGTCCTGGCTTCAATAAAGCCCCGGCCCGAAGGCCGGGGATACAAAGCAATGCCCTCGTTTTCCGACGCTGACAACTCCGCGCTTCAATAAAGCCCCGGCCCGAAGGCCGGGGATACACGCCGATCTGGCGCAGGATGGCCAGGACGAAGGGGTCGCTTCAATAAAGCCCCGGCCCGAAGGCCGGGGATACCCAGCCAGAATCGATCCTCGTCCCGCGCCTCGCGCAGGGGCTTCAATAAAGCCCCGGCCCGAAGGCCGGGGATACGTTCCCCCAGGCCGCCCACCCCGGCCAGCACTGGCGGGGCTTCAATAAAGCCCCGGCCCGAAGGCCGGGGATACGCGACGGCAGCCTTGGCAAGCCCCATCGACGCGACGCCGGGCTTCAATAAAGCCCCGGCCCGAAGGCCGGGGATACGGCCCCCCGAAAACTGCCTGCAAACTCAACGCCTTGCAAGGCGGGATTCGAGCACCCTCCGCCGAGCGGCGTTGATTTTCCGTAATCCGGCGCCCCGGCCCGTGCGACGGAGCGCCAACCGGTTGATTCACAATGTAAAAGACCGATTCGAGCGACCCCCGGGGGGTGATGCGCCACAAGGGTGCTCGCATCCGGGCGGCGGACCGCGCGCATGATAATCGCAACGTCGGCCGCAACCAAGCCCTTCCCGGCCCCTGGACTCGCAAAGCCGGAGCGTGCATCATCGCCCCATGCCGCGGTGTCGGGACGAACAGGCGCCCGGCAGTTCCACCGCGAGAGACATCCCATGGCCGGGCCGGATGCCGTGATCCCCGACGCCGCCGTCACCGAATGGCAGCCGGAGTTGCCGTTCCCGCCGGTTCCGCTGCCCACCGGCACGCCGCCCCTGCCCGCCCGCATGATCAACGAGTACGTCTACTGCCCCCGTCTGGCCTATCTGGAATGGGTGCAGGGGGAGTGGGCGGACAGCGCCGACACGGTGGACGGGCGCCATGTGCACCGCCGGGTGGACCGGCCCGGCGGCGCCCTTCCCGCCCCCGGCACGCCGGACGGGGACGACACCGACACGGAGGCCCCGCGGGTGCACGCACGCTCCGTCACCGTCGCGTCCGAACGGCTGGGCCTGATCGCCCGCATCGACGTGGCGGAGGTGGAGGACGGCGCGGCCGTCCCCGTCGATTACAAGCGCGGCAAGCGCCCGCACGTCGCGGCGGGCGCCCACGATCCGGAACGGGTGCAGCTCTGCGTCCAGGGCATGCTGCTGGAGGAGGCGGGCCACCGCTGCGACCACGGCGTGCTGTACTTCGCCGAGAGCCGGGAGCGGGTGCGCGTTCCCTTCGACGAGGAGTTGCGGGCGCTCACCCGGAGCGCGATCGACGGCCTGTCCCGCATGGCGCGCGACGGCCGCATCCCGCCGCCGTTGCCGGACAGCCCGAAATGCCCGCGCTGCTCGCTGGTCGGCATCTGCCTGCCGGACGAGGTGGGCTTCCTCGCCGGCGCCCTGCCCAGCCCCCGTGCGGTCGCGGTGCCGCGCGACGAGGCGCTGCCGGTCTACATCGTCGCCCAGTACGCCAAGGCCGGCAAGAAGGCCGAGACGATCGAGATCGCGGTGGAGGAGCAGCCGCCCACCACCGTCCGCCTGGTGGACGTGTCGCAGATCGCCGCCTTCGGCAACGTGTCCGTCACCACGCCGCTGCTGCACGAGCTGATGCGGCGCGAGGTGCCGGTCACGTGGCACACGCACGGGGGCTGGTTCCTCGGCCACACGGTCGGCACCGGGCACGGCAATGTGGAGCTGCGAACCGCCCAGTACCGCGCCAGCTTCGATCCGGCCTTCTGCCTGCGGCTGGCCCGCGGGATCGTGGAGGCGAAGATCCGCAACGCCCGCACCCTGCTGCGGCGCAACGGCACCGAGGGTGCGGAGCTGGCCGTCGCCCTGGCCGACCTCGACCGCCTGGCCAAGGACACGCGGCGGGTCGAGGGCATGGACCGGCTGCTGGGGCTGGAGGGGGCGGCGGCGGCCTGCTATTTCGGCCTGGTCGGCACGCTTCTGAAGCCGCCCGACCCGGCCGCCGGCCGTTTCGACTTCCGCGGCCGCAACCGCCGTCCGCCGGCCGACCCGGTGAACGCCTGCCTGTCCTTCGCCTACGCGCTGCTGGTGCGCACGCTGACGGTCACGCTGTCGGCGGTGGGGTTCGATCCCTACCGCGGCTTCTACCACCAGCCGCGCTGGGGGCGGCCGGCGCTGGCGCTCGACCTGATGGAGCCGTTCCGGCCGCTGCTGGCGGATTCGGTGGTGATCACCGCCCTGAACACGGGGGAGGTGAAGGCGGGCCACTTCGTCCAGGCCGGCGGCGGCACCGCGTTGACTCCGGACGGCCGACGCGCGCTGATCGGCGCGTTCGAGCGCCGACTGTCGCAGGAGATCACGCACCCCGTCTTCGGCTACCGCATCTCCTACCGCCGCACGCTGGAGCTCCAGGCGCGGCTGCTGGGACGGCTGCTGCTGGGCGAGATCGCCGATCTGCCGCACGTGGTGCCGCGCTGAGGTCGGCACAGGGGGGGCATCGGGAGGGGCGGGATGCGCGACGAGAACCTGTACGTGATCACCTACGACATCGCCGACCCCAAGCGCTGGCGCAAGGTCTTCCGGCTGATGGAGGGATACGGGGAATGGCTCCAGTTCTCCGTCTTCCAGTGCCGCCTCGGCCGGCGCCGCCTGACCGAGCTGCGCACGCAGCTGGAGACGCGCATCAAGCCCAAGGAGGACCACGTCCTCATCCTCGACCTCGGCCCCGCCGACGGCGTGCGCCCGCGGGTGGACAGCCTGGGCAGGATCTTCGAACCCGTGGTGCGCCGGCCCACGATCGTGTAGCCTTCCGCCGACCGGATTCGAGCGGTCTTGTGACGCGCCACCCCCCGGGGGTCGCTCGAATCGCTCTTTGACATTGTGAATCAAGTGGTTGGCGGACGCGAGGGGAGACCCGCGCCCGTGATTCTGGAAAATGCTGCCACCGTCGCCAGGGGGTGCTCGAATCCTGCCTTGCAAACCATTGAGATCGCTTATAGATTCGGGGGCGCCCTATCCCTGGCAGAAATGCCGGGGCTTTATTGAAGCTGGAGCGATTCGAACATGGCGACATCCGCGAAGCGCTCGCCCTATCCCTGGCAGAAATGCCGGGGCTTTATTGAAGCATAAGAAAGAACTTGGGTTTCTCCATTTAGCCAAGATCTATCCCTGGCAGAAATGCCGGGGCTTTATTGAAGCGTAGCCGGACTCAAGGGCCTGCGCTTGTTGCCCGAGGACTATCCCTGGCAGAAATGCCGGGGCTTTATTGAAGCGCCGGCATCGCCATCCACAACCTGCTGAAGACGCATCCTATCCCTGGCAGAAATGCCGGGGCTTTATTGAAGCCACAGACGATCAGAGACGCGGTGAAGCCATCACCGGAACGCTATCCCTGGCAGAAATGCCGGGGCTTTATTGAAGCGCCGCCACTTTGTACGCGGCTTCCTTGAACGCGTCGGACTATCCCTGGCAGAAATGCCGGGGCTTTATTGAAGCGTAGACCAACCGCGGGGTAGAGATGCATCCTGTCCATGGCTGCTATCCCTGGCAGAAATGCCGGGGCTTTATTGAAGCTAGGCCAGCCACGCCTCCGGCGTCTGCCAGTGGAACACTATCCCTGGCAGAAATGCCGGGGCTTTATTGAAGCGCAATTCTTTTCGGATCGTTGCCCGGCAATGATTGAACCACGCTATCCCTGGCAGAAATGCCGGGGCTTTATTGAAGCGGCGACGGCGGCTTCGCCACCTTCTACGGTGTGGGTGCTATCCCCGGCAGAAATGCCGGGGCTTTATTGAAGTTTTCGTGATCGGCATGGCGCACCTCGCTGTGTGCATGCCCTATCCTCGGCAGAAATGCCGGGGCTTTATTGAAGTTTTCGTGATCGGCATGGCGCACCTCGCTGTGTGCATGCCCTATCCTCGGCAGAAATGCCGGGGCTTTATTGAAGCGAGTTTCAGAAGGATACCCTCCTTCTCCGTGGAGCGCCCCTATCCCCGGCAGAAATGCTGGGGCTTTACTGAAGCACTGCCTACCAAGTCGGGTGGTGAACATTTCCATTTGCTATCCCCAGCAGAAATGCCGGGGCTTGGTTGGGGTGCGTCCCCGCCGCCACGTTTGTCGATGTCATCCGCTGGACGGCCCGGCATCATCCCGGTGTCTCAAGGGTAATGCCCGTCGCCGAAGCGAACGGCGCCGTAAGGGCGTCACGGGTCACAGACGCCGCAGCTCGGACAGGATCCGGCGTCCGATGCGTGGCTTGAGCGTCTTCTTGTTGGTGAGATCCACCCGCAGCCCAAGCGCCTCCGACAACTCCATCTGAAGGCCGACATGGTCGATCAGGGTGACGCCCTCCCCAAGGTCGACGAGGATGTCCACGTCGCTGTCCTCACGCTGCTCCCCGCGGACATGGGAACCGAACACACCCATCTCGCGGATGGGGTAACGGCTTTGCAGCGCCGGCCGAATTGCAACGCCTCAGTGCCACCACCCCTTGCACGGCAACGCAGGGGAGAATAACGTCGCCCCCACTCTCCTCTGCCTCCGGAGCCCCCCCATGTCACCCACCCCTCCCTCTCCCGTCGCCCCCACGCTTGCCGATCTGCGCGACGCCGTCGCCTCTGCGGCCGCGGTGCGGGTGGTGCGGCGGCTGGGGCCGGTGGGGGATGCGGGCGATCCGGTGTTCCCGCCGACCTACGTGATCAAGGACGAGCGCGGGCGCGACGTTCCCGGCCAGCATCTGTTCGAGACGCGCCGCATCGACGGGGCGGAGACGATGACGGTGCTGCTCGACAGCGTCCAGTCCCAGGCCAACCGGCTGGAGGAGGCGCTGCTGGCCGCGGTGGAGGACGGCGCCCGCTTCCCGCATGTGGTGGTGGATTTCGCGGCGCAGGGCATCGACGGGCTGGGGGCGATCACCTCGCTCGACGCGCCGCACCGGCTGGCGGACGCGCTGCTGCGCGACAGCCTGCACGGCAACACGCTGTTCCGCGCCAGCGAGGCCGGGCGGTCCTGGCTGTCCGCCTCGATCCGCGACGCCACGGGGGTGTTCGCGCTCTGCCCCGCCTCGCTGCTGTTCGGCATGTGGAATTCCACCGGCGAGGGCGGCGGGCGCGGCGTGAAGTTCGCGCGCGCGATCGTGTCGGAGATGGTCGGCATCAACGCCCGCCCCGGCAAGCGCCCGTCCAGCCGCATCGACCCGGCGCGGATCGAGCGCGTGGCGGTGTACGAGGCGGCGGACAGGAGCGCCATCGCCTGGACCGCCGACGAGGCCGAGGCCGCGGGCGGCCCGGACAAGCCCAGGCCCTACAAGAAGAAGGGCCGGCCCAGCGAGATCAACCACGGCAACATCGCGCCCAGCGTGGCCGACGGCGGCGTCACCATCGACCACGCGGTGCAGAGCACCGTGCTGTCGCTGGCCGGGCTGCGCCGGCTGCGCTTCCCCGGCGCGGACCCGGCCGGGACGGCGGCCCGCAACCTCGCCGCGCGCACCCTGCTGGCCGCGCTGGGGCTGCTGGGCATGGCGCGGCTGCACGCGGAGGACCCGCAGCTCCGCTCCCGCTGCCTGCTGGTCTACGAGGACGCCGAGCCGCTGTTCGAGCTGGTGGGTTCCGGCGGCGTGCGCGCGGCCTGGAGGCTGCCGCCCGACGCGGCACTGGCGCTCTTCCGCCAAGCCGCGGCGGCGGTGGTGGAGGCCGGGCTGCCCTGGTCGGAGGAGCCCCTGCGCCTCACCCCGCACCCGCGGCTGGTGGAGCTGATCCGCCGCAGCCGGGCGGCCGAGGCCGCGGGCGAGACCGAGGACTCCCCCGCCGACGCCGCCTGACGGTCGCCCCCATGCTCGCCATCGCGGTGGAATACCTCACCGGCCGCGCGGTCGCCACGCGGCGGGCCGACCGCCAGACCGCGGAATGGCCGCCGCACCCCGGCCGCCTCTTCGCCGCCCTGGTCGCCACCCTGCACGAGGCCGACCTGACCGAGGAGGAGCGGGGGGCCGCGCGCGCCGCGCTGGCGTGGCTGGAAGCCCTGCCCCCGCCGGCCGTCGCCGCGTCGGACGCCGACCACCGCACCGTCGCCACCGTGTGGGTGCCGACCAACGACCGCGAGATGCCGGCCAAGGCCCCGAGGAAGGGCGACGGGCCGGAGCTGCTGGGCCTGCTGCCCGACCGCCGGCTGCGCGCCGCGCGCGCCTTCCCCTCCGTCAACCCGCGGGAACGGACGGTCGTCTTCCAATGGCCCGACGCCCCGGCCGACGCCGCCGGACGGCACGCGCCGGCCATCGACCGGCTGGCGCGCGAGGTCACCTGTCTCGGCCATTCCTCCTCGCTGGTGCGGGCGGCGCTGTGCCCCTCCCCGCCCCCGCCGACGCTGGTGCCGGCCGAGGCCGGTGACGTCCGTCTGCGGGTGCCGCGACGGGGCCGGTTGGCGGAGCTGGAAGGCAGCTTCGCGCGCGGCCAGCGCCCCTCCCCCGGCGGCACCGCCACCTACGCGGCACCCCGCACCGACCGGGGGCCGGCCATCACTCCGGGCGACTGGATCGCCTTCGAGCGGGTGGCCGGCCCCGTCATCCCCCTGCGCGCGGCGGAGGGCGTGGCGGCGGCGGTGCGGGCGGCCCTGATCAAGCGGGCGGCCGATCCGGTTCCCGCCTCCCTCTGCGGGCACGAGGCGGACAACACACCCACCCGCGGGCCGCGCATCGCCATCCTGCCGCTGCCCCATGTCGGCCACACCCACGCGACCAGGGAGCTTCTGGGCTTCGCCCTGCTGCTCCCGCCCGACCTGCCGACGGCCGACCGGATCGCGCTGTACCGCGCGCTGGAGACGGTGGACGGGGACGGGGTGGTGGACGAGTTCCACAGGCTCGCCCTGGGGCCGCCCGGCCGCTGGACCATCGCCCGCCGCCCCGACCCGGCGCTGAAGACCCTGCGCCGCGACCGCTGGGAGGGACCGGCGAGGCGCTGGGCCAGCGTCACCCCGGTGCTGCTCGACCGCGTGCCGAAGCCGCAGCCCGGCCGCGACCTCGCCGCGGTGGTCGCCGCCTCCTGCCGCTTCGCCGGGCTGCCGGAGCCGGTGGCGGTGGAGCGGGTGTCGGACCCGCCGGTGCCGGCGGTGCCTCGGGCCGGCGCCTTCCTGCTCGACAAACGGCCGGAGCGGCCGGTGCGCGTCTGCACCCATCTGGTGCTGGAGTTCGCGGACAAGGTCGCCGGGCCGGTGCTGATCGGCGCCGGCCGCCACCGCGGCCTCGGCCTCTTCGCCCCGCTGCCGGAGGCGTCCCTGTGACGCCGGAGGACTTCCCCGCCTTCTTCCGGGCCGTGCACGGGCAGGACCCCTTCCCCTGGCAGGCGGCGCTGGCCCGCCGGGTGGCGGGGACCGGCTGGCCCGCGCTGCTGGACCTGCCGACCGGATCAGGCAAGACCGCCGTCATCGACATCGCCGTCTTCACCCTGGCTCTGGAGATCGACCGCCCCGCCGCGGAGCGCCGCGCGCCGCTGCGCCTGTTCTTCGCCATCGACCGCCGCATCGTGGTGGACGACGTCGCCCGGCGGGCCGACCACCTTCGGGACCGTCTCGACGCCGCGCTGACGGACGATGCCGCGGACGCCGTCGCCACCACCGTCGCGCGGCGGCTGGCGGGCGGGACGGGCAAGCCGCTGCACACCGCCACGCTGCGCGGCGGCACGCTGCACCACGACGCGGACTGGGCGCGCTCGCCGGCGCAGCCGCTGGTGTGCGTCACCACGGTGGACCAGCTCGGCTCGCGCCTGCTGTTCCGCGGCTATGGCGTCAGCGAGGGCATGCGGCCGGTGCACGCCGGGCTGACCGGCAACGACGCGCTGATCGTGCTGGACGAGGCGCACCTGTCCCGCCCCTTCGAACAGACGCTGGCGACGGTGCGCCGCCTGCGCGGGAATGCTGGAACGCCGTTCCACGTCGTGCGCATGTCCGCCACCCCCGGCGGCCCGGCGGACGCCTTCACCCTCGGGGCGGAGGACCGCACGCACCCCGTGCTGTCCCGCCGGCTGTCGGCGTCGAAGCCGGCGCGGCTGGTCGTCGCTCCAGCCCGCGGCGCCGGGCTGGAGGAGGAGCTGGCTGCGCAGGCGCTGCGCCTGCTGGGGGAGACGCCGCCCTGCGCCGGCGGCGGGCCGGCGGTGGGGGTGGTGGTCAACCGCGTCGGCACGGCGCGGGCGGTGTTCGAGCGGCTGCGGGCCGCCCGGCCCGAGGTCGATGCGGCCCTGCTGACCGGCCGGGTCCGCCCGCTCGACCGCGACCGGCTGCTGGCGGAGCTTCTGCCCCGCATCCGCGCGGGCCGGGCGGAGGATGCGCCCGCGGGCGGGCCGCTGCTGCTGGTCGCCACCCAATGCATCGAGGCGGGCGCCGACCTCGACCTCGACGCGCTGGTGACGGAGGCGGCATCGCTGGACGCTCTGCGCCAGCGCTTCGGCCGGCTCGACCGGCTGGGGCGGCGCGGCCTCGCGCCGGCCGCGGTCGTGGCGCCCAAGGACGCCTTCGCGAAGAACGCCACCGACCCGCTCTACGGCACCGCGCTGCGGGAGGGCTGGGCGTGGCTGATGGCCAACGCCACCGTCACCGGCAAGGGCCGCGCGGCCGTCGGCCAGGTGGATTTCGGGGTCGAGGCGTTGGCGGCGCTGATGGAGCGCACGCCGCCCGGGGACGCCGCCGCCCTGGCGGCACGGGCGCCGGTGCTGTCGCCGGCGGTGCTCGACCTGCTCGCCCGCACCGCCCCCGCCCCGCATCCGGACCCGGACATCGCCCCCTTCCTGCACGGGCTGGGGCGCGACGCGGCGGACGTGTTCGTCGTCTGGCGCGCCGACCTGCCCGCCCTCGACGACCACGACCCGAAGTCCCCGGACGCGGACATCCTGGAGCTGGATATCGCCCGCCGCCTGACCGCCCTGCCGCCATCGGCGCTGGAGGCGATGGCCCTGCCCCGCCACGTCGCCGTCGCCTGGCTGACCGGCACCCGCGCCGACGCCCCGGACGCCGAGGGCGCCACCGCCGAGCCGCTCCCGGCCGAGGCCGCCCCGCGCTGGTTCGTGCGCTGGCGCGGTGCGGACGAGTGCCGCATCGAGAACCGTCCCTTCACGCTGCGCCCCGGCGACACCATCGTCCTGCCGGCCGGCCGTGGCGGCTGCGACCGCTACGGCTGGGCGCCGGACAGCGGGGAGCCGGTGACCGACCTCGCGGAGGAGGCCGCGAGGGCCCGCGGGCGCAGGTTGCACCGCTTCCACCCCAACCTTCCCACCACCCCGCCGTGGGAGGAGGCGGCGGCTCTGATCGCCCTGCACATCACCGCCGACAGGGTCGATGCCGCCGGGCTGATCGGGGCGTTGTCGCTCGATGGCGACTGGACCGTCATCCCCTACGCGGAGGGCGGCGTGCTGCTGGTGGAGCGCCGGCGGAAGCCGGATGACGTCGCACCGGACGGCGACGGCCTGCTGCACACCACGCCGGTTCTCCTGGCCCCGCACCTGGACCGGGTGGCGGAGGTCGCCGGCCGTCTCGCGCGCGCCGCCGGCCTGCCGGAGGACTTGGTCGCCGACATCACGCTCGCCGCCCGCCTGCACGACATCGGCAAGGCCGAGCCGCGCTTCCAGGCCATGCTGCGGGGTGGCGACGCGGTGGCCGCCGCCACCCGGCCGCCGCTGGCGAAGAGCCTGCTTCCCGACCGCGACCGCGCCCGCTGGCACGCCGCCCGCGAGGCCGCCGGCCTGCCCGAGGGCGCCCGGCACGAGGCGTGGTCGGTGGCGCTGCTGCGCGACCATCCCCGCCTCCGCGACGCCGCCGACCCCGAGCTGCTGCTGTGGCTGGTGGGCACCCACCACGGGCAGGGGCGGCCGTGGTTCCCGGCGGTGCCGGACCGGGCATCCGGCCGCCTGTCCGTGACGCTCGGCGGCGACCGTTTCGAGGGGCCGGTGGCGCATGAGCTGGAGCGCCTGGACGGCGGCTGGCCGGAGCTGATGGAGCGGCTGCTGCGCCGCTACGGCGCCTGGGGGCTGGCCCATCTTGAGACCGTGCTGCGGCTGGCCGACCAGCGCGCCTCGGCCGACGAGATGAGGGAGGCCGCGCCGTGACCGAATTCGAGCTGACGGGGCTGGAGGGCGACAATCTGCTGGCCGTCCTGGCGGCGCTGGGCACGCTGGCGGCGCTGGAGGAGGCGTGGCCCGACGCCCCGCCGCGCCTGTCCTGGACGGCGGAGCCGCCGCACCGCGCCGTGCTGACCGTGCCGGCGGACCTCGGCCGCGACGCCCTGCTCGACCGGCTTCACGAGCGGCTGGCGGCCCAGGCCCCGGCCTTCGCCTTCGGCGGGCGGGAGCGGGCGGACATCCCCTCGGCGGAGTTCGCCGCGCTGCTGACGGAGGCCGCGGCCGGGCCGGATCCGCTGCCCGACCCGCTGCCGAACCCGCTCCCTGGCCGGCTGCTGGCCGCACTCGGCTGCGAGGCGGCGGACGGGGAGGAGCCGATCGGCCATTCGCCGCTGGTCACCATGCCCTCGGCCGCGTCGCAGCAGTTCTTCCTGAAGGTGATGGCGACCCTGGCCGCGGACATGGCGGCGGACACCGGGCGGGAGCCGCTGGAGCGCGCGCTGTTCCACCCCTGGGACTACGCCGACGACGGGCGCAACCGCACGCTCCGCTGGGACCCGGCCGACGACCGCGCCCACGCGCTGCGCTGGCGGGAACCGACCAACGACCCGATCCGCAGCATGGCCGGGGCCAACCGGCTGGCATCCACCGGCTTCGCGTGGTTCCCCGCCGCGCGCAGCGGCGGCCGGGTGCGCATCCCCGGCCACGCCCGGCAGGAGGGGGCGGACACGCTGAGCTGGCCGCTCTGGCACGCGCCGGCCGGCCCCGCCGCGGTGCGCGCCCTGCTGTGCCTGCCGGAGCTGACACAGGAGCGGCCCCGGCCGGACCGGCTGCGGCCCCGCGGGGTGGTGCAGGTGATGCGCGCCCGCCGCCACCAGGGGCGGCAGGTCAGCTTTTCCGTGGCCGAGCCCCTGTGGTAGGGCGCTTCGGGTGAGGCCGTTCCGGTGAGCCTGCCCACCGCGGCGCTCTGGCGGCTGGAGGGCGCCGGCCTCCCGCCGGTCGAGCGCGGCTACCCGCTGGCCGCACTCGCCAAGCGGGCCGCACTCCACCACGCCGCGCGGTTGACCGGGCCGGACGCGGTGCCGGCGGTGCTGCACGGGCATGACGGCACCCGCGACCCGCGCCAGCCCAACGCCTTCTTCCTGCCCGCCGACGAGGACGGCGACGGCCGGATCGACCATGTGCTGATCCACGCCGCTGGCGGGCTCGACCGCGCGGCGGTGGCCGCACTCGCCGCCTGCGAGCGGCTGTTCGACGGGCGGCAGGGGGAATGGCCGGTCCGCTGCGTGTGGCTGGGCATGGCCGACGCCGCCCCCTGCCGGCTGGCGGGGCGCGCCGCGGTGTGGGTCTCCGCCACGCCCTGGTTCAGCCCGCTGCACCCCAAGCGGGGGCTGGGGCCCGAGGCCCTGCTCGCCCGCGACCTCGCCTTCCGCGGCCGTCCCGCCCCGGCGCGGCTGGAGCGGCTGGCCGCGACCCCGGTCACGCCCGGCAGCAACCTGCCGCCCCACGCCTTCGCCACCCGCCTGGAAAGCCGCGTCACCCGCCCCCGGCCGGATCCCACGGGCAGCCTCTGGCGCGTCGCCTTCCCGGAGCCGGTCCAGGGCCCCCTCGCGCTCGGCTGGGATTGCCATCTCGGACTCGGGCTGTTCCGCCCGGAGGAGGGATGAGGCCGCCCCGCCGGTAACGACGCAAAGCCCCGGCGGGGGCTGCTGTCCCCGGAGACCTACGAGCGGCTTCAATAAAGCCCCGGCATTTCTGCCGGGGATAGGACCCGACGGTTCCAAACTTCGATTGCATGTTGTTCGAGCTTCAATAAAGCCCCGGCATTTCTGCCGGGGATAGGTGTGCGGGTCGGTGTGACCATTCTTGGCTTCAATAAAGCCCCGGCATTTCTGCCGGGGATAGCGTCCGGCGGGTGGCGGGAGTACCTGCCCGGCGGCGGCGTGCTTCAATAAAGCCCCGGCATTTCTGCCGGGGATAGTGGACCGTCCATCGGGCAACGAGCGCCGATTTTCTTGAGGGCTTCAATAAAGCCCCGGCATTTCTGCCGGGGATAGTGCGTCATCCGCCCATGGTTGCCCACCACCGCCGGCACGCTTCAATAAAGCCCCGGCATTTCTGCCGGGGATAGTGCGTCATCCGCCCATGGTTGCCCACCACCGCCGGCACGCTTCAATAAAGCCCCGGCATTTCTGCCGGGGATAGGGCACCCCGAAATCTACAAGCCGTTTCAACGGCTTGCAAGACGGGGTTCGAGCACCCCTCGCCAAAGCCGCACGATTTTCCGTAATCTTGGCTTCCACCATCCCGACGCGGCGGCCAAGTCCTTGATCCACAATGTCAAACAGCGATTCGAGCGACCCCCGGGGGGTGGAGCGTCACAAGACCGCTCGAATCGGGCCGGTGGGCGGCCCCGGGTGGGGAGGATAACCGGAACGGGCGGGGCGACCAAGCGTGCCATGGCGTCGCGGGGCGGGGTTCGCGAGGCGTCCGCGTCCCCCTGCTTCCATGACGGAAGAGGGCTCCGCCGTCGGAGGGTGGCACGCCGGCAACCGAGCGCGGCCGCATCGGCCATCACGTCGTCCATCGGCCCGGCGCCTGGTCGGTGAAGGGTTCGATGCCGGTCGACATCGGCCGCTTCCTGCGCGACGCGGCGACCGGCCGGAAGGCGTCATCGCCGCCAACCCGGCACGAGGCGTGCCGCCCCCGACCGACCGCGGCGCAGCGCATCCACGACCGGATGACCGGCACGGGCATGGTGGTGCAGAATGCCGCCATCCCCGCCGGCACCTCCACGGAGCCCCCGCCATGACCGCGCTGTTCGTCACCCGCCACGCCGGCGCCGTCGCCTGGGCCGCCCGGCGGGGGATCGCGGCCGAGATGGTGGATCACCTGGACATCGGCCGGGTGCGGCCGGACGACGTGGTGATGGGCACCCTGCCGCTCCACCTCGCCGCCGCCGTCTGCGCCCGCGGCGCCCGCTTCCTGCATCTGGAACTCGACCTGCCGCCCGACGCGCGCGGCCGTCCGCTGACGGCGGACGACATGGATCGGTACGGGGCGGCGCTGGTGGAGTACCGGGTGGAGCGGGTGGATATGGAGAGCGAGGGGGAAGAATGATGAATCGGCATGCGCGAACGGTTGCTTGGGGCCTCAAGAAGTTCGGCTTACTTTTCCTTATCCTCATACTTCCGGTCACCGCCGGATGGACCGGCGATTCTCTGCTGGATCTGATCCGCATGCAGACCGAATGGCCCGCGGGAGCTTCCTGGTGGAGCGGATGGATCGGTTGGCTCGGGTCCACCTGCACCATCCCTTGGACCCATGACTCCCATGTCCGCATGGCCGGGGCTTTGGGTGGAGCCGTCACCTTCTCCGTGGCGGCTGGTATCCTCTACCGCTTCCGGCACGGGCTGTTGACGAGTCATGCCCGCCTGCTTCCGCCGTCCAGGACGCCGGGAACGCGCACGGTCCTCATCATTGGTCTGTCGCCGAGGGTCACCGGGTTCGGCGAACAGCGCCAGAAGAGCGAACAGGCCGCCGACGCGCTGGGGCTGTTGCCCATCGAGCGGTCGACGCAGCCCAAATGGATGATCGCCGAGCAAAAGGACCAATCCGCCGAGATGTCTGCATTGGCGGCAGGAACGACACCATGGCAGCAGGCGGCACGCATCGTGTGGGATCACCTGTCGGCACCCAACCGGCGGCGGCCGCTTGACGCCATCCTCGTTGTCGCCTCGACCCAAACGATCAAGGAATTCGACGCCTTCAAGACATTCCTCGAAAGCCGTCTTACGGATGCCAGGCAACGGATCGAAATAAAGGGCACGCTGCCGGCCATCGAGTCGATGGCCCGGAGCGGCGTTGATTACGAGGACTACAACACCCTGGTCGATGCCCTGTCCGGCGCCGTCGATCATGCACTGGTCAAACATAAGGCCAAGCACGACCAGATCTGTGTCGATGCGACCGCCGGGTTCAAGGTTTTCAGCATCGCCGCGGCGACCGTCACCATGAACCGCAAGCTGATCTTCAGCTATGTGAACAACGACGGCGTTCCGCGCTATTACGACGCGGCCATCGAACTCGGTTCCGCTCTCGGCGAAGGCTGATCGCGACGCGCGTCATTCGCCATTGTCAAAAACGACAGACACCCGGCCCATGACCTCATGCGCCGGGTGTCTGTCGCGTCCTGATCCAAGCTTGCTTCGCAATCCGGATTCCTCCTGAACCCCACCTGGGGTTCGACATGGCCGACCTCGGGGTTTCAATCCGCTCCCGAACGCGGACCCCGGCCAAACTCGCGCCAAGCGTGACATGGATCGCGCCAAGAAGTTTCAATCCGCTCCCGAACGCGGACCCCGTCCGAACACGATCGCGGCCACGACCGCGACATCGCCTGGCTCACGTTTCAATCCGCTCCCGAACGCGGACCCCGTCCGAACACGATCGCGGCCACGACCGCGACATCGCCTGGCTCACGTTTCAATCCGCTCCCGAACGCGGACCCCGTCCGAACACGATCGCGGCCACGACCGCGACATCGCCTGGCTCACGTTTCAATCCGCTCCCGAACGCGGACCCCGTCCGAACTGTCCCGCCGGCATCCCCTTGTTTCAAGTGGCAAATCCGCCACGCTTTCCACGCCCCCTGTGGATGATTCAGAGAAAATCCCGAAATCATGCTTAACATACCGCGTAACCTCGCCAACACTCTCAACAAAATCAACGCACAAACCACCCTTCCACACCACACTTGACACAAACCCTCTCCCCGCCGCACCCTTCCCGCAATCTCCTTCCCCGCGGCCTCCCCATGCCCACCCCCGCCCCCGACAACGCCGATCTGTTCGAGGAGGTGACCCGACTCGACACGCTGGAGCGGGCGTGGGGGCGGGTGTTGCGGAATGGGGGGGCGGCGGGGGGTGACGGGGTGACGGTGGGGGTGTTCGCGCAGGCCGCACCCTCGCGGCTGCTGGCGCTGCACCGGGATCTGCGCGGCGGGGATTACCGGCCGGGGCCGCTGCGGCGGCTGTCGGTGCCGAAGCCGGACGGGTCGTTCCGGCCGCTCGCCATTCCGCCGGTGGTGGACCGGGTGGCGCAGACGGCGGCGGCGCTGGTGCTCACCCCGCTTCTGGACGGGGAGATGGAGGAGGCGAGCTTCGGCTACCGCCCCGGCCGTTCGGTGCAGCAGGCGGTGGCGCGCGTCGCCTTATGGCGCGACCGCGGCCATGGCTGGGTGGTGGATGCGGACATCGAGCGGTATTTCGAGCGGGTGCCGCACGACCGGCTGCTCGACCGTCTGGAACGCTCGATCGGCCCCGGCCCGCTGACCGGACTGATCGCCGTGTGGCTGGAGGCGGGGGCGGAGGACGGGGTCGGGCTGGCACAGGGCTCGCCCCTGTCGCCGCTGCTGTCCAACCTCTACCTCGACGATCTGGACGAGGCGCTGGAGGGGCGCGGCGTGCGGCTGGTGCGCTTCGCCGACGACTTCGTGCTGCTCTGCCGCTCGCGCCAATCCGCGGAGCGCACGCTGGACCACGCCGCCGCGGCGCTGGAGGCGGCGGGGCTGCGGCTGAACCGGGAGAAGACGCGCATCGTCCCCTTCGACCAGGGCTTCCGTTTCCTGGGGCACCTGTTCGTGCGCTCGCTGGTGCTGCCCAGCCCGGCCGACGACCCGGAGACGGAGCCCGACCGCCTGCTGCGCGCCGTCGCCGCCCGCGACGCGGAGGCCGAGGCGGAGGCGGCGGCGCAGGAGGAGCGTGACCGTCTCGCCCGCGCCGCCGGGCTGGACCCGGCGCTGCGCACCCTGCATCTGCTGACCCCAGGCCGCCGGCTGGCGCTGCGCAACGAGGCCTTCACGGTGGTGGAGCCGGACGGGGCCGGCGGCGAGCGGGAGCTGATCGCCATCCACCACCGCCACCTCGACCGCATCGACCTCGGCCCCGACGCGGAGGCGGAGGCCGACGCCCTGCGCTGGGCGCTCGCCACCGACACGGAGGTCGCCTTCGTGGACGGGCACGGGGCGACGCACGGGCGGCTCGCCCGCCCCGCCGCGCGCCGCGCCGCGCTGCATCTGGACCAGGCCCGCCACGCGCTGGACGAGGGGCTGCGGCTCGACCTCGCCCGGCGCTTCGTGGACGGGCGGCTGCGCAACCAGCGCGCCCTGCTCCGCCGGCTGAACCGCAACCGCAAGCTCGACATCGTCGATGGCGCCGTGCACGCCATCAACGCCCTGCTGCGCCGGCTGGAGACCGCGGCCGACGTGGCGGAGCTGCTGGGGCTGGAGGGGCAGGCGGCGGCCCGCTACTGGCCGGCCTGGGCCGCCCAGGTGGAAGGCGGGGTGGAGGGCGGCGGGGCGGCGGGCTGGGGCTTCCCCGGCCGCCGCCGGCGCCCGCCGCCGGACCCGCTGAACGCCGTGCTGTCCTACCTGTCGGGCCTGCTGGGGCGGGACGTCGCGGCGCTGCTGGAGCGGCACGGGCTGCACCCCGGCCTCGGCGCGCTGCACACCCCGCAGGACCGCCACGACAGCGCCGTCTACGACCTGATGGAGGAGTTCCGGGCGCCGCTGGTGGAGGGGCTGACGGTGGCGCTGGTCAACCGCCGCACCCTGCGCCCCGACCATTTCGGCGGGCGGGAGGCGGGGGTCTGCCGCATCGACGCCGACGCGGTCGGCGCCATCATCCGCGCCTACGAGCATTGGGTGGCGCGGCCGGTGGCGAGCCCGCGCGGCGGGCGCACCACATGGCGCGGCCTGATCGCGGAGCAGGCGCTGGCGCTGGCCGCCCATGTCCAGGGCCGCGAGCCCTACCGCCCGCACGTCATGGATTATTGAGCCGGGAGCGCGCGGCATGGCCGAGACGGCGATGGTGATGGTCTTCTGCTACGACGTGGAAAGCGACCGCCGCCGCCGCCGCGTCTCCGCCCTGCTGGAGGAATGGGGCGTGCGCGTGCAGAAGAGCGTGTTCGAGGCCCGCCTGACCGACCGCCAGGCCCGCGCCCTGATGGCCCGCGCCGCGAAGGAACTCGGCCCCCGCGACACCCTGCGCATGTACGCCCTGTCCGCCCACGGCTTGGCCCGCAGCGCGTCGGTGGGCGGCGCCCCGCTGCCGGAACAGCGGGATTTCTGGGTGCTGTAGGCACTCCCGCCCCGGCCCCCACCCAACCCTCCCCCATCTTCGACGGGGGAGGGCTTTCTTCTCCTCCCCCCGCGACGTGGGGGACCACCAACCTCTCCTCCCCCGTCGAAGATGGGGGGAGGTCGGGAGGGGGGCCGGACGCAGGCGCGTGGCTCACACAAGAAAAGCGCCCCGATACACCGACGCCGTGGAATGGACGACGCCAAGGCTCCAACCCCGTGGGCACCCGTCAATCCACTCCCGAACGCGGATAGGCTCCGAACCCGACGCGCTGTTGAGCGAGCTGGTAGAGGCGCTGTTTCAATCCGCTCCCGAACGCGGATTCCGTCCGAACCCAGGATCGCCGCCTCCCCCACGCCGCCCGCTGCTGGTTTCAATCCGCTCCCGAACGCGGATGGCCTCTGAACGGGCAGCAGCCCGAGCAGGCGAAGTCCCCGTGTTTCAATCCGCTCCCGAACGCGGATGGCCTCTGAACCAGCGGCACGGTGTTCAAGCCGCGGCCGGGGGTCGGGTTTCAATCCGCTCCCGAACGCGGATGGCCTCTGAACGGGCAGCAGCCCGAGCAGGCGAAGTCCCCGTGTTTCAATCCGCTCCCGAACGCGGATGGCCTCTGAACAGTGCTGTTGCCATGCGGTTGATGCAACAGGGAAATTCGGCACGCTTTCCACGTACCCTGTGGATGGAATCGGCCACGGCGGCAAAACAGGGTTAACCGGCGGCA
>NZ_JABFFR010000090.1 GCF_013423485.1 Azospirillum oleiclasticum
GGTCCGGCACCGACATCGTGACGCTGGGGGGCACCGGCAGCACCTTCACCGCTCATCTCCTGGAAAGCCTCGCCGGTGCGGCCGGCACCGACCTGATCATCATCGGCTCGTCGGGCGGCACGCTGGTGGTCTCCGGTGTCGAGACTCTGGTGGGCGGGTCCGGCACCGACGCGGTGACGCTCGGCAGCACCGGCAGCAGCATCCTGCTGCGCGCGCTGGAGACCCTGACCGGCGGTGCGGGCAGCGACGCGGTGACCATCGGCAACACCGGCACCACCACCGTGGTGTCGGTGCTGGAAACGCTGCTCGGCGGGTCCGGCACCGACGCGATCACGCTGGGCACGGCCGGGACCACCATGGTGGCCTCGCAGCTGGAGACGCTGACCGGCGGGTCCGGCACCGACGTGATCACGCTGGAGACGGCGCGCTTCGACGCCACCCTCGACCGCAATGTGCTGACCGGCGCCCTCGGCAACACGCTGACGGTGAGCGGGGTGGAGACGCTGACCGGCTCCGGCGGCACCGACGTGGTGACGCTGGGCTCGGCCGGCAGCACCATGACGGTGGTGTCCGACGTGGAGTTCCTGGTGGGCGGCGCGGGCACCGACGTCATCACGCTGGGCTTGTCCGGCAACACCTTCACGCTCCGCGGCATCGAGACGCTGAGCGGCAACGCCGGCACCGATGTGATCACGCTGGGCGACACCGGCGGCACGGCGACGGTCACCCTGATCGAAAGCCTGTCCGGCGGCGCCGGCACCGACGCGATCACCATCGGTTCCGCAGGCGCCACGCTGGCGGTGTCGGCTCTGGAGAGCCTGGCCGGCGGTGCCGGCACCGACGCGGTGACGCTGGGGGCCGCCGGCTCCACCATCGCGGTCGCCCTGCTGGAGACCCTGGCGGGCGGCGTCGGCACCGATCTGGTGACCATCGGCAGCGCCGGCAACACGCTGACCGTCTCGGCTCTGGAGACCCTGACCGGCGGCGCCGGGACCGACGCCGTCATGCTGGGGTCCGCCGGCGGCACGCTGACCATCCGCGCGCTGGAGAGCATCACCGGCGGTGCTGGGACCGACGTGGTCATCGTCGGCTCGACCGGCAGCACGCTCACCGCCTCGGCCCTGGAGATCCTGGTCGGCGGGGACGGCTCCGACATCGTGACGCTGGCGGCGGCCGGCACCATCACCGTGCGCGGGCTGGAGACGCTGGCCGGCAGCGCCGGCAGCGACGCCATCACCATCGGCGACACCGGCACCACCATGACGGCGAGCCTGCTGGAGACGCTGACCGGCGGTGCCGGCACCGACGTCATCGTCATCGGCAGCGTCGGCAACACGCTCACGGTCTCGGCTCTGGAGACCCTGACCGGCGGCCTCGGCACCGACGCGATCACGCTGGGGTCCGTCGGTGGCACGGTCACCGTGTCGGCGCTGGAGAGCCTGACGGGCGGTGCCGGCACCGACGTGGTGACGCTGGGTGCGGCGGGGTCCACCCTGCTGGCCTCGGGGCTGGAGATCCTGGTGGGCGGCGCCGGCACCGACGCCGTCACTCTGGACAGCGCGGGCGGCACGATCCTGCTGCGCGGCCTGGAGACGCTGACCGGCAACAGCGGCATCGACGCGGTGACGGTGGGCGACACCGGCACCACCATGACGGTCACCCTGCTGGAAACGCTGGCCGGCGGTGCCGGCACCGACGTGATCGCCATCGGCACCGCCGGTTCCACGCTGCTGGTCTCGGCGCTGGAAAGCCTGACCGGCGGCGTCGGCACCGATGCGGTGACGCTTGCGTCCGCCGGCGGCACCATCACGGTGGCGTCGCTGGAGACGCTGACCGGCGGTGCCGGCACCGACATCGTGACGCTGGGCTCCGTCGGCGGCACGCTGACCGTGACGGCGCTCGAAACGCTGCTCGGCGGTGCCGGCACCGACGCGGTGACGCTGGGCTCGGCCGGCGGCACGCTGACCTTGCGGGCCGTGGAGAGCATCACCGGCGGGTCCGGCTCCGACGTGGTGCTGCTCGGCTCGACGGGCAACACCGCCGCCGTCTCCGCGCTGGAGATCCTGGTGGGCGGCACCGGCTCCGACGTGGTGTCGCTCGACAGCGCCGGCGGCACGATCCTGCTGCGCGCCATCGAGACGCTCGTCGGCGGTGCGGGCACCGATGCGGTGAGCATCGGCGACACCGGAACCACCATCACCGTCTCGGCCCTGGAGAGCCTGACCGGCGGTGCCGGCACCGACATCGTGACGCTGGGCCCGTCCGGCGGCACGCTGACGGTGGCGGCGCTCGAAACGCTGCTCGGCGGTGCCGGCACCGACGCGGTGACGCTGGCGTCGTCCGGCGGCACCCTGACGGTGCGCGGTCTGGAGACCATCGCCGGCGGTGCCGGCACCGACGTGGTGACGCTCGGCTCCACCGGCAGCACCGCCGCCGTTGCCGGTCTGGAGGTGCTGGTCGGCGGTGTCGGCAGCGATGCGGTGACGCTCGACAGCGCCGGCAGCACGATCCTGCTGCGCGGTCTGGAGACGCTGACCGGCGGCTCCGGTTCCGACGTGGTGACGATCGGCGACACCGGCACCACCATGACGGTGTCCGGGCTGGAGACGCTGGTCGGCGGCGCCGGCACCGACGTGGTCACCATCGCCTCCTTCGGCACGACCATGATGATCAACCCGGTGGAGACGCTGCTGGGCGGCGCCGGCACCGACATCATCACCATGGCGAGCACGGGCGGCACGGTCACGGTGTCGGGCCTGGAGAGCCTGACCGGTGGCGCCGGCAGCGACCTGGTCTTCATCGGCGGCAGCGGCACCACGATGACCGTCGGGACGATCGAGATCCTGGTCGGCGGCGCCGGGTCGGACGTCATCACCCTGGCGTCGTCGGGCACCACGGTCACGCTGCGCGGGATCGAGACGCTGACCGGCGGCTCCGGTTCCGACGTGGTGATCACCGGCGACAC
>NZ_JABFFR010000091.1 GCF_013423485.1 Azospirillum oleiclasticum
CGGCGGCTCCGGTTCCGACGTGGTGATCACCGGCGACACCGGAACGACGATGACGGTGACCACCGGCGTCGAGATCCTGGTGGGCGGTGCCGGTTCCGACCTGATCACGCTGGGCTCGTCGGGCAACACGGTGCTGCTGCGCGGGATCGAGAGCCTGACCGGCGGGTCCGGCGACGACGTGGTGACCATCGGCGACACCGGGACGTCCATGACGGTCGGCGCGGTGGAGACGCTGACCGGCGGTGCCGGCTTCGACCTGATCACGCTGGCGGACGGCGGCTCGACCATCGCCGTCGGCGGTCTGGAAAGCCTGATCGGCGGTTCCGGATCGGATGTGGTGACGCTTG
>NZ_JABFFR010000092.1 GCF_013423485.1 Azospirillum oleiclasticum
GCACTTTTCGCATATACAAAGTTTGTATATTGTCGTGGGCACCACCCCCTGGAGGCTCCGCCATGCCGCGCCCCGACCCGCTCCACGCCGCCCTGGACGTCCAGCTGCGCGTTCTCGGCGACGATCTCCGGCACCGCTGCGTGCGGGCCTTCGCCCGCCACCTGCGCGACCGCCGGCGCGCGGCGTTGGCCGCCCACGACGGCCCGGTGACGCTCACCCTCGAGGACCTCGCCGCGCTGGTGCGGCGCTCCGGGCTGCGCTGCGAGCGCTCGACCGTGCCCTTCTCCCTCGACCGCATGGGCGGCGTGCGCCTGCTCGCCCCCAGCCTCGACCGCATCGACCCCGAGGGCGACTACACCCTCGCCAACCTGCGGCTGGTGTGCTGGTACGTGAAGAGGACCCCGTCACCGGCGCGGGCGGATGGTGGTTCGCACCGGCATCCACGGCTCCCCGGCACGCTGGCCCGGCAATGCCCGGGTGTGGGACGATGCCGGCGCCACACGCCACGCCCTGAGCACCCGCCAGACCGCGTCACACCCCGTCTCCACAGCGCCGGGAGAGCCCCGATGAGCACCGACACCGACGACACCCCCGAGCATCCCGCCACGCCGCCGGCCGGCCGCAAGATGTTCATGTGCTTCCTGCGCG
>NZ_JABFFR010000093.1 GCF_013423485.1 Azospirillum oleiclasticum
CCCCGAGCATCCCGCCACGCCGCCGGCCGGCCGCAAGATGTTCATGTGCTTCCTGCGCGACAAGGGCGCTCCCCAGCCTCCGGGGAACACCCTGCCCTACTTGTACCAGGTGGGGGTGGCCCCCTTCGGCCCCATCCCGCCCGGTGCCACGATGATCCCGCGAACCGAAGGAGCGACGGACGATGAGCATGGTCTGCGAGAGGCTGCCCAACAGCAATCTGTGGGTGCTCCACACGCCCCGGCCGGCGTCGGCCGGGGACGGGCCGCGTGAGGCCGAACCGGAGCCGATTCCGGAGCCGGGGGCGATCCGGCGGACGGCCGTCCGGTGCCCCGGACGGTCGCGGGCGCCATCACCGTCCCTGCGATGACGCCGCGGCCGTAGCCGGGGGGGTCAGAGCGGCCGCCCCGCCCCGGCCCGCGCGGCCGGCGGCGTGACCGGCCGCCTCCCGGCCCCGCCCCACCGTGCCGTCAGTCCCGCCCCGGCGACCGGTCGTTCCTGGCCGCCAGCCGCTCGCGCAGCGTCTTCTCCAGCCCCGGGGTGGGGTCGGGGATGCCGCGCCGGGCGATCTCGGCGCGCAGCACGCCCACGGCAGCCCGCAGCCGTTCGATGTACGTTGGGGTGTTGGTGGTCTGCGGCGAACGCCGGACCTGCAGTTCCGCGTCAAATTGGACGCGCACCTGGTGGTCCAGGGCGGCGTCGGTCATGCCGCGCACCCGCAGCTTCATCTCCCGGATCATGTCGGGCCCGGCGCGCGGGTCCAGCCACAGGGGCTCGTTCACACGCTTTCCGGCGGGCTGGGCCGGAGCCTGTGCGGTCGGCCCGATCCCCCGGCCAACCGGGGACGCCGCGTGCGGCGTTCCGGCGTTGGAAGGCGCCGGCGCCACCGGCGCAGCCGGCGGCAGTACCCCCCCGTCCACGGACTCGTCCGGCTCGAACAACGCCTTCAGCATCCGCCGCTGCTCTTCATTCAGTGACCGCATCGGATCAGGGGGACCGCCCGGCCCCGCCGCCGCGGTGTCCGGAGCGATGCCGGAGCCGCCCAGGGCGGCCCCGTGATCACGCCCCGGCGCCGGCCCTGCCCGGTCCTGCGCCGTGCCGCTCCCGTGCCCCGCCGGCGGGTCCGCCTGTTCCGGCCGATCGGCGGGAGCGTTCCTCAGCGCCTTGAGCTCGCTCCGGGCCTGGTCGCGCTCCCCGGTCAGCGCGACGACCTGGGCCTCGAGGGCGGTCACCGCCTGGCGGTGCGTCTTCGCCAGCACCACCGCCCCGCCCACCGCCTCTTCCCGGCCCTTCTGCTGGCCCCGTCGGAACCCTTCCGTCTCGCCCTCCCGCCGGGCCCGCTCCACCGCCTCCCTGTGCTCGGCGTCGCGGGCTGTCCACCTCCCGATGAGCTGGCGGTCGGCCATTCCCAGCTGGTCGGTCAGCGCCTGCACGGACGCCCACTCCGCCGTGACCTGGCGCTCCACCGCCTCCCAGCCGGCATCGACCCCCGCGTCGTGCACGTCCGTCACCTCGAAGGGGACCTCGCGCTCGCGCGTCAGAAGGCCACCGGGCACCGTCACCGACCGCAAGATCGGCGCGGTGGCGTAGGGCCGCGGCGCGTCCAGCGCCGCCGGCCTCCGGTCGACCACCGCCTCACGCACGGCGGCCACCACCGCCTGGGCGATCCGGACGTCCAGGTCCGCCTGGGTGTACAGGGGCACGGCTGCGGGGTCCTGGGGCCGCGCCGGGGGCGGGCCTTCGGCGGCCTCCACCGGCCCCGGAACCGGAGGCCTGGCGGCCGCGGTCGGCGCGCCCGTCTCGCGGTCCGCCGCGGCCGCCTGCCCCGTCGAAATCACGGCTGCCGCAGCCGGCGGGGACGCGCCGGGTTCGGAGGCGGTGTGGCCATCGCGCGTGACGTCACGCAGCGCGCGGATTTCGGCCCGCGCCGCGTCGCGTTCGCGCACCAGATCCTCCATGATCCCGCGCATGTTGAGGAGGTCGCGCCGGCTGGCCCGCAGGGCCTCCACTGCCTCCGCACGCTGGCGCTCCAGGAGGGCCACGGCCCGCTCGGCGGCGGCGCGCTGCTCCTCGCGCTCCTGCGCGTCGCGCTGGTGCTCGGCGATCGCGGTGGCGAGCGCCTCGCGCTGCGCGGTGCGCCAGCGCCGTCGCGCCAGCCCCTGCGGCTCCGGCGTGCGCCCC
>NZ_JABFFR010000094.1 GCF_013423485.1 Azospirillum oleiclasticum
GATCAAGCGTTATAAGGGCATCTGGTGGATGCCTTGGCACTGAGAGGCGATGAAGGACGCAGCACGCTGCGAAAATCTTCGGGGAGCCGCGAGCAGGCTTTGATCCGGAGGTCTCCGAATGGGGCAACCCACCCTTAGGGGTATCGTCAGCTGAATCCATAGGCTGGCGAGGCGAACCCGGCGAACTGAAACATCTAAGTAGCCGGAGGAAAGGACATCAACCGAGACTCCGCTAGTAGTGGCGAGCGAACGCGGACCAGGCCAGTGGTGGCTTCTACAGAACCGGAAGCGTCTGGAAAGGCGCACCAGAGCGGGTGACAGTCCCGTACGGGTAGACCGGAAGCCATCCTCGAGTAGGGCGGGGCACGTGAAACCCTGTCCGAACATGGGGGGACCACCCTCCAAGCCTAAGTACTCCTCAGTGACCGATAGCGAACCAGTACCGTGAGGGAAAGGTGAAAAGCACCCCGATGAGGGGAGTGAAACAGACCTGAAACCGGATGCCTACAAGCAGTGGGAGCTTCCTTGCGAAGTGACCGCGTACCTTTTGTATAATGGGTCAGCGACTTACAGTATGCAGCGAGCTTAAGCCGGTAGGTGGAGGCGCAGCGAAAGCGAGTCTGAACAGGGCGCTTGAGTTGCATGCTGTAGACCCGAAACCCGGTGATCTAGCCATGGCCAGGTTGAAGGTGGGGTAACACCCACTGGAGGACCGAACCCACGCCCGTTGAAAAGGTCGGGGATGAGCTGTGGCTAGGGGTGAAAGGCCAATCAAACCGGGAAATAGCTGGTTCTCCGCGAAAGCTATTTAGGTAGCGCGTCGGATATTGCTGCGGGGGGTAGAGCACTGGATGGGCTAGGGGGGCGCGAGCCTTACCAAACCTAACCAAACTCCGAATACCCGCAAGCACAGTCCGGCAGACAGACGGCGGGTGCTAAGGTCCGTCGTCGAGAGGGAAACAGCCCAGACCGCCAGCTAAGGTCCCCAAGTGGTGGCTAAGTGGGAAAGGATGTGGGAAGGCCATGACAACCAGGAGGTTGGCTTAGAAGCAGCCATCCTTTAAAGAAAGCGTAATAGCTCACTGGTCTAGACAAGCCGGCCTGCGCCGAAAATGTAACGGGGCTCAAGCCACCCACCGAAGCTGCGGATGCGTCTTAGGACGCGTGGTAGCGGAGCGTTCCGTAGGCCTGTGAAGGGTTCCCGTGAGGGCGCCTGGAGGTATCGGAAGTGAGAATGCTGACATGAGTAGCGACAAGGAGTGTGAGAAACACTCCCGCCGAAAGTCCAAGGGTTCCTGCGCAAGGTTAATCCGCGCAGGGTGAGCCGGCCCCTAAGGCGAGGCCGAGAGGCGTAGCCGATGGAAACCAGGTTAATAGTCCTGGGCCTGGCAGAGGTGACGAATTCCAAAGTGTGTGCGGGCTTATCGGATTGTCCGCGCGCTGGAGGAGTTCCAGGAAACAGCCCTGCCGTACAGACCGTACCCGAAACCGACACAGGTGGACAGGTAGAGTATACCAAGGCGCTTGAGAGAACGGTGTTGAAGGAACTCGGCAAATTCCCCCCGTAACTTCGGGAGAAGGGGGCCCCGTTCCTGGGCAACCAGGGGCGGGGGGCACAAACCAGGGGGTAGCGACTGTTTACTAAAAACACAGGGCTCTGCGAAGCCACACAAGGCGACGTATAGGGTCTGACGCCTGCCCGGTGCCGGAAGGTTAAGAGGAGGGGTGCAAGCTCTGAATTGAAGCCCCGGTAAACGGCGGCCGTAACTATAACGGTCCTAAGGTAGCGAAATTCCTTGTCGGGTAAGTTCCGACCTGCACGAATGGCGTAACGACTTCCCCGCTGTCTCCAACACCGACTCAGCGAAATTGAACTCTCCGTGAAGATGCGGAGTTCCCGCGGTCAGACGGAAAGACCCCGTGCACCTTTACTACAGCTTTGCAGTGGTGCTAGGGAGCGCATGTGTAGGATAGGTGGGAGGCTTTGAAGCCCGGGCGCCAGCTCGGGTGGAGCCAACCTTGAAATACCACCCTTGCGGTCTCTGGCATCTAACCGCGCTCCGTGATCCGGAGCCGGGACCCTGCATGGCGGGTAGTTTGACTGGGGCGGTCGCCTCCCAAAGAGTAACGGAGGCGCGCGATGGTGGGCTCAGAGCGGTCGGAAATCGCTCGTCGAGTGCAATGGCATAAGCCCGCCTGACTGCAAGACCGACAGGTCGAGCAGAGACGAAAGTCGGCCATAGTGATCCGGTGGTCCCACGTGGACGGGCCATCGCTCAACGGATAAAAGGTACGCCGGGGATAACAGGCTGATGACGCCCAAGAGTCCATATCGACGGCGTCGTTTGGCACCTCGATGTCGGCTCATCACATCCTGGGGCTGGAGCAGGTCCCAAGGGTTCGGCTGTTCGCCGATTAAAGTGGTACGTGAGCTGGGTTTAGAACGTCGTGAGACAGTTCGGTCCCTATCTGCCGCGGGTGTTGGAGGTTTGAGAGGAGCTGTCCCTAGTACGAGAGGACCGGGATGGACGCACCTCTGGTGCACCGGTTGTGACGCCAGTCGCATCGCCGGGTAGCCACGTGCGGACGAGATAACCGCTGAAAGCATCTAAGCGGGAAACTCACCTCAAAACAAGACCTCCCTCAAGAGCCGTGCAAGACCAGCACGTCGATAGGGGGCATGTGGACGCGCGGCAACGCGTGAAGCTGAGCCCTACTAATCGCTCGTTCGGCTTGATCC
>NZ_JABFFR010000095.1 GCF_013423485.1 Azospirillum oleiclasticum
CGGCAGCGCCCGCACCCGCCACAGCCGCCCGCCCTCCGCGGCGACCGCGCCTTGTCCGCCCAGCGTCATCACGCAGGCGGCAAGGCGCTCGGTCACCTTCAGCCGCCGGGTCACCTCACGCAACGCCAGCCGACCGCCTTCCAAGGACAGGTGTCCTCCATCGAAACGGACCACGACGGAGTTGCCATCGACCGGTGACAGTCCGGCCAGCGGCAGCGTAGGATCAGCCATGGCGGGTCGGCGCTCCGGAAACGGCGGGTTCTGGTGTGGGGAACCGAATCCTAGACTGTATCAATGGCTTGCGCTACACCCGCCAACTCCGGAGCATAGTTCGGGCTAAAGATTCTCGCATGACGACTTGGTATCGGAACGGTCGTCGTATCCGTTTGATGGCCCCGCGCCAAGCGGTACTGGAAGGCCGCGGGTGCCCTATCTCGCTCCCCCCGTCACCGCAAGCCTAACGAGCTCGACACCATGTCATCCTTCGTCAAAGCGCAACGGGCTGCGCAGGCCCGGTTCCGGCAAGCTTCGACAACGCTGTCGGCCCCGGCGAGAGAGTGCTCGAAACCGGCCTCGGGATACAGCGCCATGCTGCTGCCGAAGGAACTCCGGTCCGAGAACCTCTTCCCAGAAATCAGGGAGGACGCATTGGCGTATTTCGCGCACCACCGCATCGCGTGGCATCAGTGGTCGCACCACCTCCTGAGCTCGCAGGCATGCTGCCTCAACTTCCTGATGCCCTTCACAACCGAACCCAATGCACTGGCGTCCCTCCTCCGTCCTCTCCTCGGGGAGGTGGAGATGCTTCCGCTGGAGGATGATCGCCTGCCGGGGCGCGACGCATGGCATGTGGGATTCGAGTGGATCGGCGAGCGGGATCACCTTAATGAAGGAGTGGGCAAGGACGCGACGCGACGCCGTGGCGCGAACTGCACCAGCGCGGATGCAGCCGTGAAGTACCGCCGGCTTGACGACGGGTCGGTGGGCATGCTGCTGATCGAGTGGAAGTACACCGAGACATATGGCAGCCCGCCTGACCTAGCGAAGGAACCGACCCGCCGAAAGCGCTACACCGGCATCGCCTTCGTCCCCGATGGTCCAGTGCGGTCCGACGCGGGTCTGGACCTTGCCGACTTGTTTTGGGAACCCTTTTACCAGTTTCTGCGCCAGCAGATGCTTGCGCACCGCATGCAGGCCGTCCGGGAGGAAGGTTGCGATCACGTTGGCGTGCTGCACATCGCCCCCGGCGCCAACACGGCCTTCAAGGTCGTTACCGCGCCGGCGCTGTGCCACCGCGGCACCGACGCTGTCCGCGTCTGGGGCGATCTGCTGGTACAGCCTAATGCCTTTCGCAGCGTCAACACCGAAAAGCTGTTCGGGTGCTTTGACGTTACCCAGCACCCCCAGTTCAGTCGCTGGTGGGACTACGTCTGCGAGAGGTACCCCGGCTTGGTCGGGAGGGCTGGATGAGAGGCGGCACGACCATGCACGCCGTGGCGAACGCTGCCGCCGACAGCTCCGACGTCGATGCCATCGGGATGGCCTTCTCCAAGATCAAGACACATCCCAGGAAAGCCGCCGCGTAACTACTCAGGTGGCTGGCCGGTGATGGGTGCTGTCGGGTTTGGGCTGTGTCGGTGTTGCCCCGAACGCGACGTTGCCTGACGGAGCGGGATGTTAGTCAACCAACCCGGCCTCCGGAAAAAACGGAGCGGTCCACTTTCTAGGACTGCCTTGCGCGGAGGCGAGAATCGCGGACAAAAACGAGATGGGCCGTTACCCCACCGCCTCCACCGGCGGCATGTCGGCCGCCGCCGCGGCGATGCGCGCGGCGTCGGGCATGCTGTCCTGGGCGCCGACACCGCGGCAGGCGAGCCCCGCCGCCGCCGCCGCCCGCAGCAACCCGTCGGGCAGCGACAGGCCGGCGTCGAGTGCGGCGGCC
>NZ_JABFFR010000096.1 GCF_013423485.1 Azospirillum oleiclasticum
CCTTGACACACGCTTTGGCGAAGCTGCGCACCGCGCCGGGTGTGTTGTCGATCCGGCGAGCGCCGGCACCGGGGTGGTGAATGTCCAGCCAATCCTTGGCGACGTCCACACCAATAAAGAGTTCCTTCATCATGCTCCTGCCCCTGTCCTGCGGGGTCTGGCAAGCAGCCCCAATCAACTGTTCAGGATGACACTCGATGAGCAGATGGCTTCCATTCCGGGAAACGGGCTCTGTTGTCCCTGGAGGCCCGCGGAATGCCATCCACCACC
The DNA here is from genome assembly GCF_013423485.1 of Azospirillum oleiclasticum. Taxonomy (GTDB): domain Bacteria; phylum Pseudomonadota; class Alphaproteobacteria; order Azospirillales; family Azospirillaceae; genus Azospirillum; species Azospirillum oleiclasticum. The sequence goes on from NZ_JABFFR010000096.1 coordinate 271, forward strand.
CTCAAAATACCTGAACCGTCTTAGACAGGAGGCCCCATTTCCTGAGAGGATGGGGTCATCATGACGAAACAGGCATCACCCAAGTACGCCCCTGAAGTCCGCGAGCGCGCGGTTCGGATGGTGTTCGAGCACGAAGGCGAGCACGCCTCGCAGTGGGCGGCGATCAGCTCGATCGCGGCGAAGATCGGCTGCAATCCGGAGACGCTGCGGGGCTGGGTGCGGCAGGCCGAGCGCGACCAGGGCAAGCGGCCGGGTCCGACGACGGACGACCGGGAGCGGATCAAGGCATTGGAGCGTGAAGTCCGGGAGCTGCGCCAGGCGAACGAAATCCTACGCAAGGCGTCGGCCTATTTCGCCCAGGCGGAGCTCGACCGCCCGTTCAGGAAATGATCGCCTTCATCGACGCGTATCGCACCGTCCACGGGGTCGAGCCGATCTGCAAGGTGCTGCCGATCGCCCCGTCGACCTACCACACCCATGCCGCCCGGCGGCGGGATCCCAGCCGGGCCTCGGCCCGCGCGCGAAGCGACGCCGGGCTGAGTGTGGCTATCCGGCGGGTCTGGGGTGCGAACTTCCAGGTCTATGGGGTGCGGAAAGTATGGCGGCAGTTGCGGCGCGAGGGGCTTGACGTGGCGCGCTGCACAGTCGCCCGGCTGATGCGGTTCATGGGCCTGACAGGGGCGACGCGCGGCAAGGCGGTGCGCACCACGATCAGCAACCGGGCGGCGCCCAGTCCCGCCGACCGGGTGAATCGCCAGTTCCAGGCGCCACGGCCAAACGCCTTGTGGGTCGCGGATTTCACGTATGTTGCGACGTGGCAGGGCTTCGTCCACGTGGCCTTCGTCATCGACACCTTCGCCCGCCGGATCGTCGGCTGGCGGGTGTCCAGCACAGCCCATGCCGGCTTCGTTCTGGATGCCCTGGAGCAGGCGCTTCACGACCGCTGGCCCGCCAAGGGCTGCGGCCTCATTCATCACTCCGACCGCGGGTCGCAACTTGGGTTCAAGTGGTCGTCGCAACACCAGACTGCGCGGTGCGGAGCGCTTCGTCGAGAGCCTCGGCCGGGGTCCGCCATCCGAGCGTCTTTCGCGGCCTGCCGTTGAGGACCGCCGCGACGGCCGCCAGATCATCGGGGCCGTGGACGCTCAGGTCCGTCCCCTTCGGAAAGTACTGCCGCAGCAGCCCGTTCGTGTTCTCGTTCGATCCCCGCTGCCACGGGCTGTGCGGATGACAGAAGTAGACCTGCAGCCCCGTGTCGATCCGCAGCCGGGCGTGCTGCGCCATCTCCGATCCCTGGTCCCAGGTCAGCGAGCGGCGGAGCTGCGCGGGCAGGCTGGCGATCGTGTGGGCGATCGCGTCGCGCACCGCCTCGGCGCCGTGCCCGGCCAGCGCCGGCCCGTTCTTGTCGCGAGCTGCCGTCCCGTGCCCCTCCATCGGCGGCAGATGCAGCAGCATCGTGAACCGCGTCGTCCGCTCCACCAGCGTGCCGATCGCCGAGCCGCCGAGACCGAGGATCAGGTCGCCCTCCCAGTGCCCCGGCACCGCCCGGTGCGCAGCTTCGCCAAAGCGTGTGTCAAGG
>NZ_JABFFR010000097.1 GCF_013423485.1 Azospirillum oleiclasticum
AACGGCCGACCGCGCCCGCGCCGCGGCGGAGGAGGGGCGCCGCGCCGGGGAGCGCGCGCAGGCGGCGGCCGAGCGGGCCCGCGCCGGCTACACCGGAGCCGTCGCGTCGCAGCGGCTGGTGAACGGCGAGCTCTACGAGGGGGAGACCGGACGCGCCGGGCAGAAGGACGGGTACGGGGTGTACCGCTTCGCCGGCGGGCAGACCTACGCCGGGCAATGGCGGGCGAACGCGATGACCGGCAGCGCCGTCTTCACCTTCGCCAACGGCGACCGCTACGAGGGGAATTTCCGGGACGGCGTGCCCACCGGGCTGGGCGTCTTCCGCTTCGCCGACGGCGAGGCGTACGCCGGCGAGGTGCGCGACGGCGAGGTGGTCGGGCTGGGCGAGCTGTCCTTCACCGACGGCTCGGTCTTCGCGGGCCAGGTGCGACGGCGCCTGCCGGACGGCGACGGCGCTCTGCGCTGGGCCAGCGGCGCCCGCCATGTCGGCCGCTTCGTGCGCGGCCTGCCGCAGGGGCCCGGCCAGTCCGTGACCCGCGATGGGGCGACGCGTACGGGCGTGTGGCAGGGGTCCACGGTGATCGAGGAGTAGGTGGCGCCGGGCCCCCCGAAGCCTCAGTCGTCCAGGGCCTGCGCCAGCTTCAGGGCGATGCCCATGGAGCCCTCCACCTTCAGCCGCCCCAGGGTGAAGGCCATCATCGGGCCGAGCTGGCCGTCCAGCATCTTGCGGAAATGCTCGGGCGCCATGCGGATGGTACAGTCGGTGTCGCCATCCTCGGGGCCATCCGCGGGCTCGACGCTCACCGGGCTCTGGCGGGCGTCCATCAGGATGGTGTCGTCGCCCAGCACGAAGCGCACGCGGGCGCCGATGCCGCGCAGGTCGCCGCTCCTGGCCCGCATGTCGCGGATGATGCCATCGATCATGTGTTTGATCCCCCCGTTCACACTGTGGCTTGACGGTACTGTGCATTTACGTTTACGTCAACGTTACTTCGGCGGTCGTCCACAGGGGCCGGCCATTGCCTTGGTCGACGCCCACGACTGTGTTAGGAACCCACGAACCGTCACGCTCAGGATCGGGGTGTCGTGCGCAATGAACGATCTTTACACCGTCAACCAACTGGCGGAGGAGCTGGGGGTCACCCCGCGTACGCTGCGCTTCTATGAGGACAAGGGGCTGCTGTCGCCGAACCGGCAAGGCAACAACCGCGTCTACGACAAGCGCGACCGCGCGCGGATGAAGCTGATCCTGCGCGGCAAGCGGCTCGGCTTCTCGCTGGCCGAGATCGCCGAGTATCTCGACCTCTACAAGATCGACGGCAACGGGATCGAGCAGTTGCGGGTGCTGCTGCGCCGCGTGCGCGAACGGCGCGACGTGCTGGAGCGCCAGCGCGAGGATCTGGAGGCGACGGTGGCCGAACTGGCCGACATCGAGGATCAGGTGGCGGCGGCGCTGGCGGAACGGGGTGCTGCGCCGGTTGAAGGGCAGGGCGGACCCGGCTAGGCTGCGGTCCGTGCCGACAAGACAATGGGAGGGTTGGAAGGGATGAAGGTCCTGGTCGCTGTGAAGCGCGTGGTCGACTACAACGTGAAGGTCCGCGTGAAGGCGGACGGTTCGGGTGTCGAGACCGCGAACGTGAAGATGTCG